>CAVQCG010000003.1:0-736687 GCA_963710975.1 uncultured Thermoleophilia bacterium | reverse complement strand
GCACCGCGAGCGGACGTCACGAATTATTTGGAGATAGCCTCAGGCGTGGTCGTGATGCTACCCGGCCAGCCCTTGCAACTGCGAGCAGCGGGTAGCTCGGCTCACGGAGAGGGTGCTTGCGGCCGACCGCATACCCAGGATGGTCGTGTCATCGACGATCACAGCCCGCGGCTGTGGCTTCCTCGATCTGCCGCTTGAGCTTTTCGACCGTCTCCGGGACTTCCATTGGCGCCGCCGAGAGATAATCGATCCAGTGCCGCTCCTTCGCCTCGAGATCCGGCGGGTAGGTCCGGTCGATCGCCTCTCGAATCGCGGCCGCGACAGACCTGTGCGACCGGCGTGCCTCACGCTCGAGGCGCGCGTACCGCTCCTCGTCGATCAGGATTTGCAGACGGCGCGTTACACGCTCATACTGTAGCATGTGTATGTCGATGCGCGTTACGCTTGAGCGCCGACGATCTCGGCCAGGAGTTGGGCTGCCTCGGTCGGGCTCGTGCCGACGCGGACGCCGTTCGCCTCGAGCGCCTCCTTCTTCGCAGCAGCCGTTCCCGAGGAGCCGGAGATGATCGCGCCGGCGTGGCCCATCGTCTTGCCGGGAGGCGCCGTGAAGCCGGCGATGTAGCCGACGACCGGCTTCGTCATGCACTCCGCGATATAGGCGGCGGCCTTCTCCTCCTCGGTGCCGCCGATCTCGCCGACCATGATCACGAACTCGGTCTCGGGATCGGCCTCGAACTTCTCGAGGACGTCGATGAACGACGATCCGACGACCGGGTCCCCCCCGATTCCGACGATAGACGACTGCCCGATACCGAGCTGTGTCAGCTCGTTCCCGATCTGATACGTGAGCGTCCCGGAACGGCTCACGAGCCCGACGGGCCGGCCGAGAAGATCTCGGCCGGGATGATCCCGACGTTCGCCTTCCCGGCGAGAGGACGCCCGGGCAGTTCGGGCCGACCAGCGTCACGCCCCGCGGTCGCGCGTAGTTGTAGACGCGCAGCATGTCGTGGGCCGGGATGCCCTCCGTGATCGCGATCACGTCTCGATGCCCGCGTCCACCGCCTCGTAGATGGCGTCGGCGGCGAACCGGGCCGGCACGAACACCATCGCGGTGTTCGCCTCGGTCTCGTCCGACCGCATCGCGCACCGCGTCGAACACGGGAATGCCGTCGACGGCGTCGCCGCCTCTTCCGGGCGTGACGCCGGCGACGACGTTGGTTCCGTAGGCGTTTTCGCAAGCGCGTGGAAGTGCCCTCGCGCCCGGTGATCCCCTGGACGACGAGCCGCGTGCCGCTGGTCGACGATGATCGCCATCGGCTAGCGCCGCGCGACTCGACGACACGCGTGCCGCGGCCAGCATGGTCGCTCCGACGTGCGACGTTCGCACGGCGCCGCGTCGGCGAGGAGCCGTCGCCCTCCTCCGCCTCGGTGCCGTCGATCCGGACGACGATCGGCACGTCGATGTCCATGCGCTCGAGCGCCTCGAGGAGGCCCTGGGCGACCTCCCCGCCACGGGTGATTCCACCGAAGATATTGAAGAGGATCGCCTTGACGGGGTCGGCCGTGATCACCTCCAGCGCGGCGACGACGTCATCGGCCTTCGGCACCGCCTCCGATGTCACAGAAGTTTGCGGGCTTGCCGCCGGCCTGCGCGACGACGTCGAGGGTCGACATCACCAGCCCCGCACCGTTGCCGAGGATGCCGATGTCGCCGTCGAGCTTGACGTACGCGAGCCCTCTCTCCTGCGCGAGCCGCTCCTGCGGGGCGACGGCTCCGGGGTCGCGGAGCTCGGCGAGCTTCGGGGTGGCGGTAGAGCGCGTTGTCGTCGATCGTCACCTTCGCGTCGAGCGCACGCACCTCGCCGGTCGGCGTCACGATCAGCGGGTTGATCTCACACAGCATCGCCTCTGCTCGAGACGAACGCCTCGTAGAGCTATCCGATGATCGCCGCCACCTGCTTCTGCTCGCTCGGGTCGGTGACGCCTCGCCGTGAAGCACAGCCAACGGGCGTGGAACGGCTGGAAGCCCACCAGCGGATCGACGTGAAGCCGCGCGAGCGTCTCGGGCGAGCGCTGCAGCGACCTCCTCGATGTCGACGCCGCCCTCGGTCGTCAGCATGAAGAGCGGCTTCTTCTCGCCCCGGTCGAACGTGAGCGAGAGGTAGTACTCCTTCGCGATGTCGGACGCCTTCTCGATCCACAGGCGCTGGACGACATGCCCGCGGATATCGAGTCCCGAGGATGTCGCGGGCCCGGCCCTCGGCCTCCTCGGATTTGTCGGCCAGCTTGATGCCACCAGCCTTGCCGCGCCCGCCCGCGAGCACCTGCGCCTTGACGACAACCTGACCGCCGAGCTCCTCTGCGGCCGCCGCGCCTCCTCGGGGGTCATCGGCGGCCCGGCCGTCGGAGACGGGGATGCCGTACTCGGCGAAGAGCTGCTTGCCCTGGTACTCGTAGAGATCCACGCCGGGCCGGAGTCTACCCGGGTCTATCCTTCGACCCACCGGGAAACCTCAACAGGGAGGCACACATGTCGGTTGCGAAGATCGTCGAGCTGACCGCGACGGGCCCGAACATCGAGGACGCGGTCAAGGCGGGTGTCGACAAGGCGAGCGAGAGCCTGAGGAACATCGAGCACGTGTGGGTCGACGGCATCGAGGCCCGCGTCGAGAACGGCAGCATCACGAACTACCACGTTCACCTGAAGCTGACGTTCGTGATCGACTGATGGCCGTCGAGCCCGAGCGACCGCCGGCCCGGAGCGGCATCGACGTGAAGCCGCTCTACACGGCCGCCGACGTAGACGGGCTCGAGCTCGAGCCTCCGGGTACCTATCCGTTCACCCGTGGGCCATACCCCACGATGTACCGCGGTCGACCGTGGACGATCCGCCAGTACGCCGGGTTCGGCTCGGCGGAAGAGACGAACGAGCGATTCCGGTACCTGCTCGCACGCAGGGCAGACGGGACTGTCCGTCGCGTTCGATCTGCCGACCCAGCTCGGGCTACGACTCGGACCATCCGCGGTGCCGCCGGCGAGGTCGGGAGGTCGGGAGTCGCGATCGACTCGATCGCCGACATGGAACGCGTCTTCGAGGGCATTCCTCTCGACGACGTGTCGACGTCGATGACGATCAACGCGCCGGCGTCGATCCTGCTGCTCCTCTACGAGCTGGTGGCGGAGGGGCAGGGCGTCTCCCGGCGTCAGCGCTCCGGGGAACCGTCCAGAACGACATCCTCAAGGAGTACGTCGCGCGCGGGAACTACATCTTCCCGCCGCGGCCGTCGATGCGGATCACGACCGATCTGTTCGCCTACTGCCGCGAACGGCTGCCGAAGTGGAACACGATCTCGATCTCCGGCTACCACATACGCGAGGCCGGCATCGACTGCCGTCCAGGAGCTGGCGTTCACCCTCGCAAACGGCATCGCGTACTGCGAGGCGGCAATCGCGGCGGGGCTGTCGGTCGACGATTTCGGCGAGCGGCTGTCGTTCTTCTTCAACGCGCACAACGACTTCTTCCAGGAGGTCGCGAAGTTCAGGGCGGCGCGGACGCTGTGGGCCAGGATCATGCGCGACCGCTTCGGCGCGACGAACCCGAGGGCGCAGGCGCTTCGCTTCCACGCCCAGACGGGCGGCTCGACCCTGACCGCGCAGCAGCCCGAGAACAACATCGTGCGCGTTGCGGTGCAGGCGCTCTCCGCGGTGTGCGGCGGCGCGCAGTCGATCCACACGAACGGCTTCGACGAGGCACTGGCGATCCCGACCGAGCACGTCGGCGCAGATCGCGCTCCGGACGCAGCAGATCCTCGCCAACGAGGCGGGAACGACGGACACCGTCGACCCGCTCGGCGGCGCCTACTACGTCGAGAGCCTGACACGCGAGCTCGAGGAGCGCGCCCAGGAGCTGATCGACCGGATCGACGAGCTCGGCGGCGCCGTCGCTGCCATCGAGGAGGGTTCGTGCAGGCGGAGATCGAAGACTCGGCGTTCGCCGACGCACGCCGGGTCGAGGCGGGCGAGCGGGTCATCGTCGGAGTCAACGAGTTCACGGACGACGGCGATGAGACCGACGATCGAGATTCATCGCACCGATCCCCAACTCGAGATTCGCCAGATCGAGCGAACTCGCCGCGTTCGGGCCGACCGGAATCAGGAGGTTGCCGTCCGGATGCTCGACCGGATGCGCGAGGTTGCTCGGGGCGACGGCAATCTGCTCTTCCCCATGCGTGACGCGCTCGCAGCGTCCTGCACCGTGGGGGAGATCTGCGACGCGCTGCGCTCGGAGTTCGGCACCTTCGACTCGCCGTAGCAGCGGATAGGCTCCCGCCCATGGCGGCGACCGACGATCGGCCTGCAGAGACCACGGCCGCGAAGCTGGCCAGGCTCGCGCAGCTTCGCGACGACGCGGCCCACCAGGGTGACGAGCGCGCGATCGCCCGGCAGCGAGAGCGCGGCAAGCTGCTCGCTCGTGAGCGCCTCGAGCATCTCCTCGATCCGGGCAGCTTCGTCGAGCTCGACCGCTACGTTCGGCACCGCACCCCGCACTTCGGGATGATGGAGCGTCGGCCGTGGGGCGACGCGCGTGGTCACCGGCTACGGCACCATCCTCGGTCGCAAGGTGTTCGTCTTCTCGCAGGACTTCACCGTCTTCGGCGGCACGCTGTCCGAGGCGTTCGCCGAGAAGATCTGCAAGGTGATGGATCTGGCGGTCAAGTTCGGCTGTCCGCTGATCGGCATCAACGACTCGGGCGGCGCGCGGATCCAGGAAGGGGTCGTGTCGCTCGGCGGCTACGCGGAGATCTTCTGGCGCAACGTCCAGGCATCGGGCGTCATCCCGCAGATCAGCGTGATCATGGGCCCGTGCGCGGGCGGTGCCGTCTATTCGCCCGCGATGACGGATTTCGTCGTGATGACCGAAGAGACGTCCTACATGTTCATCACGGGCCCCGAGGTCGTGAAGACCGTGACGGGCGAGGAGGTCACGCTTCGAAGAGCTGGGCGGCGCGTCGACCCACGCGTCGAAGTCCGGTGTTGCCCACTTCACCGCGGCGAGTGAGGAGACCGCGCTCGAGGACACGCGCTATCTCCTCTCGTTCCTGCCCCAGAACAACGTCGATCCGCCTCCGTACGCCGCGCCCTCCGATCCGGTCGAGCGGGAGGACGAGACGCTCGACTCGATCGTTCCGGACAACCCGAACAAGCCGTACGACATCCGCGACGTCGTCGTTCGGATCGTCGACGACGGTGACTTCCTCGAGGTGCAGCCGCTCTGGGCCGAGAACATCGTCTGTGGCCTTGCCCGGCTCGGCGGTCATCCCGATCGGGGTCGTCGCGAACAATCCCAAGGCGCTCGCGGGCACTCTCGACATCAACTCATCGGTGAAGGGCGCGCGCTTCGTTCGTACCTGCGACGCGTTCAACATCCCGCTTCTGACCCTCGTCGACGTGCCGGGCTTCCTCCCGGGCACCGAGCAGGAATGGGGTGGAATCATCCGGCACGGAGCGAAGCTCCTGTACGCCTACTGCGAGGCCACCGTGCCGAAGATCGCGCTGATCACCCGCAAGGCCTACGGTGGCGCATACGACGTCATGAGCTCGAAGCACATCCGCGCCGACTTCAACTTCGCCTGGCCCACGGCAGAGGTCGCGGTGATGGGACCGGAGGGTGCCGTCAACATCATCTTTCGCAAAGAGCTCGAGCAGGCCGATGACCCGGAGGCACGCCGGGCCGAGCTGATACAGGACTACAAGGATCAGTTCGCGAACCCGTTCACGGCCGCAGAACGCGGCTACATCGACGACGTGATCGAGCCGCGGCGATCCCGTCCTGTCCTGATCAGCGCGCTCGAGACCGCGCTCCAGAAGCGCGAACGCCGCCCGTCTCGCAAGCACGGGAACATTCCGCTGTAGGGGAGGGCTAGACGACCAGGCGAAGCGACCCCGCCGAGCGAACTTCCTCGGCGAACGCGGCGACCACGTATGGATCGAACTGCGTGCCGGCACACCGCTCGAGCTCGGCAAGCGCTGCCCTCGAGGTCATCCGCGGACGCCAGGACTGGTCCGTCGTCATGGCCTCGTACGCATCCGCGACGAAGAGGATACGAGAGCCGAGCGGGATCTCCTCGCCGGCCAGACGGGACGGATACCCACAGCCGTCCCAGCGCTCGTGATGGTGGAGCACCCAGGTCGCAACCGGATCCACTCCCAGCGAGCTGAGGATCCGGTACCCGATCTGAGGGTGGCGCTCGACTGTCCGACGCTCGGCTTCGCTGAGTGGCGCGGCCTTCGCGAGGAGCTCGTCGGGAAGCGCGAGCTTGCCGATGTCGTTGAGTCCGCCCGCCACCCGCACCAGCTCCGCTTCCTCCGGATCCAGGCCGAGGCGCCGCGCAGTTCGAGCCGCGAAGTCCGCGACGGTGGCGCCGGAGTGGTCGGGCTCCGACGCGCGCTCGGCGACGGCCCGCGCGAGCGCCAGAGCCGACCGGCGTAGACCCGCGCGCACCTCGCGGCCGGTCCGCATCAGCGGCACGCCGAGCGGCCAACCCTCAGGGCGACGCGTCCGGACGCAATTCTTGCCTTCTCCCTTCGCGCGATAGAGCGCGCTGTCCGCAAGCCGGAGGAGCTCAGTCCGTTCGACACCCTGCGTCGGATACGTGACGATGCCGGCCGACGCGGTGACCAACTCGCCGTGCGGGTGGTTCGCCGAAGCGATCCTCTGGAGCACGTCCTCGACGATCGCGCGGCCCTCGGCCTCACCGTAGCCGGGGAGGATCAAGGCGAACTCGTCACCCCCCAGTCGGAATGCCCGGCTCCCGTGAGCAAGGCACGACGCTACCTCGACGAGGACGTCGTCTCCCATCTGATGGCCGAAGCGGTCGTTGACCAGCTTGAAGTCATCCACGTCGATGACGCACAGGGTCAGGCTGTCGCCTGCGAGAAGCGCCCGTTCCAGGTCGCGCTCGAGCTGATCGAAGAACCCGCGATCGTTGCCGAGCCCGGTGAGGCGATCCGTGACCGCCAGACGACTGGCCTCGAGACTGGCTCGGGAGGCCCGACGGTACAGGGCGACCGAGACGATCGGGCCGGCGATCGCCAGGGCGACGAGAGGGCCGGGGTGGGAGGTGATCAACCCCCATACCGCGACACCCGCCACGGCGATCCCGGCAGCGGCCGCAGGAGCCGCCATGGGAAGGCGAGGGAGGTTCACGCGCACTTAGGAGTATCTGTCCAGTCCGGACAGGGCTGCATCGCCCGGAGGGGGGAATCCCCCGCGAGCCCGGCTACTCGAGCCCGGCTTCGGCGAGCGGACGGCGTGCCCAGGCGAAGGTGTCCGAGTACCAGCCCGACAGCTGCGCGATGGTGGTCCCCCGGCTCGACGACTGCATGAACCAGCCGTTCCCGAGATTGAGCCCCATGTGGCCAACCTGGCCCGGCTTGGACGAGGGCCCGTTCGAGCCGAAGAAGACGACGTCCGCCGGTTGCAGCTGACCGAAGGGAATCCTGTCCTTCTTCTTGATCTCGCCGCTCATCTCGTAGGTCGTGCGGCCCTGGAGCACCTCCGCGAGGCCCGGCGCGCCCTCGAAGGGCTCGACCTTGTAGACCCGCCACACGAAGCCCGAGCAGTCGAAGCCGCCGGAGACCCGCTTGCCGAACGGTGACTGCGCCTTCTCGGACGTGCCGCCCCAGATATACGGGTATCCGACGAAGCGCACGGCTCGCGAGAGCACGGTTCGCTGCCAGTCCGTCAACTCGGGCAAGGAGAACGACATCGCCGTCGAACGCACATCAGCGACGGTTCCGGCTTCTCGAGCCTCGGCGAGGCGGGCGACCGAGTAGGCGGTCTCGGCGCGCGTGATCGGCTCGGTCGGGAGGATCTCCAGTGCGTCTTGCTCCTGCGGATGGTTGAGCCTGAGGCCGAGCAACCGAGCAACGACTTCGTTTCCGGCCCGCGTGGGAGGCGCGAGCCCAGCCTCGACGAGCGTGGTGCGAACTGCCTTCGCAGCTGCGGAAAGACCGACCGCCTTGACGAGCGCCGCATCGAGGGACTGGAGGGTCACCGGGGCCGTGGGGTCGGTCGGCGCGGCAGCGCTCTTTCCGAGCGCGACGAGGATCTCGGCGAGCTCGCCCTTGGTCAGCGGATCGTTCGGGCGGAAGTCACCGTCGGCGGGGCCCATCAGCCCCGACGCGCGGACGGAGGCGATGTCGGCCTGGGCCCAGGACGCCTTGGCGGCCTTCGCGCCCGCGGCCGGAGCGAGCACGAGAGCGGCCAGGCAGACGCAGACGAGGATGACTCGGCGCATTGCCCGGTCCGTATCGTCAGGAGCCCCGAATGCCTTTAGGCTTCACCCCTCGTGCGGATCGACATCACCCCTGAGCCGTCGGCGGACGAGCGTGCCGCCATCGAGCTCGCGCTCGCCGAGCTGGCCAAGGACGCCAAGCGCGATCGCGGCGAATGGTGGCGTCAGGGGCTCGTCGAAGTAACCGAGGAAGATCCGCACGGCCCGTAGGCAGGCGGAGCGCTCGATACACGCGCCAGCGTCGGCGCCCTGCCGGCACGCGCCGCCCATGGCGGGCTCTCCAGGTATCGCGGGCTTCCGCCCCGATGACCTTCGCGGCCTGACGCCCTCCGGGCGCGGCCGCTGCGCGTCGCTTCGCTCCTTGCAGGTATCGCGGGCTCCGCCGGCGATGGACTTCGCGGCCTGGCGCCTCCGGCGCGGCCGCTGCGCAGCCCGCCTACGGCGGGCTTTGCAGCTCGAAAACCTCGAGAACCAGCCAGGGCGCGAAGCCGAGGCGACGGTACAGGCGAATCGCCGGCGTGTTGTAGGGAATCACGGTCAGCCGAAGCTCCTGGTCCGGGTGCTCTCGCCAGTAGCCGTCGAGGGCGCGGCTGAAAAGGTAGCCCCCCACCCCGAGGCCGCGAGCGTCCTCGGCGACACCGACGTGCGTGATCCAGCGCGCGCCCGGCTCGACGTGCACGAACGCGACAACCGACCCACCCCGCTCAGCCACGTACACCTCGCCCACCTCGAGCCAGCGTTCCCAGACCCCTTCAGCACGGCGCCCGATCGGGAAGGCTTCGCGGTACAGCTCCCAGACGGCAGGCAGGTCAGACGGCAGCCCCGGGCGAACCTCGACGCCCGGTGGAGCGGCGCCCGCAGGTCGGTGGTCGGCAGGCAGAAGCCGGTAGACGGAGTCGAACCCGCTCCCTCGGCGCCGGAACCCGCGCCGCTCGAGCAGGAGTTGCCCTCCGACGTTGCCGGCGCCGACGGCAGCTCCGATCCAGTCTGCGCCACTCGAGCGAGCAATCTCGATCGAGGCGTCGAGCAGCATGCCGCCGATCTTGCGGCCGCGCGCCTGAGGCGCGACGAGCGGCCCGAGGATCGTCGCCTCCCCGTCGAGCTGCACGCCACCGAATGCCACCAGCTCCCCATCCTCCTCGACGACCCGCAGCACCTCGGACGGCGGATGACGCCAGGAGGCAAGGTCGTCGTCGAGCTCCTTCCGCGTCGCCCAGAGCGGCTTCCCGACCTGCTCCTCGGTCCGCGCGAGAGCGTGCTTCGAGAGGGCAAGCGCGGCGTCTCGGTCGGACTCCTGGAAGCTACGCAGGCTGGCGTCCACGGAGAAGGTTCGGAGCCTGCCACGCGTACTCGAGCCCGGAGACGAGGGTGAAGACGAGCGCAACGAGAAGCGCCCACCACGCAGCCTCGTCGGAGAATGCGCCTGCCGCAGCCAGGCCCCCGCAACCGACGGCAAGGGCCTGCACCCAGGTCTTCAACTTGCTCAGGTCGCGCGCGCCGATGACGACGCCACGCTCGATCGCGGCGAGCCGAAGGCCCGAGACGAGAAACTCGCGGGCGACGATCAGGGCAACCATCCAACCCTTGAACGGCGGGATCAGGACGATCATCGCGGCGATCACGAGGATCTTGTCGGCCATCGGGTCGAGAATGCGCCCGAGGTTCGTGCTCTGGCCTGAGCGGCGCGCAAGCCAGCCGTCGACCTGATCGGTCAGCATGGCCACCGCGAAGACTGCCGTCGCCCAGTAGAAGTGGTTGGGAAAATCGACGACGAACAGCAGAACGACGATCGGCACCGCGACTGCGCGCGCGACGGTCAACTGGTCGGCGGGAGTCATAACACGCAGAATACGCCCGGTCGTGCCTCCCTTCAGGAAAGTTCTCGTAGCAAACCGCGGCGAGATCGCGATCCGGGTGTTCCGCGCATTGCGCGAACTCGGTGTGGCGACCGTCGCCGTGTACTCCGAGGCAGACCGGAACGCGCTGCACGTCAGCGCTGCCGGCGAAGCTTTCCTGATCGGCCCCGGGCCCGCCGCGGAGAGCTATCTCGTGCAGGAGCGGATCATCGAGACGGCAATTCGCGCGGACGCGGAAGCCGTTCACCCCGGCTATGGCTTCCTCGCGGAGAACGCCGGTTTCGCTCGAGCCTGCACGCAGGCAGGCCTCGTCTGGATCGGCCCTCCCCCGGAGGCCATCGAGGCGATGGGCTCGAAGGTCGCGTCACGCCGGTTGATGAACGAGGCCGGCGTTCCGATCGTCCCGGGGACGACGGAGGCCGTCGAATCCTGGGAAGACGTCGTCCGGCTCGGAGACGAGTACGGGTGGCCGATCGCGATCAAGGCGGCCGCGGGCGGAGGCGGGAAGGGCCTGAAGGTCGTCGAAGCGGCCGGCGATGCCGAGCGCGCCTATCAGTCCGCACGCAGGGAGGGTGAGGCGTACTTCTCGGATTCGACCGTCTACGTCGAGAAGTACATCGAGGATCCCCGGCACGTCGAGATCCAGGTTCTCGCGGACGCGCACGGCGCGGTCGTCCACCTCGGCGAGCGCGACTGCACGATTCAGCGCCGCCACCAGAAACTGATCGAGGAGAGCCCCTCGCCTGCGGTGACCCCGGAGTTGCGCGCTCGCCTCGGCCGGATCGCCGTCGACGCGGCGAGGGCGGTCGGGTACCGATCGGCGGGGACGATCGAGGGGCTGCTCGATAGCTCCGGCAACTACTACTTCCTCGAGATGAACACCCGCATCCAGGTCGAGCACACCGTGACCGAGATGGTGACGGGGATCGACCTCGTTCGCGAGCAGATCCGGATCGCGGCAGGAGAGCCGATCTCGTTCGGCCAGGATGACGTCCGCGTCTCCGGCCATGCGATCGAGTGCCGGATCAACGCGGAGGATCCCTCGAACGGCTTCCTCCCCACCCCTGGCACGATCAGTCGGTACATCGAGCCGGCCGGCCCGGGAGTTCGCATCGACTCCGGTGTCAGGGAGGGGTCCGAGATCCAGGGGCTCTACGACCCGATGATCGCCAAGCTGATCGTCTGGGACACCGATCGGGAAAGCGCCCGGCAGAGGATGCTCCGGGCACTCGACGAGTTCGTCATCGAAGGGGTCGCGTCGCTCCTCGGATTCCACAAGGCACTGCTCTCACACCCCTGCTTCGTCGAAGGCAAGACGTGCCACGGGATCACGGAGAGCGAGGTCATCGCTGCACGAGCAGCCGAGCTCACCCCCAGCCGCACCCCGACGCCCTCGAAAGCCGACGACCGGCTCGACGAGCACGTCCTGCTCGCAGAGGTCGATGGACGGCGCTTCGAGGTCAAGCTCCTGACACCTGAGCCTCCGCACGCCCAGATCGCCCGCAGGCGTCGGGAACGCGACTCGGTCGGTGCCGGCGGCGCGGGCAGCGAGGCGGTCGTCAGCCCGATGCAGGGAACCGTGCTCGCTGTCGAGGTCGCGGAGGGTGACGAGGTCACGGCGGGCCAGGTCATCTGCATCGTCGAGGCGATGAAGATGGAGAACGAGATCGCCGCGCACCGACCGGGCGTCGTCGGAGCGCTCTCGATCGCTCCCGGCGAGTCGGTGAAGACCGGTCAGGTCATCTGTCTCGTCGTCGCGAACGGCGATGCGCCGTCATAGCGTCCGGCGGTAGACGCCGAAGGCGCGCGTCGCGAGCGCGCTTGCCGCGGCGACGAACGCGAGCAGCAATCCCAGGTAGAGCGCAACGCGCGACCAGTTCGTGTCCAGGCCCGACATCTCCCGGGACGCGACGACACCCCAGTTGACCGGGTTGAAGCGCGCCGCCCACTGCATCCAGCCAGGCATCAGCGACTCTGCGATGAGGACGGCCGAGATGAAGGTCAAGGGCAGCCCGAAGAAGTTGAGCATCGCGATCAGGGTCTCCTCGCGCCGCACGAGCAGGGCGAGCCCGTGTGAGATCCCGCCGAATCCGGCAGCAACGAGCGACGCGACGGCGATGATCACGAGCCAGCCGACGATCCCGCGGTCGACGCGAGCCCCCATCAACCAGGCCGTGCCGAGAATGATGATCGTCTGGATGACGGCGACGATCCCGGTGTGCAGCACCTGGGACACGATCAGGGCACTCCGGCGGGTCGGCGTCGCCAGGAACCGCTGGATCACACCGCGATCGAGATCGTCGATCATCGACATGCCCGACCAGGTCGCCCCGAAGAACGCCGTCATGACGACGATCCCCGGGGTCAGAAACTGGACGTACGAGTTCGTGTCGAAGCCAGGAAGATCGACGATCCTCCGAAAGAGCTGGCTGTAGAGCAGGAGCCAGAACATCGGCTGCGTGAGCGCGAAGACGATCCAGATCGGCTGCCGCAGGAAGTTCCGCTGGTGCCGCACGAGCATCGCGAACGTGTCCCCGAGGTAGGCCTTCACGATCTCGTGCCTTCCTCGTCCTCCGCTCTGAAGTCTCTGCCTGTGAACTGCAGGTAGACGTCGTCGAGAGACGGCCGAGCCACCGTGACCGAGGCGACGGCAATGCCCTGCGCCTCGAGAGCCGAGAGAATCCCGGGAACGGCGGAGCCCCCGTTCTCGACGCGGGCTCGCAGGTGACGCCCGTCCGGAATCGCCTCCTCGACCGCACCGAGTGCGGCGACGATCCGTGCGGCCTCGTCCATGCGCCCGTTCTCGATCTCGAGCGTGATCGAGTCGCCGACGAGCCCGCGCTTGAGGGAGTCCGGAGTCCCCTCCACCGCAACCCTGCCGCGGCTGACGATGGCGATCCGTCGCGCCAGATGGTCCGCCTCCTCGAGATAGTGCGTCGTCAGGAGGATCGTCAGCCTCTCCTGGCCGGCCAGCCGCTCGAGCTCGTCCCACATCGCCGCTCGGGCCTCGGGATCGAGGCCGGTCGTGGGCTCGTCGAGGAAGAGCACTCGGGGACGGTGCACGAGCCCGAGCGCGACGTCGAGTCGCCGCTTCATGCCGCCCGAGTACGTACGAACGATGCGATCCGCGAACTCGCCCAGGCCGAACGTCTCCATCAGCTCGTCGACGCGCCGGCGAAGCTCCGGGGCCGGTACCTCCTGAACCCGTCCCTGGAGCATGAGGTTCTCGCGGCCGGTCGCATGCACGTCGACGCCCGAGTTCTGGGCGACGTACCCGATCGCCCGGCGAACCTCGTCGGGGGCATCCATCACGTCGTGACCGCAGACGACCGCACGCCCCGCATCCGGTGTCGAGAGCGTCACGAGGATGCGGACCGTCGTCGACTTGCCAGCTCCGTTCGGCCCGAGGAGGCCGAAGACCTCGCCTTCCTCGACCTGGAAGCTGAGTCCGTCGAGCGCCTTCACACCCTTCGCGTAGGTCTTCTCGAGTCCCTCGACCTCGATCGCAGGCACGGGCGCCGAGTCTAGCTACGCTGGCCCGGTGAGAATCCAGCTGAGGCTCTTCGCGGGCCTGCGAGAACAGGTTGGCACTGCCGCACGGGAGGTGGATCTACTCGACGAGAGTCGCGTGCGGGACGTGTGGGCTGCGGTACCGGAACTCGAGGACGAGCCGCCCGGTGTCCTCTACGCCCTGAACAAGGAGTATGTCGACGGCGACCATCCACTTGCGGACGGCGACGAGCTGGCGCTGATACCACCGGTGTCCGGTGGCGACATCCGACTGACTCCGGATCCGATCGACCTGGACGCGGTCACGGCCGCCGTTGCCCGCGACGAGGCGGGTGCGATCGCGACCTTCGTCGGCACGACGCGCGTTCACTCCCGGGGCCGGACGGTCACGCACCTCGAGTACGAGGCATACGAGGGCATGGCGGAGCAGGAGATGACACGGATCGCGCATCGACCTCAAGGAGCGGTACGAGCTTTGCGAGATCGCGATCGCCCACCGCATCGGCCGGGTCGAGATCGGGGAGGCGAGCGTCGCGATCGCCGTCTCCGCCCCGCACCGAGCCGACGCCCTAGCGGCCTGCAAGGACGCGATCGACACGCTCAAGGAGACGGTGCCGCTCTGGAAGAAAGAGGTCTACGAGGGCGGCGAGGAGTGGATCGGCAAGGTTCTGCTCGTAGAGCCCGCGGCAGCGCGCCGAACAGGCCGCGAAGGCTCGTTGCCGGCGGAGCCGGTGGCGACGACACGCGCGTCGCTTCGCTCCTTGGGATACGCCGGCTCCGCCGGCTGGACTTCGCGGCCGGCTCCGCCGTCCGCTGTGCGGCCCGCCCTAGGCGGGCCTTACAGCGCGCACTCCTCGATCTCGAAGCCGAGATCCTCGAGCATGCGGTAGTCCGACTCGGCGTCCTGCCCTGACGTCGTGAGGTAGTCGCCGAGGAAGATCGCGTTGGCCGGGTAGAGCGCGAGCGGCTGAAGCGACCGAAGGTTGACCTCGCGTCCGCCCGCCACGCGGATCTCCTTGGTCGGGCACACGAAGCGGAGCAGCGCGAGGATCTTCAGGCAGCGCCGCGGGTTCAGCTCGTGGCGACCTTCGAGCGGCGTGCCGGAGATCGCGTGCAGGAAGTTCACGGGGATCGAGTCGGCATCGATCTCGCGAAGCGCGAAGGCAACGTCGACGACCTGCTCGTCCCGCTCGCCCATTCCCGCGATGAAGCCCGCACACGGAGAGATCCCGGCGCGTTTCACAGCCTCGACCGTCGCGACACGATCCTCGTACGTGTGCGTCGTCGTGATCTGCGAATGGTGGTCGGCGCTCGTGTTGAGGTTGTGGTTGTAGCGATCGACTCCGGCCTCTCGCAGCGCGAGCGCCTCGTCGTCGGAAAGCAGCCCGAGGCACGCGCAGACCTTCACGGGCAACTCTTCCTTGATCTGCCGGACAGCCGCTGTGACCTCAGCGAGCTCCCGCTTCGACGGCCGGCGGCCGCTCGCAACGATGCAGTAGGTGCCAGCGCGTCGGGTCCACGCCTCGCGTGCACCCTCGATGAGCACGTCCTGGGACAGGAGTTGATATTTCGGAACCTCTGCAGTCGAGACGATCGACTGCGAGCAATACCCGCAGTCCTCGGGACAGATGCCACTCTTGGCATTCACGAGCACGTTGAGCTTCACCTTCCTGCCGAACGTGGCCCGGCGAACGCGAAACGCCGCATCGAGTAGCGCGAGGACCTGGTCGTCCTCGCAGGAGAGGACCGAGAGCGCTTCCGCCCGCGTCAGCCGGTCGCCCGTCAGCGCTTTGTCCGCCACCGCCTCCCAGCGCCCGCTCATGCGGCTTCCTCACCGAGGAGCGCACGCACCGGCTCGAGGTTCACATGGTCGACGATCATCCGCTTCACCCGCTCGCTGTCCAACTCGCCATCGAGGAAGGGTGTCACACCGAGAACCGGAACGTCGGCGAGCGACTCGACCAGCTCGGCGTTCGTGAAGACGCTCGGGTCGGTTTCCGGGCCCGCTCCGTTGAGGACCACACCGACCGTCTGGAGACCGAGGCTTCGCGCGACGAGCACCGTGAGAGCCGTATGGTTGACCGTCCCGAGCCCCGGTCGCGCGACGACGAGTAACGGGAGCCCGAGTGCCACGGCGAAGTCGGCAACGGTGAACCCTTCGGCCAGAGGGACGAGAAGGCCTCCCGCACCTTCGACCAGAATCGCCTGGTGGCGGGCGGCGAGCGCACGAACGTGGTCGACGAGAACGTCGCCGTGGATCTCGGTGCCCTCGAGGCGCGCCGCGACGAGCGGTGCGAGCGATGCCGAGAACGACGATGCGACGATCTCATCCGGAGACTCGCTGATGCCGGTGAGCGCCTTCAACCGCATCGCGTCGCCCTCCGGGTCGTCGGCGAGGTTTCCGCTCTGAACCGGCTTGGCGATCCCGATGTCGAAGCCCTCTGCCGAGAGCGCAAGCGCGAGCCCTGCGGTGATGACGGTCTTCCCGACAGCGGTGTCGGTCGCGGTGACGAAGACGCCGTTCACGATTCGGTCACATCGGCGATCGCACGCTCGAGGATCGAGAGCATGGCCTCGATGTCAGCCGAGTCGGAAACGAGCGGCGGCAGGAACGTGACGACGTCACCGAGCGGACGGGTGAGGAGCCCGAGCTCTCTCGCCCGTGCGCAAACGCGCGCGCCCATCGCGTCGGTCCACGGGAAGGGCTCGCCGGTCTCACGGTTCGCCACGAGCTCGATCCCGATCATGAGGCCGCACTGGCGTACGTCGCCGACGTGGCGCAGGCGGCGAATCGACTCGAGCCGCCCGCGCGCTGCCCCGGCTGAGCGGCGGACGTTCTCGACGACGGCGTTTCGCTCGAAGAGATCGAGGCTCGCGAGCGCCACGGCACAACCGAGCTGGTTTCCGGTGAACGAATGCCCGTGGAAGAACGTCCGCAGCTCGTCGAAGTCCCCGTAGAAGGCGTCGTAGATCGCGTCCGACGTGAGTGTCGCCGCGACGGGGAGATACCCGCCCGTCAGGCCCTTGCCGACAGACATCAGATCCGGAGCGACGTCTTCGTGCTCGCACGCGAACATCTCCCCGGTACGGCCGAAACCGGTCGCGACCTCGTCGGCGAGCAGGAGGACTTCGTGTTCCCGGCAGAGCCGAGCGAGCCTCGACAGGAACCCGGGTGGCATCACGACCATGCCGCCGGCGCCCTGCACGAGCGGCTCGACGACGAGGCACGCGATCTCGCCCCCCTTGCGGACGAACAGCTCCTCCAGCTCGGCCAGCGAGGCGGCCGCGCACTCCTCGGCGGTCCCCTCGAACCGGTACGGATTGGGAAAGCCGACCCGCTCGACGTCCATCAGCAGCGGTCCGAACTCGGTGTGGAAGAGGTCGATCCCGCCGACGGCCATACACCCGATCGTGTCGCCGTGGTAGGCGTTCGTGAAGCTCACGAATCGCCGCTTGGCCGGCCGGCCGACGCGCCGCCAGTACGCGAAGGCCATCTTCAGACCGACCTCGACGGCGGTCGCCCCGGAATCCGAGAAGAAGACCTTGCCGAGCCCGGGCGGAGCGATCCCGACGAGCCGCTCGGCGAGCTCGATCGCCGGCACGCTCGCCATGCCGAGCAGGGTCGAGTGCGCGATCCGGTCGAGCTGGGCGACGATCGCCTCGTTCAGCTCCTGGACGCCGTGACCGTGGACGTTCAGCCACATCGACGAATTGCCGTCGTAGTACTCGACGCCGTCGACGTCGACGAGCCTGACGCCCTCCCCGCGCGCGACGATGACCGGCCCTGCGTCCAGGTACCCCTTCATCTGCGTGAACGGGTTCCACAGGTACCTGCGGTTCTTCTCGAGGAGCTCTGTGTACACCCCGGCGTCCGCCAGCAATGCGGGATCCCGACCGTCGGGCGTGTCCTGCACCATCACGGCATCCTAAGATCTATGGCATGAGCACGCGGAGCGCGCTCCGGGATCTCCCTTCCGTCGACGAGTTGGTGGGACGCGAGCGGCTGCAGGCGCTCGCCGGCGTCCACGGCAGGCCGGTCATCGTCGCGGCCGCACGCGCGGCCGTCGAACGAGCGCGCGCGACAATCCTCCAGGGTGGCGACCCCGGCGATCTCGCCGATCTCACCGAGGCGGAGCTCACGGCGATCCTCAGCCCACGCCTCCGCCGGGTGATCAACGCGACGGGCGTCATCGTTCACACGAACCTCGGCCGGGCACCGCTGGCAGAGGCCGCGCTCGCCCGCGTCGACGAGGTCGGCCGCGGGTATTCGAACCTCGAGTTCGAGCTCGAGTCGGGGACGCGTGGCTCGCGGCAGAGCCACGTGACCGAGCTGCTTCGCGACCTCACCGGCGCAGAGGCGGCGCTGGTCGTCAACAACAACGCCGCTGCCGTGATGCTGGCTCTTGCCGGCCTCGCGGAGCGACGCGAGGTGATCGTCTCGCGCGGCGAGCTGATCGAGATCGGCGACGGATTCCGCATCCCCGACGTCCTCACGCGCTCCGGCGCGCGTCTCGTCGAGGTCGGCACGACCAACCGAACGCGCCTTGCGGACTACGAGCGCGCGATCGGGGACGACACAGCCGTGCTCCTGCGCGTGCACCAGTCGAACTTCCGCATCGTCGGATTCAGCGAGCAGACACCGCTCGCCGACCTGGCCGGCCTAGCCGAGCGCCGTGGACTGGCGCTGGTGGACGATCTCGGCTCGGGCGTACTCAGCCACCTCGGGGACGAGCCGTCTGCACGCGAGAGCCTCGCCGCGGGCGCGCACATCGTCTGCTTCTCGGGCGACAAGCTGCTCGGCGGCCCGCAGGCGGGCATCGTGGTCGGCCAGGCCGATCTCGTGGAACGCCTTCGCGTCCACCCGCTCCAGCGGGCGCTCCGGGCCGACAAGCTGACTCTCGCGGCCCTCGAGGGGACGCTTGGCCTGTACCGCAACCCCGAGCGGGCGAGGCGGGAGATCCCGGTGCTGCGCATGCTGGCCGACACGGCCGACGCCGTGAGGGTCAGGGCGGAGAGGCTCGCCGGGCTCACCGGCGGCTCCGTCGAGCAGACGGTCTCGCGCGTGGGCGGCGGCGCGCTTCCGCTCGCCGAGATCGAGAGCTTCGCGTGCGCGCTCGAGGAAGAGCTGGGCTCGCAGCTCCGCACGGGCGAGCCTCCGGTCGTTGGAATCCTCCGCGACGGGAAGCTTCTGCTCGACTGCCGTACCGTCTCGGACGGGGAGATCGCCGAGGTGGCCGCGGCAGTCACCGCCGCCCGCGCACGCGTGTGACCTCCTCCCTCGTTCTCGGGACCGCGGGGCACATCGATCACGGGAAGACGTGGCTCGTCCGCGCGCTCACAGGGAAGGACACCGATCGGCTGCCCGAGGAGCAGGCGCGGGGCATCTCGATCGACCTCGGCTACGCACCCCTCGAGCTCCCGGACGGCAGGCAGCTCTCGATCATCGACGTCCCCGGCCACGAGAGATTCGTCCGGAACATGGTCGCGGGGGCCACGGGCATCGACCTGTTCCTGCTGGTCATCGACGCCGCCGAGGGAGCCCGGCCGCAGACTCACGAGCATCTCGCGATCATCAAGCTCCTCGGGATCGACCGTGGCGTCGTCGCGATCACGAAGATCGACGCAGTGGACGAGGAAACGGTCGCCCTCGCGGTCGAGGAGGGGATGGAGCTCGTCCCGGGTGCACCGGTCATCCCGACGAGTGCACGGACGGGTGAAGGCCTCGACGAGCTGAAGGCTGCGCTCACCGAAGTTGCGTCCGGCGTCCAGCACCGTGCACCACTCGTTGCGACACGACTCTTCGTCGACCGGTCCTTCAGCCTTCGCGGGATCGGAACCGTGGCGACCGGGACGCTCTGGTCGGGATCGATCGGAGAGGGCGACACGCTGGTCATCGCACCGGGCGGCGATGAGGTTCGCGTCCGCAGCGTCCAGGTGCACGACCGCCGACCGGACGCGCGGAGCCCGGCCGGCGCGTCGCGGTGGCCCTGCCCGGCATCGAGCGGGCGCGCGTAGGACGGGGAGACGCAATCGTCGAGCCGGGGGCGTATCCGGTGAGCTACCGCCTCGACGTGCTTCTCGAGGAGCTCGAGCCGATACCTGCGCGCATGAGCGTTCACGTCCACCACGGAACCGCTGAGCACTACGCGCGCCTCGTCAGGGTCGGCGACCGCTACGCGCAGCTGCGGCTGGCCTCACCCGCGGTGGCCGCGCGTGGAGACCGCGTCGTGCTGCGCGACCGGACGACGATCGGCGGCGGGCTCGTGCTGGATCCGGCACCTCCGAGGCGGGCGAGCGTCGAGCGTCTGGCCCTGCTCGAGCGGGGCGACCCGATCTCGATCGTGACAGGCGTTCTCGATGCATCCCCCGAGCCGCTTCGCCGAAGCGACCTGGCTGGCCGCGCCTTGCTCGCGCCAGCCGACCTCGACCTCGGTCTCGGGGCTGTCGTCCGGGCCGGCGACTGGTACCTCACCCCCGGGCGGCTCGAAGAGCTGCGGGCGGGCGTCGCGTCGAAGCTCGCCGAGCGCGCCGAGCAATTCCCGCTCGATCCCGGCGTCCCAGTCGCCGAGCTCCTGCCTCAGCGACCCTGGGTGGCGTCGCTCCTCCCGCTCCTGCCGCTCGAGCGGCGCGGCGCGAACGCCTTCACGCCCGGGACGAGCGCAACGCTCGGCGATCGCTCCGCCGATGCCGACGTGCTAGAGGCCGAGCTCGCTGCGGCGGGCCTGACACCGCTGAAACCTGCCGACCGCGAGCTGGCCGGATACCTCGAACGGGAAGGCCGCCTCGTGCGCCTCGGCGACGGCTCGGTGATCGGGGCGGCCGCCTACGAGGAGGCGCGCCGCATCGTCGCGCAGGCGTGCGAGGCCGACGGCTCGATCACGCTGGCCGGCTTCCGCGACCTCGCGGGCGTCAGCCGCAGGCCTGCGCAGCTTCTCCTCGAGCGGCTCGACGCGGACGGGTTCACCCGGCGTGCAGGCGACGCGCGCGTGTTGCGAAAGCGCGCCCGTAACGCCGCGCCCTGATGTCCAAAACCACGACGGCCCCGACGATGTCAGGGGCCGCCGCCGACTCGGTCCCTACGCGCTCGGAGCCGGCAAGAGCAGTGTGTCGAATCGCTCCGGAGCCGTGGGTTGCCATGCGGTGAAGAAGGAGTGACGAGGAGCGCCGGCGAACTCGTCGCCTCGAACAGACGGCCCCGCTTGGGGGAGCGGGGCCGTCGCCTTCCCGGAGTGGCCCACCGCAAGTGGAGATGCGGTCAGGCACGGAGGGGATGGATGGGGGCTCCGCCATCCTGCCGGCGACGCCCAGCCTGGTGGGTACCGATCCTGTGAAGAAACGGTGACGGACCGCCGCCGGTCGACGGACGATCCCGGCAGCTAGGCTGGCCGCGGAGCGGCACGGGCCCGGTGGCCCAGCCGGTCTTCAAAACCGGTGAGGCGTGGCAACCCCACGCTGGGTAGGTTCGACTCCTGCGCCGCTCCGTTCCGATAGAACGGCTTGGTTGAGCCGTTTTCAAGTGGTTCGTAGGCACTCGCCGCTCGCGTGGACGTGTTCAGTTCTTGCTTCGCAACCACGGAAACCGGCCTTTCCGGCGGATTTGGACCATCGCACAACCATCGCCCAGGTCTTCGAAGGCAAGCCAACCGTTACCTCACCGACAACGTTCCGCACTCCACCCCTGACCAACGTCTGAGCCGTGGACCGGTGGAAGGTCTTACTACGCTCCAGTGATTCCACGCAACCCGATCTATGACTTTTGGTCAGAGTGAAAGTTCTTGCCGGATGACTTCTGCGGCCATGACCATTGTTCGGATCTTCTGAAACGCGACTTCTCTCGGCAGACCACATGCCGCAGTCAGGCGCCAGGTGAAGTCGCTCGGCGGGGACGATTTCGAGTGCCTCACGCACGCGCGATACAATCCTTTCAGGAGACTCTATCTCGTTCGTACCCAAGTTCAACACGCCAAGGATGACCGCCTTATCGCCGCAGCTTTGCAGTAGCTCCGGCCCGTGGCCCGGCTGTTCATACTCAAGGCTAATAGCCGTCAGACTATCGATGGGGAATTCGCCTCGATCGCCTCTCCGTAGCTTCCGATCGACTCGCTTCGCCCCGATCGTCGCATAGCCGTAGCAGATGTGCACCAGCTTGGTAGCCCTGACGCCATCGAGCGCACGGTTCAAGGCCCGAGTCCCCACCGCCTTGACTGATCGGGGCGGAAATGAAATCAGGCTCGTCAAGCTGGATTACGTCTAGCCCTTCCTCATCGAGCGCCAGCAGTTCCTCATTGATCGCAGCCGCAAGATCGAGCCCGAGAGCCTCCTCATCGATGTAGTACTCGTTCGCGAGACGGCATGCAGTCGTGAGAGGACCGATGACCGTCATCTTCACCGGGCGGGTGTGTGTTGTTTGAGAAAGCGAAGATCTTCGACGGCCATCGGCCCGGCCAGCTGATCGCACCAACAACGAACGCCGACCGCATGGGGCATTCGCTGAGCAACTTCGGGCGCCAGATCTATGAAACTCATGTCACGCCGATCTACAGCCCACCGCTCAAGACGCGCTAAATCCAAGCCTCCGAACCGGAAAAAATACGTGTCATAGCGTTGACGCCCTCTTCGCCGTCCGGGTCAATACCTAGGCCAGCTGGCTCCTGATCTGCGATAGCAAGCAAGGTGGCATCATCCTGAGCCTCTCGTACGCACCCTGAGTTCGCGGCCGCCAGAAGCTATCGTCTCCGAACGGCGCAGTCACTCCCCGCTGGTGCCGGATCAGCCAACCCGGCTCCGTGTAGCTCCCAACAAGTTGCGTGGACAAAGGGCGCATCGCAGGTTCAGGCACCAGTCCAGCTCAGACCGTGAACAGCTGCCGACGTCCTCGTTAACGCGTCCACAGGTCAACCCCTGGGAGGTCGTCGGAGCATGGTGGTCGGGAGCCGGGGCAGAGCGTTTCCGCTCGCCTTCCAGTCGCCCGGCGGCGGCGGTTCGCGCTCGGGGAAGAGCGAACAGGCGAAGCTCGGCGCCGGTCTGAACCAGGATGCGATCGCATTCCGGCGACACCTGAACCGGCAGGCCATACGTCTTGTTCCCGTAGAGGGGCTCATAGCCTCCCCGGGGGTACTCGCTTTCGGTCGGGAAGTACGAGACACAGCCATTCGTGTAGCCGGCATAGAGCGTGACATCCGCCGGCGAGCGCTCTTTCACGGCAAGGCCGATCTCGGTGAAGTATCTCGCCGGGGCGACGATGAGCCGGGCGCCGATCCGCTAGGGCGCCGATCGGCGCCGAGACGCTGGTCCGGGGCTCTCGGGAGACGACCCCCCTCGGCTCGTCGCGCCCAGTTGAGACCGTGATAGCGAAGCACCCGGAGGATCGGACTCGCTTGCGTTTCGTGCGATAGCGTCATCGATTTGGCGCTCCGCGCTGGCCCGGGTTCTCCCGACTTCGTCCACATGGGAGCGGGAGAGCGGGAACTCGACGCTGCGCTCGAACGCAGCGAGTTGCGGTGGATCGGCGGCGCGATCCGCCTCCACCTGAAGAGGCGAACGACCGTACCGGATCCAAAGCTCGTCTCGACGAGTTGCGCGGGCCAGGTCCCCGGGTCAGCAATAGCGTGCAACGCCTCGATGGCCGACGGCGACCCATGCGGCCTGGCTCGAGACACTCGTCGTCGAACGCAAAACGCGGCATGACGTTCCCGCCCGCCCCCTGAAGGAATGTCCCCACTCACCGCCGGTGACATCCCGGACGACCTGACGGAGCGGACCCGGGTAGTCCGGCGAGTACCCGATGAACTCGATCCCCGTCGTCACGGTGCGGCATCCGAACGAGACCACCGTTCCGATAGCGCTCCCGTCCGGCCGCACCGCCTGCAGGACCGGGACCGATCTGTCGACCATGCCGCGATCGTTGATCCGATGTCCCGAACCGCGCCATCGTCGTCGCGTTCCCGGCGGTTGACCGCGACGTCTGCGAATCCAAGTCCCCACCGAACCCACGCGGGCTCGAGCCGTCGTATGCGAAGGCTTGCATACCTCGACGACCCTCTCGTGCAAGAGATCGATGTAGTCGAGCACGCCGTTTCGGCCGCCCCGTCGGCTTCTCCGAACGACCCGTAGACCGTTCTGCCGCCAGGGGGTGCGTGGTGCGTGTGATTCCAGTTGAGCACGATCCCGCGTTGGGTGTGGACGTCCGGCGGAAATCCCAGCCCAGGGCATCGACCTCGGGCGCTTGGATCGCCAGCGTGTCGACGCCGCAGAGGAGGAGCTCGTACCCGCCAGCTCGAGCGCGAGCGCGCTCACCTCGAGTCGCCGAGTCGGCTTCGGGCTGTCTCCGTACGGCGTACGACTCCACCATTGGGAGACCCAGCGGTGGATCGATGGAGAGCCGCGCCGCCCCCGCACGAAACGAGTCTGAAATCGTCACCGGAATCGACACCAGCGCAGTGCCCCAATAACGTGCGCGTCAAGATCCTGGGCGCCTCGTTGACCGGCCGTTGCTCGGCCGCTATCGTGACCCATCCTGGAACGTTTCTAGATTCCTGGATCGTTCCGATCATGATGTTGACTGACGACGACCCAGGCATCATCCAGCCGCGGCCAACCCCGCGAGGTAGCGGAGCGCGCCGGGGTCGCAATGTCGTCGGTCTCCCGCGTCCTGACCGACCATCCAGTGGAGCCCCCGCATGCGCAAGCGCGTGCTGGCCGTCATTGACGAACTCGGCTACAGCCGAATCTTCTGGCGCAGAGCCTTCGCCGAGGGTCGACGCTGTCGTGTCGGCTTCGTCATCCGCGATCTTTGAGCCCACTCTTCTCCGAGATCGCGCTCGGTGCCGAGACCCAGACTCCGCAGCCACGGGATCGATGCTCCTGACGAACTCGGAGGGATTGCCGACGCTCGATGCAGCGCACATCCGTCTCTTCCGTCAGCGCCGGGTCGACGGTCTCCTGCTTTCCCTTGCCGACCAGTACTACGAGCCGATGATGGAGGAGTTACGGCGTGTGCCGGCCCCCGTGGTGCTCATCGACCGCGAGTTGCCCGAGCCGCTCGAGACGAGTGCGGTGCTGAGCGATCACGCGAGCGGTATCCGCGCAGCAGCTCACCATCTGATCGGTCTCGGGCATCGCCGGATCGGCCTCGCCGCGGGCCCGCTGAATCTGAGGCCGGGACGCGAATTGAGCTCGGCGCTCGAGGCCGACTGTACCGAGGCTGGGATCGAGGCAGTCGTCGACGCAGGGCCGTTCGCCGAGGAGCATGGAGCGGCGGCGGCGATGCGGTTGCTCGACAGGGCAGATCCACCAACCGCGCTGATCGCCGGATCGAACCAGATCCTCCCGGGCGTCCTCCGCGTCATCAGGCAACGCGGCATCCGGATTCCTGGAGAGCTGTCGCTCGTCACATTCGACGACATCCGCATGCTCGAGTTCGTCGAGCCACCGATAGCCGTCGTCTCCCGGGAGCCGGTCGTTATCGAGGGAGGCGGCCGCATTCCTCCTTCGTCGCCTGAAAGGAGGCGCGCCTGAGCAGACGCGTATTGCGACCACGTTCGATCCCGCGGAAGCTGCGCACCGCCTCCGAGCTGAGAATTACTCGGGTCGCGGTGGCGTTCTCTCGGCGATCCTTGACGGATCTGAGAGCGCCAGAATATACTCGCGCTCCTTGAAACGGGAAACAATTCCAGGAACCTTTGCAGAGAGGAGTTCCGATGAGCATGCCCCTCCGGTCTCTAGGACGTGCGATCGCGAACTTTGCTCGCCATGGCGGTCGCGGTCGTGCGTTGGCCGCCGCCGCCGATGCGGCGGGGGGGGTGACGACAGACTCAGGCAACGGCGACCGCTGCGGCCACTACCGAGGCGGCTCCGGCAGACACTGCCGCTCCGGCCGAGACGACTCCGGCGCAGACCGGGCCTTACGGTGAGGGTCTCGAGCTGACGTACCAGGTGATCGCAAGCCCAGAGGTAGCTTCGATCAAGGAGCCGTGGGTTCTGTGGAACAACGAGACGTGCGCCTACGAGGAGACGACCGACCCCGCCGCTGAGTACGTCCCGCAGCTGCGCAAGATCGTCCCGCCGTATCAGATCGGGTACATGCACTACGGCGACACCGACCCGTTCGGCGTCGCGAACTCCGCGAGCATGAAGAAGATGGCTGCGCTCGCCGGCTTCCAGCTCGACGTCTACAACCTGAAGTACCCGTCGACGACGGAGCCGCTGACCCAGGCGCGGAATGCCGTGCTCAAGAAGGACGCCGGCGTGATCCAGGCCCAGCAGCTCGACTCCCTCTCGAACGCGTTCCTCGACATCCTGCAGACGAAGGGCTGCATCCCGAGCGTCCAGATGTACCTCAAGGTCGCGAACGTGCCCTCGTTCGGGGCGGTCTGGGCCGACTCCGGAACGACGCAGGGCCAGTGGCTCGCCCAGCAGGCGAAGGCAAGGGCTGGGTCGCCGAAGGACACGGCGCTCGTCGAGTGCACCGATCCCGACGTCGGCTCGAGCGTGAACATCATGTTCGACACCGCGCCGAAGGCGCTGTCGCGAGGCCGGCTTCGCGATCCCGAGCGGCAACGTCTTCAAGATCATCTGCAAGTACTCGCAGACGCAGTCCGCGCAGGTCGACGTGACGGCGTGGTTCACCGGCCACCCGAACTTCAAGCACGTGATGATCAACACGATCGACGACGAGCGGATGCAGGGCGCGATCAACGCGCTGAAGCAGAACGGCCGCTTCGACGACACGCTCACCATCTCGACCGGCTGCGACGGCCTCGGCCAGAAGCGATCAAGAGCCGGCCTCGAGGGCGCCTCGATCGGCTACTTCCCGGAGCGCTACGGCGAGTGGCCGCTGCCGATCCTCGAGGACGTGATGGCCGGCAACCCGGTACCCCGAGCTTCACCGGCTCAACCCGATCGTGATCACCAAGGCGAACATCGCCAAGTATTACCCGGGCTTACCCGCCATGGAGGCGTCGAGCAAGGGCGAGGCCGGACGAGTCGAGGTCGTCGCCGAGGCGGCGGCCTCGACGCTCGACGCTCCGGCGCGGCGCTGGACGACTGGATGGCGCTCGCTCCTCCTCCGACCGGAGATGGGGCTGCCGATCATCCTGCTGATCCTCTGCGTGTATCTGAGCTTCAGCTCGCAGTACTTTCTCCAGTACCAGAACATCCTCAACATCACCGAGGCGATGGCAGTGGTCGGGATCGCCGCGGCGTTCGCGACGGTCGTCGTGATCGGAGGCGGGATCGACCTGACGCCGGTCACCGTGATGGTCGTGGCGGGGATCGTGTGCCTGCACGCGCTGAACGCCGGGATGCCCGTGCCGGTAGTCGTCCTGATCGCGCTCGCGGCGTCGGCCGGGATCGGGCTCGTGAACGGCGCGCTGATCGCGCTCCTCACCCTGAACCCGTTCATCGTCACGCTCGGGACGAACTTCCTCTTCACGGGGATCGCCTACGTCGCCACCGACGGGAACTCGCAGCTCATCTCGAGCGTGCCGTTCTCCAAGATCGGGCAGTCGCAGCTACCGGGGCGCATTCCGGTCTCGACCGCGATCATGCTCGCCGTCTTCGTTCTCGCTTTCTTCCTCCTGAGGGCGACGCGCTTCGGCACGCACGTCTTCGCGGTCGGAGGCGGCGAGAATGCGGCCCGGCTCTCGGGCGTCCGAGTCCGCAATGTGAAGATGCGGATCTACGTGCTGAGCGCGCTCGCGGCGGGCCTCGCCGGCGTCGTCCAGGCCTCGGCCGGCGGGCCGGTCGCGCCGTACGCCGCGAGCAGCTCCAACGACCTCCTGACGATTCTGGCCGCGGTGATCATCGGCGGGACGGCGCTCACCGGCGGGCGGGGCACGGTCGTCGGCACGTTCGTCGGCATCCTCCTGCTCGGGACGATCGCGAACGGCCTCGTGCTGAAGAACATCTCGAGCTTCTACCAGCCGGTCGTGACCGGGGCATCTTGCTCATCGCGATCATCCTCGACGAGCTTCGGCGGCGACTCCAGCCGACTCAAATGAGCACCGCAGCCCCACGTCGGCCCTCGTGCAGATGCGCGGGATCAGCAAGCACTACGGGATGGTGCGAGCGGTGCACGCCGTGGACCTCGACGTCGGCCGCGGCGAGATCGTGGCGGTCGTCGGCGACAACGGCGCCGGCAAGTCGACGCTGATCAAGATCCTCTCGGGCGCCGTGCCGCCCCGACACGGGCGAGATCCGCGTCGACGGCGCCGCCCGGCGGTTCCACGGCCCGAACGACGCCCGCGCGCTCGGGATCGAGACGATCTACCAGGACCTCGCCCTCCTTCCGAACCTCGACGTCGTCAGCAATCTCTTCCTCGGCCGTGAGCGCATGCGGACCGCGCCGCTCGGCTGGCTCGGCGTCGTCTCGCGCCGACGGATGCGCGAGGAGGCCCGCGAGCACCTCGACGAGCTGCGGATCCGGATCCCGGCCATCTCGGGTACGCCCGTCGGCTCGCTCTCCGGCGGCCAGCGTCAGAGCGTCGCAATCGCCCGCGCGGCTGCGTGGGCCTCGCGGCTGATGATCATGGACGAGCCGACCGCGGCTCTCGGCGTCGCCCAGTCGCGGGCCGTGCTCGAGCTCGCCCAGCGCGTCCGCGACCGCGGCACCTCGGTCGTGATCATCAGCCATATCCTCCCGCACGTGCTCGAGGTCGCCGACCGTCTGGTCGTGATGTGGCACGGCGAGAAGGTCGCGGACATGCCGGCCACCGGCGTGACGCAGGACCAGTTGATCGAGCTGATCGTCGGCTTCGAGGATCCCGAGGCGTGAAGGCGAAGCGCGTCGCGGCGCCGGCGAGGATCGCCTGAATGGGAGTACGCATCGGCGTTGACGTTGGCGGCACGTTCACGGATCTGATCCTCCACGATGAGTTTTCGGCACCGTCCGAGCGGTCAAGGGCCTGACAGTTCCCTCGGCCCTGGCGGACGGGGTTTCACGCTCGTTGCCGCCGCCTCGCCGGATGGCGGTCGCGGACGAGGAGGCGCTCTTCCTCCACGGCACGACCGTCGGCCTGAACTCGCTCCTCAACCGCACGGGCGCCGTCGTCGGCCTGCTGTGCACCCGGGTTTCCGCGACGTCCTCGAGATCGCCGGGGCGACCGCGGCGATCCCTACGACCTCTTCTGGCCAGCCCGCGCCGCTCGTTCCCAGGCGGCTACGCCTGCCGGTCACCGAGCGCGTACGCGCCGGTGGCACGATCGACGATCGCCACTCGTCCAAGACGACGTCGCGCGCCGCGCTCGACCTCTTCGCGTCCGAGGGCGTCACGTCCGTCGCGGTCGCCTTCATGAATGCCTACGCGAACCCGGCGCACGAGCTGGCCGCGGAAGGGCTGCTGCGAGAGCTCGGCTTCGCCGGCGAGATCTCGCTGTCGCACCGAGTCTCCGGCGAATACCGCGAGTACGAGCGCACGTCCACGACCGTGATCGACGCCTACGTGCGCCCGCCGATGGGCGCCTACCTGCGGCCTCTCGAGGCGGCTGGAGGAGGCCGGCTTCGAGCGAACGGCGATCGTCACCCGCTCCGGCGGCGGCGCCATGACGTTCGCCGAGGCCGAGGATCGCCCATTCGAGACGATCATGTCCGGCCCGGTTGCCGGCGCCGAAGGGGCCGGCGAGCTCTGCCGCGCGCTCGAGATCTCGGCGACTATCACCGCCGACGTCGGCGGCACGAGCTTCGACACATGCCTCGTCACCGACGGCCGGGCGCAGCTCATGTACCAGGGCGAGGTCGAGGCCTGCCGGTGCAGACCCCGTGGGTCGACGTCCGCTCGATCGGCGCCGGCGGCGGCTCGATCGCACACGTCGACGTCGGCGGGCTGCTGCGCGTCGGCCCTGCGAGCGCCGGCGCCGAGCCCGGCCCGGCGTGTTACGGGCGCGGCGGCGCGCTACCGACCGTCACCGACGCCGCGTTCTTGCTCGGCATGCTCGGGGAGGGCAGCTCGCGAGCGGGATCGGCCTCGACGTCCGAGGCGGCGCGCGCCGCGCTCGCGCCGCTCGCTGAGACGCCTCGGTGCGACGTCGAGGAGGTCGCGCGCGGCGTGATCACGATCGCCCCGCCAACATGGCCAACGCGATCCGCGAGATCACAATCGAGCGGGCCAGGATCCGCGCGAGCGGCCCTGATGCCTTCGGCGGCGCCGGCCCGCTCTTCGGGACGCTGCTCGCACGGGAGCTCGAGATCGGGCGAGATCGTCGTCCCGCCGTATGCCGGCAACTTCTCGGCCTGGGGCCTGCTCGGTCAGGACCTGGTGCGCTCGCCCGCTTCATGCGGTGCAGCTGCGAGAAAGGCATCGGGCGGCCAGCCGAGAGTTGCTCGGACTCTTCGATCGGCTCGTCGCGCGCTCGTCGGCGGGCCCGGGACAGAGCGCGAAGCGGCTCGACATGCGGTACGCGGGCCAGGACCACACGCTGACGATCGCGGTCTCGTTTGACGGTACGCGGCGCATCTCAGGCGACGCGATGTCGATTCGCCGATCTTCAGCGCGGACTACGACCGCACGTTCGGCCACGTGATGGACGAGCCGCTCGAGATCGTCTCGATTCGAGCGACGGTCCGCACCCGCTCCGGCGTCGCACGGCGGAACACGCGCGGCATGCGGCCGCCGCGTGATGCGGGCACCGACGCTCGCGCCTGGTCGTTCACGCGCGGCGAGTCGCACCGCTTCCCGATCGTCGACCGGGCCGCCGTCGCCGATTCCGGCTCGACGGGCCAGCAATCCTGCTGGAAGAGACGGCGATCACCTACCTGGATGCCGAGTTCACGCAGCACGCCCGACCGGCGAGATGGTGATCACGAACGGCGAGGCCCGATGACCACGACGATCACGTACCGGGGCGGACTGGCCGGCGAGCACAGTGCGGCCGACGCAGACCCGATCACGACCGAGGTGATTCGCCACGGCCTCAACTCCGCGGCGGAGGCGATCAAGCGGACGCTCGTGCGCACGTCGATGTCACCGATCATCTACGAGGTTCTCGACTTCGCCCGCTGGCTCTACGACCGCCGCATGCGGCTGCTCGCACAGGCGCCGGCATCCCGCTCTTCATGGGGACGATGAGCTTCTGCATCGAGGAGGCGGTCGCCGAGGTCGGTGGCGAGGAGAACCTCGTTCCCGGCGACATCATCCTCATCAACATACCCGTACCAGACCGGATCGCACCCGCAGGATGCCGCGATCGTGATGCCCGTCTTCATGCCGGGAGGAGACCTCGTCGGCTACTCGGCCATCAAGGCGCACTGGCTGGACATCGGCGCGAAGGAGATCTACTGCACCGACACGACCGACGTCTTCCAGGAGGGAGCGATCTTCCCCGGCGTCAAGCTCTACAGCGCCGGCAAGGTGGTCAAGGACATCCAGAAGATGGCGATCGCCAACTCACGGCTGCCTGCATTCGTCCTCGGCGACATCAACGCGGAGGTGGCGGGCGTGCGGGCGGGAGCGCGCGGCTCGTGCGGCTCGTCGAGCGCTACGGGCTCGAGACGTTCCTCACCTGCGTCGAGCGGATGTACGACCACGGCGAGGCCGTGGTGCGGAGCTACATCGAGCTATTCCCGACGGACGCTATGTCGGTCACGGCGAGATGGACGACGACGGGGTCACGGACGACCGCATTCCGTTCGAGGTCGTCCTCGAGATCGACGGGACGACGGCTCGGCTCGACTTCAGCGGCGCACCCGACGCGCTAACCGGCCCTGTCAACTGTCCGATCGCGTCCACCGTCTCGGCGGCACGGGTGATCATGACGATGCTCGCGGGTGGCGGAGAGGCGCCGAACGAGGGTCACTTTCGTCCTGTCGAGGTGATCTCGCGCCCCGGGTCGATGTTCCACGCGCTGTCACCGTCGCCGTGCTTTCTCTACGGCTGGCCGGCGATGCAGGCGACCGAGGCGGTCCACGGCGGTCGCCGACGCGATGCCGGAGGCAGTGAGCGCGGGGAGCGGTGGGGACTACTGCGGCGTCGTCTGGTGGGGACGGCGCGCGGGTGGCGAGTTCTGGGCCGGTGGGACGGATCACGTCACAGGTCAGGGCGCAACTCACGATGGGGATGGGGGCGCTCCGCTCATGCACATCTCCTTTTCGGGCATGCGCAACACGCCCGCCGAAACGCTCGAGCTGCGCTACCCGCTGCTTGTCGAGAAGTTCGAGCTCGCTCAGGATTCGGGCGGTGCTGGGCGGTTTCGCGGCGGTCCCGGAGTCGACATCCGCTACCGGATGCTGGAGAACGGCGCCTTCTCGAGCCCCATCGAGCGCACGAGGACGAGTCCGTGGGGTTTGCAGGGCGGCGAGCCGGGCCGACCGAACGCGTTGCGGGTGATCCTCCCGGACGACTCAGAGCGGGCGCTCACCAAGACAACCGCATTCTCGGTCGAGGAAGGTGGCGTGATCGAGTTCTCCGTGGGAGGGGGCGGGGGCTACGGACCACCATCGGAGCGAGATCCGCCAGCCGTGCTCGAGGACGTGGAGGATGGGATGGTCTCGGCAGAGCCGCCCGGCGCGACTACCCGCATGCGTTCCCGCCCAGCTTGAAGGGATCTGTGGTCTATGAGGGACCGCGTGAAGGCATGGCCGGATACCCGCTGCACGCTGGCGCCGCGGCACTCGATCAGGCCTCCGCTCGGCTTGCCGATGATGGGCTTCGTGCGGCGCCGGGGAATGCGTTGGGCTACGGGCTTCCGCTGGAGGTGAGCGCGATTGTCCTCGAGGGCGATGGCGGTCGGGTCGTACTCTGCGGAGTCGACACGATTGGTATCCCGTCGCCGGAGGTCGACGAGATCCGCTCCGCGGTCGCCGAGGCCGCCGCGACCGAGGTGTCGGGCGTGCTTCTGTCGTGGAACCACACGCATCTGCGCCCCCCGCGACTCGCTCGATGCTGCGTCGAAGCGGGCTGCTCGAGACCGACGGCGACGACCGCATCGACCGCTACGCGGAGTTCCTCGCCTCGCAGATCGTGGAGACGGCGAGCCTCGCGGCGGCCGCCTCGAGCCGGCCCGGTTGAATGGGCATGGGCGAGGTCGACCTTTCCGTGAATCGAAGGGAGCGCGACGCGGAGGGCCGGATCGTCCACGGATGGCGACGGGATGGACTGCTCGATCGCCAGGTCGTCGCGCTCCAGGCGCGGCGTCCGGACGAGTCGCCGATTGCGACCCTGGTCGGGTACGGCTGTCACCCGGTGGCCGGCGGCATGAACCTGTCCTGCTACTCCGGTGACTATCCGTCCGTGCTGCGTGCCGCCATGCGGCGGCTAACGGGTGGAGAGTGCGTGTTCTTCCAGGGCGCGGCGGGGAACGTCCTGCCGATGATCTCGTTCTGTGAGGGTGAGTACGAGGCACCGTTCATGGGCGAGCGACTGGCACTCGAGGCGGTGCACGCCCTCGCGGACGAGCCGTCGGTACCCGGCAGCTCGTCCTGGAGGCGGACGGTTCGCTTATTCCGATGATCCTGTTTCGTTTCGAGGGCGTAGAGGAGACGGCCCAGCCTCTGGCCTACGTGGAGGAGCGCGTGCGCTTCCCGCTCCAGTCCGCGCCCGATCTGGAACAGATCACCATGGCTCGGGCACAGTACGAGCGTGACCTGACTGATGCGCGTGAGCGCAACGCGGGGGACGCCGAGCGGTTCGGGCTCGCCTATCACGCGAAGTGGGCGCGTGTGATGGAGGCAGCCTGGAGGTCGCTTCACCGCCAGAGTTCCTGGAAGGGCCGATCAACGCGGTCAGGGTCGGTGACGGGCTGATCGTCACCGCTCCGGGGGAGTCGTTCACGGAGATCGGGATCGCGGTCAAGGAGCGCTCGCCTGCGCGGGTAACGCTGTACGCCGGGTATTCGAACGGCGCCATCGGCTACTTCCCGACGGAGGAGGCATACCCGGAAGGCGGCTACGAGCCCGCCTACTCCAACCGAAGCTACGGGATGCCGGCGACCGTCGCGCCATCGTGCGACCAACTCCTCGTCGAGCATGGTGTGCGCCTGGCGGAATCGCTGTTTCCGGAGGCGAACGCCTACGACGGCACTCGAGGCTGGAAGGCGAGCGGCTCCCTCGGGCGCCCGATTCGCCACAGGCTCGAGCGACCCGTCAGAGGGACTACGCTCCTCCACGGGTGGCTCCGGCGCCGGGATGAGCGAGCTCACGGTCACGCTCCTGGGAGTCGGTCGCGTCGGGCGAGATGTGGCGCGCCTGGTGTCGCGCCGTGACGGCGTCCGCCTTGTGAGCGCGTGGAGCAGGAATCCGGATCTGGCCGAAGTCGACCTCGGCACCCTGGCCGGGACGGCGCCGCTCGAGGTGACCGTCACGACCGACCGGGACGCGGCCCTGCGCGCGGGCGCCGACGTCGTCGTCGTCGCAACCACGTCGTTTCTTCACGACCTCGCCCCTGACCTCGAGGCGGTGATCCAGGCCGGCTGCAACGTGATCTGTACCGGTGAGGAAACCGCGTTTCCGTGGGCGGTCGATGCGGCAATCGCCGAACGGCTCGACGCTGCCGCTGGTGCATCCGGGGTGACGGGGGTCGCGCCGGTGTGAACCCGGGATTCGTCTTCGACGCGCTTGCCTTGACGTTGAGCGGCGCGGCCTGGGACGTCGAGCGGATCCGCGTCGCCGGGTGGTTGACGTCTCGCACTTCAGCGCAACCGTGCTCGGGCGCCTCGGAATCGGCTACACGGTCGAGGAATTGCCGCCGGCCGCGCGGCCGGCGAGATACGCGGACACATCGGCTTCCGCAGTCGATGCACGTCGTCGCGGGAGCGCTCGGGTGTCGATCGAGCATCTCCACGGCGAGGTGGACCCGCTCGTCGCCGACAGGCCCTACCGCGCCGACAATCTCGACGTGCCGGCCGGTCGCACAGCCGGCTTCGTCCAACGCTACGTCGGCCACGTCAACGGACACGACTGGTTCCATGCGACGCTCACGGGCCACCTCGACCCGTCCTCGATCGGCGCCGACCTCCGCGACACGATCTCGATCGAGGGGTCGGTACCGGTGTCGCTCGCGATCGATCCGGCGCTGCAGGCGCAGCCGACCGTCGCTGCGGTGGTCGTGAACTCGCTCGCCCGCGTCAGGGCAGCACCCGCTGGGTGGCTGACCGTCGCCGAGCTGCCGCCGGCGCCATCCGTCTCGCTGATCCCCCGACCCAATGGCGGAGGTGCCCCTTGAAGATCGCCAGGATCGACGCCTTCCCACTCGCCTACCCCGAGCCCCACTACAAGGGGATGGTGAGGTACGTGACGCTCGCTCGGATCGAGACCGACGACGGTCTCGTAGGGTGGGGCGAGTGCATCTCCCAGTTCCGCGAGGCGTCGATCGCCACGAAGGCGATTCTCGAGCAGGGCTTTGCGCCGTTGCTCGTCGGGGAGGATCCGCTCGACGTGGAGCGGCTCTGGCACAAGCTTCTCGCGCACGTCTGGTGGTACGGCCCGAGGGGATCGCCGCCTTTGCGATCAGTGCAGTCGACATGGCGCTCTGGGACGTGAAGGGCAAAGCCCTCGGACTTCCTGTGTGCCGCCTCATTGGAAGCCCCATCCAGAGTCGCGTCGCCGCAATGGGCTCGATCGTCTTCGACTTGGAGGACCTCGACTGGACCCTCGGCGAGTTCGCCTGGATGCGCGAGCAGGGCTACCGGATCGTCAAGGGCGGCTGGGGAATGCGCCCCGAGGCAGTGTTCGGCCAGGATCGCGATCGCGACCTGGAGCTCGTGCGACGCATCCGCGAGACCATCGGCAACGACCTCGAACTCGTCGTCGACACTCCCGGCGTCTGGGACATCTGGGACGTGCCGACGGCGATTCAGCGGTTTCGCGACCTCGAGCCCTATCGGCTCAAGTGGATCGAGCAACCGCTTCTGCCGCGTAACCTCGAGGGCCACGCCCGGTTGCGCAGGGCCGTAGCGACGGCGATCGGCACCGGTGAGGACGAGTGGGACGTGGACTCCTACGCCCGACTGATCGACGCCAACGCCGTGGACGTTGTGCAGATGGACCGGGCGCTGCCACGGGATCACAGGCTGCCGTGGGGTGATCACGCTGATCGAGGCCGCGAACCTGACGTGGAGCGCGCATACCTGGAGCAGCGCCCTGAACACGGCAGCAAGCGTTCACCTGCTTGCGATCTCGCGGAGCGGCCTCTGCCTCGATCTGAAGCCACGCGAGTCGCCTCTGCAGCACGAGCTGGTGAGTGACCCGTGGGTGCAGGACGACGGCTACCTGGCGATCCGCGACGCCCTTGGCCTCGGCGTCACCGTGCGGGAGGACGTCGTGCAGAAGTACCTACTCGCCTAGGGAGACCACGTGCTGCGTTTCTCCCTGCTTGTCCTGACTCAACGCTGGAGGTGCGCATGAGCTCGCGGACAGCCAACACCGACCATCGGAGACGACGATGATCAAGCGCGTCAGCCTGGTTCGGCGCCTTCCGGGGTTGAGCCGAGACGAGTTCATCGCGCACTGGTCGGGGCCCCACGTCGAGATCGTTCGCGAGCTGCCTGGCCTGCGGGGACTGAGACTCGGCGTCGTCAGTTCCTGGACACCCGAAGAAGCCGCGTGGGACGGTATCGGCGAGCTCTGGTTCGATAGCCGCGACGCGGCGGAGCGCGCCTTCGCCACGGAGCCGTTCGCAAGCAGACTCGCAGCCGATCGTAAGCTCTTCCTCGGTGAGGCGCAGATCGCGTTCGTCGAGGAGTTGACGGTCGTCCCGCCTCCGGCGGGGCGCAAGGAGGGACCTTGTGATGATCGCCCCTGATCGAAAAGCGCTCGTAACCGGCGGAGCTTCAGGCTTTGGGCTCGGAATCGCCCGTAGGCTCGCGGACAGCGGTGCACGCGTGGTGATCGCCGACATCTCCGCCAGCCAACTCGAGGAGGCGGCTCGCGATGACCCACGGCTCGTGCCGCTCGAGCTCGATGTGACGGACGCGGATGCAGTACGAATCGGTGTGCAATGGGTGGAGGACGAGCTCGGCGGGCTCGACACCCTCGTCAGCTCTGCTGGCGTGATCCACGTGAAGCCGCTCGAGGAGGTGACCGAGGCCGACTGGGACCTGACCCTCGACGTCAACCTCAAGGGGACGTTCCTTGTCAGCCAGGCGGCGGCGCCGGCTCTCGGAGCAAGTGGCAGGGGTCGGATCGTTGCCGTCTCGTCCGACGCCGGGAAGCGGGGGTACCCGTGGATCCAGGCGTACACGGCGAGCAAGTTCGGTCTGATCGGGCTGCTCGAGTCGATAGCCATCGAGCTGGCCCCGCTCGGCGTCACGGTCAACTGCGTGTGCCCCACGTCGTGCCCGACGACTGGCATGGGACGCTCGCTGACTGCGTGGAAGGTTCGCGTGTCGGGGAAGAGTGAGGCAGAAGTGCTTGCCTCGATCGCCGCGTCCCTGCCCCTCGGGCGCTACGTCCACGAAGAGGACGTCGTCTCCGCGATGGCCTACTTCATCTCCGACGAGGGCGGCTTCCTCACCGGAAACGCGCTCGACATCGACGGGGGCGAGCACCTCGGCGGCTTCATACCCGGCGCGAGCTAGATGTCACGCATGCGCTACACCGCACTCGACCACGTCGGCTTCGCAGTCTCGAGACTGGAACGCTCGATTCCCTTCTACAACTTCCTGCTCGGGGAGGAACCCGTCCTGCGCAAGATCTGGGACCACGAATACGTCGGCAGGATCGTCGGGTACCCGGGGCTCAAGCTCGATGCCGCGTTCTGGAGGCTGCCGGGAGGGACGATTCTCGAGCTCATCGAGTACCTGCATCCGCCCCCAGCACAGGTCGATATGGAGACGTACAACGCAGGCAACGCTCATCTCTGCCTCGTCACGGACGACATCCACGCAGACATCGAGCGCCTTCGCGGACACGCGGAGTTGCGGCATCCCGAGCCGGTCGAGATCCCCTGGGGGGCCTACAAGGGTGGCTGGGCGTTGTACATCCGCGACCCCGACGGTATCTCGATCGAGGTGTTACAGGAGCCGCCCGGAGGCCCGCGCTTGACGGACATCGACGCGGAAGGGAGTGACGCATGACCGACCTTGCCTTCACGGACACCCACGTGCATTTCTTCGACCTTCGCGACCCGAGCTTGCGCTACGAGTGGCTGCTTCCCGAGGCCGACGACCCGGACCTCGGGAACTACGACGCGATCAAGTCGCAGCGCTACTGGGCGGATGACTTCATCGGCGAGACGCGATTCGGAAGCGTCACGAAGGTCGTCCACGTGCAAGCGGCAGTCGGCACCCCGGACCCCGTGGACGAGACGCGCTGGCTTCAGGCCTTCGCCGACCGGCTCGGCGTTCCGCAGGGGATCGTGGCCTACGCCGACCTCGCGAGCCCGAAAGCCGCAGAGGTGCTTGACCAGCACGCGGAGTTCGCGAACGTACGGGGAATTCGCGATCTGCGCTACGACGACTATCTCAGCGACGAAGCCTGGCAACGCGGCTACGGTCTGCTCGAGCGCCACGGCCTCGTGTGTTGCGACGATCCGCTCGTCGACGTGATGGCGAACGCGGCCGAGCTCGCGCGGAGGTTCCCGTCCGTCACCTACTGTGTCGACCACGCCGGATACCCGCGCAAACGCGACCCGGAGTACTTCGACGACTGGCGCCGGGGCATGCGGGCGATCGCAGCAGTCGAGAACACGGTCGTGAAGATCTCGGGGCTCGGAATGTGCGACCACAGATGGACAGTCGAGTCGTTGCGGCCATGGGTGCTCGAGTGCATCGAAGCATGGGGACCGGGTCGCGCCTTCTTCGGCACGAACTGGCCCGTCGACCGCCTGTACTCATCGTACGAGGACGTCGTCGACGCCTATCGCGAGATAATCTCCGACTTCCCAGCGCACGATCAAGCGGCACTTCTGTCGGGCACCGCCGACCGTGTCTTCCGCCTATCAGGCGAATGAGCGGCCAGAACCGGCAACCCCGCTCATCATCGCTTCCGCTCGCGGAGCCATCGCACGCCGTCCCGCACAAGCTCTCGTTCGTCGTCGCCCGGCCGGACCTGCCCGATCTCGATACACACCGGGGCACCCGCAGCCACCGGTCCGCTCAGGACGTCGAGGACGTCCTCGAGCGGCACGACTCCGTGTCCGTACGGAACCGACCAGGGGCCCGCGATCGGGTCGGGTCTCTCGAGTTCGGGCGTCACGTCCTTCAGATGAACCATCCGGACATGCGGCGCCAGGCGGTGCGCTGCCTCCACGACGTGCTCTCCAAGCCGCGCTGCATTGCCCGTGTCGAAGCAGATTCCGAGACCCGGCGTGGCCGTACGTTCGATCAGCTGCTCGAGCTCGCTGCTCGTCAGATCTCCGTGGTTTTCGACGGCGAGCACGACGCCACGGACTGCAGCATGGGCGGTGCAGTGGCGCAGCGGAGCAATCGTCCTCCCGATCTGCGCTCCGACCGGCTCGGCCCCACGCAATCCCGGACCACCCACGACGATGCGCATGAGCGTGCAGCCAAGCCCCGAGGCGAGATCGATCCACGCCAGAAGATCGGACGACGCCAGCGGGTCGGTGCCGAACGCAAGGCCGTTGGGCGCACCCCATGCGAGAACAAGCTCCGTCTCCTCCGCGGCGTCGATGAGAGCGCTCGCGTCGACGCGCTCGACCGGTCCGAGGAAGCACGTCTGCAGCGAGACGACGTCGCAGCCGATCGTTCGCGCCACCGCGATGGCTGCGGGGCCTCCGTCGTCAAGCCGGCGCTCGGGCGCCACCTCACCCGGACGGAGCTCACCCAGGTAGCGATGGAACGAGTATGTATCGATTCCGATCCGGATTGTGAGCATGGTATCTCCCTAGAAACGCTTCCCCTGCCCGTCCTCGAGACAGGCGAGCGCTAGGGATGGAGGCGCCGGATCGGTTCAACCTTCGCGGGGCGCGGGCGCTCGTAACCGGCGGCGGAGGCGGGCTGGGGCGCGCCATCGCCGCCGCGCTGTACCAGGCCGGAGCTGATGTGGCAGTCCTGGGTCGCTCGGCCTCGACCGACGAGGCAGCGCAGGCCATCGCATCAGACGAGCGGCGTGTGCACGCGATCCGTGCAGATTGCAACGACAGGACGAGCCTAGCCGCCGCGTTCCAGACGGCGCTCGAGCTTCTGGGCGGACTCGAGATTCTCGTGGTTGCCCATGGGATCGCACGGCCCCGTCCTGCGCTCGAGCACGACCTCGTTGCGTGGGACGAGACGCTCGAGACGAATCTGACGTCGGTGTTCGAGCTCTGCCAGCTGGCAGCTCGCACCATGATTCCGCAAGGCCGAGGCAAGATTGTCACGATCGCCTCGATGCTGAGCTTCTCCGGAGGCCTCAACGTCGCCGCCTACGCCGCCAGCAAAGGAGGTGTGGCGCAGCTCACCAAAGCGTTGGCGAACGAGTGGGCGCCGCTGGGAATCAACGTGAACGCGATCGCTCCCGGATACATCAAGACGGCAGCAAACAGACACATCTGGCACGACGATCCAGATCGCGCCGCAGAGATCCTCACGAGGCTTCCCGCCAAGCGATGGGGTGAGCCCGAGGACCTTACCGGAGCCGCCGTCTTCCTCTGTTCATCGGCGGCAGATTACGTGCACGGCATCGTGCTTCCCGTCGACGGCGGCTGGCTGGCCCGCTGATGCATGCGCGCCTGTTGACGGCTCCGCCGCGAGGATGGTACGTTCGATTGGAATCGACCCCGGTATCGTCTCCGGAAACCAGCTGACGCGCCGTGAGCCGCGATGCCAGGGGAAGGAGCCCCGTGTCCTTCGAGCTCTCCTGCACCGACTTCACATTCCATGCACTGCCGCATGAGAGGGCGCTCGCCCTGATCGCAGAGCTCGATCTGGACTACTGCGACCTCCTGTTCTTCCCCGGCTGTCGGCACGTCCAGGCCGACGAGGTGCGAAGCGCGCCGGCCCAGACAGCTGTGAAGATCCGAGAACGAGTGTCGGGGCAAGGGCTCGAGGCCGCCGACGTACTCGGCCTGTTTGGAGGATATCGAGACCTGAGTCCGAACCACCCCGACGCTGCCGAGCGGGCCAACAGCCGCAACGTCTTCGAGCGTCTCCTCGAGTTCGGCGCCGGCGTCGGAGCGCACGGCGTCACCATCATCCCGGGGATGGAATGGGACGGCGAGTCGCGCGAGAGCGCGCTCTCGCGCGCCGGCGAGGAAATGGCGTGGCGTGCCGACCGGGCAGCCTCAGCTGGTCTCCGACTCTCCTTCGAGCCGCATGTCGAGTCGATCACCGAGACGGTCGACGAGGTGTTGCAGCTCTGCCAGCTGGCGCCGGGGCTCACCGTCGCTCTTGACTACTCACACCTGGTGTACCACGGCATCGACCAAGCAGACATCGAGCGACTGCACCCGGTCACAGGGCATGTTCACGGACGGCAGGGCGGTCCGGGAGCCCTCCAGCTCCCCTCACGGCTCGGTTCGATCGACTTCGAGCGGGTCGTGAGCGCTCTCGTCGAAGGTGAGTACGACGGCTTCTTCTGCCTGGAGTACTGCTGTGATCCGTACAACGACATGGATCGTGTCGACACGATCACCGAGACGATTCGCCTCCGTGACCTGGTGAGAGCAGTCCTGGCGGGCGAGGCTGTGGCGGCCGACGTGCGCTACCCCTGGGATTGAGCGCGCCGTGAGCAGGCTGCGGCTGGGGATCATCGGCGCGGGTTCCTGGACGGTCGCCTCCCATCTGCCGAACTTCGCGCGGCGAGCGGACGAGGTCGAGTTCGTTGCGGTGTGCCGCAAGGGCCGCGGGATGCTCGACCGTATCCGCGACGACTGGGGCTTCGCGGTCGCGAGCGAGGACTACCGAGACGTGCTCGAGGCGGGTATCGACATCTGCCTGGTCGCGAGCCCGCCCAGCCTCCACCACGAGCACGCGAAGGCGGCGCTGAAAGCCGGCGCGCACGTCCTCGTCGAGAAGCCGTTCACGATCGATCCAGCTGACGCGTGGGATCTCGTCGCGACGGCCGAGCGGGCGGGCCGGCATTTGCTCGTGAGCTACGGATGGAATTACCTCCCGATCGTGCGGGAGGCGAAGCGGCTGATGAGCGAGCGCGGGATCGGGCCGGCAGAGGTCGTGGCGATCGGCATGGCCTCGCAGTGTCGCGAGCTGTTGTCGAACCGCGGCGCCTATCCGGACTCCTCGCCCGACGTGCTGCCCGACCAGGCGACATGGACCGAGCCGGCGACGTCCGGCGGCGGCTACGGCCAGGCGCAGCTCACGCACGCGCTCGGGCTCGCGCTGTGGCTGACCGGCCTTCGCGGCGAGGAGGTGTTCGCGCTCATGTCGGCGCCGCTCGACGCGCCGGTCGAACTCCACGACGCGTTCTCGATCCGCTATGAGGGTGGCGCCATCGGCACGATGTCGGGCGGCTCCTGCCACCTCGGGGCCGGCGGGCTCAAGGATCAGCTCGAAGTGCGAGCGATCGGCTCGGACGGGCAGCTCCACGTCGACCTCGAGCGCGAACTCGTCTGGCTCTACCGCGGCCCGGCCGACGACGCCCGACTCACCTTCGAGACGGACGCCGGACTCTACGACTGCGACGGCCCGCCGCAGACCCTCGTCGACCTCGCCCTCGGACGCAACGTCGTGAACTGCTCCCCCGGAGAGCTTGGCGCCCGAACCGTAGAGATCCTCGCCGCCGGCTATCGAAGCGCCACGAGCGGCCGGACAGAACCCGTCAGACCCTGACCGCCTCGACCCCGAGGGCCCGAGCGAAGACCGGGATCTCGACATCGAGCCGCCCGAGGGCGAGTGCGTTGTGATGGGTGGCTCCCGACTCGATCCAGCTCGTGGCGACCTGATTGCTCGGGCCAGTGTCGAACCGGAACATCGCGTTCGGCCCTCCCATCCGCCGGTACCTGGTCTCGACGATCTCGCCGGTTGCCCAGACGAGCCTCCAGCTGCTCGACGACATCGGTGAGAGCGAGATGGCCGTCGCGGGCCCAGGTTCCAGGTCGAAGGAGACAGAGGCGCCGGCACCGTGCAGCCCCGGGTAGTGATCGTTCGCCTCGATGCGGACGCCGCCCGCGTCCGCCCACGCTGGATCTCCCTCGCCACCAGCCGCAAGGAGCATCAGTCCCGTCTCGAGCTCGGGGGCGTAGAACTCGCAATAGAGGGCGCGCCCCGAAAGCCGGCGCGCGACGAGGAGTGCGAGCGCGGCCGGTTGGTCGCCGGTGCACGAGAACGGAATGCCCCGCCCGGTCAGAAGCGAGACGCCGAGGCACGCGCAGATGCCGATCTCCGGGTTCGATCGCAGCCAGCTGCTGTGGCAGTTGACCGTTCCGAGCACGGCCTGATGCTGCTCGGCGAGGTCAGCAAGCGCACCGGCGAGCCTTGCACTTCGCAGGTCAGCAGTGCCCTGCCAATCGTCGGCGCGAGCCGGGGACGCACGCCGGAAGGCCTTGTTCAGCTCCTCGACCGAGACGCTCGCCTCGGAAACCCCGAGACAGGCGAGCTGCTCGTCCGTCGACTCGACGTCCGCGTAACCGGGTATCGGGTCGCCGACGCGAAGCGCGACCGCGCCACGCAACGACGCTGCGGCTGCTGCGCCGCGCACCGTCCGCAGAACGCGCCCGAGCGCAGCGCGATCGTCGAGTGAGGCCGTTACCGCTGCGAACGGGCGACCCGTGCGGACGAGGACGTTCGCCACCATCACAGAGCCGACCTGCGTCGAGTTCGCGGTCGCATCCGCCTGCGTGATGTCGTCGCCGAACCGACCACCGGCAGGTGAGTTCCACACGACGACCGGCACGTCGAGACCCTCGAGCGCCGCGAGTGCGAAGGTCGGTGGAGCCGCCATGGACGGCGCGAAGACGATCGCGTCAAGTCGCTCCTTGCGCAGCTCGGCGTTCACGCGGCGCCCGTCCTCCTCGCTTGCCACGAGGCCCGGGTAGACCACGTCGAAGTCGGAGCGAAGGGCCGTGACGAACGCCGCCGCCGCGTGCTCGCGCTCGCTTCGGAACCCCGGCGGCATGACCTCGTCGAAGAGCGTGAAGTAGACGGAGACGAGGCCGATGCTGGGGGGCTTCAACTGCACTCGGATCGTGTCGGGAAGATGGTCGAAACCGCTTGGAAACGTCTGGAATCACGACAAGCCAGCGGGCTTGCTCCGAGCTTTCTCGTGCTGTACGGTAGCACCTTCGGAAACGTGCCCGGTAATGATTCCTGAAACGGCTGGTGCGATGAATTCGGCAGTCACGACGGTAGGGCAGCTCGAGCTGACGATGGGCGAGGCGATCAATCGCGCGCTCGCCGAAGCGCTCGACGGCGATGAACCTGTGATCCACCTCGGCCAGGACATCGGCCCGTACGGCGGAACGTTCGGTGTGACCCGAGGGCTATACGAGCGTTTCGGCGCCGACGTGATCCGGGATGGGCCGTTGTGCGAGTCGGCGACCGTAGGGTTTGCAATTGGCCTCGCGATCTCGGGAGTGCGTGCGATCGTCGAGATCGAGTTCTTCGATTTCGTTGGCGTCGCGATGGATCAGATCGTGAACCAGGCGGCCAAGTTGCACTACTTCACCGGGGGAAGGCTTTCGGTGCCACTCGTCATTCGAACACCGATCGTCTCGCGGCTGGGCACCGGTCCTCAGCACTCGCAGAGTCTCGAAGCGTGGTTCATGCACATCCCCGGAATCAAGATCGCCATGCCGTCGAATGCGCCGGACGCATACGGGCTCATGCGGAGCGCGTTGCGAGACCACAATCCAGTGTTGTTCATCGAGAACGTCCGGCTCTACGGTCGGCGCGCTCCTGTGGACCTGGAGGCCCCGCCGATACCGTTCGGAAGCGCTCGCGTGGCGCGGCCCGGCTCGGACGTCACCGTCGTCGCTCTGTCGAACATGGTCGACGAGGCCCTGGTCGCCGCGGATGCGCTCGCCTCGCGTGGCATCTCGATCGAGGTGATCGACCCCCGGACGATCGCACCTCTGGACATGGACACGATTCTGGGCTCGCTCGCTCGAACGGGCAAGCTCGTCGTCTGTCACGACGCGCACAAGACGTGTGGGTTTGGCGCAGAGCTATCCGCGCGGTGCATGGAGCTCGGATTCGATCTCCTGGATGCACCGGTCGAACGCGTCGCAGGACTCGACGTGCCGATACCGTGCGGCCGCGAGCTGGAACACGTCTATCCGACCGCCGACGCCGTCGCCGACGCCGTCGAGAAAGTGCTAACGGGAGGGTCGGGCGCATGACCGCGCTGACTCTTCCCCTGCTCTCGATCTCCATGGAGGAGGCGAAGGTGCTCGCCTGGCTGGTCGAGGACGGCGACGACGTGATTGCAGGGATGCCAGTAGTCGAGATCGAGACGGACAAAGCGACCGTTCAAGTGGAGGCACCCGGGTCGGGTCGGATCCGGATCGTGGCCCCTGTCGGAACGACGTTGCAGGTCGACGCGCTCCTCGCCGAGATCGACGACCGGCAGGCAGCGATCGAGGTTCCGGTGGCTGCGCACGCAGGTCCGTTCGAGCAGCGCCCCGGCGTCGGTCAGAAGGCCCGCCGATTCCGTATGAGACGACCATGCCAGTGCCAGCGAGCGCGCTTCCCATGGCGGTCGAGGATCGTTCCCGGTGAGCGCCCGTCCGATCTCGATGACGGCGAGCTCGTCGAGCTGTACCGGACGATGGCCCGGATCAGAGCGTTCGAGGAGCAGGTGATCGACGCATACAACGCCCGTCTCGTTCCAGGCTCGACCCATCCGTGCATCGGTCAGGAGGCGTCGAAGGTCGGGGCTGTCTCTGCCCTCGGGCCCGACGACCTGGTTTTCGCGACCTACCGTGGCCATGGTGAGGCGATCGCGCTCGGCGTCGACCCGACCGCCGTCATGACCGAGCTCATGGCGCGGGCGCCGGGTCTGTGCAGGGGAAAGGGCGGCTCGATGCATCTCTCCGACCCGGAACGCGGCCTGATCATGACGAACGCAATCGTCGCCGGGCACATCCCGATTGCCGGCGGTGTCGCGCTCTCCTGCAAGCACCGCGAGACCGGGCAGGTCGTCGCGTGCTTCTTCGGCGACGGCGCGTCGTGTGAGGGCGAGTTCTTCGAGACACTGAACATGGCTCAGCTGTGGCAGGTGCCACTCGTATTCGTATGCGAGAACAACGGCTGGGCGATCTCGGTGCCAACGTCTGTCAGCCAGGCGACGCCCGACATCGCAGACCGCGCCCGTGGGTTCGGGATGCCCGCGAGTGTGGTCGACGGCAACGACGTGATTGCCGTGCGCGGAGCCGTAGCCGCCGGTGTCGATCGCGCGCGGGCTGGTGGGGGACCGCGTTCGTGGAGTGTAAGACGGTGCGTTGGGAGCGGCATTCGGCTTTGTCGGCCGGGGCCGATCCGGTCGAGGGCCGCCGCGCGTGGCAGCGAGCCGATCCGATTCCGCGGTTTCGAGCCGCGCTTCTGGCCTGGAGTGTCGCGGATGGCGACACTCTTGCTGGCATAGACGCCGAGGCCGCCGAGGAGGCTGTCGAGGTTCGTCGCCTCGCCGAGCAGGCGCCCTTCCCCTCGCCGGATTCTGTCTACGAGGACGTCTTTGCCGGTGGCTAGGGCTCGGTTGGCGAGCGCCGTTGAGCGCCTGACGATCCGGGACATCGAGCTGATCCCGATCCTGGCTCCGCTCGCGCAGGAGTACCGGGGCAGTTATTACAGGATGGCGAACCGTGCGACGGTGGTCATCCGCATTCGGACGGATGAGGGTCTCGTCGGTGAGGCCTATGCCGGTGACGAGGACGAACGCTTGCACGGATCGTCGCGATCGTCAGGGACGAGATTGCGCCCCGTATCATCGGGGAGGATGCTCTGTCCGTGGAGCGCTGCTGGGCGCGCGCGTTCCCGGTGACGTTCGATCAGCTGCGGGATCGCAAGGTGGCGCTCGTCGCGCTCGCTCTGGTCGACCACGCGCTCTGGGATCTCGTCGGCAAGGCGAGCGGCCTGCCACTCTGGCGCCTCTGGGGAGGGTACCGCGATCGCATGCCGGTGAACATCATCGGCGGCTACTACGGTCGTGACCTGGAAGGCATTTGCGACGAGGTGTCCGAGTGGGTCGAGATGGGCTTCCGCGGATGCAAGTTCAAGATCGGCCAGCTGACCCCGGCAGGAGGATGCGGAGCGTGTCCGGGCCGTTCGGGAGACGGCCGGGCCGGGCTTCGTCATCACCGTCGACGCAAACCAGGGTTACCCGCTTGGCGCCGCGCTCGAGATCTCCGACAGGATCCGCGAGTTCGACATCCGCTGGTTCGAGGAGCCGTGCCAGTGGCGATCCGACCGACGCTCGCTCCGCGAGGTACGTGCGCGGGCAGGAATCCCGACGTGCGCCGGGCAGAGCGAGCACTCCGCCGCCGGATGCCAAAACCTCTTCGATCTCGGCGCAGTCGACGTCTGCAACTTCGACGCCTCCTGGTCCGGCGGCTGCACCGAGTGGCGCCGGATGGCAGCCGTCGCGCACGTCTACGAGGTCGAAGTAGGCCACCACGAAGAACCCCACGCGGCGCTCCACCTTCTCGCCAGCCAGCCCCACGCGACCTACGCCGAGGTGTTCCATCCCGACCGGATCCGCTCTGGTGGAACCTCATCCTGAACCGACCCGAGCTCGAGGAAGGGACGCTCAGGCTCCCCGACGCACCCGGATTCGGCTGGGAACTCGACGAGGACTACATCGACCGCCACCGCATCGACCGAACCTGACCAGACCGCCTAGCATTTGGATGGAAGGAATGAAGCCGGGTTCTTTCGATCATCATTCCGCGGAATTTGCTCGCGATCCCGCGCGCCACTGGCAAGAACTGCGTGAGACTTGCCCAGTGCACACTCGGATCGCTATGGCGGCTTCTACATTCTGTCGCGTTATGAGGATGTGCTCGAAAGCCGACCGTGACGTGGAACGCTTCTCCACTGCCGATGATCCGTTCAGGACCGGCGTCGGTGGGTTAGGCGTCACGATCCCGCCGAGCCCGGTCGCCTTTGGCTTTTTCGAGCTGGATCCACCCGAGCATCTGCAGCGCCGGCGGATCTATAGCGAGTGGTTCGGGCCGAAGGCCATCGCGAAGCGAAGGCCAGCGATCCGTGCGACCACCACTCGAAGTGCTAGAGCAGGCGATCCAGCGCGGAGACGGCGACCTTGTTCTGGACGTCATCGACCCGATCACCGGCATGAACATGTGCGCGCTCGTCGGACTTCCGGTCGACGACTGGAAGCGATTCTCGGATCCGTTTCGTGAGGCGGTCATCGTCAATCGAGCAGCTCCGGAGTTTGGTGAGGTCGCGAAGAAACTCGATGGCTTGAAAGAAGAGCTGCGCAGTCTGATCGAAGCTCGACGCACCCAGCCCAAGGACGATCTGATCAGCCGGGCAATACAGGCCGAGATCGAAGGTGTGCCAGTGCCCGACGATGTAACCGTGATGGATCTGTTCCTGATCGTGTCGGGCGGTGCCGATACGGTAGCCGGCCTTCTTTCCAATACGCTCATGCACCTCCACCGGGATCGCAACCTGCGAGCGCGGCTCATCGCAGACCCGTCCCTCATACCCCTTGCGCTGGAGGAGTTCAACCGTTACTACACGCCCGTCACGGCGCTGGCGCGGACCGTCAAGACATCGTGCACTCTGGGTGGGCAGCCCTTGGATCGGGGCGATCGGGTGCTGTTGGCGTATGGCTCGGCCAACCGCGACGAGGAGGTCTTCGATCAACCGAACGAGGTGCTCATCGACCGTGACCCGAATCGCCACCTGAGCTTTGGCTTGGGCCCTCATCACTGCATCGGGGCCCGGTTCGCACGCTCCGAATCGGCAATCGTGATCGAAGAGATCCTGCGCCTGATGCCTGACTACGAGATCCTCGAGTCCAAGAGCAAGCCGTATCCAACGCTAGGGATCACGAACAGCTACCTCTCGCTACCCGCCAGATTTCACCCAGACGAGACGGCCGCCGCGCGCGCGCCTGCGGATCCGTCCGCATCCAGAGGGGGTCGCGTAGAGAGGCCGCGCTCCTGCCAGCCACGGTTGTGGGGCGCGGTCGACGTGAAGCTGCAGTCGTCTTCTACGCGATGGCATATCGTCGAGTGGCGAGGACGTTCCCACCTGCGGCGGCGTGCGCATCGCGCTCGTTACCGTGCTTGGCATCACCTCATTGATCGGCGCGGCCTCGCCGGACTCGAGCCCGCGCCGTTCCAGTGCAAGAAACAAAACCCGGAGGAGGAGCGATGGACGACAGCCAGATCCACGGGAGCATTGAGGAGTTGGTCGCGGAGGAGCACCGGCTGTGGGATCGCGAGTCGGCCGGCAACGCGAGCGAAGCTGACCGGCAACGCTTGCGAGAGCTCAAGGTCTCGCTCGACGCGTGCTGGGACCTGCTCCGCCAACGCCGCGCGCTCCGCGAAGCCGGTCGCGATCCGGACGCGGCCGATCTGAGGCGACCGGAGGTCGTCGAGCGCTACGACCAGTAGCGGCGGATACGAGCAGTCGTTGAGCAGCACCGGAGTAACCCTCCGAAGGAGCAGAGAGGGGGACAAGCCATGAAGGCAGTCGTTGTCGAACGGTACGGCCCGCCCGAGGTCCTTCAGCTGAAGGAGGTGGCGAAGCCTGTCCCCAAGGACAACGAGATCCTCGTCAGGATTCGTGCGACTACGGTCAATTCGGGCGACGCCCGTGTCCGGGCGCTCAGGGTGCCGCGCGGTCTCGGTCTTCCCACCCGACTCCGTCTCGGCCTCTTCGGGCCGAGACAGCCCGTTCTCGGCTTCGAGCTCGCTGGTGAGATCGAGGGTGTGGGCGCGAGCGTGACCAAGTACAGCCCCGGCGATCGGGTGATCGGGTCGGCCGGCTTCGCGTTCGGCTGCCACGCCGAGTACAAGTGCCTGCCCGACGACGCCGCGGTGGCGCTGATACCCGACAACCTCGGCTTCGAGGACGCCGTTTCGCTCTGCTTTGGGGGCGCGACGGCCCTCTATTTCTTTCGGCGCGGCAGTCTCAAACGTGGCGAGACCCTGCTTATCAACGGAGCCTCAGGCGCTGTCGGGACCATGGCGGTGCAGCTCGCGAAGCATTTCGGAGCCGAGGTGACAGGCGTGTGCAGTACGGCCAATCTCGACCTCGTCAGGTCGCTCGGCGCCGATCACGTCATCGACTACACCAAGGAGGATTTCTCCCGGAACGGCGTGACCTACGACGTCATCATGGACACTGTCGGCAACGCTCCGTTTTCACGCGCACGCGCCTCGCTCAAGAGCGGCGGGCGGTTTCTGATGGTCATCGGCAACCTTCCGCAACTGATCGGCGCGAACTTCCAGCGACAGGTTGTCGGCGCCGCTGCGGACGATGCCGCGGCCATCACCGCGGAGGTCTATCGGTTCCTCCTGGACCTGGCGGCAGCAGGCGAAATCAGGCCAGTGATCGACAGGACATATCCGCTCGAGCGGATCTCCGACGCGCATGCCTACGTCGATACCGGGCGAAAGAGGGGTTCAGTGGTCATCACGGTGGGCAAGTAAGTGAGATGGTTCGACGTCAACGGCATGTCGCCGGAACGGATTCAGCAAGTCAACGGCATGTCGCCGGAACGGACGCACGATCAACGCGACCGTACAGGGTCGCTCTCGAGACCCGGGGATGGGGATACGATCTGCGCGCCGGGTCCGGCGCTACGGCTGGGCCCATGACAAAGAGGAGACGCCCATGCCCACCGTGATCGCACACCACGACGTGAAGGACACGGATCATTGGCTTGCCTCGCCGAAACGCGAGGAGTTCTTCGGGCCTCTCGGCGTCACCAACATCCGCACGTTCGTCGATCCCCAGAACCCCACCCGAGTGGCGGTGCTCATGGACATCGCCGACATGGACGCCGTGATGGCAGCGATGCAGACCGAGGCTGCCGCCGAGGCGATGGCGCATGACGGCGTGCTGCCCGAGACCCTAGTGATCCTCGTAGAGGCGTAGCCGCCCCTTTCATCGTCGGTTCATCTCCCCTTCGTAGGTTGAGACGACACGACTGATGAAAGGAGGCATATTGCGTCCCCGTCCCCTGAAGCTCGTCGCCGCCGTCTGCGCGATCGGCGCTCTTGCGTTTGGAGCCGCGTCGCTCGCCAGCGCCGGCCAGACCGGCCAATCAAGCGCCGGCGGATACACGCTCGACGACGGCGAGGCCCTCGCCGGCCAGGCCTCGATCTCGATCGAGCAGGCCGTCTCGTCGGCAAGGACTGCGGCCACCGGCTCGATCGGCGAGATCGATCTCGAGCACCTGGGCGACCGCCTCGTCTACAACGTCGACGTCGGCTCGAATGACGTCAAGGTCGACGCGAGCGACGGCACCGTCGTAGCGGTCGACTCCGACGACTAGGCCGTAATCGGCGGCGGGGGCCCAGGCCCATGGCGGGGCCCCCGCCGCAACGGCGCCGGCTCAGCCTTGGAGCGCCGTGCCTGTCTCGAGCAGCGTCTTCAGGTCGCTGAGGATCCAGCTCCAGCCGCCGCCTGCATTCGGGTCCTCGCCTGCAACGAGCGTTGCCGTCCTCGGCGCGCCGGTGACGTCGTGGGTCACGGTCAGCTTGCTGACGCCACCCTCGCTCTCCTCGATCTCCCAGGTGAGACGCCTGAAGCCTTCCTCGACCAGAGCCGGTCCCAGAGAGCGCGCCACGTCTGGACGAGCCTCCGAGGCGGGTCGGCCTCTATGACCTCGCCGTCGACGACGACGGCGGGTGCGCCGTGTGCGCTCATTGCCTCGGTCGCGAGGCCTCGATAGGCGCCGCCCGGACGCAGATCGTACTCGGCGGGCGACTGGTAGCCGTACCTCTGCGTCCATTCGGGCGTCGTGATCGCATCCCAGATCTTCTGGGGCGTTGCCTTGATGTACACCTGGTAGACCTGCGTGGTCACGCCTGCCTCCGTGATGGTCGTCATGCCGTGTCCTCCAGTTCGGTCTTCAGTTCCGCGAGCGCCGTGCACCTGGCGCTCCGTGTACTTGTCGATCCACCGGTCGTGGATCAGCCGGATCGGTACCGGGTTCAGGAAGTGCAGCTTCTCCCGCCCCGACCGCCGTGCGACCACGAGCCCCGCGTCTTCGAGCACGCGAAGGTGCTTCATCACGCCGAACCGCGTCATCTCCAGCTCCGACTCGAGCTCCGTCAGCGTGCGGCCGTCACGCAGGAAGAGCCGGTCGAGCAGGAAGCGCCGCGTCGGGTCGGCAAGTGCCTTGAACACTCGGTCGTCGTCGGTCACAGCACCATAATAGGTGACTAATTAGTCACATGTCAAGAATCGCGAGCTCTTGATTCAGCCGGTCACGGCAGGTACGGGCTCCTCACAGCCGATCTCAATCCGGATCCCGTCCGGATCGAACACGAAGAGCTCGTAATAGTCCGGCAAGTCACGGTCCTGCTCTGGCGCATGGTGGATACGGGCGCCCATGGCGAGGCAGCGCCGGTAGGCATCGTCGACCTCGGCTCGCGTGTCGACGTAGAACGCGATGTGCTCGACGCCGACGTCGTAGTAGCGGTACTCGCCTCCGTCGGCTGGACGCAGACCAAGGAGCTGCTCGCCGAATCGCAGGTACACGATCTCCTCGGTACCACGGTAGCTCACGAACCGCGAGTCCTCGACGAGCCCCAGCGGCCCGAGGAACGCATGGTAGAAGGCGAGCGAACGCTCGACGTCCTGCACGCAGAGATCGATGTGGTGGATCCCGATGCCTGGCACGTTGCACCTCCGGTCGAGTACGGGGCTCCGAATCGGCGCATCGTACGCCTGCCCAGAGAATGCTGGAATCGAGCTACCGGTCGATCGAGCGGTACTTCCGGACAGCGAGCGGCCCGAAGACGGCGAGGAGCCCGACCGTCCACAGCACGGACATCAGGATCGGGTGCTCACCCGGGAAGGAGCCGGCGGCGAACGGATTCGGGTTTCCGAACAGCTCCCGGCAGGCTCCGGCCAGGGCGCTGAACGGATTCCACTCCGCAATGGGTTGCAGCACTGCCGGTAGCGTCTCGACCGGAACGAAGGCGTTCGAGACGAACGTCAGCGGGAAGATCACGAGGAACCCGAGCTGCTGGGCCACCTCGACGGTCGGAACGATCAGCCCGAGCAGCACGCCGATCCAGGCCATCGCGTACGTGAAGAAGAGCAGCAGCCCGACTGCGAGCAGGAAGTCCCCGACGCCGTTGTTCACGCGCCAGCCGACGACGAGGCCGGAGAGCATGAGCACGACGAGAATCACGGCGTTGTAGAGCACGTCGGAGAAGGTACGGCCGCTGAGGACGGCTGATCGGGCCATCGGCAACGAGCGGAAGCGGTCGATCAACCCCTTCGTCATGTCGTCGGCCATCCCGATCGCCGTTGTGATCGAGGCGAACCCGAGCGTCTGGACGAAGATGCCGGGCATCAGGTACTCCACGTAGTCGCCGCCGCCCGGGATCGGAATCGCGCCGCCGAACACGAACGCGAACAGCAGCACGAACATGATCGATTGGAGGATCGCGAAGATCGCGAGCTCGGGGATGCGAGGCACCCGCTTCAGGTTGCGCCACGCGACGATCAGGCCGTCCCCGACGGCCGCTCGGAGTCCCGAGTCGTTCATCCGCGCTTCCGCGGCTTCTTCGGCTTCTTCGGCTTCTTGGCCTCCTCGTCGGCGTCGAGCTGCAGCTCGGCCGCGTGGCCCGTGATTGTCAGGAAGACGTCGTCGAGGGTTGGCCGGCGGAGCCCCACGTCGTCGATCCGGATCTCCTCCTCGCCGAGCCGTTGCACGACCTCCACGAGCTGGTTCGCACCGCCCTGCGCCGCGATCGTCACCCGGCGGGTGCGCTCGTCGACCGATGCCGATCCGTCGGGAGCGAGCACGGCCGCAGCCCGTGCCAGCGCATCCGACTCGTGGACGATCACCTCGATGCGCTCGCCTCCGACCTGGGACTTCAGCTCGTCGGATGTCCCGCGGGCGATGATCCGTCCCGCGTCGACGACCGCGATCTCGTCCGCAAGCTCGTCCGCCTCCTCGAGATACTGCGTCGTTAGGAGCAACGTCGCGCCTTCGCGTACCTGCGTACGGATGACATCCCACATGCCGAGGCGGCTGCGTGGATCGAGGCCCGTCGTCGGCTCGTCGAGAAAGAGCACCCTCGGGCGGCCGATCAGCGCACCCGCGAGATCGAGCCGGCGGCGCATTCCACCTGAGTAGGTCTTCGCAACCCGGTCGGCCGCGTCCTCGAGCCCGAACCGCTCGAGCAGGCCGTCGGCGCGTTGGGAGGCCTCGCTGCTCGGGAGGTGGTAGAGGCGTCCGAACATGCGCAGGTTCTCGCGGCCCGTCAGATTCTCGTCTACCGCCGCGTTCTGCCCGGACAGGCCAATGATCTGCCGGACCTCCTGCGCCTGCGGGACGACGTCGAGGCCACCCACCCGAACCCGGCCCGCGTCCGGACGAAGCAGGGTCGTGAGGATGCGAACGGCCGTGGTCTTGCCCGCTCCGTTCGGTCCGAGCAGTCCGAGAACCGTTCCTTCCTCGACGTCGAGATCAACGCCGTCGAGGGCGCGAACCTCGCGCTTCCGCGAACGGAACACCTTCACGAGCCCTTCGACCTCGATCGCCGGCATCCGCCCAGGCTAGTGATTCGGGCCGACCCTGTGCGATGGCCTAGGCGCCAGCGCTCTCCGCGCGGTGATCTCCTCCGAAGCCCGGCTCTGGAAGGGCTCGATCCCTCCGAGATAGTCGAGTACGCGCTCGAGCGGCTCGACATCGCCGAACTTCGCGTCGATGTCGAAGAGATTCCATTCGACGACGCCCGGAACCCGGTCGCCGACAGCCTCACGGCAGACGATCGGGCGGAATCCCTCGGCGATCGCGTCCTCGCAGGAGTGCCGCACGCAGCCGGCCATTGTGACGCCTGTCAGGATCACGGTGTCGACACCGTGCGCGTTCAGGTAGCTCGAGAGATTCGTTCCGTGGAAGCCGCTCGCCCGCTTCTTGACGATGACGAGATCTTCGGGCTCGGGCGCGATGCGGTCGTCGATCTGAACGGCAGGATCGTCGACGTGAAGCAGCTCGACCGGGATCTTGTGCCGCCACAGGCCAGTGTCGCTGTTCGGCCCCTCGGTGTTCTGGTATGCCGTCGTCGTGTAGACGATCGGGATCCCCTTCACCCGTCCGGCCTGGTTGAGCTGCTGGACGGCCGGGATGATGATCTCCATCCCGTCACACGAGAATGCGTGCCCGGGACGCGTCCAGGCGTTTGCAAGATCGATGTGAACGAGGGCGGGCCGACTGCCGAACCCGATCCGGCGCTGGAAGCCTCTGCGCTGGTAGATACCGGTGTCGGCATTGAAGATCTTCTCGAGCGCCTCGACGACCTCGTCGTGCTCGGCATCCAGCATCGAAGCCTCCCTTTCATCGACGTTCGGTAACCGAACGCTAACTCTCTGCCCAGATCGACGTCACAAGAGTCGAGGCCCTGGCGAGGGGACGACTCGGAACCAGGACCTCGATCTCGCGAGCGATGGCCGAGGACGGAGGAGGAAGTGCCTCGGCCTGCTCGCTTCCGAGCCTACCAGCCGATTCGCTCCCGGCGCGGCGCAAAGAGAAGCCCGCGCGGACTGTCGGGAATCCTGAGATTCAGACTGCCCCCGCGGGCGCCAGAAGTATCGGTGGTGCGTACCGCGCCTGTCAAGCCCGGGACAGGCCCCGGCTCCCGTAGGATGCTGGGCATGACTCGAACCCGGCTCGTCTCACTCGCCGCGTCGGCCCTCGCCGCCGTCGCCGTTCTCGTTCCCGCCGCCACCGCATCGGCTGATCGCGCGGCCGCGCCGTCGTGTCGTTCGGGGCAGCTCGTCGGTCGAGTCGGAGGCTCGAGCGGCGCGGCTGGGACGATCGTCACGAGCTTCGTGTTTCGCAATCACGGACGCACCTGCACGATCCAGGGCTATCCGCGGTTGAAGCTTCGGGATGCGTCCGACATGCCGTTGCCAACCCGTGTGCGCCACGGCGGGCTCTTTGGCCTGAACGGCCCCGCCCTTCCGGTGACGCTGGCGACAGGCCAGCGGACGACCGTGCTCGTCGCCTACTCCGACGTCCCCGTCGGCAACGAGACCAGCTGCGAGACGAGCCAGTCGATCGTCTTCATCCTGCCGAGGGCAGGCGGCCGGGTGATCGTCCGCGCAGAGCTGTCGCCGTGCAATCGCGGGTTGCTGCGCGAGTCGCCGTTCCGCAAGGGCGTCGTCCCGGCTCCATAGGAGCCCGTCTGCCCTTCCATCGGAGCGGCGCGTAGACGAGAATTCGACCGTGCCCTCCCAGCGCGCCACACCCGTCCGGCGAATCATGGTCGCGACAGACCGCTCGAAGAGCGCCGACCACGCGGTCGCCTGGGCGGCAGACATGGCCGAGCGGTACGAGGCGGAGCTCGTGATCCTGCAGGTCCTCGTCCCGCAGAATCCGGTCGGAACGCAGGCGGGAGCAATGGAGTCGACCCGTGCATCGTTCGCTGCGTCTGACCTCAAGACCTTCGCTGAGGAGATGGCCGGCGCCCGCGGTCACGCCAAGGTCGTCGTCGCCGAGAACCCCTCCGATGCGATCGTCGACGCGGCGGACGAGGAGGAAGTCGACATCCTGGTCGTGGGCAACGTCGGGATGAGCGGACGAAAGGAGTTCCTCCTCGGCAACGTACCGAACCGTGTCTCGCACAACGCACGCTGTACGGTCGTCATCGTGAACAGCGCCGAGGCGGTCGCGGACGACGAGGACAAGGGCGGTCTGGGACGGTTCTTCCGGAGGGATCGATGAGCGGCCGCGCGGCGCCAGTCGACCCGTCCGATGTCGAGGGGCAGCTCCTCGGCAGAGCCACGGAGATCGGGCGGGTGCTCGCGAAGTACGGCCTCAAGGACGCTCTCAACCGCGGGTCACGCGACGAGCTGACCGACCTCGCCCGCGCGCGCCGCCTGCGGGACGCGCTCGAAGAGCTCGGGCCCACGTTCGCCAAGTTGGGCCAGATCCTCTCCACGCGCCCGGACCTCCTCCCGCCCGAGGTCATCGAGGAGCTCTCGACGCTCCAGGAGAAGGTCACTCCGTTGACGGAAGCAGAGGTCGTTGCCGTGATGGAGGACGAGCTCCGTGTCCCCTGGGAGGACGTCTTCGAGCAGATCGACGCGACCCCGCTCGCGGCCGGCACGATCGGCCAGGTTCACCGGGCAACGCTCGAGGGCGGCGACCGTGTGGTCGTGAAGGTGCAGCGCCCCAACGCCGCGACGGACATCTACCGGGACCTCGGGCTCCTGGAGCTGTTCGCAGAGAGAACCGCCGACAGGCCGGCGTTCCGCCGGCTCGTCGACATTCCCGCGGTCGTCGAGCACCTGTCGACGTCGCTCAAGCGCGAGCTCGACTTCCGGATGGAAGCGGAGAACATCGACCGGATGCGCGTGGTGCTCGAGCGGTACTCGAGGCTCGGGGTCCCGGCCGTGTACCACGAGCTCTCGAGCGCCCGCCTGCTCGTCATGCAGGAGATCGAGGGAACCCCGGTCCGCGAAGCGCCCGAAGGGCCACTCCGCAAGGAAGCGGCCCGGCAGCTTCTCGAGTCCTACTACGAGCAGATCCTGGGCGTCGGCTTCTTCCACGCCGACCCGCACCCGGGGAACATGAAGTGGTGGAACGAGAAGATCTACTTCCTCGACTTCGGGATGGTCGGGGAAGTCGATCCGGTCACCCGCGAATACCTCCTGCTCCTCCTGCTCGCGTTCTGGCGTGAGGACGTTCCGTTCCTGACCGACGTGCTGCTCATGCTCTCGGGCGACGACCAGCGTGCGGACCTCGACGTCGGCAAGATCGAGACGGAGCTCGGCGAGCTGATGGGGATGTTCCGCCATTCCTCTCTAAAGGAGATCCAGCTCGGACCGGTCCTGCAGGGCATCACCGAGACAGCGGCGCGCAACGACATGCGGCTCCCCGCCTCGCTGGCGCTGACCGGGAAGGCGCTCGCGCAGATGCAGCTGACGGCCGCGGAGCTCGATCCGACCCTCGACCCGTTCGCCATCGCGAGCAACTACCTGTTCCGTAGCCTCGCAGGCCGGTTCCGTGATCGTGCGGATCCGCGACGCCTCGTCTACGAGGCTCAGAAGGCGAAGGTGCGCCTGACCCGACTCGCCGAGGCGATCGAACGCATGGCGGGCACGCGACCGGGTCAGCGCTTCCAGGTGCAGTTCACCGGGACAGAGCGACTCGAGGTGACGATCCGGAACGCTGCGCGGCGCGTTTCCGTCGGGATCGTCGCCGGCACGCTCATCATCGCGATGGGCGTGACCGCCGACTCCCAGGTCATCGGGAGCTGGCTCCCGATCGCGCTCGGCGTGGCCGGGGCGATCCTCGGCATCGGACTGATCGTGGACATTCTCCGGGGCAACCGGTAGATCGCCCTACTTGATCTCGACGATCCGCTCCGGCTTCTTCTCGTCCTCGACCCCGTGCAGCATCTTACGAAGGCGGCGCTCGGCAATCGTGATGGCGATGCTCATCAGCATCCCGAGCACGACGCGGTCGAGCCATCGCTTGAACCGACCGGGGCGTTTCGGCGCCTGACGAGGTCTAGCCACGGGCGCTCACTCGCCAGAGCTCGAAGCGCTCGTCGTCGAATCCCTTCAGCGTCGTGTCGAGGTGCGCGACGTCGTACCCACCGAGGAACCTCGTCACCTCCGGGTCGGCCTTGACGGCACCCGAGACGACGATGTCCTGGCCGTCCGAGAGGCCGACGATCCTCGCCGCGGCGTTGATCGTCGAGCCGAAATAGTCGAGCCGGCCGTTCAGCGTGACGGCGATGCAGGGCCCGAGGTGAATCCCGGCCTTGAGGAACAGCGAGCGGGCACCCGTCGATGGTGTCGCGAGCTCACGCTGGGCGCGGAGGACGGCCCGCAGCGAGGAGACCGGGCGCCGAAACACGGCCATGACGGCGTCGCCGATCGTCTTCACGATCGCGCCGCCTTCGTCGGCGACGGCTGATCTCAGCACATCGAAGTGCGAGACGACCGAGCCGTACGCCGGTGCGTCCCCGATCTCACGGTAGAGGCGCGTCGAGTCGCGAAGGTCGGTGAAGAGGATCGTGAGGCTTCCGACCGCCATGTTCTCCCCGGGACGAAGCGCCTCGGTGGCAAACAGGTCTCGGAACGCCTGGAGTGCGGTGACGTCGGCCGCTGTCGCAGCCTGGTCGTTCCAGGCGGTGCGCTCGGCGACGACCAGGCGCTCCTCGGCGCTGTCGTTGACGAAGGCGACCGCCGATCGAGCCTCTCCGGGACCCACGACGAACGCCGACGAACCCTCGAGGCCGAGCGTGCGCATGCGGTACGAGCCCGGCTCGAGTACGAGCGACACGTCTCGGTGCTCACCCGGCGCGAGCAGCTGCTGGGCCACGATGTGCGGCGTGACACCGGGGCCCCCGACGCAGAAGTCGTGCACTTCGACCTCGCGGATCGACGGGCTCGGGCGAAACGTGAGCTCGATCGATCGCTCGAAGTCGGCGCTGACGTCGATCTGGCAGCTGTCGCAATGCACGAGCGAGTCGACGCCCGAAAGCGCGTCGACCGAGTCGGCCGCGCCCCGGCACAACGGGCAGATGACCTCCCAACGGGACTCGAGAAGCCCGGCCCGCGTGGCGAGCAGGCACAGCTCGAGAACCGCGCGCCGATCTGCTCCCCAGGCGTCGGCCAGAGCGTAGGGCCGCAGGCGGGCGGCGGTCGATGTCGTCGGCAGAGGAAACCTCGTCCACGAGGCGCCCGACGAGCTCCGACGATGCGCCCTGCCGCTCGAGCTCGTCCTGTGACGCCGAGAGCCGTTCTCGTCCGCCCGCGGCGAGATGCGCCCGCGCACGGGTTGCAGGCTGCACCGTGCCGCCGGCGAGGAGCGTGTCGTAGCGGCGGAACGCTTCGTCCATGCGGCGGCGCGCAATCCGCCCGATGGTGAGCGGAACGACCACCCTGCCTGCAGCGCCCCTGGGACGTGCCCATACCCGGTAGCCGAGAAGGCTCCCGCCGCCGTCCGGTCGGAGCTCGAGCAGCGCGCGAAGCTGCGCGAGCGGACCGCTCCTGTATCGCCGAACCACGCCGAACCGCTCCGGGCGCACCCATTCGAACGGCTCCTCCTCGAACTCGATGCCGCGGCCGAGCTCGAGCCGCAGGCGGCGACGGCCCGCCGGCGATGCAGAACCGTTGGACGGCAGGCGCGAGACGGCCGGCGCGCCGGTCTCGAAGTTGAAGCGGTTGGTGTCGGCAACGAGCGGCCAGACTGCCTCCGGGCTCGCCCGAAGGTGCCATTCCCAGCAATACTCGAGCTCTTTCGCGGCCACGCGCGAGAAGCGTACAGCGCCCATCGCGGTACGCTCTGCCGGTGCCCGTCTGTACGAGCTGCGGCCAGGAGAATCCCGAAGGATTCCGCTTCTGTGGCGCCTGCGGCGATGCCCTTCCGGAACCGGCCACCGTCGAGACGAACGAGGAACGGCGGACACTCACGGTTCTCTTCGCCGATCTGGTCGGGTTCACGAGCCTCGCCGACGAGCTCGACCCGGAGGATGTGGGGGAGCTCCTCGAGCCGTTCCATGCCCGCCTGCGCCGCCACGTGGAACGTCTCGGTGGGACTGTCGAGAAGTTCATAGGCGACGCCGTGATGGCGATCTTCGGTGCGCCGGTCGCTCATGAGGACGATCCCGAGCGCGCGGTCCGTGCGGCGCTCGAGATCCGTGACGCGATGACGGAGCTCGCGGAGAGCGCCAAGGGAGTCCAGCTTGCCGTACGTGTCGGCGTCAGCACCGGCGAGGCGCTCTTCCGGCCGGATGTGGCTCCGGGCGAAGGCGAGCGGATCGTGGCCGACTTCGTGAACGTCGCCTCGCGCCTCGAATCGGCGGCTCCCATCAACGGCATCCTCGTCGGCGAGGCGACCTACCTCGCGACCGCGCGCTCGATCGAGTACGAGGCGTTCGAGCCGGTGCGGGCGAAGGGAAAGACCGAACCGATCCTCTGCTGGGAGGCAGTCGGCGCACGATCTCGCGTCGGTGCCGACCTGCGCGATCGAGGGCGTGCACCGCTCGTCGGCCGGATCGACGAGGTGCAACTCCTCTGCGACGCGTTCGCCCGCTCCAGGCGAGAGCACTCGGCCCAGCTCGTCACCCTCGTCGGGCCGCCCGGAATCGGCAAGTCGCGCCTCGTCCTCGAGCTGTCCTCCGTGGTCGAGGACGACCCCGACCTCGTCTACTGGCGACGCGGCATGTGCCTTCCGTACGGGGAGGGTGTGACGTTCTGGCCCCTCGCCGAGATGGTCAAGGCTCAGGCGGGGATCCTCGAGACGGATGCGACCGACGAGGTCGGCGACAAGCTCCGTCGCGAGGTCCACGATCTGGTCGCGAACGAGGACGAGGCCCGGTGGGTTGAGGCGCACCTCGGACCGCTCGTCGGCCTGCCGCGTGCGGGCGGCGGGCGGGCGGATCTCGCCGAGGACTTCGCCGCGTGGCGCCGATTCTTCGAGGCGCTTGCGGAGGAGAACCCCGCAGTCCTCGTCTTCGAGGACCTCCACTGGGCAGACGAGGGCCTCCTCGAGTTCGTGGACTACCTCGTCGACTGGTCGAGCGGGGTGCCGCTGCTCGTGATCTGCACTGCCCGACCGGAGCTGCTCGTGCGACGCTCCGACTGGGGCGGAGGGAAGCCCAATGCGGTCACAGCTTCGCTGTCCCCCCTCTCCGACCAGGAGACGACGCTCCTTCTCGAGGAACTGCTCGAGCAAGCCGTCCTGCCGGCGGAGTTGAAGACGACGCTCGTTGCGCGGGCCGGCGGAAATCCGCTCTACGCCGAGGAGTTCGTCGGGATGCTGGCAGAGAGACGAGCCGCAGCCAAGGATGACGAGTTGGCGGTTCCCGCGTCCGTCGGCGGGATCATCGAGGCGCGGCTCGACACGCTCGAGCCGGAGGAGAAGGCCGTCCTGCAGGACGCATCGGTGGTCGGCCGCGTGTTCTGGCTCGGCGCGGCGACGCACCTGGGCAACGATCCGCGCTGGACGATCGACGAGCGGCTACGCGCGCTCGAGCGCAAGCAGTTCATCCTGCGCCAGCGCCGTTCGACCGTCGAGGGGGAGACCGAATACACCTTCCGCCACCTCCTCGTCCGTGACGTGGCCTATGGACGCATCCCACGGGCAGGGCGCGCCGAGAAGCACCGACAGGCCGCGGAGTGGATCGAGTCGCTGGGCCGCCCCGAGGATCACGCAGAGACGTGCGCGTACCACTACCAGCAGGCACTCGAGTACGCCCGTGCCTCGGGAGCCCCGAACGCCGGCCTCGACGAGCGGGCCCGGCTCGCGCTGTCGGAGGCGGGAGACCGTGCGACGGCGCTCAAGGGCTACCAGGCCGCGGCCCGCTTCTACACGGCCGCGCTCGAACTCTGGCCGGAGGACGACCCCGAGTGGCCGGCGATGCTGTTCCGCTACGGCAAGGCCGTCTTCTACGCGGAAGAGGCCGGCGTCAAGCCCCTGACCGAGGCCCGCGATGCGCTCCTCGTCTCCGGCGACCTTGCGACCGCCGCCGAAGCGGAGATCATGCTCGGCCGGCTCGCGTTCCGGGCCGGCGACGGCGCCGCGTCGAGCGAGCACTACGCACGCGCGCGTCAGCTGCTGCAGGGGGCCCCTGCGTCACCCTCGAAGGCGTTGGTTCTCAGCTCGCTCGCGCGGGGGCTCGTCGTCGCCGCGAAGAGCGCCGAGGCGGTGTCAGTCGCGTCCGAGGCAGCGGAGATGGCCGAGGCGCTCGGGCTCGACGAGCTGAAGGCGATCACGCGCATGTCGATCGGGGACGCGAGGATCGAGCTCGGAGATCTGGACGGCCTCGCCGACTTCGAAGCGGGGATCGAATCCGCCGTCGCACTCAACTCACCCGAGTCGATCACCGGGTACGTCAACCTGGCCGACACCGTGATGGACCTCGGCGACCTGTCGCAGGCGATCGAGCTGCGAGAGCTGGCGAAGGCTGCGTCAGAGCGGTTCGGCGATGCGCGCAGCCTCCGCTGGTTGCGCGCCGAACGGTGCGGCGAGCTGTACTGGACCGGGCGCTGGGACGACGCGGCCTCGCTTGCGGACGACTTCATCCGCGAGTCGGATCTCGGCGACCGCCACTACATGGAGGCGTACTGTCGTGTCGTCCGCGGCCGGATTCGCCTCGCGCGGGGAGACGGCGACGGGGCGATCGACGACGCTGTCCGCGCCCTCGAGTTCGGCCGTCAAGCCAAGGACCCGCAGGCGCTCTATCCTCCGCTCGCGTTTCAGGCGCGGGCGGTTCTCGCGGCCGGGAGGGCCAGCGAGGCTACTGATGCGGCGAACGAGCTGCTCGCACTCGTCCGGGCGTCGGAGAAGACACCAGTCGCCTACCTGTGGATCCTGGATCTCGGTACGGTGCTCGCCGACCTCGGTCGAGGCACCGATCTCCTGGACGCGACAGCGGACGTGCGGAAGCAGACTCCCTGGCTCCTTGCCGCAAAGGCCCTTGCGACCGGAGCCCCGCTCGAGGCGGCGTCCATCCTTGCCGGGATCGGCGCGAAGCCGGACGAGGCACTGGCACGCCTTCGCGCATCGGCCGATCTTCGAGCGGAAGGCCGGGCGACCGAGGCGGACGAGCAGCTCGAGCTCGCGCTCGGGTTCTACCGCCGAGTCGGAGCGACCGCCTTCGTCCGGGAGGCGGAACGCCTCCTGACAACCACGTAGAGGCTTGGACTCGACTCGCATGGCCGAGGCATTCGACGAGATCGACGGCCGGATCGCCGGGTTCATCGAGGGCCAGCACGTCTTCTTCGTGGCGACCGCGCCGACGAGCGTCGACGGACTCGTCAACGTCTTCCCGAAGGGCCTCTGAGTTCGCAGACCTGTGCGCGCTCTTCCCCCCACCTGACCACGACCGGGCAGTCAGGCCTTCGGCCCTGAACTACGCGCCCTGACGGCCTCCGGCCGCGGCCGCTGCGCGCCGGCTCCGCCGGCTTGCCGGATACGGGCCTTCGGCCCTGAACTACGCGCCCTGACGGCCTCCGGCCGCGGCCGCTGCGCGCCGGCTCCGCCGGCTTGCCTAAGGCTCCCGGGGAGAGAGGGCGACGAGCAGGCCACCGTCCTCGTCGTACGCCGGGAAGAAGTCCGCCGTCACGAGGCGCTCCGTGCCCGAGCGCATCGAGATCGTCAGAGGCTGACCGAGTCGACGGACGCCCCACTCCACGGCGAGTGCAGCCGGGTCGTCACCGTTCACAGCCCGCATGCCGAACGCACCCGCGAGCTCCTCGCCCAGCAGATCCTGCTCGCGGTAGCCGCTGAGCTCGAGGATTCCGCGTCCGACCGCGAGGATACGGAGTTCGGCGTCACAGACGACAAAGCCGGTGTTGGGCCCCGGGTAGTAGTCCTCGAGCAGCTCGAAGAGGAACCCGAAGCCGCATGCCGAGCAGCCGACAGGCTGATGGCTCAGCCCCTCACGCCGGTCGGAGTCGATCACGCGGCGTTTGCAGTTCGGGCAGATGAAGTACGGCACGTTCCAAGCGTACCGCCCAGATCCGGGGCCCTCGCCGCCCTACCGTGCACGACCGGCCGGCAGAGCGACTAGCATCCGCGGCATGACGACGAACGATCAGCTGATCGACTCCACGACGGCGGCGGCCGAGGAGGAGGACCTCGAGCAGCGCGCCCGACCGTTCAAGGCCCTCTACGAGCACTGGGATCGCAATCAGTGGTCTCCCGCCGCCATCGACTTCTCGCGTGACCGGGAGAGCTTCCTCGCTCTCGACGAGGATCAACGAGAGGGCTTCCGGTGGATCTTCGCTCACCGCTTTCACGCAGAGTTCAAGGTCGCGACTATTCTCGCCCCCTTCCTGCTCCGAGCGCCCGACTACGAGACGCAACTCGTTCTCGCAACGCAGATCGCGGACGAGTACCGGCACATGCAGGCGGTGCTCCGCGTCCTCTCGGAGGTCTTCGGCGTCCGGGCGTTCGAGGAGGCGCGGGCCATGGCCGACGCCCGCCTCGACATCATCGCGTCGACGCTGTACGACGCGCTGGACAGCCAGGTCACGCCGCTCGTGACCTCCGACGACCCGGACGACTTCCTGCGCGCGGTGTGTGCGTACCACCTGATTGCAGAGGGGGTGGTCGCCCGAACGGCCCAGGCGCTTGCAGCCAACCAGTACGCGCAGTTCGGCGAGTTCCCCGGCCTGCTGACCGGCCAGCGCCTCGTGTCGCGTGACGAGGCTCGGCACATCGGCTTCGGCGTCTCGTACTGTCGGCGCCGGATGACCGAGGATCGCGAGCACGCAACGAAGGTGATCTCCGATTTCGTGGAGTACTTCGCGGGACTGTCGTCAGGGCTGCTCGAGACGGCGCTCGCCGACGACATGGACGCGCAGGTCATCTCCGGCTACGGCGTCGACGCGGGGGATTTCTACGCCGAGGCCATGCGGCTCTGGCAGATCCGCCTCCGCTCGATCGGATTTCTCGACGACGACTGACGTCTGACGGTCAGAGCGGGGGTTCGGTGCCGGCCCGCTGCATCTCGTCGACGGCCATGCGTCCCTGCTCGTACACGCGCTGACGTGCCGCCGACACCTCGGCCGCGTCAGGTACCGGCGCATCGGCGGAGCCTTCGTCAGCCGGAGACGCTCCCGGGACAGTCCGATTCTCGGCGAGCTTGCGGCGCAGCTCTTCGGCGCGAGGATCAGCCGCCGGCACAGGATCCCCGACTCGGCGGCGATTCCGAAGGCGGGCGAACAGGAAACCCACCCCTCCGAGAGCGACGATGACCGCGAGAAGTCGTTTCACTCTTGTCACTCTTCCATGCGGGCCGGTCGGCGGGCAAGTCGGAGTGCGCCGCTATACTCGCTGAACTTCCTGCCCCACCCAGGTGCCGCCCGTTCCCGATCGGTGCCGATGCGGTGGGGCCGCTTCAGACCGAGGGAAGGAGGAATCGGGAACATGAACCCATACGAGGTTTTGCTCATGCTCGACCCCGAGCTCGCCGACGAGCGTCAGGCGGAGATCATCGAGCGGGCCAGGGAGATCGTGACGAACGGTGGCGGCGACTGGCTCGGAAACGAGCCGTGGGGCCGTCGGAAACTCGCCTACGAGATCGATCACAAGGGCGAGGCGAACTACTACCTGCTGAGCTTCGATTGCGACCCGGCGGCGCTCGACGAGCTGACCCGCGTGTTGCGGATCACCGACGGCGCGATGCGCCACATGGCCGTGCGCCGGCCCAGAGGTTCCGTGACGAAGTCCCAGCCAGCGGCTTCCGTCCCGGCGACCGAGTAGTATACGAACACACGTTCGCAGAGAGGAGCGAGGAGATGGCAGGCGACATCAACCATGTGACGTTGGTCGGACGTCTCACGCGGGATCCCGAGCTTCGGCACCTTCCGTCCGGACAGCCCGTCCTCCAACTCGGAGTTGCGGTCAACGGGAGGCAGAAGGACGAGATGGGCAACTGGACCGACAAGCCCAACTTTTTCGACGTCAAGGTCTTCGGGAACCAGGCGGAGACCCTCGCCCAGCACCTCGCCAAGGGTCGCCGCATCGGAGTCGACGGGCGCCTCGACTGGTCGTCGTGGGAGGCCCAGGACGGCTCGAAGCGATCGAAGGTCGAGGTCGTCGCGTTCCAGGTGCAGTTCCTCGACAGCCGCGGCGACAGCGAGGGACCACCGCCGGGCGGCGAACCCACATATGTGAAGACAGGCGGCAGCATTCAGCCGAACTCCGGCGACTTCGAGCCCAAGCCAGAAGACGACATTCCGTTCTAGGAGAGACACAGTGGAAAAGGATCGCGACAGATCGACCAGCCGTAAGCGCAAGACCGGCCCCTCCTCCGGCCCGACCAGGCGGAAGAGCTGTTACTTCTGCAAGGAGAAGATCGAGGAGGTCGACTACAAGAACTACAACCAACTCCGGCGTTTTGCGTCCGAGAAGGGGAAGATCAGATCTCGGCGCATCACCGGTGCCTGCCGGCGCCACCAGGATCAAATCGCCGTCGCCGTCAAGCGGGCGCGAGAGATGGCGCTGCTGCCCTACGTCGGAGCCTGATCGTGGACGTCGTACTGCTCACCGACGTCGAGAAGATCGGCCTCCGGGGCGAGGTCGTGGCCGTCTCGCGCGGTTACATGCGCAACTACCTGCAGCCCCGGAAGCTCGCAGAGCCGGCGACTGCCGCCCTTGTGGCCGAGATCCAGCGCCGAGACGCGGAGCGAGCCCGTCACGAAGCTCGCAGCTTCGAACAGGCCGAGACGATCGCGGAGACGCTGACGAAGACCGTGCTTCGGTTCGAGGTGAAGGCGGGAATGCAGGGAGTCCTGTTCGGATCGATCACGCCGACCGACATTGCCGACGAGCTCTGGCGCGCTCGCAAGATCCGGGTGGACAGACGGAAGATCGATCTCGCCGAGCCCATCAAGCGAGTCGGCCGCTACGAGATCCCGATCGACGTGTTCCAGGACGTCCGGGTGGCGGTCAAGACGCTCGTCGTTCCGGAGGGTGGCGAGCTCCCCGACGAGGAGCCGATCGAGGAGGCTGCGGTCGACGTCGAGGCTCGGACCACCGACGCGGAAGCGACACTCGAGGCTGAGCCCGCGGGCTGAGCCCCACCGCAGAGAGGCTGACTCGTGATCGTGACGTGCCGGGTGTTGCGCCCGGCACGTTGATCTGGTCCGGAGCTGCAACGGCGAGCCTGTGCAGCACGACGCACACCCCTGTGGATGCACGACAAAGTTCCCGCTCCGAGCGGACGAACGCCCCACAGATGCACGGTCGAGCCTGGGGACGCGTCGTCCGACCAGTCTGAGAACATGTGTTCTTTCCGCTGCTCAGAGGCCTGTTTTGGCGCGCGGCGGACTGTGGAGAGAGGACGATAGACACACGTTGCAGACAGAGACTCGGAATGGTTGGCTCGCCCGTACTGACATGGCTCAAGCAGTCCAGGCCGCACCGGTCCCACCCCAGAGTCTCGACGCCGAGGAATCCGTCCTCGGCGCGATGATGCTGTCCCCGGGGGCCATTGCCGCCGTCAGCGAGATCCTCGAGGATCCCGACTTCTATCGTGAGAGTCACGCCCGTATCTATCGGGCGGCGCTGACGCTCTACGCGAAAGGCGAGCCGGTCGATGCGATCACTCTCGTCGACGAGCTCGAGGAGCGAGGCGAACTGGACGGCGTCGGCGGTCGAGCGCGCATTCACGAGCTCGCGACACTCGTGCCGACGACCGCAAACGCAGGGCACTACGCGCGGATCATCCGAGAAGCCGCGACGCTGCGCGGCCTGATCCGAGCCGGCGGCGAGATCTCCGGGCTCGGCTGGGAAGGCATCGGCGATGCCACGGAGCTCGTCGACCGGGCCGAACAGATCATCTTCGGACTGTCCCAGCAGCGCATCAGCGGCGATTTCGCGCACATCGAAGCGCTGCTGAAGGAGAGTTTCGAGCGGATCACGGCGCTGTACGAATCCGGCGCGGACGTGACAGGCCTGCCGTCGGGCTTCCGGGATCTCGATCGGCTGACATCCGGTTTTCAGCGCGGAAACCTGATCATCGTCGCTGCCCGCCCAAGCATGGGGAAGTCCGCATTCAGCCTGTGCGTCGCCGCCAACCTCGCCGTGCGGAACGGGACACCGGTTGCGATCTTCACGCTCGAGATGTCGAAGGCAGAGGTCACCCAGCGACTCATGTGCAGCGAGGCAAAGGTCGAGTCCCAACGGCTGCGAAGCGGCAGACTCGCACCGGAGGACTGGCCACGCCTGACCGCCGCGTGCGACAAGCTCGCGAAGGCGCCGATCTTCGTCGACGACACAGGGTCGGTGACGATGATGGAGATCCGCTCGAAAGCACGTCGCCTCAAGTCGAAGCACCCTGACCTCGGTCTCATCGTCGTCGACTACCTCCAGCTCATGACATCCGGAACGACGTCGGAGAACCGTGTCCAGGAGGTCTCTCAGATCTCTCGCAACCTGAAGCTCCTCGCCAGAGATCTGGACATCCCCATCGTTGCGATGTCCCAGCTCTCGCGGGCCGTGGAGCAGCGACACGACAAGCGCCCGATTCTTTCCGACCTCCGCGAGTCCGGGTCGATCGAGCAGGACGCCGATCTCGTTGCCTTCCTCTACCGCGACGATTACTACAACGACGAGTCAGACCAGCAGGGCCTCGCCGAGGTGATTCTCGCCAAGCACCGGAACGGCCCAACCGACTCGATCAAGCTCTCGTTCCTCAAGCGGTACGCGAAGTTCGCGGATCTCGCCGCGCTCTGACAGATCGACGAGTAGGCTAGAGACCGCATGCCCGCGACCGTCATCGTCGGTGCTCAATGGGGCGACGAGGGGAAGGGCAAGATCGTCGATCTGCTCGCGAGCCACTCGGACGTCGTCTGTCGCTATCAGGGTGGCCCCAACGCCGGCCACACGATCATCACGAACGGCCAGACGTACAAGCTCCATCACATCCCGTCCGGAATTCTCTATCCGAACACACTCTGCATCCTCGGCGCCGGCTGCGTCATCGATCCCGAGGTCTTCATCCGAGAGCTCGATGATCTGGAGGCACGAGACGTATCGACGAGAGCCATCCGCATCTCAGGGAACGCCCACCTGGTCATGCCATGGCACATCGCGCTCGACCAGGCGAGCGAGCGGCGGCTCGGCAAGCTCCAGATCGGCACGACCCGTCGCGGGATCGGGCCGACCTACGCCGACAAGTACGCGCGACTCGGAATCCGCGTCCAGGACGTGCTGGACGGGAAGATCCTGCGCCAAAAGATCGAGGTGGCGCTCGCCGAGAAGAACGTCTGGCTCGAGCGGGTGTACGGTGCGCCTCCGCTCGAGCTCGATGCCGTCGCCGAGCAGTCGGAGCGCTGGGCCGTGCGACTTCGCCCCTACATCGCCGACACGTCCCTTCTCGTCGACCTCGCGCTCCGCGACGGCTCGCGCGTGCTCCTCGAAGGTGGGCAGGGTTCGCTCCTCGACGTCGACCACGGGACCTATCCGTTCGTCACGTCGTCCAACCCCATCGCGGGTGGTGCAGCAACCGGAGTCGGGATCGGCCCGACACGGATCGACGAGGTTCTCGGCGTCGCAAAGGCCTACGTCACGCGAGTCGGCGAGGGGCCGTTTCCAACAGAGATCCGGGGTAGCGATCAGGGTCGGCTCCGCGAGCTCGGCGGTGAGTACGGCACGACCACGGGCAGGGAACGGCGCTGCGGCTGGCTGGATCTTCCGGCGCTCCGCTTCGCCGTGCGCATCAACGGGCTCACCTCGCTTGCGCTCACGAAGCTCGACGTGCTGTCGGCGTTCGACGAGATCCCGATCTGCGTGCGCTACCGGCTCCCAGACGGCTCGGAGAGCGAGGACTTTCCGGCTCATCAGAGCGATTTTCATCACGCAGCACCGATCTACGAGACGCTTCCCGGGTGGCTCCAGCCGCTGGACGCACTCACGGACGCGGACGCCCTCCCGCCGAATGCGCGTCGGTACGTCGATTTCGTCGAGGAGCAGCTCGAGGTCGAGGTCAGCCTCGTCGGCACCGGCGCCGAACGCGAGCGCGTGCTCGCGCGCCACGATCTCGCAGCGCTCCGGCACGCAGACTGATCTGCCCCGCAATCGTCACAAGACGGTGACCGATCCGCGCCGATTCACCCTCGCCCAGGAAGGGGTCTGACCCCTGTATCGGGTTCCGCTTCAACTGAAGCCGGGGGCTGGCCGGGTTGGACACCTCGCAGGCGGACGTGTGGCTCGAGAGTGAGGCAATCCTCACCCGAACCTGTCCAGGCCGGTACCGCGACCTCTATCACACGCGGTCGGGTTCCACTCAGGGCGAGGCGAGATGTGTGACGGAACTCATGACGAGAGTCCACCGAGGCCAGGGCCCGAAGCAGAAGGTCTCCGCGTCGGGGAGCGCGAATACGGGCCGCTCAGGCTGGTGCTCGAGACCTATGACGAGCCCCGCCGTCACGCCGTGCGCAGAAACCCGGCCGGGTAGCTCGCCTACGGACGAACGTCAGCCGAGGGGTAGCATCGGTCCATGAGCCCTGTCGCAGGCCTCGTTCTCGCGGGTGGCCGATCGTCCCGTATGGGACAGGCGAAGGCGACTCTCGAGTGGCAGGGACGGCCGCTCGTCGAGCACATTGCGATGACGCTCGACATGGCGGTCGACGGGCCGGTCGTCGTCGTTCATGCACCTGGGCAGGCGCTGCCCACCCTGCCCGCGGGGATCGAGTTCGCCGTCGACGCGGCCGAGGGACGAGGGCCCCTGGAAGGAATCGCCGCTGGCCTTCGGGCAGTTCATGGGCGCGCAGGGGCCGCGTTCGTCTCCTCGACCGATGTTCCGTTCCTCCATCCGGCCTTCGTCCGACGGATCGTTGCTGCGCTCGACGAGACTGTCGATGCCGTCGTTCCCCGCGACGGCGAACGCACGTACCCGCTCTCGGCTGTCTACCGCGTTGCGCTGCTGACCGTGGCGGAGGATCTCCTCGCGGCCGATCGACTCCGCGCATCGCTCCTCGCCGAGCGGGCCCGCACCCGCTACCTCGACGTGTCGACGTTGCTCGACGACCCTGTGCTGGCCGCGGCCGACCCTGGACTCCGATCACTCGCCGACGTCAACGACCCCGGCTCCTATGACCGCGCCCGTGCGGAGGCATAGGATCGAGTCGTGCCACGGGCGCCTCTTCCTCCCGAACTCCAGCGCTTTCTCGTGGCACCGAGAGCGGCTGTCGTCGGAACCGTCAGGCCGGACGGCTCGCCGGCGACGACAGCGACCTGGTACGAGTGGAGAGGCGGCCACGTCCTCCTCTGCATGGACGCCGACGGTCTTCGAATCCGCAACATCCGCGGCGAGCCGCGAATCGCGCTGACCGTCTTCGGGAGCGACATGTACACGCACCTCTCCGTGCTTGGCCGCGCGGTCGAGATTCGCGACGACCCCGAGTTCGTCGACGTCGATCGCTTGGCAATGCACTACGAGGGCAAGCCGTACGAGGACCGAGATTGGCGAAGTGTCACCGTGCTCGTCGAGGTGGATCGCTGGCATACGTACGGCGACCCGGGTGGCGCAGACAGCTAGCGGTCAGCTCAGATCGATCCGCTCCGGGTGGCTGTAAATCGTGAAGCGATCCTCCCGGAGGAAACCGATGAGCGTCAGTCCGAGCCGCCGCGCCGCGTCGAGAGCCAAGGTCGAGGGAGCCGACACCGCACAGAAGACCGGGATCCCGGCGACGGCGGCCTTCTGCACGAGCTCGAAGCTCGCTCGCCCGGACACGACGACGATGTGGCCGGCCGCCGGCACCCGTCCTGCGAGGAGCTCGTGCCCGACCAACTTGTCCATCGCGTTGTGGCGACCGACGTCCTCCCGCGAGACGATGAGTGTCCCGTCCGCCCCGAACAGTCCCGCCGCGTGGAGCCCGCCGGTCCGATCGAACACGTGTTGCGAGGCCCGGAGCCGATCGACGAGCGCCTCGACCACCGATCGAGCGATGACTGGCCCCTCGGAAACGGGCGGACAGCGAATCTCGACCTGGTCGATCGATGCCTTGCCACAGACACCGCAACTCGACGTCGCGTAGAAGTTCCGCTGCAATGCGCCCGGGTCGAACGCCCGCCGGAGGTGCACCGTGACGACGTTGTAGTCCTGCTCCTGTCCGGCCTCGAGCCCGCAATAGCGGATCCGGTCGATCTCCTCCCGAGAGGAGACGAGGCCCTCGGTGAACAGAAACCCGGCCGCGAGCTCCATGTCGGCCCCGGGAGTGCGCATCGTGACTGCCACGCTGATGGGCGTCTGACCCGGACCCGCAGCACGGATCTCGAACGGCTCTTCGGTGACGATCCGGTCTCGCTTCGAGAGCGCCTCCCCGTTCGCGACGACCGTGACTCGCGCCGTGCTGACGGTGCCGCGTGTCGCCGGCTGCTGGGTCGTGCTCATAGACCGAGGGTAGCGGCTAGCGGTCGCGCGCCTGGACGTGCTGGAAGCCGAACCGGCCTTTGATGCAGAGGTTGCCGCGTGTGATGTCGTGGTCGTCCGGGGAGGTCACCGTGACGATTTCGTTGTCCTGCACGTGCAGGCTGAGGTTGCAGCCGACACCGCAGAACGGGCAAACCGTATCCGTGACGGTCTGCCGCGACTCGTCCCACGTTCCATCGGAGCGCATGTCGTGCTCCGACTTGAACTTGAGAGCGCCCGTCGGGCAGACCGCGATGCAGTTCCCGCAGTACACGCATGCAGACTCCGGGAGCTCGACGACGAACTCGGTCGAGATCCGCGCGTCGAATCCGCGGCCCGCTACACCGATCGCGAAGGTGTTCTGGTACTGCTCGCCACAGGCGTCGACGCACTTGTAACAGAGGATGCACTTCGAGTAGTCGCGGACGTAGAGCTCGTTGTCGATCTTGACTGGCGCGTGGACAGTCGCCGCCGTCTGTCCGTCCGGCTCCTCGTGGTGGCCGGTGCGCTTCCGGTCGCGAAGAGGATCGGGCGGGGCAGGCGGGCCGTAGCGCGCGGGATCAGCTGCGTAGCGGCTCATGTACCCGGCCGCAGCGCGGGTCTCGGATAGGTCGACGGACGAGCTCAGGAACTCGAGGACGAGCCGGCGGCTGTGCCTGACCCGCTCCGAGTCTGTCTTCACCTTCATCCCGGGCTCGACCTTGCGCGAGCAGGCAGGGGCGAGCACGCGCGCACCCTCGATCTCGACGACACAGACCCGGCAGACATTCGCCGGACGCAAGGTCTCGCCGTAGCAGAGAACCGGCGTCTCCACCCCGAGCTCGTTGCACGCGTCGAGGATCGTCGATCCTTCGAAGACACGAACAACCCGGCCGTCGACCTCGAGCTCGACCATGCGACGCGGTGCGAGAAGGCCGTTCCCGTGCCCGCTCACGTCAGCTCCCGTTCCCGCTGAAGACGCCGAGACGGCCGATTGCCGACTCGATCGCGCTGGACGCCGTCTGACCGAGGCCGCAGATGGACGCATCGCGCATGCACTGGCCCATCTCCGCGATCAGAGCCAGCTCTGTCTCGACACCGCCGCGCGTCCTGCCGCTCACGAGCCGTGCGAGCGCTTCCTCCTGGCGAACGGTCCCCACCCGGCAAGGGACGCACTGCCCGCACGACTCGTCACGGAAGAAGGCAGCAATCCGCATGAGCGTGCGCGGCAGATCGACGGTCTCGTCGAAGACCAGGACGACGCCCGAGCCGAGCGTTGTCCTCGCATCGCGTGCATCCTCGAACGTCAGCGGCAGATCGAGCTCGTCGGGTCGCAGAAAGCCTCCCGCTGCACCACCGAGCAACACGGCCTGAATCGCACGGCCACCCGGAACGCCCCCAGCCTGCTCGAGAAGGTCGCGGAGGGTCGTCCCGAAGGGCACCTCGTAGACGCCGGGCCGCTCGATGTGGCCGGAGAGGCAGAACAACTTCGGGCCTGTCGACCCCTCGGTACCGATCTCGGCGAATGCCGGGCCACCCGCCATGATCACATCGAGCACGTTCACGAGCGTCTCGACGTTGTTGATCACCGTGGGCTTCGCGAAGACACCTTCGACGACAGGGAACGGAGGCTTGTTGCGGGGCTCGCCGCGGAAGCCCTCGATCGAGTTGAAGATCGCGGTCTCCTCGCCGCAGATGTACGCGCCCGCTCCCTTGCGAATCTCGATGTCGAACGAGAATCCGTGGCCGAGGATGTCCTCCCCCAGATACCCGCGGCGGCGGGCTTCGGCGAGCGCCTCCCCGAGGATCGCGTGCGCCTGCGGATACTCGCCGCGCAGGTAGACGAACCCGAGCGGGCAGTTCGTCGCGAAGGCGGCGATCGTCATCGCCTCGATGAGTGCGTAGGGATCGCCTTCGATGATCACGCGATCCTTGAAGGTGCCGGGCTCCGACTCGTCGGCGTTGCAGATCAGGTAGTGAGGCTGCGCCGGTTGCCGCGCGACGGCCTCCCACTTGACCCCCATCGGAAACGCTGCGCCGCCCCTACCCAGGAGCTTCGAGTCCTTCACCTCGCGGATGACGAGCTCGGGCCCAAGCTCGAACGCCCGGCGGAGGGCGGTGTAGCCGCCGTGGGCACGGTAGTCGTCGAGGCTCCTCGGGTCGACCCGCCCGATGCGCCTGAGCAGGCGCAGATCGCCGTCGCCCGCCTGCGGCACGGTCGTCGGGGGATCCATGGTGACGGGCTGCCCCGAGAGCGCAGCCTCGATGCCGTCGACTCCAACAGGAGCCAGCACGTGCTCCTCGGGGTCATCACCGGACACGGTGAGCATTGCCGCCGGCGCCCGGTCGCACTGGCCGAGGCACGGGCTGCGGAGCCAGGTCGTGGACTCGCCGTCGATCACCGTATCCTCGGGACCCAGCCGTTCCTCGAGCTCGGCGATCAGTTCGTCGGCGCCGCGGCACTTGCACGCGATGTCCTCGCAGACGTGCACGACGCGCGACGGCCGCCACTCGAGCGAGAAGAGCGCATAGAAGCTCGCCACGCCGTAGGCGTCGGCGGGGGGAACGGTCAGGCGCGAGCACACGTAGTTGAGCGCGCCGGGGCTGATCCAGCCGATGTGCTCCTGCACGGCGTGGAGCACGGGAAGGAGAAGATGCCGTTGCGATCGTGCCGCATGGCCACCGTGAGCGACATGCCCATCCGCATCCGCTCTGCGCGCTCCACCGTCCCATCCCGAGGCCGGTGGACCGAGAAGGCCGTCGACGGCAGCGCGCTCCTTCTGCGTGGCGGTCGCGTCGAGTAGGTGGACATCCATCGGCCGATCCTACCCAGGACCGCTAGAGCGCAGCCGCGGGCTCCTCGATCCGCTCGATCTCCTCGAGCGTTGCCGGCGCGACCTTCTCGACGCGGATGGCACAGGCCTTGAACTCGGCGGTTCCCGACTTCGGATCGGTCGCGTCGATGGTCAGCACGTTGGTGTCGACCTCGTCCGGGAAGTGAAGCGTCATGAACGCCAGGCCGGGCCGGAGCGATTCGTCGATCCGGACGGGCGCCTCGACCTGGCCGCGCCGCGATGAGACGCGCGCGATCTCGCCCTCCTCGAGCAGTAGCCGCTCGGCGTCCTCTGGTGAGAGACAGATCGCCTCGCCCTTGTGCAGCGGCGAGCGATAGAGATTCGACTGAACGCCGGTGTTGTACGACTCGAGCCGCCGGCCGGTCGTCAGCCGGATCGGGAACTCCGCATCGAGAGCCTCGAACGGCGCACGATGCTCGACAGGGCTGAACGGAGCAGCCGGACCCTGGCGCGGCTCCTCCCAGAGTCGCGCGTGCAGGAACCGCGAGCCCGGATGCGCCTCGTCGGGACACGGCCACTGGATGCCGCCCAGATTCTCGAGTCGGTCGTAGCTCATCCCCGCGTGCATCGGGCTCAGCGAGCGGAGCTCGTTCCAGGCGTCCTCGGCGCTTGGGGAACCCCAGTCGTAGCCCAGCCGCCGGGCAAGCTCGGCGATGATCCAGATGTCGTCGCGGGCCTCGCCCGGTGCGTCAAGAGCCTTGCGGCAGCGCTGCACCCGTCGCTCGGAGTTCGTCACCGTGCCCTCGGCCTCACACCACGATGCCGAGCTCGGGAACACGACGTCGGCCATTGCGGCCGTCTTTGTGAAGAGGATGTCCTGGACGATCAGGAAGTCGAGCTCCGAGAGGAGCTTGCGTGCCCGGTGGATGTCCGCCTCGGACTGCGCAGGATTCTCGCCGATCACGTAGAGCGTTCGCAGCTCACCGCGCTCCATCCCATGGAACATCTGCGTCAGGTGCCAGCCGTACTCGGGGTGGATCGGAACGCTCCACGCAGCCTCGTAACGAGCGCGGGCCTCGCTGTCACGCTCGATGTCTTGAAACCCGGGCAGCTTGTTCGGGATCGCTCCCATGTCGCCGCCGCCCTGGACGTTGTTCTGTCCGCGCAGCGGGTTGAGGCCCGAGCCGTAGCGGCCGACGTGACCGGTGAGCAGCGCCAGGTTGATCAGCGCGAGGACGTTGTCGACAGCGTTGTGGTGCTCGGTGATACCGAGCGTCCAGCAGATCATCGCGCGGTCGGCTCGGGCGTACGCGTGAGCAGTGTCCCGGATCACCGAGGCCGGAACTCCGGTCAGTCGCTCTCCCTCCTCGAGCGTGAACGCCTCGACCGATTCTGCGTAGGCCTCGAAGCCCTCGGTCGCATTCTCGATGAAGGAACGGTTTGCAAGGCCGGCGTGGATGATCTCTCGGGCCATCGTGTTCGAGAGGGCGATGTCGCCGCCCACGTCGAGCCCAAGCCACGTGTCGGCCCACTGCGCAGACGATGTCCGCCTCGGATCGACGACGAACAGGCGCGCGCCGCCACGCACTCCTTTGAGGAGGTGGTGGAAGAAGATCGGATGGGTCTCCCGGGCGTTCGAGCCCCAGAGGAGGATCACGTCCGTCTCCTCGATCTCCTGATAGGACGACGTACCGCCGCCCGCTCCGAACACCGTCGCCAGACCGACGACGCTAGGCGCGTGTCAGGTGCGGTTACAGGAGTCGATGTTGTTGGTGCGCATGACCTGCCGCGCGAACTTCTGAGCGAGAAAGTTCATCTCGTTCGTCGCCTTGGAACACGAGAAGATCCCGAAGGACGTCGTCGTGTCGGCCTGGCGCGCGCGGTCGAGGCCCTGCGCGGCACGGTCGAGGGCTTCGTCCCACGTCGCGGGACGGAGCTCACCGCCGTCGCGCACGAGGGGCGTGGTCAGCCTTGCTTTCGTCTGCATCCGATCTCACCTCCTTTCGTCGGGGTGAGACCGATTCTACGCAGCGTGAACGCCGGCCAGCCGTCTACGCGTCTCGGACATCGATCCGAAACGCGCTGCGGAACGTCTCTCGTGGCCCGACGAACTGGAGCCCACGACCGCTGGCGAGGGCGTTCGTCGCCGCAGTCATCGGCTCGAGAGCAACGAACGTCCGCTCCTCGGGGCGCGAAGACCTGGGCGAACGGGTACCCCTCGACGAATGTCACCGTGATCCTGCGGCCGCCTCCGGCGAGAACGAACGCTGGAGACGCGGGCAGGCCGTGAATGCATCGTCGAACGTGCGGTCGCCGAGCGGGCCGGCAAACGCGGAGAACTGCTCGTCCGCACCCGTGGGAATCCCCCGGTCGTCGAGCTGCACGCGTCGCATCTCGGGCAGCTCGAGTCGCCACGAGGCTCGTGGGACCCCCGGGATCTGGAAGTACGGATGGAAGCCGAAGCTCACCGGAACAGAGGTGATCTCACCGGCGACGAGTGTCGTCTCGATGGTGACGCCCTCCACGTCGACCGACACGGTCATCTCGAGGCGATGCTCGAACGGAAAGACCGCGAGCAGCTCCGCACCTCTCCAGTCGAGCCGGGCGGAAAGTCGGTCGGCACTCTCGTCGACGACCTCCCAGCTGAGCCGCGACCACGGCACGCCGTGGATGGGAAGCCCGTTCGAATCGACGTGGAGAAGCCTGGACGAGAGATCGAGCGTGACGTCCTCCCCGGCGACCCGGTAGTGCGTGCCGGCGAGGCGGTTCGCCCACGGGTGAAGAAGCGGGATGCCGGCCGTCGAACCGGCAGCCGCCGCTCCGGCGATGTCGTCGATCCGTCCGAGAAGCTCCTCGCCCCGATGGCGCAGCGATGCGCCGAGCATCCCCAGATCGGGAAGGAAGACGGCGCGGAGGTTGCCGGCGACGAGCGTTCGTGCGGCTGCGTCGAGCATGCGGTAGCAGGCTACGCGAGCCGTCTCGCCGTTACACGGAGGGGCCGCGAAGCTGGCGCTACGATCCGAGGAGATGGGAGACCGCTTGCCATGAATGCCGCACCTTCGAGCGCTCTATCCGGCCTCGGCGGAGTGGCGAAGCGACATCGCAGCCGGCTCCTCGCTCTGGCCATCCTCGTGGGTTCGCTGTGGATCCTGCTCTGGCTCGTCGAAGAAGCCTCGGAGACCGAGCTGATGAGCTTCGACCAGCCTGTCGTCGACTACGTGAACGGACTCGACAGCATCGGGCTCGACGTCCTCTTCGGCATCTTCACGTTCCTCGGCGGCGGCTGGGGCGTCCTCGCCCTGACCGCGTTGGCCGTCGCTTCCCTGGTCTGGCGAAGGCAGTACGGGCCGGCAACGTTCGTGTGCCTGTCGGTCTGGGGAGCGTCCGTGGTGACCCAGATCTTGAAGCTGACGCTCGACCGCACCCGGCCCGGCCTTGCCGATGCTGGCGACCGAGCCTTTCTGAAGAGCTTTGCGCTCGAGCTCGTCATCCTGATCGCAATCGTGGTCGTCGCGGCCTGGCCGACGCAGTGGCGGCGGAGAGCCCTCGCGTTCGCCGGAGCCTTCATCGTCGTCGCCGGCATCTCCTACGGCCTCGACGCCCTTCCGGCGGCACCCTCCATGCGGGATTCCTTCCCAAGCGGCCACGCCACCAGCTCGGCCGCTCTCGCCGCGTCGCTTCTCGTCCTCGCCTGGCCGACGCGCTTTCGTTGGAGTGCCGCGATTGCGACGACCGTGTTCCTGACCGGAGTCGGTCTCTCGCGGATGTACTTCGGCGTGCACTATCCGTCGGACATCCTCGGCGGCTGGTGCGTCTCGTTCGCCTGGGTCGCGGTGCTCGCGCTGACGTTGCCTCGGAGGATGATCCGGACCCGGAAGTCGTTGGCGCCTCAGAGCCTCTAGCCGGAACGGTTGTACGATCCACGCTATCGCGACCCCGGCGACCAGCAACGAAACCCGCGTCCTGTCCGAGATCATCTCGACGGTCGCATCGTCGCTCGAGCTCGACGAAGTGCTTGCTGCGGTCGTGAAGCTCCTCTCCGATGCCAGCGCAGTGCCGGCCTGCTTCGTCTATCTGGTCGAGAACGACGGCAGCCGGCTCGTCATGAAGGCTGCATCGGAGCCGTATGCGCATCTCGTCGACCGGATCGTGCTCGAGAAGGGCGAAGGACTCGCGTGGTGGGCGCTCGAGCATCGCGAGCCTGCATTCATCCGGGAGAACGGGCTCGCCGATCCGCGCTTCAAATACGTCGCCGAGCTTGCCGAGGAGCGTTTCCAGTCGCTCGTCTCCGTGCCCATCGTCGCGAAGGACGGGTCTGCGATCGGAGCGGTGACGCTTCACACCGAGGCACCCCGCGAGTTCACTCAGCCCGAAGTCGACTTCCTCGTCTCCAGCGCGTCACTCGTGGGAGGCGCGATCGAGAACGCCCGTCTGTACGAGGAGACCCGGCGACGGGTCGGCGAGCTCGAACAGCTGACGCACCTCGGCGACACCATCGCCCGTGCAGAGACGCTCGACGCGCTCCTGCCTGAGATCGCCCGGTACAGCGTCGAGCTCCTGTCCGCATCGGCCTGCCATCTCTACCTGCTCGATACGGGCACGGAGGAGCTCCGGCTTCGCGCGTCGGCGCCCCGAGGAGCACCCGCGCGCGAAACCCTGACGCTCGCCGTACTCGGTCCGGAGATCGCCCGGAGCGGCCGCCACGCCTCGGTCGCGATCCCGATCGTCGCGAGCGAGGAGCTCCTCGGCCTCCTGATCGGCGAGCGCACCTCACAGGTCGACCTGGCGCGGACCGTCGCAAACCAGACCGCTGTCGCGATCAAGAAGATCGAGTTGATCGATCGGCTGACGGAGAAGAACCTCATCAAGGACTTCTTCGAGCAGCTGGCCGGAGGCACCGTCCTCGGCGATCTGGAGGGGCGCGCGGCACGCCTCCGGTGCGATCTCGACCAGCGCCACCTCGTCATCGCCGCAACTCCGGCCCACGATCGCCTCGAGCGTCTGCTCGGCACCGCTGCTCCCGGGTCGCTCTTCGATCGACGAGACGATTCCGTGCGAGCGCTGGTGTGCATCCCCGCGGCCGGCGCGGAACAGCTGATCGAGGACATCCGCCGGATCCAGCGCGAGCTCGACCCTCCCGTTTCGATCGGCGTCTCGAACGTCTGCAGAGGTGCCGCGCAGCTTCAAGGCCGGGTTCGAAGAGGCCAGCCACGCACTCGTCGGCACGTCGGTCCTGCAGGGAATGCCGGGCGTGATGGCCTACGAGGAGCTCGGTCCGTACAAGTACCTTCTCCGGATGTCGATCGACGCCGATGTTCGCGATGCCCAGCGCGATGCGATCGGACGGCTGTCGGAGTACGACCGCGCACGCTCGACGGCGCTCCTCCCTACACTCGAGGAGTTCCTCCGACGCCGCGGCAACATCAGCGCAACCGCAGAGGCCCTGTACGTGCACCCGAACACGCTGCGTCAGCGTCTCAGGCGGATCATGGATCTGTCCGGGATCGACCTCCGCCGCGACGACTGGTTGATGGTCGAGATAGCGCTCAAGCTCGTCAAGCTCGAGCAGGCGCTCGCCGGACCGTCGACGGCGACATAGGGCGCTTGCCGAGCGTGGAGGAATCCGCCATCGCGCCGCCGCACACACACTCGTAGATTTCGCTGCACCCGCAAGAGAAGGAGGACGCATGCCGTCGCTCGAGGAGATCCGCCGCGTCCAAGAGGAGCGCGGCATCGAGTTCTACTTCGCGCAGTTCGTGGACATGTACGCCCGGCAGAGCGCGAAGCTGATCCCTGCCGCGAACCTCGACGATCTCGTCTCCGAAGGGGCCGGGTTCGCCGGGTTCGCCGCCGGCGAGATCGGGCAGGTGCCGGCCGACCCCGACATCGCCGCGATGCCGGACCTCGATTCCTTCACGCCCGTCCCCTGGCAACCGAACCTCGCCCGCTTCGCCTGCGACGTGACCGTCGAGGGCGAGGAGTGGCCGTACTGCCCACGCACGATTCTGCGACGGGTGCTCGCGAAGGCGAAGGAGCAGGGGTACGAGTTCAAGATGGGGATCGAGCTCGAGTACTTCCTCGTCAACCGAAACGAGGACGGGTCGATCGAGATCGCCGACAAGCTCGACACGCTCGAGAAGCCCTGCTACGACATCACCGGCCTGACGCGCCAGTACGACTTCCTGACGACCGTCTCGCAGTACTGCAACGACCTCGGGTGGGGGAACTACGCGAACGACCACGAGGACGCGAACGGTCAGTTCGAGCAGAACTTCACCTACGACGACGCGTTGACGACCTGCGACCGGGCGATCTTCTTCCGCTACATGGTCCACACCCTCGCCGAGCAGCGCGGCATGATCGCGACGTTCATGCCGAAGCCGTTCTCGAATCTGACGGGGAACGGCTGCCACTTCCACATGTCGCTCTGGAAGGATGGGCAGAACGTCCTGCTCGACGAGGCCGACCCGCGCGGGCTCGGCCTCTCGGAGACCGCGTACCACTTCATCGGAGGCCTCAAGGCACACGCCCGTGCGTACAGCGCGATCACCGCGCCCACGGTCAACTCGTACAAGCGGCTCAAGCTGGGGACGACGACGAGCGGCGCGACCTGGTCGCCGGTATGGATCTCCTACGGCTACAACAACCGCACGCAGATGCTTCGTATCCCTGGGCCTGGGCGCATCGAGGACCGGACCATCGACGGCTCCTGCAACCCGTACCTGGCAGCCGCGGCCGTCCTTGCCGCCGGGCTCGACGGTGTCGCGAGCGGGCGCGAGGCGGGCGAGCCGAACTCCGAGAACCTCTACACGATGTCGTACGAGGAGCTTCGGGGCCGGGGGCTCGAGACGCTCCCCGTGAACCTGCTCGAGGCGACGCACGAGCTCGAGCGCTGCGACGTTCTGCGCGCGGCGCTCGGAAGAGGGCGCGACGAGGACTACGTCGACTACTTCGTCAAGGTGAAGCGCGACGAGTGGGCTCGGTACCACGAGCAGGTGACGCCCTGGGAGATCAACGAGTACCTGACGCGCTTCTAGCTCGAGCAGCGTATTATGGAGATATATGACATACGCGCCGTGCGAATCGTGTGCGCGTCTCTGCCGTGAAAATCCCTGCAAAGGTCTACCATTGAGGGCTGATACGACATGAGCTCCGTCGGCAATCGGTATGGTCGATGATGACAGCGCACTCGAGGAGACTGACCCATGTGCGGAATCGCCGGAATTCTCTACAAGGACACCGATCTCGACCTGGCGCTCGGCCGCGACCTGATCACGATGCTCGACGGCTGCCAGCACCGCGGGCCCGACTCGACCGGGTTCGCCCTCTACCACGAATCGAACGGTGACAACGAGCTTCGCCTGCGCTTCTTCGTCGGTGAGGGGGAGCAGGCCGAAGAGACCGTCGCGCGGATCCGCGCCAAGCTCGCGGAGTTCGACGCGGAGATCCTCGAGGAGGAGCGCGATCGGCTCGACCGAGCGATTCACCGTTCGGTTCGACGGCGACCTCCAGTCGTTCTCCTACGCAATGGAGCATGCGGCCAAGGTGTGCTCGATCGGCGAGAGCCTCGACATCATCAAGGACATCGGCGGCGCGCACGATGTCGACCGACGCCTACCACGTGGCCGGCTTCACGGGCACGCACGGCATCGGCCATGTGCGGCTCGCCACCGAGTCCGACGTCACGCCGGAGGCGTCGCACCCGTTCTGGGCAACGGGCTTCGCCGACGTCGCCATCGTCCACAACGGCCAGATCACGAACTACTGGAAGATGCGCCGGCGGCTCGAGAAGCGCGGCTTCGAGTTCAACACGGACAACGACTGCGAGCTGATCGCCGTCTACCTGGCCGACAAGCTCGACCAGGGCATCCCGCTCGCGGAGGCGCTCGAGACGTCGATCCGCGACCTCGACGGCACCTTCTCCTTCCTCGTCTCGACGAAGGACGAGATCGGCTACGCGAAGGACCATCTCGCCGCCAAGCCGATGGTCATGTTCGAGGACGACGACCTCGTCGCCATCGCCTCGGAGGAGGTCTCGCTGAACCGTCTCTTCCCGGGCAAGTCGCTCGACACGATGGAGCCCGCGCCCGGCACGTTCCGCACATGGCGACGATCGACCTAGCGCAGACTCCCGTCACCGAGGCGAACCGGCTCCTGCTCGAGTACGGGGAGCAGGGCGAGGACGTCGACGTCCTCAATCCCGACGCACGCCACCACATCGGCGTCGGCCTGACCGCTCCGATCAAGGTACGCGTCCGCGGCTCGGCCGGCTATTTCTGCGCGGGCCTGACGGACGGACCCGCGGTTCGAGGTCGACGGCAACGTCGGCTGGGGCCTCGCCGACAACATGCTACCGGCGGCTCGGTCGTCGTCCGCGGAAACGCCGGCGCGATCGCCGGCGTCGCGATCCGCGGTGCCGACGTCGTCGTCCACGGCAACATCGGCTCGCGGGCCGGGCAGGTCATGAAGGAAGGCACGCTCTGCTGCGGCGGAAACGCCAACTTCATGGCCGGCTACATGATGTATGGCGGCCGCCTCGTCATCTGCGGCGATTCCGGCGAGAAGGTCGGCCAGGACATCCACGGCGGCACGATCTACGTCGGCGGCAAGCTCGGGACGCGTCGGCACCGATGCCGAGCAGGTCGAGCTCGAGGCCGCCGAGGAGGAGGACGTACTCGCATTCCTCGACCGCTACGAGATGCCGTTCCACGGGAAGCTGCAGAAGATCGTCAACGCCGGCAAGAATCTCCACTACCCGCGCACCGAGCCCCGCGTCCGGGTCATCCCGTTCTTCGCAGGCTCCGAGCGGACGCGACTACTGGAACGCCAAGGTGCAGGAGGACATCTCCGTCAAGGCGCAGATCGGCCGCTACCGGATCCGCGGCTACGGCGCCGCCCGGCCCCTCCCGCACTCTCAACGACATCGCGTTCAAGAACGACTTCGCCGAGGTCGACGCCGGACCCCGATGTCGTCTCGCAGGTCGAGCTCGCGACCTCCGTCGGCGGCCGCTTCGGCGCGACCCCGATCGACCTGTCGATGCCGGTCATGATCGCGCCGATGAGCTACGGGGCGCTCTCGAAGTCGACGAAGATCGCCCTCGCCAACGCCTCGGCGCTCTCCGATATCTGCGACAACTCGGGCGAAGGCGGCACTCATCCCTGAGGTTCGCGAGGCCGCGAAGCGAGTGGTCGTGCAGTGTCTCGGCGGCCGCCTCGGCTGGAACGTCCACGCGATGCGTCAGGCCGACGGCGTCGAGATCTACATCTCGCAGGGCGCGAAGCCCGGCCTCGGCGGGCAGCTGATGGCGAAGAAGGTGACGGAGGACATCGCGCGACTGCGCGGCATCCCGGCCGGCATCGACCTTCGCTCGCCGTCGCGCCATCCTGACGTGCTCGGCGCCGACGACCTCGTGATCAAGGTCGAGGAGTTCCGTGAGGCGACGGGCTGGACGAAGCCGGTGTCGGTGAAGCTCGGAGCCGGCCGGATCCGCGACGACATCAAGATCGCCTACAAGGACGGCTTCGACTACGTCTGCCTCGACGGCCTGCAGGGCTCGACGGGCGCCGCCGGCAACGAGGTGCTCGAGTACGTGGGCATCCCGACGCTCTCGGCGATCATGGAGGCGCTCGACGCGCTCGAGGAGATCGAGGCGACCGGTATGCCGATTCTGCTCATGGGCGGCGTCAAGGACGGGATCGACACCGCCAAGGCGATCGCGCTCGGTGCGCACGGCGTCGCCATGGGAACGTCGGCGATCATCGCCGGCGGCTGCATCGCGTGCCTGCAGTGCCACGTCGGGCAGTGCGTCGTCGGGATCGCAACCCAGGACCCCGAGCACGAGAAGCGCTACGACATCGACCGTCGAGAGCTGGAACATCCACCGCTTCCTCGAGTCGGTGCGCTGGCAGCTCGCGTCGGTCGTGCACGCGCACGGCTACTCGTCGGTGTACGAGCTCTCCCGCGACGACCTGGTCGCGCTGACCCCGGAGGCCGCGGCGATCACACGCCTCGAGTATGCGCCGGAGATACGAAGCGACCCCGGCCGAGTGAAAGCCGGGATCCGGTGACCGACCCCGCCTTCACCGTCCCACCAGAGCCCGACGTCTACGGCTCCGAGCGAGTCGTGACGCCGCCGGTTCCGCCGGAGCTCGCATCCCAGGACGACGTCCCGGACACCCACTTCGTCCCCGCTCCGTGCCAGGTCGCTTGCCCGATCGGCACCGATGCCCCGTCGTACATCGCGTACATCTGGGAGGGAAAGATCGAGGAGGCGTTCGAGGCGATCACGGCGACGAACCCGTTCTCCTCGGTCTGCGGCCGGGTTTGCGACGCTCCGTGCGAGCCGGCATGCCGCCGCGCCGACTCCGACGGGCCGCTCGCCATCCGCAACCTGAAGCGCTTCGTGATGGACAAGCTGGGCGCCAGCTATCGACCCACCGCCGGTCCCGGTGACCGAAGACGCAGACCGTCGGCATCGTCGGCGGCGGGCCGGCAGGCCTGACGGCAGCGCAGGATCTCGCAGAAGCGGGCTATGCCGTTCACGTCTACGAGATGACGGAGATGCTCGGCGGCTACATGACCTGGGGCATCCCGGCGTTCCGCTGCCCGCCCGAGGTCTTCGAGGAGGACATCGACCGCATGCTCGCACGCTGCCCCGGGATCACGGTGCACCTGAACACGGCGCTCGGCGCCGACGTGACGCTCGACGAGCTGAAGAGCGGCACGACGCCGTCGCTCCTGACGATCGGCGCCTGGTGGGCAAAGGGCCTGCGGATGGAGAACGCGTCCGATCCCCGAGTCGAGGACGGCGTCGAGTTCCTGCGGCGAGTCAACGGCGGCGAGCGGCCCGAGATGCCGGAGCGCGTCATCGTCGTCGGCGCGGGCGACGTGGCGATGGACGCCTGCCGCGTCGCGCACGACGGCTTCCCGGCTGCAAGGACGTGAAGGTCGTCTACCGGAGCGGGCCCGACGAGATTCCCGCCCGCAAGGACGAGCTCGAAGGGCGCGATCGAGGAAGGCATCGAGATCCTCTACAACACCCAGCCGGTCGGCGCCTTCGAGATCGACGGCGAGTTCGTCGTTCGCTGCGTCGAGACGAAGCTCGGCGAGCCCGGCGAGGATGGCCGGCGGATCGCCGTCGACGTCCCGGACTCCGAGCACGACGTTCGAGTGCGGGCTCGTGATCCTGGCGACCGGCCAGAAGGCTGAATCCGAGCACCTGGACTCGCTCGGGCTCATGGCCGGCGAGAAGATCCGCACCGACTGGGACTCGATGCGTACAGCCGATCCGAAGGTCTTTGCCGCAGGCGACGCCGCGTTCGGACCGTCGACGATCGTCAACGCCATGTATCACGGCCACCGCGCTGCCTACTACGTCAAGCACTTCCTCGAAGGCAACGCGAATCCGCTCCCGTACCGGACGCCCTACAAGACCCGGCGCGTACCCGTCGCGCAGGACGCGCTCTGGGAGGTGTTCGCGCGCGAGAACCAGGAGTTCCACGGGCTCGGCGCCAACCCGGTCGCGTTCCCCGAGATCGAGTCGACCTACGACGACGAGACCGCCAAGCGCGAGGCCGCCCGCTGCTACCGCTGCGACGCCGAGACCGGCTCGGCCGACTACAACGTGCGGACGCGCGAGGACATCTTCGTGATGGCCCGGACGAAGCCCGAGGACGCCCGCAAGCAGCGAGCCGTCTTCACCCGGCGCCTCACCGTCTCGCACCAGGCTCATTTCAACCCGCAGGTGCCGTCGCTCGACGACATCGTCTTCCTGCCGGCCAACCTCTCCCGGCTCGTCATCGATCCGTATCGCGACGCGTGCCGGGTCGCCACCCCCATCGGCCCGGAGCTGGAGCTGCGGGCGCCGTTTCTCGCCGCCGGTTTCGACGACGCACCCCCCGAGGTGCGCGCCGCGGTCGCTCACGGCGTCGAGGCCCAGGGGCTCGCATACGTCGGACGCCGCCCGCTCGGCCACGGCGAGCCCTGGCTCCAGATCGTCGTCGACGGCGAGGACGCGCCGACCGCGGAGGCTCACGCCCTGATCACTGCGTTTCGCGACGGCTTCTCGCCGACCGCCCTCGAGCGCCAGCACGGTCACCAGCTGCTCGGCATCGCCGCTCGCCGCTGCAGAGCTCCCCGACGCCATTCCGTTCGCGCTCGAGCGCGGCTACGACCTCCTGCTGCTCGAGGCGAGCCCGGGAATCGCCGACGGCTGGCCGGAGCTGACCGGGGCACCCGATCTCACCGTCCTGCGCGACGCGATACACATCATGCGCGGCATGAACCGTGAGGAAGACCTGACGCTCCTCTACTTCGGGGGTGCGCGTTCCGGGACCGATGCGGCGAAGCTGATCGGGCTCGGAGCGAACGCGGTCGTCTTCGGCATGTCGCTCGCGCTCGCCGTCGGCGGCCGGATCGAGGCCGACTCGGTCTCCTTCTACGGCGACGTGAGCCAGGACGAGCGAAACGAACGAGCCGAGCTGTTTCTCGGTGCCCTCCGGGCCGAGGCCTCGATCATGCCGCGCTGCACCGGCAAGACCGATATCCACAACCTCGAGCCCGAAGACCTCCGCGCGATCTCGGTGACGACTGCCGAGGCGACCGGCATTCCCCTCGCAGGCTTCAACCCGAAGCTGGCGGCGGGGGCCTAGCAAGGCGCGGAGCGCCGCGCAGCGGCCGCGCCGGAGGTGCCAGGCCGCGAAGGTTCAGCCGGCGGGAGCCGGCGTATACCAGCCGGCGCCTCGGTGTCGCCGGCCTCCGCGCCGGCTGACGAACCTTCGCGGCCGGCGTCCGCGCGTCCGCTGCGCGGCACTTCGCGCCTTGCTACGTCAGATGAGCTCGCGCCTGAAGCTCGCGAATCCGTCCCGCGAACTCCTGCAGGAGCGCGAGGGCGATTGCAGGCTCGTTCTTCAGCATCTTCTGAAAGGGTGCACGGGACAGCCGGAGACAGAGAACGTCGCTCGTCGCGACGACGGTCGCGGTTCGCTCGCCTCCATCGATCAGAGACATCTCGCCGAAGCACGATCCCGGCCCGATTTCGATCGGGCGCAACCCGTCCGGGCGAAGGACGGATGCGACACCGTCGAGCACGATGAAGAAGTCGTTCCCCGGCTCCCCGGCCGTGACGATCGCCGTTCCCTTCCCGAAACGAGCCTCCCTGGTCAGAGCGGCGATCTTCCGGACATGCCGCTTCGGGACGCCGGCGAACAGGGGCGCGTCCTCGAGCACGCCCGCCCACATCGCTCCGGATTTCCGCGACCCCGGAGTCGAGAGCGCCTTGCTTATCTCGACGCCCGCCTGTGGAACCGCCATGCGCCCCTCCTCGTCCGTTGGCCCGACTCTATCGCTCTCGACACGCGCCGTCCTGGCGTTACGATCTGTCCGATCAGCCGCCACGGATGAACCTGACCCCTGAAGAGATCCGCGTGCTCGGGTGCCTTGTCGAGAAGCAGTCGACCACTCCGGACGGCTACCCCCTCACCACCAACAGCCTGCGAGCCGCCTGCAATCAGCGCACCAGCCGCGAGCCAGTCGTCGACTACACGGAGAGCACCGTCACGGAGACCCTCATCTCGCTTCGCGAACGAGGTCTGGTACGAACTGCGCGCGGAGAGGGCAGCCGCGCCTACAAGCACTCTCACCTGCTCGACTCTGCCCTCGGGCTCGACGCTCCGGAGCTCGCTGCGCTTTCGGTGCTGATGCTCCGTGGCCCGCAGACATCGGGTGAAGTCCGGACGCGCGGCGAGCGCCAACACCCGTTCGTCTCGCTCGAGGAGGTCGAAGCCACTCTTGGGCGCCTCGCCGACCGTGAGCCGCCACTCGTCACGTTGAGTCCGCGGCAATCTCGTCAGCGAGAGGATCGTTGGTCGCACACGCTCGGAGCTCAGCGGACGTCACCCGTCGATCTGGCGGGCATTGCCGCGGGCGGCACCGACTCACTCCCTGCCGAGATCGCCGGCCTCCGGCGGATCCTCGACGGCCTGCAGGCGCTCCTCGACGACCTCGAGGCTCGCCTCTGAAGCCTGAGCTCGTCAGCTCCTGGTCCTGCCGACGCCAGCTGCTCTCGGGAGCGCAGAGCAACGATGTGGCCTCAGCGCTCGAGCGCGTGGTCGCCGTCTACAGCTCTCACCCGAGCGCCCCGCTCTCGCTTGCCGCGCGCGTGACGAGCATCGAGCCCGTCTCGTTCCGCGCCCTCGAAGAGAGTCGGGCGGCGCTCAGGATTCCGGCGATGCGGGGGTCGATCCACCTCGTTCCGGCCCAAACGGCCTCGCTCCTCGTCGCTGCGACACAGATTCCAGCCGCCGAGCGGCGCCGACGGTTCCGGGTTGCCGGGATCTCCGAGGAGTCGTATGACGAGATTCGCGAGCGCGTGCTCGCCTTTGCGACGGTCCCGGTCACGGTCGCGCAGGTGCGGGAAGCGACCGGCCTCGGCGAGAACGCCGGCACCGTACTTCGGATCCTCGCGCTCGACGGCCTGCTGCTTCGTGTCGGCTCCGGTAGCCTACGATCGAACAGCCTCACGTACGTCTCGACCGAGGCATGGCGCGGGGAGCCCTTCGCAGAAGTCGATCGCGACCGGGCCATCCGGTGGCTCGCTCACTCCTACCTCGCAGCCTTCGGGCCCGCTCGAGTAGAGGACTTCGGCTGGTGGGCGGCTCTCCCTGTCGGGAGCGCGCGATCGATCCTGGCGGACATACCGACCGTCGACGTCGGTGACGGGCTGCTGCTCCTCGAGGAGGAGGCAGACGAGTTCGCCGCGATCGAGCCCCTTCCCCGGGACAGCCTTGACGTGCTTCCCGTGTGGGACGCATACACGATGGGCTACGCGGCCGACGGACGGGGACGCTTTGCCAGTTCAGAGCACGTGGACAGGCTGTACGACGACATGGGGAACGGGCTCGGTGTCGTCCTCGCCGGCGGGCAAGCAGTCGCCGCCTGGGGGTCACGCTTCGCAGGGAAGCGACTCGAGGTCTCGCTCGACCGCTTCGAGCGCCTCCGAGGCCCGCTCCAGGCGGCCCTCGAGCAGCGGTTCCATGAGATCGCCGTTCTTCTCGGCGGCTCCGAGGCTACCGTTGCCGACGCCCTCGAGCCACTCCGGCCGCTGGGTGGAAAGGGACGTCGCTCGCGCTACGGCACGTGATCTCGGCTACCGAACGAGCTTTCCGCCAGGACGGACGACGAGCCACAGGCCGCCGAACTCGAAGACGTTCTGGCAACTCACCTGACCCACCCGTGTGTCGCCGACGTAGAAGTAGAGCGGCTTCCCGGCGAAGGTCACCTGACGCCTTCCGTCGGCGCGCCGGATCGTCCCGAGAAGCGACCGCTTGACGCCTGCGGGGGCGCGGAGACTCCCGCGAAGGATGTACGGAGGCCAGGCGGCCGCGCAGGCTCCAGAACAGTTGCTGCGCCCGCGCGAATCCTTGGTGAAGCCGTAGAGGGCGAAGCCTCGGCTGTCGAAGAGGATCCTCCCGAATGCGGACGAGCGAACGGTGACGGTCGGCCTGGCATGCGCCGAGTCACTGGCGCGCGGCTGGGCCGTTGCAGCCGGAGGGAGCGCGACCGCGAGGAGCGCGACCGCGACGAGGATCAGGACTGTCAGTCGTGTACGCATACCGAACAGTCACGGAGGCGCCCGGGTCGTTACACGCAACGCTCGACCAGCCCCGTCACGGGATACGATTCGGCCATGTGCAGAAGCATCAAGACACTTCGCGATCTGGAACCGCCGGCCACTTCAGAGGACGTCGAGGCCGCCGCCCTCCAGTTCGTCCGCAAGGTCAGCGGGTACCGCAAGCCGTCACGCGCGAACCAGGAGGCGTTCGACCGAGCCGTCGCCGAGATTGCGGCGTCAGCCGAGCGGCTCCTGGTCTCGATCGACACCGCACGCGCGGCCTAGGCGCCCTCGCAGGCAAGCGGCCGGCCGAGTCGTTGCGGGTTGCGTCCGACACCGAAAAACGATAGAAATGGCAATAGCGTTGCCCCAGGGGCGATAACCCGGATGTCCTTCCTTCTGACCTGTCCGTACTGCCTCGATGCCGGCCCACGGCCGGTGGAGGAGTTCCGCTGCTCCGGCGAGGTGACGCGACGGCCCAAGACAGACCCTTCGGTGCGCGAGCTCAACACGTACATCTACTTCCGAGACAACGTCGCCGGAGTGCATCGCGAGTGGTGGTTCCATCGCGCCTGCGAGAAGTGGTTCCTCGCCGAGCGGGACACCCGAACGAACCAGGTGATGAAGATCGAGGTACCGGCCTGATGCGCCTCGCCGCGCAGCCGCAGGAGCGGATCGAGCGGTCGAAGCCGGTCACCTTCACCTTCGGCGATCGGACGGTTCAGGGGTTCGAGGGAGACACGATCGGCTCCGCGCTCTTCGCCGCCGGCCAGCGGATCTTTTCACGGAGCTTCAAGTACCACCGCCCGCGCGGGCTCCAGTGCTGCACCGGTCACTGCGCCAACTGCCTGATGACGGTGGACGGCATCCCGAACGTGCGCGTCTGCACGCTGCCCGCAACGTCTGGCGCCGTCGTCGAGGCGCAGAACGTCCTCGGTTCGCTCGACCGCGACTGGATGGCGGTGACCGACAAGCTCGGTGGACCGTTCACACCACCGGGTTTCTACTACAAGACGTTCATCCGGCCCAAGCGACTCTGGCCGCTCTACGAGAAGTTCTTGCGGAATGCCGCCGGCCTTGGCCCGCTCGACCCGAAGGCCGAACGCGGGCAGCGTTTTGACGTCGAGCATCGCCACGTCGACACCCTCGTCATCGGTGGCGGCCGAGCCGGGCTCGAAGCGGCGATCGACGCGGCACGACGGGGCGATCACGTCGCTCTCGTCGACGAGGGGCCGGAGGCCGGGGGCGATCTACTCGCGGATCCGGACACGATCGGCGAGGCACGTGCACTCGTCGCCCGCGCGCGAGACGCTGGAGTCGACGTCCTCGCTCCGGCGACGGCGATCGGCGTCTACGAGGGCGGGCTCGTCCCGGTCGAGTACGGCAACCTGCTCATCCGATTCCGCACCGAGCACGTGGTCGGCGCAACGGGCACGACGGATCAGCCCCTGATGTTCCCGGGCAACGATCTCGTCGGCGTCGTCTTCCCGACCGCAGTCCGGCGGCTCGTCAACTTCTGGTCGCTGAAGCCGGGCGAACGCGCCGTCGTTCTCGCCGTCGACGATCGTGGCCTCTCCGCGATCGACGACCTCCGCCGGGCCGGTGTCTCGATCGCCGAGCTCGTCGACTTCCGGGAGCAGAAGCCGCGGGCGATCAGCGCGAAGGGCCGCAAGGGGCAGGTTCGCCAGATCACCGTCGACGGCAAGTCGATCGACTGCGATCTCGTCGTCATGGCCGGCAGCCCGCAGCCTGCGTACCAGCTTCTCGCACATGCGGGCGCGACCGTCGGCTTCGACGCATCGCGTGGCATCTTCGTCCCGACGGAGCTTCCGACCACGGTGTCCGCGGTCGGCACGGTCACCGGCGAGGGATTGGGAGAGGTCGCGTCCCCCGCCCCGTTGCTCGGCGAGGGCAAGGACTGCTTCGTCTGCTACTGCGAGGACCAGACCGCGAAGGACCTGAAGTACGCGATCGCCGAGGGCTACGACTCGATCCAACTCGCCAAGCGCTACACGACGGTGACGATGGGGCCGTGCCAGGGCAAGCTGTGCCACCTGAACTCGATCCGCGTCTACGCGAAGGAGACGCACACCGAGGAAGAGGAGATCGGGACGACGACGGCACGCCCGCCGTGGACACCCGTTTCGATGGGGCTGCTCGCCGGCCGCCCGCATGATCCGGCGAAGCGCACCTCGATGCATCACCGCCACAAGGACATGGGCGCGAACGTCTTCTGGACGGGAGCGTGGCGCCGCCCGCATTCCTACGGCGACGACACGCAGGCCGAGGCGCAGAAGGTGCACGAGTCGATCGGCATCATCGACGTCTCGACGCTCGGGAAGATCCTCGTCAAGGGCCCCGAGGCCGGCGCGTTCCTCGACCGCCTTTACCCGAACCGCTTCTCCGATCTGAAGATCGGACGGATCCGGTACGGCATCCTCACGAGCGATGCAGGACGGATCTTCGACGACGGCACCGTCGGACGCCTTGCCGAGGACGAGTACTACGTGACGACAACGTCGACCGGTGCCGACGGCGTCTTCCAGTGGTTCGAGTGGTGGAACGCCGTCTGGCATATGGACGTGTCGTGTACGAACCTGACCGGCGCGGTCGCAGCGGTCAACGTCGCCGGCCCGAACGCACGCAAGCTGATGGAGAAGGTCACCGACATCGACGTCTCCAACGAGGCGTTCACCTACCTCGATGCGAAGCACGCACACATCGCCGGGGTTCCGGCGCTGATCTTGCGCATCGGCTTCGTCGGGGAGCTGGGATACGAGATCCACTTCTCCAGCCCGTTCGGCGAGCATGTCCTCGACACGCTGTTCGAGTACGGCAAGGAGTGGGACGCTGCGCCCTTCGGCCTCGAGCCGCAGCGAATCCTCCGCCTCGAGAAGACGCACATCCTGGTCGGCCAGGACACCGACGGCGAATCCAATCCGCTCGAGGCGGCGATGTCGTGGATCGTCAAGCTCGACAAGGAGGAGTTCGTCGGCAAGTGGGCGATCGAGCAGGTCAAGGAGCGCGGCCTCAACTGGATGCTCGTCGGCTTCGAGATGCCGAACGGCAGGGTTCCCGTCGAGGGCGCCCAGATCGTCGTCGACGGAAAGTCGTCGGGGCGCATCACGAGCGTCCGCTGGAGCGCGCAACTCGACAAGACGATCGGCATGGCCGTCGTCCCGATTCAGTTCTCCGAGGAAGGATCGACGTTCGACGTGAGAATCGACGGCAACCTCGAGCCGGCGGTCGTGCGGACGAAGCCGTTCTTCGACCCCGACGGGACACACCTGCGCGCATGAGCAGCCTTGCCTTCCTGTCGCCAGACCAGGCACGCAGCGACCTCGGCTTCTCGCCGGAGTTGACGTCGCCGATGGATCGCCACCAGCGCGAGCTCGGCGCGACGTTCGAGAGCGCGCGACGGCTGGCGCGTTCCGGTGTCGATCCCCGGGCGAAGAGGAGTACCTCATGCACGTCGGCATCGCCGACCTCTCCCACCTCGGCAAGACCGAGGTCTCGGGGAAGCGTGCCGGACGCGGTCGTGGGTGACACCGTCTGGCACAGGATCACCGCTGACAAGGCGATCGTGCTCTGTCCGTTCGCTCAAACCGCGGCCGTTCGTGCGCGCCTCGCCGAGGCTGGCGGGACGGTCCTCGACGTGACGGGCATGTACGGCGTGCTGGCCCTCGTTGGTCCGGAAGCTCCGACCGTGATGCGCCGGATGAGCCATCTCCACCGGTACCCCGCGACCGGCGATGTCTCGCACGTCACGGCGCATGTCCTCGAGCGGGACGGCGGGTTCTGGATCGTGTTCCCCCAGGAATACGGGCACTACCTCTGGGAGGTCGCCGCCGATACGGCCGAGCCACTCGGCGGGGGACCCATCGGCGTCGACGCGATCCCGGGAGGGCGATCGTGAAAGACATCTTCTTCCCGAAGCGGATGTGGCGGAAGGCGAGCCTCAAGAAGCGCTATGACGTCGTGATCATCGGTGGAGGAGCGCACGGCCTCGCAACCGCCTACTACCTCTCGAAGAACCACGGCATCAAGAACATCGCCGTGCTCGAGAAGAGCTACATCGGTGCGGGCGGCTCGGGCCGGAACACCACGATCATCCGCTCGAACTACCGCACCCCGGAGGGAGCGGAGTTCTACCGCGAGAGCGTGAAGCTCTACGAGAACCTCTCGCAGGAGCTGAACTTCAACACGATGTTCTCCCAGCACGGGCACCTCACGCTGGCGCACTCCGACCGCGGCATGATCGTCTCGACCGAGCGCGCCGAGGTGAACCAGCTGCTCGACATCGACAGCCGTGTGGTCGACCGCGACGAGGTCAAGGAGCTCTGTCCGCAGATCCACCTCGACGGCACCTGGCCGATCTACGGCGCCCTCTATCACCCGCCCGGCGGGATCGTCCGCCACGACGCGGTCGTCTGGGGCTACGCGCGCGCGGCCGATCGGGGCGGGGCCGAGATCCATCAGGGCGTCGAGGTGACGGGCATCGACGTCGTGAACGGCAGCGTCACCGGCGTGCAGACCGACCGCGGCAACATCGCCTGCGACACCGTCATCGCCTGCACGGCCGGCTGGTCGACCCAGATCGGTGACATGGCCGGCGTGAAGCTGCCGATCTGGACGACGATCCTCCAGGCCTGTGTGACCGAGCCGGTCAAGCCGTTCCTCGACGTCATCATCGTCTCGGGCCAGCTGCACATCTACATCTCGCAGACCGACCGCGGTGAGTTCCTGATGGGATCCGGAGTCGAGCCCTACCCGACGTTCTCGTTCACGGGAACGCTCCCGTTCGTGGAGGAGCTCTCGAAGCACATGCTCGATCTCTTCCCCCAGCTCGCCGGAACGCGCATCCTCCGGCAGTGGACCGGCCTCTGCGACATGACCCCGGACTTCAGCCCCGTGCTGGGCGTCACCGAGGTCGACGGCTTCATCATCGACTGCGGCTGGGGCACCTACGGCTTCAAGGCGACGCCGATCGTCGGCACGACGCTCGCAGAGCTCGTCGCCACGAAGAAGACGCCGCCGCTGATCAACCCGTTCAAGCTCGAGCGCTTCTACACCGACACGCTCGTCTCCGAGGCCGCAGCCGCCTCGGTCACACACTGACGCCCACCCTGGCGACCCAAGGAGAGCGAATGGCAACCAAGGTCCCCTCGAACCTCGATATCGCACAGGCCCACACCCTCGAGCCGATCGCTGACATTGCCGAGCGCTACGGCCTCGAGCCCGACGAGTACGACCTGTACGGTCGCTACAAGGCCAAGGTCGACCTCTCGGTGATCGACAGGCTCGCGGACAGGCCCGATGCCAAGCTCGTCTGCGTCACGGCGATCACGCCGACCAAGGCCGGCGAGGGCAAGACGACGACCTCCGTCTCGCTCACCCAGGGTCTCGGCAAGATCGGGAAGCGGCCGGTGCTCTGCCTGCGCGAGCCGTCGCTCGGGCCGGTATTTGGCATCAAGGGCGGCGCCGCCGGCGGCGGGTACGCCCAGGTCGTGCCAATGGAGGACCTCAACCTCCACTTCACCGGCGATATCCACGCGATCGGGGCGGCCAACAACCTCCTTGCTGCGGCGCTCGAGGCCCACATCCTGCACGGCAACAAGCTCCGCATCGACCCGCTGACCGTCGGCTGGCGCCGCTGTGTCGACGTCAACGACCGGTCGTTGCGACAGATCACGCTCGGCCTGGGCGGCCGTGCCAACGGCTACCCGCGCGAGTCGGGATTCGACATCACGGCGGCCTCCGAGGTGATGGCCATCGTGGCAGTCTCGAACGACCTCCAGGATCTCCGTAGACGCCTTGGCGCGATCACCGTCGGCTTCACCTACGAGGGCGAGCCGGTGACGGCGGATCAGCTCCAGACCGCAGGCGCGATGGCAGTGATCCTGAAGGAAGCACTCAAGCCGAACCTGATCCAGACGCTCGAAGGCCAGGCCTGCTTCATGCACTGCGGCCCCTTCGCCAACATCGCGCACGGAAACAACTCGCTCGTCGCCGACAAGGTCGGGCTGAAGCTCGGCGACATCTGCGTCACCGAGTCCGGCTTCGCCTCGGACATGGGCATGGAGAAGTTCCTCGACATCGTGTGCCGGATCGGCGGGCTTGCGCCGAGCGCCGTCGTCGTCGTCACGACCGTACGAGCGCTCAAGCACCACGCCGAGGACCCGGACGGCGGGCTCGACGCTGTCGAGCGCGGCTCCGCGAACCTGCAGCGCCACATCGGCATCGTCAAGGAGTTCGGCCTCGAGCCCGTCGTCGCCATCAACAGGCGGCCAGAGGACACCGACGAGGAGTGCGAGGTCGCACGCAAGCTCGCGCTCGACTACGGCGCGTACGCGTCCGAGCTGAACGAGGCGTTCTCGAGAGGGCGGCGACGGCGCGACCGCGCTGGCCGAAGCGGTCGTCGGCGCCTGCGAGCAGCCGAACAGCTTCGCGCCCGTCTACGGGCTCGAGGAGCCCATCGCCGACAAGATCGAGAAGATCGCGACGAGGGTCTACGGAGCCGACGGAATCCAGCTCCTGCCCGCGGCCCTCGAGAAGATCGAGCGCTACACGAAGCAGGGGCTCGACAGGGTTCCGATCTGCATGGCCAAGACGCACCTCTCTCTGTCTCACGACCCCACAGTCATGGGCGCTCCGACCGACTTCACGCTGCCGGTACGCGACCTTCGCGCCTATACCGGCTCGGGCTGGATCGTCGCGCTCTGCGGCGACATGCAGACGATGCCCGGCCTTGGCATCAGCCCCGCCCTGCAAAACGTCGACATCGACGCCGACGGCAAGACGCTCGGACTGTTCTAGGCCGGATAGATTCAGCCCGACGATGACGACGATCATCGACGGGAGGCGGCTCGCCGACGAGCTCCGCGAGAAAGCCGAGCTCGAGATCGCCGCGCTCGGTCGCGAGCGCCTCAGCCCCGGGCTCGCCACGGTGCTCACGGGTGACGACTACGCGGCACAGGCCTACGAGCGCCGCCTACGACGCATTGCCGACGAGCTCGGCTGCCGCTACGTCTCCGAAACGCTCCCGGCCGACGTCGAGGAAGCCGACATGCTCGCGCTGGTCGGGAAGCTGAACGCAGACCCGCGAGTCTCCGGGATCCTCATCCTCCGGCCGATCCCACGGCAGGTGTCGGAGGCGCAGGTCTACCGCACTCTCCATCCGCTGAAGGACGTCGAGGCGCTGCATCCCGAGAACGCAGGACTCCTCGCGCTCGGCCAGCCGCGGTTCACCCCGTCGACACCGGCGTCGGCGTTCTACCTCCTCGACCGGTATGTCGAGGAGACGGGCAGGCGGCCGAGCACCTTCTACAACGGACTCGAGCTCGTCCTCGTCGGCCGCTCGAACAACGTCGGGAAGCCGGCAATGTGGCTCGGTCTGGCGCGGAACGCGACGGTCTCGTCGTGCCACCAGTTCACGACCCAGGCCGGTCGTCTGGAGGATCACACACGTCGGGCGGACATCCTCATGGTCGCGGCAGGGGTGCCGAAGCTCATCAACGGCAGCATGGTGAAGGACGGCGTGATCGCCGTCGACGTGGGGATCAACGCGATGCCAGACCCCGAAACCGGCAAGACCCGGCTCGTGGGCGACCTCGACTTTGAGAGCGTGGCCGCGAAGGCCGAGGCGATCACCCCTGTCCCGGGTGGAGTCGGCCCCATCACCGACGTCTGGCTCCTGCGAAACACGATCCGGGCGGCGGGCCTGCAAGCACCCTGAGCAACGACGAGGGCCGGATCGCTCCGGCCCTCGGGAAACGCGCGTACGCTCGGAATTCCGGCCTATTCTGCGCCGCCCGCTGGGGCGACCAGCCGATTCTCCCAGTCGAGATACTGCTCCTTGCACCGCGGGCAGGCCTGCAGCGTACCGTCAGCGGTCTCGACATGCCCCCAACGGCCTCGAGAGAGTAGCCCGTCGGCCTGCTTGTGGCCGCAGAGGCCGCAGGTCAGATACAGCGTGGACATCGGAGAAAGCTACCTCCTACGACGATTCCGGGTTACCAGGGCCCGATGAAGGCCCCGCTCGGGTGAACGAGGAGGATGATGATAGTCGCAACGATGCAGGCGACCGCAGACCAGCAGGAGAACTGGAGTCAACCACTTGACCGGACTCTGCTTTTCGGGGAATTCGATCTGCTTCTCACGTGGCATGGTTTCTCCTTAGCCCTATTCGCCTGCCGCAGACCGCAGCATCGCAGCCTGCTCGTCGAGCCGGCGCTTCTCCATCCAGACCCAGGCGATCAGCGAGACCACCATGAGCAGCATGCCGAGCGCAGTCATGACGTACGTGCCGGTGAGAGAACCCCCCGCGGCGCCGTATTCCGGGCCGAACGTCCAGAAGGTGGTGATATCGGTGTTGAAGCCATCGCCGGCCTCGTTCAGCCAGCTGTCATACGGGAAGCTGTCGATCATTTCGGCATCCCTCCTTTACGACCCGGCCCGGGTGCCGGATTTCCGGTTCGTGACGTCAGCGTACCCCTCGAGCAGGATTGGTCCCGCTTCGACCTCCTGGCCATCGGGGAGAATGATGTGCTCGGGTGACCGCTCGAACTCGGGATAGAAGTCCTGCTGGAACTCCGCCATGTCGAGGCCCTCGAGCTCGACCTCGGGCGGGACGCGAAGCAGGTTCGCCTTCTTCAGCAGCCACGCTCCGATGAAGCCCGGCAGGAATGCGAGCGGGAAGAAGGTGAGCATCCCGATCAGCTGGCCGCCGAACGATGACGGAACGTTGTTGACACCCGTCGGGAACCCGCCGGCGAAGATCCCGACGAGGAACACACCGAGAAAGCCGCAGAAGCCATGCACCGCGACGGCCCCGACCGCATCGTCGACGCGGAGCTTCTTCTCGATGTAGCCACCGACGTAGACGGCGGCCATGCCGCCGAAGGTGGACAGGAGATACGCGAGAGACGGGTGGTAGACGTCGGCGCCGGCCGAGACGGTGATGACGCCGGCGAGGCCTCCCGAGAGCGTCCAGAACGGATCGCCCTTGCTCGCGAACCAGCCACCCGTGAACCCGCCGGCGAAGCCGATCGTGATGACCATGCCGATCGTCCCGAGCGTCGTCGGGTTGAGGTAGATGTTGAGCCAGCCGGGGAAGGCAGTCGAGGTTATGACCAGGCAGGCGGCGTAGAACCCGTAGAAGCCCGTGAATATCAGCATCAGCCCCGACAACGTCATGTGCGTGTTGTGGGGCTTGAAGTGCCTGGGTCTGCCCTCGCGATCGTATTTCCCGATACGCGGGCCGAGATGGATGAGGACGCCGAGCGTGAAGACGCCTGCGACGCCGTGCACGACCATCGAGGCGATCGAGTCGTGGAAGCCGTAGTTCGTGACCAGCCAGCCGCCGGCGCTCCAGCCCCAGGCGGCGTCCATGATCCACACCGCGGAACCGAGGAGCACCGAGAGAAGCAGGTACGCGGAGAGCCTGACGCGCTCGATCAGTGCGCCCGACATGATCGAGGCCGTCGTCCACGAGAAGAGAAGGAACGCGAGGAAGAACACGAGGCTGATGTGGTCGGCCAGGTTCGGCCCGGCCTGGTCAGCCCACGGGGCGGTCGCCCCACAGAAACCGGGAAGCTCCGAGGGACCGGCATGCCCCTCGGCGGGGCCGCCATGCTGGAAGCAACCGTAGATGTACCAACCGAAGTAGTAGAAGGTCGGCGTGACGACGGCGATCGTCAGGATGTTCTTGATCGCGGTCGACATGATGTTCTTGCGCCGAGCCGCACCCGCCTCGTACATCATGAAGCCGGCGTGGATCAACCACATGATCACGACCGTGAAGAAGTAGAACGTCTCGCCCAGAACGAGCGAGTCCAGCCCGATCTGCTCCTCCACCTGTCCGATCAGTGACGCGAGCATGTCCATCGAAGCCTCCCCCCGATCTCCCATGAGCGTGCAGCACCGCTAACGCCAGCCAGGGCGCAAGGCTACGATCCCGATCGGACGGCTCCAAGGGCCGTCAACACCATCGTTTGATCGAATGTTGTGTGGGAAAGCTCCACCCCGCCACGGCTCGCGATGGCCGCGGATTACGGAACCTGCCGACGGATCTGGGTCACCTCACCCGTGTTCGCGTCGACGACGACGACGGTCAGGTTGTCGAGCGCACCGGTCTCCTGCTGTATCGACATCGATACAGCCCAGAACGGCCGCGATTTCAAGCCTTGCTTCATGATCCGCACCATCACGTGGTTCGGCTCGAACGTGATCTCCTGTTTCGCGATCGCTATCGCCTGATCCTGACTCACCTTCGTCTCGGTCTTACCGCAGCTGCGGGCGACGACGAGCGCGGCGATCAGGACGACCGCAAGGATCAACACCTTGCCGAGAGGCTTGTCTCTAAACGTTCGGGCTTTGTCGTCGACGGTAGGCAACGTAGACCCGCAGGATGAGGTAGCCGATGAAGTGCGTGAGGAACACGAGCGAGAGCCACCAGGCCCACCACTTCCAGTGCACGTCCATCGACCGCAACTCGATCACGGTGAGGTAGAGCGCGACCGCGAGGGTCAGGGCCATGATGAGGATGGCTCCCGGCGCGTTTCGAAGGAGGAAGAGGAGCAGCACGCTGAGGGGCATGGTGCGCTAACGCCGCCCCGCCTGCAAGGGCCGACCGCCGTAGGCGTGTGCAGAATCCCGCTTCATGGAGGAAACCAAAGAGGTCATCCTCACGCTGGCGCTGATGCTGGCCGCCGGGCTCATCGCCCAGCCGATCGCGACCTTCCTGCGTCTCCCGGTGATGCTCCTCCTCGTCGCGGCGGGCGCGATCCTCGGTCCCTCCGTCACGGGCTGGATCGACGTGCCCCTTGCGTCGACACCGGTTCAGGTGCTCCTGACCCTCGGGGTCTCGTTCATCCTCTTCCACGGCGGCCTGCAGCTGTCGGCAAGGATCCTGAGCAGGGTTGCGATCGGACTGGGGATGCTCGTGATCCCGGGCGTGATCATCACGGCGGCGATCGTCGGGATTGCCGCTTCGGTCTTCTTCGACGTGCCTGTCACGGTCGGCCTCCTGATCGGCGCAGCGCTGGCACCGACCGATCCCGCCATCCTGATTCCGCTCTTCGAGCGCATGCGGATACGGCCGAAGGTCTCCCAGACGATCATCGCCGAGTCCGCGCTCAACGACCCGACGGGTGCGGTGCTTGCTCTGACGCTTGCCGGAATCGTCGCAACGGGCGACAACTCCGTTGCCGCGCCCGTGCTCGACTTCCTGAAGGAGCTGGGGATCTCGATCGGTCTCGGCATCGGTTTCGGCATCCTGCTCTCGCTCGTGATCTCGAGCGGCCGGGTCGGCATCTGGCGAGAGTCAGCCGGCGTCGCCGTTCTCATGGTCGTGGCCGCGACGTTCTTCTCACTCGACTCCGCAGGGGGCAGCGGCTACCTGGGCGCCTTCATCGCCGGGTTGATCGTGGCCAACATGGATCTGTTCGGCCTTGGAATGCACGAGGATCACGAGATGGACATGCGCTCGCTGATCGCGAACGTCGCCGATCTGATGGTGATGTTCGTCTTCATCACGCTGGGCGCGAATCTGCCGTGGCAGGCGATCGCCGACAACTGGCTCCCCGCTCTCGGAGTCCTCGCAGTGCTGATCTTCGTCGCCCGCCCGATCGCCGTGCTGACGTGTCTGCTCCCGGATCGGCGGGGCGGATGGACACGGCCCGAGATCGTGTTCATCGGCTGGGCGCGCGAGACGGGGGTCGTCCCTGCAGCGCTCGCCGGAATCATCCTCGCCCGCGACATCGAGGGCGCGGAGCTCGTCGTCGTCTGCGTCGCCCTTGCGATCATCGTCACGCTGACCCTTCAGGCGTCGACGAAACCCTGGCTCGCGAAGCGGCTCGGCCTGATCGAATCATCGCTTCATCGGGTCGGCAAGAGCGACGAGCCGGTCGCCGAGCCGCCGTGAGCGCCGCCTGGCGCTTTGCGTCGGCTTAGCCCGGCTTGGCCGGGCTCAAGCCCACACCGCAAGAAACGCGTGACTATTCCGAGGAGGGGGTTCGTGGGGGAACCAGGGGTTCGGTATGTATCGCCGCCTGCCGGCGGCGATGAGCCTTCGCGGCCTATTCGGCCGCTGCGCGGCCCGCCTTCGGGCCTTTCAGGACCAGGGGTAGGGCGAGTGCGAGACCGGGTGAAGATCGCCGGACGCGAAGCGCTCGAAGCGGAACGGGTAGAGGAGGCTCGAATGCTCTCCGACGACGACCTTCGCGACCTCGCGGCCGACGCCGATCATCTTGTAGCCATGATTCGAGTCGAGGATCGTGTAGACGTTCGGCTTCATGTAGTCGAAGACCGGGAAGTTGTCGGCGGTGAATGCCCCGACGCCACCTGACCGGGCGCGCTTGTACACGGAGCGCTTGCCCTCGAACCTGCCCATCGCGTGGGAGAGAGCGGCGCACCACATGTCGGGGAAGTCAGGATCGACATCGGTCGTCGACGGATACGGGTCGAGCTGGAAATCGTCGCTCACGACGAGCGGTGCGGCGCCACCCTGCACGCCGTGGCGGTCGCGCTTGAAGTAGATGCCCCACAGCTCGTCCCTGACGAGCGTTCCCTCGTCGGTGTAGAGCGGAGCGTCGGTGTCCAGGTGGATGACGGGCGGCGCGCCGCCGTCGGCGAGGCGAACATCAGCGGATCGACCTGGATCTCGCCCTCCTGGAGGTTCCAGTACGTCCACATCGGCCGGTCGGCGATCACCTCTCCGGTCGGCGTGCGAACGTCGATGTGGGTCGGAAGCTCCAGCATCGACCAGACCTGCTTCGCCCACGGGCCCGGTGCGAGGACGAGCTGCTCGCCGACCTCGATGGTTCCCTGGCTCGTGATGACCGAGCGAACGGACTCGTCGGGTTCCACTCGAACGCCTTGACCTCGACGCCGGTGAGGATCTCGACACCCTCGGAGCGGCATTTCCCGACGAGCCCCATGACGGAGTCCTTGTTGAACGCGAAGCCGCCCTGGTGCTCGTGCAGGCACACGGTGACGCCCTTCGCCCGCCAGTCGGGAAACAGCTCCTTCATGTACGCGTCGACCTCGGCCTCGCCGGTGACGAGCGTCGAGCGGTAGCCGATCTTCTCCTGCCGCTCGTAGGTCTCGATCAGATCGGGCTCCTGGACGGCCGGCCCGAGCGCCATGTACCCCACCGGGTTGTAGTGGTAGGCAACCGGATCCGACTCCCAGACCTCGACGCACGCCTGCATCAGCTCGGCCATCGCCGGCTGGTAGTAGTTGTTGCGGACGACGCCGCACGCGATGCCCGGACGCACCCGCAGCCGGCTCGGACTTCTCGAGCACGATAATGTCTGCGCCAGAGCCGAGCCCGCGAGCCTTGAGTTCCTTGGCGAGGTGGTACCCGGTCGAGAGGCCGTGAATGCCCGCGCCGACGATGACGTAGGGCGAGGATGCAGGAAGAGCCATGGTTATTGCCTCCTCGGCAATGCCGTGTCAAAATTGATGAGAGCACCGTACCATGCCCCGAACCGGTCAGCCAGCCATCCGCCACGTCGCCGCCGTCCAGCGCGCGGTCGCAGTCCTCGACTCGCTCGCGGACGGCGCGCCGGAGCTCGGGACGAACGAGATCGCCCGGCGCACGGGGATCAACGCCAGCACCGTGTCGCGACTGCTTGCGACGCTCGCGGAAGCAGGCCTCGTCGAACATGACGCCGACAGCGGCCGGTACCGGCTCGGACTCCGGCTCCTGCATCTCGGCAACGCAGTCCTCGCGCGCCTCGACCTGCGCGAGATCGCACGACCTCACCTGACGGAGCTCGCGCAGGTGACGGGCGAGTCCGTCACGCTCTCGGCGCCGGGCGAGCACGAAGCCGTGACCGTCGACTTCGTCCAGAGCGCCGCCTCGATCCAGAGCGTGGCGCGAGTCGGGCGGCCCAGCGTCGCGCACGCCACCGCAGTCGGCAAGGTCTATCTCGCCTTCGGAGGGCAGCTTCCGGACGGCGAGCTCGAGCGCTTCACCGACCGCACGATCACCGACCGGGATGCTGCTGGCCACGGAAACAGCTCGCACCGTCGGTCGGGGCTGGGCTCACGTCACCGGCGAACGCGAGGACGACCTGAACGCAATCGCGGCACCAATCCTCGGCAACAGGGGAACGCTCGTCGCCATCCTCGGCGTCCAGGGCCCATCGAGCCGGTTCGACGGCAGCGGCGATGGAGCGTGCGGTCGAGCCGCTGCTCGAGCATGCTGCCGCGATCTCGAGCGAAGCCGGATACATCAAGGCTCTGGGAACTTGAACCGGCTCAGCGGGCTTGATACAAGCCCCGTATGACCGACGACATCATTCGCACAGCATTCGATCGGCCCCAGCGGGAGCTCGGCGGCGAGCTCATGGACTGGGAAGGCTGGTACTGGCCGAGCACCTTCGGCGACGCGATCGGCGAGCACCAGGCGGTCCGCAACGACGTCGGCGTCTGGGACGCATCGCCCCTTCGAAAGTGGTACTTCGAAGGCCCTGACGCACTGAAGGCAGCCGACCGGATCTTCACGAACGACATGCTCGGGCTCGACGTGGGCCAGGTGCGCTACGCGCCGTTCTGCGACGAGAACGGCAAGATGGTCGGCGACGGCACGGTGTTCAAGCTCACCGACGACCAGTGCATCGTCGTGACGGCGCTCGACTCGGATCTCGACCATTTCACCACCGTGGTCGACGGCCTCGAGGTTGGGATCACACCGACGACCCAGGAGTCACCGCAACTCGGGATCAACGGCCCCCGGTCACGCGAGCTTCTCCAGAGTCTCACCACGGCCGATGTCCCCTCGCTTCGCTACTTCCGCTTCTGGCCCGAGCAGGTCGAGGTCGGCGGAGTGCCGTGCTGGGTCTCGCGGACGGGCTACTCGGGCGAGCTCGGCTACGAGCTCTTCTGCCCGCCGGAAGGGGCCGAGCAGCTCTGGGCTGCGGTGACGGGCGCCGGCGCGAAGCCGTACGGGCTCGCGGCGGTCGAGACGATTCGGATCGAATCGGGGCTCATCTTCATCGGCTACGACTACTTCCAGCACGAGACGAGCCCGTTCGACATGGGCCTCGACAAGGTGATCGCACTCGACGGGCCCGACTTCTGCGGGAAGGGTGCGCTCGCGGCGGAGTCGAAGAATCCGCCCAACCGATTCGTGACGCTCGTCGTAGACGGTGAGGTTCCTGAGTACGGCGCAGCCGTCACGAAGAACGGTGAGCGGGTCGGAACCCTGACGAGCCCATGTGAGAGCCCGACGCTCGGCAAGGTGATCGGCCTGGCGGTGCTCAGCTCGAAGCTGGCGTCGGAGGGCGAGACGGTCGAGGTCGCCGTCGGCGAGGGAACTGCTCCGGCGACAGTCGGTCCGGTTCCGATCTACGACACCGAGAAGAAGCGGCCGCGGTCGTAAGCGAGAGAAGGCGGCCGGGTGACCGGCCCGGACGAGGAGGAACGGCGTGAGCGCTCCGGCAGGAACATCGGTCAACGAGGAGCAGCGCGCGACGTTTGCAGCGCTCGCGGACGTCCTGATTCCCGCGGCTGACGGCCAGCTTTCGGCGAGCGAGGCCGACCCCAGAGGCAAATGGCTGGATCGGGCCGTCTCGGCTCGCCCCGATCTCGGGCCCGCTCTCCTCGCGGTGCTCGAAGGTGCCGCCGGGAAGTCGCCCGCGGACGAGGCTCGCCGTCTCCACGATGAGGATACGGAAGGCTTTCGCGCCCTCTCGACGATCGTCCAGGGCGCGTACTTCATGAACCTCAAGGTCCGCAAGCGGATACGTTTCCCGGGGCAGGGAAAGCGCCCACCATTCTCGGACGAGGCCGAGTACGACCTGCGGGACGGGCTGCTCGACCCGGTCATCGAGCGAGGCCCCATTCACCGGAAGCCGCCGGCCGAAGCGCCCCCAAACGGCCATGTGTCTCCTCTCCCCTTCACGCTGTCGCGGAGCCATGACCGTGCCGACGTGCTGATCATCGGGGCCGGAGCAGGAGGGTCGGTCGCTGCGCGCTACCTCGCCGAAGCCGGTTTTCGGGTCGTCTGCCTCGAGCAGGGCGACTGGGCGAACGCCGACGAGTTCCCCGGCGACAAGCTCGAGTTCGAGCTCGTCTCCGAGGCTCAGTGGAGCCCCGACCCGAATGTCCGCAAGCAGCCTGCCGACTACCCGCTCGAGATCTCGAACTCGCCGATCACGCCCGTGATGTACAACGCGGTCGGCGGCTCGACGATCCACTTCTGCGCGCAGTGGGTGCGCATGCGTCCCCAAGACTTCAAGCTCCGAACGGTGGACGGGGTGGCCGACGACTGGCCCATCACGTACGAGGAGATGAAGCCGTACTACGAGCGGATCGACCAGGACATGCAGATCTCCGGGATGACGGGAGACCCGACGTATCCACCTGGACCGGCGCCGGCGCTTCCGCCGCTGCCGATCGGGCCGCTCGGCCGTAGGGCGGCGGAGGGCATGAACGCGCTCGGCTGGCACTGGTGGCCCGCAGCCCACGCGATTCGCTCGGAGGCGGTCGGCAACCTCGCCGGATGCGAGCGCACCGGCACCTGCATGTGGGGCTGCCCCAAGGGCGCCAAGAGCTCGACCGACACGACCATGTGGCCCGAGGCGCTGAACCACGGAGCGAAGCTCGTCACCGGCGCTCGGGTGCGGGAGATCGTCGTCGACGGCCAGGGACTCGCCACCGGCGCGGTATACATCGACCGGGCGGGTCAGGAGCAGCGGCAGGATGCAGACGTCGTGATCGTCGCCGGAAACGGCGTCGGGACCGCTCGCCTGCTACTCCTCTCCTCCTCCGGCCGCTTCCCGGACGGACTCGCGAACTCGTCGGGGCTCGTCGGCAAGCGGCTCATGCTGCATCCGTACATGAGCGTGCTCGGGATCTACGAAGACGATCTCGAGACCTGGCTCGGGCCGTGGGGCACGCAGCTCCTGTCGCTTCAGTTCGCCGACACGGACGAGTCGCGGGGATTCCGGCGGGGCGCGCAATGGGACGTCATGCCGCTCGGCGGGCCGCTCTTCTCGCTCGCGCGGTACGACAGCCTGGCCTACGAGGAGCGGTGGGGCCCGAAGATCCACGATCTGGTCGAGCGAACGCTCGGACACGCCTTCGACTGGGGTATCGGTATCGAGGATCTGCCTCACGAGAAGAACACGATCACGCTCGACGCGGCGCTCACCGATTCGGACGGGATCCCCGCGCCGAAGGTGACGTTCGACATCGACGAGGAGATGCGGGCGAACCTGCGGTTCCAGCTCGACCGGGCACATGAGGCACACCGGGCCGGCGGCGCGATCGACACCATCGAGGCCGACTGGTCACAGTGGGGCTGGCACCTTCTCGGCACCGCCCGGATGGGGGACGACCCGGCGACCTCGGTCGTGGACCGCTGGTGCCGTTCACACGACGTGCCGAACCTCTACGTCCTGGACGGCGCCGTGTTCCCGACCTCCGGTCCGATGGCCCCGACAGCGACGATCTCCGCCAACTCGCTCCGGTGTACGGATCGGCTGATCGCGCAGGCGCGCCTTCAGCCTGTCCCGGCCTGAACGAGCCGAGGCGCTCTCGATGTCAGTCCTCGAGGAGGTTGTTCATCCGGGCCTCCTTGGAGGCTGGGGGTGTCGAAGCCCACAGTCCCGAGGAGGACACCGGATGAAGCTTCACGCTAACCATCGGACCTGTCCGAGCAGCCGCCGACTCATTTGCCAGCGTGTGGTTGGGGAGGGATGGACGCTCGCCGAGGCGGCTGAGGCAGCTGGTTGCAGCGCTCGCACCGTGAGCAAGTGGCTCAGGCGCTACCGCGACGGTCGATCGCGAACTGCTCGACCGGTCTTCGCGACCGCGGCGAAGTCCGAGCGCGACTCTCCCGGAGACGCGTGCAGGTGATCGAGGCGCTTCAGGCGCCTGCGGATGACGGCAACCGAGATCGCAGAGATCGCTCCAGTCTGTCGCTCTCGACCGTCTCGCTGTGGCTCAAGCGGATCGGCCTCGGCAAGCGCTCGCGGCTTCGAGCCGCCGGAGCCCCCCAACCGCTACGAGCGCCGTCACCCCGGCGAGCTCGTCCACGTCCACATCAAGAAGCTCGGCCGCATTCGCGGCGCGGGCCACCGGGCGACGGGGAGCCGCGCCTCGCAGAAGCGCACGCCGACGCGAAGGACGCTTGCGCGGGGTCGCGGGCTGGGAGTACGTGCACGTGATCGTCCGACGACCACTCCTGCGCCTCGCCTATGCCGAAGTCCTCGAGGGCCTCAACGCCCACTACGCCGTCGCCTTCCTGCGTCGTGCCATCGCCTGGTTTGGCGAACGCGGAGTACGAGTCGAGGCGGTCAAGAGCGACAACGGCGTCCTGCTACCCTCGCGCACGCCTACGCCGACGCGCTCCACGAACTCGGCCTGCGCCACCTCCGCATCAGACCCGGTCAGACCCCGCACCAACGGCAAGGCCGAGCGCTTCATCCAGACACTCCTCAACGAGTGGGCATACCACCAGATCTACGGCAGCTCAGAAGAGCGCACAAGAGCGCTCCCACCCTTCCTCGAACGATACAACTACAGACGACCACACGGCTCCCTCGGCAACAAACGCCGGCCGACGAGACTGAACAACCTCGCTAGGAACTACATCTAGACGATCACGTACGGCCCCGGTCGGTACCTCGGCCGCGGCAGGCGGTCGAGGGTGATCAGGCCGGGAGGGGCTGCGATCACGTCGGGGATCCGGTTCACGACCGACGTGCAGGTGATGACGCGCGTCGGCACGCGATCGTTTCGGAGCTCGAGCGGAGGATCGCCGCGCACGTGCCACTCGTTCGCGTCGGACTCCCCTTCCGCGTATACGCGACCGCCCATCTCGAACGAGAAGACCGGGCCCTCCGCGGTCTCGATCGTCACGGCATCGATGACACCGAGCACGTGTCCGGCCGGAATCATCCCTGCCGAGGCTGCGCGACCAGGTGTCGTCGTCGGCGACGACCGGGGTGACGCTGGGGTGAACCGCGGCGCTGGTGAAGCCGGCGTCCGCAACGAGGGCCTCGAGCGTCGCCCGGACGACGAAGTCCGGCCAGCCATGCTCGGCCAGGTACCGGTCGAACTCCTCCCGGCTCTCCCCGAGATGCACGTGGGCGGCGACCTCCGGCCCGTAGTCGTCGGCGTTCCAGCTGCACCGGCCTTCGACCGAGTCGATCCGGTGCGCCGCACCGAGGAGACAGCCGACGAGATGCATCCAGAACACGTCCTGTGCCCCGGACGCAGCGAGGGTGGCGCCTCCTGCCTTCCCGATGCGGTCGAGCTCGGTTGCGAGCTCGGGCGCGGTTGCCCACGGATAGACGGCCTCTTCCTCGATCGTCACGACGTTGGTGCCGTGGCGGAGGCACACGCTGAAGTGGTCGAACATGACGCTCAGGTAGCTGGCCACCGAGACGACGGCCACGTCTGCCCGTGCGACCGCCAGCACCCGCTCGGCGTCGTCGTCGACGATCACCCCGGTCTCGCGACCGAGGCCCGCGACATCGCCCAGATCGCGACCGATCTTCTCCGGGCTCCGCGCGACGGCACCGACGATCTCGCAGCCCTTGTCGAGCATGAGGCCGGCCATGATCGAGCCCATCGCCCCGACCCCGTAGACGACGGCCCGAACCGGGCGTCCCGCGCTCACGGACGCGTAGAGACCCCGGCGGCTGCGAGCGCCTGCCGCGCCGCGCGGACGCCCGTCTCGACCGCGCCGTCCATCCACCCGGCCCAGCCGAGGGCGAGATCCGAGCCCGCGAACGACAGCCGTCCCTCGGGCTCCTGGAAGGCCGAGTGGAACCGCATGACCTGCCCGGGGCGGTATGCCATCCAGGTGCCCTGCGAGAACTCGTCGCCGTTCCAATCGTGCGCGTCCGTCGCGACGACGGTCGCGTCTGGCACGAAGCGCTCGATCGCCCGCCGGATGTCGTCCTTGCTCGTCACGTCGAGCATCTCCGGACCGGTCCCGAAGCCGACGAGAAGGCTTCCCTCGGATCGAACGAACTCGGTCGAGAGCCAGTTGAGCCCACCGCCCCAACCCACGCCGACGACGTGGTCGGGCGCGTTCTCGACGAGCGCCCAGACCTTCGTCGAGTGCCCCGTCTGTCCCTCTGCGGCGGCCTGACGCTTCGGCTCCGAGAGCGCCGGCGCAAACTCGATGTCGTGCCAGGTGTTCAGCGGGACCGCCACGACCACCGCGGCCGCGCTGACCGCCTCGCCGCTGCGCGTTGTGACCGTGACCGCGTCAGCTGTCTGCTCGACGCGCGCGACCGGCGTTGACAGCCGGACCTCGGCGTCGCGCGTCAGCCGCGAGCGCGTCCACGAAGCTCGCCGTGCCCTTTCCGAACTTGTCCGTGATTGCCGCATACCAGGCCCAGGCGCTGTTGTCGAAGCCCGAGACCCACGAGAGAACGTGCAGGGCCGACACCTGGGACGGATGGCAGCCGAAGAAGAAGCCGGCCCACGCGGAGAGGTACTCGTGCGTTGCGCGCCCGAGGGAGAACTGGTCGAGGAATGCCGAGAACGAGATGTCGAGGTCGGCGAGGGGCTGGGTGTCGAGCGCCTTCCCGAACTCGAGCCGCCGCGCCGCGTGAATCACCTCGTAGAGCCCTCGCTCGAGATCCATCAGCTCCTCGAGAGGCACCGGCGCGTAGCCGGTGAGGAGCTCCCCGGCGACCTCGGTCCGGAACGACGCCCCGGCCGGGCTCTGCGCCACCGGGAGCCCGTAGCGCTCGATCTCTGCGGCGATGTGCGGCTGGTAGCGCTCGACGAGCCAGGTTCCACCCATCTCCACGTTCTGATCCGTTCCCGCGAAAGGCCGGTACCACGTGCGGCCGCCGAGTCGCTCCCTCGCCTCGAGAACGAGAACGGAGAGGCCGGCCTGCCGGAGATCGCGCGCCGCAGTCAGCCCTGCGATCCCGCCTCCGATGACGATCGTGTCGAACGACGTGTCTGGTGCCATTGTCCCTCCTAGACCGTTGCGGGCTCGTCCACCGGAACCTCGATAGCGGGCCGTTCGTAGGGAAACCACCACTCGGGCGACGGAACCTGGGCGAAGTCGATGTGGACGTGCTTCGCCTGCGTGAACGCGCCGATGCCCTCCGAGCCCAGCTCACGCCCGAAGCCGCTCATCTTGTATCCGCCGAACGGCGCCGCGTCGTTGTCCTTCAGCGGATCGTTGATCCAGACCGTGCCGGCCTGGATCTCCGTGGCGACTCGCATCGCGGTTTCGAGGCTCGAGGTGTAGATGTTCGCCCCGAGGCCGTAGTCCGAGTCGTTGGCAAGGTCGATCGCGTGATCGACGTCTCGCACCCGCGTGAAGGTTGCGAGCGGGCCGAAGATCTCCCGACCGAGCTGCTGCGTCTGCGGATCGGCGACCTCGAGCAGAGTCGGCTCGAAGAAGTAGCCGCGTTCGAGGTGCGAGGGAATCCCGCCGCCGTGAGCGACCGAGGCACCCTTCTCGACGAGCTCGGCGATCACCGCTTCGACCTGGTCGCGTGCCTTGCCCGAGACGAGCGCGCCGATGTCGACGTCACCCATCGGGTCGCCGACGCGAAGCGTCTTCGTGAATGCGATCGCCTTCTCCATGAACTCGTCGTAGATCGAGTCCTCGACGTAGAACCGCTCGGCTGACGTGCAGACCTGGCCGGCGTTCAGGAACGCTGCGAAGACGCCTCCCTTCGATGCCACGTCGACCTTTGCATCGCCGAAGACGATGAACGGATCAGAGCCGCCGAGCTCGAGCAGCAGCTTCTTGATCCGCGGTGCCGCAGCGGCCATGATCCTCGAGCCGGTCGCGACCGAGCCGGTGAACGCGATCATGTCCGTTCCCGGGTGTTCGACGAGCTGTGCCGAGCCCCGACCGAGCGCCGTCACGACGTTGAAGACGCCGGGAGGGAGGTGGGAGAAGACCTCGCCGAGCTTCAGCGTCGCGAGCGGGGTCTGTTCGCTCGGCTTGATCACGCACGTATTGCCCGTGGCGAGCGCCGCCGAGATCTGCCAGGCCAGCAGGACGATCGGGTAGTTGTAGGGGTAGATCGCCGCAACGACGCCGAGCGGCTCGTGCAGGACGAAGTTCATCTGTCCGGGTTTGGTCGGGCCGACGACCCGGCCGAGCGACGCCCGCGCAACCTCGCCGAGATGCCGGAACGCGGTCGCGCTCCAGTCGATCTCGTCGCGATTCTCCTTCAGCGTCTTGCCCCCTTCGCGCGTCAGGATGACCGCAAGGTCGTCCGCGTGCCGCTCCAGCGAAGCCGCGCACTCGTGGAGCAGATCGGCTCGCTCGAGCGCGTCTGTCCTGCGCCAGTCTCGCTGCGCCTTCCGGGCTGCCTCGACCGCACGGTCGAGGTCCTCCGCAGACGCGTCGGGTACCTCCGCGAACACGTCCTCGGTCGCGGGGTTCTCGATCTCGATCACCTGCCCCGAAGTGCTCTCGACGTACTCGCCACCGATGTAGAGCCGTTCCACGTTCATCCTCCGTTCGTTGCAGAATGATCTCGCTGCTCGACCGTCACGGTGCCGCGACGGGCGAGCTCGGAAAGAAACTCGTGCGGGTCGTAGTAGACCTCGGGATCCACGAACCCGGCCCCTCCGGCTCCGGACCCGCGCGCGAGAAGCTGTGCGCCGACGCCAGCACAGACGCCTGTCATTCGTCCGGTGCCCTCCTGTCCCCAGTCGAGCGGATGGCTGACGTCGTACACCCTGTGACCCCCAGCCGCGATGACTTCGACGTTGACGAAGAGCATCCAGGGAGATGCATCGCGCTCCTCCCCGAACCGCTCCCAGATCGACGCCTTGGTCGACTCGATCGTCGTGTCGTCGAGCAGGCCGTACTTGTTCAACACGCGAATATCGTCCATCAACTCGGGCCGCCAGGTTCCGCGAACCGCGCAGAAGCGCAGGCTCGGGAAGTGGCGGGGAAGCGTCGTCACCTCCGTGTGAGGAACGTAGTAGACGCGTTGCGGGCCGATCGGCCAGGCGAACTCGACGACGCGCGAGCCTTCCATCGAGCGGGCCCGGCGGAGCCTCCCGTTCTGGAAGTACCGCCGGGTCAGGCAGCCGTCCGAGAGCTCCCACAGGATCGTGTCGAGGAGGCCCGCGCTCGGCGCGATCGTCCGGAAGCTGACCCAGGAGACGTGAACCTCCTCGGGCTCGCCGAGCTCGTCGGCCGCGTGCCGGACGAGGACGTTCGAGAGACCCGGGGTCGCTCCGAGACCCGAGACCGCGGTGATCCCGGCCTCCTGCACGGCCCGGCGTTGTGCGTCGGACGGCTCGGAGAGGAGATCCGCGTAGTCGACTCGCGCATCCACCGCGAGGGCGATGACCTCGTCGAACCACGCGAAGCTCGTGCAGTTCATGAGCAGGTCCGCTCCGTCGAGCAGATCGATCGCGGCGCTGGCGATCGCGAAGGTCGAGGCGAACAGCCGAGACGCGCTCGCCGAAGTCGGCCGCGATGCCCGCGGCCCGGACGTGATCAAGATCGGCGATCACGATCTCGTCGACCTCGGGGCAGGACGCGAGATCGCGCGAGACCGCCGTCCCGACCTCACCCGCACCTCCGAGCACGACGATTCGCATTGCCTGGCGATTGTCCACGTCGAGCGGAGCCACCGCAATCGGCCATGTCCGCCGGTTGCCGATTGAACTCGTCCTGCCGGAGTGGTACCTTCGCCCATCCGCAAGCGGACGGGCGTCCCGGAGGCGGAAACTGCGTGCGTTGTTGGAGGTGAGCTGGGGAGTGCACCGAACGAGAGCGCTAACCAACACGACCTGGCGTCGGTCTTATCTCGTGACGCATGAAACGGCGGGGGTTTCAGTGCGAGAGGAGGGTGTATGGCTGAAGTAGCGGTAGACGAACGCCACCTGCTCAAGACGATGCGCTGGTGGGACGGGTTCGTCATCGGGCTGGCAAACCCGGGCTTCCTGCTCGTGGGGCTGGCATTCTCGATTCTGGCGCTCGGCGGCAAGCCCGCGGCGATCCTCTGGGTCGTCTCGGCCATCATCGGCGCGCTCCAGGCGTACATCTACTGCGAGCCGGCGGCGATGTTCCCGGACAAGCCGGGCGGCCTGTCCGTGTACGCACGGGAGGGTTGGCGGAAGTACTTCTCCCTGGCCGGCCCGATCGCGGTGTTCGGCTACTGGTTCGCCTGGTCGAGCGTGCTCGCGATCTACGGCGGATTCATCGGCCTGCTGCTGATCGCCGAGTTCGCAAGTCCGGAAAGCAGCATCGCGACGTGGGCGCCTGATCCGCCGGTGATCGCGCAACTCGGTGCCTACAAGCTCATCGGCGTCGCCTGCATCGTGTTCTGCTTCCTCTTCAACGTGCGGGGAATGCGGCCCGCAGTCTGGCTCAGCTACGTCGTGGGCGCGCTCATGGTGATCCCCGTCGTGGTCATCGCCGTCGGCGCCTTCATCACGGGCGACTTCAACAACTTCGAGACGAACACGAACCTGATCTCGTCGACCGTGAGCGGCACCTTCGGAGACTCGGGCTTCTTCAGGGAGTTCGCACTCGTCATGGTCTGGATGTACATCCTCGGCTGGTCGACGTACGGCCCCGAGGCGGCGGCCACCTTCGCGCCGGAGTACAAGGACACGAAGAACGACACCCGGAAGGCTCTGGCGACGACCGGCGGCCTCAACGTCATCCTGGCCGCGCTCCTGCCGATCGCGGTGCTCGGAACCGTCGGCTACGACAGGATCCTCTCCGACGGCTTCGGCGTCCCGTACCTGGTCGACGTGCTCCACTCGATCGCCGGGAACGGGTTCGGGACGTTCCTCGTCGTCTGTCTCTGCGGTGGCCTGCTGCTCTCGATGAACACGGCGACGATGGACGGCTCGCGGGCGCTCTATGCGCTTTCCGAGGAGAAGATGACGATCAAGCAGCTCGGCGTTCTGAACAAACACCACGTTCCGAGCCGGGCGATGGTCGTCGACCTCGTCCTGAACATCTTCATGCTCCTCTACTTCTCGAACATCTTCTTCATCCTCGCCGCGGGCAACCTCGGGTACATGCTCTCGCACGTGCTCGCGCTCTCAGGCGTCCTGTTCCTCCGCAAGGACCGCCCGAACTGGCCGCGGCCGATCAGACTGGCGAGACCGTGGATGTGGATGGCCGCGATCTTCTGCTTCGCGAACCTCATCTTCATCGTGTTCGGACTGGCCTTCCTGAAGTACGCCGGACTACACGTGGAACGACGACTTCACGAACCCGAGCGCGAAGATCCCGGAGGCGATCGCCGTGGGCGTCGGTGCTCTCGTGGTCGGCGTCGGCGGCTACATCATCGCCCAGCGACAGCACGGGCGACCCTTCAAGTGGCGGGAGCCGAGCGACGAGCTTCCAACGCAGGAGGCGATCGACGGGGCGGCTGCAACCGCCGCAGCCAGAGCCCGCTAAGCACGAACTGAATCACTGCACGTCGAGAGGGTGGGCCATGTGCCCACCCTCTCCGCTTGCCGGGCGTACGCGTACAATCGACGGAGGGCGTCCTGTGTCGATCCCGATCACCATCCGCTGCGAGTGCGGCGAGGTCAACAAGGCTGACTTCGGTGACGTGGTCACGTGCTCGTGCGGCCGCCAGTACGACACCTCGACGCTCCCTCGCGGCGACCTCTTTGCCGTACAGCGCGCGCAGACACGCATGAAGCTCTACGTCACGGTTGGCATGATCTTCGTCGTCGGCTTCACGCTCGCGGGCTTCTTCCTCTGGGGTGTGAAGGGAGCCGCGATCGTCGGCCCTCTGACGGGACTGCTCTGGTTCCGGCTCATCGGGCCGCGGTTCCGGCGCCATGTGTTCCGGGATGCGGGCGAGCTTCCGGCCTGGGATCTGAAGGCGACCGAGCCATGAGGGGTGCGACTCTCGACCGGTCTGGAACGCCGGTGGCCGCGGCAACTGCGCGGAGCGTCAAGCCGGTCATGCTCCTGACCGTCAACGTGCCGTTCGACCGGGTCGCCGTCGACTTCGCCGTCGAGACGGCGGTTCAGACGGGCGCCGAGCTCTACATCTGCACCGCGGTGCCGATCGCGGTCGGGAACCCCGCCTCCCATGTCGCCCGATCGTTCGGTGACGGCGTCACCAAGGCGGACTCCCAGGAAGTCGCCCAGTATGCGAGAGACCTCGGTGTCCGCACCACGCAGCTCGTCTTCCACAATCCGAAGCCGGTCAGCGCCGCGCTCGACGTGATCCGCGACACGGGTGTCGGCCTCGTCGTCTTCGGGGCCGACCGAAGCCACATGAACGGCTGGTCGTTCAGGCGTATGGCCAAGCGGATTCGCCGCGACGCCTGCTGTCTCGTCTGGACGAACGAAGCCGCAAGCTGAGCGGAGCTCAGCGCGCAGCGGACGCGCCCGAAGGGCGCCAGGCCGCGAAGCGGAGGCGCCGAAGCGCCACGCAGCGGACGGCAAAGCCGGCCGCGAAGTCCAGCCGCGAAGCCGGCGTATCCCGCAAGCCGAGCGCAGCTCGGCGCGCAGCGGACGCGCCGAAGGCGCCAGGCCGCGCGGTGTCGGGTGCGCCTGGGCGGTATCGCCGCCTGCCGGCGGCGATGGGCCTTCGCGGACGGCAGAAGCCCGGGAACGCCCCGGGCTAGTCTGGTGGCGCCATGACACCTCCACCCAGTCTCCCCGCCGGCCTCGCCGCCCGCGCACCGCTGTTCTCGGAGGCTGCTGAGGTCGCTGCTGTCGTCGCAGCCTGCGAAGCGGTCGACGTCGGGCGTGCAGAGATCGACGTCGAGGACGTTCGCAGCGACTGGCGACGAGCAAGCTTCGACCTCGAGGCGGATGCCGTGGTCGTTCTCTCCGGCGACCGCGTCGTGGCGCAGGCCGAGGTCTTCCGCGGCTCGCGCGCCGAGGCGAACGTCCACCCTGACTGGTGGGGCCGGGGAATCGGCAGCTGGCTGCTCCGGTGGACGGAGGACCGGGCAAGCGCAGTCGGCTCGGCGCGTGTCGGCCAGACCCTCAGCGACACCGCCGTGCGTGCTGTCGGCCTCGTGAGGGCCGCTGGCTACGAGCCCCGCTACACGGCCTGGGTGCTTCGGATCGAGAACACCGCTCGACCGGATCGGCCTCGCCTTCCACAAGGCACCCGCATTCGCGATTTCGTCTTCGGGCCAGGACGACCAGGCGGTGTTTCATCTGATCGACGAGGCGTTCAACGAGTGGCCTGGTCGAGAGCCGTCGACCTTCGGAGACTGGGCAGCGAAGACGATCGGCTTGCCGGGCTTCGAATCATGGCACCTCCCCGTCGCCGTTCTCGACGGTGAGATCGTCGGGGCGGCTCACCTCATCACCTACGACGACGAGGGTTGGGTGGGCCAGCTCGCCGTGCAGCGCGAGGCCCGCGGCCGCGGTATCGCCCGGGCCCTTCTCCAGCACTCCTTCGGAGCCTTTTACGCGCGTGGCAAGCACACCTGCGGCCTCTCGACGGACTCGCGTACGGGCGCGCTCGGCCTGTACGAACGCGTCGGGATGCGTGTCACGAACTCGTACACGCACTACGCCAAGGCCCTGTGACGGCCTCGCTGCTCGCGAGCCGTGACGGCAGGGCACTGCTCCCTGCCAGAACATCTAAGTTCGCTCGGCTACGTCAGTCCGAGGCGTAGAGCGTCAAGGTCTCGATCGGGATGATGTCAAGCGCACGTGCGTGAGTCGCGCCGAGCACGACGCGCGGCGCGTACCCGGCGCGATGGGCCTCCAACCACCGGGCGGCGCACACACACCACTGATCGCCGGGAGCAAGCCCGGGGAAGCCCCATTCCGGCCGTGGTGTCGACAGATCGTTGCCAGCCTGCCGGCTGAACGCAAGGAATTCGGCAGTCATGACGGCGCAGACGGTGTGGCTTCCCACGTCCTCGGGCCCGGTGGCGCAGCACCCGTCGCGGAAGAAGCCGGTCAGGGGCTCCGTCGAGCAGGGCTGCAGCTCCCCGCCGACGACATTCGTGTCGGGCTCCCTCGTCATGGGCCCACTCTGCCTGACGCGGAATCGAGTGTCGAGCGACGGGCTAGGAAACGTCGCGGTAGATCGGCCCGCGTTCGACGACCGGGTCGAGCAGTCCCTCGCCGGAGATCCCAGTCGGCTTCGTCGAGATATGCAGGCCGTGGTCGCTGCCCCGGGTAGCCGAGTCGGCGGCGAACCTTCGGGCTCATGTAGTACGCCCCGGTCACTGCAGCAAGGAGCGCCTGGAACGCAGTCAGATCCTCCGCCTGCAGCTGCTCGAGCGCGTCCGTCGGAGGTTGCTCCTCGGCGACCGCCAGGGCGCGCTCGAGCCCCGGCGTAAGGTCGGGACGGACCCTGAGGACCCGGTCGAGCCAGCGCCCGGCGACGTCCACCTCGCTCGGGGCGGGAATCCCGTCACACGCAGGAAGCATCACGTCGGCCAGAGCAGCGAAGGCCGCTCGCTGCGCGGACGTCACGCCGGCACTTCCTGAAGCGGCGCTCGTCGCGCGATTCCTCGGCGAAGCGCAGCGCCAGAGCTGCGATCGTCGCCGTCGGGTTGCCGCCGCCCGCGGTGACGAACACGCTCCCGTCGATCACGTACAGGTTCGGCATGTCGTGCGACCGGCCGAAGGGATCGACCACCGATTTCGCCGGATCGTCACCCATCCGCGCGGTTCCGAGGAGTGCCGGCTGGTGTCCGCATCGGCAGGCTACGACGGTTCGCCGCCCCCGCGGCCCCGTGGGCCTCGACGGCATCCGCTCGATGTGGAAGTCCATCATCGTTGCGTGTCTCTCGGCGATCCGGTAGGTGATGCGAGGCGCGGCGATCCCGTCCGAGTCGGTCAGCTTGGTATCGAGCGTCACCGTGTTGCTCTCGCGCGGGAGATCCTCGGCGATGGTCCCCCAGTCGACCGCACGGCCGAGTCCGCGTCCGATGATCGAAGCGCAGCATCTCCCCACCGCTCGTCGTACGGTCGGTCGTCGTAGCGGGCGAGCAGACCGAGCGGGCCTCCGAGCGGCAAGACCTCCCATTTGGCGCCGCGGAGAAGCCGCGCGAAGCGTCGCACTCGTAGAACTCATAGGACTGGATCAGCTGTCCCGTCGGGCCGAGCGAGCTCTCGAGCTGCTCCTCGTAGACCCCGAGCACGGTCAGAACGGGTGCATCATCAGGCGCTTGCCGACGAGACCGGACGAGTTCGCAAGGCCGTCCGGATACCGGCTCGAGGCCGACAGGAGCAGGAGCCGGGGAGTACCGACACCGTTACCGCCGACGATCACGACCTCCGCCGCCTGGTGGTGCTCCGCCCCCTCGCGATCGATCCAGACCGCACCGGTCGCGAGCCCGCGACGTTCGTCGTGATCTCGCGAACCCGGGCGCCGGTCAGGAGGCGCACGCCGTGCGCGAGCGCGTCCGGCCAATGTGTGAGGTCCATGCTGCCTTCGCCCCCTCCGGGCAGCCCTGGAGCACGTCCCGCGACGCGCGCACAGTGGCGCAGAGGGCATAGTGGCGCGATGCGATCGCCTGCGTGCCCGGCCACCAGTGCCAGCCCATCGCGTTCATCCCCTGCGCGGCCTTCCGACCGACGGCGCCGATCGGGAGCGGCGGCAGGGGCGGGTTCGTCCCGGGCGGATATGCCGGGTCATCCGGGAGCCCCGACACGCCCATCTCCGGCTCGAGCCGCTCGTAGTAGGGCACCAGATCGTCGTAGGAGAGCGGCCAGTCGTCGGCGACCCCGTCGAGCGTCCGGACACGGAAGTCGGACGGAAGCAACCGCATCCACTGTGCGCCGTAGTGGATGGTGCTTCCCCCGACCGCGTTCACCATCAACGGGTTCACGTCCGATCCCGACGTCTCGCACGGGTAGTCCTCGGGGAGCCCTCGCACGTTCGGGTTCGGATGCCACTGCTTCAACGACGCAAGCTCCCACTCCGAGCTTGTCCCCCGGGAAGTCGGACGCGCTGTGCCAGCCGCCCTGCTCCAGGCAGACGACGCCGAACCCCGCCTCGGCGAGATACTTCGCGGCGACGGAGCCGGACGCCCCGGCGCCGATCACGAGAACGTCGGCGCGATCGGCGGACATCGTCTTACGACAGATCGAAGGAGATCTGCTTCGTCTCGGTCAGCGCGTCGATGATCCAGCCGGCGAGCTCGCGGCCCGCCCCGGACTTCTTCGCACCGCCGAACGGCGCCATCTGATCCCAGTAGTTCGTCGTCTCGTTGATGTGCACGGTGCCGTGCCGGAGCTCCTCGGCTGCATGCCAGGCGTCGTGGAGCGACGTCGTGAACACGGACGCGGTGAGGCCGAACTCGGTCTCGTTCGCGATCGGATCGCCTCGTCGAGCGTCTCGAAGGTCATGATCGGCGCGACCGGGCCGAAGGTCTCCTCCTGCGCGATCCGCATCGCGCTCGTCACGCCGTCGATGATCGTCGGCTCGTGGAACTGGCCGTCGTGGCCGCCGCCGAGCACGATCGTCGCGCCGTGAGCGACCGCATCGTCGATGTGGGCGCGCGTGCGGGCGAGCACGGCGGGGGTGCAGACCGGCCCCATGTCGGTCGCCTCGTCGAGCGGATCGCCGACCCGCAGCTGCTTCGTCCGCTCGACGAGAGCGCCGACGAACTCGTCCTTCACCGACTCGTGGACGAGGATCCGCTCCGCGGCGGTACAGCACTGGCCGGCGAGGTAGAAACAGCCGGTGATCGCCGCGTCGGCCGCCTTGTCGATATCGGCGTCCGCGAGGACGATCTGCGGGCCGTTTCCACCGAGCTCGAGCACGCGATTCTTGAGGCCGGCGTCGCGCGCGACCTTCTCGCCCGTCTCGACCGATCCGGTGAAGACGACCGAGCCGACGTCCGGGTGCGTCACGAGCGCGTGCCCCGTGTCGCCGCGTCCGTGGACGAGGTTGATCGTGCCGGGCGGGAAGCCCGCGTCGTGAAGCACCTCGGTGAACATCTGGGCGCAGAGCGGCGCGTACTCCGACGGCTTCCAGACGACGGTGCAGCCGACCGCGAGCCCGTAGACGATCGGGATCCCCGCGATGTCGACGGGGAAGTTCCACGGCGAGACGGCAGCGACGACGCCGACCGGCTCCTGCACGATGAGGATGCGCTTCGCGTTCGTGCGCTCCTGGGTCGAGGGCAGCACCTTGCCGTAGTGGCGCAGCACGTCCTCGGATGCCCGCCGGAAGTGATCGGCGGTGTACTCCTCCATCTCCTCGCGCGACTCGCGGATCGTCTTGCCGGTCTCGCGCGTGATCATCTGCGCGATCTCCTCGTTGCGCTCCATGCAGAGCGTGAAGGCACGGCGGCAGATCTCGACGCGCTCGACCACCGACGTCTTGCGCCATTCGCGGAACGCCTCGGCGGCCGCCTGGACCGCCGCGTCAACCTGTGCCGGAGTCGACCCGACGACGCTGCCGATCACCTCGCCCGTCGAGGGTGACGTGACCTCGATCTCCTCGCCGTCGCCTTCGACCCAGCTGCCGCCGATGAACGCGCCGTTCCTCGTCGTCACCGCCATGACACGTCTCCTTTCGATGACATCGGCGAGAGCCTACCGCGGAGCGTAGAATCGCCGGACTCGCTTGCTGTAAAGGAGGCTCCGCTCGATGGCTGCAGATCCCAGGTACGACATCCTCTTCGAGCCGATCCAGCTCGGCCCGAAGACCATGAAGAACCGCTTCTATCAGGTCCCCCACTGCAACGGCTTCGGCTCGGAGAAGCCCATGAACCAGGCGTACTTCCGCGCGATGAAGGCGGAGGGAGGCTACGGCGGCGTCTGTACCGAGTACTGCTCGATCTCACCCGAATCCGACGACACGCACCGCGTCTCGGCCCGGCTCTGGGACGACGACGACATCAAGAACCTCTCGGTGATGTGCGACATGCTGCACGAGTACGACTCGCTTGCCGCCTGCGAGCTGTGGTACGGCGGGCCGCACGCTCCGTGCATGGAGACTCGCGCGGTCCCACGTGGCCCGTCGCAGATCCCGAGCGACTTCGAGCATCTCACCTACTGCATCGAGATGGACAAGGACGACATCCGCGACGTCCAGCAGATGTACGTGGATGCGGCTGTTCGCGCGCGCACCGCCGGGTTCGACATCGTCTATGTCTACGGTTCGCACTCGTACCTGCCGCAGCAGTTCCTGACCCCGTTCTACAACAAGCGCACGGACGAGTACGGCGGTTCGCTCGAGAACCGCGCCCGCTTCTGGATCGAGACGATCGAGAAGGTCAAGGAGGCAGTCGGCGACGACACTGCGATCGCCGTCCGCCTCTCGTGCGACATGTTCCTCGGCGAGCCCGGTACCCAGCTCGAGCGGGACGCCGTCCCGTTCGCGAAGATGGCCGACCATCTCGTCGATGTCTGGGACATCAACCTCTCCGGGATCGCCGAATGGGGCGAGGATGCGACGCCGTCGCGCTTCTACGCGTCGGGCCGCGCAATCCCGTGGCAGAAGCGGATCAGCGAGGTCGTCACGAAGCCCGTCCTCGGTGTCGGCCGCTGGACGAACCCGGATCTGATGGTCGAGGCGATCAACTCCGGTGCCCTCGACATCATCGCGACGTGCCGGCCGTCGATCGCCGATCCGTTTCTCCCGAAGAAGATCGAGGAAGGTCGCCTCGACGACATCCGCGAGTGCATCGGCTGCAACGTCTGTATCTCGCGCTGGGAGATCGGCGGTCCGCCGCTCATCTGCACCCAGAACGCCTGCGCGGGCGAGGAGTACCGTCGCGGCTGGCATCCGGAGAAGTTCGAGCCCGCTGAGAACGCAGACAACGACGTCCTCGTCGTCGGCGCCGGGCCGGCCGGCATGGAAGCCGCGATGATCCTCGGCAAGCGCGGCATGCGCCGCGTGCACCTGGTCGAGGCCGAGAACGACATGGGCGGCATCATGCGCTGGATCCCGCAGCTTCCGGGGCTCGGCGAGTGGGGCCGCGTCGTCAACTACCGGAAGATCCAGATCGACAAGCTGAAGAACGTCGAGTTCATCCCGTCGACGACGCTGGACGCGAAGGGCGTCGCCGAGTACGGCGCCGAGATCGTCATCGTCGCCACCGGCTCGTACTGGGCGACGAACGGCCTGAACGGCTGTACGCACGACACGATTCCGGGAGCCGACGCTTCGAAGCCGTACATCCTCACGCCCGACCAGCTCATGGATCACGGCAAGGAAGCGCCCGGCTCGAAGGTGCTGGTCGTCGACAACGACGGCTACTTCATGGGCGTCTCTGTCGCAGAGAAGCTCGCGCTCGAGGGCAAGCAGGTCACGCTGATGACGCATCTCGGGCACATCGGCCCGTACATGCACTTCACTCTCGAGGCGCCGAACATGCACCGCAAGCTGCACAAGCTCAACGTCGAGATCGTGACGTACCACATCCCGACCTCGATCGACGAGGGCCACGTGAAGTCGGTGCACGTCTTCGACGACGAGGCGCACGAGCACGACTGGGAGTTCGACTCGGTCGTCCTCGTGACGCAGCGCCGCTCGAACGAGGCGCTCTTCCGGTCGCTCAAGGACGACATCGGAATCGACACGTTGAAGGCCGAGGGCGTCGACTCGCTCTATCGCATCGGCGACTGCGAGGCCCCGCGCCTGATCGCCGACGCCGTCTTCTCGGGCCACCGGCTGGCACGGGAGATCGACTCGGACAACCCGGCAGTCGCACTACCGTTCAAGCGCGAGCGAAAGGTCATCGAGCGCGAGCTGGCGAGCATCTAGGACGGACCATCGACGTGGGGCGAGGCGCCGCCTTCGCCCCACGGACGTTCTGAGGGAGGGCCATGAAAATCGTCGTCTGTGTGAAGCAGGTGGCCATGCTCGGGGACGAGGTCGAGTTCACCTCGGACGAGCGCGGCGTCGATCCTGACTACTTCGAGTTTGCGCTGAACGAGTGGGACTCCTACGCAACCGAGGAGGCGGTCAGCATCAAGGAGGCAGCCGGAGACGGCGAGGTCGTGGTCGTCTGCGTCGGCGACGAGGAGGCCGAGGACGCCATGCGCCGCTGTATCGCGATGGGCGCCGACCGTGGTATCCGGATCGACGGGGAGGGCATCGAGGTCGGCGATCCGATCACGACCGCCCGCGCGCTCGCCACCGTCGTTCAGCGCGAGAGTGCCGACCTCGTGCTCTGCGGCGTCCAGTCGTCGGACGCCGTGCAGGGGGCGACGGGCACGGCACTCGCTGAGATCCTGGGACTCCCCCGCGTTGCCGTCGTCAAGAAGCTCGAATGGGATGCGGGCTCGCAGCGAGCGATCGTCCAGCGCGAGCTCGAGGGTGGCCTGGTCGACGTCAACGAGGTCGAGACACCGGCCGTGCTGACGATTCAAACCGGCATCAATGAGCCGCGATATGCGACGCTCCGCGCGATCAAGCAGGCCGAGCAGCAGGAGATCGAGGTCGTCGAGCCGGGCGATCTCGGGCCGGCGGCAGCGCGCGTGCGTCGCATGTTCGTGCCGCCCAAGGGAGAAGGTGCGGAGATGCTCGGCAAGGACCCCGCCGAGGTCGCCGTGAAGATCAAGCAGCTGATCGAGGAGAAGATGCGATGAGCGGAACGTTGATCATCGCGGAGCACCTGCGCGGCCAGCTTCGCGACATCACGCTCGAGTGTGTGACCGCGGCCGCCGCGCTCGAAGGGCCGGTGGTCGTGGGCATCATCGCCGCCGATCCTGCTCCGCTCGTCGAGCAGGTGAACGTCGCCGGCGTCGACGAGATCGTGACGGTGGCGATCGACGAGAAGGAGTTCTCGGCCGACTCGTACGTGAGCGCGGCTGAGGCACTCGTGGCGGCGAAGCACCCGTCGCTGGTCGTGACCGGCTTCACCGTGAACGCGATGGGGTTTGCGGCTGCGCTGGCCGCACGGCTCGATCTCGGCTTCGCCTCCGACGTGATCGCCGTCAGGGACGACGGCGGCGTCGTCGCCGAGCGGGAGATGTACGGCGCGAAGGTGCGCACAGAGCTCGAGTTCCCCGGCAAGACGACCACGGTGCTGATGCTGCGACCGACGACCTGGCAGCCCGCCGAGGGCGCGGGCAGCGCCTCCGTCAGCGACCTTCCGGCATCGGTCTCGGCGTCACGTTCTCATCACCGGGAGTTCGTCGAGGCGACCGCGGGGGACGTCGACATCACGAAGGCCGAGTTCCTGCTTTCCGTCGGCCGCGGCGTCGGCGAGAAGGACAACATCGCGCAGTTCGAGGAGCTCGCGGAGACGATGGGCGCGACGCTCGGAGTCTCGCGCCCGCTCGTCGATGCCGGCTGGATGCCTGCTTCGAGGCAAGTTGGTCAGTCCGGAAAGACGGTCAAGCCGAAGGTCTACCTCGCCTTCGGCATCTCGGGCGCGGTCCAGCACCTCGCCGGTATGAAGACGTCCGGCACGATCATCGCGGTGAACACCGACCCCGAGGCCGCCATCTTCAACACCGCGCACTACGGCGCAGTGGCCGACATCTTCGATGTCGCCGACGAGCTCGAGAAGCTGTACTGAGGCTTGATGCGAAATGACCGCACGTCTGGATGGGGGCCTGCACGCGGCGGATCGCGGCCGCCTCGATCGGCACCAAGGCCACCAGCCTTGCCACCGACCGAGTCATCCACGCTCCTTGGTGCAGGCGGCCCCCCAGACGCACGCCCGTTTCACATCAAGCCTCGCTGATCGGATGACGGTTGCCTTCCTGGGGCCGCCCGGGACGTTCACGGAGGAGGCGCTCCTCTCCGAGGCCGATCTCGCCGGAGGAGAGCTCCTCCCGCACGCCCCTGTACCGGAGGTCATCGCAGCCGTCGAGCGCGGCGAGGCTGATCTTGGCGTCGTACCGATCGAGAACTCGATCGAGGGCGCCGTCACCGTCACGCTCGATGTGCTCGCGTTCGAGACCGACCTCCTCATCCAGCGAGAGATCGTCAGGCCGATCTCGCTGAATCTGATCGGCCGGACGGGCACACGGCTGAAGGACGTCCGGACGGTGGTCTCGCTGCCGTACGCAAGCGCTCAGTGCCGCGACTGGATACGCGACGCGCTCCCGAAGGTCGAGCTGGTCGCGGCGAACTCGACCGCCGACGCCGTCGAGCGGGTCTCGCGCTCGCGCGCAAAGGGCATCGCCGCGATCGGACCTCGGCTTTCCGCCACGTATCTACGGGCTGGCGGTCATCGAGGCGGAGATCGAGGATCATCCCGACAACGCGACCCGATTCGTCGTGCTCGGCGCCGGCATCCCTGCGCCGACCGGCCACGACCAGACCTCGATCGTGTGCTTTCAACGCGAGGACCGACCTGGATCGCTGCTGGGGATTCTCCAGGAGTTCGCGGCACGGGCGATCAATCTGACGAGACTCGAGTCGCGACCGACGAAGACCGGGCTCGGCCGTTACTGCTTCGTGATCGACTTTGCAGGGCACGTGAGCGACGAGCTGGTCGCCGACGCGCTTCGCAACCTCGCCGCCAAACACGGCCGCGTCAAGTTCCTCGGGTCCTATCCGACAGCGAGTCTCGACGGCCACGAGCGACGGAAAGCGGCCGGAAAGGCCTGGCGGGAGGCATCCAGCTGGGTCGAGGAGCTGCGCGGGCGGATCGAGCCGAGCTAGAAGACGCCGCGTCCCGGGTAGGGGCGGTATATCTTCGGCTCCTACAGTGGACGCACCGTGCTAGCCGAGGAAGCGACCCGCGAGACGTTCGCGAACCTGCCCGTCTGGGCGATCGCGTTCTGGTACTTCCTGATCTTCGTCTCCACGGGGATCCTCTTCTACGGCATCTACCGGCTGGCTCGGAAATATCGTCAGGGACGCGGGCCGGTGGAGGTCGACCGGCCGGCGCGACGGGCCGGAGAGACGTTGAAGATCGTCCTCTCGCACTCCTGGATCCGGCGGCGCGACCCGCTGTCGGGGTTCGCGCACCTGTTCGTGTTCTACGGCTTCATGGTGCTGTTCGTCGGAACGGCGATCCTCGCTGTCCAGGACGATCTGCTTGGGCCGCTCGGATTCGAGTTCTGGAAGGGCTGGTTCTACAAGGGCTACTCGCTCTTCCTCGATGTCTTCGGCGGTGCGCTGATCGTCGGCCTGATCGTGCTCGCCGTGAAACGCGGGATCATCCGACCCTTCCGCCTCGACTACTGGCGTCCGGATCGCGCCGAGGGCGAGAGCGACCGGTCCCGCTACGTGCTCGGCGACTGGCTCTTCCTCGGTCTCCTGTTCTTCCTCGCCCTGTCGGGCTTCCTGCTCGAGGCATTCCGGATCGCGGAGACGAACCCGTCGTTCGAGGTGTGGTCGCCGATCGGCTGGGTCGTGGGTCAGGGCTTCCGCACCATCGGCTTCGACGACGGCGCCGCGTTGATGGCCCACCGTGTCGACTGGTGGGTTCACGGTGTCGTCGCACTCGCCTTCGTCGCCTCGATCCCGTTCACGAAGGCCGTGCACATGATCGCCGGGCCGGCCGGGGTGGCGGTCAAGGACGACAAGGCGGGCCGGAGGCTCGCCCCGCTCCCACAGAATGCCAAGTCCGAGGAGGTCGGCTACCAGCTGATCACCGATCTGCTCCCCCGCCACCTCCTCGATCTCGACGCGTGCACGAAATGCGGCAAGTGCCATGACGCCTGCCCCGCGACGGCGTCGGGATATCCGCTCTCGCCGCGTGACCTGATCCTCGACCTGCGCGAGTTCGCGGAGGGCTCGCTGGGCACGCGGGCAGAGCTGAACATCGAGCCCCTGTACGACTCGAAGCAGTCGATCCTCGGCGACCCGATCCGGCCCGAGACGTTGTGGTCGTGCATGCAGTGCATGGCGTGCGTGGAGATCTGCCCGGTCGGAATCGAGCACGTTCCGATCATCAACCAGATGCGCCGCGGTCTCGTCGAACGCGGCGAGATGGACTCGCAGCTCCAGTCGACCCTCGAGACGATCTACACGTCGGGAAACTCGTTCGGCGAGTCCAAGCGAAAGCGGGCGCGCTGGGCGAAGGAGCTTGAGTTCGAGATCAAGGATGCGCGCAAGGAGCCGGTCGAGTACCTCTGGTACGTCGGCGACTACGCATCATTCGACCCGCGCAACCAGAAGGTGACGCAGGCGCTCGCGCGCATCCTCGTCCACGCCGAAGTCGATTTCGGGATCCTCTACGACGCCGAGAAGACCGCCGGAAACGACGTACGCCGCGCCGGCGAGGAAGGCCTCTACACCTCGCTCGCGGAGGAGAACATCGCCGCGATCGAGAAGTGCGACTTCCAGAAGATCCTCTCGAGCGACCCGCACTCGTTCAACACGCTACGCAACGAGTACCCGGAGCTCGGTGCCTCCTGGACCGCGGACGACGTCCTCCACCACTCCCAGCTCCTCGAGCGCCTGCTCGAGAACGCCACCATCGTGCCGAGCAAGCGGCTCGACTACCGGGTCACCTACCACGATCCATGCCATCTCGGACGCTACAACCAGGTGTACGACCCGCCGCGTGACGTGATGAAGACCCTCGGGATCGAGCTCGTCGAGATGCCTCGCAACCGCGACAACAGCTTCTGCTGCGGCGCCGGTGGAGGCCGCATCTGGATGAAGGAGCTGAAGAAGGAGGGTGCCCAGCGCCCGAGCGAGAACCGCATCGACGAGGCCGTCGCGCTCGGCCGGATCCAGTACTTCACCGTCGCGTGCCCGAAGGACGTGACGATGTACGAGGACGCCATCAAGACATCGGGGCACGCGGACGAGATCCAGCTTCGGGAGATCTCCGAGCTCGTGCTCGAGGCACTCGACCTCGAGCCCGTGGCTGTCGCCGCGACTGCCGAATCAGAGGAGGGAGACGACGCATGACCGAGGAACGCCTCGCAGAGTTCATGGAGTGCTGGAACACGCGCGACGTCGACAAGCTGGTCGGGTTCTTCACCGAGGACGGAGTCTTCCACGGCTCGGTGGGGCCCGACCTCCTGGGGACGACCGCGGTCGGCCCGGATGCCATCCGCGCCGCGATCACCGGGCTCTTCGAGCGAAGCCCCGGCGGACGCTTCGAGGACACGTCGGTCTACGTCGCCGGCGATCGTGGAGTGGCTGAGTGGACGTTCGTCGCCGGTGAGAACGCCGTCCGAGGCTGCGATCTGTTCGAGTTCGCAGGCGATCGGATCCGCGTGAAGAACGCGTTTCGGAAGGCTCATCCTGCCTGATCCGGTACGCCCTCGAACGCGGCAGAACGGCGTAGCAGGAACGCCCCGAAACCGCCGGTGAATGAACCGGCCTCCTGCTCGTCGCTCTCGCTCGCGCTCGGCGAGCCGCTCGCCGCGACTGCCCCTGCTGCGCTCGGCTGGGTGCTCGTCGAGCAGAAAGGCGCCTGGGGTGCGAAGCCGCTCACCTCGTCGGGCCTCGATCCCGAGATCGGCGCGGAGATCGAGCGGCGGGCGAAGCAGCTCGGGCTCAAGGCGCTGCTCGTCAAGCCGCCCGGCCGCGACCCGTCCCACGGCCGATCGGTGTTCCTAGCGTCCTCCCTTCCAGGGTCGTCCTTCATCGAGGAGCTCGAGGTCGAGGACCCGAGCGACCTTCTCGACCTCGACCTGACGCCGCTCGCGCGCGGTGAGCGGACGGGTGTCGGCACGGTCGCCTCCGAGCCTCTCTACCTCGTCTGCACCAACGGAAAGCGGGACGCCTGCTGCGCCCGGCTCGGCCGGTCGGTTGCGCGCTCCCTCGCAGCTCTCCGCCCGGCTCGTGTCTGGGAATGCTCTCACCTCGGTGGCCACCGCTTCGCCGCAAACGTCGTCTGCCTTCCAGAGGGGCTCTGCTACGGACGCGTCAGGGATGGCTCCGCGGCGGCCATCGTGGCGGAGCACGAAGCCGGCCGGGTCGTGCTGGAGCTCCTTCGCGGACGCTCTTCCCAGGCCCCGGAGGTACAGGCGGCGGAGCACCTGGTCCGGGAACACGAGAGGGTCCCGGCGATCGATGGGCTCCGCATGCACGAAGCACGCGACGGGCTTGTCGTCCTGCGTGACCAGACGGGCGGCCTTCACGCCGTTCGGGTCGTTCGACAGGAGGCCGGCGTCGCGAGGATCACCTCGTGCAACGCCGAGACCACCGATCGACCAGCGATCTGGGATGTGAGCCTTACGGGGCCGGAAACACCCGAACCATGATGTCGGTCGGGTTGAAGCCGTTCGTCGGCGTCACATCGTCCGGGCACGCGGATGCGGCGACGAGAAGCTCGCGCTCGGCACGAAGCAGAACGTAGTCTCCCGCCTTCGACAGCGACGGCTCGATCTCGACGATGCGGCCGTCCTGGCCGATCCGGGTGTTGTAGAACCAGTTGATCGGCTCGAAGAACCGGCGCGACGCGTACCCGAAGGCAGCGAGCTCACGGTTGAAGTTGTCGGTGCAGTTCGGATGCTCGGGATACCCGTAGGCCTCGTACGACTCGCGGTTGCAGGCGATCCCGAACGTATCGTGGCGTCCGACCGTGTCCTCGACGAGGGTCATCAGGAGGTCGCCGTCAGGGTCGAACACGCCCTGACCGGGAAGCGGGAACAGCCCGTCGACGAGCGCCCGAGTGACCGTCGTCGAGATGCCGACGCCCGGCCTGTCCGCACGAAATGCAAGCAGGTCGGAGACCTGGCATCCCTGGATGTCCTCGATCTGAAGGTGCTCACCCGGGCTCATCGGGAAGGCCTTCGCGTCCGCCGGACCGACCCGCGCCTCGAGCCGCGGGCGACCGAGCCGATCGGACACCGGAGCGCTTGGCTGCACCGCCATGACGGTTAGGGTACACCCGTCGAAATCAGACCTGGAGGGAGACGGCGTTGAGCAAGGAGACCGCGTTCTACGGGAAGCTCGCGGAGATGACCGACCAGTGGATGGACCTCTTCGGCTACCACGCTCCGCTCGTGGTCACCGACACGCTCGCCGAGTACCGCGCGTGCCGGGAGGCAGCCGCGCTGATGGACTTCACGATGCTCCGAAAGGTCGACCTGAACGGCCCGGGAGCGCTCGCTCTCGTCAACACCATCGTCACACGTGACGTCTCGACGCTCACGCCGGGTCAGATCGGCTACGGGGCGCTCTGCGACGAGAGCGGCAAGATGGTCGACGACTGCACGACGATGATGCGGTCTCCCGACAGCGTGCGTTTCTGCGGCGCCAACGACCGCGACTTCGAGATCTTCAGCGCCGCAGCCGCCGGAACCGAGATCGAGGTCCGCGAGTTCACCGACGCGATGCCGCACCTCTGCCTGCAGGGCCCGACGAGCCGCGAGATCCTCCAGGGCATGACGTCCAGTGACCTCTCGAACTCCGCGTTTCCGTACTACACCTTCCGCGAGGACGTCGAGATCGCCGGAATCCCGGTCTACATGACGAGACTCGGCTACACGGCCGAGCTCGGCTACGAGCTCTGGGTCGAGCGCGAGCGGTCGCTCGACCTGTGGGACGCGCTCCTGGCGGCCGGGACGCCGCAGGGAATGCAGGTGATCGGGATGGTTGCCCTCGACCTGTTCCGGATCGAGGGAGGCTTCATCATCGGCGGCGTCGAGTACGACCCGACTGTGTCGCCGTTCGAATGCGGTCTCGGATGGTCGGTGAACCTCGACAAGGGCGATTTCCAGGGACGCGAGGGGCTTCTCCGGGATCGCGACGAGACCGTGCTCCGGCTGACGAGCGTCGTCCTCGAGTCAGGTGGCGACGACGCGAGCGGTGCTCCCCTGCTGCACGACGGCGAGGAGGTCGGACTCGTCACGCAGGCCAGTCGTCTCGCCGCTACCTCGACGGGAAGACGCTCGGCCTGGCCAAGATCCGCAAGGAGCTCCGCGAGCCGGGCGTCAGGGTGACCGCGACGGTGGGCGGCGAGAGCGTGCCGGGCGAAGTCGTCAGGCACCCGGTCTACGACCCTGAGCGCAAACGGGCGAAGGAGTCGTAGCTCACCCGGCCGTCTTCTCGGGTCGGCGCCGTTCGCGGCCCATGTTGCCCACCACGAGACCCACCACGGTGACGAGGTAGATTTGCCCGATCAGCGCCTCCACGACCGCGATGGTTCGACCCAGATTGGTGCCTGCCGTGAAGTCGCCGTAGCCCACCGTCGTCTGCGTGACGAAGCTGAAGTAGACGAGGTGGGCCGTCGTTGCCGACTTCCCTGAGGCGAAGAACGGGTCCGTGCCGAATGCGTCCACGGCGGCGTACAGGTAGGTGAAGATCAGCCCGACGAAGAGGTAGATCGACAGCGCGCCGAGCACGGTGCGCAGGTCGATGGTGATCTGCGTGCCGATGCCACGCACGATCGCCCAGCCGGCGGAGATGAAGAGCAGGGCGCTGACGACCGCGGTGATGCCGCGAGCGGTTCCCTCGTCACCGAGCAGCGAGAGGAGAGCGGCGGCTGATGCGAGGCACGCGATCACGAGAACACGCTGGCGGCTTCTCGGGCCGACGCCTGCCGTGTAGTAGGCGAGGACGATGGTCACCGCAGCGATCACCGTCGAGATGGCACGAACCCAGAGGCCCTCCCCCCCGGCTGAGAGAAGGACGAAGTCGGCGACGGCTGCCACAAGGACGTAGCCGTAGCTGTGACTCCCGCGTAGGCGTTGCGCCATCCGTTCCGAGTTCCGCGGGCACAGGTCGCCTCCTCCAACGATTCGGGGCCGGCTGAGCCGGCCCCGAATCGTTGGGAGGGGTGAGTTGAGGGTGCTGCTACGCCTGCTGCTGCTGGCGCTCGCCGAGCGTCGCAGTCAGCTCGACCTGCTGGCCGCCGCGATCGACGGTGATCACGATCGTGTCGCCGGGCGCCTTCGAGCGGAGCGCTCCGACGAGATCCGCGGTCTGTTCGACCGGCTGACCGTCGACGGCGGTGATGATGTCGCCTTGCTGGAGCCCGGCGGTCGCGGCACCGGAGCCTGCGGTGACCGACTGCACGACGACGCCGTTGTCTCCGTCAGAGGTCGCGATGCCGAGGAACGCGTGGTGCGGCGTCCCGTCCTGGAGCAGCTGGGTGACCGTCGAGATCACGGTCGTCGACGGAATCGCGAAGCCGATCGAGTTGGCGTTCTGGGTCGAGGGGATCCCGGCCGAGTTGATGCCGATGACCTCGCCGTTCCCGTTGACGAGCGCTCCACCCGAGTTGCCGGGAGAGATCGGCGCGTCGGTCTGGATCAGGTCGATGTACGTGCTCTGGTCGAGCGAGCGGTGCAGCGCCGACACGATGCCGGCAGTCACGCTGTTCTCGAAGCCGAGCGGGTTGCCCATCGCGACGGCGAGCTCGCCGACGCGCGGAAGCTCCTTTGCGAAGGTCGCGGATGGAAGACTCGTATCGTCGACCTTGACGACGGCGAGGTCGACGGTCGGGTCGGTCGCGAGCACCTGACCGTCGAGCTTGTCGCCGTTCGAGAGCGCGATCTGCACGTTCTGGGCGCCTTCGACGACATGGTTGTTGGTGACGATGATGCCCTTCGAGCCGTCCCAGACGACGCCGCTGCCCTGCGCGCCGCCCTGACCTGTCTGTACGAGAACGGAGACGATCGAGGGCTGGACCTTCTCGACGATGTTCGGGATGACCTGGTACGGGTCGCCGGTCACCTGGAGGCTCGAGGACTGGGGCGTGGTCTGAGCCTGGGCCTGGGTCACCTGCGGCGCCGCCGAGAGCTGGCCGTTCGCGCCGACCTGCGCAGAGGTGCCGCTGCTGCCCGCGCAACCGGCGAGCAGCGCGCCGGCAGCACCGAGGCTGACGACGGGCAGAAGAATGCGTGTGCGTGTTGTCATAGTCAGAAGTTCTACCGCGGCCGAATTCAGCTGCGATTGGCCCCGGTTAAGCGCGTACGTAGCCTTTGTTAAGCCGTGTTGCGACCGGCGGCTACTCGTACTGAAGCGCCTCGAGCACGTTCAGCCGCGCAGCACGGCGAGCCGGGAAGATCGCCGCAACGATCCCGGCGAGGACGCCGATCACGAGGAAGACGATCAGGCTGATCACCGGGACAGAGAAGACGACACCCTCCGACGAGAGCGCGCCTGTCACGAGGGCTGCGAGGAACAGCCCCAGGACCATCCCGAGGACTGCGCCGATCATGGCCGTGATGACGCTCTCCTGGCGGATCATGCCTCGCACCTGGCGCCTCGTCATGCCGACCGCACGCAGCATCCCGAGCTCTCGCGTGCGCTCGAAGACCGAGAGGACGAGGGTGTTGACGATGCCGAAGAGGCTGACGATCACGGAGAGCGCGAGCAGGACGTAGAGCAGGTTCAGGAACGGGTTGATCGCGGCCTGCTGGCTCTTCGTGAAGCCGGCCTGGGTATCGAGCTTCACGCTCGGAAACGGCACGAGCGCCTTCTGCAGCTGCTGCTCGGCCTCAGGAGTTGCGCCGCCCTCCGTGTTGACGAAGGTGTAGAGGTTCTTCGGGCTCTCGAAGACCGAGTCGAAGGTCTTGACGGGCATGGTCACCTCGCCCAGCATCTTGAAGAACGGCGGGGCCTCGTAGATGCCTTTCACCGTGAGATCGGCGGTCTTGCCCGCGGGCGTGAGCACGGAGAACGTCTCCCCGACCGAAAGGTTGTGGTCGTTTGCGAACGCCTGCTCGATAACGGCACCGTTGCGTCCGAGATCCCGGAGCACGGCGTCCGAGCCCCCGTCCCGCCAGTCGAAGACGTAGACGCTCGCGATCGTCGTAGGATCGACGCCGGTGACGTTCTCCTGCTTGCCAAACGACTTCCCGCGGTCTCCGCGCACCCCGACGGCTTCAGCGCCGGGCACGGCCGCGACGGCCGCATCGGCTGCGGGCTCGAAGGGAGTGAAGCCGTCGTCGGAGACGACGACGAAGTCGGCGCTGACCTGATCGCTGATCGCCTGGCCGACGGAGTCCCGCAGCCCCGACGCGAGCACCGCGACGAAGGTGATCAGCGCCAGCCCGATCATGAGGGCCGCGGCCGTCGAGGCAGTGCGGCTCGGATTCCTGATCGAGTTCTCCTGTGCGAGCCGGCCGGACGCACCGCCAAAGCGACGAGCCGGCCAGCCGATGATGCGAGCGAGCGGCTTGACGATGTAGGACGAGATCAGCGCCACACCGACGAAGAGGATCAGGCAGCCGACCCCCAGCGCGCCGAGGCGCTGGCCAACGCCGATCCCGTGGACGAACGATCCGTAGACGAGCAGGAGGACTCCGAGGATCACGGTGATCGCCGCGATGAACGGCGAGAACTTCGAGAACCGTGACCGCGGGAGGGTCGCGCCCTCCCGCACTGCCGCGATCGGCGGAACCCGCGTCGCCCGGATGGCCGGAAAGATCCCGGCGAGGACGGTGATGAGGGTTCCTGCGATCAGGCTGACGATGACCGTGCGTGTCCCGAAGACCGTCCCTGCCTGCGGAAGATCGAGCCCGAAGGACGCGAGGACTGAGTTCAGCCCCTTGGCGAGACCGAGGCCGAGGAATAGCCCGATGACAGAGGCGATAAGACCGATCACGAACGCCTCGAGGATCACCGAGCCGAGGATCTGCCGCCGCGACGCACCGATCGTCCGCAGCGTCGCGAACTCGCGGACTCGCTGGGCGACCGTGATCGACAGCGTATTGAAGATGACGAAGGCGCCGACGAAGAGTGCAATGCCGCCGAACGCGAGGAGGAAGTACCGGATGAACTTCGTGAACCCCTCGATGTCCTTGGTCTGATCCTCTGCCTGCTGGTCGCCGGTCTGCACTTCCGTGCCGGAGGGGAGGATGGGATTGATCTGGTCGACGAGCTGCTGCGGCGTGACACCCGGCTTGCTGGCGACCTGGACGCCGTCGAGCTTGCCCACCTTGTTGAACAGCCGCTGAGCTTCGGGAATCGTGAACGCCGCGATCGTGGCACTCCCGATCGAGTCGATCGAGCCGTACTTCGCGATGCCGGTGATCGTGAACTGCTCCGCCGGGCCCTTCGCGACCACGCCGATGGTGTCACCGACCTCGTAGCCGTTCTTGTCGGCCGTTCCTGCGTCGATCGCCACCTCGCGCGGCCCTGACGGCCAGTTGCCCGCGGTGAGCTTGAGGGCGTTGAAGCGCGGGTCGGCGAAATCGATCCCGAAGGCGAGCGACGGGGCACCCTGGGTGGACACGGTGTCGCCGTTCTTCTTCGTCAGCTGCGCAGAGTCGCTGATTCCCCCGACCGCAGACGCTACGCCCGGGAGCGCCCGGACATCGGCGAGCACCGACTCCGGGAACGGTGGCGGCTGCCCCGTGTCTGTCGTGAATGCCTCCTTGCCGGTGATGACGGCGTCGCTGCTCGCGTACGCCTCGGTGAAGACGGTCTTGAACGCCTTGTCGATCGTGTCCGTGAGGACGTAGGTTCCGCTGATCATCGCAACGCCGAGGATGATCGCGAGCGCAGTGAGTATCGCTCTGAGCTTCCGTCCGGCGAGGCCTCTTAACGCAACCGCGGTCATTGCGCGGCGAGCTCGTGCATCGCGGCGAGAATCTCGGCGCTCGTCGATTTGCCGGCATCCCTGACGATCAGCCCGTCGGCGAGGAAGAGAACGCGGTCTGCCATGGCGGATGCGCGCGAGTCATGCGTGACCATCACCATCGTCTGCCCGTACGTGTCGACCGAGTCCCGGAGCAGGCCGAGAATCTCCTCGCCCGTCCTCGAGTCGAGGTTTCCGGTCGGCTCGTCCGCGAACAGGACGGTCGGCCTCGAGATCAGGGCACGGGCGATCGCGACGCGCTGCTGCTGTCCCCCGGAGAGCTCCGACGGACGGTGGCTGCGGCGGTCGCCGAGCCCGACCTTCGCGACGACCTCCTCGACCCAGGCCTTGTCGGCCTTCTCGCCGGCGAGGTCGAGCGGGAGCGTGATGTTCTCCTCGGCCGTCAGCATCGGGAGAAGGTTGAAGAACTGGAAGATGAACCCGATGTGGTTGCGACGGAGCAACGTCAAGTCCTTGTCGCCCATGTTCGTGATATCCGTTCCGTCGATCGAGACCGCGCCCGAGCTCGGGCGATCGAGCCCGGCGAGGATGTGCATCAAAGTCGACTTCCCCGAGCCGGACGGGCCCATGACGGCCGTCATCTGGCGGCGCGAGATGTCGAGCGTCACGCCGCGAAGCGCATCGACCGCCGTATCGCCCTCGCCGAAGCGACGCGTGATCTCATGTGCCGCTACGACGGCGCCCGTCGTCTCCTGCACGTCCTCGCCTGTCGCAACCGTGTTCATGGAACCTCCGTGGCTCGAGCGGGCATCTGCCCGGGGCAACTTCCTCGTTCGTGCTCCGAGGGAGTCTGCCAGCAACCGTGCGGCGAAGCGCTGGAGCTACCCGCCGTCGAAGGGTACGGCTAGCCGCACCCAGTCGATCCTCTACGCTGCCGAGGCCTCGACGAGAGGCTGCTCGCGGCTGTCGAGCGGGAAGTCGTCGAACGACTTCGTCCATGGCTCGGCATCGGGCCATACATAGTCCACGCAGCCTTCGAGGGGCCGGTAGGCCGCGGTGTAGAGGGTCCCGAATCCAACCGAGTACGCGTCGGAGTAGAGAGGCGGCCGGAGAAAGGCAGCGGCGAACTCGCCCGGGCCGAGCTGCCGGTCGAGCAATTCGAGCACGTACTCCTCCCGCTCAACGGTTCGGGTGGCGGCTGCATGCTCTGTCCACTCGATGTCGATCTGGTGATTGGTCGCGACCGGAGTGGGCCGGAACATCGGCTCACGGTCCGGCGCGAGATACGCCGTCACGACCGAGCCGGACCCGTCGACGATGGTCAGGTTGTGTGCGAGATTCACCGGAATCCGACGAAGCGCGTCCTCGGCCTCGCCGACGGTCGTGCAGGTCTGCAGCAGATAGCGGACGACGATCGGGATGCCGAACCCGGCGCCAACGAATCGCCGGCCGCCGAACGTCAACGAGACGGCAAGTCCCGCGGCATTCATCCCGTCCAGGAGCCCCCACAGACAATCGCCCATCCCGATGACGCGATGACCACCCCAGCCCGTGCACCACACCGTCCCCTCGAGCCGGGACGGCGCGTAGTCGTAGTTACGCACGAGGAGCGGCGAGCCGTCGGAGAGACTCACCCCCTGGGAACACCCGGCCAGGTACGGCGGCGGGCTCCAGAACGACAGTAAGCGAGCCTCCAGGTCGCCTCCTCCAGCAAGCTCGACCAGACGTTCGTAGGTCGGCAGGAGCTCCGGCAGGTGCTCGCGCACCATGCGCGCGCAGACGAGATAGCTCGGGCGCGCTTCGTCACCTTCCTGGAGATACCAGGAGCGATACCAAGGCCAGCTCTCCTGAAAGTACCGCTGCCAGACCTCACCCGGCCCTGCCTCTGCGAGCGCACGGAACGTGAAGTTGGCAGGTTCCATCCTCACAGCGTAGTCCTGAGGACGGAGGCGTTAGAGCATCTTGAAGCCGAACGGCTCTGGCTTGACCACCGGCTCTGCCGGGCCGATCGGGACGCTCTCGAACTGCGCCTTGACTCCCGCGATCCAGAGCTTCGCACGGTCGGTCAGCTCGTGCTCGTCGGTCTGCAGGCGCCCTCGGGTCACGAGGATTCCGAGATCTACACCCGGGTAGCGGTACCCGCCTGGGCCGGCGATGCGCAGGTAGAACGCCTCGTTCTCGTCTCGCACGTCGTGCCAGTCGGTCTCACGCCGGATGAACTCGATGGTGCCGTCGCGCCGCATCCGCCAGATCCCCGTCGTCGGCGCGACGGTGATCAACTCCGTCGCGTCGTCCACGTCCTTGAGTACGAACTGACTCCAGGCGTCGACGTGCTGCTCCTTCGCCCAGCGCGCGTTCAGATCGTCGACGTCGATCTCGTAGTCGACGTCCATGAACTCGAGCAGATGGAACAGGAACAGCGGCATGTCACCGTAGGCGACCGCATTCACGTTCGTCAGAGAGCTGGCGCCCGTCACGCGGGGGTTCAGCTCACCGAGGTACATCTCCCCGCTCTCGGAGTCGACGAGGTAGTCCAGCTCGAAGTAGCCGCGGTAACCCTCCTGACGGAGACGCTCACCCAGCGCGCGCGTCCACGTGCGGGCCTGCGCTCGGTGCGTCGGCGTCAGCGCCTCGGGGTGGATGTCGTTCCCGCACCAGCCGCCGCCGTACGGAGTCAGCTCGGGAAATCCCGTGAGCTCCGTCATCAGGGGGCCGACGAGCGTGCCGTGACGCGTCACGACTCCCTCGATCGCGGCCTCGCGCGGCTCGATCCGCTTCATGACCTTGAGCCCCTCGTCGGCAAGCTCGTCCGCAACCTCGTTCCAGTCCGACTCGCTCGCGACGAAGTGCGTCGTCTGACCGGAGTCGCCGTACGGCGTCTGGACGACGAGATCGGTGCCGAGCCCGGCGCCAACCGAGAGGTTGAGCAGCTCTGAGTACGTCGACGCTCGTCCCAGGACGTTCGGAACGCTCGGGACGCCCGCGTCGTTTGCAAGCTCGGTCGTCACGATCTTCGAGTCGAGACGGTGGCGCAGCGCTGCCGGCGGGAACGCGACGTCGAGGCCGAGCTCACCGGCGAGCTGCTCGGTCTCGTCGTCGAACATGAGGAAGACCGCCTTCCCGCCGGGCCCGCGACTCCTGACGAAGTCCGACACCTCCTTGTGACCGAGGAGGTAGTTGCAGATCTCCTCGATCGACTCGAATGTGCGCGGCGGCCTGTCCTGCGGAACGAAGACGTCGGGGTGGGTGCCGTCGAAGCTGTCGTAGTAGTTGAGATAGCGGAAGCTCGGGAGCCAGCGGTCCATCCCGAGAAGGTTGAACGCCGTTGCCGACACGAAGTACACCGGTGTCTCGGTCGTCCGGAAGAACCGGCGGATATCGGCGATGCCGGACAGACCATCTCGTGCCGCCACTGGAGACCTCCTCAGGACGTCGTAGGTACCGGCTCTCCGGTCAGACCCTGGGCTCGCATGGCGCGCCGGTAGGCAACGGCGACGGCATCGAATCGCAGATGAAGCTCGGCAGCGAGGTCGAAGGGCACCTGCTCGGGACGCTGTGACTCGGCGATGACCTGATCCTGACCGAAGATGACGTCTTCGAACTCCTGCAGCACCTCTGCGGGCTGCTCCAGGTTGTAGTTGCGCCCGACGACGACGTAGCCGCGACAGCGATCCTGTGTTACCGGCTGGGATGCGAAGAGGTAGAGCATGCCCTCGTCTCCGCCCCAGCCGACCCGGAGGACGATGGTGTACGGGAGCTGGAGCCGGTAGCGATTGTGCCGGACGGGAGCGTCGCGCTCCTCGTTCGCGAAGACGGGGAAATCGTCGGGGTTCGCAGCCTCCGGCCTGACGATCTCGTACTCGAGCACATGACCGTCCGTGTGAACCTCGTGGTCGGGGACGACGGGCCGCTCCGGGTCGCCGAGCAGACCCGGGTGGACGAACGGGAAATGCCCGAAGTCGGTGAAGTTCTCGACCTGACGGGACGCATCGCACCTCCAGTCGTACGGCCCGCAACGCACCGTCGGCCAGCTGTCCAGCTCAGGGACTTCAGGAAGCTCCCAGCGCGGAGCGTCGAGTGCGGCCCAGATCAGGCCGTACCGCTCGGCGCAGCGGTACGTCGTCGCGCGCGCCTTCGCCGGAACGCGGGTGGGGTCGGCCAGTTGCGGAATGGCGGTGCATCTTCCGCCGGCCTCGTAGCGCCACCCGTGGTACGGACAGACGATCTCGTCGCCCTCGACGCGTCCCAGCGAGAGTGCCGTCCCGCGATGTATGCAGAGGTCGCGGAACGCGTGGGCACGACCCGCCGAGTTGCGCCAGAGGACGAGCGGCTCGCCGAGTAGATTGGCGGCGACCGGCTCGCCCGCGACATCGCCCGCGAACGCAACCGGATGCCAGCAGCCACGCAGCGCAGCGAGGTCACCGCGGGCAGAGGGTGTGGAGGCGCCGAGGTCGTCCATCGCAGATGTGCCCGGAAGCCTACGAGATGTGTCGAGCTCGAGAACTCTCGTGAACAGCAATCGGCGGGTTGTCCACATCCCGACCGGGATTCCCGCCCACGCGCGAACGAACCCGTCCGTGTCAAGCACCAACACGTGCCGAAACCCTCGTAGAAGTGTTCCAAGCTCGTAACGCCTCGAAAGGGGTCTGACCCCGGGCGGGGGACGCGAGGGTTGACAGGCGGCCCGCCAGATGCTCGCCGGTGGTGCGGCGTGCACGGACGAGCGACGCCGCTCCGGTCTGTTTCAGCGTGTCTGGAGCTTGGCCCAGGCCTCGGTGAGGACGTCGCCGAGGATTCCGGTGATCTCGTCGAACTGCTCCGGGCCGGCGACGAGCGGAGGCGAGATCTGGATCACCGGGTCGCCGCGGTCGTCGGCGCGGCAGATCAGGCCACGCTCGTACAGCCGAGGCGAGAGGAAGTCTCGGAGGAGCCACTCGCACTCCTCGCTGCTGAACGTCTCGCGTGTCTCCTTGTCCTTGACGAGCTCGAGCGCGTAGAAGAAGCCGACGCCGCGCAGGTCGCCGGCGATGGGGAGGTCGAGGAGCTGGGCGAGCGTCGAACGGAACCGTTCCTCGTTGTCGCCAACGTGCTCGACGATCCGCTCGCGCTTCATGATCTCGATGTTCTTCAGGGCGACAGCGCACTGAACGGGATGGCCGCCGAAGGTGATCCCGTGGGCATACATCGCGTCGCTCTCGAGGAACGGCTCCATGACCGTGTCGCGGGCGATGACCGCCCCGATCGACGCGTACGCCGACGACAGACCCTTCGCGGAGGTGACGATGTCCGGCCGGATGTCGTAGCGCTCGGATCCGAACCAGGAGCCGAGGCGACCGAAGCCGCAGATGACCTCGTCGGCGCACAGGAGGATGCCGTAGCGATCGCAGATCTCGCGGACGCCCTGCCAGTACCCGGCTGGCGGCGTATACGCGCCACCGGCGTTCTGCACCGGCTCCATCAGCACCATCGCGACCGTTTCCGGGCCTGCCTGCAGGATCGTCTCCTCGAGGTCGGTCATGAGGAACTGGGTGAACTGCTCTTCCGTCTCCTCGATCGGGCGGTGGTAGCGGTTCGTGTTCCAGACGTGCAGCGTGTCGGGAACGAGCGGCTCGAACATCGACTTCATCGCCGAGATTCCGTTGATCGACAGCGCTCCCATCGTCGTTCCGTGGTAGGCGATCCGGCGTCCGATGGCCTTCCAGCGACGCTCACCGCGGGCCGCGTGGTACTGCCGCGCCAGCTTCCAGGCCGATTCGACGGCCTCGGAGCCACCGGAGACGAAGAACACGCGGTTGAGATCCCCAGGCGCGATGCTCGCGACCTCTGCGGCGAGCTCGATGGCCCGTGGGTGCGCATAGGTCCAGTTGATGTAGAAGGGCAGCTCGCGCATCTGTGCCGCGGCCGCTTCACCCATCTCCTCCCCGAAGCCGTAGCCGATCTGGACGCAGAAGAGGCCGGCGAGAGCATCGAGATAGCGCTTGCCGTTCACGTCCTCGAGGTAGCAGCCGTCGCCGCGGACGATGATCGGGACGTCGGACTTCTGGTATCCACCCATGCGGGTGAAATGGAGCCAGAGGTGGTCCCGAGCGGCCTCCTGCAGCTCGTCGGCACTCATTCCCGTCTGAAGGACGCTCATCGCGCGGACAACCCTAACCGACGATTGCTGCGGCAGCTTCGCGGAAGACGTCCGTGTGCACATCGACGTCCGCGTCGGCCGTATCGGGTGACATGAGCGCCATGTTGTGGAACGGAGTCAGGAGGATCCCCCGGTTCAGCGCGAAGAGATGCATGTAGACCTCGAGCGCGTCGTCGTGCGCTGTCGCGGCCTCCCCTCCGTTGCGTGGATGACGCGGCAGGAAGCAGTACTCCGCGCGACAGCCCAGCCGGGTGATGTGCCACGGGGCGCGGACAGCGTCGAGCACGTCCGCGACGCCGTCGGTGAAGCGTTCGGCCCGGGCGACCATTCCCGCGAAGGCCTCCTCCGTCAGCACGTTCGAGAGGGTGGCCCGCATCGCGGCGAGCGAGAGGGCGTTTCCGGCAAGCGTCCCGCCCACGCCGCCGACGTCTTCGAGATCGGCTTCGTGACGGGCGAAGATGCGTCCGGCGACTTCCTCGGTGACACCGAATGCACCGGACGGGACACCGCTCCCGATCGCCTTGCCGAGTGTCAGCGCATCAGGCTCGAGCCCGTATGCAGCCGTGTACCCGCCCGGACCGGCCGAGAACGTGTGCGTCTCGTCGATGACGAGGAGCGTTCCCGTCCGTCGGGTGAGCTCCCGAAGCGCCGCATGGAAGCCCTCTTCGGGCAGGACGATCCCGATGTTCGTCAAGGCAGGCTCCGTGAGCACGCATGCGACATCGCCGGGAGCGAGTGCCTGCTCGAGCGCCTCGATGTCGTTGAACTCGACGACTTTCGTCGTGGCGGCGGGATCGATGGGAGGACCGACGTTGCCGGCGCGAGCGCCGACCACCCCATCGGCGCCGAGCGTCGCGAAGGTCTCGTCCACGGTGCCGTGGTAGCAGTAGTTGAAGACGAGGATCTTCGGGCGCTCGGTGATCTCTCGCGCGAGGCGGACGACGAACCGGTTGGCGTCCGTGGCCGAGACAGTGAACTGCCATTGCGCGAGACCGAACCGCCGTCGGAGCTCCTCACCAACCGCGATCGCATCCTCCGTCGGAAGCATCAGCGTCATGCCTCGAACCACGCGGTTCTGGATCGCCGGCACGGATCCAGGCGGCGAGTGCCCTGTCATGGCGCCGGTGTCGCCAAGGCAGAAGTCGACGTACTCGTGCCCGTCCACGCACGTCACCCGAGCGCCCGACGCCTCGGCAGCGAAGATCGGGAAGGGGCTCGCCCACTTCGTCATCCAGCTCATCGGGACGCCCCCGAGGAGCGACGAGCGGGCCCGCTCGAAGAGCTCTCTCGACCGGGGATGCTCTCGCTCGAAGCGCGCTGACTCCTCCGCGATCAGCGCGTCGACTCGGTCACGATCGATCCTCCCGTAGGGCCCGTCGACCTCACGAACCTCGGCTGGACCGGCCGTGGTCTTACTCATCCGCCGACGTCATCAATCGAGCTTGGCCATGACGTGCTTGATCAGCGTGTACTCCTCGACCGAGTACATCGACATGTCCTTGCCGTAGCCGGACTGCTTGTAGCCACCGTGCGGCATCTCGGACACGAGCGGAATGTGGTCGTTGATCCAGACCGTCCCGAATTGGAGCGCCTTGGCGGCGCGAAGCGCCTTCCCGACGTCACGGGTGAAGATCGACGCCGCCAGGCCGTAGCTGACGTCGTTGGCCCACGCGATTGCCTGATCGTCGTCGGCGAACTTCTGCACGGTGACGAGCGGGCCGAAGACCTCTTTCTGGATGATCTCGTCGGTCTGCGCCGGACCGCCGACAATGGTGGGCTGGACGAAGAAGCCGTTCCGGCCGAGACCCTCGCCGCCCGTGAGGACCTTCGCGCCCGTACCGGCAAGCCGCTCGACGAAGCCGAAGACGCGCTCCTGCTGCTCTTTCGTGATGACCGGGCCCATCTCGATGTCGTCGCCCTCGGACGGGTCTCCGACCTTGAGCGACTCGATGGCCGGGACGAGCTCGTCGAGGAGCTTGTCGTAGATCTTCGGGCCGGCGACGACGCGCGAGGCGGCCGTGCAGTCCTGACCCGAGTTCCAGTAGCCGGCGACGCGAACCGCCTCGGCGACCTGTGCCGGGTCGGCGTCGTCGAAGACGATCACAGGTGCCTTGCCGCCGAGCTCGAGGTGGACGCGCTTGAGGGTGTCGGCGGCATTCCGCGCGATGATCTTGCCGGTCGCCGTGTCGCCGGTCAGCGAGACGAGGCCGATCCCCGGATGCCGAACGAGGCCGTCTCCCACGGGCACGCCGTCTCCGGTGATGACGTTGAACACGCCGGCCGGGAGGATGTCCTGCGTGAGCTCTGCGAACCGCAGCGCGGTCAGCGGCGTCTGCTCCGAGGGCTTGATGATGCTGATGTTCCCCGCGGCGAGTGCCGGCCCGAACTTCCACACGGCCATCATCAGCGGGTAGTTCCACGGTGCGATGCCTGCGGTGATGCCGATCGGCTCACGACGGATCATCGACGTGTAGCCCCGCATGTACTCGCCGGCGCTCTTCCCTTCGAGATTACGGGCGGCGCCGGCGAAGAAGCGAAGGCAGTCGGCCATCGCCGGAGGCTCAGATCGGGCGACTTCGATCGGCTTGCCGACGTTCATCGACTCGAGCTGCGCGAGCTCCTCGGCGTTCTCCTCGATCGTGTCTGCGAGAGCCAGCAGCACCGCCGAGCGCTCACCGGGCGTGTGCTCGAGCCACTCGGGCAGCGCCGCCCGGGCAGCCTCGACCACCCGCTCGACGTCCGCGCTCGTCCCGCTCGGGACGGCAGCGATGACCTCGCCCGTCGCCGGGTTCAGAACGTCCATCGTCCCGCCGTCGACCGCGTCGACCCACTCGCCGCCGACGAAGTTCTTCGTCTGGGTAACAGCAATGCTCACGTCGACCTCCGAATCCTGATGGTGGGGCCAGGGTAGTCCGATGAGGGTATCGCCGCAAAGCGGGTCGGCGTGGCCGCGCTCGTGACCGGGCGTCCGCCAGCCGGGCGAACCCTATCGTGTACCGATCTGAATGCCGAGGAGCCCCGGCACCCGAGCGGTGGCGCGCGCCGCGATGGATCCCCGGCGGCCGCGCTCTTCGGCCTCCTCACAGCTGAGGATCGCGGCGCGAACGATCCCGCCGCCGATACGGCGGAGCGGCTCGGGCGGCAGGCGAGGCACGCGACGGCCGACGAGCGGCAGCGCTGTCCACTCGTCGTCTTCACCAGTCACGAGGGAAGCCAGGATCTGACCCCCCAGCCAGCTCGCTCCGACGCCGCTACCCGAGTACCCGACCCCGTAGTGCGTCCGGGTGCCAGGAACGGTGCCGTAGAAGGGGAGGTGGTCGGCCGAGACGTCGATCGGCCCTCCCCATGCCGCCTCGATGCGAACCCCGTCGAGAGCGGGAAGCAGTCTCCGGAGAGCGGACTCCGCTCTCGCCCCGGTGGCCACGTCGGTCGTGAACCGCGCGTCGACACCCCCGCCGAAGCCGATCGGGCCCGAGCCGCTCCCCATCAGGACCCGGCCGTCGTCCGTCGTCCGGAAGTAGTGGACGAACATCCGCCCGTCGGTGACCGCCTCACCTCCCGTCCAGCCGATCTCTTCGATCAGCTCGGGCACCGGTTCCGTGAGGACGACGTAGCTTCCGAAGTTCGTGAGCGTTCCCGCGACGGGTTTCCAGCCGGCGGCCCAGGCATTGGTCGCCACGACGATCTCGGAAGCTCGGAGCCTGCCGTTCGGTGTCTCGAGGGTGGACAGCGGCCCGTCGCTGAAGCGTACGACCGGCGTCCGCTCGTGGAGCGCGATGCCCTCGGTCAGCGCCGCGCGCCGGAGCGCACGCACGAGGCGCGCAGGCTGGACCGTCGCACCGTCCCGGAAGAACGCGCCCGAACGAAACACGGGCGAGCGGAGGCGCTCGGAAACCTCAGCGGCGGTTGAGCGGAACGCACTCTTCGCCGACCCCGAGGTCACGGGCTGTCGCCACAGCCCTCTCGACCGCCGCGTCCTGCGCGGGCGCAGCGGAGACCTTGAGATAGCCGGCCTCCCGAAGCCAGATGTCGGCTCCCCTGGTCTTCGCGAACGCACGGATCGCGGGAACGATGCGATCCGACGCGCGTGCGAGCTCGAGGGCACGAGCATCCCCGACGAGGTCACGAAGCCGCGAAAGATGCGTCCAGTACCCGTGCAGGACGCCCGCCGTTCCTGCCGCTCGGCCCCCAGCCGACGATCTCCTTCTCCAGGATGGCGATCCGGAGACTCGGGTCGCGTTCCCTGAGCGCGAGCGCCGTCCAGAGGCCCGTGTAACCGCCGCCGACGATCGCAACGTCGACCTCGTTCTCGCCCTCGAGAGGAGGTGCCTCCGGAGCCTCTCCCTCGGCCGAGAGCGCTTCCTCGAGCCACCACGGCGGCGCAAGTCCCGGGGCCACAGACGCGGAGCGCATCGGTGCCGAGGCTATCATCGGCCCATGGACGTAATCGCCACTCAGGAGGCCGTCGACCTCGTGCGCGAGCGAGGCGGCCAGCTCTACGTCTGGACGTTCAAGGGCGGGTGATCGTGCAGCGGCGTCGTGCTGCGGGCCTCGACGAAGCCCGACAAGCGACGCGACTTCCGCCGGGTCCCGGCGGAGAGCTTCGAGCTCTACATCTCCTCAGGCCTCGAGCGGCGCATGCCCGACGAGCTGCACATCGAGGCGAACCGCTTTCCCCGTAAGAGCCTGTCGGCGTACTGGAACGGGCTCCCGTGGGTCATGCCGGTCTCGTAGGGGCCGGATCCCTCCGGCCCCTACGCTGACTGACGGTCAGACCACACGCCGGGCTCCGCCCGGCTGAAGCTCCGCGTCCTGGCGGGCCTCCGGCCCGCGTCCGCTGCGCGTCGCTTCGCTCCTTGCTAGGCCTGGGTCGGCTCCAATTCGACGTCGAGCGGCACGTCGACCTCCTCCTTGCGCACGTTTCGGCCGGCCCAGTACCCCCACACCCCGACGAGGACGACGATCGCGAGCGTTCCGAGGGCGAGGCCCTCGAACGTCCCGAACGAGACGCCCCACACGTCCTTGAACGGCCCGTAGTCGAGCCCGAAGAGCCGCTCGAGCACGCTCGGGAAGACCGCGGTGATCGAGCCGAGGGCGACCCAGAACGTGATCAGGCCCCCCATGATCCACATACCGAGATTCGTGCCACCGGGAACGCGGTAAGGGCGATGGACTTCGGGGTACGAGTACCGAAGCTTGATCGCCGCAGGGAAGATCCAGAGGTACGAGATCAACGTCGTCGAGATCGCAATCGTCAGCACCACCGCGAACGCGTCTGCGGCGCTCGACGAGTTGAGCAGGTTGACCGCCGCAACCATGAAGACCGTCGCCGCGACACCCGAGAGCAGGTTCACCCGAACCGGCGTCCCGAGCCGCTTGTTGAAGACGCCGAAGTACGGGAAGAACGCACCCTCCTGGGACGCCACCGCCTGAATCCGGTCCGCACCGATCATCCAGACGGCCCCCGACGTCATCAGGGTGAAGATGAAGCCGAGCGACATGAGGATCAGCAGGGCGTGCGCCGCCCCACCGTAGACGGTGAACACCTGGTTGATCGCATCGATGAACCCGCCCAGGCCGGTGATCGCATCAGGCGGCAGGACGAAGATGATCCCGAAGATCGGCACGCAGTACATGGCGATCCCGATGAACGCCGCACGGATCACGGACTTCGGCACGTCCTTCTGCGGATCGACCATCTCCTCCGCGGCGCCGTTGGACAGCTCGAAGCCGACGTAGTTGAAGAGGATCACCGGTGCGAGCGCGAGGAACACGAGCCCGGTCGGCTTGAAGCCGCTCGCGGTCAACCCGTGAATGCCGTTCTTGATTCCGTAGACGATCACGGTGATCGTGAAGAACCCGAGCACGAGCGCGCGCATGATCGCACCGAGGTTCGGAATCCACTTGCCGTATGTCAGCGAGGCGATGGCGACGACGATCGAGAACCAGATGAAGAACAGCTTGAAGACGTAGTCCCCGACCGTTCCGGTACCGATCCCGGAGATGTTCGCGTCCCACGCAGCCGTCGCGACGAACGCGAGCGAGCCGCCGACCCAGAGCGGGTTCGTGACCCAGTACATGATGGCCCCGATCGAGGACGAGAAGCGCCCCCAGCAGAGCTTCATCCAGTGGAACGGGCCGCCCTCCTGGGTGAACGTGCTTCCGAGCTCCGCCATGACGAGCGCGTACGGGAGCACGAACGTCACCGCGAGGATGATGAGCCAGGTGAAACCCTGCTCCTCGCTCGCCGCGACGGTACCGAGCGTGTCCAGCCCGACGAGCGCGCACAGGGTCAGACCGAGCAGATCGACCCGGCGAAGAACCTTCTTGAGCTTCTTCTTCTCCTCAACCGCTAACGCGGTCGTGTGCTCAACGGGTACGCCATCCGCCCCGATGGACGCAGCCTCCATGAATGCCCCCTTCTCGTGCCTGTTGCCCCCTGGAAGGCCGGGACTCTATCGCGTGACGCCTGCCGCGGTGTCTCCCCTCTCCACGCTCGACCCGGCCAACATGTCCATATGCAACGTCTTCCGGTAGAGAACGACCTCTGCTCCCTCGACTCGTGCCTCGAACGTGCGCACCCTCACCTTGTCGTCGAAGAGCGCCCGACCGGTCTCGAGATCGAACTCCCAGCCGTGCCAGGGGCAGGTGAGAACGCGGTTCTCGCGCCCCCACTTGTGCTCGTACGGATCGGACGGAAGCCGCGCGCCCGAGACGCGGCCGTGACAGAGCGGCCCTCCGTTGTGCGGGCAGGCGTTTGCCACGGCGAAGAGCTCGCCGTCGATGTTGAAGACCGCGACCTCCGTCCCGAACGCCTCGACCCGTGCCCGCCCACCCTGAGGTAGATCGGCAGCACTCATCACCGCCGCGCGCTGGCTCATGTGGTCACCTCGGCGGGCTCGCGGGCTGGAAGTCCGTACAGCGCGCGTGCGTTCCCCTGCATGACGGAGTCACGCCATGCCTCCGGCAGCCGCGCCTCGACGATCTTCGGCGTGTCGAAGTCCCAGTGCGGGTAGTCGGTCGCGAACATGAGCATCTCTCCCATCCCGTCGACCGACTCGAGCACGGCCTGGAGCTGGCTCTTCCTGGCCGGTTGCTCGAGGGGTTGCGTGGTGAAACGGACGTGCTCGCGCACCTGCTCGCTCGGTAGCCGCTTGACCCACGGCGTCTCGGAGCGAAGGGCTTTCCAGTTCGCGTCGAGGCGCCACAGAACGCCCGGCAGCCAGACCACGCCGGCCTCGATGATCACGAGGCGAAGCTCGGCGAATCGCTCGAACACGCCGTGGCACACGACGCTGACGAGGTGGGACATCGCAGAGCTCGGGAGAAGCGTGTGCCACTCGAGGTAGTAGGACGGATAGCCGGTCGCCGTCGGCGGTGGATTCAGCGCCAGACCCTCTGCGCCGACGTGCATCGCGACCGGAATCCCGACCTCGACCGCCGCCTCGAAGATCGGCAGATAGTGCGGGTCGCCGTATCCGGTGCGCGCGCCGCACGGAAGGAGCACCTGGACGACATCCGGGTGGATCCCCCACTCGCGAATCTCCCGCGCCGCCTGCCCGGCGTCCTGTGTCGCGACCACGATCGAGCCCTTGAGGCGCTGGTCGCGCGGCAGCCAGTCCTCGATCAGCCAGCGGTTGTACGCAGTCGCGAGCGCGGAGGCGAACTGCGGATGTGCCATGCACGAGACGTTGAGGATGTCCTCGCCGGTCAGGATCGCGTACTCGACGTCGAAGCGGTCGAGCAGCTGCTCCCGCATGGTCTGGTAGTCCGATCCGGGGACGCCGCCGTCCTCGGGCACGGCGTCGCCCATCATGAAGCCCGACGGGTGCACCCACGGATAGTTCGGCAGCGTGAAGCCGCCGTAGCCGCCGACGTCGACGTAGTCGCGGAACGCGGGGTCGAGCCATGGCTCCAGATCACGCAGGCTGTTGAAGTTCTGGTGGACGTCGCAGTCGATCAATCGGTTCCTCCTCTCCGCGGACTCACGCGCCGCGGGACTTTTTCATCGTCTCCTTGACGGACTCCGTGTCGAGCGCGAGCTCGAGCAGTCCGATCTGTTCCTCGTAGACCGAGGGGTCGATCTGACCCTTCACCTCGTCCTCGAAGATGTGCATCACGGGGAGTCCCAACGAGACTCCTGCGAGTGGACCCACGTAGCTCGGATCGCCGGCGGTCACTGTCTCGGCAGCCACCTCGAGCGCCTCGGGATCGGCCGCGCCGAGCACGACGACGAGGTCGTCAGCGCCGAGCTTGTCGACCAGCGCCTTGATCCGATCCTGGTTCTCCGGGTCCATCGCTCCTGCAGCCGTTCAGACGAAGCACTCGGTCTCGGCGAGGACGACCTCCGCCCCGGCCGAGCGGACGCAGTCCGCGATGGCCTGGCCGGGGACGCCGTCCCGCTCGCCGAGCGCGATCACGCGCTTGCCACGCAGCTCGAGCTCCATCTACGCACCTCCTTCCATGAGCCTGGCCACGGCGGCTTCGATGTCCGCCCGTGTGGGATCGCCGGTCAGGCGCTCGACCTCCGCACCGTCGCGGTAGAGCAGGTAGGTCGGAAGCCCCATCACCTTCAGCTCCCGGCAGACCGTCCGATTGTCGGGGGCGTTGACCTTGACCAGCCTGAGGCTGCCCTCGTACGAGGCTTCGAGCGCCTCCACCGCGGGCATCAACGCGATGCACGGCTGGCAGCGAGGCCCCCAGAAATCGACGAGGACGTTGCCCTCGCCGACCAGGGAGTCGAATGTCTCGGGTGTCGCATCTATCCCCATCTACTACTGAACCTCCAGGGTGATCGAGGCGCCGTCCCAGAGCTGCGTCATGCGACCCAGGAACAGGCTGCCCTTTGCCATGAGCATGGTCGAGGAGATCTCGCCGGACTCGAGCCGGTCGAGGCCGTGCGGGAGCCACGGCACGGCGGACGCGATGTGGCCCTGCGTCGGCGAGAACCCGGGCATGCCGAAGCGGTGGGAGAAGCCCGCGATCTCCTCCTTGGCAAGCTCGCCGCGCATCACCGCCAGGCCCCCGAGCATGCGGTAGTTGCGATCGGCAACGTCTCCGCCTCCGGCCGGCTCCGTGATCTCCGGGTCGTGGAGCTCAGTCGAGTAGCGCGAGACGTCGGTGATGCTCCGCCCGAGTTGCTCCAGAGGACGCACCACGATGTCCGTCAGAAGCGCCTGCTGCGACGAGCCTGAGCCGATCCGATGTCTGCCGACCGCGTCGAGGCGAAGAACCGGCTTTCCGCTTTCGGCCGGCCCGACCAGCACCGCCATGCCGGCGAGAACATCCTCGAGCACCGGCACGCCGTGGTCGAGTGCTCCGGCGAACTTCATCCCGAGCTTGGCGAGCGAGCCGCCGGCGACCACGACGACCCGTTCGTACGCGCCTGACTCGACGAGCGCGCCCGCCATGATGAGCGCGTGCACGGGGGCGGCGCAGAATGCCTTGACGTCACTCCCGCTCGCGCGGGTGAGCCCTGAACCTTCTGCGATCGCCTTCGCGAGCGCCCCGCCGCCGCGCTGATAGCGGTCGCCCACCGCCTCCTCTCCACAGCCGAGGGCATACTCGATCGACTCGGGATCGGTGCCCGTCCGCTCGAGTAGAAAGCGAAGCGCGTGAACTCCGCTCGCCTTGGACGCGAGGTTCTCGAGCAGCACCGTTGCCTGGAGCGACTCGTCGAGGTCGTGGGCAGGCGCGAAGGCACCTGCGACTCGATCTCCCTCGTATAACGGGATCTCGCCCGCGGCCTCGTCGGGCTCGGCCCCGAGCCTGACGAGGTCGAACTGATCGACCTCCGCCAGCAGCTCGTAGTACTCGGACTGCGGCATGAGCTCGCCGTAGGGGCCGACGCGGGCGCCCTCGCCGGAGACGGTCGTGGCCCCGTTCCACCACGGCCGCCGGAGCTCCCACAGCTCTTCCGGCCGCGCATTGCCGATGAAGACCTGGTGGGGCGGATAGGCAACGGCGGCGTCGTAGGTGCGCAGCGCCCCGAGGAGCTCCGGCAGGCGAGTCTCCTCCCGGAGCGGCTTCGATCCGTACCGCACGAGGTCGGGAACGTGCTGGAGAACGAGCGCGGCGCCGAGGACCCCTGCGCGCGGCGTCACGAAGCACCCTCCCAGACGGTGCCCGGCTCGACCTCGGTCTCGAGCATCACGAGCGCCTGCTCGACGAGCGCCCGCCTGAGCGCGAGCTCACCGGCGAGGCTCCGGCCCGGATCGCCGAAAGGATTCGTGATCGCAACACCCCGGATCACCCGGTTCGCCCCGATCATGGTCGCGATCGTCGGGAGCGCCGTCACGAACACGGTTGGAATCCCAGCCCGTTCGATCTCTCTGGCCAGCGTTGCCCCGCAACGCGTGCCCGTCCCTCAGGTTCCCGAGAGGATGACAGCCTCGACACCGGCCTCCTTCAGCTCCTCGGCGATCTCTTGCCCGAACTTCGTGGACACCGCAACGGGGGTCCCGTTCCCGGTCGTCGTGTAGAAGATCTCGTGGAGGCTCCCGATCCGGCCCTCACCCTCGAGGAGCCGGACGGCGTCCAGGGGCACGAGCCGGTTGGGGTCGGCGTTTGCCGCCGAGACGTCGAAGCCGCCGTGCACGGACTCGTAGCGGCCGGGCTCGAGCGAGCGCTCGTCGGCGATGGGGTAGCGAAGCCACGCGGCGGCACGGATGGTCGGGAGGCCATCGGGATTCCCCTGCGGCACGCAGCCGGCTTCGGTGACGAGCGCGAGCTTCGCATCCGCAGCTGCTCGAACCGCGGCAGGCGGCGGGACGTGATCGAAACGGGAGACGACCTCCGTCCGCGTGTCGCCCGCGAGCTTCGCGAGCAGCAGGTCGACCGCGCGCGCTGCTCCCGTCGCGCCCGCCCGTTCGTTCCGGCGCAGGCCGCGAGGGAGGTAGCCCTCGACCTCTGCCGGCCCGAGCTCCTCACCGGCACCGAGGCGCGCGGCGAGCGCCGCCATCCTCGGCAGCGCCTCGCGCATCCCCGCGACGTTGGTGGTCGTCGGAACGATGTACGCCGCCCCCTCCGACGCTGCGACACCCGGACTCTCCGGATCCATGCCGCAGACGGCAGGGATCCCGCGTCGCATCGCCTCGCGCGCGAGCGTGCCGCACGCATACCCGTAGCGTCCGGATCCGAACGACGGCCCGCACACGAGTACGTCGGGCCGATCCTCGTCCAGCCACCGCAGCAGCGCGGTGAGGCTGAGATCCTCGTGCTCGCCGAAGTAATCGTCGCCACAGGCGAGCGTCAGGGCCACGTCGAGCCCGAGACCCGCAAAGCCCTTCCCTGGGCCGGCCGCACCCTCGATGCGGACCGGAGCGGATCCCGCAGCCTCCTCGCTGCCCATTCCCGCGAAGAACTGGTTGAGATAGTGGGCGACCTTCACGCGGCAACCCCGCGCAGATCCATGTCGCCCATCTGGCACGTCGCGCCGAGGTAGTTGCGCACGGGCACCGGGCCGGCGTCCCCGGCAGGTCGCCCATCCAGCAGGATGTCGCCGCCGAGCACCCGCTCGGGGCGCCACTCCGAGACGAGCTCCTCGGCGTTGCCGACGCTCACGATCGCGTCAGCCTCGGGCACGTGATCGGTCAGCCCGCCCATCTCCGCAACCATCGCCACCGTGCGAATCCCGGCACGCTCGCAGGCGCGGACCGTGAGCATCGTGTCCGTGTGCGAGTTGCCGCCGGCGTCGGTCGTCACGATCGCACCGTCCGCACCGAGCTCGCCGGCCACCTTCGCCGCGAGCATGGCGGCACGCTCCTTGTCCTTCGCACTCTGGTTGTAGCCCCGGCACGCAACGAGCCCGGCGAAGCGCAGCCGTTTCCCGTCAGCCGCGAGCAACTCGCGCACGAGGGCGGAGTTCTGGAACGAGTACGTGCAGTTGCGAAGCCCCGCCCAGTGGTACTCGCCCGCCGTGACGGCGCCGTCGAGCAGCTCGAGAGGGTTCAGCGGAGAGGGCTGGAAGCCGTCCAGCGTGGTTCCGTAGAGGTAGATCTCGTAGAGCGGGCCGAGCGAGGAGAGCTGGAGGAGCAGGGCCACGGAGGGCAGGCCCTCGCCCTCCGTCCCGCCGAGCTCGTAGTCGAACGTCTCGACGGCGTCCGGTTCGCGCCCGATCGTCGCTGCAGCGAGGTCGCGCGCCACGCGGAGCTTCGTCTCGCGGACAGCCGCCTCGAAGTCTTCGTTGCCGACGTCATCGGCCGGGGAGAACGTCAGCACGACGTTGGTCGTCTCGGAAAGGCGAGAGTAGGCGGCGCCCGGCCCCGCCATGTCGATCAGGGACTCCTGCTCGTGCAGGGGCCGTTCCTCGGCCGGGAAGTCGGCGCAGGCGACGACCGCGGCCCCGGCGATCCGGTTCGTGCGTCCGCTGCCGGCCGGCCGGAGCGCTCCGAGAGCGCCCGGGAAGGTCGCACCCGGATCGCCGGCTTTGACCCGCGGCTCGACCGCGTCGAGCACGTGGGTCAGACGCACAGGGTCTCCCGGCCGCACGATCGCGACCTCCACACCCGAGAGGCGGGGATCCCCGAGGGAAAGACCGTCGACGAGGGCGCCCAGGTCGAGCGTCTCGACCGGATAGGAGGCAAGCTCAAGCCGCACGGGCGCTCCCGCCGAGAAGACCGCCGATCTCGAGTGCGGCGACGCGACATCGCTCGCCGATCTCTGCCAGTGCCTCGGGCGGCATTCGATACGCGGGGCCCGAGACGCTGAGCGCTGCCCGGCAGCTTCCACTGGCGTCGATCACCGGGGCGGCGACCGCGTGAAGCCCTTCCTCGAGCTCACCTACGGCAGAGGCCCAGCCGCGGGTGCGTACGGTCGCGAGGTCGCTTCGAAGACGCCCGGCGCTCGTGATCGTCCTCGCGGCGAACGCCTCGTACGGGCCCTCCGGTAGCCGACAGGCGCCGAACGCGAGTAGCACCTTCCCGTTCGCCGTGCAATGCAGCGCGGTGCGACGCCCGGTCCAGCTTCCGACCCCGACGATGTGCCTGCCTTCGACCTGGGCGACGTTCACGGCCTCCGACCCGTCGAGAATCGCGAGGTTCACGGTCTCCCCGGTGTCCTCGGCCAAGCGCTCCATGACCGGGCGGGCCAGCTCGGGGAGATCCCGTCCGCCGAGCGCGAGCAGGCCGAGCCGCCCGAGCTCGGGGCCGAGTCGAAACGCATCGCTACCGGGGGCGCGCTCGAGGAACCCCCGCCCCGCAAGCGTTGCTGCAAGTCGCGACGCGGTGCTCTTGTGAACACCGACGCGCGCGGCAAGCTCGGTCACGCCGAGCTCCTGCCGGTCTGCGTCGAACGCGAGGAGAAGCTGCAGGGCACGGTCGACGGTCTGGACGCCTTGGTTGCGCATCGTGCAACGTGTTGAGTATGACGCAACAGGCGTCAGGAACGCAACTCGGACGACGACCCTACTCGGGCTCGTTCGGCGGATGCCCGTCGGTGGCGTGCAGCGGTGGGAGATGCGGCTTCCCGCCGATCAGGTCATACGCCCGGTGCTCGAATCGGGCCTGCCAACCCTCCGTGAACCGCTTGTAGCTCTTGGCTGCCTTCTTCTCTCGCTTGCGCCGCCGCCTCGGCCTACCGCGCTCGGGGTCGTAGAACCAGCGGGCCCACGGCGATCCCGGCTTCGCGAGCCGGAACGCCGAGACCCAGGCGACGATCGGGACGATGATCCCGACTGTTCCGAGAAACGGCTTCCCTTTCAGAAACGTGACGAAGTGCGAAGACCACGTTCAGCGCGATCTCCGTGAAGACCCCGTCGAGCGCTCCGCTTTCGTTGTTTGCGCCCACCCCGAACGGCGCCGCCGCGAGGAGGCAGAGGCCGGCCAGCGCAGCGCCCATACAGAACGCGACGATCGAGCTCTGTCCCTCCTGTGTCCAGTAGACGTCCTCGAGATGGAAGACGAGCGCAAACTCGTCGAGCACGAGGGCGGTGCCGATGCCGAAGAAGATCGCCAGGATGTCGCGAGCGATCGGCCCGTCGCCCCACGGCGCGAACGCAGAGATGCCTGCGCCCGCCATGAGCACGATGCCCGGGATGATGTGGTGGACGTGAACGCCGCCGACGTTGCCGCTCCCCCACCCGTGAACGCGGGCGAGTCGCGTGTAGAGACGCGTCAGCGCGAAGGCGATCATGAACGCGAGGAACAGGAAGAGGATCGGCTCCTTTCCTGCGTCGTAGATACGCGTCTCGTAGCCCGGTATGAACCGGAAGAGATTCATGCAGAGCGCGACACGAGCTCGGGAATCGTGACGAACTCGAAGCCCGCGCTCCCGTAGCGATCGAGTATGCGCTCGGTCGCCTCGAGGGAGCAGTGGCGATCGACGTCCATCCCGTGGTCCCCGTCGCCGTCGTGCAGGAGGATCACATCGCCGCCTTTGGTCTGTTTCCTGGCGTGGCGTCGACCTTGTCCGTCGTGACGCGCTTCGACCAGTCCCAGCACGTGACCGACCAGAGGACAGGGACGTAACCCTGCGTCTTGAGCGCCCGGAGCGTCGTGGGTCGCCGGCGGCCATACGGTGGGCGGCACAACTTCCCGGCGGGGACCTCCGAGAACTCGAGACCAGCCCTCTCGACTGCCTCGGCACACCGACCGAGCTCCGAGGCGATCTTCTCCTCGCTGAGGAAGAGGAGGTTCGCGTGGGAGTACGTGTGGTTTCCGATGGCGTGGCCCTCCGCGACGGCGCGCTGGACGAGATCGGGACGCTGATCGACGTACTTTCCGACCACGAAGAACGTCGCCTTGACGCCGTGACGGTCGAGCAGCTCGAGCAGCTCGGGCGTCCACCGCTTGTTCGGACCGTCGTCGTACGTGAGGGCCAGGAGCTTGCCCCGGCCGGGTGTCCCGATGATCGTCTCGCCGAAGCCCTGCGATCGGGGTGCGAGCGCGTGGTAGGGGTAGAGGGCGGCGGTGGTGATCTTCATGCGGGAGGGGGCGTGATCGGCGTGATCGGGCGATCGTCGGTGCCCGGGCGGCGCATGCGCCGGTACCAGCGATGGTAGAGCGGCGCGAAGGGAATCGCGATCGCGGTCAGCACGGCGCAACCGAGGATCAGGCCGAGATGCTGGTAGAAGCGTGTCGGGCTGCCGTCCTCGATCCAGGTCGCGGCGGCCAGAAGGCACGAGACGCCCAGGCCGATGTAGTAGTCGATCGGAAAGCCGAGGATCCACGGCCCGGGGAGCCACCAGATGTTCCCCTGCTTGTAGCGACGGACACCGTAGGCCGGGTTGAAGACGAACCAGAGGTAGTCCCAGTAGATCGCCAGGACGAGGTAGATCGCGATCGTCCGCAACTCGGATGCCCACGTCCAGTCCTCACCCCAGAAATACGGCGCGTGCAGCGCGATCAGCGGGAGCGGGAGGGCGAAGACGTGGTAGCCGGTGAGTGGACGCTTCGCCATGAACCAGCCGTACACCGTCGCCACGACGCCGCGCTTGCGGTACCACGTCGGCAGACGCTCGGCCCAGCCATGGCCCGCCTCGACCTCGATCTCGAGACCGGCGATGAAGAGGGCCCAGACCCACACGAACGCGACCCAGCCGGCCTGGCTCACTCGTCGCCTCCTTTCCGCCGTTTCGAACGCCTGCTGTCGGTGACGAGCCTCTCGAGCTCCTGGTGGAGCGTCTCGAGCACGACCGTGTTCCCGTCCTGCTCGTAGGCGGAGATCGACTCCTGGTACTTCGGGATGTCGCGCAGGAAATCGGCGAGCGCCTCGGCCGTCAGCTCGTGGACGCAGCGCCCGTACCCGAGGCGCTCCACATAGCGCGCGTTGAGTTGCTGCTCGGCCTGGCCGGCAAGCGGGACCGCAAGGATCGGCTTGTGGAGGTACACCGCCTCGGCGAGCAGGCTGAAGCCGCCGCCCGTGATCAGCCCGCGGCACGTGCGAAGGTCGTCGATGAAGCCCTGCTCGCTGAAGGGCCGGTAGGTGAGGTTCTCGTCGACGACGTCCTCCTGCACCCCACCGCCCATCCCGTAGACCTTGCACGGGACGCCCGCCGCCTTGAGGATCGCCGGAACGGTGTCGTCGCCCGCCCAGTAGACGAGCAGGTGCTCACCCGGCTCGCTCACGGCTGCGACGACCGACGGGCGGAGGATCGGCGGGACGAGCGTCGTCCGCTCCCGCTTCAGCGGCGGGTAGAAGAACGTCGTGATGAGGTAGTGGTGCGCGTGCGGAACCTTCATCCTCACGAAGCTCTGCGCGAGCTTGTAGTCCTTCCGGAAGCTGTCGGTGAGCTCGTGGTCGTGCTCGCACCGGTCGAGCATCTGAATGTTGTCGAGGCTGATGATGGGCAGGAGGTGACGCTGCGCGTAGAGCACGCTGAAGCTGTCGAAATCGGTGATGACGGCGTCGGGCTTGAACTCACGGGTCAGCTCGTAGTAGCGCTTGACGTCCTTGGGCACCCCGGTCGTCGCACCGCGGAAGTTCTGAATCGCGGTCTGCAGCAACCGCACCTCGGCGCCGTCCATCGCAAACGTCAGACCCCAGATGTCGTACACGCCGGACACGGTCTCGGCCAGGTAGCCGGCCGCACGGCCCGAGGCAACGACCCGCAACTCGTGCTCCTTCTGGAGCTCGTCCATGATGACCCGCGACCGGGTCGCGTGTCCCATTCCCTCGCCGACGACGCCGTACAGGATGCGCACGGCGCCTAGTATCGCGAACGCGCCGTCAGGCGGTAGAGCCGGCCACCGCGAGCGTGATGCCAGCCTCCGGCATCTGGTGAATCTCGGCCTCGCGCGCAAAGAGGTTCTGGCGGGACATCAGGAACAGCTCGGGGATGATCTCCGCCCGCACTTCGCCACCCGAGAACACACGGACGACCGAGCTCTGCGAGACAACCACGGCGATGGCGCCGGTCGCTCCGCTGATCGACGCGGCAGCCGCGTGACGCGTGCCGAGCCCCGGAAGGAAGTTGCCGGGAGCACCCAGATCGACCTCGACGAACCGTCCTGCCGAGACGAACGTCCCGTCGTCTGCGACGAGAAATGCGCCGTCGAGCTGGGCGAGCTCCTTCACGGTCTCGCGGAGATCGGGCCGCGCGACGTGCAGGAGCTCGGAGGGGTGCCCGTAGAGGGGATCGAGGAGCAGCGGACGCGAGCGGTCGAGCACCTGCTCGACGTCTCCGACGACGAAGAGCGTGCCGATCTTCCGTCCCTCACGGCCCTCTCGCGCAATCTCGACCGCGAGCTGGATGATCTCCTCGAGTGTCTGCTTGCGCGTCTCGCCGCAGCGGGTCCGCGCACAGACCGACCCGAAGACCGCATCGAGTTGCCCTTCACGCCCCATGCTGGCTGCAACGACGGTGAGCCGACCGGTAATCCCCGGGCTGCCTAGAATCGTTCCGCGTGAGAGCGATGGTGCTCGACGCACCCGGCCGAGCACTGCGATCCACCGAGATCCCGGATCCCGTCCCGGCAGACGGCGAGGTGCTCGTCCGCATCCACGCCTGCGGCGTCTGCCGGACAGACCTCCACGTCGTCGACGGAGAGCTCCGTGATCCGAAGCTCCCGCTCGTGCCGGGCCACCAGATCGTCGGGACCGTTCGTCGAGATCGGGGCCGCGGTCGAGACGCTTGCCCCGGGTGACCGGGTCGGCATTCCGTGGCTCGGCTGGACGTGCGGCGAGTGCCGCTTCTGCCTGTCCGGACGCGAGAACCTGTGTGACCGTGCCCGCTTCACCGGGTATCAGCTGGACGGCGGCTACGCGGAGCTGACGGTCGCCGACCACCGCTTCTGCTTCCCGATCCCGACCGAGTATCCCGACCTCCAGGCCGCACCCCTCCTCTGCGCGGGCCTGATCGGATACCGCTCGCTCATGATGGCCGGCGACGCGGAACGGATCGGGCTCTACGGCTTCGGCGCCGCAGCCCACATCGTGATCCAGGTCGCGCGCTGGCAGGGCCGGCGTGTCTTTGGATTCACGCAGGCGGGCGACGCCGACACCCAACGATTCGCCGTCGAGCTGGGCGCCGAATGGGCCGGGGACTCGTTCGCCAGACCGCCCGAGGAGCTCGATGCCGCGATCATCTTCGCCCCGGCCGGAGAGCTCGTCCCCGCAGCGCTACGAGCGGTGGCCAAGGGCGGCACCGTCATCTGTGCCGGCATCCACATGAGCGATCTTCCTTCGTTCCCGTACGAGATCCTCTGGGGGGAGCGAACGATCCGGTCGGTGGCAAACCTGACGCGGCGCGACGGGCACGAATTCCTCGCCCTCGCCCCGCAGGTGCCGATCAGAACCGAGGTCGAGCCCTACCCGCTGGCGCAGGCGAACGAGGCGCTCGGGAGGCTTCGCAGCGGACGAGTTCGGGGAGCGCGGCTCTCGTCGTCAGCGAGACGACTTCCAGATCCCCGTGATCGGCGTCGCCCCGGCAGATTGGCCGAGCCGGGGAAGGCTCCACGCGTCCTCGATCGTCCGCAGCAGTCCGTAGTGATCGACGGTCGCGGCGAAGCGGGCGCCGCGCCTGACCGTCGGCCCGACGGCGAGGGTCGCGATATGACCGCCGCCGTGCGCATCGGAGCGTCCTTCGTCGAACGTCACGAAGACGACGCTCCCCTTCATGAGCGGGCTCTTCAGCACCGGGTCGATGAACCGGGAGAGCCAGGCGTCGCCGGTCTTGACGGAGCAGTCGTGCATGGAATTGCAGAGGTCGGGAACGACCAGGGAGAAGTCGGGGAGGGCGCCTGAGGCGAGATCACCGGCGAACCTGTCGTACGGGACGACCCGCGCCCTGCGAGCTGCGTTCGAGGCGATGTCGTCGAAGTAGAGGAAGGGGTTGTGCTTCTTCGCGTAGTCGCCGGAGGATCCGCCGGTGAAACCGGGCGAGGGCAGCCCCTCCGCATATGTCTTCCAGGTCTTGCCCGCGTCTTCGAGGGTGTCGGCGAGGCTCCGGGCGTCGACCGAGCATTTCGTGCAGTTCGAGTCGATTCCCTGCGTCGAGCCGGACACGAGCGCGATGTAGTTCGGCAGGCTCGGGTGTGTCACGCCGAACGAGTTCGTGAGGAGTGCGTACCGCTTGGCCAGACGATTGAACCGCGCCGCGTCGGCCTTGCCGATGATGCTCCCGTACTCCTTGTTCTCGAACACGACGACGATGACGTGTCGGAACGCAGGAGCTCTGGTCGCAGTCGACGCGGCGCCTGCGGTTCCGCCGATGGAAGCAACCGCGAGAAGCAGCGCAACCGCAAGCCCGAGGCGAACTGCGCGCATGGGCACACCGTAGCCGCTCTAGGGGCCTGTCCGGAAACCCCGGTGCGGGTGGGACTCGCGCGTGAGGATGCCTGGCAAGGACGCAGGAGACGGCGCTACCAAGCAGGTAACGCTGTCTTCGAGGACGCCGCCAGGCATCCACGCGCCGCCTCCGGACGTGACGGGGTTTCCGGTCAGGCCCCTAGGATCGCGGGATGCAGCTCGTGCCACCCGATCCGCCGCTCTCCGACGGAGTCGTCCTGCTCCGCCTCCTGCGCGAGAGCGACATCGCGGCGATGGTCGCGCACTGCCGGGACGCAGCGATGCAGCGATTCACCTCGGTTCCCGCGCCGTACACCGAGAGCGATGCCCGCGGCTGGATCACCGAAAGTCGCGCACGCTGGACGTCGGGCGATGCCGCGACATTCGCGATTGCAGTCGCGGAGGACGACACCTACCTCGGAGGGATCGACCTGCGGAGCGGCCCGTGGCCCGTCGGCGAGATCGGCTACGGCCTGTGCGCGGATGTGCGCGGCCGTGGACTCACGACTCGTGCCCTACGCCTCGTCGCAACCTGGGGACTCGAGCTCGGCCTCGTCCGACTCCAGCTCTGCACCGATCCCGAGAACGTCGCGTCGCAGCGAGTGGCCGAGAAAGCAGGGTTCAGACGCGAGGGTGTCCTCAGGCAAGCGCTCGAGGTGAAAGGGCGCCGATCTGACTGCGTGATGTTCTCGCTCCTTCCCGCTGATCTCGCCACGTAGCGCTCGGCTCAGAGTCTCGGCGGCTCGGCCTGGGCGGGAGCGAGCGACGCCGCGATCCCGAGCAACGTGTCGAGCTCGAGATCGGACTGGATCTCGATAGACGTACCCTCACGTTCTGCGAAAACGTGGGTCGGAAGCCACGGCCTCTTGTCGTCTGCGGTCACGACGAGGTACTCCTCTCCCTCGTGCTCGATCGCCCTCGGCTCCGCCCAGGCAATCTCGCCGAGCTCGCCCGTCGGCGCCTCCCTGATCGAGAGCCGGTGGACGGCGTCATCGGGGACGTAGTGGAGGACGAGCGTCGCAGGCCGGTCGCCTGGCGCGCTGAGACTGACGTGGGCGGTAAAGCCACGCGGGACGCGTCTCGGCGCCCAGACCGGAAAGGGCGCCTCGCGAACCGCGTCCTCCAGACTGAGCGTCCGACCCGGGGACTCTCCGATCGACCGAGCTGACTCAGCCTCAGGTGAGACGAAGATGTCGTCGGCGAATACCTCGTCGAAGGCGATCTCGAGTACCTCGATCACCGCAAACTCCTCGCCACCCGTGAAGGCTCCAGCCCGCAAGAGGACGCCGCGCTCGAGATCCACGATCAGCTCGTGGTTATCGGCCCAGGGATCGAGCTCGAACGGCGGCCACGCTGTTTTCCTCGGTGTCGCCCGCACTCGAATTGCTTTGCGCTCTCGGTGCGTGCACGTTCCCCAGCACTTCGAAGTCGAAGCTCGGAATCAGGCGGCTCGGATCGGAGAGCACGCCCAACGTGTCGCCAGTCCCCATTTCTGTGGATGCGTCCGCTCCTGCCGTCATGGCGACGACCTCCTCGCGGACAAGACCGCCCTCGCCGATCCAGATCCTGGTGGTCGTCTCGCTCGGTGGAACCGCGCGCCGCTCGCGAACCGTGGCCCGGATCGTCGTCCATCGGTTCGGCGCGTCGTGCAAGAGCTCGAGAACGGTGCCCAACCTCGTCACTGACTCGACTCTAACCAGGAACGGCAAGGACGCCTACGCTGGCTCCGCCGAACCGAGCGGGCTTGACGCAGACGGCACGACCCTAGGAAGATACCCACCCCGGGCGTATCGGCCCGGTTGCGTCAACCCAAGGGAAAGGGAGAACGTCCATGAAGCGGCTCTTGCTCATCGCCGCGCTGACCGCGTCAGTCGCGGCCATCGTCATTCCGTCGGCGTCCGCCTCCACGCGGGTTCTGCCACTCTCGGCTCAGCCGAACGGCTGGACGTACGACCAGTGGCACGCGATCTGGGCACGGCGATCGCTCCAGCGCGACTGGCGATCGCTTCACTCGCTTGTCGCGACGAGGAACGGAACGTGCGGCCAGAAGGTCGGCCAAGCTCGTGCGTGGATGCTGCCCGTCTCAGGAGACGGTGCTCTCGCCGCGACCTGCCGCATTCGCCCCGGAACGCGCCTCGCGCTCAGCGCAGGCGGCATCTTCACGATCTACGGGGGCCCGAAGAACCTCAACGGTACGATCAACCGCTACTGGCCGGATCTCCTCAGCGTCGGGCTCTGGGTGGATGGCGTCAGCCTCACCCCACACCTGATGAAGACACCGTTCCTCCACGCTCGGGTGCCGTACTACAACGCACAGCTCTTTGGTGTCCCGAAGACGCTGATTTCGTTCGTGTAGAAGGACTACTTCGCCCTCCTCTCGCCGCTGTCACCGGGGTGGCACACGGTGACGACGACATCGACGTTCACAAACCCAAACACGACCGTACACGATGACCCTCCATCTGAACGTCCGCTGAGGAGGACCGCATGAAACGCATACTCCTGTTTGTAGCACTCGCCGCCGCCGTTGCCGCGTTCGTCGTTCCCGCGGCGTCCGCGTCCGTCCACGTGCTGCCGCTGTCCGCCCAGCCGAACGGCTGGACGTACCACCAGTGGCACGCCATCTACAACCGGAGATTCCTGGAGCGCGACTTCCGCTCGTTCCACTCGCTCCTCGGCACCCGAAACGGCCAGTGCGGCCAGAAGGTCGGGCAGGTCAAGGCCCAGCTGCTGCCGATCTCGGTCAATGGTCAGCTGACGTCTCAGTGCCGGATCAAGAGCGGCACCCGGCTCGTCGTGGACGTGGCCGGAGTGATCCACATCTATGGTGGCCCCGAACGGCTCAGGAACCTGGTCAAGGCCGAGTGGCCGGACATTCTGTCGGCGACCCTCACGCTCGACGGACGCGCGCTCGCACCCCACGTCATCCAGACGCCGTTCATCCATGCGAAGCTGCCGTACTTCAACGCCAAGGACCTTGGCGTGCCGAAGACGACCGTATCGTTGATCTCGCGGGACTACTTCGCCATCCTCTCGCCGATCAGCCGAGGCTGGCACACCCTGGTCGTGTCGGCGACGTACGACACGCCGGACGGCCTCGAGACGGACGGGATGACGTTCCACCTGAACGTCCGCTGACACACACGCACGCATAGGGAGGGCCCGCGCGCGGGCCCTCCCTAGCTCATGCGAGCGAGCGGCGCCAGAGCTCGGCCGCGAGCAGCTCGACCGCCGCCGTCTCGGCGAGAAGGGCGACCAGCGGGTCGTCCGCACCCGGGTACCCGACCTGCGCGGCCGCACCCTCCACGGGCTCCCCGATCGCCACGAACGCCCCTCTGCGCCGTTCGATCCAGTCGACGACCATGGAGTCGAATGGCGATCCGGGCAGCAGGATCGCCCGGTACCCGGGTGGACGGGTCAGGTAGACGTCGACGTGGAGCCAGTCACCAGTCTCGCAGGCCGCTGCGCGGATCCGCGGCGCCTCGCGGAGCATCAGCGCGGACTGTTCGGCTGACGAAAGCCGTTCCGCAGGGGCGATGACGTCGAGCGCGCCCCCACCAAGCACGTCGAGCGCTGAGCCGATCCAGTCGGCACGGCCGTCGACGAGGTGCGCGACCGCCCCCACCGCAGGTCGCATCAAGTCCGGCTGAACGCCGGCAAGCATGAGGACGACCGCGACGGTCGCCTGATACGTCTTGCAGGCGACCCCGCCGTGCTCCTCGCCGACGCCGAGCGCGAGAACGTCGTCCGCAGCGGCCGCGAGCAGGCCGTCCGGTTGATTCGTCACGGCGATCACCCGAGATGTGCCACGGTAACGCGCAGCGGCGCCAATCGTCTCCGGCGTCGCCCCGGTTGCCGAGATCGCAATCACTGTCAGGTCGGGAGACGGAGGGGGCAACGCCTCGGCCGAGGAGTACTCGACGTGCGCGTCGACCCCGGCTGCGCGAAGCCGCGAGGCAGCGGCCAGGGCAGCGAAGCGAGAGCTTCCCATGCCGAGGAACAGCACCCTGCCGGTCAGCGGCTCCGGCGGAGACTGCGAGAACGTGTCGATCACGCCGGCCAGCGCACGAGGCTCATCGAGGATGTCTGCGAGAAAGCCGTCCGGATCCACCAGCGAACCCTATGGGCGCAGGAGCGCGTCCATCGCTCCGAGCGCGACCGGCGTCCATGCCGGCATGAAGGTGGCGGCGTAGACGAACTCGTAGGTTGCCTTCTCGACCTCAAGCGCACGAAGCACCACGCTGTCCACGCTCCCGCCCGGCCCGTAGGCAGCGAGGAACTCCCGACGCTGGATCGCCGCCCAGGCGAGCGCTTCGGGAAGTTCCGCCGGTCGATCGCGAAACACCCAGCGCGGAAGGTGCTCGAATGACCGGAGCATCGATGCCACGTCGCGAAGCGGCAGGTCGGCAGCGCGCCTCTCCTCCGGCGGGCGAGTTGGCTCGCCTTCGAAGTCGATGACGTCGAGGCCGGCGGGAGACTGCAGGATCTGGCCGACGTGGAGATCGCCGTGGATCCGGCTGAGACGCGCTGGGGCCGACGCATCGAGAGCCCCGAGCTCGGCCCTGATTCGCGGTGCCCACCCTTGGAGCCGGTCGGCCGCCTCGCCACTCGTCACGACGAGCGCGTGGTCGAGCTCCCGCCCTGCACGCGCGGCAACGGCATGCCGATCGGCATCGGTGGCAGGGCGCGCTCCCGGCGCCTCCGCCAGCGCGGCATGCAGCCTGGCCGTCACCTCTCCGAGCTGTCCTCCCCACCCCTCGACCAACCCGCCGGCTGCAAGCGTCTCGTGCAGCTCCTGTCCCCAGGTCCAGCCGTCCCGAGCATCGGGAACGAAGGCCTGCAGGAGTGCGAGCGTGTACTCGAACCCGGCCGCGTCGGCGTACCGGAGTGAGCCGAGCGCCCGAGGAACGCAGTCGACCCGGTCACCGAGGTACGTGACGAGCTCGACCTCCGGATGCTCCCCGGGCCAGAGGCGCCGGTAGCACTTGACGAGCAGCCCGTCACCGAGCAGGACGCTCGTGTTCGACTGATCGATCCCGATGGGCCTCTCCGTGTCAGCGCACATCGACGGCAACGCGATGGTCCAGGGCAAAGGTGCCCCCGCGCAGACCGATCACATTCTCACCGGCGAGACGGGCGAGGAGCGGCGCCCAGAGCCTCTCGCCGCCGGGCACCGTGTATCGCTCCACCCCGCCCCCGTCGGCGAACGACACGTCGACGATCGCCAGTGCGCCTCCGTCCGCCACGAGCCCGTCGACGAGGGAGACATGCGAGACAGGCCGGCCCTTCCCGCCGAACCAGCGCTCACCCGCGAGGGTCGCCGGGTCGAGCGCCGCGACCAGCCGGTCGAGTGCCGTCACGCCGTGACGGGCTGCCCGGTCTCGGCCAGGCGCTCGATCAGCCCCGCCGCCTTGGACGTGCCCGGGTGTGCCTGAACGCGCGCCGAGATCTCCGAGAGGCGCCTCGCCAGCGCCTCGTCGACGAGCAGGCTGTCGATCGCACCGGTCAGCTCCTCGGCCGTGCACTCGTAGGTCTGCAGCCGCCGCCCGAGTCCAAGCTCGTCGACCCGTTGCGCGTTGTCGTACTGATCCCAGAAGAGCGGCAAGACGACGGTCGGCTTGCCGAAGTAGAGGCATTCGGTCTGCGTGTTGTTGCCGCCGTGCGTGATGACGAGGTCGACCAGAGGGAGGACGGAGGTCTGGGGCAGGAATTCCGAGCCGACCATGTTGTCGGCCAGGCGGAGCAGCTCGTGCTGCGGGCCCTTGCTGACGATCAGGCGGTACGGCGCCTCGGCGAGCATGTCGACCAGCCGCTGCATCAGCTCGACATCCGCCGACCCGAGGCTGCCGAGACTGAGATAGACGAGCTTCCCCGGCCGCTCCTCGAGCGACTCCGGCACCGACCAGTCGTCGTCCGTCCGCCGGACGGAGCACTCGAGCCGGTGCCAGGTCGGAGCCAATGGGCGCGCCCGCACGTAGTCGACCTCCTCCGGATACACGTACATGTTGAGAAACGGCGACTCGTGGATGAACTCGGTCTCGGGAAGACCCGCCGCACCATGCTCCTGCACGAACGCATCGAAGTCGGCCCACATCTCGTGATGCGTCCGCCGGTGCTCGGCCCGAAACTCGTCCCAACCGGTGCGGTCGTTCGTGGAGTAGCCGGAGAAGACAGGCGGGATGTCGGAATCTCGTAGCTCGAGCGGGTTGCACGAGACGATCCGCGCCCAGGGCCGACCCGATGCCCAGATCGCCGGAAACGCGACGACGTTGTCCTCGACGATCGCATCCGGCTGAAGCTCGTCGAAGATCTCGACGAGGCGCTCGTTCACGTACTTCGAGCCATCCATGAGTGCCTGCCATGTCGGCGCGAGGAACAAGCCGAGCTGCTCGATCGTCGGGCGGCGGAAGAACGGCGCCGTGTCACGGATGAAGTCCTTCCAGAACTGGCCGGGGATCTCCTCGACCTCGGAGGGCGGCCCGAGGCGCATCAGCCGCTCCTCGAACCCCTTCGCCTCGAGGTTCCCGGCGAACGACTCCTCGACGATGAAGACCACCCGGTGCCCGCGTCGGCGCAGGACGTCGCCGATGCCGACGCAGTTGTTCGTCGGCCCGAACGCCCCCTCGGGGAAGAAGACGATCGTGCGCGGCATGGGCGGGAGTATCGACGATCGACCGCTCCGGAGCGATAGGGTCAGGTTCGTGACCGCGGCCGCATCCCTACGCAGGCTCCTCTCCTCGGGTGACACCATCCTCGTCCCGGGCGCCTACAACGCCCTCGTGGCACGTGTTCTCGAGCAGAGCGGCTTCGCGGCGATCTACACGGGCGGCTACGGGGCCGCCGCTGCGACCTACGGCCTTCCCGATATCGGGATCATGACGGGAACGGAGATGGCCGACCACGTGTCGCGCATCGGCCGCGCGGTGTCCGTGCCGATCATCGCCGACGCGGACACGGGCTACGGCGAGCTCGTCAACGTCGGGCGGACCGTCCGGGAGTTCGAGCGCGCGGGAGCCGCCGCGATCCAGATCGAGGACCAGGTCTTCCCGAAGCGCTGCGGGCACATGGAGGGTAAGCGGGTCATCCCGCGCGACGAGATGGTGAAGAAGGTGCGAGCCGCGCTCGCCGCCCGCTCGAATCCCGACACCGTGATCATCGCCAGAACCGACGCGATCGCGGTCACCGGCGTCGACGACGCGATCGACCGGATGCAGGCGTACGCCGAGGCAGGGGCCGACGTGATCTTCCCGGACGCACCGAACTCGACCGACGAGATGCGCTCGATCGCCGGCCGCAATCGACCTGCCGCTCGTCGCGAACATGTCCGAGTATGGCAAGACCCCGCTGCTGTCCAGGGACGAGATCGCGGAGCTCGGCTACGCGATCGCGCTGTATCCGTCGTCGACGCTCTTCGCCGCGGCCCGCTCGGCCCGCGAGATAGCGGAACTCCTCGAACGGGACGGGACGACGCGCAACGGGCTCGACAGGATCATGGAGTTCGATGAGTTCAACGAGGTCGTCGGCCTGGCCGCGTGGCAGGCCGAGGAAGAGGAGGCCGCCCGATGAACGAGACGGTCTTCACCGTCGAGGCGACGCCGATCGTGTTCGGGCAGGGAGCGTCGCAGGAGACGGGGTTCCATCTGAAGCGTCTCGGCGTCCGGCGGGCAATGCTGGTGAGCGACCCGCATGTTCATGACCTCGGCATCACCGAGCGTGTCCGGGCCGCGATCGAAGAGCTCGGGATCGAGACAGACGTGTACGCCCGAGCGCGGATCGAGCCGAGCGAGGAATCCGCGCTCGACGCAATCGGGTTCGCGCTCGACGGTGGCTTTGACGGATTCGTCGGCGTCGGCGGCGGGTCCTCGATCGACACCGCGAAGATCGCCGCCCTCGTGGCCACCCACGGCGGCAAGCTCCTGGACTGGGTCAACAAGCCGATCGGAGAGGCACAGCCTCCGCCCGGCCCGCTGCTTCCAGTCGTGGCCGTGCCGACCACCGCGGGAACAGGCAGCGAGGCGACCTCGGTGGCAATCCTCGACTTTCCCCGCCTCGGCGTGAAGACCGGGATCTCCCACCGCTACCTCCGTCCGCGCGTCGGGATCGTCGATCCCCTCCTCACACGCGATCTCCCGTCCGCGGTGACGGCATCGTCCGGTCTCGACGTCGTCTGTCATGCCGCCGAGTCCTACACCGCACGCCCGTTCGGATCGCGCGAGAAGAGCAACCCCGACGAACGGCCGCCGTACCAGGGATCGAATCCGGTCTCGGACATCTGGAGCGCGAAGGCGCTCGATTCCGGCGGAAAGTACCTGCGCCGCGCCGTTGCCGACGGAGCCGACATCGAGGCGCGTAGCGCGATGATGCTGGCGGCGACGATGGCCGGAGTCGGTTTCGGAAGCGCCGGCGTCCATATCCCACACGCCTGCGCCTATCCGATCGCGTCGATGAAGCACGCCTGGACACCTGTCGGCTACCCGGACGCGCACCCGTTCGTCCCGCACGGCTTCTCCGTGACGGTGACGGCACCCGCAGCCTTTCGCTTCACCGAGAACGCCTCTCCGGAGCGTCACCGCGAGGCCGCGATGCTTCTCGGAGGCGAAGATCTTGCCGACACGCTCGCAGAGCTGATGCGCGACGTCGGTGCACCGATGACGCTCGGCGAGCTCGGCTACACGCAGGACGACGTCCCGGCGCTCGCCGAGGGCGCACACAAGCAGCAACGTCTGCTCGTCGTCGCTCCCCGCGAAGCAGGGATTCCCGAGCTCGAGCAGATCCTCCGCGCCTCGCTGTGAAGCCGGGGCAGTCGGAAACGCCGCTGGCCACCGCCGCCGCGGCCTACCTCGACGATCCCTCGATCACGCCGTTCACGACTCCGGGTCACAAGCGCTCAGAGGAGCTTGCGGACGAGTTTCTCGTCTGCGACCTCCCGCTCTCTTCCGGTGCGGACGACCTCCACCTGAGCGGCGACCTGCTCGGCCGCGCCGAGGCTCTCGCGGCCGACCTCTGGGGAGCCGATCTCTGCCGCTTCTGCGTCAACGGCTCGACCCAGGGAAACCAGGCGCTCGCGCTCGCCGTCGGCCGACCCGGCGACAGGGTGATCGTGACGCGAGGCCTCCACAAGTCGCTCTTCGCCGGCCTCGTCTTTGCCGGGCTCGAGCCGGTGTGGATCAGGCCCGAGGTCGATCCGGCGACCGGGCTCGCCCTGGCGCTCCCGCTCGCGCGCGTGCGCGATGCCCTGCGCGCCACGCCCGACGCGCGTGCCATCTTCCTCGTCGAGCCGAACTTCGTCGGAGTGCTGAGCGACGTCGCCGCAATCGCAGCACTCGCTCACGATGCCGGTGTTCCGGTCGTCGTCGACCAGGCGTGGGGAGCGCATCTCGGATTCCACCCGCGGCTGCCGCCGAACACGCTCTCCCTCGGCGCCGACGCAATGGTCACCTCGGCTCACAAGACGCTGGCCGGATTCACCCAGAGTGCGTATCTCTTCGCGCAGTCGGGGCGCCTCGACCACGGCCGCCTGCGGGAGGGCTTCGACGCCCTCAACACGACGAGCGTGTCCGCTGCGATCCTCGCAAGCCTCGACCGAACCCGGGCGCTCATGGCCGCCAGGGGCGAAGAGCTCCTTGGACGAACCATCGCTCTTGTCGACGGTGCACGCGAGCGGCTTGCCGCCGTGCCGGGTCTTCGCATTCTCGGCCCCGGCCGCGGCGTGCCCTCGTACGACCGGACGAAGCTCGTGCTCGCAGTCTCGGGGACCGGGGCCGACGGCCTCGAGGTCGAGGCTGATCTCGTGGAGAACGGGATCAGGCTCGAGCTCGCGAACCGCGACACGCTGATCCCGCTCGTGACGATCGGCGACACGGAGACGAGCGTCGGCCATCTGGTCGAGGCACTCGAGCGGTCGTTCGCGCAGCGAAGTGGAGATCTCCGCCTCGCCGGAAGTGCGACAGCGATCTGGGGCGTCGAGCCCGAGATCGCTCTCGCGCCACGCGACGCGTTCTTCGCGCCGCGCGAGACCGTGGCGGCCGAGCACGCGGCAGGACGGACGTCCGCCGAGACGATCGCGCCGTACCCGCCCGGCATCCCGGCGATCGCCCCGGGGGAGGTGGTCTCAGGCGAGCTGCTCGCGGCGCTTCGCGAGGCCGCAGCGCACGGGACACGAATCGCCTACTGCGCCGATCCGATGCTCCGGACGATCGAGGTCGTCGCGCGTTGAGCGGCTACTTCGGGGACTTGCCAGGCTTCTGAGGAGACTCGCCGGCCTGTTCCGTCACCCGCCGAGGTGCCAGTGCATCGAGAAGCGACGGCTTCGGCAGCTCTTCGGTCATCGGCTCGTCGAGTCGGTCGAGCGCCGCCGCGAGAAGAATCTTGTAGCTCGCGCGGATCTCCTGCTCCGCCGCCTTCAAGCGTCGGATCTCGGATTCCGTGCGCTCGCGCTCGACCCGCGACTGCTCCTCGATCCGCGCGGCATCCGCGCGCGCCTCGGCGAGGACGTCGTCGCACTCCACCCTCGTTCGCGCCTTCAACTCGTCGGCCGCCCGCTGAGCCGATACGAGCGCGTCGCGCATCAGCCCCTGGATCTCTCTATGCTCGGCCAGCTCCTGCTCCAGCTTCGAAACGCGCCCTTCGAGATCGGCCTTCTCCTTTGCCAATCCGTCGAAGCTCGATGCGACCTCGTCGAGAAGCCTGCCCACCGCGGCAGGGTCGTAGCCCCGCAAGGATCGCGGGAGCTTCATGGCACGAATCTCGTCAGGGCTCACGTTCATCGGGTTGGCTTGCTCGGCGCCTCTCCGTTCAGCGTAATGCGCTTTCCGACTCCTGCCTAGGTACGCCGTCCGGAGGGAAAGCCCTGCGCGGTCGAACGTCAGGGTCCCCTCACCGGTACGGGGGATGCGGGCCCTCTCGAGTCCGGCGAAGGTCGAGGAATGCGGACATGCATGGCGATTGCACGACCCGCTTCCATCTGCCTCGCGGGCTGTGTGGCGGCGGCCCTCTGCGTAGGAGTCGCAGCCGCCTCCCGCCCGATTCCGCCGAAGCCGCCAACGGCGCCACCCACCGTTCCGGGCCCCCAGCCGCCGAGCAGCTCGACTCTCCTGACAGACACCTTCGACGGCAGTGACGGCCTGATCACGAACGAGTATGCGACCTGGAATCCGACCGACCCGCTCGCCGTCCAGTCACCTGTCTGGAACATGACGAGCGGCTCGCTGTTCCGGCGCGCGGGCACGGCCTGGTCTGGAATTCCGGACGCCGCGTCACCCGACCGGCGATCGTCCGTTGCAACCGGATCGGCGATCTTCCGCCTGACGACGAAACGCCGCGACTTCGGTGACGTCAAGGTGTCGCTCCGGTTACGGAACGAACGGCTCCTGACCACGCCGCAGACACCCGCGACGGATTGGGACGGGATTCACCTCTTTCTCCGCTACCAGAGCGAATACTCGCTCTACTACGCGAGCGTCAACCGCCGGGACGGAACCTCCGTGATCAAGAAGAAGTGTCCGGGGGGCACCGAGAACGGCGGTACCTATTACGCGCTCTCCAAGTACGTCGCCCACGCGGTTGTATACGGCTCCTGGCAGTCCGTCTCCGCCTCGGTCGCGAACCGGTCAGACGGCGCCGTCACGATCGCGCTCTACGACGGCGCGCGCCTCGTCGCGAGCGCCGTCGACGCGGGGGTCGGCTGCTCCCCGATTCGAGCAGCTGGCGCGGTCGGGATCCGAGGAGACAACACCGAGTTCTCCTTCGACGACTTCGCGGTCACGAAGTCGTAGGCGTCTCCTCCTGCACTTGCGCCGCGCGATCGTCGGAGCCTCGCTCGGACGCCTCGACGATTGCACGGACGAACCGTCGGAGCGTCGTATCTTGAAAGATCTCGATTCGGGGAAGATAACCGCGGTTCGAAGAGCGTGAGACGAACGACGGCTTGTCCACGTTGTCCATCACGCCGACAAAGCGATCCGATACGTATCGGCGGAGGAGCGGCGGGATCCGCTCGTCATTGGTGGGAAACGTGGTTGCGGAGAACGGGAAGGCAAAGAGACGAGGGCGTGGGAGTCCGTGACCCAGAAGATCTGCGATCGACCCGTCGAGATCTCCCTCAACTCGCCTCGAGTACTCGGGGAGCGTCTCAAGACGTCCTACGTTCAGCAGCCACTCTCTGTTCGAAGGAGACCCGCACGTTCAGCTCTCTGCAAGCGTGAGGTCGTCGATGGTTACCCAACCCACGCGCTCGAGCTGCACCCCGGGCGAGAGCGCGACCGCATCGGCCGGCAACGGCGGCGTCACCCATACGGCCTGTGCCCACGCCGGCGATGCAACGATCTGCGGACTCTGCATCCAGTACTTCCAAGCGCCCGCTGCCGTCTTGTAATACACCACGACCCGGACCGGCTGCGACGACTTGTACCAACCCGAAACTCGATACGTCCGCCCAGTCACGACCGCTGGTGGGCACACCGAATCCTGACGAACGATCAATTTCCGATTCCCGCTCGTCAAACTCGTGATCTCTACCCGCTCCGCAACCGCACCAGAGTGCGCATCAGATGGCCTCGACCACACAGCCGCATTCACACCCGACACGGCGTGCTGCCAGCAATCTGACACACCATCCGCGTTCGCATCCAACTCCAACGACCAGTTCGCCAACAGCAATCCATTGCTCACCGCCACACTCACCGGAGCCGACACTCCGACATTCCCCGAGGCATCAACCGCCCGGGCAACCACCGACACCACACCGTCCGCAACTACCGAGCTGTCCCACACCATCTGATACGGCGACCCTGACGCGGAGCCGACCAACGAGCCATTCACCAGAAACTCCACTCTTGCAATCGACGACGCGTCGATCGCCACCGCAGACAACCCCACCGACCCCGACACCACAGAGCCACTGTCCGGTCCCGACACGAGAACCACCGGTGGATTCGTGTCAACCTCGGTGAGATTGAGGTCGTCCATTGCCACCCAACCGACCCGCTCGAGCTGTAGCCCCGGTGAGAGGGCAACGGCGTCAGCAGGCAACGGAGGCGTCACCCACACCGCCTGCGCCCAACCCACCGACGCAGCAATCTGCGGACTCTGCATCCAGTATTTCCAAGCGCCAGCCGCCGACTTGTAATAGACAACAACACGCACCGGCTGCGAAGACTTGTACCAGCCAGTCACCCGATAGGTTTTCGCAGCCATGACGCTGGTGGGCAGTCGCATCCTGACGAACGATCAACTTTCGATTCCCGCTCGTCAGACTCGTGATCTCCACTCGCTCTGCCACCGCACCCGAATGCGCATCAGGCGAACGTGTCCACAGAGCCGTATTCGCACCCGAAACCGCGTGCTGCCAGCAATCGGCGACGCCGTCAACGTTCGCATCCAACTCCAACGACGGATTCCCCAGCACTAGACCGTTCCTCACCGCCACGCTCACCGGAGCCGACACCCCCACATTCCCCGCACCATCAACCGCCCGAGCAACAACCGACACCACACCATCGGCCACCACCGAGCTATCCCACACCACCTGATACGGCGCCCCCGACACCGATCCGACCACCGACCCATTCACCAAGAACTCCACAGACGCGATACCCGACACATCACTCGCTACAGCCGACAACCCCACCGAACCCCGACACCACCGACCCGCCAACCAGCGCCGACACCACAACCGTGGGCGGAGCGACGTCCACCGCATTTAGATCCACATCGTCGAAGCACCAGTGAGCCGATCGACTGCAGGACGAATCCGACGCTGAGGGCATCGGCACCCGCAGTGACCGGAGGCGTCGTCCAGACCCCCTGCGTCCACGTCGCGGAAGCGGAAAGCGGTGGACTCTGTCCGAGGTAAGACCACAGTCCCGAAAGCAACCTGTAGTAGGCGACCAAGCGCGCCTGCCCGGAGGTTAGGTACCAGCCACGCACCCTATATGCGAGTCCCGAGCTAACGGTGATCGAGCAGGCGCCAGCGTCCTGGTAGGTGATGATCTTGCGGTTCCCGCTTGCAAAGCTCGACATGTCCACTTGTTCCGCCCACGCTCCGGTGTGTGCGTTACCAGTTCACGTGTAGGCTGCGACGTTGGTACCGGTCGCGCCGCGCTGCCAGCAGTCGGCCTGCCCATCGGCGTTCGCATCGCCCTCGAACGAAGGATTTCGAATTGCTGTAGAGCCAAACCGCGGAGGCGGGCCTGCGACGGGTGCGCTCACGTCCCCCGAGAACGTCCGCCACGGTTCGAACGACGGTACCAAGCGGGGCGCGCGCCTCGAGCCACCCGAGAAACTGCTCAAACATGGACGGACTGACAGCATTCGAACTGCATCCGTCGCAGAGGTGATGGAAGACTATGTGCATCCACCACTGACCGTTGCCTTCCGCCTGCGTCACGTACGACTCGAGCTCGGAGAGCGTCGTCTGAGGGCCAAGGCTCGAGATCGATCGCAGCTTGTAGATGTCGCGCGGCGGAATGCTTCTCCCGGAGAGCAGGTCTGACAACTGGGCGAGCGAAGCCCGCCTGAGTCCCTCGCGCTGATGTAGCCGCAATCCGCGACGATCGCCTCGATGAGGGGCGAGTCAGCACCGAACGGGTATGCGAAGTTCCGGACTTGCAGGCCCTGGGAGAGAAGGGTTGAGCGATCGTTGCAGATCTGGCGGCGCTGTTCGTCAGGCTCGAGTGTCGGAAGGTTCATGTGATTGATCGTGTGTCCACCGATCTCGTGGCCGACCGCTTCCAGCGTACGAAGTTGAGCGAACGACAAGTATCCGGACGAGCCGATTCGGCCACTGTTGACGTAGAACGTCCCCCTCATGCCATGCGCCTCGAGCATGTCAGCACCAGCAGCCTGATCGGCTATCCCATCGTCAAGCCCGATCGTTACTATCGTGCCTCCTCGAGCCACCGTACCGAGACTGAGGAGCATCGCCGTTCCGATCAGCAGCGCAACAAGCCAGCGGCTGCTCACGACTCCGTCTCCCTGGTGACTTGCACCGTCTCGTCATCTCTCGCCAGCCGGTTCATCTCTACCCGCCAGCGGTCAGCTCCACTCTCGACAACTATCTCCAGATCCTCCCCTGACGCACCGTGCTCCAGTCGAATCGCTGCCGGCTGCCCCGCTCGCTCACCAGAGGTGATGAGCGTCGCGTAGAGCGCATCGTGCCCGCTCGTCTTGTACTCTAGCGCGTGGTTCGCAACCCGCTTGCCATAGCGTTCCGAATACCAGCCCTGGAGAGGACGTTTCGAGCCATACCAGTCCTTCAGTTGCACGCCCGGCTACGAGCGCTTGATGGATAGCCAGCAGCGGACGTCGCGCATCTGTAGCGAGAACAGAGAAGCCGTCTCGTGTGAGCACTCGCACCCGGGAAGACATGCCACGTCTGCGCGTAGGAGTGCTCGCTCTGCGCTCTCAGAGATCATCGACTACTACCATGACGTCGCGAGACAAAAGCAAGACACCGCGCGCGTGCCTAACTCCAGAATAGAGCTCATGAGCTCCCGACTGGTATTCCCACCCGGGCCCCGTCCTTGTTCCCCCAGCTTGGACATACTTTGCCGCTGCCCACGAACTATCGACCTCATGTATCGCACAGTAATGCGCTGTTACCTCCGGCGCGCACGCACCCTGGTCGGCTCTATCCACCGCAACTGTGTTGTGTGCGCTCGTGCTCCAGAAGTAATCGTGAAGAGCGCCCGCGTCGTACCGCAAGAGTCCCGAGTCCGGAAGGAGTGATCGGCCCGCGCTGTAGTACGTCAGTCCAAGGACATCTAGGTGGCTGTGCGTCGTCCGCCATGGCCCGACCTTGAATACGACGTGAGTTTCCGCGGCAGCTCGCTGCCCACGACTGAATGCCGAGCGGAAAATCGCGAGCTCTGACTCCGGGAAGAGCGCCAGCTTCTCTCGTGGCGCTACACCGCTCGTGCCTCCCGTCCGCGCATATTCGAACTCCGGATGCTGCGCCCCGAGCTTCGAGTATATGTCCGGCTCGATCTTGCGAACATCAACAGACAAGCTCGCACCGATCAACGGGATACGCCCGTTTGGCAGCGTGATCAGCGTCGCATAGTGAAGCATCTTCCCGATCTTTTCGTTGAACTGCCGCGGAAGCGCGATGCCGCTGCGCTCTGCCCACTGGGCATCTCGGTCGCAAAAGTCAGAACGTAGAATTGGTAGTAGGGAGAGTTCTCGATCTGGACTCCATCACCGTTCCACCGTTCGATTCATCATCCCTGACGAGTCGCCTGATCGCGATTTGGCGCCACTCGCTCGAGGCATTTCGAAGTCAGGGAAACCGCTCGGCATGAGAAGGAGAGCAGCCGCTTCGGTGAGCCCATGGTTGTAGCCTCCCTGGAAGTTGTCAGGGTCAGCGAGGAATCGTCCAAGCCGACCGAGGCCAGCACGGAGCGCTGAGGACAACGAGCTTGACAGGTCTCCGGAACGCTTGAGCTTCCCGTACTCGTTCACGAGGATCATCGCCCGAAATGCAGCACCATGCGGATCGTCGAAGTCTCTGCCGATCGAGTACTCGCATCTTTCCGCTGTGTCATATGCGAGGTAGCTCTTGAGTATCGCAACGAGCTTGTCCTTGTATCGCGCATCACCGGTCGCGTAGTACGCCCAGAGCAGGTTGACCGTCGGCCTGAGTGCGTAGAAGTTGAATCGCCAGTAGCGCTCGCCGTACGGGTTCTCTTTCCAGGTCAAGGGCCACGCCAGCTTCACGGGCTCGTAGCGAGTGACCGGCCAGATGTCGCGGAGAAGGAGATTCGCCTCGTCAAGGTTGCCTTGATTCAGGAATGCGTAGACGTTCTCTGGGCCCCTGCGGGAGCTGATAAGCCATGGTGCTTCGCGTCGGCGGCCTCGGTGATCCCACGCGTGAAGCGTCCCATCGTCGTGTCCCGGAAGATCTCGATCCGTGGCAGGTAATCACGATTCGACCTTGCCGACACGAAGGATGGGCGATCGATGTTGTCCATGACACCGACAAATCGATCTGAGACCTATCCTGCGCAGGAGTGGCGGGATTCGCGCATCGTTCGTCGGGAAACGAGGTCGCGCGAGAACGGAAACGCGAAGAGACGAGGACGAGCGAATCCGTGCCTCACAAGATCCTCGATCGATCCTTCGAGATCTCTCTCAACTCGCCTGCCTGTATTCGTGGAGCGTCTCAAGACGTCCTGCCGTTCAGCAGCCACTCTTTGTTCGTGAGAAACGCGGCGACGTCGACTCCGGCGCCGACCCGGACTCGGCTGTGGCCGAACTTCGTGTGCGATTCGAAGTCCCACCGCCCACTCTCCGCCATGCGCTCGACCTCTTTCCAGGTCATGTAGTACGGCTGGTGGGCACCGACACGGCCGGTGATCGTGAAGACGACGCCGTGGAAGCCGTAGAGCTCGAGGATCGGATCGGCGTTGATCCAGACGCTCTTCACGCTGTCGTCGAAGGTCAGCAGGATCGGCTTCTCGGGGAGTGTCGCCGTGCCCCGGAGGAAACCGACGAACTGCCTGGAGGTGATCGTGTGAAACCCGGCTGCGGCAAGGGCTGCCATCTGCATGTTGAACGCATCGGGAGTGACGGAGTACCGAGTGTCGTTCTCGTCGATCCCGTGGTAGGTGAGGATCGGAACACTGTTCTCGAACCGGAGGCTGCGTAACGAATCCACGTACCGGTCCGGGGGCGACACCCGTGCATGATCGACCTGGGCGGCGACCTCGCGGTCAGGCTCGAGCGAGAACCAGAAGCCGAGGCTCGGCGCCGCCACCGCGCTCAGCGTGAGGAACACGACGGCGAACCTGACGGCACCGTTCGCGAGCAGCCGCCCGGCGCGCGCCCTCACGGGAGAAGGCTGCGCAGGAGGGACAAGGGAGCCCCCCGGGTCAGCACGACGAGGAACGCGGCCACGAGCACGGTCGCTGCCATGATCTGCCCGGCTGGCGCAAGGATCTGGTTTCGCTGCCCGAGTGTCTGGAGTCGACTCTGATCGCCAGGGCCGGACTGGGCGTGTTGCGCAACGACCTTAGAGAGGATGATGACGGCGACGAGCGCCCCGAGCGTGGACGCGATCTCGATCATCCGCGGGCCCACACGGACTTCCGGATGGTGGCCATCGAGTAGAGGATGATCGGTGAGAACATGAGCGCGGCAAGGAGGCTCATGAGCGGCCGGTAGACCCAGCGCGAACAGCCGGGATTGTTGATCCGATACGCGACGGCCCAGGCACCTCCCTTGAGGAAGACGCCGACGAGATAGAGCAGCGCAAGGGAGTAGTTCCCGGTGAGAGGCATGTAGACCAGATGCCGCGCGAACATGATCGGCGTCATCAGGACGAAGAGGCAGTGCGAGTAGAACATGAAGCTCGGGACGAGCCCGCGGCGCCAGTAGAACCCGCCCGTGAAGAAGAGGTTGCGGATGAAGCTCTTCTTCCAGCGAACCTGCTGGCGAATGAGCTTCGGAAGGGTCGTCGGAACGTTCGTCCAGGCCTTTGCGGACTTGACGTAGCCGACCCGCCAACGACGGCACGGATAGGTCTGCTCTCGAACGAACGGCGAGTCGGCATGTTGCGCAATGAGGGCGGGCCCGACCCGGAAGCTTCCAAGAACGTACGCCGTCAGCTGGCGATCCGTGGCAAAGCGAAACTCGCGCCCGAGGAACCTATCGTTCGCCCATGCAGGAAAGAAGTTGTAGATCGCCTCGCGCCGGAAGGCCGCCAGCGGGCCAGAGATGCAGGTGACGGCCCCGTACACCGACTCGGCAGCCTTCCAGACGGCGAACTGGCCGTCGTACCAGGTGTCTTGCATCTTCGTCAGGACGCGCTCGTCGGCATTCAGTGCGCGCGTATGACCGCTCACCGCGCCGAGTTCGGAATCGGCCTGGAATGCTCGCACGACGCAGTCGATGGCATCGTTCTTCAAGACGCAGTCGGAATCCGTGAAGACGAGGATCTCGCCTTGTGCGCGACTGGCGCCCTCCGTGAGGGCCCGCTTCTTCCCGATCGACTCGGCCAGGCTGAGGAGGTGGAACCCCAACTCGTCGCGAAGTCGGACGAGAAGCTCCGTCGTTCCGTCATCCGATCCATCGTCGACCACGATCACCTCGAGACGGGGGTAGGTCGATCCGACGAGCGACCTGACACAGACCTCGATCCCGTCCACTTCGTTCTTCACCGCGACGAGACAGGTCACCGGCGGCGCATCGGAGTCGAGAGCCTCGTCGACGCTCGGATCGCGATAGCGCGCGAAGCCGAGGAACATGACGGTGATCGTCACCGAGATTCCAAGCACCGCGTACACACCGAAGACCGGGTCGTCGATGAATCGCGGCAGGCGCGTAGCGAGAAGGATGGTGAGCGGCGCAAGGCCGAGGAGAACGAGAGTCCGCCGAACCGCCGACAGTGTGGAATCGGTGAGAAGTCCCTGACGGCCGCTTTGAGTTGCCTCGACGATTGCTTCCGACCCGACCGGAGGTGTCACAGGCTCAGGATCCTTCGACTCTCGCGAATCACGTGTCTCCTTTTGGATCAAGGGTGCGACAGACCGTCACCATGAGACATGGCGAAGCGGGCACGCCGAAGCCACCCTGTGACTACTACTAGATGAGGTTTTGCGGCGATCCCTCGAACGGACTAACCCCTTCGAGGGATTCGGAGACTAGCAAAGTCGTACAGCGAGATTCAAGGGGTTTTCCACAACCTCTTCCACAGGGCCGCGGGCCGCGTGGTCCAGCTCGGAACTCGTTGCTAGCCGAGCGAGACGGTTCGAACGCCGTCGGCGGTCACCATCGCGTCCCCGGTACCCGCTGGAAGGCCCGTGACTGGCGCGCCATCGAGGGTCACAGTCGCGTTCGCGGCGTTCCCGAACCGAACCCAGAGGCGTTTCGCCGTGAACGTCTCTCGGTCGCCCTCGTAGAGAAACCCGTCGTACAGGAGCTTCCCGCTCGCCGACCCTCGCCGAACCTGGAGCCAGCAGTCGCCGCCCGACGCCGCGATCGCCAGCTTCACCGGCTCGGGCTTCGTGGCGCTCGGCCGGTGGCACGGTCTCTGCGAGGATGGCCGAATCGTCGGGCCTGGTTTCCGTCGCCTGATCCGTGTCAGCAGAAGCCGTGACAGGCTCGGCGGCCGGCAGAGCAGCCGTGGTCGCAGCTGGATTGACGCTGGCGCTCGCCTTCGACGCTCCCTCGGCGGAGCTCAGCTGCCAGATCCCGACGGCGACGAGCGTGCCGACCAGCAGGATCGCGAAGGACAGGACATACGACCGTCGGCGCGGATGAGCCGGCGCCGGCTCGAGGGTCGAGGGGGCCGCCAGTGTGTCTTCTTCCTCGACCTGAGGCGAGGGCGAGTCGGCGATGCCCGGCTCGGTCTCATCGTCGACGAGTGGGAGGGCAATTGCCTGGGTGTCTTCGATCGAAGTTTCGGCTACTGGAATTTCGGCAACGACTGCTCGCTCGACCAGGGCGCTCGGGCCTGTGGCCTCGGAGAGTTCGACCAGAGTCGCCTCGACGAGTTCACGGCTCCGGACGCGCAGGGCCTGCTCGATCGCTCGCACCTCGGCGAGACGCGCGGCGACGGCCGCGTGCTCCTCCTCGAGTCCGGCGTCGACCTCCAGCGCGTCGAGTCGCGCGCGCTCACGGATGGATGCTGCCTCGCGTTTCGTGTCGAGCTCCATCTGCTCGATGTCGCGCTGCGCGGCAACCATCGTCTCGCGCATCTCGCGGTCGAGCGCCTTGCCCTCAGCAAGCTCCGAGTCGAGCTGGCTGCAGCGCTCTCTCAGGGAATCGCACCCAGCGCTCGCATCCTCGAGCTTTCCGGCGAGGTCGCTGAGCAGCTTTTCGACGGCTGCCGGGTCATAGCCCCTGAAACGGCGCGCGAGACCTGGCGACCGGAGATCCGACGGACTCACCACGGTGCGGTTTTCTCGCCCACCGGGGGGAGTTCCTGCCCCGCAGGCTCAGGCGGCGCGGGTGCGACGGGACGGGTCGAGCGATCGCGCGAGCGCAGCGGCGATCTCCTCCGACTCGCCGGGCACGAGCGTCGACGCGGTGATGCGGATCGCCGGCGGGCTCGCGATACGGCAAGGCGCCCCGTTCATCACTGCCCAGCCGGCCTCGAGGAGACCCTGAGCTGCCGCCGTCTCGTCGCCGACAGGAACCCAGACGTTGAACCCCGTCCGGCCGCAGGCCTCGAAGCCCCGTTCCATCAGCTCGCTGATCAACTCCTGCCTTCGCTCGCGGTATGCGTCAGCGGCTCGATGGAGCAGGACATCGATGTCGGGGGCCGACATCAGCGAGACGACCAGCTGCTGCAACACGTGGCTGACCCAGCCGGGGCCGAGCTGAAGCCGACCCTCGATCCGCCCGACCGTCTCGTCATCACCCGCGAGGAACGCGAGGCGGAGATCAGGGCCGAGCGACTTCGCAACCGATCGGACGAACGCCCAGCGCCGCCGATCCGTGAGCGTCGTGTGGGGCTCGACGCCGGCAACCCTGCCAAGGTGATCGTCCTCGACGACGAACACGTCCGGAACCGCATCGAGAACGCTCCGCAGGTCGGAGGCCCGCTGGGCGTCGAGTGCTGCGCCGGTCGGGTTCTGGCCACGCGGGGTGATGAGAATCGCCTCGACCCCGAGAGCGAGCACGCGCTCGAGAGCGTCCGGGCGTATCCCGGCATCGTCGACGGCCACCGGCACGGTGGTGAGGCCGAGAGCGCGAAGCAGGTCGAAGGCATTCGCGTAGCCCGGGTCTTCAACCGCAACACGGTCACCCGGGCGAAGGTGCGCGCCGAGCGCACGCTCGACGCCGTCGAGGGCGCCGCTCACGAGGCAGAGATGCTCGAAGGCGATCCCGATGCTCCGCAGCTCGGCCCGGGCGAGCTCGACGAGATCTGGCACGGCGCTCTCTGCCCCGTAGAGCACGGGATCCGGGGGGATCGAGCTCAACGCGGCGGTACGGTCCGGCAGCAGTGCCGGATCCGGGTTGCCGGTGGCGAGATCACGCACCCCGGATGGCACCCGGGCTCCGGTAGGGCGTGCTGACACCGCCGGTCGGTCGCTCACGACGGAGCGGCTCCGCTCTCGCGAGACGATGATCCCGCGGCGCGTGAGCTCCCGATACGCGGCGGCCACGGTCGTCGGGCTCACGCCGAGCGAGCCCGCAAGGCGCCGGACCGGCGGGAGCCGCTCCCCCGCCCGAAGCTCACCCCGCCGAATAGCGCTTTCGACACTCCTCGCGATCGCGCTGGCGTTCTGACCCGTGATGGTGTACTGTACCGGATCAATCATGATCTGTACTGTAACAGATAGTTGTCGGTAGCCAAGCCCTCCTCCCCGCGCACGCGCGTCCGGCGCCTCCCGAAGCGTGGCGTCTACGATCGCGCGGCGCTCGACGCGATCCTCGACGAAGCGCTCGTCTGCCATCTCGGCTTCACGCACGAGGAGCAGCCGTTCGTCATCCCGACCCTGCACGGGCGCGACGGCGACATCGTCTACGTGCATGGATCCGCCGCAAGCCGCACCCTCCGAGCGCTCGGAGGAGGCGCACCCGTGTGCCTGACGGCGACCGTAATCGACGGCCTGGTGCTCGCGCGGTCGGCGTTCCATCACTCGGCGAACTACCGCTCGGCGATGATCCTCGGCACGGCCACTCTCGTCGACGAGCGCGACGAGAAGCTCCACGCGCTCGCAGTCGTCAGCGACCACGTCATTCCTGGACGCTGGGACGAGGTGCGCCTGCCGAGCCACAAGGAGCTGAAGGCGACGACGGTACTGGCTCTGCCGATCGACGAGTACTCCGCCAAGGTGCGCGCCGGGCCGCCGGGTGACGACGACGAGGACTACGCGCTCGACATCTGGGCCGGCGTCGTGCCGCTCAGCCTTCGTGCCGAGGGACCGCACGCTGATCCCCTCCTGCGAGACGGGATCCCGGTCTCCGCCTCGGTCGGCCGCTTTCTCGACGCACGGGGCTAGGCCGCCGGGCGAACATAGGACGGTAGGATCCCGCGGGTGAGGATCCGGGCCGCTGTCCTCGAGGAGTTCGGCAAGCCACTCGTCGTCGACGACGTCGACCTCGCAGAGCCGAAGGCCGGCGAGGTTCTGGTTCGGCTTGCCGCCTGCGGCGTGTGCCACACCGATCTGTACACGGCGTCCGGCGCCGATCCGACCGGGTACGCGCCCTGCGTGCTCGGACACGAGGGAGCGGGCATCGTCGAGCGGGTCGGCGACGATGTGACGCTCGTCGGTCCGGGAGATCACGTCATCACGCTATTCGCGCCCGAGTGCGGGCAATGCATCCATTGCCTCAGCCCGCGGACGAACCGCTGCATCGCGATCCGCGACCAGCAGGGACTCGGCCATCTCCCGGACGGAACGACCCGCTTCTCGCGCGGCGGAGAGCCGATCCGACATTTCATGGGAACGTCGACCTTCGCGGAGTACACCGTCATGCCGGAGATCGCGCTCGCGAAGGTCAGCCCGGAAGCGCCGCTCGACGGCTGTGCGCCGTTCGCCTGCGGGCTGTCGACCGGGATCGGTGCCGCGCTCTACACGGCGGCGGTCGAGCCGGGCTCGACATGCGTCGTCTTCGGCTGCGGACTCGTCGGGCTGGGCGCTGTCATCGGGGCCCGCCTCGCCGGAGCAGGAAGGATCATCGCGATCGATCTTTCGGAGGAGCGCCTCGCCGAGGCGCGACACCACGGCGCGACCGACACCAGGGTCGCCGCCGAGGACACCGTCGACTGGATCCGATCCGAGACCGGCGGCTACGGCGCCGACTACACCTTCGAGGCCACGGGCAACGTGAGGGTCATGCGACAGGCCGTCGAGTCGGCTCGCGAAGCCTGGGGCCTCGCGACGATGATCGGCGTCGCGGGCAAGGGCGAGACGCTCGACATCGTTCCCCGCTTCCTCATCACCGGCCGGCGGGTCACCGGCTCCTCGTTCGGCGGAGTCAAGGGAAGAAGCCAGGTTCCAGCGCTCGTCGACCGCTGGCTCGCCGGAGAGATCGACGTCGATGCACTCGTGACCGCCCGTATCCCGCTCGGCGAGGTGAACGAGGCGTTCGAGGCAATGGAGCGCCAGGAGGGCATCCGCTCCGTCATCGAGTTCTCCTAGAGAATCTCGACCGCACACCCGAGGCCGCGGGCTCTGGCCAATCGTCCATCGAAGGTCACGAGCGGCACGTCGAGCGCCTCGGCCACCGCAACGTACGCGGCGTCGGAGATCGACGATCGCAGCCGACGCCCGCTCGGAATCCACCAGTCGCCGTCGCAGACCTCGGCGCAACGCCGAGACGACCTCGAGGTCGACGTGGTGTGGCGCGTGCAAACTCCATCGCTTCGAGCAATCGTCGACGGGCGCACTCGCCGTCGGCACCCCTGTCGGCGAGGGCTCCGACGATGCACGTCTAGGATCAGGACTCTCACGATTTCGAGGAGGACTCACCGATGATCATCGAGCGCACCGAGCATCCGTCATGGCTCTCGAACGCCTACCTCGTTGCGGACGGCGACGGCGGTCACGGCGTTCTCGTCGACTCGAACGGCATCAACCAGCCCCTGATCGACTCGGTCGAGTCGCGCGGCATCACCGTCACTCACGTTCTCGTCACGCATCACCACATGGATCACGTCGTCACGTGCGAGGACGACGCAGAGCGGTTCGGCGTTCCGATCCTCGGTCACCCGCTCGCGCGCGAGGCGGGAGTCAGGATCGACGAGACAGTCGACGACGGGGACTCCATCCGCTCGGGCGCACTCGAGATCCAGTTCATCGCGACGCCCGGCCACTGCCGCGACCACCTCGCGCTGCTCATGGACGGCACGGACTGCCTCACCGCCGACTGCCTGTTCAAGGGCACCGTCGGTGGGACGGCGAACGGCGGCCCGACCGGTTACGCCGATCAGGTTCACTCGATCATGGATCGCCTCATGGGGCTTCCGCCGGAGACGAGGATCCATCCTGGCCACCGGGAGCCGTCCACGATCGGAGCCGAGTGGGAGTCGAACCCGTTCGTCCGCGTGTGGCGCGGCGTCGATCCGGAGGGCACCGATCCCTGCAAGGTGCGCGGAGAGGATGCGACCCTCGTCCTCTGGGGGCCGGATTACGACGGCACTCACAAGGCGTGGGTCAGGTTTGCGGACGGCCGCGACGCCATCGTCGGAGGATCGCAAGTCGAGCGCGCCTAAAGCGCTCGACGCGCGGTCGGCGAAGCCAGCCGCTGCAGAGCGCACTAGACTGCCCTCCTCATGATCAGCAAACCGACCCTGGTCCGGCGCCTCGCCGCGATCCTCGCGCTTCTATCGGCGGTCGCCGCCGTCGGTTTCCTTCTGTCGTTCTGGATTCTCGATTTCCCGGTGGCTCTGATCACGATTGCCGCAGTCTGCGGCATGGCCGCGGTTCTGGCTCGCGCTGACGCGCCGCGGCAGCCTGAGAGCTGCAGGGGTCGTTCTGGTGCTGTGCGGTCTCTTTGGCGCCATCGCGGCACTCATCTGGCAGGACTCGGTGCTGGAGGTTGTCGGGTTCGTGTCTCGGCTGTGGTGGGCGTGGCAGCGGCCCGCTTCGCGGGTGGAACCGACACTCGAACGCTCCAGCGCCTTACTGTCCTGGGCGAGCCCGCCCCACCGCCGGCGCGACCCGCGCTGCTCATGAACCCGTGGTCCGGCGGCGGAAAGGTGAAACGGTTCGACCTTGTCGAGGAGTCGAAACGTCGTGGGATCGAGCCGATCCTGCTGGAGCGAGGGCTCGATCTGAGACAACTCGCGCTCGCGGCAGTCGAGCGCGGGGCCGATGCGCTCGGCATGGCAGGAGGAGACGGGTCGCAGGCCATCGTGGCCCAGGTCGCCTGGGAGCACGATCTGCCATATGTCTGCGTTCCCGCGGGAACCCGCAACCATCTTGCGCTCGATCTCGGCCTCGATCGCGATGACGTTACCGGCGCTCTCGACGGCTATACCCAAGGCATCGAGCGAACGATCGACCTGGCAACCGTGAACGGGCAGGTGTTTGTCAACAACGTCTCGATCGGCATCTACGCGGAGATCGTCCAGTCGGACAGGTACCGCGACGCGAAGATGAAGACGGCTGCCGACATGCTCCCAGAGATGATCGGGCCAGACGTCTGACCCTTTCGACTTCGAGTTCGACGGGCCTCAGCGGCGACACGCACGACTCAGCCCATCTGATCCTCGTGTCGAACAACCCGTACCGGCTGACGACGCTGTTCGGAGCCGGCTCGCGGGAGCGAATGGACACCGGTCGCCTCGGGATCGTGGCTCTTCGGATCTCGACGGCACTCGACGTCGAGAGCCTTGTGCTCAACGAATCCCTCGGGCGCATCTCTCGCTACTCAGGCTGGCGCGAATGGACTGCGACCGAGTTCGAGGTGCGCTCGCACGAACCGATCAAGGCAGGCGTCGACGGCGAGGCGCTCTCATTCGATCCACCCGTTCGTCTTCGCCTCCGCGCCGGGAGCTCTGAAGCGTTCGCATCCCGCCTCAAGCGCCCGGGGTCTCGCCGGCGGCGGCCACCCCGGCTGCTTCGTCATCACTGATTCGCGACCTTCTGCGGACCGCAGGTGGTCGATCCACCTCAGGTTCGGACTAGCGTCATCCGCATCCCGTGCTTCGGCCGGAGCGTCACGCGCGGCAGGAGCTCTGGCGGACGGTCCGAGACACGCCGGAGCTGCCACCGGCGCACGATGGTGGCAAGGACGATCTTCGCCTCCATCATTGCGAAGCCCTCGCCTATACACAGACGCGTCCCGCCACCGAACGGGAAGAACGAGAACGGCGGGCGTGCCGATCGCAGTTCCGGTATCCAGCGCTCGGGGTCGAAGCGCCCGGGCTCCGGGAACCAACGACCGTCGCGCTGCGTGACGTACGGCGACAACACGACGATGGTTTCGGCCGGCACGACGTAGCCGCCGAGCTTGATGTCGGTGAGTGCGCGCCGCCCGATCACCCATGCAGGCGGGTAGAGACGAAGCGACTCGTGGAGCACCTGATCGACGTATGTGAGCTGCGGAAGATGATCGGCCGACACCGGGCCCCTCCCGACGACCGACTCGATCTCCTCGCGCAGCCTCGATTCCACCAGCGGATTCTCCGCCAGGAGGTACAGGGTCCACGTCAGGAGAACGGCCGTCGTCTCGTGTCCGGCGATGAACAGCGTCATCGCTTCGTCACGCACCTGGCGATCCGACATCCCCTCACCACCGGTCTCGTCCTGCGCGGCGAGCAGCATCGAGAGCAGATCCGATCCGTGCCCGCCGTCTCGGCGCCGCTGGTCGATCAATCCGTAGATCGTCTCATCGAGCTGATGTACCGCGGCGTTGAAGCGCCGTGTGCTCGGGAGCGGCAGACGCTCCCACAGCGCGCCGCCTGGATACACGACTCGATTGACGCCTTCGAGCGCCTCGGTCAGCGCCGCCCCGATCAATCCGGCCTCCCCTTCGAGATCGGCGCCGAAGAGCGTGCGCCCGACGATCGTGAGTGTCAACCGCGCCATCTCCGCGTGCACGTCCAGCGCTGTGCCGCTCTGCCAGCGACTCGTGATTCGCTCTGCCGACTCGACCATTGCCTCTCCGTATGCGGCGATCGCCTTCCGGTGGAAGATCGGCTGGATGAGCCGCCGTTGGCGGAGATGAAGCTCGCCCTCGCTCGTCAGAAGGCCTTCGCCGAGGACACGCTTCGCCTCTTGGAGCGCGCGTCCCTTCATGAAGGAGCGCTGGTCGGCGACGAGGACGCGCTGGACGAGCTCGGGGTCGTTCACGAGCACCTGGTCGTACGGGCCGAACTTGAAGCGGCTGACATCGCCGTACTCCCCTGCGATGTCGACGAGAGCCCGGACAGGATCACGCCAGAACCGGTACACGAGCGCGCCGGGAAGATGCGATTTCGGCCCGGGTGGGAGCCCACCTTCGACGATCATCGTCCGGTCTGCGCTCTGCAAGAGATTCCTCCGCTCACGTCGGATCCCGGCCGGGCGGCGGTCGTGACCCTGCAGCCAGGCGTCGACAACCATTCTCGCTGCCGCCGGCGCTCGTCAGTTCGACACCCGATTTCTGCGGCCGGTCGTGACCGGTCCGCCACCGCCGAACGCGGATATAGGCCCTGCCCGCTTGCGGGCAGGGCACCGATTTCGCTAATGGAGGGGGGGCTCCCAGCCCTCGAGCTCGGGGCGCTTCCAGTCTGTCCCGACGGTCTTCGAGCCTTCGACCCAGGGGCCAAGCTCGGGTTGCGGGAACTTGCAGTGCTTCTCCTTCAGGAGGATCCCATAGGAGTTCCCCGACTGAAGGTGCGTGATCAGCACCTTGCGCGCGATCTCGTTCTCGCGTCCTTCGGGGATCGGGAAGTAGATCCGGATGAACGAGTTCGAGTACCGGTCGAACACCGCCGGGACGCCTTCCTCGTCGAGCAGCTCGATGTCCTCGAGCCAGTTGATGTCCTCGCCCGGCGTTGCTGCGAGAAGGTCGACACCCTCGACGAGCGAGATGTCCTCCTGGTAGGGAAAGCGGTGCCCCGCCAGGAACTCGGCGTCGATCCCCTTGATCTTCTCCGGCTCCTTGTAGGCCATCTCGGACATCTCAGATTCCCTCTCCGGTCGAAACCTCCGCAGGCGACGGGAGGTAGTCGACCGGGTATTCGAGGTGGCGCTCGAGCAGCCGCTTTATCTCCGCCAGCGTCTTCTCCTCGCTGACGCCCGGGATGTACGTGGTTCCGGCCAGGGGCACCTTGGCCATGGCCGCCGCCTCGACCGTGAGGGCACAGAGATCCTCGGGCTCCAGCGAGTGGATGTTGGTCTTGCCGCATGCCCGCGCGAGCATCTGCACCTCGAGCGTCAGCGTGTGGAGGAAGTTGTAGACGCGCTCGGCCGCCTCTTCGACGATGAGCCGCTTACGCAGCTCGGGATCCTGAGTCGTCACGCCGACCGGGCAGCGGCCCGTGTGGCAGTGGTAGCACTTGCCGGCGGGAACCCCGACGGTGCCCTCGTAGTCGGTGACGCCCGGGATCTCCTTGTTGCAGTTCAGGGCCATCAACGCCGAATGCCCGATGGCGACGGCCTTCGCCCCGAGCGCGAGCGCCTTCGCGATGTCGCCGCCGTTGCGGATCCCGCCGGCGACGACGAGGTCGATCTCATCCGCGAGGCCGACGTCCTCGAGCGCGCGGCGAGCTTCCGGTATCGCAGCCATCAACGGGATGCCGGTCTCCTCGGTCGCGATGTGCGGACCCGCGCCGGTGCCGCCCTCGGCGCCGTCGAGGTAGATGATGTCCGGCCCGCATTTCGCGGCCATCCGGACATCGTCGTAGACGCGCGCCGCGCCGAGCTTCAGCTGGATCGGGATCTGGTAGTCGGTCGCCTCGCGGACCTCCTGGATCTTCAGCGAGAGGTCGTCCGGGCCGAGCCAGTCGGGGTGCCGCGCCGGCGAGCGCTGGTCGATCCCGACCGGAAGCGATCGCATCTCTGCAACCTGCTCGGTGACCTTCTGTCCCATCAGATGCCCGCCCAGCCCGACCTTGCAGCCCTGGCCGATGAAGAACTCCACGGCGTCGGCGAGCATCAGGTGGTGCGGGTTGAACCCGTACCGGCTCTGGATGCACTGGTAGTACCACTTGGTCGAGTAGTCACGCTCGGGCGGAATCATCCCGCCTTCACCGGAGCACGTGGCTGTGCCCGCCATCGACGCGCCCTTGGCGAGCGCCATCTTCGCCTCGAGCGAGAGCGCGCCGAAGCTCATCCCGGTGATGTACACGGGGATGTCGAGCTCGAGCGGCTTCTGCGCGAAGCGCGCGCCGAGAACGGTCTTCGTCTCGCACTTCTCCCGGTATCCCTCGATCACGAAGCGAGTCAGCGTCCCGGGCATGAACATCAGCTCGTCCCAGTGCGGGATCGGCTTGAAGATCGAGAAGCCGCGCATGCGGTAGCGCCCGAGCTCTGCCTTCATGTGGATGTCGTTCATGACCTCGGGCGTGAAGATCTGGCTGTGCCCGAGGACGGTCTTGCTGGTAGGGGCGGTCTCGTCGGCCATGCGTCCCCTCCTAGAGAACGAGCTTCCGCTCGGACGGTTCGAGGTTGTCGTAGTTGTAGAGCTTCTTCCCGCAGACGAACTTCTGGAAGTCGGGTGGGTTGCCGAGCCCGTAGATGCGGAACTTGCGGTCGATGAACTCGGTGTCGGCCGGGGTCCACTCGCCCGGCACGCAGTCGATGCCGAGCGCCTTGACCGTCCCGGCGACGTAGATCGTGCCGTCGTACATCGAGTCGCCGAGGCCAGGGCCGACGTCGCCGCAGATGATCTGGCGCCCGCGCTGCATCATGAAGCCGTTCATCGACCCGGCGCTCCCCATCACGAGGATGGTGCCGCCTTTCTGGTCGATCCCGCTGCGGGCCCCGACGCGACCCTTGACCACCAGGTCGCCGCCGCGTAGCGCCGCCCCGGTCAGCGATCCCGCGTTGCCCTCGATCACGACCACGCCGGACATCATGTTCTCGCAGGCAGACCAGCCGACCCGCCCCGTGATGTGAATCTCGGGCCCGTCGATGAGGCCGCAGCCGAAATAGCCGAGGCTGCCCTCGAAGGTGATCTTGCAGCGCGTGAGGATCCCGACCCCGAGGGAGTGCTTGGCACCCGGGTTCTTGACGGTGACGTTCGTCACACCCTGCTCGTTCAGGAGCCAGCGCAGCTCGAGGTTGATCTGCCGCGTCGAAAGATCGTGGGCGTCGAAGACTGCACTCTTACCGTCGATCTCCGAGACCTTCGGGATCTCCGCATGCGGCTCTGCGAGACCACGAGCGTCGTAGCTGATGCGGCTCTCACCTGTCAGTGCTCCGACCGACACTGCCCACCTCCCCCCTGGCGGCTGCAAAGCGGCGCCATCCGTTGTCCTCGGTCGCGCCCATATCTCCAACCGATCTGGGCGCTCCCTGCGTCCTCGCCTGGCTTGCTTTTCGCCCGCCAGGAGGGCGGCAGCGGCGCCGGCCGAAGCACTACCGCTGCCATACCAGCACCTCTCCTTCATACGGGTCGTACGTGTCGATCTCGTGGTCGATGATCGCGCGGATCGCGATCTCCTCGGATGCGAGCGCGACGATGTCGTCGGCTTCGTAGAGCACGAGCGGCTTTGCGGCCATCTCGTCCTTGGCGACGCCGAGTGCGTCGCCGGTCACGCAGATGTAGGTGAAGACGCCGTCGAGCTCGTCGAGCGAGTCGCGCATCGCGTCCTCGAGCGACGCACCCTCGCTCATCTTCTCTGCGAGGTAGACGGCGATGATCTCCGAGTCGCACTCGGACTGGAACCGGTGCCCGCTGCGCTCGAGGCGACGCTTCCACTGGAAGTAGTTCGTGAGCTGCCCGTTGTGCACCACGGCGACGTCCGAGAACGGATAGGCCCAGTAGGGGTGCGCCCCGGAGATGTCGACATCCGACTCGGTCGCCATGCGGACGTGGCCGATGGCGTGCGTTCCGGTGAACCCCTTCAGCCCGTACTCCTCGGAAACCGTCTCGGCGTCACCGAGATCCTTGACGATCTCGAGCGAGTGCCCGAGCGAGAGGACCTCGCAGTCGGGGATGTCCTCGACGTAGTCCGCAAGGGCCTTGAGCTCGCCGCTGTACTCGAGGGTCACGCGAAACGCGTACTCGGTCTCTTCCTCGATCTCGTGGATGCGCGCGTGCAGGATCTGGAGCCTTCGCTCGACCTCACCGCGATGCCGGCGGAGCCTGTCCTCGAACTCGAAGTCACGCGGGGTGTTCGCGTCGGCAAGCTTGTACCGCATGACGACGAGGTTGCTCGGCTGGCCGTAGAGCGCGTAGCCCGTCGAGTCCGGCCCGCGATGCTTCATCGACTGCAGCATCTGGGTCATGTCCTGACCGATCGCGTGCTCGCCGTCCCGGTAGATGATCCCTGCTATTCCGCACATAGACGCGTTCGGCCTCCCCGTATTTCGGTCGGCGTCCTAGGGCAGGACGTCGAGGTACTCCTTCACATCCCACTCCGTCACCTCGGCGCAGTAGCGCTCCCACTCATCCCGCTTGTAATGCATGAAAACACGGTACATATCGCCGGGCAGAGCGGACTTGACAACCTCGTCCTCCTCGAGTGCGTCGAGCGCGTCGCCGAAGGTCATGGGGATCTTCTTGACGTCTTTGCCCGCCTCCATCGCCTCGTAGATGTTGCGCTCCTCGGGCTCGCCGGGATCGATCTTCCGGTCGATGCCGTCGCGCATCGCAGCGATCAGCGCCGCGAGCGAGAGGTACGGGTTGACGGCCGAGTCGACGGAGCGATACTCGAAGCGTCCCGGCGCCGAGACACGCAACGCAGTCGTGCGGTTCTGGTAGCCCCAGTCGGCGAAGACAGGCGCCCAGAAGCCCGTGTCCCAGAGCCGGCGATAGGAGTTGACCGTCGGCGCGCCGATCGCCGTGAGCGCGCCGAGGTGCTCGATGATCCCGCCGATCGCCCACAGGCCCGTCTGCGCCGGCTTCTGGCGATCGTCCGTGTCCGGCATGAACACGTTCTCGTCGCCGCGCCAGAGCGAGATGTTGTGGTGGCAGCCGTTGGCCGAGACACCCATGAACGGCTTCGGCATGAAGCACGGGAAGGCGCCGAGCTCACGGCCCACCTGCTTGCAGACCTGGCGGTACGTCGAGAGGTTGTCGGCGGTCTTCTCCGCTCGATCGAAGCCGAAGTTCAGCTCGAGTTGACCGGGCGCATCCTCGTGATCGCCCTGGATCATGTCGAGGCCCATCGCGTTGCCGTACTCGATCACCTTGTGGATCAGCGGCTGGAGCTCCGAGAACTGGTCGATGTGGTAGCAGTAGGGCTTCGTCATGCCCTCGACGGACGGTGTGCCATCCGGGTTCAGCTTGAGCCACATCATCTCGGGCTCGGTGCCGGCTCTCAGGTGCAGTCCGGTCTCCTTCTCGAATTGCGCCTGGATGCGCTTGAGGTTCCCACGGCAGTCGGACGTGAGGAAGGCGGCCGGTTCCTCCCGCTCCTCGCGGTTTCTGAAGCAGAGGCACCAGACGCGAGCGGTCCTCGAGTCCCAGGGAAGCGGCATGAACGTCTCGGGCTCGGGCACGAAGACGAGCTCGGCAGCTTCCGGGCCGTAGCCGATGTAGTTCGAGTGGCGGTCGGTGAACAGGTTCGCCGTCGCCCCGTAGACGAGCTGGAGCCCTTTCGCGGCCATGGTCTCCCAGTGCTTCGCCGGCACGCCCTTGCCCATGATCCGGCCGGTGACCGAGATGAACTGGTAGTAGATGTACTGGATCCCCTCGGCGTCGATGCGCCGGCGCACGTCACGGATCAGCTCGTCACGGCCGTCCGCCTCCACGAAACGGTCGAGGTCAGTCGCCACGCGCCCTCCTTCGGTCTCGATTCGTCGTTGCGCGTTTCCTACGCGCTCCGCACGGATGCTGTCAACCGACAGCTGCCGAGGCGGCAATACTATTGCCAAGTCGAAGATCGGCAACGATGAACCGCGAAGCGCCGGGATAGACTGGGTGCCGTGCAGACGCAGATGACGACCCCCGATCTCGCCCGTGATCTTGCCCGCGGCTACACCCTCCCTGCCGACTGGTACACCGATCCGGCCGTTCTCCGACTCGAACGAGACCGCATCTTCGCGAGAACGTGGCAGTACGTCGGTCGCACCGAGCAGGTGCGGGAGCCCGGCGACTTCTTCGCCGCGCGCGCCGGGCATGTCCCGGTCGCGGTCGTGCGCGGAGAGACCGGAGATCTGAACGGGTTCGTCAACGTGTGCCGCCACCGAGGCCACGAGGTCCTCACCGGTGACGGAAACCGCCGGACACTCCAGTGCCCGTACCACGCATGGACATACGGGCTCGACGGCTGCCTTCGAAATGCGCCCCGGTCCGACCACGAGCCGGGATTCCCCAAAGACGAGCTGTCGCTCCTGCCCGTACTAGTCGACACCTGGGGCCCGTTCGTCTTCGTCAATCCCGATACGTCGGCCGGCCCGCTCTCCGAGACCCTCGGCGACCTCCCGGAGATCGTCGCGGAGAGCGGCCTCGATCTCTCGTCGCTCGCGTTCCACGCACACAGCGAATGGACGCTGAACGCGAACTGGAAGGTCGGGCTGGAGAACTACCTCGAGTGCTACCACTGCGCCGTCGCCCATCCGGGTTTCAGCGCGGTCATCGATGTGGACGAGGAGTCGTACGGGATCTCGACGAGCGGCTGGGTCGCAAGCCAGCGAGCCCCGATTCGGGCGTCTGCTCTCAGCGGGAAGCGGAAGAAGGTCGCCTACAAGCCGGTCGGCGAGGTCACGGAGGCGCAGTACCACCTCGTGTGGCCGAACCTGACGATCAACATCGATCCCGGTCGCGCCAACCTCTCCCTCGACGCCTGGCTGCCGGACGGCCCCGCCCGAACGATCGGGGTCAGCGACCAGTTCTTCGCGCCCGACGTCCCCGCCGACGTTCGGGCCGACATGATGGCGTTCGCGCAACAGGTCGGACGCGAGGACGACGCACTCGTCGAATCGGTTCAACGGGGGCTCAACTCCGGCATGGTCAGGCAGGGTCGCCTGCTCCTCGGAAGCGAGCAGCTCATCCACCACTTCCAGAGGCTCGTCTTCCAGGCGCTCGCAGAGTGACGGTCCCGCCGGCCGCGGGCGACCGGCCACACGCGGCCCTGACGGATCGCTGGGAGCACCGACTTCGCTCGGCTGTACGGATTCTCGCGCTCGTGCTCGTCGTCTCGGTCCTTGCGCTCATGGCCGTGCTCGCCGTCTATCTCGCAGGTGACGATCTCTACCTCGGGAACGGCACATCCCGCTGGGCGAGCCGGGCCGATGACCCGGAGGCCCGCGCGGTGGCCTGGATCGCGGTCGGCCTGGTGGCGGTCTCGGTCGCGACCCTCCTCGCGAGCGCCCGCTCTGGCCGGCTTGGACTCGCCATGGCGGGTACCGCGGCTGCGGTGCTTGCCGTGCTCGCCGAGACGGCGACGTTCGTGCAGTACACGGCGAGCTGACTTTCCCAAGCGGGTTCTGAGTAGACTCGCCGCCGTGAAAGTCCTCGTCGTCGGCTCGGGAGGTCGCGAGCACGCACTCGTCCGGGCCCTGGTGACGAGCCCCGGGCTCACCGAGCTCCACGCGGCCCCGGGAAACCCCGGGATCGCAAGGCTCGGACGCTGTCATCCTGTGCGCTCCGAGGATACCGACGGACTGATCGACCTCTGCCGTGCGCTTCGCATCGATCTCGCTGTGATCGGGCCGGAAGCGCCGCTCGTCGCAGGGGTTGCGGATGCGCTCCGCCGCACCGGCGTCTCGGTCTTCGGTCCGGGAGCAGCCGCAGCGCAGATCGAAGGCTCGAAGACCTTTGCGAAGGAGGTGATGCAGGCTGCAGGCGTCCAGACGGCGGCGAGCCTCGACAAGCCGCGGGCTCCCTGCGTCGTGAAGTTCGACGGGCTCGCCGCGGGCAAGGGGGTCTTCGTCTGCCACACGCAGAGCGAGCTCGACGCAGCGCTTCCCAGGGCGCACGCGCTCGGCGACCAGCTCGTCGTCGAGGAGCTCCTCGAAGGCCGCGAGGCCTCGCTGTTCGCTATCTGCGACGGCTCGAACGCAGTGGCGCTTCCGGCAGCGCAGGACTACAAGCGGCTGCTCGACGGCGACGCCGGGCCGAACACCGGCGGCATGGGTGCCTTCTCGCCAGTCCCTGCGATCGGACCCGGCGAGACCGAGCAGCTTCTCGACACCGTCCACCGCCCGGTTCTCGAGCAGCTCGCCCGGCGCGGCTCGCCGTTCGTCGGACTCCTCTATGCGGGGCTGATGCTGACGGAGAGCGGACCGAGAGTCCTCGAGTTCAACTGTCGCTTCGGCGATCCGGAGACGCAGGTCGTCGTGCCGCGAATCGGCGGCGATCTTCTGCACCTCCTGCGGTCGGCGGCGGAAGGCGATCTCGGGGCGATCACGATCGACGAGTCGACCGGTTGCGCGGTCACGGTGGTCATGGCGTCGAAGGGATATCCGGAGTCGAACGAGGTTGGCGTCGAGATCAGCGGCATCGAAGACGCGGAGTCACTCGGCGCGATGGTGTTCCACGCAGGTACGGCGAGACGGAACGGGACGCTCCTGAGCGCCGGCGGACGGGTGCTGAACGTGACCGCAACCGGAGCCACCTGTGCTGCCGCGCGTGAGATGGCCTATGCAGCCGTTGCTCGAATAGACTTCCCCGGCGCCCAGTACCGGCGCGACATCGGACTTGATGAGGCTTGATCTGAGATGACCACCCATGTCTCAGCCTGACGCAGCGCCCGCACCGACCGCGATCTTCGAGGAGTACACAGAGCAGGGACCGCTCGTCGGCATCCTGATCGGCTCCGAGTCCGACCGCGAGATCATGGAAGCTGCGGTCGAGGAGCTGAACACTCGCGGGATCTCGAACGAGCTCAGCGTGCTCTCAGCCCACCGCGATCCACGGGGTGTTGCCGAGTACGCGTCGACGGCCGCGCTACGCGGCGTGCGTGTGATCATCGCGGCTGCCGGCATGGCCGCGGCACTCCCGGGCGTCGTGGCGGCGTACACGGATCTGCCGGTTATCGGCGTGCCTCTCACATCTTCGAAGAGCGTCATGGGCGGGCTCGACGCAATCCTTTCGATCGTTCAGATGCCTCCCGGCGTCCCTGTCGCCTGCGTGTCGATCAACGGGTCGAAGAACGCGGCAGTGTTGGCGGCCAAGATCCTCGCGCAGGGTGGCGGTTACCCCGGCTCGCCCCCGGCAACCCTGTAGGCCCGCCGTTCCCTGGAGAGCGACAGGCGCCGCCCGTAGAATGTCGGGGTGATCCCGCGCTACTCCCGCCCGGCCATGACAGCGATCTGGTCGGAGGAGTCCAAGCTCGCACGCTGGCTCGAGGTGGAGCTTGCCGCCACGGATGCATGGGCCGAGCTGGGCGTTGTGCCCGCGGAGGCAGCCGAGGCGCTCCGCAGGTCGGCAGTGACACCGTCGCCGGAGCGCGTTGGGGAGATCGAAGCCCTCACCCATCACGACGTCGCAGCCTTCGTGGACGCGGTGGCCGAGCAGGTCGGGCCGTCAGCCCGGTGGCTCCATTTCGGCCTGACGTCGTCCGACGTGCTCGACACGGCTCTGGCGCTCCAGGTTCGGGAGGCGGGCGCGCTCGTTCTCTCGGGCGTGGACAAGGCGCTTGCAGCCGTGATTCGCCGAGCCAACGAGCATCGTGCGACCCCGATGGTCGGTCGAACCCACGGCGTCCACGCCGAGCCGATCACGTTCGGAGCAAAGCTCGCTGGTTGGGCGTTCGAGCTCGACCGTAACCGCGACCGGCTCGCCCGGGCCGTCGAAGGGATGCGCGTCGGCAAGCTGTCAGGCACTGTCGGCGTCTACGCCGGTGGCGAACCGGAGGTCGAGCGCATCGTGTGCGAGCGGCTCGGGCTCGAACGAGAGCCGGTGGCGACACAGGTCATTCCGCGTGACCGCCACGCCGAGTTGCTCGGGGCGCTCGCACTGCTCGCCGCGTCGCTCGACCGCTTCGCAACAGAGGTCCGCACATCTCGCACGAACGGAGGTCCGCGAGGTGATGGAGCCGTTCGGGCGAGGCCAGAAGGGCTCCTCCGCGATGCCGCACAAGCGCAATCCAGTGGTGGCGGAGCGCATCTCGGGACTCGCGCGCGTGGTCCGGGCGAACGCGCTCGTCGGCCTCGAGAACGTCGTTCTGTGGCACGAGCGCGACATCTCCCACTCGAGTGCGGAGCGCGTGATCCTGCCCGACTCATTCCTCGCGATCGACTACATGCTCGACCGATTCACCTGGCTCGTCGACGGGCTCGTGGTCGATCCTGGACGGATGCGCCGAAACCTGGACGAGTCCCACGGGCTCGTCTTCAGCCAGCGCGTCCTGCTCGCCCTCGTCGAGTCCGGCCTGTCTCGTGATGACGCCTATCGACTGGTGCAACGCCATGCCCTTCGCGCCTGGGAGGAGGATCGAGACTTCCGTCAGCTCTGCGAGGACGATCCGGGCATCGCCGCGCGCTTGGGCGCGGATGGAATCGCCCGAGCCTTCGACCTCAACGAGGTCCTGCAGCATGTCGACGTCCTGTTCGAGCGCCTCGCCGCGCTCGCCGCCAGAGGGGAGCCCGTCAGTGTCTGAAACCGCAGTGCATGTCGCAAGCGGGAAAGTCCGCGAGATCTTCCAACTCGACGAGGAGCGCCTGCTCCTCGTGGCAAGCGACCGGATCTCGGTCTTCGACGTCGTCCTGCCAACCGACATCCCCGACAAGGGTCGCGTGCTCACCGGACTCTCCGGCTTCTGGTTCGCGCGCACGCGCGAGCTCGTGGCGAATCACCTGCTCGAGCTGCGCTCCGATGGGCGGTCGACCGAAGTGCAGAAGCTCGAGATGCTCCCCATCGAGTGCGTCGTCCGCGGCTACCTTGCCGGCTCGGGCTGGAAGGACTACCAGCGGACGGGAACGACGTCGGGCCACGAGCTGCCTCCCGGGCTCCAGGAGTCGGATCGACTCCCCGAGCCGATCTTCACCCCGGCCACCAAGGCCCAGACCGGGCACGACGAGAACATCTCCCGCGAGGAAGCGGCGCGTGTCGTCGGCGCCGACCTGTTCAGCGAGGTCGAGCGGCTCTCGATCGCGCTCTATCGCTACGGCGCGGACCATGCACGGAGTCGCGGAATCATCCTCGCCGACACGAAGTTCGAGTTCGGCCAGAATCGCGATGGGCAACTCGTCCTCGCCGACGAAGTCATGACGCCGGACTCGTCGCGCTTCTGGCCTGCAGACGAGTACGAGCCAGGCCGCTCGCAGCCCTCGTTCGACAAGCAGTACGTCAGGGACTACACCGAAACGCTCGCCTGGGAGAAGACCCCACCCGGCCCGGAGCTTCCGGACAGCGTGGTGACCGGGACTCGGGCTCGATACGTCGAAGCCTTCGAACGGATCACCGGCATCTCCTTCGAGTCCTATACCGCTGACCCCAGCGTCGTGCTTCGGTGAAGGCCACCGTGCTCGTCCGGCCGAAGTCCGGCATTCTCGACCCGCAGGGCGACGCGGTTCGCTCGTCCCTCGTCCATCTCGGCTTCGGCGTTCGAGATGCGCGGGTCGGCCGGCTGATCGACCTCGAGCTCGACGCGGCCTCGCCCGACCAGGCTCGCACGGAGGTCGAGGAGATGTGTGCACGACTTCTTTCCAACCCCCTCATCGAGAGCTTCGACATCCAGATCCTCGAGTCGGGAGACGCGTGAGAAGCCTTCCGCGCGTGCGCCACGATCTTTCGTTACTCGGGGAGGGACTCGTGTGAGCGATCCCCGGCCTCGAATCGGCGTCATCGTCTTTCCCGGCTCGAACGACGACGGGGACGCCGCCCTCGCGGTCGAGACGGTCGGTGGTGAGGCTGTGCGCGTCTGGCACGCCGAGCCAGAGCTGCCCGCCGTCGCCGGCGTCGTTCTTCCCGGCGGATTCTCCTACGGCGACTACCTGCGCTGCGGGGCGATCGCCCGTTTCGCGCCGGTCATGGCTGACGTCGCCCGGTTTGCGTCGGCCGGTGGTCCGGTCCTCGGCGTGTGCAACGGCTTTCAGATTCTCTGCGAGGCAGGGCTCCTTCCCGGTGTTCTGCGGCCAAACGAGTCTCTCCGTTTCGTCTGCGAGGACGTCAAGGTTCGCGTCGAACGCCCAGCGCCAATCCTCTCCCGTTGTCGCACGGGTGACGAGCTCATGATCCCGGTCAAGCACGGTGAGGGATGCTGGTTCGCTCCAGCGGATCTCGTCGCCGACCTCGAGGCAAGCGGTCAGATCGCGCTTCGGTATGCGCCCGGCGCGAATCCGAATGGCTCCGTTGCAGACGTGGCGGGCGTCACCAATCGGGCGGGCAACGTTCTCGGTCTCATGCCACACCCGGAGCACGCCGTCGATGCGCTCTACGGATCGACGGACGGCGCACTCATCGTCGGCTCGCTCGTCGATGCCGCCCGGAACAGGCTGCCCGTTCCCGTCTGACGGCAGCTGCTGGTCACGTTCTCGGCCACTATCACCTCCTCGGCCTGAGTCCGAGTGCCCGGGCCAACGCCTTCCGGTCGGCAAGCCCGGCGCGAAGTCGCTCGACGTCTTCGCCGCGAAGGGTCACCGGACCACGCCGCACCGAGCCGTCGGTCGTGTAGGCAAACCGAATGAGCGGCGCACCATCCGACCCCTCGAGCAACTGAACGAGCGAGGCGAACTCCCGGCCGTCCGCATCCTGGGGAAGAACGACCTCCTCCACGACGGTCGCCTGTCCCCACGGCGTTGCGATCTTCCTCATGCGTCGAGGGTACTCGGCAGTCACGACCGAAACTCGCCTCGCGAGTCATAGAATCGTCACGACAGTGAGACTCATGTGTGACATCGATCGGAAGACGACGAGCCCCAATCCTGCCTCGTCCACTCCGCCGCGCTAGGCTCGACGCATGCGTGCCGGCCGTGTTGTCCTCATCGTCGTCGGAAGCCTCGTTGCGCTGATCGGTCTCGCCCTGCTTGCGGGCGGCGGCTTCCTTCTCTGGGCACACGAGACCCAGCGAGACGACCAGGGCTTCTACACGTCAGGGGTTCTTGCACTCCGGTCCGACGCGTACGCGCTCACGGCCGAGGGTATCGAGATCGCCGACGTTCCCGACGAGCTCTTCAGGAAAGGACGGCTCGCACAGGTTCGAATCCGCGGCACGAGCCAGAACGGCAAGGACATCTTCCTCGGAATCGCACAGGAGGAGGACGTCGACTCGTACCTCGCCGGTGTCGCACACGACGAGGTGAAAGACGTCGGGTTCTCCGATTCCCAGGCGCCTGAGGACATCGAGTACCGTCGCATCGAGGGAACGACGAAACCCCCCGCCCCTGACGGTGAGACCTTCTGGGTCGCATCGGCATCGGGCTCCGGCGAGCAGACCGTGCTCTGGGACGTAACCGGCGGCGACTGGGCGATCGTCGCCATGAACGCCGACGCGTCGGCGGACATCGCCATCGACGCAACCGTCGCCGCAAAGGCCGGCTTCATCATCTGGGTTGCGATCGGCCTTCTCGCGGGCGGCCTCGTGCTCCTGGCCGTCGGAGGACTCCTCGTGTTCCTCGGAGCGCGCTCCGACCGGCGACCTCCGGACGACACCGATGCGTTGGCGCTGGCGACGGCGGGCGCTCCTCTCGCCGGGTCACCGGTGCACGGCGAATCGACAGAACCGGACGTGACGGCGCCGTATCCGGTCGAGCTCGAGGGCACGCTCGATCCGTCGCTCAGCCGTGCGCTGTGGCTCGTGAAGTGGCTTCTCGCAATCCCGCACTACATCGTCCTCGCCTTCCTGGGGATCGCGTTCTTCTTCCTGACAGTCATCGCCTTCTTCGCAATCCTCATCACAGGGCGCTACCCGCGAGGAATCTTCGACTTCAACGTGGGTGTTCTGCGATGGGCGTGGCGCGTCGCGTTCTACTCATACAGCGCGCTCGGAACAGACCGCTATCCCCCGTTCAGCCTCGGCCCGGAGCCCGACTATCCGGCGACGCTCGAGATCCCCTATCCGGAGCGGCTCTCACGAGGTCTCGTGCTCGTCAAGTGGTGGCTGCTCGCGATTCCTCACTACCTCGTGATCGGGGTCTTCAACGGAAGCTGGGGTTTCACCCGCTGGGGTTGGGGCGACTGGGGCGGCGACAACTACGACTGGGGCTGGATCTTCTGGGGCGGTGGCCTCATCGGCCTGCTCGTGCTGCTTGCCGCCGTGGCACTCCTGTTCACGGCCAGGTATCCGAGGGACATGTTCGGCTTCATCATCGGCATGAATCGCTGGACGTTCCGAGTCTGCGCCTACGCCTTCCTGATGCGGGACGAGTATCCACCGTTTCGCTTGGGCCGCTGACCGCCTCCCGCCGAGCCGACCCTACGACCCACGCTCGGCCACGGAGATCTCACACCCGGCGAGGTGATCGTCGACGAGGCCCGCTGACTGCATGAACGCGTAGACCGTCGTCGGCCCGACGAACCTGAAGCCTCGGCGCTTCAGCTCCTTTGAGAGTGCGGTCGACTCAGGCGTGACGGCCGGGATCTCCGAAAAGGATTCAAAGCGTCCGACCCGAGGAGTCGGAGCATGTGACCAGACCAGGCTGTCGAGGCCGGCTGGAAGGTCGAGCGTCGCGCGCGCATTGCCGATCGCGGCCTCGATCTTGCCGCGGTGCCTCACGATGCCGGGATCGCCGAGCAACCTGTCGACGTCGTCCCCTGTGAAGGCTGCGACCGCTTCGATCCGGAAGCCGGCGAAGGCCGCTCTGAAGGCCTCGCGCTTGCGGAGAATCGTGAGCCAGGAGAGCCCGGCCTGGAACCCCTCGAGCGTGAGCAGCTCGTAGAGCAGCTCGTCCCCGTGCAGCGGCTTTCCCCACTCGCGGTCGTGGTAGGCGCGGTAGAGCGGGTCGCCTGCGCCCCACGCGCAACGCGTGACCCCGTCGTCGCCGGTGACGAGATCACTCAAGGGCGGCGCCAATTCTGGAACACGACTTCCTGTCCCCCGGGCCGGCGTATTCGGCCAGCCGGGCGGCTGAGTCAGACGTCTCCGCCCGGCACCCGCTCGATGAGCTCCACCCTGTACTGATCCGGGTCACGGACGAAGCACAGACGGGAGCCGCCCTCGCGGATGGTGTACGGCGGTCGCTCCGGTTCGATCCCTTGCGCGGCCAGGCGGTCGAGCGCCGCATCCAGATCATCGACCGTCAGCGCGATGTGGCCATACCCAGTGCCCAGCTCGTACGAGTCGACGCCGAAGTTGTAGGTCAGCTCCAGGCGTTCGCCGTCCCCCGGCAGGCCCATGAAGATGTTGACGGCTTCCTCGCGAATCGGCAGCCGGCGGCGCTCTTCGAAGCCGAGCGCCTCGTAGAACGCCACGGACTTCTCGGGGTCCGTAATGCGGTAACAGGTGTGAATGAGCTCCATTCCGGGGAGCCTACCGAAGCCGAATGAACGACTACGTCGCCGCGACGGATCGAGACGGGTTCGATGAACGGGGTCAGACCCCTCGGGAGACGTTGCAAGGTCGTCGCGCTCTCGTCGCGTTCTTGGTGCTTTTCGTTCCAGCGCTGTGACGCCTGTCCGCGTGCGTCGCCGGTGCGTCGCCCTTTCCGGCCATGTCTCACACGAGCGTTGCGGGCCTTGTTCACAGCGACAGGCGGCGGGCCGGGGAGAGTTCACGCGGGTTGCGTCACACCTCAGCGCACGTGCAGCGCATCGCGTCGGCGGCCCTGCTCGGGGAGCCCTACGCGTCGAAGACCGTGTAGACCTTCCGCAGGGTCTCGGTGATCCGCCAGGTGCCGCTCCAGCCGGTCGGGAACGTCATCGAGTCGCCGGGGCCGAGCGTCACCGTCTCGCCGCCGTCCGGTGTGACCTCCATCGAACCGGAGACAATGTGTATGAGTTCGCCGTTCCCGGTGTATTCCCACCGGGAGAAGCCCGGCTCGCATTCCCAGGTGCCCGTCTCGATGCGCCCATCGGCAGATGCCCACTGCGTGAGCCCGCGAGTCGCCATCGGCCCCTCGAGGGGTTGCCCGAGCGGTGGCTCGAGCGGGCCCCAATCCTCGAGCTCTGCAAGCGATGCGGCGTTGAACGGATTCATCCGACTCCTCCCCTCGATCTACAGACTCGGGCGACCGTCGTACTCGGCCTTCGGCTTCGCCGCGATGACGATGAAGCGCAGACCATCCGAGCCGGCAACGACCTTCCGGGTGGCTTCCGCGTCCACGCGAAGGTAGTCGCCCGCCGCGAATCGTACAGCCTCACCGTCGATCGTAAACATGCCGTCTCCGGTGAGTGCGACGTAGACCTCCTCGTGCCCGGTGTCGGTCTCGTCGTGCTCGGGGCCCTCGAAACCCGGCGGCATCCGAATCTCGTTGAGGCCGAAGGCCGCCGTCCCGAGCGAGCGGCGGATCTTCGCGAACACGCCCTGATAGACGTCGATCGACTCGTCGTCGCCGTGGAGGAGCGTGTAGCCCATGCGCGCCCGGAACCTACCATGACCGTCGTCCCGGTGATCCGTCACGCCTCCGCTGTCGGTCGCCGCCGCTCCAGGTCTCGCATCCCCGGGAGGAAGAGGAACGCGATCGTGATCCCGGCGCCGAGAACGCCTGCACCGACCAGCGTTTGACGGATCCCGACGGCCGATGCGATCGGGCCTGTCAGCGCGAACGAGACCGGCGTCAGGCTCAGCGAGACAAGCCAGTCGAGGCTGGTGACGCGGCCGAGGAGCTGTCCGGGAACCTCGCGCTGCATGAGCGTCGACCACACCACCAGCCCAGCGGCACTCGCCCCGGCGGCTATAGCGGAGCAGACGACGAGCAGCCAGAGTGACGTGGCGAGCCCGTAGACGATCGGCCCCGCAACCCCGATCGTGAAGGCGATGTACATGAACGTGATCATGCGGCGGGGGAGCTGTCGCTGTCCCATCGCCAGCGCGGCGACGATCGACCCGGCGCCGCCGGCCGCGTAGACGAGGCCGAGCTCGCCGGCTCCGAGCCCGAGCTCGTTCCGCACGAGGAACGGCAGCAACGCCTCCCACGGACCGATGAACGCGAGCAGGCCGACCGCGGCGGCGACCAATGTGCCCCAGAGCCATGTGTGCGCCCTGACGAATGCGAAGCCCTCCCGGAGGTCTGCGAGCACGTGGCGCGCCGAGATCTCTCCTCGCTCACGCGGCCGAGCTCGCATGAGCAGGAGCGCCGTGATCGAGAAGACGAACGATCCCGCGTCGAGCAGCAGCGCGCCGCCCACGCTCAGGTACTCGATCGCGACACCACCGAGCGCCGGGCCGATCAGTCGGGACGCGAGTGGCCTGACGAAGCCGTCGAGCGCATTCGCCTGCACGAGGAGATCACGAGGCACTACCTCAGGGATGAGAGCGCCCAGGGCCGGATAGAACAGCGCTTCACCGGTCCCGTAGACGGCGGCCAGCACGAACACCTGCCAGAGCTCGATCTGCCCGGTGACGGAGAGCACGCCGAGCGTAGCGCTCGCGACCAGCCGGATCGTGTCCGCCGTCACCATGACCTTCCGACGATCGAAGCGGTCGCTGATGACTCCGCCGAGGAGCAGGAAGACCACGAGCGGAACAGTCCAGGCGACCCCGACGAGCGCCACCGCGGTCGGCGAGTTCGAAAGCTCGAGGACGAGCCAGATCAGGGCGACGGCGTTCAGCCCGTCGCCGAGGAGCGAGATGCTGAGGCCCGTCCAAAGCAGCCTGAAGTCGCGGATCTCGAGCGGCCGCAGAATGCCGACTCGTCGCCAGCCCCGAAACTCTCCCCCAGCCTCCATCGCGGCTGCGAGACTACCGGCCGTGCTTCGCCTCACTGGACCCCGTGTCGTGCTAAGGCCCTTCCACGCAAGCGAGCTCGATGCGGCTGCTGCGGGCTGGGCATCGAGCAGGGCGAACCCCGAGGCATCCTCCGGCTACCACCGATTCGAGAGCCGGCTGGCTGCCTCAGGACGATTCGTCGACGGGCAGATCGAGTTCGCCATCGCAGTGGACGACCGCCTCATCGGCGACGTCCAGGCACGCGCGCCCGAGCGCGCGTTCCCGCCCGATGTCTACGAGCTCGGAATCGCCATCTACGAGGAGGCAGACCGTGGCAAGGGCTATGGAAGCGAGGCGATTGCGGTGCTTCTCGACTACCTGTTCGGCGAGCTTGGCGCCGCACGAGTTCAGGCGGGTACGGCTCTCTGGAACGAAGCGGCGCGGCGGATGTTCGAGCGGCTCGGCTTCCGCGAGGAGGGTGTCATGCGCGCGTTCATGCCGGCCGACGGCAGTCGCGACGACTACGTCCTGACGGCTATCACCCGGGGTGGCGATCGCTATCCTTGAGAAGTCGGCCCGGTCCTGCCTTCCGCGGCACCGCCGGCCTCCTCGCTCGGTAGACTCGTGACTCTCCTTTGACCTCGGTCGCAGAACAGCCGCTTCATCGCGCGCTCGGCCTGACGGACTGGGAGTTCGACCATATCTGTGGACTGCTCGACCGGTCGCCAAATCACTTCGAGCTTGCGGTCTTCAGCCTCCTCTGGTCCGAGCATTGCGGGTACAAGCATTCGGCGCCTCTCCTGAAGCGACTCCCGACTGCTGGCTCCGCCGTCCTCCAGGGACCTGGCGAGAACGCCGGCGTCGTCGACGTCGGCGAAGGGCTCGCGGTTGCCTTCAAGGTCGAGAGCCACAACCACCCGTCGGCCGTCGAGCCCTTCCAGGGCGCGGCGACGGGCGTCGGTGGAATCCTCAGAGACGTCGTGGCGATGGGCGCCCGACCCGTGGCGCTTCTCGACTCGCTGCGCTTCGGCGATCCGGCCGACGGTCGCTCCGGCTGGATGTTCGCGCGGGCCGTGGGCGGCATCGGCCACTACGGGAACTGCGTCGGCGTACCCACCGTCGGGGGCGAAGCTGTCTTCGACGAGCGCTACGCGGGCAACTGCCTCGTCAACGCGATGTGCGTCGGGCTGCTCCCCGCTGATCGCGTGACTCGAGCCGCAATGACGGGGCCGGGGAACCTCGTCGTGCTGTTCGGCTCCACGACAGGCCGCGACGGCATCGGCGGGGCGAGCGTCCTCGCCAGCCAGGAGCTCTCCGAGGACGACGAGGACAAGCGACCCACGGTTCAGGTCGGTGACCCCTTCGCCGGGAAGAAGCTGATCGAGGCGAGCCTCGAGCTCGTCGAGGGTGGCCTCGTCCAGTCGCTTCAGGACTGCGGAGCTGCGGGCCTCGCCTCGTCATTGGCCGAGATGGCCTCGCGCGGCGGCGCCGGCGTCGACGTACATCTCGACCGGGTACCCCTGCGGGAAGACGGCATGGAGCCGTGGGAGATCATGATCTCCGAGAGCCAGGAGCGGATGATCGCCGTGGTCACGGCGGAGCGCCTCGACGAGGTGATCGCCGTCTGCGAGAAGTGGGAGTTTCCCCACGCGACCATCGGTCAGGTCACCGGCACGGGGCGGCTCCGCTGCTTCTTCGACGGCGAGGTGGTCGGCGACCTGGTTGCACGCCTCCTTACCGACGAATGCCCGCGGTACACGCTTGACCTGCGGCCGCGACAGCTCGCAGCGCCGATCGGCCCTGCGCCTCTCACGGCCTCGCCCGATCATCTGCTCAGGCTGCTTGCGTCGCCGAACGTGGCGAGTCGTGCCTGGATCTACCGGCAGTACGACCAGCTCGTCCAGTCCCGGACGGTGCGCCGTCCGGGACTCGACGCCGCGGTGCTTCGACTCCGGCCCTCGTTCCGCGGGCTTGCGGTCTCGCTCGACGGAGTCGGCCGGGTCGCGTTCCTCGACCCACGGGTAGGCGGAATGCTTGCCGTCCTCGAAGCCGTCCGCAACGTCGCGTGCGTCGGTGGACGGGCGCTCGCGCTGACCGACTGCCTCAACTTCGGGAATCCCGAGAAGCCCGAGATCGGCTGGGAGCTCGCCGAGGCGATCGAGGGCATGGCGCTCGCGTGCGAGGCCCTCGGACTTCCGGTCGTCTCCGGCAACGTCTCGCTTTACAACGAGACCGACGGGCACGCTATCCATCCGACGCCGGTGATCGGGTGTGTGGGACTGATCGACGACGTCCGCGCCCTTCCCGGATCCTGGCGGGACGGTGACGTGATCCTCGTCGCCGGGACGCCTGCCCTCCGCCTCGACGGGTCTGAATTCCAGGCCTCGTTCCTGGGCGGCGCAGCCGGGCGTCCTGCCGCGCCCGACCTCGAGGCCGAGGCGGCGCTCCTCGACTTCCTCCGCGAGATCGCTTCACGCGTGTCATGCGTCCATGACGTTTCCGAAGGCGGGCTCGCGGTGACGCTCGCCGAGTGCGCAATCGCGGGAGACGTCGGCGCCGAGCTCGACCTCGCCTGGGAGACGGTGAGCCTCTTCGGCGAGGGTGGCGGACAGGCCGTGGTCACGTGTGCTCCGGAGCGTGCGGCGCAACTCGAGGCCGCCGCTGTGCCGGTACGCCGGATCGGGATCGTCGGAGGGAGTACCCTTCTCGGTGTCCCCGTGACTGCGCTCCGAACCGCGTATGACTCGGGCCTCACGGAGGCTCTCGGCTGATGTGTGGCATCTTCGGCATCTATGCGCCCGACCGCGACGTTGCCCGGCTCGCGCATTTCGGACTGGTCGCGCTACAGCACCGCGGGCAGGAGTCGGCAGGAATCGCGGTCACCGACGAGGGCCACCTGATGGCCTTGCGGGACATGGGCCTCGTCGCGCAGGTCTTCTCCGAGGAGAAGCTCCGCGGTCTGGCGGGCCAGGCTGCCATCGGCCACACGCGCTACTCGACCACGGGGTCGACGATGTGGACGAACGCCCAGCCGAGCGTGCAGCACGGCGACGGGCGCTCTGTGGCGCTCGCACACAATGGGAACCTCACCAACACGTCCGAGCTGCGCGAGGAGCTACTCGCGACGGGCTGCCGTCTCAAGTCGACCTCCGACACCGAGGTCATCGCTGCGCTCATCGCCCGCGATCCCGGACCGCTCGACGAGGCCATCGCGACCACGATGGCGAAGCTCGAAGGCGCCTACGCGATCACGCTTCTGTCAGAAGGAACACTCGTCGGCTTCCGCGACGCGGACGGCATCCGGCCGCTCGCCCTGGGGCGGCTCGAGGACGACTACGTGCTCGCATCGGAGTCCTGCGCGTTCGACCTTCTCGGCGCGGAGTTCGTTCGCGAGGTCCTTCCCGGCGAGCTGGTCGCGATCGACGACGATGGTCTGCGATCGACTCAGGTACTCGAGCCGCGAAACACCGGCCATCTGTGTGTGTTCGAGTTCATCTACTTCGCTCGTCCCGACTCGCAGCTGGCAGGCGAGGAAGTGCACGGAGCGCGCGTGCGCATGGGTGAGCGGCTGGCTGAGGTGGCCCCGGTCGAAGCCGACGTCGTCATGCCCATCCCCGACTCCGGTGTACCGGCCGCGATCGGCTTCGCGCGCGCGAGCGGGATTCCCTACAACGAGGGGCTCATCAAGAACCGGTACGTCGGCCGCACGTTCATCCAGCCCGACCAGGCCCTACGCGAGCACGGGATCAAGACGAAGTTCAACCCGCTCGCGGAGGTCGCCGGCCAGCGTGTCGTCGTGGTCGACGACTCGATCGTGCGGGGAACGACCACGCGCAAGATCGTCGCGATGCTCTACGAGGCAGGAGCAACCGAGGTTCACGTGCGCGTCTCGTCTCCCCCGATCGTCTCGCCCTGCTTCTACGGAATCGACATGGCGTCGGAGGGCGAGCTCGTCGCGGCCGGACGGACGGTCGAGGAGATCCGCGAGGTCCTCGGTGCAACGAGCCTCGCCTACCTCCCGCTCGAAGGTCTGCAGGAAGCGTTGCAGCGCCCGGCGGGCGAGTTCTGCCGGGCCTGCCTGACGCGCGACTACCCGACGCGGATCCCGGAAAACCGGAACCTGATCAAGATGCGCTTCGAGCCGCGGCCAGCCGCAACCGTCTCCTAGCAAGGCGCGAAGCGCCGCGCAGTGGACGGCGTAGCCGGCCACGAAGACCCGTGAGCCCGCAGGGCACACACAGGCGCGAAGCGCCGCGCAGTGGACGGCGTAGCCGGCCACGAAGACCCGTGAGCCCGCAGGGCACACGGGGCGTAGCGCCGCGCAGTGGACGGCGCCGGGGGGCTTCTACCTACACCTTCCCGTTGAAGTCGAAGGCAGCCGGGATCTCGGCGGGCGGTGTTCCGATCACGACCGCTATCTCCTTGTGGTCGGTGAGCTCGATCTCGGCCGGGTTACCGGAGTACAGCTCGCCGTCGACGTAGATCTGCACGTTCACGTCCGGCTTGCAGTAGTCGCCGACGCAGTTCTCGTCCAACCGGAGACCCCACTCGGTGAAGAACTGGCCGAGCTGGTTGGGCGTCGGGTCGAACGACTCGGTGTGGAGTACTCCAGTCACGTCGTGGGTGTGAAGCGGTGAGATGCAGGGCTGCCCGCACTGTCGGATGCTCCCGTAGGCGGGTGCGCCCAGGAACTCCCCGGTTTGCACGCCCGGGTCGTCGATGTTGATCCCGATGCCCGCGGGAACCGTGATGGGCTGACCGTTGTAGAAGACGTCGAGGTGTGCGTGAACGTGGTACTGAAGGCTCTCGTGCCGCTCCGGCTCGAGGCCTGCCTGCTTCGTGAGCGCCATGGCGTTCGGCGGTGCTGGCCAGTCCGGCGCGGGCCCTTCTGCCGCCACGGGCTGAGTTGCCGTGGTCGCCCCGGTCGCCCCGGTCGAGGTTGCCGTCGGCGCGGCACCCGACCCGCCGGCGCCCCCACCGCAGGCTGCCAACCCGAGAGCGACGAGAGTGCAGGCCAGCCTCAGCGCGTTCAAGCCATCGACTATACCCTTGCAGACGTGACCGAAACTGCTCTCTGGCACTCGCAGGCGCACATGCCGTCGGTGAAGCACGGCGAGATCGTGATCGTCCGCGGCGAAGGGGCGTACCTCTGGGACGAGCAGGGGAACCGGTACCTCGACACCCCCGCCGGGCTCTGGTACTGCAACGTCGGCCACGGCCGCAAGGAGATCGCCGACGCCGTCGCGCGCCAGATGGCGAAGATCGAGACGTACCACACGTTCCAGAACTTCGCGAACCGCCCGGCGCTCGATGTCGCCGCCCGTATCGCCTCCCTGGCGCCGATCCCGAATGCCAAGGTCTTCCTGACGAGCGGCGGGTCGGATGCGATCGACACGGCGGGGAAGCTCGCGCGGCGCTACTGGTCGGCGATGGGCAAGCCCGACAAGCGAGTCATCGTCACGCGCGACCGCGGCTACCACGGCCTGCACGCGTTCGGAACGAGCATCATCGGCCTCGACATCAACCGTGAAGGACTCGGCGACCTCGTTCCCCATTCGATCCGCGTGCCGACGAACGACGCGGCCGCCCTCGAATCGGCGATCACCGAGAACGGCGCCGACACCATCGCCGCGTTCTTCGCGGAGCCGATCGTCGGCACCGGCGGGGTCATCCACCCGGCGCCGGGGTACCTCGACGAGGTGAAGCGCATCTGCCGGGAGCACGACGTCCTCTTCGTCGCGGACGAGGTCATCACCGGTTTCGGCCGCACCGGAGAGCTCTTCGCAACGCAGCGCTTCGATCTCGAGCCGGACATGATGATCATGGCGAAGGGCATCACCTCCGGGTACTTGCCGCTCGGCGGCGTCATCGTCAGCGAGCGCGTGTGGGGGCCCTTCTGGGCCGACGAGAGCGACCTCGTCTTCCGGCACGGACTGACCTACGCCGGCCACGCGAGCGTCTGTGCAGCGGCGATGGCGAACCTCGACATCCTCGAGCGCGAGGAGCTCATCGCCCGGGTTCGGATGCTGGAGCCGGTACTCGAGCGCGAGTTGCGCTCGCTCGAGTCGCACGAGCTGGTCAAGGAGGTCCGCGCGGGAATCGGCCTCATGGGCGGCGTTCATCTGCATGATGCCGCCGCGGCTCAGCGAGTCGCGAACGGGATGCTCGCCCGCGGCGTGATCGGCCGCTGCCTACCGGACGGCGTCCTACACGTCGCGCCGCCCTTCGTCGTGACCGAGGAAGACCTCGCGATGCTCGCCGGCGTCATCGGCGACGCCCTCGACGAGGAAGCTGCCCGCTAGCTTCCGGGCGGAGTCGGCAGCTCGGGCGGGCGCCCGAGTCTCCCGACGATTGCCTCGACGGTCTCGGCCGCGGCCAGCAGCGGCCCGTCCGATCCGCGGGGCCCCAGCAGCTGAAGCGAGACCGGCAGGCCGTCGGCGCCAAGACCCATCGGAAGTGCGCACGCTGGCAGCCCGGCCAGGTTGGCGTCGTAGAGGAAGCCAGCCCAGTCGAGCCAGGGCAGGTCGATGGGCACGCCGCCGATCGACTCGGGATGCCGCGCTCCATGAGGAAAGGCCTCGCAGCCGAGTGCCGGCGTCAGGAGCGCAGCCGCGCCCGTTCGGGCGAAGAACAGCGCGTAGGCTCGGAACAGCTCGTCGCGGGCGAACTGCGCCTCGACGTACCGCCGCGCCGGGACCCGCTCGCCGAAGAGCAGGAAGTCGACGGTCTCAGCCGCAAGCTCGTCACGCCTCTGCTCGAACTCGTGGGACTCGGAGTACCGCGCCTCGGCCGTCGCGATGGCGGCCCAGCTCTCGACCGACGACGTGAGCCCGGGGTCGTCCCGGACGACCTCGACCCCGGCGGATTCGAGCCGCGCGATCGCCGTCCGAAACGCTTCGAGGACGTCGTCGTCCACCGGTGCGAAGCCGAGATCATCCGAGACGGCGACACGGAGATTTCGTGGATCTGTCGGGCCGAGATCGAGATCCGTCCCGTTGATGCTGAACCGGTCGAGTGGATGCGTACCGGCCATCGCCGCCAGCATCAGCCGGGCGTCTGCAACCGAGCGGGCCATCGGGCCGAGCGAGACGAGCGTCTTCCAACCCGGCGTCGACGGCTCGTGTGGCACCAGTCCGAACGTGGGTTTGAAGCCCACGATCCCGCAGAACGCCGACGGGATCCTGATCGAGCCGCCGCCGTCGCCCCCGAGGGCGAGCGGTCCTGCGCCGGCGGCGACCGTGGCCCCTGCCCCACCGGACGAGCCGCCGGGGGTTCGCTCGACGTTCCACGGATTCGAGGTTCGTCCTCGAAGCAGCGACTCGGTGATCCCGAAGTAGCAGAATTCCGGGACGGTCGTCGTCGCGAAGATCACCGCGCCAGAGGCGTCGAGCCGCTCGACGGCACCGCAGCTCTCCTCAGGGACGAAGCCAACCCGTGACGCCGAGCCCGAGGCCGACTCGACGCCTGCGATCCAGTGCGACTCCTTGACCGTGATCGGGATGCCGCAAAGCGCACCGGCCTCACCGCGACGGAGCAGCTCATCGGCCCTCCGCGCTGCGGCAGACGCACGCTCGTCGAGGCGCACGGCGAATGGATTCAGCGGCGGGTCGATCCGATCGGCCCGCCCGAGGATCGCATCGAGAGCCTCGACGGCCGAGTATTCCTTGGCCCGCAGCCCGGCGGCGAGATCGACGGCGGAACGCTCCCAGAGCTCCATACGCGGGCTGACGCTACCAGCCGTTTTCTACTTGGGCGGGAGTGTCGACGTGTAGCTGACCGCCCGATCGACCCAGCGTCCGAGTTCCTCCTCGGAGGCATGTCCCTCCGGAGTCACGATGACGAAGTTGCTCATCGGCCGGCCCGTGAAGTCCATCGGCCGGGTGTGAGGCTCGTCGAGCGCTCGGTCGCCACCCTCCGGCCCCAGGCGCAGGATCAACTCGTCCTTCAGGACACCGCAGCACATGTTCCCGCGCAGCATGAAGGCGAGCCCGCCGAACATCTTCTTCTCGGTCACGGCATCCTGCGGCTCGAGCAGAGCGCGGACGCGTTCTGAAAGCTTCTCGTCGTACGCCACGTCAGCCCGCGAGGTCACCCTCCCGATATGGCGTTTCCGTGAACTCTGGAGAGCCCGAGTAGGCCTCGTTCGGCAATGTCGTCTCGACCGCGACGCCCGCACCGTGACGCTGTGCGACCTCGGAGACCGGATAGACGAGGCCCGCCTCGCGCCTCGAGCCGATCATGAGAATCGCGCATGGGCCCGTCCCGGCACCGACGAAGACATGCTCGGTCCATGCCGGACAGTGAACGAAGTCCCACGCCGAGAGGCGCCGCTCTTCGCCCTCGACGAGGAGCAGGCATTCACCGCTGAGGACGAGGAAGTCCTCCTGGAGATCCTCACGGTGGTACATCGCGTTGGGCTCGCCCGGCCCGAGGACGTGGATGTTGACGCCGTACTCGGCGAACTCGACGTCGCCCTCGAATTGGCAGTAGCGCCCGGCACCGTCACTGCCCTTCCAGCGAGCGTCGCGGGCGTTGACGACGAACCATCCTTCACCCTCGGGCACGAGACCTCCCTCGCTCGAGGTAAGCGTGGCTTCCGGTATCACGACGCACCTCCCAGGAGAGGGTCACCCGGGTTTCGAACGCTCTCGAGGAAGGCGAGGATGAGCGACACGGCCCCCTCGAGATCGTCGAGATGCACGCAGCCGACCGCCGAGTGGATGTACCGCGAAGGGAGCGAGATACACCCGGTCAAGATGCCGCGGCCGCTCAGAGAGATTCCCCACGCGTCGGTCGCACCGCCGAGGAGGACCTCCCGCTGGAAGGCGACCCCGGCGCCGGTGGCTACCTCTTCCAGCCGCTTCGTCAGCCTCCGTGGGACGGCGTTGCCGATCAGCATCGACGGAGCCCAGTCGAAGTACTTGATGGCCGGCCCGGCCCCGAGCTTGATCGGAAGCCGCGACAGCTCGATTCCGGGAGTGTCACCGCAGAGCGTCACGTCGATCGCGAGCGCGACGTCGGGCTGGACGCGAAGCCCGGACACCGTCGCTCCGCGGATACCGAGCTCCTCCTGGACGGCCGCCGTCGCGCAGACCGTCGCTGCGATGTCGTGCTCGGGCAGACGCCGCATCACCTCGACCATGACCGCACAACCGGCGCGATCGTCCACGGCCTTGCCGGTGAAGACCTTCGTCTCGTTGAGGCGCACGCCGGTCCGGGAGAAGGTCGCGAGCTGACCGATGCGGATTCCCATCTCCTCCGTCTCCTCGGCGCTCGCCGACCCGACGTCGACGAAGAGCTGCTCGAGCGGGATGACCTTCGCCTGCTCCTCCGTGGTCAGGACGTGAGCAGGCTTCGCGCCCGTAACTCCTTCGACCGGTCCACTCTCCCCGTGGATCGTCAGGCGTTGGTCGACCACCATGCGGGCGTCGTGGAATCCCACCGGTGCGATCCGGACGAACCCTGCCTCCTCGATGCTCTGGACGATGAAGCCGATCTCGTCCATGTGGGCGCACAGCATGACCGTGGGCGCTCCATCGACGCCTCGCTTGACGAAGTCGTTGTTCCCGAGACTGTCCTCGACGTGCTCGTCGTAGAAGCCGGCCAGCTCGTCACGGATCACCGTCGCGACTGCGCCCTCGTCGCCCGAGACGCCGATCGCGGCATCGAGCCGCGCGAGCACCTCGTGCATGGGGTCGCTCATTCCGATCTCCCTCCAGTCTGGCCTCGGCGCGTCTAGTTGAACGCCGGGATCACCTTGTCGGCGATCAGCCGGAGCTGGCCGTTGACGTCCGGAACCTGCACGTCCCGGCCCGTGAACGCCTTCACGATGTGCGGGTCGGTGACGCAGAGGATCATGTGGTTGACCCCAGTGGACTCGATGTCCTTGATACGGGCAACGCACTCCTCGGGCGTCCCGGCGATGGAGAGCTTCTCGGCGACCTCGGCCGACGTCAGCTCGAGCGCCTTGTCGAGCTCTCCCTTGCCGAGCGCCTCCACGATCGGCGCCATGTCTGCCGGATCGATCCCGTGCCGCTCGAGCTGCTCGTGCGGCATCGACGAGATGTAGAAGGCAACCATCGTCCCGGCGGTCCGCTTCGCCTCGGCTGAGTCCTCGGCGCAGACGATCACGCACCAGGCGCCGATGTCGAGGTCCTGCCAGTTCCGCCCTCCACGCTCGGCGCCGATCTTGACGTTCTCGACGAGATACTCGTACGCCTCCTTCGAGTAGGAGAGCGCGTGGTGGCAACCGTCCGAGATCTCGCCCGCGACCTGGAAGGACTTCGGCCCGCGCATCGCGCCGATGATCAACGGAACCCGCTCTTGCACCGGACGTGCGAACGTGAAGAGCCCCGAGTACTTGTAGAAGTCGCCCTCGAAGTCGATCTTGCCCTCGTCGAGGAACGTCCGCATGACGTGATGCGCCTCCTTGACCCGCGACAGAGGCTTGGTCTTCGCCCAGTCGATGTGGTACTGGGCGAGGAGACCGAAGTTCCCGATCGAGTAGACGCACTCCGTGCGCCCGCCCGTCAGCTCGTCGAGCGTTGCGAGCGCCTGGCAGATGAGCGTCGGCTCACGCAGGCCGATCGGCGTGAGGTTCGGCCCGAAGCGGATCCTCTTCGTCTTGTCCGCGGCGGCCGCGAAGATCACCCATGGATCCTTGTGCCAGGTCTCGTCGACGGAGTAGACCGCGTGGTAGCCGAGCTCGTCCGCGGTCTTGATCATCTCCATCGACTCCGCGAGCGGGTAGTCCGGAAGCATGACGTAGCTGAACTTCATCGCTTACCTCCTCCTTGACCCTCTACCGGAAGAACGGCATCACCTTGTCGTGGATCAGCCGCAGCTGCCCTTGCTGGTCCGGCACGTTATCCACTTTTCGGCCCGACCACGCCTCGACGAGGAACGAATCGATCGGCGCGCAGATCACGTGGTTGAATCCGGTGGGAACGACGTCCTGACGGATCCGCTCGACCCATTCCTCAGGCGTACCCGACAGCGAGAGACGCTCGGTGAGATCCATGGTGGTCAGCTCGATGGCCGCCTCGACGTCACCTCGCCCGAACGCGTCCATGATCGGCTGCAAGCTCTCGGGGTCGATTCCGTGCCGCTCGATCTGCTCGCGCGGCATCGCGGGGATGTAGAAGGCGACGACGACTCGTGCCGCCTGCTTGGCAGCCGCGCCGTCCTCCGAGATCGAGGTCACCATCCAGGCTCCGAGGTCGAGCTCGCGCCAGTCGCGCCCGGCGTTCTCGGCTCCGATCTTGACGTGGTCCGTTGCGTACGCGAGCGCTTCGCGCGAGTACGCGAGCGCTTGATGCATCCCGTCCGCGATCTCTCCGGCGAGCTCGAAGGACTTCGGGCCACGCATCGCCCCGATCTTCAACGGAACGTGCTCCTGGACGGGCCTCGCTGCAGTGAAGAGACCCGTGTAGCGGTAGAACTCGCCGTCGAAGTCGATCTTGCCCTCGTCGAGGAACGTCCGCATGACGTGATGCGCCTCGCGCAGCCGTTTGATCTGGCCGCCGGTCTTCCAGTCGATGTGGTACTGCTCGAGCATTGCGATGTTGCCGATCGAGTAGACGACGTCGGCCCGACCGCTCGAGAGTTCGTCGAGCGTCGCTATCTGATGGGCGAGGATCGTCGGGTCCTTGAGGATCACGTGCGTCACACACGGGCCCATGCGGATCCTGCTGGTGCGCGCGGAAGCGGCCGCGAAGATCTGCCAAGAGTCCTTGTGGTAGGTCTCGTCGGCTCCGTACGCGGCGTAGAAGCCGAGCTCGTCCGCCAGCGCGATCGTGTCCAGAAGCTCCTGGATTGGGTGGTCGGGCAGGGTCGCGTAGCTGAAATTCATCGGTGGCACCTCCTCAGGCAAGTGCGGGCAACACATGGTCGTGGATGAGGCGAAGCTGGTCGTTGACATCCGGCAGGCCGTCGACCGTCAAGCCTGCCCAGCTCTCGACGAGAAACGGGTCGGTGAGCGCGAAGACGATGTGGTTGAAGCCGCTCGGAATGACGTCGCGCTCGATCCGCTCGACGATCTCCTCCGGCGTCCCGGCGAGTGCGAACGCGTCACCGAGGTCGGGTGTCGTCAACTCGAGTGCGCGGGCGACGTCGCCGCCAGCGAATGCCTCGTTGATCGGCAGCACTCGGTCGAACTCGATGCCGTGTCGCTCGATCAGCTCCCGGGGCATCGACGGAATGTAGAACGCGGCCTTGACCCGTGCCGCTTCCTTCGCCGCCTTACCGTCGACGGACACCGCACAGGTGAACGACGCGCCGATATCGAGAGCCCGCCAGTCTCGTCCAGCTCGCTCCGCGCCGATCCGCACGTGATCCGCGACGAATTGCAGCGCGCAGGGCGAGAAGGCACAGGCCGTGTACACGCCGTCGCTGATCTCTCCCGCAAGCTCGAACGACTTCGGACCGCGCATGCCTCCGAGCTTGATAGGGAGATGCGCCTGCACCGGCCTGGCTGCCGTGAAGAGGCCCGTGTACTGGAAGATCTCGCCCTCGAAGTCGAGCCGACCCTCATCCAGCATCGTCCGCATGACGTGATGTGCCTCGCGCAGCCTGCGTAAGGGACTCCCTGCGCGCCAATCGACGTGGTACTGCTCGAGCATCGCGAGATTCCCGAGCGAGAACGCCGCCTCGGCACGACCACCGCTGAGCTCGTCGAGGGTCGCAAGCTGGTGGGCGATGATCGTCGGATCCTTGAGGACGACGTGAGTCACCCCGGGTGAGAGGTGGATCTGTCGCGTGCGGCCGGCGGCGGCCGCAAGGATTTGCCACATGTCCTTGTGGTAGGTCTCATCCACCGCGAAGCAGACCGCAAACCCGAGGTCGTCGGCCAGCTCGATGGTGTCGATCAGCTCCGCGACCGGCTGCTCGGGAACAAGCTCGATGCTGAGACGCATCCTGGCTTCTCAGAGATCGATGGGAACGTGGCAAGGTTGCTCTACGACCTGGTCGAGCCAGTCCCGGATCGCGGGATACCGCTCGAGGTCGAAGCCGCCTTCGTGCGCGACGTGGGTATACGCGTACAGACCGATGTCGGCGATCGAATAGCCACTCCCGACAAGGAACTCGCGCCCGCGCAGGTATCCCTCCATCGCGTCGAGGGCCACGTAGCCGTCCGCCCGCTTCGCATCGATCCGAGATGCGTAGCGCTGCGGCTCGCCGGAGTAGGCGAGCCAGAAGCGGACGACCGCGATCGTCGGCTCGTGCTGGTACTGCTCGAAGAAGAGCCACTGGAGCACCTGCGCCCGCTCGAACGCATCCGCCGGCAGGTAGGGCGTCCCGTCGGCCAGGTACCACATGATCGCGTTCGACTCCGCCAGGCACCGTCCATCGTCGAGCTCCAGCGTAGGAACCCGAAGTGCGGGATTCTTGCCGGCGAGCAGCTCTGCGCGATTCGACCGGTCGACAACGCTCAGCTCGCGCCGTTCGTACGGGATCCCGAGCTGGGCGAGGAGAAGCCTGACCTTGTAGCAGTTGCCCGAGACCTGCGAATTCCAGAGGAGCATCAATAGGTCTTCGCCGTGAGGGCGCCGTCGACGAGTAGCGGTGCGCCGCTCACGAAGGACGCCTCGTCGCAGCAGAGGAAGAGAACCGCGGCCGCGACCTCCTTCGGATCAGCGATCCGCCTGCTCGGGTAGGCGCCCTCCATCTCCGCCCGAGCCGCCACCGGGTCGTCGGTGCCCTCGAAGTACTGCTGGATCATCGGCGTCTCCATATCGCCCGGACAGATGCAGTTGCATCGGATTCCCTCGAGCGCGTAGTCGATGGCGATTGCCTTGGTCAGACCGAGGATGCCCGACTTCATCGCCGTGTAGGCGGCGAGGTAGCCGTCGCCCGTGAAGGAAAGAATCGAGCCCACGGTGACGATCGCCCCGCCACCCTGGTCCCGCATCGCCTCGATCGCATGCTTGCAGCACCAGAACGTCCCGGTCAGGTGAACGGCGACGAGGTCGTTCCACTGCTCGTTCGTGGTCTCGTGCAGCCGTCCCTCGCCGAGGATGCCGGCGTTCGCGATCATCAGGTCGAGGGTGCCGAACTCGCTCTTGCAGCGCTCGATCGCGCGGACGATGTCTTCCTCCCGCGTGACGTCGCCCTGCTGGAACACCGCGCGGCCGCCCGCGTCGACGACCTCGTCGACCCCTGCCTGCCCGCGCTGGGCATCGCGGGAGAGCGCGACGATCGCCGCGCCCTCTCTCGTCAACGCGCGCAGGATCTCCCGGCCAAGACCCTTCGACGTGCCCGTGACGACCCCAGCCTTCCCGGCGAGCCGCACGGCCTACTCCTCCGCCTCGATCTCCTTCAACAGCTCCTCGCCGGAGATCACCGAGTCGGCGAAGTGGTCATGCATCCAGGCAAGGTGTTCCAGGCGGCTGGCCACGATGCGGTGGAAGTCCCACTCGGGAATCGCCTGCTGGCGTACGTGGTCCTGCATGAGCGCCGGATCGATTTCGTAGATGTGCTCGTAGCGGCTGACGACGCCGTCTGCGACGCGGTGCGCCTCGGGTGGCCTCTGCGCTGAAAGCCTGAAGCCGAGCATCAGTCCTCACCTTCCTCGTCGAGCTCGTAGGCCTGGTCGAGCAGGTACTTCCCCGGATTCATGACGTTGTTCGGATCGAGGGTTCGCTTGATCTTCTTCATGACGTCGAAGCCGCCGCCGAGCTCGAGCGGGACGAGATCGACCTCGCCCTCGCGGCAGGAGCCGTGACAGGCCGTCATCGATCCACCGTGTTCGATGGAGACGCGCGCGATCTCGCGCTTCGCGTCGACCCAGGCTTCCCACATCGGCTCGTCCCACTTCTGCTCCCAGATGCCGACGTCGATCTCCGTCAAGTAGTCGCCGCCCGGCCGGAAGGCACCGTTCGTGTACGAGAACATGCCCCAGTCGTCGAAGGCGTCGAAGCGCTCGCGAAGCCCGTCGACGATGCGGTGCCACTTCTCCCGCACTGCCGGAAGCTGCGTGTAGTTGATCGCCGCGTCCTCGCAGTGCCAGCTCATGAGCGCCACCTGGCCGTCCCGGGTGCGCCCGTGCTGCGGCGTTGCGTAGCGATCGTGACGCGAGGCCCAGTCGCCCATCGAGATCTCGTCGCCTGCGTAGGTCGAGCCGTTCGCCCTGGCGATCCGCATGATCTGCTTCGCGCCGGCCCTCACCTCGTCCTTCTGACCGTACGACGCGACGGCGACGATGCTCTTCACCCAGTCCGGAGACGGGATCCACGCCTCGTCGTCACGGCGAAGGTAGGCGAGCTTCCACTCGTCGAACAGGACGACGCCGGCGAGGGTTGCGAGTCCGGAGCGCGCGAAGTCGCCCGTCGCCTTCCAGCCGTCCATGTACGACGGGTAGGAGAAGAAGGCCGCGAACTCCGCCTCGGGCCTCGGGACGAGCTCGAGCGTCGCCTCCGTGACGATCCCGAGGGTCCCCTGGTGGCCCATGAACAGGTGCTTGAGCTGGTAGCCCGACGACGACTTGCGGATCTTCTTCCCGCCGCCCTCGCCGACTCGGATGATCTCTCCCGTCGGCAGCACCATCTCGAAGCTGATGACGAGATCACGCGTATGACCGTAGCGGCCGCCGATCAGGCTCCAGCCGTTCGTTCCGATACGCCCGCCGACGAGCGAGCACGGATACGAGGCCGGGTCGTCCGGATAGATGTAGCCGAGCGGCTGCAGCTCCTGGGAGAGCTTCAGCATGTTGATTCCGGGCTGCACCGTGACCGTCCGGTCGTCGACGTCGATCTCGACGATCCTGTTCATCAGCTTCACGTCGACGAGGATCCCGTGTCGCAACGGAACTGCGCCGTCCGTCAGGCCGGTTCCGCCTGCTCGCGGCACCACCGGGATCCCCTCGCGGTTTGCGAGCTTGACGACCTCCGAGATCTGCTCGGCACTCGTCGGCAGGACGACCGCGTCCGGGATGAATTCCGCCCAGCGGTGGGCCGGGAAGGGCGCGGGTACGCGGGCGCGGTTGAAGCGCGCCGAGGCTCCCGTGAACACGTGGTCCTCGCCGCAGATATCGACGAGATCGCCGACCACCGAATCGGAAAGCATCGCAATCGCCATCTCACACCTCGAATCCGGCCGCTTCGGCCACCAGCTCGAAGATGTCGTAGACCTCGATCCCCTGCGCCTTGCCCTGCTCCTCGAGCGGCCGCTCCGACCACGGGCACGCAGACACGAGCGTCGTGACACCCTCCAGCGCCTTCGCCTTCTCGACTCGCCGACGGCTGATCTCGGCGGTCAGCTCCGGCTTCTCGACCCACAGGTTCGAGCCGGCGCCCGAGCAGTACGACCACTGGGTCACGTGATCGACGTCGACGAACGTCAGGCCCGGGATCGCCCGCAGGATCTCCCTCGGAGCCTGCCAGACGCCCATGCGCTTGTTCAAACGGCAGGGATCGTGGTACGTGACCGTCCGTTCGACCGGCGTGTTCAGCTCGATCCTGCCGTCCCGGATCATCTCTGCGATGACGTCGAGCGCCAGCACGATCTCGAACTCGTCGAACCCCTCGTCGAGCGGCGGATAGTGCTCGACGATCGTGATGTAGTCGTGTGGATCAGGGCAGATCACCCGCTTCGTACCCGTCTTTCGCCAGTCGATCATGTTGTGCTCGGCCATCTTGTGGGCAACGTCGACGTACCCGGTTTCCCACATGGGGCCGCCGCAACACCACTGCTGACTCATCAGGCCGAAGTCGAGGCCGCCGGCCTTCAGGAGCAGCGCCACGGCGCGCGGTACCGAAGGTCGCTTGAACGCGGCCTCGCAGTCCGCGAACAGCACGTTCTCGCCACCGGTCGGGATGTCGAGGCCGGCGGCCCACGCACGGACCTTGCCTGCGGTCGTCTCGATGTTCCAGCCGAGCACCGGCTCATTGCCCCAGCGATCGGTCAGCTCGGCCCAGCGCTGCCAGTTCGGCTGGTGGACGCCGCTCTCGACGGCGAGGCGCCGCATCGCCTTGACGACGTCGATCGTGCGTTGCCTGAAGCGGTAGAAGTCACCGGTGAAGAGCGTGTTCGGGCAGCGGAGCTCGCACGCGCCGCACATCGTGCAGTTGACGTAGTCCTCGGCGACGTCTTCGATTCCGAGTAGGCCCTTGTCCATCGCGACGACGTTGGCGTGAAACGCCGTCGGCGTGTGGCGCTCGTCGCGTGTGACCTGGGTCACCGGGCAGACCTCGCGGCAGAACTTGTGGCCCGAGCTGAAGCAGTTGTACGCGGCGTTCCGCCACTCGTCGATGACCTTCTGCTCGAGGTGGCCGTTCGAGCGGCCGCCGTTCGTCCCGACTTCGGGAACCGTGCGCTCAGCCATGCGGCAACTCCTTTCCCGAGGGCGGCGGGCGCCGCCGGTTCGGAGATCCTAAGACAGCTCGGCTATAAATGTCTACCGCTAGATGTTTTCCCAACCGGATCTCAACCCGTCGGTCTCCGACGAGCCGCTCGCGGCCGCACGCGCCGTGGTCTTCTCGCCGATCGCGAGCGAGGGCCTCGTCGAGGCTGCGGTGAGACGGCTCGGCGAGGCGATCGGCCTCGGCCTGCTCGAGGTCGGCGAGCGTCTGCCGTCCGAGATCGAGCTCGCAGAGAGGTTCGACATCGCGCCCATGACCCTCCGCCAGGCTCTCGCGATCCTGCGCGAGGCCGGCTATGTCGAAACCCGGCGGGGACGTGGCGGCGGCACGTTCGTCAGCCGCGCAGTTCCGTCGCCACCGGTCCGCAAGGCTCGCGAACGGCTCCGGCGCTTGACCGTGGACGACCTCCGCGACCTCACGGACTTCCGCGTCATCGTCGCGGGTGCGAGCGCCGCTCTCGCTTCCGAGCGGTCGACCCAGTCCGAGCTCGAGTCACTCAGGATCCTCGTCGAGACGATGGCCGGCGTCCCCGCCTATCAGGCCTTCCGTCGAGCCGACAGCCGGTTCCACCTGACGATCGCGTCGGCGGCGAAGTCGCGCCGGCTCGCAGCCGCCGAAGCCACGATCCAGGCCGAGATCGGCGACCTGATGAGTCTGATTCCCCACCCGCCGGAGGCGCTGAAGGTGTCGAACGGCTCAGCACCGGGCGGTGCTCGAGGCGATCTCGCGTCGCGATCCCGTCACTGCTCGAAGCGTGATGGAGGCCCACGCGCGCGGTACAGGCGACTTTCTCGTCGGCTTGCGGCTGGGCGACTTCGGCACGCAACGGGATCCGAAGGATCCCAGCCGTGCCAGATCAGCCGGCGGAGCCGGCGTATCGTGAGCAAGCCGGTCATCGGCATCTCGGTCGGCTTCCACGACTTCGGCGACTATCAGGGCGTCGGCTTTCAGCGTCCCATCGTGATGGCGGGCGGGATTCCGCTGACCCTCAGCCGGGTCGAGGGCACGCTCGACGACCAGCTCTCGGTCGTCGATGCGGTCGTCATCGGCGGCGGCCGCGACATCGAGCCGCACCGTTATGGGCAGGAGGCGCACGAGACGCTCGGGCATCCCGACCCGCACCGCGACGAGTTCGAGCTGGAGCTCGTCGAGCGGACGCTCGAGCGAGGCCTGCCGCTCATCGGGATGTGCCGCGGCAGCCAGGTGGTGAACGTCGCGATGGGCGGCACGCTCGTCCAGGACGTCAGCCTGCGACCGGAGTGGGAGCAGCATCCGACCGACCGCGGCTGGCACCGGTGGAAGGAGGTCGAGCGGGCCTCGCTCGACGACGAGCCGGACATGCCCGACCACCCGCGGCACCCGATGGCGGTCGCACCCGGCTCGCGCCTCCACGACGCTCTCGGGGTCGACGAGATCGAGGTGAACAGCTTTCATCATCAGGCCATCGGAACGCTCGCTCCCGGCCTGCGTGCAACCGGTGTCGCGCCGGACGGTGTCATCGAGGTGATCGAGCTCGATTCCCCGGACGCCTACGTGCTCGCCGCGCAGTTCGAGTTGCAGGAGGAATGGCGCATCGACGCGCGCTTCCTCGCTATCTTCCGCCAGTTCGTGGCGGCCGCAACCGACAAGCGCTAGCCAGATGATCGATCGGAAATTGACCATCTAGTGGGCGTCGCCTTCGGCCTCGCGGCGGCTCTGTGCTGGGGGCTCGCGGACTTCAACGCGGCGGTGGCCTCCCGGATGACGGGTGCGTTCCGAGTCGTCCTCGGCTTTCACATCGTCGCCACGGTCATCCTCGGCGCCGTCGTGCTCGCGACCGGAGCGCTCGCCGACTTCGACCCGGCCGACCTCTGGAAGTTCGCCTGGGTCGGCGCGCTCGGAACGCTGTCGTACCTCACCTTCTACAAGGCGCTCGAGATCGGTCCGATCTCGATCCTCTCCCCGATCATCTCGGCCTACGCGGCCGTGTCGTTGATTCTCGCCGTGCTCGTTCTGGGCGAATCGCTGACGACCGGGCAACTGATCGCGGCGATCGTCGTCATGGGAGGCGTTCTCCTCGCGTCGGCCGACCTGCGCCAGATCCACCGCATCGAGCGGCGCCAGGCACTCGGGCTCGTCCTCGCGTTCGTCACGGTGATCGCGATCGGTGCCTTCGTCTTCGGCAACGCGTACTACGCGATCGACTACGGCTGGCTCGTTCCGATCTTTCTCTCCCGCGGCTTCGCCACCGTGTTCCTGCTCGCGCTCGCATTCCGCGACGGAAGCTGGCGCTTCCCCGAGCGCTCTCCGAGGCTGCTCGGGATCATCGTCCTCCTCGCCGTCGTCGACACCGGCGGCTACGTCGCCTTCAATCTCGGCGCCGAGCGCGCGGAGACATCGATCGTCTCGGCCGCCTCCGCACCCTACGCCGTCATCCCGATCGTTGCAGGCGTCCTCCTCTTCAAGGAGCGCCCGTCTCCGATCCAGTGGCTCGGCGTTGCCGGCGTCATCGGGGGTGTCGTCCTGCTCGGCATCGCAAGCTAGTTCTTCCCTGGAATCCGTCCGCCCAGGGCGTATCATCCGTCTCGCCCCCCGCAAGCGACGGCGGTCGGGGATTCGTGTACTCGATCAGGAGGCTGCGTTTTGTTGCTCGCAACTGATTACCCGTTCCTCGACATCCTGTGGACGATGATCATCTTTGCGTTCTTCGTCATGTACATCTGGATCGTGATCATGGTCCTGGCCGACAACTTCCGGCGCACGGACCACCACGGTTGGGCGAAGGCAGGATGGACGATCTTCATCATCTGGGCACCCATCCTCGGCGTGCTCGTCTACATGATCGCCCGCCCGAAGATGACCGAGCAGGACAAGGAGTTGATCGACCAATACAACGCAAGGAACGCACCCCCGACAGGCTCGACTGCCGATGAGGTCGCGAAGCTTCACGCGCTCAAGGACTCGGGCGCTCTGACGGACGCCGAGTTCGAGGCGGCCAAAGCGAAGGCACTCTCCTAGAAGCAGCACTTCCGCGTAGATCCGCGGCTCGACCAGGGTACGGTAGCCCTCGTGCGCGAGGCGGTCGAGACGCGGATCACCGCGGACGAGCTCCGCTCGATCGTCGAGCGACTCGAGTCCTTCCGCTCGCATCCGCTCGGGTTTCGCGTTGCCGGTACAGCCGCCGAGCATGCCGCGGCCGAGTGGATCGCGGCCGAGATGCGTTCGATCGGCCTTTCCGACGTCGTTCTCGAATCCGTTCCGGTCGACGCCTGGGAGTTCCGCGGCGCCTATGTCGAGCGCGACGATGGGATCCGGTACGAGTGCGCTTCCATGGGCGGCGTTTCGCCCACGCCGCCCGAGGGGATCACCGCCGAGCTTGTCGCCGTGACGCGCGGTGGACGCGGTGAGCTCGAGGGCATCGACGTGGCAGGCCGAGTCGTGCTGGTGGACTGGCGCGACGACGACCTCTGGCCGTTCCAGTTCGGCCTCGAGCTCGGGCTGCGCGGGGCCGCAGCGCTGGTCGTCACCTGCTCTACGGGTGGGCCGTACTTCCAGGCTGGCGGGGCGCTCGGAACCTTCGACGGGATGTGGCACGCGGAAGCCCCGCCGATGGTCACCATCCGGAAGGAGGATGCCGCCGAGCTCGAGGCGCGAGGAGGCAGAGTGCGGGTGGTCCTCGATGCGGCGATCGACCCGGATGCGGCCGGGATCAACGTCGTCGGGTTCCTTCCCGGTCGGCAGCGGCGGCGGCCGATCCTCGTAGGCGGCCACCACGATGCGTGGTTCACCGGGTCATTCGACGACGCCACGGGGGTTGCGGCGACGCTCGTCCTCGCACGCGCGTTCGTCGACGGCGAGATCAGACCTCGGCACCCCATCGGGTTTCTCTCTCACACCGGCGAGGAGTACGGGCTCGCCGACTGCCGCTACGACTGGTGCATCGGCGCCTGGCACCAGATCACGCAAACGCATCGAGAGTGGGCCGCCCGTGCGCCCTTCTACCTGAACATCGAAGGCTCCGGGCTCCGTGAGCCGCTCGATGTCGATGCGCCGCCGGAGCTCGCCGGTTGGGTCACGGGCGTGTGCCGCCGGGCCGCGCAGGACGGTCTGCTGCCGTATGGCTTCACGCTCGCCGAGCCGAACACGCTGACAGAGGTCTGGACATTCCTCGCGGCAGGCGTTCCGGGCGTCAACGTCTCCTCGTTCTCCACGGCCTGGATCCGGCAGGAGTACCACACCCAGTTCGACACGGCCGACCGGATCGACTTCGAGTACCTCGCGAACCTGACGCGTGTCTACGCACGGTTCCTGCTCGCTGCCGACGACGACCCCGACGCGATCCTCGACTATCCGGCACGAACGAACCACCTGCGACGGTCTCTGACGACCCTCGCGCCGACGCCGGGCCGAGCTCGCCTGGAAACCAGGCTTGCCGGTCTCGAACAGGCCTCGACACGTTCGGCGTTCACAGGGCTCGCCCGCGGGCTCCACGGCGTCGACGCGAACGGCACCCAGTGCTACCCGCACGAGCAAGCCGCCCGCGATGTCTCGGCGCTCGAGGCGGCGCTCGACGCACTCGGAAGCGGAGACCTCGCGCGACGCTGCCGGCCACACCGCACGCGTCGGCCTGAACCGGCTCTGCGCCGACCTTTCCGAAGCAGCGTTCGAGCGGGAGCTCGACCGCAACGATGCGCGGATCGCCCGCGTCACCTGGGCGGCCCAGGGTCGCCAGACCCGTGGGCCGAACCTCTGGCTCGAGCTGGCGTCGCTGACCGGCGAGGTCGGGGCACGTCCGCCCGGCCGGTGGATCGAGCGAAGCCTCGAGCGCCACCTCGATCGCTCGCGATCCGAGCTCGACCGCCGGCTCGAGCAGATGGCGTCCACGGTCGCCGGACGGCGGGTCGCGTTGCCTCGTAGGGCTCCCTAACGCCCGTACAGCACCCCGCCGAGCCTGACGATCGTCGCTCCCTCCTCGACGGCGACGACGTAGTCCTGGCTCGTGCCCATCGAAAGCACACTGAACGTGTGGGTCGGTGCCCATCTCGCGGTACACGCCTCGGCAAGCTCCCGCAGCCGGGCGAACGAGGGACGTGACGCCTCGGGGTCGTCGACGAAGGGCGGCATCGTCATCAGCCCACGCACGTGGATCCGCTCGCAGCCGGCAAGGCGCTCGAGGAATGGGTCAATGCCGTCAGGCAGTACGCCGTCCTTGGTCGGATCGTTCGCGACGTTGACCTCGACGAGGACATCCTGCGGCGACTCGGCCCGGCGCTCGATCTGACCGGCGACCGAGTCGGACTCGAGCGAATGGACAAGGTCTACCCGCCCGACGACATCTCTCACCTTGCGGCTCTGCAGATGCCCGATGAAGTCCCATGCGAAGAGATCGCCGTGGGCTGCCTGCTTGGCGAGCAGAGCATCGGTCTTGTTCTCCCCGACCCGGCGAATCCCCGCCGCGGCGAGCGCGGGGAGGTCGTCGACCTCGACGTACTTCACGGCCGCGAGGATCTCTACGTCCTCGGGACGGCGTCCCGCTCGCACCGCAGCGGCGTCGACGGCGACACGCGCGGCGGCGTATCCGTCACGGACGACTGCCGGGTCGAGGGTCAGCGTGCACCTTCCATGTACGTTTCCCAGTCCTTCCACTCCGACGTCCAGTCGGTCTCGCCCGGCTGCTTGATGGAGATATGGCACATCGCGGAGTCGGAGGTGGCGCCGTGCCAGTGCCAGATCCCGGCGGGAACGACGACCCAGTCTCCGGGCCGGATGATCCGCCGCTCGTCATCGGTCGCGTAGATCCCTTCCCCGTCGATCACCTGGAGCACCTGATCGACCGCATGAACGTGGGGCTTGGTCCGCGAGCCCGGCTCGAAGAAGACCGCGATCAGCTCGATCCCGACCGGCGTGTCCGGATCGTTCATCTTCTGCTGAAAGACGGTGCCCGGAAACCACTCGGGGTGAGCAGGCGCGTTTGCTGCCGCCCGATCGATCCTGACGATCTTCATACTCCCTCCCTCATTCGAGAACGGTGGTGTGCAGACCAGTATGCGCAGAGAGCGGATCGTGGTCGTGGGTGCAGGACTCTCGGGTCTCACCGCCGCGCTCCGTCTTGCCAATGCAGGTGCCGATGTCGCCGTCCTCGAGGCGCGGGATCGGGTCGGCGGACGGGCATGGCGTGTCGAGCTCGAGGATGGCCTCGCCTGGGATGCCGGGTGTCAGATCCTCGACGGCGCGCACAGGTCACTGATCGCCCTCGCTGCCGAGGCGGGTGTCGCCGTCTACGCGTCGGACTCATGGAGCGTGGACGGAGTGCGCTGGCTCGTCGGCGATCGTGAATTGTCGAACGGCCCGCCGCTCGACGGTGATGAGCTCGCACTCTTCGACGCCCTCGCCGACGAGATACACACGCTCGAGAGTCGCATCGATACGGCGCACCCGGAGGCGACGGAGGACGCCGTGGCGCTCGACCACCAGACGATCGGGGGCTGGCTTCGCGAACGAGGTGCCTCCGACCAGGTCCTGTCGGTCGCAGAAGTCTGGTACGCGACCGGAGCGTCGAGCGTCCCGATCGACGAGATGTCCCTGCTCGCGTACGGGGCGAAGCAAGCCGCCGGTGCGAGCGGACCGATGGATCTCCGGATCGAGGGCGGCCCGGGGACGCTGGCAAGACACCTCGCCGACTTCCTCGAGGGACGTACCGCCACCGGTTGCCGGGTCGTCTCGATCGAGCAGACCGACGGCCGTGTCACGATCAGGTGCGAGGACGGCTCGGTCGAGGTCGCCGACCGCGCCATCGTCGCGATCCCGCTGACGACCCAGCGAGACATTCGCTTCGAACCCCCTCTCACCGAGCTGAGGGCACGCGCACTCCGGCGCGCACGCTACGGCGATGTCGTCAAGGGTGTCCTCACGGCGGGACGACCGATCGAAGCGACTGGAGGACTGAGCGAGGCGGGATTTTTCATCCGGCACGACCGGGCAGACGACGCCGTAATCGCCTTCTGCGGTGCGCGCTCGGCAGTCGACCTCGCGTCGCTCCCCGCCGGGCAGCGTGAGACCGATCTCGCCCGGGCAGCCGGAGCTGCGCTCGGAATCCAGGGCCTCGCCGCCCGCCACGCAGTCGCGTGGACGAACGAGCCGATGACCCGGGGCTCCTACGTCATCTTCGGCCCGGGCGATCTGCTCGACTGGGGCCGTCACCTGCCGGAGCCGCACGGGCTCGTGCACTTCGCGGGATCGGAGGCGTCTGACCTCCCGAGCTACATGGAGGGTGCCGTTCGCGCCGGGGAGCGCGCTGCCCACGAGGTGCTTGCGGCCTCTCGATGACTGATCGGAAATTGTCCGGAAACCGTGGCGCCGCCGGATGACGACTGAGAGACATCGCCTGAGCTCGGTCCCAGCCGCCCCCGCCAGCACCACATTTTCCGATCAACCATCTCGCTAGAGTCGTCGGCGGATGCGCCGGCTCCTCTTCTTCGCAACCGCAGTCGTCTTCGTCGAGTCGATCTTCTTCGCGGCACTCGCACCGCTCCTGCCCGAATTCTCGGACGAGCTCGGGCTCTCCACGTGGCAGGCAGGCGTTCTCGTTGGGATGTATGCCCTCGGAGGGATTGCGGGTGCGATCCCGAGCGGGCTCTCTGCCTCACGTCTCGGCGTCCGCCCGACGGTGCTCCTCGGTCTCGGCCTGCTCGTCGTCACCTGTGTGGCGTTCGGATTCGTGGAGAGCTACTGGGCGCTCAACGCGGCCCGCTTCGGCCAGGGGATCGCTGCGGCGCTCGTCTGGACGGGATCGCTCGCATGGTTGGTCGGAGCGGCTCCATCCGAGCGCCGTGGCGAGTTCCTCGGGTATGCGACCTCGGGCGCGATCGCCGGCTCGCTCGTCGGCCCGCTCCTCGGCGGGGCCGCCTCCCTGTTCGGGCGCCTGCCGGCGTTCGCGGCAGTAGCGACGCTTTGCTTTGCCCTTGCGATCTGGGCGCTCCGGCTGCCGCGCCCGGTGCGCGAGGAGGCTCAGCCACTCAGGTTCCTGTTCGGTGCTCTTCGCTCCCGCCGCGTCCTGGCTGGAATGTGGTTCATCGCCCTCCCTTCGATGTCGCTGGGATTCGTCTTCGTCCTCGGCCCGCTCCAGCTCGACGCGGCGGGATGGGGCGCCCTCGGCGTCACGATCACGTTTCTTTTCGCGGCAGCCGGCGAGGCAGTCGTGGGTCCCGGCGTCGGCATCTGGTCTGATCGGCGCGGCCGGTTCGCACCGATCAGATTCGGCCTGATCGCAGCCGCCTCGGTGCTGCTCGTCCTTCCCTGGATCGGGAACCGATGGATGCTGTCCGTGTTCATCGCCCTCTCGGGGCTCGCCGTCGGGATCTTCTGGGCCCCCGCGATGGCGATGCTGTCGGAGGGGTGGGAGGCCGTCGGCCTGGCGCACGGGCTCGGCTTCGCGCTCATGAACTTCGCCTGGGCGCCCGGCAACGTCATCGGGGCCGCGGTCGGGGGTGGCCTGGCTGAGATCGCAGGCGACACCGTCGCCTACTCGGCCATCGCCGCCCTCTGCATCCTGACCTTCGTGGCTGTCCGACCGAGAATCCGAACTGCTGCACCGGCGACGGGCTGATGCGGCGCCTCGTCCTCTTCGCGAGCGCGGTCGTCCTCGTCGACACGATCTTCTTCGCCGCGCTGGCACCGCTTCTGCCGACCTTCGAGGAGGAACTCGGCCTCTCGAAGGGGCAGGCTGGACTGCTCGTCGCCATGTACGCGCTCGGCGGGATCGCCGGGGCTGTTCCTGCCGGCTGGCTCGCGACGCGGGTCGGCATCCGCGCAACGGTTCTGGCGGGCCTCGCGATCCTCGCGGGCACGAGCATCGCGTTCGGGCTCGTCGACAGCTACTGGCAGCTCGACGTCGCCCGCTTCGCACAGGGTTTTGGAGGCGCTCTCTGCTGGACTGGAGCGCTCGCATGGCTCGTCTCGGGGACACCGACCGAGCGTCGTGGGGAGATGATCGGCTTCGCGATGTCGGGAGCGATCGTCGGGGCGCTCCTCGGGCCCGTCCTCGGCGGGGCCGCGTCGACCGTCGGGCGGCTGCCGGCATTCGCCGGGGTCGCCGTGCTCGCCGGAATCCTGGCGGTCATCGCCCTGCAGCTCCCGGCACCGGCTCGCGGTGAGGCCCAGCCCCTCCGGCTCATCTTCGTTGCGCTCCGCTCCCGACGTGTTCTGGCGGGAATGTGGTTGCTTGCGCTCCCCGCCCTGCTCTTCGGCGTCCTCTCCGTGCTCGCTCCCCTTCAGCTCTCGAGCCTCGGCTGGGGTACGGTCGGCATCGCTGCCACGTTCTTCGTCTCCGCCGCCATCGAGGCGGCGCTCAGCCCGGCAACCGGCATCTGGTCGGACCGGCGGGGTCGCCTCGCCCCGATCCGCTTCGGCTTGCTCGCCGCACCCGTCGTCTGCCTCACCATCCCGTGGATCCAGGACCGATGGCTCCTTTCCGTCTTCGTGATCCTCGCCGGGATCTCCTACGGTGTCTTCTGGGCTCCGGCGATGGCAATGCTCTCGGACAGCTGGGAGGCCATCGGGCTCGGCCACGGACTCGGGTTCGCGCTGATGAACTTCGCCTGGGCACCCGGCAACGTCGTCGGGGCAGCAGTCGGCGGCGGGCTCGCCGAGGTCGCCGGAGACGTTGCCGCCTACGCGGCAGCGGCCGCGCTCTGCCTCGTGACGTTCGCCGCACTTCGCGGGCGGGTGCCCGACCCCGGCGGAGCCCCTGTGCGGGCGGGCGTGAGATAGCCCATCCGGCGAGTGAAGCGCGCCAATCTGGAAGGATTGGCGGCATGACGACGAGCACCGGCGTCGAGCTCACCTCCGAGCAGCGCGAGATCCAGGCCGTCTGCCGGGAGTTCGCTCTGAACGAGATCCGGCCGATCTCCCTCGCGGTCGACGAGGCAGACACCGAAATGCCGTGGGAGGTCTGGCACAAGGCGGCCGACCTCGGCCTTACGTCGTTCATGCTCCCCGAGGAGTACGGCGGCGGCGGCATGACCGACGCCTTCACGCAGTGCCTCGTCCAGGAGGAGCTGTGCTTCGGGTGCTCGGGCATCGGAAACCTGATCACTTCGAACGGCTTCTTCGCCGAGCCGGTGGTCGAGCTCGGAACCACCGAACAGCAGCGCCGCTGGATCGAGCCGCTCTGCGCGGACAGGCCGCCGCTGACCGCCCTCGCCACGACGGAGCCGGAAGCGGGCTCGGACGCGGCGTCGATCCAGACGACGGCGACCCGGACAGGCGACGGGTACGTCCTCCGCGGCCAGAAGAGCTGGATCTCGAACGGCGGGATCGGCGACTACTACGCCGTCTTCGCGACAGTCGAGCCCGGGACTCGCTCGAGGGGCGTCACGGCATTCGTCGTCGAGAAGGCAGACGCCGGTGTCTCGTTCGGCTCGCCGATGAAGAAGATGGGCCAGCGCGCGATCGTGAACGCGGAGATGTTCCTCGAGGGCGTCGAGATCAGCGAGGATCGCCGGCTCGGCGACGAGGGTCAGGGCTTCTACGGGTTGATGCGCACCTTCGACCGCTCCCGCATCGTCCTCGGTGCGGCCGCGACGGGACTCGCCCGGGCCGCTCTCGAATACGCGACCGAGTACGCGAAGACCCGCGTGCAGTTCGGGAAGCCGATCTCCGAGCACCAAGCCGTGGCCTTCCGGCTCGCCGACATGGCTGTCCGGGTCGAGGCGTCGCGGCTCCTCGTGTGGCAGGCCGCGCTCAAGCTCGATGCCGGCGAGGCGGTCCCGAAGGAAGCCGCGATGGCGAAGCTCCACGCGTCCGAGACGGCGATGTGGTGCACGTGGGCCGCGGTACAGACTCTGGGCGGCTGGGGCTACTCCCGCGAGTACCCGGTCGAGAAGTGGATGCGGGACGCGAAGCTCGAGGAGATCGAGGAAGGAACCTCCGACATCCAGCGCCTGATCATCTCGCGCCGGTTGCTCGAGGCCTAGAGGTTGGAGCCAGCGATGTCGCGCGACCTCCGTGCGCTCTTCGACCCACGCTCGGTTGCGATCGTGGGCGCCTCGAACGATCCGATGAAGTGGGGCTACGGGCTCGCCCGTGGCGCGCTTCGCGGGGTCGCCCGCCGCGACGTCTACCTCGTCAACCGAAGCGGCGGCGAGGTGTTGGGTCATACGGCGTTTCGATCGCTCGACGAGCTACCCGATTCGCCGGAGCTCGTTGTGGTCGCGGTTCCGGAGCAGGGCTTCGAGGAGACCGTCGACGGAGCGCTCGAGGCGGGGGCACGCGCGCTCGTCGGCATCACGGCGGGCCTCGGGGAGAAGGGCGAGGTGGGACGCGCCCGCGAGCAGGCTGTCGTGGATCGAGTCCGGGCGGGCGGCGCGGTGCTGCTCGGGCCGAACTGCCTCGGAGTCTTCGACGCCGGCGCCGAGCTGGACATCGGCTGGAGCGAGCTTCCGGCGGGAGAGATCGGCCTCATCTCACAGAGCGGCAACCTCGCCCTCGAGCTCGCATTGATCGCAACGAGACACGGCCTCGGCTTCTCGCGTTTCGTCTCGCTCGGCAACCAGGCCGACCTCGAGGCCGCCGAGCTCGTGACGGCGTTCGCAGAGCACGAAGCGACGCGCGTGATCGCGCTCTACCTGGAGGACTTCCGCGACGGCCGGGCGTTCGCGAGCGCCTGCCATGCCGCCGCGGCTGCTGGCAAGCCGGTCGTCCTGCTTGCCGCCGGGCGAAGCGACGCAGCAAGCAGAGCCGCCCGCTCGCACACGGGAGCGCTCGTGAGCGACTTCGTGGCCGTTCAGGCCGCATGCCGGGCCGCCGGAATCGAGCAGGTCTCAACCCCCACCGAGATGATCGACACCGCCCAGGCGCTCCTCGTACGGAATCTCCCGCGGGGACACCGCATCGTCGTCTTCGGCGACGGCGGCGGTCACGGCGTCATCGCTGCCGATCTCGCCGCAGCCTCCGGGCTTGCGGTCCCGCAGCTCAGCGACGCGTTGGTCGACGAGATGGCCGCGATGCTCGGCCCGACGGCAGAGACCGGGAACCCGGTGGACTTCGCGGGCGCGGGCGAGCAGGAGATCGTTCGCTTCAAGGACGTGACGCGTGTGCTCCTGTCATCGGGCGAGGCCGATGCGGCGCTGCTCACGGGGTACTTCGGCGGCTACGGTTCGTACGGCGAGCAGTACCAGGAACTCGAAGCGGAGACGGCAAGGGGCATGATCGCGGCGGCAGGGGCCGCCGGCCGCCCGCTCGTGGTCCACACGATGTATCCCGAGGGACCGACCGCCGCTGTCTTCCGTAGCGCCGAGGTTCCCGTCTACGGGGCGATTGCGGCCGCCGTGGGGGCGCTCGCTCGACTTGCCGCCCGCGCGGAACGAACGCCCTCCGGAGTCCCGGCCCTGCCCGAACGAGCGGACGGCCCATCCGCGCGTGACGGGTACTTCGAGGCCCGCGACCTCCTTTCCCGCGCTGGGATCCCGTTTGCCGAGGCGCTGCGCGTTCACACGCTCGATGAAGCACGGGCGGCCGCGGCAGAGCTCGGCTACCCGATCGTCCTCAAGGCCCTCGGATTGCTGCACAAGTCCGACGCCGGCGGCGTGGCCCTCGGAATCGCAGATTCGGACGAGCTGACTCTTGCGTATACAGATATGGCAACACGGCTCTCCCCGGAAGCGTACTCCGTGGAGCGGACGGCTCCGGTCGCCGAAGGGATCGAGCTGATCGCTGGCTCTCGCCGGGATCCGCGCTTCGGGCCGATCGTGTTGGTGGGACTCGGCGGCCTCTATGCCGAGCTGCTGAAGGATGTCGCAGTGGCGCTCGCTCCGATCACCGAGGAGACCGCCCGCGAGCTCCTTCGCTCGCTCCGGGGAGCCCCACTCCTGACAGGCGCACGAGGTCGCGGCCCGCTCGACATGAGCGCTGCGGCAGCCGCTCTCGCCGCGCTCTCATACGTCGCCGCCGAGCGGCCGGAGATCGCCGAGATCGAGATCAATCCGCTGCTCGTGACCGCCGACGGCGCGCTCGGGCTCGACGCTCGGATCGTCCTAGCGAAGGGAGAGACGGATGCTCGCTGAGGGAACGTTCGACGGGAAGGTCGCGATCGTCACTGGTGGCGGGAGCGGCCTGGGCCGGGCAATGGCGCTTGAGTTCGCCCGGCTCGGTGCGACAGCCGTGGTGGCGGGGCGGCGGCCGGAGCCCCTCGACGAGACGGTCGCCCAGATCGAGGACTGGGGTGGCGCCGGCTTCGCCAAGCCGACTGACGTCCGCGACCCGGAACAGATCGACGCACTCGTCGTCGAGACCGTCAAGCGCTTTGGCCGCGTCGACGTGCTCGTCAACAACGCAGCCGGCAACTTCGTCGTCCGGGCTGAGGATCTCTCGCCGAACGGATGGCGTGCTGTCGTCGGCATAGTCCTCGACGGCGGGTTCCTCTGCTCGCGCGCGGTCGGGCGGCAGATGATCGAGCAGGGCGAGGGCGGGGCGATCCTGAGCGTGCTCGCGAGCTATGCCTGGACCGGTGGGCCGGGGACTGTTCACTCGGCGTCCGCCAAGGCGGGCCTTCTCGCGATGACTCGAACCCTTGCCGTCGAATGGGCGCCACATGGCATCCGGGTGAACTGCATCAGCCCCGGTCCAACCGATACGGAGGGCGCAGGCGCAGCACTATGGCCGACGGAGGCCGATCGAGAGCGCGTCGCCGGGAGTATCCCGCTCGGGCGTATCGGGACACCCGAGGAGGTCGCGTGGTGGTCGACCGCCCTCTGCTCGAGCTACGGCGGCTGGATCACGGGCGAGAACCTCGTGATCGACGGTGGCCACTGGCTCGAGCAGGAGAGCTACCTGCCCTCGCTCGACAACGCCTAGAACCGGCGTCAGCACACGGCCGGGATGGCCTCCATCCCCCGAACGTGGTATGACGTGACTGGCGTCCCTGGCGGGCACACGGACGGTGTTTCATTCCAACACACCCGGGGATGACGGCAAAGCGCCGTCCGTTCCCGTCACCCCGAGGTTCAGTCGAGGTACGGTGCTGCGCCGCGCTTGAGCAGGCCCCGGGCAAGAATCAGGCGCTGGATCTCGCTCGTTCCCTCCCAGATCCTGTCGACCCTCACCTCGCGGTAGAAGCGTGCCGCCGGATTGTCGGTCATGTAGCCGCGGCCGCCGAGGATCTGCACGGTGCGATCGGCAACGCGGCCAGCCATTTCTGAGGCGTAGAGCTTTGCGATCGAGACCTTGCCGTGGACGACGCTCCGGTCGTCTCCGGTGTCGAAGGCATGCGCCGCGTGGTAGGTGAGAAGCCGGGCCGCGAGCAGCTCGGTGACCGAGTCGGCGAGCGGGAACGACACGCCCTGGAAGTCGGCGATCGGGCTGCCGAACGCGACGCGCTCCTTCGCGTATGTGGTCGCGATGTCGATGAGCCGCTCGGCGGCGCCACAGCAGCGCGCGGCGATGAAGAGCCGCTCGACGAGGATCCACTCCTTGGCTCCGTCGTTGCCTCCGCTCGGCACGCGATTCGCCTCCGGCACCCGGCAGTTCTCGAAGACGATCTCGGGGTGGTGGTCGAGGTACGGGTCGTGGAGGAATCCCGGCACGCGCTTGACCGTGCAGGCCCGGCGTGTCCGGATCGACGAGGAACAGCGTCTGCTCGCCTTCTGCAACCGCGAGGACGATGTAGACGCCCGGTTCGCCTTCGCTCGTGACGAACCACTTCTCGCCGTTCAGAATCCAGTCGTCCCCATCGCGGACGGCCGTCGCCTCGAGCGCGCTGAGATCCGACCCCGCTCCCGGCTCGGTCAGCGCCCAGGCCTCTCGATGCTCGCCCCGAACGATCGGCATCACGTAGCGCTCGACCTGCTCCGGCGTCACCATCTCGAGAAGCTCACGTGGCCCGCGGTCGACGATGGTGAAGCCGAGGCCGTTCGTGGCCTTGCCTGACTCCTCCTCGAGCGCCACCTGGGCGAACATCGACAGGTTCTGGCCGCCGAGCTCGGTCGGCATGTTCAGCTGGGAGAAGCCCGCCGCGCGAGCCTTCGCGCGCAGGGCATCGATCTCGGCCGGGTCGATCGACCCGCGCGAAGCGATGCTCGCCTCGACGGGGTAGACCTCGTCCTCGATGAAGCGCCCGACACGGGCCTTCAGCTCGGCGATCTCGGCGGGAAGCTCGGGAACGATCACGGCACGACCCTACAGAAGCGCATGGCAGCGACGGCAAGTCCCTTGGCGCAGTCGACAAGGCCGTCGATCGGAACATGCTCGTCGATCGTGTGCGCGACGCTGCGGCCGTCGGGGAAGAACCCCTCGGGCCCGAAAGCGATCGACGGCGTTCCCCCAAGGCGTGTGAATGTCGCCCCGTCGTACCAGGAGTCGAGCCCCGAGAGGCGCGCGGGCCGGCCGATGTCGGCGCTGGCCTCGGCCATCACCGGGACGATCGGCTCGTCCGGAGAGATCTCGAGCGACATCACGCGGTTCGGCCACCAGGTGACGTGGGGCGGATTCTCCGCGAGCCAGGGATCGGCGGCCGCAGCCCGCGCGATCCACTCGTCGATCTCGCGCTCGACGTCGAACGTCCAGCCCTCGTCGTCGGTCTGCTGCGGGACACACAGCGCGGCGATCGTGATCGTGCACGAGGCGGGATAGGTGACAGCCCACTCGCCGGCCGAGATGATCGTCGGAAGGACGTCGGGCATCGAGAGCCGCGGATGGCGTAGATCGGATCGCTTCGACCACTCGTCGCGAAGACGCTTGAGTGCGTCCAGCACGATCTGCGCCTTCTCGATGGCGTTGACGGCGCCGCCTTCGCGCCAGTGCGGCTGGTGCACCTCGGCATGTCCCGGGCGGCCGGGGACGACGATCTCCGCGTAGCTCGTGCCGCGACACGAGATCCAGACCTCGAAGCTCGTCGGCTCGGTGACGACGCCCGCGTCAGCCTTGACGCCGCGCAGGACGAGGCCGAGACCGCCCGCGCCGGACGATTCCTCGTCCGTATTGGTGGCGACGATCAGGTCGCCGGCGAGCTTGACGCCGAGCCCGGCCAGAACCTCTGAGGCGAAGACCATCGACGCGATCCCACCCTTCATGTCACATGAGCCACGCCCGTAGAGCCTCCCCTCCCGGATCTCCGCCTCGAACGGCGGGCTCGTCCACTGGTCGAGCGGCTCGGCGGAGACCACGTCGATGTGGCCGTTCAGGAGAAGCGACTTGCCGCCGCCGGCGCCGCGGAACCGCGCGACGAGCTGGGGCCGCCCCTCGAAGCCCATTCCGGGCACGTACAGCGGCTTGCCCTCGAGCTCCGATCGGTCGAGCTCGATCAGCTCGGTCTCGGCGCCCCCAGCGGCAAGGCGGCCTGCGAGGTAGGCCTGGAGCTCCTGCTCCTGCCGCGGCGGGTCGTCCGGCTCCCGCGCGGTCGTGTCGAAGCCGATCAGGTCAGACGCGAGCCTGACAAGCTCGTCGCGTCGACTCTCGATCTCCTTACAGACCCTCTGTTCGAGATCAGTCAGTGGCACGGCCGCCAAATCTACAGCCAGTAGGATGGCCCTCGTGCGGGCAGCGGTTCTCTACGAGTTCAACGAGCCACTCGTCGTGGAAGATGTCGAGCTCGACGGCCCCAAGGAAGGCGAGGTCGCGATCCGGATGGCGGCGAGCGGCGTCTGCCACTCCGACCTGCACGTCGTCCAGAACATCCACCCCACGCTGCTACCGGCGATCCTCGGCCACGAAGGCGCCGGGATCGTCGAGGAGATCGGGCCGGGCGTCACCAACGTCCAGCCGGGCGATCACGTGATGCTCACCTGGCTCCCGTATTGCGGCCACTGCCGCTGGTGCGCGACCGGTCGCCCGAACCTCTGCGAGAACGTCGGCTGGTACGACGCGACCCTCGAGGACGGCACGACGCGCTTCCACGTCGGCGATCGCCGAATCCACCACTACAACACGTCGTCGTTCGCCGAGCGCTCGGTCGTTCCGGCGCGAACGGCGATCCCGGTCGACCCGTCACTTCCGCTGACCGAGCTCGCGCTCATGGGCTGCGCCGTCATGACCGGGGTCGGGGCTGTCCTCAACACCGCGCGCGTTCGCCCGGGCGACTCGGTCGCGGTCGTCGGTTGCGGGGGCGTCGGCCTCAATGTCGTCCAGGGCGCCGCGATCGCGGGAGCGCAGACGATTGTCGCAGTCGACGTCGTCGTGTCGAAGCTGGAGACCGCGGTCGGGCTCGGCGCGACGCACACCGTCGACGCAAGCGCCGGAAACGCGATCGAGGCGGTTCACGAGCTGACGGGCGGCGGCGCGGATCACGCCTTCGAGGCAATCGGCCGTCCCGAGACGATCGAGCTCGCAATCCAGCTGACGGGCCGCGCGGGCCAGGCGATCCTCGTCGGGATGGCGCCGCCCGATGCACGAATTCCCTTCGACGCACTGACCGCAACGCTCGAAGAGCGCTCGATCCGCGGCTGCTGGTACGGGTCGTGCCGGCCGCTCGTCGACTTCCCGATGCTCGTCGACCTCTACACGAGCGGCAAGCTCAAGCTCGACCCGATGATCTCGACCTGCGACCTGGACGGCGTCAACGACGCGTTCGAGGCAATGAAGCGGGGCGAGTCGGCCCGTACGGTGATCGTCTACCCCGGGTCCTGATGGCTCTCGAGATGCGGCCTGAGTGCGAACGGTGCGCTAGCCCGCTGCCGCTCGAGGGCGACGCCCGGATCTGCAGCTTCGAGTGCACGTTCTGCCCGTCGTGCTCGGCGACGATGGAGGAGACCTGCCCGAACTGCGGCGGCGAGCTGGTCTCCCGCCCGAAGCGCGTCACCGCGGCTGTGTGACTCGCAGACCGCCACGACCCCGGAGACGGTTTATGCTGCGCCGGCTGTTACTCGAGCAACGATGTTGGTGAAGGAGGCTTCGAGATGCCGAAGACGTCGAAGGCGAGCGCCTCGCAGGTCGAGTCCGTGGAAGGAATCCTGGAGTCCCGTTCGGAGAACCTCGAGGGCTACACGACGAGCTTCGACTCCTTTACGGCGGACATGGACCCCGCACCGTTCTTCAAGGGACTTCCTGACGATCGGTGCCAATGTCCGCACTGGGGCTACGTGCTCAAGGGCAAGATGACCTTCCGGTTTGCCGACCGGGAGGAGACCTACGAGGCCGGCGACGCGTTTTACGCTCCGCCTGGACACACGCCCGTGGTGTTCGCCGGATGCGAGGTTGTCGAGTTCAGCCCGGCCGACGAGCTGGCCAAGACAATGGACGTGGTCAACAAGAACATCGCCGCGAGCGGGCAGGGGTAGCGCGAGAGCGAGTTCCTCGAGACGTCTAGAACGGCAGGCGCTCGGCGTTGAACTTGCGCTGGTGCCAGTACGGATACGGGAGCGGGCGGTCGCTCACCTCGTCGAGCCGCGCGACCTCCTCGGCACTCAGCTCCCAGGCGGCGGCCGCGAGGTTGTCGGCGAGCTGCTCGCGGTTGCGCGCGCCGACGATCAGCGACGTGATTCCGGGCTTGCGGAGCAGGTAGTTCAGCGAGACCTGCGCGACGCTGACTCCCCGCTCTTCCGCGATCGCTGCGGCCGCGTCGACGATGTCGTAGCCACGGTCGAGATCGACGTGCCCCGGTGAGTAGCCCTGCGCCCACCTCGTGCCAGCCTGCTCGTCGCCTCCGCGCCGGAACTTCCCCGACAGGAAGCCGGCGGCGAGCGGGCTCCAGACGATGATCCCGACGTTCTGGTCGAGGCACAGCGGAACGAGCTCCCACTCGAGATCGCGCGCGATCAGGCTGTAGTAGGCCTGGAGCGACGCGTATCGCTCGAGCCCGCGGTGGTCGGAGATGTCGAGCGCCTTCATCAGGTGCCAGGCCGAGTAGTTCGAACAGCCGACGTACCGCACCTTGCCGGATCGGACGAGATCGTCGAGCGCCCGCAGCGTCTCCTCCAGATCCGTCAGCGCGTCGAACCCGTGCACCTGGTAGAGGTCGATTGTGTCGGTACCGAGCCGGCGGAGGCTCGCCTCGCAGGCACGCACGATGTTGTGTCGCGACTGACCGACGTCGTTCGGCCCGTCGCCCAGGCGAAAGTGGAGCTTCGTCGCCAGGATCACCTCGTCGCGCCGGGCTCCGAGCGCCTCGCCGAGGATCTCCTCGGACACGCCGAACGAGTAGACGTCCGCGGTGTCGACCAGGTTGACCCCCGCGTCGAGGCACATCGCGAGAAGCTCGCGGGCCTCGGCGACCTGCGTCGAGCCCACGGGCTCGAACCGGCCCTCGCCGCCGAAGGTCATCGTCCCGAACGAAAGCGCTGAGACCCGGAGGCCTGTGCGGCCGAGAAGGCGTAGCTCCATCGGGCTAACAGGCTACAGGTCCGTCAGCCGGCGTCATCTCGACCGAGCGACGTCCCGCGATACCTCCAGTATCCTTCCGGTGACCGCGCTCCTCGCTCTCGCGGGCGGCGGGTATGCCGTCGAGGTCTCGGACGGGGCAACGAGCCACCTGGTCGGGGTCGAACCCGGCCTCTACGCCGACGGCTACGTCGAGGTCACCAGCGACGAACTCCGGGAGGGCCAGAAGGTCGTGGTGCCGGCATGAGTGGCTCTGCCGCCGTCATCGCCGAGGCAGCTCCGCGCGATGCGCCTACTGATGTCCTGTGCCTGATGGATGTCGTCAAGGACTACCCAGGACCGGTACGCGTCTTGCAGGGCGTCAGCATCGACATCGCCGAAGGCGAGTTCGTGGCCATCGTCGGCCCCTCGGGATCGGGCAAGTCGACGCTCCTCCACATCATGGGAACGCTCGACAGGCCAAGCTCGGGGAGCGTCACGATCGACGGCTTCGATGTCACGACGCTCTCTGACGGCCAACTCGCCGCACTTCGCGCACGCCGCATCGGCTTCGTGTTCCAGCAGTTCTTCCTCATCGACGGGCTTTCGGCGCTCGAGAACGTCGCCAACGGGCTGATCTACACGGGCACCCCCGCTGTTGATCGCCGCAGGCTGGCAGGAGAGGCGCTTGATCGCGTAGGTCTCTCCCACCGACTCGAGCACAATCCGGCGAAGCTCTCGGGCGGTGAGCGCCAGCGCGTCGCGATCGCTCGGGCACTGATCGGGCGGCCGGCAATCGTGTTCGCGGACGAGCCCACCGGCAACCTCGACTCGCAGTCCGGAGCCGAGATCATCAGCCTGCTACGGGAGCTCAACGCAGAGGGACGAACCGTCGTCTCTGATCACCCACGACCGCGAGATCGCCGCCTCTGTGCCGCGCCGAATAGAGATGCGCGACGGGCTCGTGGAGCGCGACGTCAGGGCGACGGGCTGATGGCAGCCCGGCTAGCCCCAGCCGCCTTCTGCCGCTCGACGTCATCCGCGTGGGGAGCATCGGGCTGCACACGAGGCGTCTCCGCGCGGCGCTCTCCGCCGTCGGGATCGCCATCGGCATCGCCTCGATGGTTGCCGTGCTCGGGATCTCCGAATCGAGCAAAGCCGATCTCGTCTCGGCACTCGACCGCCTCGGTACGAACCTCCTCTCGGTCACCGCGGGGCAGGCGCTCTTCGGCGGTGGCGACGCGTCCCTGCCAAGCGAGGCGACCGCGATGATCGGCCGGATCGGGCCGGTGGAGCGCGTCTCCGGCATCGGCTCGGTCGACGCGAACGTCTACCGCTCGAGCTACATCCCATCCGAAGAGACGGGGGGTATCGCCGTCTACTGGGCCGACCCGACTCTCCTCGAGACGCTTGGCGGCTCGATGGCAAGGGGACGATTCCTGACGGACGCGACGGGCGCCTACCCGACGGTGGTACTCGGCTCTGAGGCCGCAACGCGCCTTGGAGTCGATGGCCCCGGGGTGCTCGTTTACCTGGGGGGTACCTGGTTCACGGTTGCCGGGATCCTCGCGCCCCTGGAGCTGGCATCCGGACTCGACACTTCCGCGATGATCGGCTACCCCGTGGCCGAGCGGCTATTCGGCACCGACGACTCGCCCTCCACGATCTACGTCCGGGCGGATCCCGACACGATCGACGACGTGCGTGGCGTCCTGCCCGACACGGCGAATCCGCAGAACCCCGAGGAGGTCCAGATCTCCCGTCCGTCGGACGCACTCCAGGCGCGGGCGGCAGTCAACGACTCCTTCACGGCGCTCTTTGTCGGCCTGGGCGCGGTCGCGCTGCTCGTCGGCGGCGTCGGGATCGCCAACGTCATGGTCATCTCGGTTCTCGAGCGCCGCTCGGAGATCGGCCTACGGCGTGCTCTCGGCGCGACGAAGCGCCACATCTGGGGCCAGTTCCTGACCGAGTCGCTGATCCTGGCGGGATTCGGCGGAATCATGGGAGTCCTGATCGGGGCGGCCGTCACGATCGGCTACGCCTCGACACGCGGCTGGACCGCCGTCGTTCCCGTCTACGGGATCGTCGGGGGCATCGCCGCGGCGCTTGCGATCGGTGCGATCGCGGGCCTCTACCCTGCGGTCAGAGCAGCGCGGATGTCACCGACCGACGCGCTCCGGACGGTGTGAGATGACGCGAGCGGATCAGCTCAACCGTCGGACGGAACAGGTGCGGAAACCGGTGGGGACGCGGCTCGGTCTGCGTGAAGCGCCCGAAGCGAGCGTCGAATGTTGAACGTCCGCAAGAGAATTGCAACGGCCACGAGGCCGAGAACGACGTCGAACGCGGCGACGAACGCCTGCGTTCCGACACTGAAGCCGAGCAGCGCGCTTGCCGGAACCAGGCCGCCGAGCACGACGAGCAGCATCGCCTGCTGGGTTCCCGCGCCTCCTGGAAGCAGCGGCACGAGCGTCGAGAGCACCTGCACCGCCAGGACGGCAACGACCACTCGTGGCGTCGCAGGAAGGTGGAAGGCCTTGAGGAACCACCAGACCGCGACGACCCGGCACAGCAGTGCGGCAGCCTGCCAGGCGGCGACCCGGGCAAGCTCGCCGCGACGAGCTCCGAAGACCGAGAACCCGCGGCGCGCTTCGACAGCGAGAGCGCGCAACCACTCCCTCCGACGTAACCCTGCCCGGATCACGATCGCACCGAGGCTCATCACCGCGATACCGGCAAGAGCGATGAGGACGGGATGATCGAACACAGGTGCGATGTTCGACCAGGGGATCACCCCGCCAGCGACGAGCCCGACCGAGACCGCAACGGCGAGCACGGGCGCCAGAAGCGCCGCGTCGATGAGCGTCTCGACGACGATGGTCGCCGCGAGAGCCGGATACGACGACCCGGCGACCATGCGCTTGGCAAGGGCGAGCCTCGCCACCTCGCCGGTTCGGGCCGGCAGCACGGCGTTCAGGCCGACCGCGCTCAGGTATGCCGCGAAGACCGCTGGAAAGCCAACCGCCGCGTCCGGATACGAGGCGCGCAGAATCCCCTGCCAGGCCCGAGCGGTGGCCGCGAGCTTGACCAGCTGAAAACAGAGCCCGAACGCGAGGGCCACCCAACTCACCGCGCCCACGTGCCCGACGATCGACTCGAGCACGTCGATCATGTTCCGCAGATCGCTCATGCCACGACGGAACCCGATCGCATGCTGCTCATCGTCATCCCATGATGGCCGAATCCGCCGTCGCCGTGGGGAGAGAACACACCCTCCTTACGACCAGGTATCAGAACTGTCACGCGCGACGGGGTGCACCGTCGCTGTACGAGCGCGCTCATGCGACCGCGCGCAAGAAAGTGGGCCCGACGTCGCTCTTTCCTCTAGCGGCATCGAGACGTGAACCCGACCTCCCAGGGGGTACCCGTGACGCTCAGCCGATTCTCACGCTATCGCGACCCGTTCGGCTTCACACGGCGCTTTGCCATCGTGGCCGGCCGACTGACACCCACCAACCGACGTTTGCTCGAGGCAGCGCGCTGCCTCGGCATCGATGCGACGATCATCGACCCGAATGACGCCGAAAGGCGCCTTCGCCCGGGGGACGTCGCTCTCGGCAGGCTCGACGTGCTCCCGACGATGGACGGGGTCGAGCCCGGCATCGAGGCGCTCCGGAGGCTGGAGGACGGAGGCGTCACAGTCCTCAACGGGCCCGGTGCCTTGCTCGGGGCCCACGACAAGCTGACCACCGCGCTTCGCCTGGCCGCTGCCGGTGTTGCGCATCCACGTGACCTCGCACATCGACGAGGAGGCATGCCACGGGCTCGAGCTCCCGCTCGTTCTCAAGCCCCGCTTCGGGAGTTGGGGACGCGACGTGACGGTCGTCCGGCACCGCTTCGGGCTACGCCGCGGCCTCCGCACGCTCCGCCGGCGCCCGTGGTTCGAGCGGCAGGGCGCGCTCGTCCAGGAGCTCGTGCCCCCGCGCGGACACGATCTGCGGCTGGTCGTCGCCGGAGGCGAGGTCGTCGGCGCGGTCGAGCGCGTTGCGCGACACGGCGAGTGGCGCACGAACGTCTCACTCGGGGCGACCCGCCGAGCGGTCGACCCACCGGCGCTCGCACGCGATCTCGCCGTCCGCGCGTCGTACGCGATCGGTGCCGATCTCGTGGGAGTCGACCTCCTGCCGGACGGCGACGGCGGCTACGTCGTCCTCGAGCTGAACGGCGCCGCGGACTTCACTCAGGACTACTCGCTCGACGGAACCGACGTCTTCGAGCGAGCTGTCCTCTCCCTCGCTCGCTACGCTCGGATGGATGAAGCGTCGCAGGAAGAAGAAGGAGAAGCTCTCGCCGCCCGCGCTGGGGCGTAATCTCGCGGTCCGCCCGGGGGCGGGCCCGCACACGCCTGCCCCCGAGAAGCGGAAGGCCGAACGCCTCCGCCGTGAGATCGACGATCAGCAGGCTCCATGAAGCCCGTCGCCGCGACTCACGTCGCGGAGTGTGATGTCAGTCCTCCTCGGGCAACGGTCCGACAAACTCGACGCCGTAGTCCTCGCAGGCTTTCTCGATCTGCGGCCCATCGATCGACTCGAGCGGCGGCAAGCCTCCTGGTCGCGAGGGCAATGTGATCGCGCGGTAGAACTGCCCGTGGCGCGGTGTCGTGAGAATCGAGTAACGGGCATTCTCCGATTCGACGCGGAAACCGTGAACTGTCCCACCAGGTATGTGTGCGAACGAGCCAGCGGATGCCCGGACCCCGGGCTGGTCGCCGACATAGATCGTGATCTCGCCTTCGATCACGTAGAAGGACTCTCTGTCATCCCGGTGCAGGTGAAGCGGGACACTCGTTCCACGTTTCGCTTGCTCGTCCACAAGGGTGAACGTCCCGTCGGTGTGCTCTCCCGTGGCAAGAAAATAGGTGGATGTCTCTCCCATCCACCGGAGTTCGCCCTCTTCGGGTTGGTACACGTACGCTCCAGTCGCATTCCCCACGGGACAGTTCCCCCTTTCGGTCGAAAGAAACCGGTCAACCTACCTCGAACCAAGGAATCGGGGCCGCTCACGCGGTGACGGACCGGGCGGCGAGCGTTCCCTCGAGCGTCGCCTCCTCGAGAGACCGAGGGCTGCGGCAGTCTCCTGCCTCCTCGATCCGCAGCCCGAGGGCGCCCAGCTCGGGAGCAAGCTGGTCGTTCGGAACTCGCCCCAACGCGAGAACGACCGCTCCAGTCGCGATGACGACAGTCTGATCTGGCGCGAACACGTTCCGGAACGACGCCTCACCGGCCTGCGCCGACACGATCTCGACGTGATGCTCGATCCGAACCCCTGCCCGGTAGAGGCGCTCGAGGGCGAGGTTTCGCGTGTACTGGTGGAGCGACTCGCCGACCGCCACCGAGGCTACGGCGAGCGTCACCCGGCGACCGCGCGTGGCCAGAACCTCGGCGGCCGCGAGCCCCGTGGGGTCGCCACCCCAGTCGGCTACGACGACCTCCTCGGCGTCCGGGATCGACGCCGGCGAGCACATCCCAGGCCTGCACGGCACCGTGGGGCGGGGCTTCCGGTTCGTACGGGCGGGCGCCCGTCGCCACGACGACGACGTCCGGCTCGAGTGCCGCGACGGCTGCGGCATCAGGCTCGACGCCCATCCTCAGCTCGATCCCTCCGAGACGACGCTCGTAGTTCCCGACGAGGGCGCGGGCGGTCTCTGCATGGCCCGGTGCTGCGCCGGCGAGCAACATCTGGCCTCCGACCCGATCGTTTCGCTCGAGGAGAACGACCTCGTGCTGTGCGCCCCGAGCCTCGAGAGCCGCCGCGAGCCCGGCCGGGCCGGCGCCGACGATCACGACACGACGACGCCGTGACGCCGGCTGCACCCGCGGGAGCGTCAGCTCACGTCCGGTGCGGGGATTCTGCGAGCATCCGATCGGCGTTCCGGCGTGGTAGTGCGCGATGCAGGCGTTGCAGCCGATGCAGCGGAGAATCTCGGCGGCCCGCCCGCCGGCCGACTTGCGAGGAAGATCGGGATCGGTGATCAGCGCGCGGGTCATTCCGACGGCGTCCGCGCGACGCTCGGCAATCAATCGATCCGCTTCGCCCGGATCGACGATGCGAGTGGTGGCGATGATCGGCAGCCCGACCCGGAACGACTCCGTCATGTTCTCGATCGCGTTTTCGGGCGTCGGCGCGGGCGGGGCGATCCCCGTCGAGCCCCGATACGTCGACGACTCCCCCATGGCGAGGCTCAGGTAGTCGACCCGGCCCGCCAGCTCTGCCGCAACGCCCTGTGCCGCAACGGAGTCCGCCGAGAACCGGACGCCGAGCGCGATTCCCGGAGCGGCCCGGCGCACTGCCTCGACGACGGCAAGGAGGAACCCGGGACCGGCGGCCCAGCGATCGTCCCTGCGGTTCAGGGAGGGGGTGAAGAACTGCGCGACCAGGTAGTTGTGCGCAGCGGAGATCTCGACACCGTCGAGCCCGGCCTCGGCCGCGAGCTCGGCGCCACGTGCGTAGCCCGCGACGATGGATTCGATCTCCACCTCGCGCATCGCTCGCGGCTCGGTGCCGAAGCGCTGGCTCGGAATCGCCGACGGTGCCAGTGCGGGAGCCCTCGGTGCGCTCGCGATCTGCTCCCGCCCGCCGTGGAAGAGCTGGACGAAGAGTCGTGTTCCGTGCGGCCGTACGGCAGTCGCGACCTGGCGGTAGCCATCGACGATCTCGTCCCGGTACCCGGCGAGCGAATGCGGGTGGAGCAGGCCGGATTCGTGGATTGCCGTCGCCTCGAGGACGATCAGCCCGACGCCGCCGCGCGCGCGCGCCTCGTGGTAGGCGACGAACTCAGGCGTCGGAAGATGGTCGCGCACGAGGTTCGTCTGATGGGACGTCGAGACGATCCGGTTCGGGATCTCGGCTGGGCCGAGCGCGAGTGGCTCGAAGAGGTGGTCAAGCACCACGATCCTCGGCCTCGAACGCGGCGCGCTCGGCCGGCCGGAGTGGACGCGAGCCGGCCTCGCCGATGCTTCGAGCGACGAGCACCGCCTCCGCCTCGGCAGAAACGGTGCCGTCGAGGAGCAGGAGCTCCTCGCGGGTTCGGACGCTCGAGGTGCCGATGCGGTCGAGCCGGCAGCGGGCGATGACCAGATCGTCCTCCTGGCGCAGCTCACGCCTGTAGTCGATCGCAACCCGAGCGAGCACGAAGTCCCACGGCGAGTCCGCGTTGCCGAGAACCCGTTCGAGCCACTCGTCGCGCACCTCCTCGAGGTACGACAGGTACACGGCGTTGTTGACGTGGCGGTACGCGTCCATGTCCCGCCACCTGATCTCGATGCGCTTCTCGTGCAAGGGTCTCCTCCGAGGCGGGATGATGACGGCTCCCGTGACGGAAATCCACGACGAGAAAACGCTTCGCGCCGGAATCCGCCCCCTCGTCTTCCCGCGCTCGCTCGCGATCGTGGGGGCGTCGGAGCGCAACCTGCGGCCGATCGAAGGTGCCCACGCGGGCGGCAGAGACGTCGTGCTCGTCAACCCGAACCGGACCGAGATCGCCGGCAGGCCGTGTGTTCCCTCGATCGCGGCCGCCCCCTTCGTGCCCGAGCTGGCGCTGCTGCTCGTCTCGCACACACGGGTCGTGGACGCTCTCCGCGATGGGCTCGCCGCAGGCGTCCGATCGTTCATCGTCCCGGGCGTCGGCGCGGAGGCGGGCGCGGACGGGCCGGGGCTCATCGCCGAGCTGGGTGCGCTCGCTCGCGAGGCCGGAGCCGCGTTCGTCGGGCCGAACTGCATGGGAGTGGCGTGCCCGGGCGGACCGTCGACATGGATCGGAACCGTCCCCGACACGTTCCTGCCGGGACACGTCGCAGTGGTCGTGCAGTCCGGCTCGGTGGGAGACGCGTTCATCGCCTGTGGCCCGCGGATCGGATTCCGCTGCGTCGTCTCATCCGGCGGCGAGGCGAGCCGCGATGCGGCCGACCTCCTCGGCTTCCTCGTGGGAGACGACGGCACCCACGCCATCGGGCTCTTCCTCGAGACGGTGCGCCGGCCCGGCGCGTTCATGGCAGCACTCGAGCGGGCTGCCGAGAGGGAGAAGCCCGTCGTCTGCCTCAAGGTCGGGCGCTCCGAGGCCGCGGCGCGAGCGACGCTGGCCCATACGGGTGCGCTGGTCGGCTCGGCCCGGGCCTTCTCGGCCGTCCTCCGCCGCTACGGAGCCATCGAGGTGGAAGACCTGCACGACATGTTCGAGACGCTCGAAGTCCTCGGCCGCGGCCGCCGCCCGGCGGGCAGACGGGTTGCGGCAGTCTCCGAGTCGGGCGGGGAATGTGCGCTCCTCGCCGACCAGGGTGACGCCGTGGGCCTCCCGTTCGAGCCGCTGCCCGAGAGCGTGGCGGCGGCTCTCCGTGCGGAGTTCCCGAACTTCATCGCTCCCGGCAATCCGCTCGATGCGTGGGCGATCGCCGACGAGACAGTCGTCTACCCTCGCTCGCTCTCGCTGCTCGCAAAGTCCGGGGCCTACGACATCCTGCTCGCGCAGGTCGATCTCTCCCGCTTCCGGGGCGCTAGCGAGGAAGTCTGGTGCGAGATGATCGTTCGTTCGCTGGCCGACGCCGTCGAGGGCACCGGTGTCGTTCCCGCAGTCACGTCGGTGCATGCCACCGACCCACCGGATCGGATCGCGACTCTCGCTCGTGACCGTGACCTGCCGCTGCTCCGCGGGACGGCACACGGCCTCCGCGCGCTCGCCGCCGTGGCGCGGTGGAAACCCCGTCCGCGTGCCGAGATCGGGGATCCGGTCGACCTCGCCGGGCTCCTGCGGGATGGCCTCCTCCCCGAGCACGAGTCAGCCCTCGTCCTCGAGCGCTACGGCATCGGCTTCGCCCCGCGCCGGCGGGCGGCGAGCCCCGAGGAGGCCGCCCAGGCAGCTGCAGAGATCGGATGCCCGGTCGTCGTCAAGGTCGACGGGCCCGCGCACAAGGCTGCCGGCGGTGGTGTCGCCCTCGGGATCGAGACGCCGGAGGCGGCCGCCATAGCCGCGGGGCGACTGGGCGGCCGAGTTCTCGTTGCCCGGCAGCTGCCGGGCGGGATCGAGGTGCTCTGCGGCATGGCCCGCGACCGAGAGTACGGCCCCGTCGTCGCCGTCGGTCTCGGCGGAGCGGCGGTCGAGGCATTGTCTCTCGCCGCGGTGTGCCTCGCGCCGATCGATCCCGAGCTCGCGCGCGAGCTCGTGCGGGATGCGCCCGGCCTCGCGGCCATTGCCTCGGACGAGGCGCTGGACGCGCTCGCAGGCGTCGTGGTCGCAGTCGGACGGCTGGCGACCGAGCATCCCGAGATCGCTGCCTGTGACATCAATCCCCTCATCCTGAGCGCCGACGGCGCGACTGCCGTCGACGCGCTTGTCGTCGTCGATCTGAGGAGCGCTACATGAGCGAATCGCTCGTCCTTTACGAGCGCCGTGGGCCGGCGGGCTGGATGACCCTGAACCGGCCTGACAAGCTGAACGCCCTGACGAAGGAGATGGTCGCCGAGCTCCATGCGGCGATGGACTCGGCGCTCGCCGACGACGAGGTGAAGGTGATCGTCCTGACGGGAGCAGGTCGCGCCTTCTCCGCGGGCTTCGATATCGGCGAGGACGCGGGCATGACGTCGGCCGGCGGCTGGCGCGAGGTTCTCTCCGCGGACATCGAGGTGACCATGCGCCTCCGGACGCTCGAGAAGCCGACGATCGCGGCGGTGCGCGGCTGGTGTCTCGGCGGAGCGTGCGAGCTCGCGATGGCCTGTGACCTCGTCGTCGCGACGGAGGACGCCCGCTTCGGCGAGCCGGAGATCCGCTTCGGATCAGGCCCGGTTACCCTCCTCATGCCGTTCGTCCTCGGCGAGAAGAAGACGAACGAGCTGCTCCTCACCGGCGACACGATGGACGCAGCGGAGGCCGAGCGGCGCGGGCTCGTCAACCGTGCGGTTCCAGCAGACGAGCTCGAGACCGCGGTCGGAGAGCTCGTACGCAAGATCGCCCCCACCCCGCTCCCAGTCCTCCGGCTGACGAAGCTTGCGCTCGTCCGGGCGAGCGAGGCCATGGGGCTCCGACAGGCCGTGAATGCGAACCTCGAGATCTCGGCGATCCTGAACGCGACCGAGACCCCCGAGGGGCGAGAGTTCAACCGGATCGCCGCCGAGCAGGGGCTCAAGGCGGCGCTCGCCTGGCGGGACGGCCGGTACGAAGACGCATAGGTGATGTCCTGAGCCTGCTCGCCAGGCTGATGCCCGACGAGCCGGAGGTACACGACCTGCTGGCGATGATGATGCTGCACGACGCCCGCCAAGAGGCTCGATTTCGGGACGGTGACCTGGTGCTGCTCGCCGATCAGGACCGCTCGCTCTGGGACACGGCGCAGATCGCCGGGCGGAGCTCGACCGGGCTCTCGCTCTGCACGGATGCGGTTCCGAAGGCGTGCAGGTGGCGATCGCGTCCCTGCATGCCGACGAGCCGCGCAACTGGGCTCAGATCGCCGCTCTCTATGGCGAGCTCGCCCGCCTCACCGCCACGGCCCTCCCCAGCTTGACGACGGGCGAGTACCGGTACCTGCATTCGACGAGGGGCGAGCTGCTCCGGCGCCTCGGGCGCACCGCAGAGGCCCGCGACGCCTACCAGCGCGCACTGGCGCTCGTCCGTGACGACGCTGAGCGACGCCTGCTCGAGCGGCGCCTGGTGGAGCTCGGCACGGCCACCGCCCCCACCCCTCGATGACGTACCCTGCGTCGAGTGAGGACTGTCTCGCGGCTCTCGGTCACGCCCGTCAAGGGGCTCGGACTGCTGCATCCCGAGGAGATCGAGCTGGACGAGCGCGGCGCGCCGGAGAATCGCCGCTTCTACCTCGTCGACCGCGTCGGGTTTCTCTTCAGCGGAATCGACCACGGACCGCTCGTCCGCATCCGGCCGGACTACGACGCAGCCCGCGAATGGCTCGTCCTCGACTTCCCGGACGGTACGACCGTCGAGGGGAGCGCTACAGCGGAGGGTGACGAGGTGACGACGGACTTCTACGGCCGCCCAGTCACGGGACGGGTCGTCGAGGGGCCGTTCGGTGACGCGCTGAGTCGCTACACGGGCAAGGGGCTCCGCCTCATGCGTGCCAACCGCCCCGGCGACGCGTGCGACGTCCAGACGGTGACCTTCCTGTCAGACGCCTCGGTCGAGAAGCTGCGTAGGGAGGCGCGACGGGACGACCCCGTCGACGAGCGCCGGTTCCGCATGCTCATCGGGCTCGACGGTTGCGAACCGCACGAGGAGGACACCTGGAACGGCAGTCTGTTCAAGGTCGGCGAGGCGACGGTGCGGATCGGTGGCCCGGTGCCACGCTGCGCGACGACGACCCGCGACCCGTCCACGGGTGAGCGCGACCTGGACACGCTCCGGGTCATCAAGAACTACCGCGGTCTGCGAGAGGGCAAGAACATCGACTTCGGCGTCTACGGCGACGTCGAGAAACCTGGCCGGGTTCGCGTCGGCGACCGGGTCGAATTCGTCGGGGAGGACTGATCATGGCTACACGGACGCCGGTTGAGATCGACAGGGAGCGGATCCGCGAGTTGACGACGCGGGAGGAGCGTAGGCTCGACGACCGGACACCGGGCTCCCACGAGATGTACGAGCGCGCTCACAAGACGCTCGCGAACGGCGTTTCCTCCTCGTACCAGGTTCGCGACCCGTGGCCCATGTACCTGGCGAAGGGCGACGGCCCGCGCGTGTGGGACGTCGACGGCAACGTCATGCTCGACTTCCACAACGGATTCGGCTCGATGGTTCAGGGCCACGGCCACCCCGCGATCTCGAAGGCCGTCTCGGAGCGGGTCGCGCTCGGCACGCACTTCGCGGCGCCCGTCGAGGACGACATCGTCGTCGGCGAGGAGCTCGCCCGCCGCTGGGGCCTGCCGCGGTGGCGCTACGTGAACTCGGGCTCCGAGGCGACGATGGACGCGATCCGGATCGCTCGTGCCTACACGGGGCGCGACACGATCGTCAAGATCTTCGGCTCCTACCACGGCCATCACGACTACGTGATGGTCTCGATCGGCGTCCCCTACGACAAGATCGGCGACCGGGACAACCTGGCCTCGCTGCCATACGGCGCAGGCATTCCGCAGGCCGTCGTGGACATGACGATCCCGGTGCCGTTCAACGACGTCACCGCGATGGAGCACCGGATCGAGCGGCTGATCGAGGAGGGCCGAAAGCCCGCCTGCGTGATCATGGAGGCGGCCATGATGAACCTTGGGGTCGTCCTGCCGGAGCCTGGATACCTCGAGGCGGTGCGCGACCTGACCTCGAAGCACGGCATCGTGCTCATCTTCGACGAGGTCAAGACCGGGCTCTGCATCGCGGCGGGCGGGGCGACCGAGCGCTTCGGCGTTCTCCCGGACATGGTCACGCTCGCAAAGGCACTCGGCGGCGGGCTCCCATCGGGCGCGATCGGCGCGAGCGAGGAGGTCATGGAGGTCGTCGAGAACGGCAGCGTCTACCAGGTCGGCACGTACAACGGGAACCCGCTCTCGATGGCCGCCGCTCGGGCAAGCCTGTTCGAGGTGCTGACACCCGAGGCGTACGACCACCTCGACGCGCTCAACGACCACCTGCTGAAGGGCTGCGAAGCCGTGATCGAGAAGCACAACCTCCCCGGCTACGCGGTCGGTGTCGGCTCGAAGGGCTGCGTCACGTTCTCGCCGAAGAAGATCGTCGACTACGAGACCTTCAAGGAGAACCAGGATGCCGACCTGGCCGACCTGGCCTGGCTCTACAACATGAACCGCGGCATCTTCATGACCCCTGGCCGCGAGGAAGAGTGGACGCTCTCGGTCACCCATTCCTTCGCCGACTGCGACCGATACGTGGAGGTCTTCGAGGAGATGGCGAGCGACCTGACCACGTAGCCCTGCGCCCGGCGGGGCGAGACGATGGAGAGCGCGACGGATCCTACGACGCCACCGGTTGAGGCCCGGCTCCTGCAGGAGCTACTTGCGAAGATCGAGGAGCACGTCGCGCCCGAGCGCGCCGGTGTCGTGGGCGAGTTCGCGCGCGCGTACGTGAGGCGCGTCCCGGCCGAGGTCGCGGTACACCTCGACCCCGAGGAGCTGTTCGGGCAGGTCATGGGCGTATTCGAACTGGCCGACGGCCGAGGTTCCGAGCCGTTCGCCGTCCGCGCGTTCAACCCGACGCTCGCAAGCGACGGGTACACCACGGTGGGATCGGTCGTCGAGACGAACACTGTGGACTCCCCGTTCCTCGTCGACTCCGTCTCGGAGGAGCTGAGCGCCCGCGGCCTCGAGATCCGTCTCGTCGTCCATCCCGTGATCGGCACCGAGCGCGACGGCGAGGGTCGGATCGTCCAGGTTCTCCATGCCCGTGAGTCGCCGCTGCGGGAGTCGGTCATGCACTTCGAGACCGGCCGCCACGCATCGCCGGACGAGCTCGCGGCGCTCGAGGGAAGCATCAGGGCGATCCTCGTCGACGTCCAGTCGACCGTCCGCGACTTCGAGGCGTTCACCGACAGGGTCCCGGAGATGGTCGAGGTCGCCCGGGCGGCCGCGGCACGTTATCCCCACGACGAGATCGAGGAGACCGAGCTCTTTCTCTGGTGGCTACTCGACAACAACTACGTCTTCCTCGGTTACCGGGAGTACGCCCTCGACGGCGGCATGTTGAGGGTCGTCCCCGATCGCGGTCTCGGGATCCTGCGAAGCGACGCCGGCTCCGCCTATTCGGAGCCGAAGCCGCTCGGGGCGATCGATCCCGGCCTGCGCGAGCGGCTGACGACCGGCAACCTCCTCGTCGTCTCGAAGACGAACCGGTTCTCGACCGTCCACCGCCGCGCGAAGATGGACGACATCACGGTCAAGCGGATCGGCCCGGGCGGGGAGACCGTCGGCGCGCTCAGGCTCATCGGGCTCTTCACACGCAAGGCGTACATGGCCCCGGCCAGCCGCATCCCGATCCTCAGCCGGAAGCTCCGCCAGATCGCAGTTGCCGAGGATTTCCTCGAGGACTCCCACGACTACAAGTCCCTCCTCGCGCTGTTCGAGTCGTTTCCGAAAGACGAGCTGTTCGTCGCGGGCGTTGACGAGCTCCGCGAACAGCTCGTTGCGCTGCTCTCGCTGCAGGAACGCCAGAACACGCAACTCTTCATCCGGCCCGACATCGAAGAGCGACGGGTTGCGGTGCTCGTCGCCCTCCCGCGCGACCGGTTCAACGCGGAGCTGCGACACAACCTGCAGGACCTCTTCCTCGAGCGCTTCCACGGCTCGTCGATCGACTACCACCTCTCCCTGAGCGAGGAGGAGCAGGCACGGATCCACTTCACCGTTCACGTCGACGGCGAGATACCGGACGTGTCGCTTCCGGAGCTCGAACAGGAGGTCACCGCGCTCGCGCGTACGTGGGACGACCGCCTGCGCGAACGCCTCGTCTCGATGCACGGGGAGGAGCGCGGCACCGCGCTCGCCGACAAGTACGCGAAACGCCTTCCTGACTACTACAAGTCGTCGACGGATGTGTATCTCGCCGTCCTCGACGTGGAGCAGTTCGAACGCCTCGAGGACGGCGCGCCGTTCGCCGTCGGCCTCCAGAACGAGCGCGGCAAGGATCAGAACCTCACGCGAGTCGGTCTCTACAAGACCGGAGGGAAGGTCGTCCTGTCGGACTTCGTCCCGATCCTCGAGAACCTCGGCCTGACGGTCATCGAGGAGGTCCCGACCCGCCTGAACCTCGAAGACGGCGAGGCGTTCCTGCACGACTTCGGCCTGCTGGGAGAGGACGGGAAGCCGCTCGATCTGAAGAAGTGCGGCGACCGGGTCGCAGAGGCGATCTCGGCAGTCTGGCGTGGCGAGACGGAGTCCGACTCCCTCGGTCGGCTCGTGGTGCTGGCCGGGCTCACATGGCGACAGGTCGAGATCCTGCGCGCATACGGAACGTATCGCCTTCGTGTGGGCAGCGCCTACGGCATCGAGTACAAGAACGAGACGTTCGCGCGCTATCCGCAGATCACGCGGAAGCTCGTGCAGCTGTTCGAGCTCCTCTTCGGGCCAGGGGCGGTGGACACGGTGGCCGAGGAGGCGTTGCGAGCCGAGATCAGAGCCGACCTCGACGGTGTCAAGTCTCTCGACGAGGATCGCATCCTTCGTGCCGCGCTCGGGCTCGTCGAGGCGACCCTGCGGACGAACGCGTACCGGCCGGGGCGGCGCTACCTGTCCTTCAAGTTCGAGTCGGCGCGCGTTCCGGACATGCCGAAGCCAGCGCCGCTCTTCGAGATCTTCGTGTATTCGACGCACATGGAGGGCATCCATCTGCGTGGCGGCAGGGTTGCGCGCGGAGGGATCCGCTGGTCGGACCGCAAGGAGGACTACCGCAGGGAGGTCCTCGGGCTGATGAAGGCCCAGATGGTCAAGAACGCCGTCATCGTCCCGGTCGGATCGAAGGGCGGCTTCGTGCTGAAACGTCCCCCCGACGACCGCGAGCAGCTCCGCGCCGACGTCGCCGAGCAGTACTCGACGCTGATGCGGGGCATGCTCGACGTGACGGACAACCTCGTCGGCGGCGAGGTCGTCCATCCGCCCGACGTCCGTGTCCTCGACGAGAACGACCCGTACCTCGTCGTCGCGGCCGACAAGGGCACCGCCACGTTCTCAGACCTCGCAAACGGAATCGCGGCGGAGTACGGCTTTTGGCTCGGCGACGCGTTCGCCTCAGGTGGCTCGGACGGGTACGACCACAAGGAGCTCGGGATCACGGCGAAGGGCACCTGGGAATCGGTCAAGCGCCATTTCCGCGAGCTCGGTCACGACGTGATGACCGAGCCATTCACCGTGGTCGGGATCGGTGACATGTCCGGCGACGTGTTCGGGAACGGGATGCTCTACACCGACCGGATCAGGCTCGTGGCCGCGTTCGACCACCGCCACGTCTTCGTCGATCCCGATCCTGACCCGGCGATCGTCGTTCGCCGAGCGCAAGCGGCTCTTCGAGCTGCCCCGCTCCTCGTGGGACGACTACGCGCGCGCGGCGATCTCCACGGGTGGCGGAGTCTGGCCTCGCACCGAGAAGAGCATCGATCCCTCCCCCGAGGCCCGCGCCGCCCTCGGGATCGAACGCGAAGGCCCGATGCCTCCGACCGATCTCCTGGCGGCGATCCTCCGCGCGCCCGTCGACCTCTTCTGGAACGGCGGCATCGGGACATTCGTCAAGGCGTCGTACGAGACGAACACCGACGTCGGCGACCGGTCGAACGACGCGATCCGAGTCAGTGGCACCGACCTTCGCGTCCGTGTCGTCGGCGAGGGCGGAAACCTCGGGTTCACGCAGAAGGCGCGAATCGAATACGCGGACGCAGGGGGCAAGATCAACACGGACGCGATCGACAACTCGGCGGGCGTCGATTGCTCCGACCACGAGGTCAACCTCAAGATCCTGCTCGGGATTCCCGTCGCGAACGGCGATCTGACGTTGAAGCAGCGAAACGACCTCCTGCGCGAGGTCGAGCAGGACGTCGCCAGGCACGTGCTCTACGACAACTACCTCCAGGCGCAGATCCTCTCCCAGGAGGACGCGGTGTCGGTCGACCGTCTCGAGTCCTACGAGGATCTGATGGTCTCGCTCGAGGCGGAGGGGTTCCTCGACAGGGAGATCGAGAGCCTGCCCTCGACCGATCAGATGGCCGAGCGGCGCCGATTGGGCCGGCCGATGGCCCGGCCGGAGCTCTGCATCCTCCTCGCCTACGCCAAGCGCATTCTCGAGGAGGCGATCCGCCAGTCGGCGCTCCCGGACGACCCGTACCTCGAGCGCGACCTGCGACGGTACTTCCCGGCTGCTGTCGTCGACCGCTTCGGCGACGCGATCTGGCACCACCCGCTGCGGCGGGAGCTCGCTTCGACGATCATCGCGAACGAGGTCGTCAACGCGCAGGGAATCACGTTCGTCTCCCGGCTCGGCGCCGAGACCGGTGCCGAGGCTGCGGAGGTCGCCCGCGCGTACTACATCGCCCGCGACCTCACCGATGCAGTCGATCGCTGGGCCGATGTCGAGGCCCTCGACGGCAAGATCGACCCGGTGCTCCAGAACGTCCTGATGGTCGGCGTCGACACGCTCGTCGCCGATCTCTCGCGCTGGTACCTCCTCAACGCCCCGAGCGCTCCGCTCGGGGAGACGATCGCCGCGGCGAAGCCGGTGTTTCGGGAGTTGGCGGAAGCGATCGAACGAGTGGGCTCCGACCGCTGGCGGGGTGAGCGAAGCGACATCGTCGACCGGCTGGTCGCCAGGCGTGTGCCCGCCGAGATCGCGAGACGGCACGCCTACGAGCCCGAGCTGGCACATGCAGCCGACATTGCGACGGTCGCGCATCAGACGAGCCGATCGATCGAGGAAGTCGCGCATGCCTTCTTCCTGATAGGGGAGCTGCTTCACCTCGACTGGCTCGAGCAGCGCCTCGTCAGCCTTCCCGAGACCTCGAACTGGCAGCGCTGGGCCGCTCAGGCGATGGAAGACGACCTGATGGCCCTCCGCCGCGATATCGCTCTCCGCGCCTTCTCAGGAACTCAGGACGCCTCCGCCGAGGCCGCTCTCGACACGTACATGGCGAGCCGCACCGAGTCGGTCGACCGGCTCCGTCGGCTCATGCAGTCGTTGAAGGCGCAGGAGGAAACGAGCCTGGCCGCCCTGACAGTCGCGCTCCGCCAGCTGCGCAGCGTCGTCGCGTAATCCGGCGGATCCTCACGCGAAGAGCGCGGAGAGATCGAGCCGGCGATAGGCCGTGGAGCACGGCGGCCCGTCGGCCAGCAGCATCGTTCGAGAGTCGAGCTCCATGATGAGCGAGGCAGCGGTCACGCCCTGCTCGTATTCCGGTTGCTGCGGATCCGGATGACAGCAGATCGCGTTCGGCTCGTTTGCGTGATCGGTCAGCAGGCGCTCGAGATCCTCGACGAGGACCGGCGGCTCGAGAAGACGGCGGGCGCGGTCGAGCCGGAACGGGCTGTCCGGGCTCGCCCACAGCGAGACGTCCTTCCGGGAGAAGGCCGGAGCGAGGAAGTGATTCGAGTGGACGACAAGGCCGTCCTCGGGGAACAGCAGGTGGAGAGCGGAGAAGTCTCCCGGCAGCGCCTCGACGCACGCCGCGAGCCCGTCCGCGTGTGCGAGCACGTAGCTTGCCGATGAGGCCCGGAACCCTCGCTGGATCGCGTGGAGCGCGGCGGAGATGGTCTCGCAGTCGAGGATCGCTCGCAATACGACGTGATAGGGCACGCCGGCCTTGCCCGCGTCGGCATCGGTTCCGAGCGCGTTCGTCACGAGGCCGAGGCCTGCGGCGTTCAGTCCCGCCTTCGCGAGCAGCCCCGCCTCGACGACGGTGACGAACGCGGGGCCGTCGTCGGGGGCGGACTCGAGGACGACCACGGTCTCGCGGGAGTGCGGGTACCAGTCCCAGTTCTGCGCCAGGAGCGTTTCACCGGAGGCGCTGGCCTCGGGCAGAACCGCGATCGCCGTGCACCCTCCTGCGAGCCGGGCTGCCTGGCGCGCCTTCGCCGCGTAGACGATCTCGGTGCGGACGTTCAGCGCGAGCACGTCAGCCGCGTCGACACCGGCGCCTTCCGCGATCCCGTGGATCTCCCGGAGGAACCGTTCGTCGTACTCGGCGATGGGCGCCTCGAAACGGCGGGTCTCGGCAAGCACCCTGGGCCAGTCCCAGCCCGTCAGGTAGCCGAAGACATCGCGATACGCGTCGATCGATTGCCTGACGCGGTCGCGAGCTTGCTCGCCGTACGCTGCGTCCACGCTCCTCAGGGCTCCCCGCGACCCGGACGTGAGGGTACGTGGACGCCATGGACGGCCACGGTAGCTGAGGATTCACACCTCGTGTCGGTTCCCACTTGTACCCCGTTCGGGTGATAGCTATTCTTGCCTGACTGTCCGGTCAGTCAAGTCGCCAGGGGAGCGAGAATGGTCGAGCGCCGGGAGGAAAGCGATCGCGTCGTCGAGATCCTGGACGCCGCCTGCCGGGTGATAGCCCGGGACGGCTGGGCGGGACTCAGGATGGATGCGGTCGCCCGACAGGCCGGTGTCTCCAAGGCGCTCGTCCATTACTACTTCTCGACCCGCAAGGAGCTCCTTCGCGCGGCGTTCGGGCACTCCGAAGACATCGCGAACGCCGGAGTCGAGGCCGAGCTCGCAGGCGTCGACGACCCGCGGGATCGACTCGAGCAGTACCTCCTGCTGGTGCTCGACGACCGGCCCGTATTCGCCGAGAACCGTGCGCTCTGGAGCGAGGTCTGGAGCGGCATCCGCCTCAACGCCGATATCAGGCCGGATGTCGAGAAGCGCTACAGGTTCTGGATCGACCGGCTCACTGAGCTGATCGACGAGAACCGCGACGAGAACCCTGCCGCGTCGAGCGCCGAGACGCGGAACGCGGCCTGGCAGCTGGCCGCGTCGCTCGACGGCATCGAGGGGCTCATGCTCCTCGGGCTCGTCTCGAATGAGACGGCCGGAGACCTCGTACGCCAGAGCGTCGCTGCGACCCTCGAAACGGTCGCAGACCCGAGCTGGGAGACCGGCGTCGGAGTGGGGACCGCGTGACGCACCCGAAGGATCGCTCCGGGCTCACCCGCCGCCAGCTACTGCGCGGGGCCGCCGCGGCCGCCGTCGGAGTCGGGACGGCTGGCGTCATCGCCGGGTGCCAGAACACCACCACGCCGATCGGATTCTGCGAGGACGGCACCGGCGGGGGCACTGGTGGCGGACTCACGTCCAGCCTGGTCGTGGCGAAGCCCGTCGGTCCGGGAGGCCTGCCCCTCCCGCGCAACGACAACAGCGTGGAGTGGAAGGTCACCGAGCAGAACCCGCCGATCGCGGACGGCCTCGATCTCGAGAGCGGCACCCTGCAGCTCTTCAACTACGCGGACTACATCGACCCGGCGACGGTCAAGAAGTTCGAGAAGCAGTTCGACACGGACGTCAAGATCGGAACGTACAACTCCTCGGACGAGGCGATCGCGAAGCTCTCGTCCGGCCAGATCGACTACGACGTCGTCCTCGGCCTCGGGGCGAACGTGATCGTCCAGATGATGGCGAAGCAGGTCGCGCAGCCGCTCAACCACAGCTACCTGCCGAACCTCGCGAACATCTGGCCTCAGCTCGCCGATCCGTTCTACGACATTGGATCGCACTACACCGTCCCGTACGTCGTGTGGCAGGACGGGATCGGCTGGCGAAACGACAAGGTGAGCGAGGACATCGCGAGCATGGACGTCCCGTGGGACATCTTCTGGGAGTCCCAGGCCTACAAGGGCAAGGTCGGGCTCCTCGACGACAAGCGGGACGCGCTCAGCATGCCGATGCAGCGGAACGCCATGCGCAACGGCACGCTCGCCGACGTGAACACCGAGGACGCGAAGATCATCAGCGGCGCCGGCGAGGACCTCCAGCAGCTCACGTCCATCGCGAACATCAAGGTCACGATCACCGACTACCAGACGCTGCCCGAGGGCAAGATGTGGCTCCACCACTCGTGGTCGGGCGACCTCATCGCCGCCGCGCTCCCCGACTTCTACCTCCCCCCGGACACACCGCCCGAGGTGCTCTCCTTCTGGCGGCCCGACAGCGGCGGTGTCGTCCAGAACGACTTCTTCTTCATCGCGCGCGGCTCCAAGAGGCCCGTCCTCGCCCACGCGTTCCTCAACTTCATGCTCGACGAGAAGAGCGCCTACGAGAACATGATCAACTTCAATGGGTACATCCCGCCGCAGAACGGGATCACCGCCGACTCGCTGATCTCGGGCGGGCTGATCCCGAAGACGCTGATCCCGGCCGTGACGAGGCCCGAGGACTTCCCGGTGAACAGCGCGCTGCTGGCGCTCACGGTCGAGGGCGAGCGCCTCTGGGAAGACGCCTGGACGAAGTTCAGGGCCGGGTAGGGACGGAGCATGGAAGGGCGCTGGATCTGGCGAGTGCTCGCGCTTCCGGGAATCATCTGGCTTTCGCTGTTCTTCCTCGTCGCGTTCTACGCGGTCATTGCCGTCGCGTTCGGCAACACGAACACCCTGAGCGAGCTCGTTCCCTTCTGGAGCCCGACGCAGTGGAACGTCGGCTACGTCCACCAGGTGCTCCAGAACATCTGGGACGGCGGCCAGTTCCTGACGGTCTTCCTGCGCACCTTCGCCTACGTCGCGATCGCACTTGCCGTGTCGCTTCTCATCGGCTATCCGATCGCGTACTTTGCAGCCCGTCACGCCGGCGGCTGGAAGGGGGTCCTCCTCCTCCTGCTCGTCCTGCCGTTCTGGATCAACTACCTGATGCGCATGCTGGCGTGGATCAACCTGCTCTCTCCGGACGGTTGGGGTACCAAGGCACTCCACTACCTGTCGATCGACCAGCTCTTCATCACCCTCGGTCTCCTCTCCAGCGAGGGCGGCTGGCTCGAGGGGCAGAGCGCGACGGTCGTCATCGCGCTCGTCTACGGCTACATCCCGTTCCTGATCATCCCGCTGTTCGCGGCGCTCGACCGCATCGACCAGCGCCAGATCGAGGCAGCGAGAGATCTCGGCGCCAGCCCGTTCAGCGCGTTCCGGCGAATCACGCTTCCGCTCTCGCTGCCCGGGATCCTGGCCGGGGTCGTCCTCATCGCGCTGCCGATGTTCGGCGACTACTACACGAACGACCTCGTCTCGGCCTCCGCGAAGACGTCCATGATTGGCAACCAGATCGACCAGCTCACCCGTCAGGGATCCGAGAAGGTCACCGGTGCGGTGCTGACGGTCATCCTCTCGCTCGTCCTGCTCGTGCTGATGCTGTACTACCTGCGCACAACGAGGCGCGCCGGCGCTGAGGCGGCCGAGGCATGAGCTGGCTGCGAAACCCGTGGGGGCGCCCTCGCTTCCTCCCGCTCGTGACCGGGCTCTACATCGTCTGGTCGATCATCCCGATCCTGATCGTGATCCTGTTCGCGTTCAACGACGGTCGGTCGCGTACGACCTGGCAGGGATTCTCGCTGCGCTGGTTCACCGGCGAGAACGGAAGCGTCTTCCACGATCCTGCCCTTCAGGCCGCGCTCGCGCACACGCTCCTCCTCGCCGTGATCTGCGTTGCGGTCTCCGTACCGATCGGCGTGATGCTCGCGCTCGGGCTTCAGCGCTGGCGCGGGCGCGGAAGCGGAACGACGAACACGCTCATGCTGCTCCCGCTCGTGACACCGGAGATCGTCATGGGCGTCGCGCTGCTCCTGCTGTTTCTCCAGGTCTTCCATTTCATCGGTCTCGGCACGTGGGCGCAGGTGATCGGCCAGGTGACATTCTCGATGTCGTATGTCGTCGTCATCGTGCGGGGGCGTCTCGTCTCGATCGGCCGCGACTACGAGGAGGCTGCCGCGGACCTGGGCGCCCCGGCACACGACCGGTTGCTGCGTGTCCTCTTGCCACTGCTCGCGCCCGCGATACTCGCGAGCGCAGCAGTCGTCTTCGCGCTCTCGATCGACGACTTCGTCATCACCCAGTACCTGGCCGGCGGCGCCGATACGACCACGGTGTCGATGCTCCTCTACGCGTCCGGCCGTGGCGCGCCAACGCCCGCGTTGAACGCGCTGGCCACGGTGACGCTCTTCATCACGCTCGCGACGCTCGGGCTCGCGTACCTCGTGTATCGGCGCTTCGCCGGAGGCGGGAACGCCGCTTCGGCAGTCGGGTTGGACGTCTGATGCCCGAAGCGGAGACGAACGTGCCCGTCGAGGGCGAAGTCAGGCTCGAGTCGCTCGTGAAGAGCTTCGGCGACGTCGTGGCCGTCGACGGGATCAGTCTCGACATGCCTCCCGGCGAGTTCTTCACGATGGTCGGCCCGTCGGGATGCGGCAAGACGACGACGCTTCGGATGATCGCCGGCTTCGAGCGCCCGACCAGCGGGCGCATCGAACTCGACGGCGTCGACGTCGCCCAGACACCGCCGCACAAGCGAAGCGTCAACACGGTGTTCCAGAGCTACGCGCTCTTCCCCCACCTCACCGTTGCGGAGAACGTCGCCTTCGGGCTGAAGTACCAGCGAGTCCCCCGCGGCGAGCGGCAGAAGCGCGCGTCCGAGATGCTCGAGCTCGTGCGGCTCGGGGGGTTCGGGGGGCGCAAGCCGAGCCAGCTCTCGGGAGGCCAGCAGCAGCGAGTCGCGCTCGCCCGAGCGCTGATCCTGCGCCCGCGAGTCCTGCTCCTCGACGAGCCCCTCGGCGCGCTCGACGCGAGGCTCCGGAAGGACCTGCAAGTCGAGCTGAAGACGCTCCAGACCGAGATCGGAGTCACCTTCGTGTTCGTCACGCACGATCAGGAGGAAGCGCTCACCATGAGCGACCGGGTCGCCGTCATGAACAACGGACGGGTCGAGCAGGCGGGGCCACCGCAAGAGATCTACGAGGAGCCGGCGACCCTGTTCGTGGCCGACTTCCTCGGCGTGTCGAACCTGATCCCCGCTGAAGCCTCGGCCGACGGAGCCGGGTGCATGCTTCAGGTCGGCGAGCGGAAGCTCCGGGCCGAGCAGGGTGCCGTCGACGCCCGCGGTGACGTCCAGGCGATGATCCGGCCGGAGCGCATCACGGTTGAGGCGCGAGGAACCGAAGGGTCGAATCGGGTTCCCGGCATGCTCGAGCACGTGGTATTTCTCGGCAGTTTTCGCGAGATGCACGTGCGCATCGTGGGCGGCAGCCTGATCAAGGCGGTCGCAGCGAACGACGGAGCTCCTCTTGCCTACGAGCAGGGCGACCCCGTTACGCTCCACCTTCCGGCGGATGCCCTCCGCGTCCTGACGCCGTAGGGCCGGAGCCTCTACATTTTCACGAGTGCCGTGGTTGGATCGGCGCGACGTCAACAGGAGGTAGCCATGTACGCGCGAGTCGCCCGCTTCGAGAACGCAGAATTCGTGAAAGGCGAAGCCCTCGACCGGCTCCGCGGTCAGATTCGAGCCACCCGAGAGGCCGTCGCCAGGGGCGAGGTTCCAGAGGGTATGGACGAAGCCGGCGTCAAGGCGATCAAACGCATGGTCGTCCTGGCTGACGGGCAGAGCGGCACCTCCGTCAGCATCGCCTTCTGCGACACGGAGGACGATTTGCGCAGCGCAGACCGGATGCTGAACGCGATGTCTCCCCCGGACGACTCCCCGAGCGGACGTGTCGGCGTCGACCTTCTCGAGGTGGTCATCGACGAGACCATGAGCTGAGAGTCGCGGCTGGCTTCCCGGGCCGGCGCCGCCGCCTGTCTCAGGCGAACACGCGGCCAAGAGCGTCGAGAAGCCCGTCGCGGTCGAGCCCGTCCGAGCGGAAGCCGATGTAGCCGTCCGGCCGGACGAGGACGAGACCCGTCCCGGAAAGCCCGTACGCCGTCGCGAACGCACCGCCGGGATCAGCGATCGCCGGAACACCCGGCGCGCCCGCGCCATCGCCGATCGAGTAGGCGGAGAGTCGGCCGTGCGCCCGCTCTCGCGCTGCGGCAACGAGCGCGGCAGCCCCCTCGCTGGCGCCCGCGACGAGCAGCGTGTGGGTGGGCCCGCGCAGGAGCTCGAAGAGCCTGACCGGAACCGAGACGCCGTCGCGCTCGAGAGCGTAGACATCCGGGGCGCGCCCACCGGCACCCTCCGAGACGATCGGGCTGTCCGGATACCCGATGAGGAGCTGGCCCTCGCGCAGGAGCATCGATGCCGGGTCTGATCGCTCCGCGACATTCGAGCGCGCGCTCTTCACCGTCCGCCCGACGACCTCTTCCCCAATCGGGCGCCGCTCCGCGTCGTAGCTCTCGAGGAGTCCCTCCGCGGCCTCGCCTCGAACCGCGAGCGCGAGCTTCCAGGCGAGGTTGTACGCGTCCTGAATTCCCGTGTTCATACCCTGAGCGCCGGTCGGGGGATGGATGTGTGCAGCGTCGCCACAGACGAATGCCCGCTCCGACGAGTACCGATCGACGATCCGGTGGCTGATCCGGAAGAGCGACGACCAGCGGAGCTCTCGGGCGGTGGCGGGCTCGGGCGAGAGCCGGTCGATAACGGACTGGATGTCCGCGAGGGTCGGCGTCGGCCTTCCGGCCTCGAAACCGTGCTCGATCGCGTCCCCCGTTGCGGGAGGTGTTGCGAGCTCGGGTGGGACGACCATGGTCATCCGGTAGCGCCCGTCACCCGGAAGCGGAATGCAGACGAGGAGATCGTCGGAGCCGTCGTCGGCGTGGCGCAGAATCCGCAGCCCGTAGCCGTGCGGGAACGACCAGTCGACCACCACGTCGCCGAGCATGTACTCCTCGGGGAACGCCCCGCCCTCGAACGACAGTCCGAGCCCGTGCCGGACCGCGCTGTGCGCGCCGTCGCAGCCGACCAGGTACCCGACCCGTACCGTTTCGTCGCCCGCCGGCCCCGACAGGATGCAGGTGACTCCGTCGGCGTCCTGCTCGAACGAGCGAAGCTCGACGCCGCGCTCGACATGCGTCCCGAACACCGCGAGATGCTCGGTGAGAAGCCGCTCGGTCTCGTACTGGGGGAGCGCGAAGAACTGGTACGGGATGTCGGACGGCAGAACGAGCTCGAACCGGGAGACCTGCTCTCCGTCGACGTACACGATGAGACCGTCGAGCTTCGTGGCGGCGTCGAGGGCGGCGCGCTCGAGGCCCATGTCCTCCCAGATCTCGATCGTGCGCGGCTGGACGCCGACAGCCTTCGCATACTGCGGCGGTTCCGTCAGCCGATCGACGATGCGGCAGTCCACGCCGTGACGACGGAGCTCGCAGGCTGCGGTGAGGCCAACGGGACCGGCACCGACCACGAGAACGTCTGTCGAGGTCTCGGCCGTCACCGCCGCTGATCCTAACCCGTCGCGAGCCGGCCGACGATCGCACCGGCAACGCCTTCCATCACCTCGCGCGGGCCGACGGTGATCCGCGCGTAGCCGGGCAGCCCGAACTCACTTCCCGCACGGATCAGGTAGCCGTCCTGGACGAGGGCGTCCGCGAGCTCGACGTCGTCGGTGCCCAGCCGGACGAGCACGAAGTTCGCCTCGGAGGGGTACGGCTCCATTCCTCCGTCGGCGAGAAGGCGGCCAAGCAGCGCTCGTGCCTCGGCTGCCATGACGCGCCGTTCCTCGACGAGGGAGAGGTCGAGCAGGCTCGCTCGGCCGGCCGCCAGCGCCGCTCGGTTCACGTTGAACGGCTCCTGCACGACGTCGAGGAACGAGGCAAGCTCCGGGCTGGCGATCGCGTAGCCCGAGGCGGAGCCCCGCGAGACCGAAGATCTTCGAGAAGGTTCGCAGCAGCAGAACCGGGCGCCCGGCCTCGACGTCCCGCTCGCGCGCAAGCCTGACCGCGGGGTTGACGTACTCGACGTACGCCTCGTCGACGACCGCTACGCAGCCGCGCGGAAGCTCGTCGAGGAAACCTGTCCATTCGGACCCCGTCACGATCGCGCCGGTCGGGTTGTTCGGGTCGGCGATCCAGACGAGGCGTGCCTTGCTCTCTCGCGCAGCGGCCGCGACCGCGGACAGGTCGATGCGAAGATCCTCCCCGAGTGCGACGTGCGTGATCTCCGCGCCCGCCGCGCTGCAGACCTGCGTGTAGAGCCCGTACGTGGGCGTCGGTATCACGACCGCGTCTCCGGGCGAGACGAAGGCCGCCGTGACCATCCCGATCAGCGCCTGAATCCCGTGTGCCGGAACGATCGACCGTGGCGGCACCCCCAGCCAGGTCGCGACTGCAGCACGGAGATCGCCGTAGGCCTGCTCCGGGTACATCCACGCGTTGGCGAGCTCTTCGGCGACCGCATCGAGAACGCCGTCGAACGGACCGAAGAGATCCTCGTTCCAGTTGAGCTTCCACAGCGAATCGACGCCGGTGCGCGCCTTGATCTCGCCCAGGCTCTCACCCGGGTCATACGGGGTGACACCGACCAGCGACGGCTTGACGAGCGCGCTCCAATCGGTCAAGGCTGGATCCACCGGACGGTCGTCTGGAGGACGACCACCGCGGGACCCTCGACCCCGAGCGCCCATGCGAGATCCTCGGCCAGGGTCTCCGGCGTCGCGGGCCGCGCAGGAACCCCGAAGGCAGCGCAGACGGCGAGAAAGTCGGGCTGGGTGAGATCGACGGCGTGAGTCTCGCCGAAGGCTTCCTCCTGGTACTCGCGCAGCACCCCGTACCCGCCGTCGTCGACGAGCAGAAGCTTCGCGCCAAGCCCGTACTGCCGCGCCGTTGCGAGCTCCGTCAGGCCGTAGTGGATCCCTCCGTCTCCCGCAACGGCGAGGGTTGGCGTTCCCGGGAGGGCCGCGCTCGCGCCGAGCGCCGCCGGCCACGCGTACCCGAGGGTGCCCGACCCGAGCGGGTAGAGGAATCGCCTGGGCGACAGCGCCGGAAAGTGACATGAGGCGTCGTAGGCGAGAATCGTCATGTCCCAGGCGTGGACGGCATCGCGCGGAAGCGCCGTCCGGATCGTGTCGAGCAGTCCAAGCTCCAGCTCGTATCCGGCAGCCGAGAGCGCACCGGCGAGTCGCTCCCGAGCCGCAGCGGCGCGGGCCGAGCCGTCGTGTGCGGACGGTTCGAGCCGGGTGAGCAACGCCTCGAGCGTCTCGCGCGCATCTCCTACGAGCCCGAGCGCTTCGTAGGTCGCGCCGATCCGCTCGGCCGCCACGTCGATCTGAACGATCTGCCCGGTAGGTCGCAGGGCGTAGTCGAAGGTCGTCTCGGACCCGAGCTCGGTTCCGACGCAAAGCAGGACGTCTGCGCCCTCGAGGAGCTCGCGCATACGCTCGTCGTAGCAGGCCGAGCCCGCGAACAGGGGATGGTCTTCAGGGAACGCGCCCTTGCCCATGAACGTCGTCGCGACGGGCGCCTGCAGCCGCTCCGCGACCGCTCGCAGCTCGTCCCACGCAGCCGAGCGGATCACGCCGCCGCCCGCCCAGATGACGGGATTCCTCGCTTCGTCGAGGATGCGGGCGGCGTCGGCGAGGAGGGAGTCGGCCGGCACGGGTGCCGCGCCCGGCGCTGCGCTCAGCTCCTCGACCGGCGAGAGCTCGGCCTCGGCCGTCAGGAAGTCGACGGGGATCTCCACGAAGACCGGACCCGTCGGCGGGGTCGAGGCCTGCCGCCAGGCCTCGGCGAGGGTCGCCGGGATCGACTCCGCACTTTCGGGTCGGCCGACCCACTTCACGATCGGTGCGAACGAGGCACGCTGATCCGGCAACTCGTGCAGGTAGCCGCGGCCGCGGCCGAGCAGCGCGCTCGGGATCTGCGACGCGATCGCGACGACCGGAACGTGGGAGCTCGCCGCCTCCATCAACGACGCGAGCGAGATGAGGGCGCCTGGGCCCGTCGAGAGGATCAGCGGCGCGGGCCGGCCGCTGACACGCGCGTATCCGTCTGCCGCGAACCCTGCGTTCAGCTCTGTCCGGAAGGCCAGATCGCGAATCTCGCTCGTCCGGAACGCCTCCCAGATCGCGAGGGCATGAATGCCCGGAAGACCGAACGCGACCTCGACGCCGAGGGCCTCGAGAGACTCCACGACCAGATGACCGCCGACTCGGGTTGTCGTCGCCCCTGCCATTTGCCCACCCTAACCCGAGACCGCGAGGCCCGCCCGGCGCGACGAGAACCGCGCCTCGGGAATCCTCGCGTCGTCTCCGGCCACGAGATCCGCGAGCACCTTGCCGATCAGCGGGACGAACTTGAAGCCGTGCCCGCTGCACGCGGAGCCGATCACGATCCTTCCGAGCCGCTCGAGGACGAAATCCTCGTCGGGCGTCATCGTGTAGATGCAGGTGTCGTGATGGGTTGGCTCGGGTGCGAACGCCGACGTGCGGCGGGACACCCAGCGGGCGTCACGCGCCGCGCGGATCTCGTCCACGGCGTACGGACTCTCGGCCGGGTCGATCGTGTGGCCGGCTGTGCCATCGCCGGCCTTCAGCTCGGTGGCGCCTGCGACAGGGGGAATCCAGTATCCGCCCGAGCCGAGGCCGCCGCCGACGAGATCCGACTCGATGAAGGTCGGCATCGCGTCAGCGTTGGCGCCGGGACGCGCAGCGAAGTAGCTCACCTGAGCGAATGCGGGCCGCAGGGGTAACTCGATCGCGAGCTCTGAAAGGAGGCCACCGGCCCAGGAGCCCGCCGTCACGACCGCCGCCTGCGCCGAGACGCCGCCGGACTCGGTCTGGACGGTGATCCGGTCGTCGGCGATCGCTAGATGGATGATCTCCTGCCGATCGCGAACGTCGACACCGCTCGCACGTGCAAGCTGCGCCTGCGCAGCGACGGTGCGGTCGGCAAGACAGACGGCACCGTCCTCCTGATAGAGCACCCGGTCGATCCCCTCGAACGACATGAAGGGGAAGCGCTCGGCCGCTTCCTCCGGCGGTAGCCACTCCCTCGCCACGCCGCATTCCGTGAGCGCCCTGCCGCACTCCTCCGCCCACTCACCTGCGTAGAGGCCGCCGGTTCGGACGAGAAGCTCCTCGCCGGCTGCCCCCTCCAGCTCCCGCCACGCGTCGAGCGCGCGCCGAGCCAGCCGAACGTAGTCGGGTTGGGGATAGGCGACCCGGAACACGCGGGTCGGGCCGTGCGACGAGCCCCGTGCGTGACCGATCTCGAACTGCTCGAACAGCACCGTGTCGAATCCGCGCTCGCCGAGCGAACGGGCACAGGCCGTACCCATGGCGCCGCCACCGATGATGATCGCGTCGACCCGCTCCACCGGACCGATGCTACCGGCCATGTCGGCAGTGACCGGCAGCGAAATCGCACACCCTTCGCTACGCTCCTCTCGTCATGACGCGCTTCTGGCATCCGGTCGCCGACATGCACGCGGTCTCTGCGAGCGGCGAGCTGATCCTCGACCGGGGCGACGGCGTCTACCTCTGGGACGAGGACGGCCGTCGCTACCTCGATTCGACGGCGAGTCTCTGGTACATGAACGTCGGCTTCGGGCGCGACGAGATCGCCGACGCCGCCTATGCGCAGCTCAAGAAGCTGCCCGCGTACTCGGCCTACGCAGACCTCGCAACTCGACCGGCAGTCGACCTCGCCGAGCGGATCTCGGCGATCGCCCCGATGGACGATGCCGTGGTCTTCTTCACGAGCGGCGGTGCGGAGGCCATCGAGACGGCTGCGAAGCTCGCACGCCGCTACTGGAGCCTTCGCGGCCACACGAACAAGACCGTCGTCATCTCGCGCGAGCGCGCCTACCACGGCATGGCTGCCTACGGCACGAGCATCGCGGGCGCGGACGCCTTCCAGGTCGGCCTCGGAACCCTCGTCTCGGACACCGTCAGGATTCCGTGGAGCTCGACCGAGGCGCTCCAGGCCGCGATCGACGAGGCCGGCCCGGACCGGGTGGCTGCCTTCTTCTGCGAGCCGATCATCGGCGCCGGCGGCGTGCTCATCCCGCCGGAGGGATACCTCGCCGAGGCCCGCCGGATCTGCCGCGAAGCCGGCGTCCTGTTCGTCGCGGACGAGGTCATCTGCGGCTACGGGCGTGTCGGCGCCTGGTTCGCGAGCACGCGCTTCGACCTCGACCCGGATCTGCTCGTCTTCGCCAAGGGCATCACGTCGGGCTACGTTCCGCTGGGTGGTGTCATCGTCTCGCCACTCGTCTCGGAGCCGTTCTGGAAGACGAGCGAAGGCGGCGTGTGGCGTCACGGCTACACGTACTCGGGCCACGCCGTCGCCACCGCGGCCGCGCACGCGAATCTCGACATCATCGAGCGCGAGGGCCTGGTCGAACGGGTTCGCTCGCTCGAGGGCGAGCTCGCCGACGCGCTCCGCCCGCTCGAGAGCCACCCGCTCGTCAGCGAGATTCGCTCGGGACTGGGCCTCGTCGCGGGAATCCAGATCGACCCCATCCTCCTTGCCGACGACGCCGGGCTTCCGGATCGCGTTGCCATCACCGCACGCGAGCACGGGGTCATGGCACGCACCCTCGTCGGCGGCGCCTTGCAGATCTCGCCGGCCTTCGTCATCACCCGGTCCGAGATGGACGAGATGACATCGGGCCTCGCCGCAGCGCTCGACGCAGTGGCAGCCCAGGTACCTGTCGTCGCAGGGCCTTGACCGACCCGGGAGTCGCGTACCTACGGATCGGCGAGCTCGGTCGCCGGACAGGCGTGAGCCGCGAGCTGCTGCGGGCGTGGGAGCGCCGCTACGGGCTGCTCGAGCCGACCCGTACCGCTGGCGGCTTCCGCCTGTACTCCGAGGCGGACGTGGAGCGGATTCGCGAGATGCAGCGCCTTCTCGCCGCCGGCATCTCCGCCGCCGAGGCCGCGCGCATCGCCCGCGCGAGCACGCTCCAGGACGGAAGCGAGGCGATCGGCCTTCCCGCCGTCGCAGGAACCCTTCCCGAGATTGCATCTGCTCTCTGGACGTCGCTCGAGCGCTACGACGAGGCGGGCGCCCACGCAGCCCTCGACCGGGCACTCGCGACCTTCACGCTCGAGCTCGTCCTTCGCGACCTGATCCTCCCGTACCTACGCGAGCTCGGCGCCTGCTGGGAGCGTGGCGAGATCGGGATCGCCCAGGAGCATTTCGCGTCGAATCTCATCCATGGACGGCTCTTCGCCCTCGCGCGCGGCTGGGGCAACGGCTCGGGCCCGCTCGCCGTGCTGGCCTGCGCGCCGGCCGAGGATCACGACATCGGATTGCTGTCATTCGGTCTCGTCCTTCGCGCCTGCGGCTGGAGGATCGCCTACCTCGGCGCCGACACACCCATCGACGTCGTCGCAGCGGCCGCGAGGGCCCTCACACCGGATCTCGTCGTCATCACCGCGCTCGACCAGAAGCGTCTTCGATCGGTCGAGCCCGCGCTCGCCGCACTCGCCGTCATGTGCCCGCTTGCCCTCGCCGGAGAGGCCGCCTCCCAGGAGCTCGCCGAGCGCACGGGCGGCCAGCTTCTGGCGGGCGACCCCGTGACGGCAGCCCGGGAGCTGGCGGGCGTCGCCGCGTAGAGGCAGCCTCTAGAATCGCGCGATCGCCCGCGATCCCCGACACGACATCCTCTTCGAGCCGGTTCGCATCGGGCCGAAGACGCTCCGGAACCGCTTCTACCAGGTTCCGCACTGCACCGGCTACGGCACCGAGAAGCCCGGCTCGCAGGCGGCACACCGAGGGATGAAGGCGGAAGGGGGCTGGGCGGCGGTCTGCACGGAGTACGCGCCCGTGTCGCCGGATTCCGACGAGTCCCCGTACATCTCGGCGCAGCTCCTCGACGACGACGACATGGCCAACCTGGCCGTGATGGCAGAGGCGGTTCACGAGCACGGCGCGCTTGCCGGAATCGAGCTCACGCATTCGGGCGGCCACGCGGAGCGGCGTGCCTCACGGTGGCACGGCATCGCCCCTTCGCAGCTCGCGAGTGACCTGCATCCGGTCATCGTGCCGAAGGCGATGGAGCCGGACGACATCCGCCGCGTCCAGGCCGACTGGGTGCGAGCGGCCCGCCAGGCCCGCTCGGTCGGGTTCGACATCGTCTACGTCTACGGCGGGCACAGCTACCTGCTGCTGCAGTTCCTCTCGCCCTTCTACAACAAGCGGACCGACGAGTACGGCGGCTCGCTCGAGAACCGCGCACGCTTCTGGCTCGAGACCCTCGAGCTCGTGCGCGAGGCCGTCGGCGACGACTGTGCGATCGCCGTTCGCACCTGTGTCGACGCCCTCGGGCCGGCGGGCGTCGAGCTCGACGAGGGACTGGCGTTCGTCCGGCTCGCCGACCACCTCGTCGACCTCTGGGACGTCAACGTCGGCTCGATCGCCGAGTGGTCGAAGGACTCGGGCGTCTCCCGGTTCTTCGCGGAGGGCTACCAGCTCGAATGGACCGGACGGGTTCGCGAGGCGACGTCCAAGCCCATCGTCGGAGTCGGTCGCTTCACGAACCCCGACCGGATGGCCGAGGTCATCGCGAGCGGGGCGCTCGACCTGATCGGTGCTGCCCGGCCTTCGATTGCCGATCCGTTCCTGCCGCAGAAGGTCGAGGAGGGACGCTACGGGGAAATCCGGGAGTGCATCGGCTGCAACGTCTGCGTCTCGAAGTCGGAGACCGGCAATCACATGGGCTGCACCCAGAACGCAACGGCCGGCGAGGAATACCGGCGCGGCTGGCATCCCGAGCGTTTCGAGCCGGCCGCGAACCGCGACCGTGACGTGCTGGTCGTCGGATCCGGCCCCGCCGGGATGGAGTGCGCGATCGTCCTCGGGAAACGCGGAATGCGCCGCGTCCACCTCGTCGAAGCCGAGGCCGAGATCGGCGGAGTGATGCGCTGGATCCCGAATCTCCCCGGCCTCGGAGAGTGGGGTCGCGTACTCAACTGGCGGCGGATCCAGCTCGAGAAGCTGAAGAACGTCGAGGTGCTCACCGGTGTCGAGCTCGACGCCACGGCCGTGCGGGAGTACGGGGCCGAGATCGTCGTCTGCACGACCGGATCACGCTGGTCCGGCGACGGGCTGAACGCCGTCACGCACGCGCCGATCCCCGGAGCCGATGCGTCGCTCCCTCACGTCTTGACGCCCGAGCAGGTGATGGTCGACGGGCAAGCGCCCACCGGGCAACCGCGTCGTCGTCTACGACGGCGAGGGCTACTTCATGGCGGCGGGCCTTGCCGAGCTCCTCGCCCTCGAAGGGTTCGATGTCGAGCTCGTCACCCTCAACGATCAGATCGCGCTCGTCTGCGACGAGACGCTCGAGGGGCCGATGCTCCGTCAACGGCTCCATGACGTCGGGGTCTGCATGCACCGCGGTGTCACCCTCGAGCAGATCGAGACCGCGGGAGTTGCGGGATCCGACGAGTTCGGTGAGTCGTTCGCTCTCGAGGTCGACGGAGTCGTCCTGGTCACACAGCGACTCTCGAACGAAGCGCTGTACCTCGACCTGAAGAGTGACCCGGCCGCGCTCGCGGAGCAGGGCATCGAGGCGGTCCACCGAGCCGGCGACTGCGTCTCGCCGCGGATCATCGCGGACGCGATCTTCGACGGCCACCGCCTCGCGCGCGAGATCGACTCCGAGAACCCGGCCGTCCCACTCCCGTTCAAGCGGGAGCGAATGGTGCTCACGCCGGTGGCGTGACCGGCTCGACCCGCGCCGGCATTCGGGCGAGCGCAACGAACACCAGGATCCCGAACGCAAGGGGCACGAGGCCGATGGCCGAATAGCCGAGGGTCGCGGCAACGATCCCTCCGAGAGCGGGGCCGATGAGATAGCCGATCGCGAAGAGCTGCGACCAGACGACCATCGCAAGGATCATCCGGTCGGGCCCGACGGCATCGAGGAGATAGCCCAGCGAGCCGGTCTGATCGAGCCCGAACCCGATCGCCGCGAGACCGAGGGAGAGGACCCACCACCACACCTGGCCGGTTGCCCCCGCCAGGGCGATGCCGACGACCTGGAGCACCGTTCCGGCAACGACCGCGCGCACCATCGCGAGCCGGGCCCCGACGATCGAGAAGATCGCGATGACCACACCCGCTCCCGCGTAGAGCGCCGCGATTCCGGTCTGTCCGAGACGATCGTCGAAGTGCAGCGGAAGGACACCGTCGAGTGTCCCGATCGTGACGGAGACAAGCGAGATCGCGGCAGCCGAGACGGCGAAGCCGGGCGTACGAAGAACCGTCCTATCCGACATGAACGCCGGTGCGTGCCGGTGCGGGGCGCCGATCAGGAGCAGGGCGCTGCCGCCGAGAGCGACGAAGCCGAGGTAGACGGCGAAGGGCTCGTGGATTCCTCCGATTGCGGCGAGCGCAGGCCCACCGATCGCACCGGCCGAGTAGACCGCCATCACGCCGGCAAGCCGCCTGTACTCACCACCCGGCCAGCGCTCGACTACGCCGAGTGAGATGCCGATCCAGAGACCGCCCGAGCCGAGACCCATGAGGAACCGCGCAGCGAAGTACGCAGGCAGGCTCGCCGGGAGAAGGAATAGGGCCGCTCCGAGGGCGACCACGACGAGCGAGACGGCAAGAACCGTCGCGGCGCCGAATCGCCGGACGCCGTATCCGGCGGGGTAGAACCCCATCACCATCCCCACGCCGAACGCGGCGACGAGAGCACCCGCCGCCGCCGGCCCTGCTCCGGTCGCCACTGAGATGGCGGGAACGATGGGACCGATCATCCCGTACCCGACTGCGTCGAGGACCCCGAGGGCGAGAAAGGCCGCGTAGGCAAATCGTCCGCTTCTCACAGCACCCGGGCTCCAGTATGAGTCAGGACGGAATGCGCTCGCGCCGCGCCTGGAGCGCCTGATTCGCCTTCACGGCAAGCCAGAGCTCCATCCGCTGCTCGGGCACGTCCGGGTGCCGCCCCGTCTGCTCGCGCAGCCGCTCCATCCGGTACCGGAGGGTGTGCCTGTGAACGCCGAGATGCTCGGCCGCCTCGCTCCAGCGGCAGCCGGAGTCGAGGAGTGCGGTGAGGGACTCGACGAGCCAGGCATTGTCGGCGGCCTCCCCGAGAACGCGATCGACGAACGCGTCGAGGGCGGCATCGGGAAGGTTGAGGAGCAGCTCGAGCGACCCGAGATCGTGGTAGGAGGCCACCGCGAGCGTCGATGCGTCGAGCGCCGCCCGCGCCTCGAGGAGGCTCCTGCCCAGCGCTCGCCCGTGAGCAGGTCGACCGATGCTGACGCGCGCGCCCGGCTCGCCGTCGACGATCCTCCGAGCAAGCGCGAGCACCGCCTCCTCGCTCGCGGCCTCGACGAGGAAGGCAGCCTTCTCGCGCCTGGCCGTCGACAGGTAGCGCACGGCACGCCTGTCAAGCTCGCGCGACACCGACAGGCGGAGCCGCTCGCCGGTCAGGCCGTTCGTCGGGATGGCGAGCAGGGCTGCGTATTCACGGGACGGCTCGAGCCCGAAGGCGGCCATGCGCCGCGCGGTCTCCCGGTCGTCGAGCCGTTCGTGCTCCAGATCCTCGAGCAGGTCGCCGGCCAGACGAAGCTCGGCGGCGGACACGGCATGGCGTTTCGACAGCTCGAAGGCGAGCGCGGTCTGGCCGTGATGGAGAACGAGGAGGTCGTACTCACCGAACTCGGTGCCTTCGCGCACCGCCCGCAGCGTCGCCATCTCGTCGTCCGCGACGACGGGAAGCTCGAGCGCGCGGTCGAAGGACAGCCGCTTGCGAGCGTGCCTCTCCGCGAGGACGCGTCCCCCCTCGTCGACGAGCGACAGGCTGCATCCGAGGTGGTTGCAGAGGACTGCGAGCAGTGGCTGCAACCCGCGCCCGTGGACGATCGCCTGCGCGAGGCGCTCGTGCACCTCGAGCGCCTGGGTGACGATCTCGAGCTGCTCGTTCGCGAGATGGGAGAAGACCGCCTTCGAGATCGCGATGAACGGCACCTCGTAGGGAACCGCAAGCACCGGAAAGCCAAGGCGATCGGCTTCCGCGGAAATCGCTTCGGGCACCTCGTCGTGCCCGAAGCCAAGCCCAAAGCCGAGGCCCGCGACCTCGTGCTCGACAAGCAGCCGGAGATAGGCCTTCTGGCTCTTCGCGCTGGCGCCGACCGCGAGCCCGGTCGTCAGCAGAAGCTCGCCTCCACTCATCCAGGGCGTCGGATCCGCAAGCTCGGACGCGTGCAGCCAGCGGATCTCGCTCGCGAGGCCCTCGGCGCCCGCGACGGCACGTAGCCCCAGCGAGGGCATCGCCACGATGTCCTGAACGGTAAGCATCGGAGCTTGCCGGGTTATACACGATGTCGAATCAGAGGCGGTTAGGATACGCCCGGTGGGAGAGAACACCTACGCGCGGTCGGGTGTGTCGCTGGCGACGGCCGAGGCGCTCGTCGGGCGCCTCGGTGCGTCGGTCGAATCCACCCGCACAGCCCCGGTGGTCGGTGGTCTCGGTGGCTTCGCCGGGATCTACGCGCTCGACGAGAGCCGCCTGCTCGTCGCATCGACCGACGGCGTGGGGACGAAGATCGTCCTCCAGCGCCGAGCCGGGCGGCTCGACTGGGCGGGCGCCGACCTCGCCGCGCACTGCATCAACGACGTCCTCACGACGGGCGCCGACCCGCTGTTCTTCCTCGACTATGTCGCCGCCCACCGGCTCGAGCTCGACCAGGTCGTCCAGCTGGTCGAGGGAGTCGCCGCTGTCTGCCGCAAGGCAGGATGCGCGATCCTCGGCGGCGAGAGCGCCGAGATGCCGGGCGTCTACCGGGAGGAGGAGATCGACTTCGCAGGCACCTGCGTCGGCCTCGTCACGCGCGAGCGGCTGATCGACGGGGCGCGGGTCGAGGACGGCGACGTCGTCCTCGGCCTGACATCTGCGGGCCTGCATGCGAACGGCTTCTCGCTCGTGCGGCAGCTGCTCGACGACGATGACTTCGACCCCGATCTCCTCCTGCCGCCGACCCGCCTCTACCTCGGCGAGATTCGCGCCCTTCGCGAACGCTGCGACGTGCGCGCGCTCGCACACATCACGGGTGGAGGAATCCCCGGAAACCTCGCCCGCGTCCTCCCAGAGGGCCTTGGCGCGGTCGTCGATCCCGGTAGCTGGAAGCGGCCGGCGGTGTTCGGCTGGCTCGACGAGAAGGGTGTTCCGGAGGACGAGCAGCGCCGGGTCTTCAACCTCGGCATCGGCTACTGCGCCGTCGTCCCCGCCGCAGACGCGGAGAATTCGGGCGCCCAGCTGATCGGGCGAGTCCAGGCCGGGGTGACAGGCGTCGTCTTCGCGGACCCTTGATCGGCGTTCTCGTCTCGGGCGCCGGGACGAACCTCCAGGCGCTGATCGACGACGAGCTTCCCGTCTGCGCGGTTGCCAGCAATGTCGCCGGCGTCCCCGCCCTCGATCGCGCCGGGCGCGCCGGGATCCCGACGGCCGTGTTCGCGCTGGACTCGTACCCGACACGTCGCGAGCGCGATCGGGCCATGGCGGACTGGCTCGCGGGCCACGGCGCCCGACTCATCGTCTGCGCGGGCTACATGCACCTCCTGACGACGGAGTTCCTGGACAGGTTCCCGCACCGCGTCATCAACGTGCACCCGTCGCTCCTGCCTGCATTCCCCGGTACGCACGCGGTTGCGGACGCGCTCGCGGCGGGCGTTGCGGAGACCGGCGTAACGGTTCACGAAGTCGACGAGGGGATCGACACCGGGCCGGTGATCATGCAGGAGCCGGTGCCGATCCTGGCCGGCGACACGATCACCTCGCTGCTCGAGCGCCTGCACGTCGTCGAGCACCGCCTTCTCCCGCGCGCGGCTCGACAACTGCTCGGCGAGCGTTTACGTTCGCCCGAATGATTCGCCACGCCCTTCTCTCGGTCTACGACAAGGCAGGGCTCGACGAGCTGGCGCGCGGTCTCATCGACCTCGGGGTCGAGATCCTTGCAAGCGGGGGAACGGCCGCCGAGCTCGAGCGGCTCGGGCTCGACGTGACGCGCGTCGAGATGGTGACCGACTTCCCCGAGCTCCTCGGTGGGAGGGTGAAGACCCTCCACCCAAAGATCCACGCCGGAATCCTCGCTCGGCGGGACCGTGAGGACGACCTGGCGGCGCTCACCGAGCATGGGATCGAGCCCATCGACCTCGTCTGCGTCAATCTCTACCCGTTCGATCAGGTCGCGTGGCAGAAGGACACCCGGGAGGAAGACGCTGTCGAGATGATCGACATCGGCGGGCCCGCGATGCTGCGAGCGGCCGCGAAGAGCTTCGTCGACGTCGTTCCACTCTGCTCACCGTCCCAGTACGGCCAGGTTCTCGCGGAGATCCAGGAGAAGGGCGACCTCCCGCGGGCGAGCCGCCGGGCGCTGGCCGCCGAGGCGTTCGCCCACACTGCGGCGTACGAGGCCTCGATCACACGCTGGTTCGGCGAGCGAGAGGCGTTTCCGGACCGGCTGGTCCTTCCGCTCAGGAAGGAGCTCGAACTCGACATACGGCGAGAACCCCCATCAGCGGGCCGCCTACTACAGCGAGATCGGCGCGCCGCGCCACCTGCTCTCGAACGTCGAGCAGGTCTCGGGCCGGGAGCTGTCCTTCAACAACCTGAACGACCTGGCCGCGGCGCGCACCCTGCTCGAGGCCTTCTCCCTCCCCGCCTGCGTGATCGTCAAGCACGCGAACCCATGCGGCTGCGCCGTCGCCGCCTCACTCGTCGAGGCATACGCGAAGGCGCTCGCGTCAGACCCGGTGTCTGCCTACGGCGGAATCGTCGTCCTGAATCGAGTCGTCGACGAGCAGCTCGCAGCGCGGCTCGTCGAGCAGTTCATCGAGGTGCTCCTCGCACCGGACTTCGACGACGACGCCCTGGCGTTGCTGCGCGAGAAGCCGTCCACCCGCATCCTCGTCAACCGTGAGAACCGGTTCGCCGTCGCCGGGGAGCGAGACTACCGGCGGGTGCCTGGCGGCATGCTCGTCCAGGACGCCGACTCGGCGCTCGAGGAACGCGAGTCGATGGAGGTCGTCACGGCCTCCCAACCCTCCGAGCGCGCCTGGGGTGACCTGACGCTCGCCTGGCGCGTCGTCAAGCACGTCACGTCGAACGCCATCGTCATCGCGAACGATCTCGCCACGATCGGCGTCGGCTCGGGCCAGATGAGCCGTGTCGACGCTGTCCGGATCGCGGTCGAAAAGGCACGCGAGCACGGGCACGATCTCAAGGGCGCGGTTCTGGCGTCGGACGCGTTCTTCCCGTTCCCCGACGGGCCGCTGCTCGCCCTCGAGGCCGGGGTCGGCGCGATCATCCAGCCGGGCGGGTCGAAACGCGACGGAGAGGTCGTCGAGACGGTCGAGCGCGCGGGTGCCGCGATGGTCTTCACCCACCGGCGCCATTTCCGCCACTGACTGCGCGAACGCAGGTAGTCTGCCGCCCGACTGACGCGAAACTCCCGTACGACGAAAGGAGCACGTATGTCCGATCTGATTGCGATCGGCTATCCCGACGAGGGGACAGCCGCGCAGGCGCTCGAGGAGGCCCAACGCCTCGCAGCCGACCTGCTGATCGAGCCCGACGCCCTTGCGGCTATCCGCCGTGACGCGGATGGGAAGTTCCATACGACCACGACGCAACATGCCGTCGGCGTCGGAGCCACGTGGGGCATGTTCTGGGGCTTCCTGTTCGGCCTTCTCTTCTTCGTCCCGGTCCTGGGATTGGCGGTCGGCGCCGGCCTCGGCGCGATCATGGGGAAGATCACGAAGTCGGGAATCGACAAGGAGTTCCAGGAGCAGGTGCGCGAGCAGCTGCAGCCCGGCACGTCCTGCCTGTTCATGATCGTCGAGAAGGTCACGCCCGACAAGGCGATCGAGGCGCTCAGCAAGTTCGGCGGAACCGTCCTCAAGACCTCGCTCAGCAAGGAGGCCGAGGCGGAGCTGCAGAAAGAGCTTCACGGCGAGGCCGCATAGCTCTTCTGATCTCGCACGACTCTGAAGGGCCCGCCGCGGCGGGCCCTTCGTGTCTCTAGAGCATCGTCTCGTAGGCCGCCACGTAGTCCGCGACCATGCGCTGCGCCGAGAAACGCTCCTCGACGTAGCGGCGGCATTCGAGTGGATCGAGCGCGTCGGCGGCCTCGATCGCCGAGACCATCTCGGCGACGTCGTCGACGATCAGCCCGCTCCTCCCGTGATCGATGACCTCGGGGACCGCGCCGAAGCGGGTGGCGACGACCGGCGTGCCGCAGGCCATCGACTCGATCATGACGAGCCCGAACGGCTCCTCCCACTCGATCGGGAAGAGCGTGACGCGAGCGTTCTGAAGAAGGTCGACCTTCTCGTCGTGGGACACCTCGCCGAGGTATTCCATTCCCCAGCCGAGGTTCGGCCGGACGCGCGTCTCGAAGTACTCCCGCTCGAGCGGCTCGCGCATCTTTCCCGCGATCTTCAGCGGCAGCTCGGCCTTCCTCGCGACCTCGATCGCCCGGTGTGCGCCCTTGTCCTCGGAGAGCCGCCCGAGGAACAGGAGATAGTCGCCGCGGTGCGGGCTGACCGGATACGCCCCGAGATCGAGCGCGTTCGGGCAGTTGGCGACCCACGGGAGGTCGGGCTTCGGACGGCGCTGGTTCAGCGACAACGAGATGAGGCCGACGCGAGGGGAGACTCGAGCGATCTGCTCGTAGATCGGCCCGGCATCTCCGTCGAGGGGACCGTGAACCGTGTGGACGACCGGCGTGCTGATCGCGCCGCCGAGCGCCGCGGCGGGGAGACCGGAGTGGTCGTTGACGACGTCGAACTCGCCGGCGCGCTCGTAGCAGGCGAGCGCATGGTGAAGCTCCGGCATCGCCAGCCCGATCTGCTCCGACGGCGCCTTGTCGAAGACGGAGACGAGCGTCGCCTTCGTCTGCGACTCACCCGAGGCGAACAGCGTGACGTCGTGCCCTGCGTCGACGAGTCCGTCCGCGAGCAGCGAGACGACCCATTCGATGCCGCCGTAGCCGGTCGGTGGAACGGGAAACCAGACCGGACTGAGAAGTCCGACTCTCACGACTCCTCGACGACGACGTTCCCGCCGTCGAGCCGGACGTCCCAGCTCTTCCCGAACGCGCGCACGCCGGAAAGCTTGAGCGATCCGGCCCACGAGGGCAACTCCCCGGGCCCCTTCGATACGAGCGTGTGCCTGCGGTAGTCCGGCTCGAGGCCGAGCAGCAGCTGCAGCAGGAGCACGGGCGTGCCCGCGGCCCACGCCTGCGGGCGGGTCGCGGTCGGGTACGCGATCGGAAACGGCGTATCGGTACGCGAGAAGCCCGCGAAGACCTCCGGCAACGAGTGATCGAAGTAGACGGTGGCGTTCAGCATCCGTCGAATGATTCGCTGGGCCTCCGGCCACCGGCCGCTCCTGGCCAGCCCCCAGGCGATCAGCGAGTTGTCGTGGGGCCAGACCGTGCCGTTGTGGTACTCGAGCGGATTGAAGCCCGTGTCGCCCGCCGACATCGTCCGCACGCCCCAGCCCGACCAGAGCTCCTCTCCCATCAGCTGATCGACCACAGCATCGATACGGTCGGCCGAGACGATGCCGCTGAGCAGGAGGTGACCCATGTTCGAGCACAGCGAGTCCACGGGCTGCTTGTCGCGGTCGAGGGCGAGCGCGAAGTAGCCGCCGCGCCGCTCGATCCAGAACGCCTCGTTGAACTTGACCTTCAGCTCGGCGGCCTCGCGCTCGAGCCGCTCGGCGAGCTCGCGGTCACGCCACACCTCACGCGCGAGCTCGGCGGTCCGGAGCTTCGCGTCGTACACGTACCCCTGGATCTCGACCGGAGCGATCGGAGACTCGGCAAGCCGCCCGTCGGCGAACTTCTGGGAGACGCCGGAATCCTTCCACGACTGGTTCTCGAGGCCCTTCGACGAGCGCCGGTGATACTCGATGAACCCGTCGCCGTCGAGGTCGCCGTAGGTCTCGATCCAGTCGAGCGCGCGGAGCGCGGGCTCGCGAAGATCGCTGACGAGCCCCGCGTCCTCCGTCCAGCGCCATACCTCGGAGAGCAGGATCAGGTAGAGCGGCGTCGCGTCGCAGGTGCCGTAGTAGCGCGGGAACCAGGCCGTGGCGCCCTTGCCGTTCCGCACCTCGTGGACGATCTTCCCGGGCTCGGCATCGATCGCTGCGTCGTCCTCTGTCGCCTGCAGCTCGGCGAGCGTGTGCAGCGCGCTCTGGGCGAGCTCCGGGCCGAACAGAAGGGTCTGGAGGCACGTGATGAGTGTGTCTCGCCCGAAGACGGCCATGAACCACGGCATCCCGGCAGCGGGCAGCTGACCGTGCATGCCCGTTCCACGCATCCGGAGCGATGCAAGATCGGAGACGGAGCGATGGAACGACCCGTTCAGGTCATCCCAGCTCGAGCGCAGCTGTGGCACACGGAGCTGCCAGGCGGCGAGCGAGGCCCGGATGCGATCGATCTCGTCGCCGAAGTGGCGTTCCGCCGTGCGCGGGACGAACTGCATGCCGTCGAGGACGGAGAACACGTCCAGGCGGAGCTGCCAGCGGCCGCGCGGTTCGAGCTCGATCCGGTAGCGGACGGTGCCCCCGTCGACGACACCACGATGCGACAGGAGCACCTGGGTCTGGCCGTCGAAGTCGTCGGTGGCGCTGAAGAGAAACTCGTTCTCGCTCTCGTCGAAGAACGCCGGAACGAGCTCCGGCAGCCGCGCTCGCTCGGGATCGCCGAGCGCGAGGTCGAACGCCTTGACCGCGAAGATGTCGGCGAAGTCCGTCCCCAGCTCGAGGGCGAGCTCGAACTCGACGCGCCGCTCGGCATGGTTGACGAGGATGATGTGCTCCTGCATCCCGTCGCCGACGAAGCGCCGCCGGGCGATCGAGACCTCATCGGGCCTGAGCCCGCCCACGGGAGGATTCCGCAGGAACCAGGCGGCGGAGAAGTACTCGACCTTCCCGTGCGAGAGCAGCAGCGGCCGCGCGCCGTTGACGGTCAGCGAGAGGCGCGAGAGAAAGCGCGTGTCCTCGTCGAAGAACCCGGTCGTGGGGTCGGCGAGGTCGCCGAGCTCGTCCGACACGCAGAACGTCGCGCCCTCGAGAATCGTGATCTGCATTGGACGTTATTCGTCCCGGACGATGAGCTCCTGGCTCCCCTGCTGGAGGGGCTTGAGGACGATCTCGTCGATGTTCACGTGTGGCGGTCTCGTCACGGCGAAGAGGATGCAGTCGGCTACGTCGTCGGGCGTCACGTACTTCACACCGTGGTACACCGCCTGCTTCTTGTCGAGGTCCCCCTTGAAGCGGACGTCCGAGAACTCGGTGTCGCCGACCATTCCCGGATCGACCGTCGTCACGTGGATCTCGCCGACGAGCTCCTTCCGCATCATCTCGGTGAGCACGCGGACGCCCCACTTCGAGACGACGTAGCCCGAGCCGTACCGGTAGGCCTCGCGACCGGCCCAGGAGCCGAGGTTGACGATGTGGCCGCGCCCGGCCTCCATGTGCGGGTAGACGAGCTTCGTCATCCGCATGAGGCCGAGGACGTTCGTCTCGAGCATCGTCCGGTCGTCGTCCTCGTCGCTCTCGGTGACGGGCGCTCGGCCGAGCGCGAGGCCGGCGTTGTTGACCAGGATGTCGATCCGTCCGCCGAGTGCCTCGGCAGCCTGTGCGACGAACGCCTCGCAGCTTGCCGCGTCCATCACGTCGAGATGCGCGGCCAGGTGGTCCTTGCCGGGAAGCTCGCCTGCAACGGCTCCGAGCCTGTCGAGCCGCCGCGCACCGAGCGCGAGCTGGGCACCTGCTCCAGCCAGCGCAAGCGCGGTCGAGCGGCCGATGCCGTTCGAGGCGCCTGTCACGATCGCGGTCGCTCCTGCGAGATTCATCCCGAGACCTTAACCACGGAGCCTGGCGAGCGTTCGCTCTGCCTCCTGGGCCATCGCCCTCACGATCTCGCCTGCCGGCAGCACCTCGTGGATGAGCCCGACGCTCTGGCCCGCGTAGAGGGCCATCGCCTCGAGGTCGCCGGTCATGCCCAGCTCGGGATCCGGGGACGAGTAGCGGACGATCGGCTCGCCGCCGGAATCGAGCGCGACGGCCTCCCCCTCGCCGGGTCGCATGCCCGGGCCGGGTCGGCCTGCGTCCTCCCACAGGCGCACCGTGCTGTTGCGCAGCGTGCGGTGAGGCGCCTGCTCCCAGCCGATGTCGAAGAGCTCTGAGTGTCGAGTATCGGTCTCGCGCGCTCCCATGAGGAGGCGCTTGTACTCGGGGTGCGCACCCGCCTCCTCGCTGGCGACGAAGCGCGTGCCGACCCAACCGGCCTGCGCCCCGAGCGCGAGCGCGGCGGCTAGTCCGCGGCCGTCGGCGATCCCGCCGGCTGCGATCGACCGGCACCGGTGCGACTGCGTCGACAACGGCGGGAACGAGCACCATCGTCGTGACCTCGCCCCACACGTGGCCGCCGGCTTCGACGCCCTGGGCGACGACGACATCGACGCCGGCCTCGACGACTCGTTGGGCCTCGACGGCGCTTCCCACCGTACAGAGCACGAGCCCGCCCGCATCGTGAACGAGGCCGACGTACGGCTCCGGATCGCCCCAGAAGAGCGAGATGATCCTGATGCCCTCCTCGAGCGCGACGGCGAGCCGTTCCTGCTGGGGCCACTCGAGAACGAGGTTCACGCCGATCGTCCCGCTGGTCAGCGAGCGCGCAACTCGGATCCCCGCTCTCAATTCGTCGAGATCGAGCCAACTCGCCTGCAGGATCCCGAGCCCGCCCGCGTTCGTCACGGCTGCCGCGAGCTGGGGGGCCGACGACACCGGTGCCTGCACGATCGGCAGCTCGATCTCGAGCCGATCGCAGAGGGACGTGCGGAGTGTCACGCCTCCGGGGACGGCCCGACGACCGCGCGCACGAGATCCGTGAGATCCGCCTCCGGGTGGCGTCCTCGCACGACGCCGACGAGGTAGGAGACGATCGGCGCCGTCGGTCGCTCACCGCTCTCATGGGCTGCGACGCGCGCAAGGTCGAGGATCTCGGCGACGTCCGCCTCGCTGATCTGGATCGAGGACGGCGGGTCACCGACCTCCGCCGCGAGATTCTCGCGAGCCCTGTCGAGCCATTCGTTCACGCGCGAAGCCTAATCGGCCTCGGCCCGGTCAGCGCGAGGGCCACGTGCGGGACGGCGGCGAGCACGTACAGGGCGGCGAACGTGGCACCGAGCGCGGGGTAGCCGCCGAAGTGGAGCGCGATGCCGCCGAGCGCACTCCCGACCAGGTAGCCCATCTGCGTCGCCGATGCGCGCAGGCCCATCGCCGCAACCGCGCGGTCCGGGGCCGCGTCAAGCCCGAAGGCGCTCCCCGAGATCGTTCGCCCCGAGTTCAGGAAGACGTACGCGGCGAGCAGGATGACCGACACCCACACCGCCGGCCGTACCGCACCGATCAGCGCTGCGACGACGGCCGCGCCGAGCGCGAGGACGATCAGGAGGCGCTGGGGCATGCGGTCGATCCAGCGACGGAACAGGATGGTTCCCGGGAAATACGCGACAAAGACGAGGCCGAGGAGAAGCCCTGTCGTCCGGAGCGACAGACCGTACGACTGGATCAGGAGGGCGCCCGAGTAGACGAGCATCCCCGTCCACGCCGAGAACGCGCACAGCTCGCCGAGCGCCCAGGCCGCGACGACGCGATCGCGGAGAAGCAGGCGAATCCCTCCGGTCGCGGGCCCGCGCTCGAGCCGGACATCCGGAAGCCGAGACACGAGCACGAAGGCAACCCCCGCAGCCGTCAGTGGCAGTGCGACCCAGGCGAGGCGCCAGCTCACCTGCCCCACGATGCCGATGATGGGCATGCCGACGAGCCAGGCCGCCGCCTGACCACCAAAGGCGAGAGACAGAGCGTCGGCCCGGCGCCCAGGAGCGACCCACGCGGTGACTCCGGCGACTGCGCCGGACAGGAGCACCGCGAGCGAGACGCCGAGCAGAGCCTGCGCCAGCGCCAGCACCGCGAAGGACGGTGCGAGAGCGCTGATCCCGGCCGCCACGGCCAGGAGACCGAGGCCGGCGAGCAGCAGGCGCCGGAGCCCGAGCCGGTCGGCAATCGGCGCCACCGACAGCGCGGTGCAGGCCGCCACGCCTCCCGAGACCGTCCGCAGCTGCCCGGCGGTCGCGATCGACACGTCGAAGTCGCTCGCAACCTCGACCAGAATCGGCGAGAGTGCCAGCGTTGCCGCCTGGTTCGCGAACAGGCAGATCGACAGGGTGAGCGCTCGCGGCAGCATCCAAGGAGAATGTAGGCGCTGGCACGGGGAACCGACGATCGGGAGGCCACGGAATGACGGATGAGCTCGGACGCTTTCGGCTTGACGGACGTGTCGCGCTGGTCACCGGCGGAACCGGAGGAATCGGCCTGCCGCTCAGCAAGGCGCTCGCCGCCGTCGGCGCTGACGTCGCCGTTGTCGGGCGAGCGGCAGACCGGACGGCAGCCGCCTGCGCCGAGATCGGCCAGGATGCTCTTCCGGTCGTCGCCGACATGACCGTGAAGGCCGACGCGAACCGGGCCGTCGCCGAGACCGTCGAGCGCTTCGGGCGAATCGACATCCTCGTGAACGGCGTCGGCGGAGGCATCACCGAGGTGTTGAGCCCGGCACACGAGTTTCCGGAGGACGACTGGCGCTGGGTGATGGCGCTCAACCTCGATTCCGCCCTGTTCCCCTCCCAGGCGGCCGCTGCCGCGATGATCGAGGCGGGCCATCCCGGGTCGATCCTCAACATCTCGTCCGTTCGCGGACAGCTCGCGCTGCGCGCCGGGTTTTCGCCCTATGTCGCCGCCAAGGGCGCGATGAACATGCTCACGAAGCAGCATGCCGTGGAGTGGGCCCAGTACGGAATCCGGGTGAACGCGATCTCTCCGACCTTCGTCCGGACCGCCCAGGTTGCGAACATGCTCGCGGACGAAGCGTTCTACAACTCGCTCGTGAACCGGATTCCCCTGGGGCGCATCGCCGACCCCGAGGATCTGATCGGCGCCGCCCTCTTCTTCTGCTCGGACGCCTCCGCGTTCGTGACGGGTCAGATCCTGACCCTCGACGGGGGCCTCACGGCCTGCCAGTAGTCCCGGCGGCCCGGTTCGACCTGCGCATATCCTCAGACCGCGAATGAAGGTTGGAGTAGCCAGGGAGTCTGCGGCCGGTGAGTACCGGGTGGCTCTCGTCCCCGAAGCCGCGAAGCGGCTGGACGGGAGCGGCGTCGAACTGCTCGTCGAGAGCGGGGCCGGTCTCGGCGCCTCGTTTCTCGATACCCAGTACACCGAGGCAGGCATGCGAGTCGTTCCCGACGCGGGAGCGCTCTACGCCGAGGCGGATCTCGTCGTTAAGGTGCAGAAGCCGTCGGACGACGAGGTGGGACTGCTGCGCGAGGGCCAGGTGCTGGTCTGCCTGCTCCAACCGCTCGTGAACGTCGCTCTCGTGCAGTCGATCGCCGGCCAGGGCGCGACTGCGTTCTCGATGGACGCGATCCCGCGCATCACACGGGCGCAGCCCATGGACGCGCTGTCCTCCCAGGCCACCGTGGCCGGCTACAAGGCGGTGTTGCTCGCCGCCAATCACCTCCCGCGCTTCCTGCCGATGCTGACGACCGCTGCCGGCACGATCCGCCCGGCGAAGCTCCTCGTGATCGGTGCCGGGGTTGCCGGCCTCCAGGCGATCGCCACCGGACGACGGATGGGAGCCGTGGTGTCCGCATTCGATACCCGCCCGGTGGTGCGCGAGCAGGTGGAGAGCATCGGCGCAACGTTCCTCGAGCTCGACGTGCAGGGCGAAGAGACCTCGGGTGGCTACGCGGCCGAGCTATCCGAGGAGCAGCACGAGCGCGAGCAGGAGCTGATTGCGAAGCACGTCGGCGAGTCGGACGCGGTGATCACCACCGCGGCGATCCCCGGCCGGCCTGCACCGCAGCTGATCACGGAGGCGGCCGTCCGCTCGATGAAGCCGGGCTCAGTGGTCGTCGACCTCGCCGCCGAGACCGGAGGGAACTGCGAGCTGACCGTCCCCGGCGAGGTGATCGTGCGTCACGACGTGACGATCGTCGGACTGCTCAACCTTCCGGCCGCGATGCCACAGGACGCGAGCCGCATGTATTCGCGCAATATCTTGGCGCTGCTGCAACTCCTCGTGAAGGACGGGCAGCTCGTGCTCGACTTCGACGACGAGATCGTCCGCGAGACGTGCGTGGCACACGCGGGGCGGGTCACCCACGAGGCGGTGGCGGCGTGACGGCAACGCTGATCGCCTCGATCACGGTGTTCGTGCTGTCCGTGTTCCTCGGGATCGAGCTCATCTCGCGCGTCCCGACACTGCTGCACACGCCACTGATGTCCGGGACGAACGCGATCCACGGTGTCGTCCTGATCGGCGCGATGATCATCCTCGGCTCGGCCGACTCGACGCTCGAGAAGACCCTGGCGTTCATCGCAGTCGTCTTCGGCACGGTGAACATCGTGGGTGGGTTCCTCGTCACAGACCGCATGCTGGACATGTTCAAGCGCAAGCCTCGCGGGGAGTCGCAGAAGCACGAATGACGCTCCCGCTCGCGCTCTCCCAGAACGTCATCAACCTCATGTACGTCGTCGCCGCGGTCGGCTTCATCGTCGGCATCAAGCGGCTGTCCTCGCCGACGACCGCGCGCTCCGGGAACATCATCGCCGCAGCCGGGATGCTGATCGCGGTCGCATTCACCTTTGCATCCCCGGCGCTCGACTCGTACTGGCTGATCGTCGTCGGAATCATCGTCGGATCCGTGATCGGCCTCGTCTCGGCGCGCCGGGTGAAGATGACCGCGATCCCGCAGATGGTGGCGCTGTTCAACGGTGTTGGCGGCGGTGCGGCGGCGCTCATCTCCGCCTCCGAGTTCCACCGGATCGCGCCCGGGTCCGGATCGATGCCGGGCGACAGAACCGGCGCGATCCTCTTCTCGGCACTGATCGGGTCGATCAGCTTTTCCGGCTCCATCGTCGCGTTCGCGAAGCTTCAGGAGCTGCTCCCCGGGCGACCGATCACGTTTCCGGGGCAGCAGATCGTCAACGCCGCCCTCTTCGGCGGGGCGATCGTCTGCGCGATCCTCGCTGGTGCCACCGAACACGGCATCTGGATGGCCCTTCTGCTCGTCGCCGCGCTCGTCTTCGGCGTGACGCTCGTGCTCCCGATCGGCGGCGCCGACATGCCCGTCGTGATCTCGTTCCTGAACGCCTTCACGGGCCTTGCGGCCGCTGCGACCGGGTTCGGGCTCCAGAACAACGCGCTCATCATCGGCGGCACGCTGGTCGGTGCGTCGGGAACGCTGCTCACGATCCTGATGGGCCGGGCGATGAACCGCTCGCTCGCAAACGTCCTGTTCGGCGCGTTCGGCTCGGTTCAGACCGGAGCCGGTCCCGCAGCCGTTGGCGCGGACGGCCAGACCGTACGCGAGACCACCCCGGACGACCTGGCCGTGATGCTCGCCTACGCCCGGCAGGTGATGATCGTGCCCGGGTATGGGCTGGCCGTCGCGCAGGCGCAGTACGCCGTTCGCGAGCTCGCGGACATCCTCGAGGGAAAGGGCGTCCAGGTGAAGTACGCGATCCACCCGGTCGCCGGGCGCATGCCCGGGCATATGAACGTCCTCCTCGCCGAGGCCGATGTGCCCTACCCGCAGCTCCTCGACATGGAGGACGCGAATCCCGAGTTCCCGCGGACGGACGTCGCGCTCATCATCGGCGCGAACGACGTCACGAACCCTGCCGCCCGCACCGACCGCGACAGTCCGCTCTACGGCATGCCAATCCTCGACGTCGACCGTGCCGGGCAGGTCGTCGTACTCAAGCGGAGCATGGCCTCCGGCTTCGCGGGCGTCGACAACGAGCTCTACTTCGATCCCAAGACGGCCATGCTCTTCGGCGACGCGAAGGCCTCCCTGGAGAAGCTCATCGCGTCCACGAAGCAGGCGTAGAGGCTTGATGTGAAATGACCGCACGCCTGGATGGGGCTCCCCAGACGCACGCCCATTTCACATCAAGCCTCCAGGAACTTCCGACCGGCCGAGAACGTCTTATTCAGTGATGCGCCACGTCGGCCTTCTCATGTGTCTCGCACTGGCGCTGGCTGCCCTCGCCGCTGCTTGCGGCGGCGGGAACGAGGAAGCGTCTGCGACCCAGCCTGAGCCGGCGGAGAGCCAGCCGGCAACCTCGGCCGAGTCGACCCCGCCCGCAACCGAGCCGATCGAAACCCAGGCCGTCGGTGACATGACGTTGTCCGTCTACCTGACCGAGGGAGACACGATCGCAGTCGTGCGACGGCAGGTGCCGCAGACCGAGGGGGTCGCGCGCGCCGCAATGGAGCAACTGCTCGAGGGCCCGACGGCGGATGAGAAGGCGCTCGGCTTCTCGACGGCGATCCCGCTCGACACCGATCTGCTGGACGTCGGTATTGACAACGGCATCGCGACGGTAGACCTCACGAGCGGCTTCGCGTCCGGCGGTGGCTCCGCCACCATGTTCGCCCGCCTTGCGCAGGTCGTCTACACCCTGACGCAGTTCCCGACCGTGGAGGGCGTCAACTTCAAGCTCGACGGAGAGCCGGTGACAACCTTCTCGAGCGAGGGCATCGTCCTCGACAAGCCTCAGACGCGCGCCGACTACGAGGATGTCACCCCCGCGATTCTGGTCGAGACCCCGGCGCCGGGCGAGACCGTCTCGAGCCCGCTCGAGATCTCCGGCACCGCCAACGTCTTCGAGGCGACGGTCTCCTACTCCCTCGAGGATGCGAACGGGAACGAGATCGCGAAGGGCTTCGCGACGGCTTCCTGCGGGACCGGCTGCCGCGGGACGTTCGAAACCAGCGTCGAATTCGACGCGGCAGGTTCGTCCTCGGGGACGCTCTTCGTCTTCGAGGTCTCTGCCGAGGACGGCTCGCGCACGAAGACCGTCGAGATTCCGTTGACGTTCGCCGGGTGAGCCTGCACGCCGGACTGCCGGCCCCCGTCGCTCGCTGGCTCTCCATCCTCGGCGAGGAGACGCAGACGGGAGACGTCAGCGCCTCCGGCACGGGAACGATCCGCCAGGCCGTGGTGGGACGGATGGGGACACGGCTGCCGCTGACGTGGGATCTCAGGCTCCGGCCCGGGCGCTTCTTCACGTGGGAGGCGGTGATACGCGCGTTCGGAATCCGCAAGGTGAGGTCGGCCGAGGAGTATCTGTCGAGTCGCGGCCGGCTGATCGCAGGTCCCCGCGTCTTCGAGGGCGAGCAGATCGACCGGGCGCAGTACGCGCTCCTGTGGGCCTGGACGCTGGCGTTGGCGCCGAGCCGAGTTGCACGCGACTCGAGCGTCGGCTGGGAGGCCGTCGATCCGAGCTCGGCACGCATCCTCTTCCCCTACGAGTCCGAGATCCTCGAGGCAACCCTTCGGTTCGACGAGGACGCAGGCTTCCTGCGAAGGTTCGAGACACGGCGGTTCGAGCTTCGCGCCGGCTACCCGCGGCTCTGGTCGGCAGAGTTCACCGAGCACCGCGAGATCGGCGGCGTCACCGTCCCAACGTCGATCGTCACCGCGTGGGAAGACGAGCCTGTGATCCGGATCGACGTCGAGCGGGTCGAACGCTCCGGCTGACCTAGACTCCCGTCGTGGCCCCGTTCTTCGAGCCGCCGCCTCCGCCACCCCGGCCCGTCGAGGAGGAGTGGCGCCAACCGGCATGGCTCGGCCCACCGCGGAACATGCTCGGGGGAGTTGTGCCAGTCGAGCTCGTGATCGGTCTCTCGGACCGCGCCGCCGTCGCTCTCGTCGGTATCGTCGCCTACCCCACCGGGTTCTCGTTCACGCTTGCGTCCCGGCGGCGAAACCCGGATCCGGCCGACCGGCACTGGAAACCACCGCACGAGCTCGATGCCCCGATGATGGAGGGAAGGCTCCCGCCGACTCTCCTGCGCTTCGGATTCCAGTTCGCAGACGGCGAGAAGCTGACCTCCATCCCCAGAGCCTCGCCTCAGTTGGATTTCGACAGCGAGCCGTCCGGTCCAACGATGTTTCCGCGCGCTGGCGGCGGAGACAGCGCCGCCTGGGACAGCGACTTCTGGGTCTGGCGGCTACCGCCGCCTGGGCCGGTCACAGTCGTCTGCGAATGGCCTTCCGAGGGAATCGACGAGACGCGGACGACACTAAGCAGCGAGGAGTTTCTCGCGGCCTCGGCACGCGCTCAGGTTCTCTGGGACGACCCGGGCCCAACCGCAGGGGGATCCTGGAGCATGGCGTCGTTCGCCCGGGCTAGCGCCCAGCCGGAGGAAGGATCCACGCAAGCAACCGAGAGCGGCGGCCCGTGAATTCGCACGGACCGCCGCTCGATGAGACTTACGCGCTCGGCTCGATGTTCTGGTTAACGCGGAAGACGTTGTCCGGGTCGTACTCTGCCTTGACCCGGGCCAGCCGGTCGTAGTTGTCCCGGTAGGCGGCCCTGATCCGGGCCTGGCCCTCGTCCATCATCATGTTCACGTACGCGCCGCCGGACGAGTAGGGATGCACGGCCTCCCAGTAGTCGACCGCCCACTGGCGGAGCTCCGGCTTCTTCCCTGGATCGGGGTCGACCCCGACCATGACCTGGCCCCAGTTGGCGTCGCGGTAGGCCCACGGCGTGTCGTTCGACCCGACGTCGTGGGCGGCACCGTCGATCGGATACATGTGCATGGTCGACTTGTAGGTCGGTAGCTTCTCGCCGAACTCCACGTTCCGCTCGAGCGACTCGTCGGAGATCTCCTTGACGAAGTCGGCGCGCCAGTACCACTGGTCGCCTGCGGGGTAGAGGCCGTCGAAGGCGCCGTTCAGCATCGCAAACGGCATCGGGTGCACGCCGTGCATGAGCGGCGTGCCGACCGCGAGCATCGGCTCGAGCTTCTTTGCCAGCCCCTCCTCCGTCCCGAGGTAGTTCCAGATGACGCCGCAGACGAGGCGCAGGTGGAGCTCCTCGGGGAACGGCGGTGCCGGCGGCACGAAGTGGAACGCGAAGAATCCAGTCAGGTCGCGCGGCGCGGAGGGCAGGAACTCTCGATAGGCGGCCAGGACCTCTGCCGCCTGCTCGATCGGCCAGAAGGTCGGGCCGGCCACGACCGTACCCACCGGATTCGCGCGGAAGTGAAACCGCGTGACGACCCCGAAGTTACCGCCGCCGCCACGAATCGCCCAGAAGAGATCCGGGTGCTCGTCGGCACTCGCCCGAACCTGCCGCCCGTCCGCCAGCACCATGTCGGCCGCAAGCAGGTTGTCGATCGAGAGCCCGTACTTCCGCGTCAGATGTCCGATCCCGCCGCCCAGCGTCAGGCCGCCCACGCCCGTCGTCGAGATGATCCCGCAGGGAACGGCGAGGTCGTGCGGCTGGGTCGCCGCGTCGACGTCCGCCCAGGTACACCCGCCGCCGACCTTCGCCGTGCCGGCCGCGGGGTCGACCTCGACCTCCCGCATGGGTGAGAGGTCGATGACCACTCCATCGTCGCAGGTGCCGAGACCTCCACCGTTGTGGCCACCGCCGCGAACGGCAAGAAGCAGGTCGTGATCCCGGGCAAACGCAACTGCCGTTGCGACGTCGTCCGGCGTCGCGCAACGCGCGATCAGCGCAGGCCGCCGGTCGATCCATGCGTTGAAGACCTGCCGGCTTTCCTCGTAGCCGCGCATCGTCCTGACCGATCAGGTCACCCGCGAAAGCCGCACCGATCTCCTTTTGAGCCGTATCCGAAACACTGACGGTCGTACTCATCTCATCTCCTCTCTTTCCTTCGAGTCGGCTCCACGGTACGAGCTGCCGTACCCGTTGTCATGACCGAGACTGACCCTCTTTCTTCGCCGGAAACGAACGCTGGCAATAATCAGGATTGACTATGACCTCGTCGCAGCTTCCCGGCGCGCTCCGGCTGGTTCCGTCGTTCGCGTTCGTCGGGAGATCCCGCGAGCTCACGGCGCTACGGACGCTGATGCCCTTGGCGGATGGCGAGGGGCGCCGGGTCGCCCTCGTCGGCGGCGAGCCGGGCTCGGGCAAGAGCCGCCTCGTTCGTGAGTTCGCACACGAAGCGGCTGCCGAAGGTGCGCTGGTGCTCTACGGAGCGTGCGACGCGGTTCTCCGGACGCCATACCGGCCGTTCGTCGAAGCGCTCGACTATCTCGTTCGCCACGTCGACCCGACGACGCTCCGCGCGGATCTGGGAAGTGCCGGCGGGGAGCTTGCGAGGCTCCTCCCTGATCTTCCCGCTCGCGTCGACGACCTCCCGCCCCCGGTCGTTGCCGACCAGGACACGGAGCGGCACCGTCTCCACACTGCTGTCACCGACCTCCTCACGAGCGCCGGCCGTCGTCAGCCACTGCTTTTCGTCGTCGAGGACGGTCACTGGGCGGACGGCCCGACGCTGCTCCTCCTGCGCCATCTCGCGAGGTCGGCTACCGATGCGCGCATGCTCCTGATGGCGACATTCCGCGATACGGAAGCGGAGATGCCCGCCGAGCTGGCCGACTCGCTCGCCGACCTCCGCCGCGCGGATGACGTCGTGCGGCTCCGCCTCGAAGGCCTCACGGGCGACGAGATCGAGGAATTCGTCCGTGGCGCCGCAAGTGCCACTGGCAAGACCGCCCTCGCCGAGCTCGCGAGCGGCATCAGCGATCTCACCGAGGGCAACCCGTTTCTCCTCTGCGAGCTCTGGCGCACCCTGATCGAGACCGGTGCGATCGAGATCGACGGGGCGACAGCGCTGCTGCGGCGCCCTCTCGCTGAGCTTGCGACGCCCGAGAGCGTTCGCGAGGTCGTCAGTCAGCGGCTCGCGCGCCTGGCGCCCGAGACACGCGATCTGCTGGAGCTCTCCGCGGTCGCCGGTCCCGAGTTCGATCTCGACGTGTTGCGGGAGGCCCGCATGCTTCCTGAGCCTGCGCTCCCGGCCGCGCTCGACGAGGCGGTGCGTACCGGCATGGTGGAAGAGGTGCCAGGGCGAACCCTCGCGTTCCGGTTCACCCACGAGCTCGTGCGCCGCGCCCTGTACGACCGGCTGTCGTCGTTTCGCCGAGCGGAGCTGCACCTCTGCGTCGCCGAGGCGCTCGAGCGCGCGTCGGCGCAGACGGAGCGTCCGAATCTCGCAGGCCTCGCCTACCACTTCGCGGAGGCCGCGCCGCTCGGCAGCGCGGCGAAGGCGGTCGAGTACAACGTGCTCGCCGCTCGAGCCGCGAGATCCGCCCTCGCCTTCGACGAGGCTGCGGCGCGCCTCCGCACCGCGCTCGACCTCGGCATCGTGGACGACCACGAACGGACGGAAGCGCTTCTCGAGCTCGGCACGGTCTGCTACCAGGGAGGTGCCTCCGCCGACTCGCTCGATGCGTTCAGGTCTGCGACGGACATCGCGCGAGAGCTCGGCGACAGCGACCTGTTCGCGCGCGCGGCCGATCGGATTCGAGAACGCGTGCTGGCGCCCCGGAATCGTCGATCCGCGTGCCCTCGATCTGCTGGAGGAGGCATCGGCGGCGCTCGACGAAGGCGACTCGGAGCTTCGGGTGATGGTGCTTGCAGGTCTGTGCCGGTCCCACGAAAACAGTGGGAACAACGAGCGGGGCGCGGTCGTCCGTGCGAACGCGATCGCGATGGCGCGCCGGCTCGACGATACGAGAGGCCTCGCGACCGTCCTCATGCGCTCCTACTGGGGGCGTGAGACGTCGAGTCTCGAGGAGATACTCGACATGCTCGCCGAGGCGCGCGATCTCGGAGAGGACATGGGCGACAGCGAGATCCAGGCCGAGGCGATGGAATGGCGTCTAGCCGCGTTGATCGCGCTCGGCGATCTCGAGTCGGCGGAACGAGAGCTCGCCGAAGTCCTCGAGCTCTCGAGCACGATGCGACAACCGTTCATCGTCCACGTCGCCGAGCACTATGGCTCGGCACTTGCCCTCTGCCATGGAGACCTCGACGAGGCCGAGGACAGAGCGGAGCGTTCGCACGAATGGAGTCGGCTCCTCACCGGGCGCGACGCCTCCGGTGTCTACGGCGTCCAGATGTTCAGCATCCGCCGGGAGCAGGGTCGACTTGCCGAGCTCGCTCCGGTCATACGCGTGCTCGCCGGCAGCAGCCGTGCCGGAGGCGGGGCGTGGCGACCCGGGCTGGCGGCGCTGCTCGCGGAGCTTGGGATGGAGGACGAGGCTCGCCGCGCAGCTCGTCCAGCTGCGCAGAGAAGGGCTCGGAACGTTTCGTGAATCGCTCTGGAAGGCCTCGCTGACGTATCTGACCGACGCCTGTTCGCACGGTGGGCGACGCTGAGCTCGCCGAGCTCGTGTACCCCGAGCTCAGGCCGCACTCGCGGAACGAACATCGCGATCGGCCATGGGGTCGCCTGTTACGGAGCTGCCGATCGGTACCTCGGCATGCTCGCGGCAACGCTCGGCGAGTGGGAGCTGGCGCAAGCGCCATTTCGACGAGGCGATGGCGCTGAACCGCGCAGATGGGAGCACGAACATGGCTCGCCCACACGGCGTACGAATACGGACGCCTGCTGATCCATCGCGACGGCGTCAACGGGCGCGCTCAGGCAGCGACGCTCCTGGCCGAGGCCGCAACGCTCGCCGAGCGGATCGGAATGCCGACCCTCACGGCCAGGATCGCGGCGCTCGGATCACCGCGGCCGCCCGCCGGCTTGCTCCCCGACGGGCTCTCGGCGCGCGAGGTCGACATCCTCCGGCTCGTTGCGAGGGGACTGTCGAACCGGGACATCGGAACGTCGCTCGTGATCAGCGAGCACACGGCTGCGAACCACGTGCGCAGCATCCTTCGCAAGACCGGTTGCGCGAACCGAACCGAAGCTGCCTCGTACGCCCACAGCCACGGGCTGGTGGAGGCCTGAGCATCTGTACCATCTGGGGAATGGCGCTCTACCTGATCGAACGGGGCTTCGCAGAGCAACTCGATCTCACCAGCGAGGACGTCAGGCTGATCGAGGACATCAACGCCGACGAGGGCGTCAAGTGGCTCTTCTCGTTCCTCAGCGCCGACCGGCGCCGCTCGTACTGCCTGTACGAAGCGCCGTCGCCGGACGAGATTCTCGCCGCCGCAAAGCGCGCGGGCGTCCCGGCGGACGTCATCACCGAGGTCGACAAGTTCGTGCCCGGCGCCGTCGGCTAGCGGCCTCCCGCCGCTACGCCTTGACCAGACCGACGATGTGTCCTTCCGGGTCGGCGAAGATCGCGATCGTCACCGCGGGCATCTCCGTGACCGGCATGAGCGTCTTGCCCCCGAGTTGTTCCGCCTTGTCCAGCGTCGCCTGCGGGTCGTCTGTCGAGACGTAGAACGTGACATACCCGGGGCCGTCGTTGTCCGATTGCCCGATCCCGCCGCCGATCCCCTCACCCTCCTTCTCGACGATCGCGTACTTCATCTCCGGGATCGACTGCATCTTCCAGTCGAAGAGATCCGAGTAGAAGGCCTGTAGCTTCTCGAGATCCCTTCCGACCACCTCGAAGTGAACGACTGCGTTCCCCATGCGCGATCTCCCCTCCGGTTTGTGCATGGTTAGTACCCCCAGCGGGATTCGAACCCGCGGTCTCCGGCTTGAAAGGCCGGTGTCCTAGGCCACTAGACGATGGGGGCGGGACGGATCTACCGTACCGCACACGCGTCCCGACTCTGCAAGCGCAGGCGAGCCAGCCCCTACACTTGGACAACCCAGGGCGGTTAGCTCAGCTGGGAGAGCGCCTGCCTTACAAGCAGGAGGTCGCTGGTTCGAGCCCGGCACCGCCCACTCGACGGAAGCCCGCTCCTGTAGCGGATCTGCTCGCACACGCGTCTCCCGGTACAGGATCGAAGGCGGCCGATGGAACACTCGTATGGAACACGCAGGGCGTTCGGGAGGAGATCGGGGCTGCGTTTCAACCCGGGGGGTATGGCTTCGGAATCGCGGCTGGGTCCCATCGGAGGCGGAGCCAGCTCGGCGTCGAGAGCCGTCGGTTCTCTGCAATACGGCCAGCGCTGCTGACAAGAGTGACCTGCTAATCGACGGCCGAAACACGGGACCCGTCGCGACGTGCACGCCCATCCCCTGCTCGGCGTACGGTCGCCGCGGCAACCTCAGCGTGCGACCGCGCAGGCGACGTCGCCCTCGGCGACGAGGCGCTCGCCACTAGCCGGTTCGAGCAGTTGACCTTGAACTCGACGGTCAGTACCTCCGCGTCGTTCGGCATCAGGGTCAGCGCCGCGTAGCCGTCCGTAGTCATTCCTGATGCGCTTGAGCACGTCGGTAGTCTTCGGATGACGATGGCGAATCGCCGGAAAGCGCTGCGTCAGGCTCTTCGCGTCGGCTTGGTTCTCGCTCTCGCCGCGGTCAGCGGCTACCTCCTTGGGGGCTGCGGAGGAGGAGACTTGAGTGGCGTGACGGGCTTGTCGGGCGTGACGGAGCTGCCTACCGGCACGCGGCCAAGCGTGACGGTGCCGACCGTTCCGACACGAACTGAGACCGCTCCGGGGGCGACTACCGAGGCTCCCACGACAACCGCCGCCACCGGCCCGACAGAGACGGTGGCGTCCGAGGCGACGTCGTCCGAGAGCGGCACGCCGTGGGGCTGGATCGCCCTGGCCCTGGGACTCGCTCTCGCGGCATCGATCATCGGATTCGTGGTGTGGAGACGGCGAAAGGCGTCAAGCGCCTCATGGTCGAGTCAATTGGCCGATCTCGCTCGGCGCTCCCTCGTCGCGATGGACGACGTCGTCAGAGAAGGCTCCGTCGTAACCGGCCACATCCAGGCTCTAGCCGCTGAGGCTCGGTCGCTCGAGGGACGCGCGCCGGACGATCGGTCGAGGGCAGCAGCCGCCCGCCTACGTGAGCGCCTTGACGAGCTCGCGAGGGCGCTCGATGCGGACAGAGCCTTACGGCTTAGCTCACCACCCCCGAGCCCGGACCAACTCTCGTACTCGGCGGCTCTCATTCGCGAGCAGGTGACGCAGCTTCAGGACTTGCTCCAACCGCCCCCCGCCGACGAACCACCGACCTAACACAATCGAGACGTTCTCGCACAGCCCGAGAGGCTGGCCTACCCACCGCCAGACATGGCCCCGAGCAGGCGCGAACTCGGGCGTTTGAGCGGCCCTCGGAGGTGTGCGGAAGCCGGGGCGGCTTCCTTACAATCAGGAGGCCCGCGTCCCAAGCATCATTCATGCAACCGCTGCTCAGATGTCTCAGAGCGTGCCAGGACGTCGACCCGGACCTCGACGTGACCGTGGAGAACGTTCCGCTCGCTCCACCTCTAGTGCCCGCGGGCCGCTACGGGTAGCGCACGATGACGTGCCCTGCTGTCGCGGCGCGGATCTGCCCGAGGAGCGGCATGTCTAAGATCCCAGCGAGCTTTGCGATGCCGATGGTCAGCGTCAACGGTGCCGAGATCTACCACGAGGTCCGCGGCAGCGGTCCGCCTGTTCTTTTGATCATGGGGGCGACCGGCGACGGCGGTCATTTCGACACGCTCGCCGATCTCCTGGCCGCCGAGTTCACGGTCATCACTTACGACCGGCGTGGGAACGGCCGGAGTCCGGCTCCGGCAGGGTGGACGACGACGTCGGCCGTGGAGCAGGCCGATGATGCGGCGGCCCTGGTCGATTCGTTGGCGGTCGGCCCGCTGGCGGTCTTCGGAACGAGCAGCGGTGGGAACTTCGCGCTCTGGATGTTGACCCGCCACCCCGCGATGGTGCGCGGTGCCGTCCTGCACGAACCAGGGGTGTACGCGGTCCTCGACGACTTCGACGTGGTCCGAGCCCCACTGCAAGGAGTCGTCCGGCAGTCGATGGCCGAAGGCGGACATCACTTGGCGGTGGAGCGGTTCTGGCAATACATCTGCGGAGACGACGCGTGGACACAGCTTTCCCCCGCACTCCGGGAACGGATCTGTGCCAGCGCCAGCACTCTCTTCGACGTCGAGCTCGGCACCTATGAGAGGTCCATGCCGGATGACCAGGCGCTAGCCGCCATCGCCGTCCCCGTGCTGCTGGTCGTGAGCGCGGACAGCCACGACTTCTTCGCCGAGGTCGCCGGGCGGCTCAGCAAGCGACTCGGCGCAGATGTAGTGACCACGCCGGGCGCGCACGGGGCCTACCACGACCGCCCCAGGGAACTCGCCGAGACGATACGGCCGTTCCTGCGCGAAGTCAGTCGGTCGTGAACGGCAGGCCGACGAGTAGGTGCGTCGGCGTGAGTCACGACGTGAGTCACGACCCCTCGTTTTGCAGGGCTTCTTGCAAATCAGGCGCATCAGGCGCAATCCTCGCCATAATGCTGTTTTCGTCGACGTTCGGAAGTCGGTGAGCATCCCCGAAGCGGCGAAGTGGCAATAGAAGTGGCAACTCCTCCACTTCGACGGTCGCAACCGCCCAGCTCGGAAACCCCGGGGTATGGCTTCCCAATCGTGGCTCGGGTCCCATGAAGCTGCTCATGATGGGTTCTCCCTAACGGCTGCCGGGCCTCGAGCTATCGCGGTGTGCGATTCCCGGGCCCCTGATTTTTGTTGCAGCGTTCCGCTCCGGGAGTGGTGCGGCCTGCCCGTGTTGCTGCCTGCTACGGGGCTCGCTCCGCGCCGCGCCGAGATGGTGAGGAGTGGCTGTCGGCTCTCCACGCTATAGGGGGTTCTCGCTCCCGGAGTAGACCGGAGAACCCTGCGTGACCGACAGGCCGAATGGTAGCGCGACTGGCGAGCACCGGCTCGGACGCGTAGGACTCAAGCCCGCTAGCCGACAAAGCGCACGCTCAGCGGCGACCACCTCCGTAGGAATTCGTATGCCAGGAGCGAACAGCTAGGCGCTCGTCAAACACCGAGGGAAGGGGTCGGAAATGGCCGGTAGCGGCCGTTGGTCGGGGTGGGTCAGCTTCGCGGGCTTGCTGATGATCGTCATCGGAGGCATCAGCTTCTTCGAAGGCTTGATCGCCGTCATCCGCAAGCAGTACTACGTCCTGACACCGGAGACAGTCATCGTCTTCAACGTCAAGACCTGGGGTTGGATCGTGCTCATCCTGGGCGTCATTCTCGTGTTGGCTGGGTTGGCGCTGCTCTCGAGAGCCGCTTGGGCGCGGTGGTTCGCGATCGTCGTGGCCACGCTAAGCGTCTTCGCTCAGCTTGGCTTCGTGGGCAATGCTGCGTATCCGCTGTGGGCGCTCTTCGAGCTTGCCCTTACGGTCCTGATTTTGTTTGCGCTGATCGCCCGGTGGGACGAAGCCAAGGCGACTTAGCGCGGTCGCCACGAACGGATGCACGCGGCGGGAGAGAGCGGCTTTGGAAGGACTCCCGCCGCCGCGGCTATTCGCTGAGTTCCTCTATCTCGCCGTCGGAGTGCCGCCAGACGCCCTCACGGCGAACGACGGTGACGGCCGCCGGGTCGCCGCCTCACTCCCCTCTGAGCGGCACCGTCGGCGACGAACACCGCCGTAGCGCCGTCGAACTCCGTCCTGTAAGCATTCACCCGAAACGGGGTAGCCCTTGGCTTCCTCCGTTCCTAGACTCGGAGGTGGAGAGGGAAGGCTTTTCTAGATCACCCGTAACCACTGACCGCGCTGTCGCTCGGGACCGTGAATTTGGAACGGTCCCGCTGGCGGTTGATCGCAGACGGCTCGGCGGTTTCACTCGACGTCGGGCCCCTCGGCGGGGGCTTCGACCGGGGGTTCGGTTCGCGATCGCGGCTGTGCTTACGAGCGGCTGGGTCGCGTTTGGCGTGTGGGCCTCGGGGCCGTGGCGTGATCAGCTAGCGGATGCGATCGGGCCGGTGATGGCGTGGGTGATCCCGGTCTTCCTTGCCTATGTCCCTGGTCTGGTGATCGGGTTCATGATCTTCACCCTCCTGATCACCCGCTACCGAGAGATACCGCTGACTGTTCCGCATGGAGATTGGCATGAGGGTCGTTGGCCGTCGGTGACCGTCGTGATCGCCGCCTACAACGAGCAGGACGCGATCGTGCCAACCCTTGAACGGATCGCCGGACTGACGTATGAGGGTCGCGTCGAAGTCGTTCTCGCCGACAACAACTCAAGCGACCGAACCGCCGATCTGGCCGCCGAAGCCGCACAGCGGCTCCGGCTTGACTACCGGCGCGTCTTTGAGCCCAAGCCGGGAAAGCATCAGGCCCTCAACGCCGTATTGCCGACGGTGACGACACCGATAATCGTGACAGTCGACGCCGACACATACCTCCAGCGCGAGGCGCTCACCCTGCTGGTCTGCCCGGTTCGCCGACACCCCGCAAGATCAGCATGTCTCTGCCTGCGCGGGGGCTCTCGTGGCCGAGAACGCCCACGCGAGCTACGTCACGCGGATGCAGGAGTGGGACTACCGGCTCGGCATCAACGGCGTCAAGCGGATGCAGGCTGCCTACAACACCACCCTCGTCGCTCAAGGTGCGTTCTCCGCCTACTCGACCGAGGACCTGCGGGCCGTCGGCGGTTGGCCGGACGCGATCGGCGAGGACATCGTTCTCACCTGGACAATGCTCGGCTCGCGAGGGCTGGTGCAATACGAGCCCGTCGCGCTCGCCTTCACAAGCATTCCCGACGAAACTCGGCCCCCTCCTAAGCCAGCGCTCACGCTGGGCACGCGGGATGTTCGAGGGACTCCGGACCCACCCGCCACTGACGCAACCTCGCGTCCTGGCGAAGTTCGTCGCCGGAATCGACTACCTCGTCCCGATCCTCGACATCGGAATCATCTTCTTCTGGGTGCCCGGGCTGATTCTTTTCTTGTTTGGCTATCCGCTGATCGTCGGATGGTGGTCGATCCTACTACTCCCGATCAGCCTCGCCCTCTACGGGTTCCTCCGCCTCTGGCAGGACCGCCACGTCTTCCGCCGCCTCGGCGTCGACGTAGGGAATAACGTCCGCGGCTTCATCGGCTACCTATTCGTCTACCAAGTCCTGACCTCAGCAGCAGCACTACTCGGCTACGGCCAGTACATCCTCGGAACCGGACGACACTGGAAGTAGAGCATCTCCCATTCGGAAGACGCACCCGCGCTGCTGCGCGAGGTCGAGCCGCGGGAGGGTCGCGCTCGCCCTCGACGACGAGATAGTCGTCTATCCACCTTAGGGTCCCGCGACCCCCCATTCGGCCCGACGTCAAGAGCCGCGAAGGAGGGACCTCCCGGGCCTCGGGCCTCGTATAAGACCAATGATGCTGGGAAGGCGCGCTGCGGTAAGTGTCGCCGGGGCGTTGATCATCCTTGCCCCTTCGGCGTCTGGGAACACAACGAAGGTCCGAGGGCCGTTCCTCCTCGTATCTCTACCTGCCATAGGCACGATCACCTGGCGCTGCGACCCATCGCGGCGACCCGGGCTCGCCCCTGGATTAGCGGGACTAGCTCTCGGCTTCCACGCGAACGTGGCGAGCGCCACCGACCGCCTTCGCTTCCGCGTCCGAGGTCGCACGATTCTTACGCGGCTCGTCCAACCCGGGCAGTCAGTCCGGCTCCCGTACCTACATTCACGGGTTCAGGAACTCGACATCGTTCAGGCAACCGAGGCAGGAACACTGCGAGCGTTCGTCCGGGTCAGCTTCGTTCGGGGACCATCAACGTACTGTTTCCCCTACCTGCCACCAAGAATCGATGTCCGCGTGCTTCCTCGAATGTGAGGCCCGCCACGAGGTCATCGACATAGACCTGTCGTCCCCGTGGCTCGTGCGGCGAGCCGCGCAACGACCAGTTTGGTCAACCTGAACTTCCGGTGAAGAGCCGCGATATGTCCAGGTAGTCCGATCCTGCCGGACGCTGCTGAGCGTCGTGCGTCAGGTGGACGATCGACGGCACCGAACATCCTGTCGACGTGCTCGTGAAACGCGGAGAGACCACAACAGAAAAGCGAGATCAGGGAATCGGCTGAGGGGCAGGCGCCTCGGCAAGGGTGTGCGATACTCGGGTCTGAGCCGGAGCAGGGGGCGATCGTGGCAAAGATTTACGACGAAATCGACCGGAAGCTCGAGGCCTGGATCTCAGAGCAGCCGATGTTCTTCGTCGCGACGGCACCCATGAGCGGCGGCGGGCACGTGAACGTCTCGCCGAAAGGAAACGCGGGCGCGTTGCGGGTGCTCGGCCCTCGCCGTGTTGCCTACCTCGACACCGTCGGAAGCGGTGCGGAGACGATCGCCCACCTGCGCGAGAACGGTCGCGTCGTCGTGATGTTCTGTGCGTTCGCCGGCCCCCCGCGGATCGTCCGCCTCCACGGCACAGGGACGGTCGCCCAGGTCGGGACCGCCGGCTTTGAGGAGTTGCAGGCAATGTTCGACCTCGAAGCTCTCGGGCAGGATGGTCTCTACGAGGTCGACCTCCGGTCGGTGATCGAGGTCGACGTCACTCGGATCGCGGACTCCTGCGGCTACGGAGTGCCGCTGATGCGGTTCGAAGGTTGGCGCCCGCAGGGCCGGGCCTGGGCCGATAACCGCCTCCGAGCGCACGGCCCGAACGCATTGATGGACTACTCCCGCGAGCTGAACGCCGAGAGCATCGATGGGCTGCCTGGAATCGACCCTGAGCTCCTACCCCAGCGGACGTAGCGTTCCACGATGCACGGGTCTGCGCTCTGTTGCCGAGCCTGCACCGCGTCCATGCGATTCTCTATGGCCACACCGTCACGATCGCGACGATCCCCGCCACGATGAACCCGGCCATGAACAGGATGTAACCGATCGCGACCCAGCGGTACTTCGCCCGGACGAGGTAGACGCCCTGATTGTGAAGATTCTCGATCAATGCGCGGTACAGGGTCGCGTCGGAGGAGATGATCGTCTCCATCTGCTCGACGTACTCGGCGCGTGGGACTCGCTCGAAATGCCCGAAGAAGAACGGATCGTAGTTCGGTGACACCGGTTTTCTCGTCACCCGCGCAAACGGCAGCTTCGGGAGCACGGCCAGGCTCGCTGCGACGAGCGAGAGGACGAGGAACACAATCAGGGTGATGACGGCCCCCCGCAGTTCGTCGTTGCCGACACGCGTTCCGATGATGCCGATGAGGATCGCCGACACGCTGATCAGGATGTTCGCCTTGATGTCGTGCCTGGGAACTGAGCGCGACGAGTTGCTGGTGGAGGTTACGGAGGAGTGTGTCGATCGACGGTCGTCCGCCGTCGAGACTCGGCGCTTCGTGCGGCCGGGACGGCAGCTCCTCTGTCCTGGACTCGGTCACCCCGGGAGTCTGCACCGGATGCGCCGGGATCCGCGCGGCCAACTGGGATCGATCTGGGTGAAGATTAGGTGTCTGAGTCCCTCACCGCGACGAGCGCGAGCAGGTGCGGGCCCGAGTACCTCTACGCTCGCGGGCGCTTCTTCTCTGTGTCGTAGAGCGGCATCGGGGCGACCGTCGCAGGGGCAGTGCCGCCCTCGACCGCGACCTCGACGCTCTCACCGTCGCGGGCAAGGTCGGTGCGCAGCACCGTCAGGCCGATGACGTTGCCGAGCGTCGGGCTCTCGCACGGGCTCGTCAGCGTGCCGACCTGCTCGCCGTCCTTCGTGACGGCGGCGCCGTACGCGGGAACCACTCCGTCGACGACGAGGGTGACGAAGCGGTTGGGCGGTCTCGCCGCCTCTGCCGCGAGCGCGTTCTTGCCGCAGAACTCGGCCTTGTCGAGGCGGACGAGCTTGTCGAGTCCCACGTCGTACGGGCTTGTCTCGTGCTGGAAGTAGTCGCGTCCGATGAACAGCAGCCCGGACTCGATCCTGATCGTCTCGACCGCCGCCAATCCGTAGGGCTTGGCGCCGGCTCCGACCACCGCGTCCCAGAGCTGCTCGGCCCCGTCGGGCGAGCAGAAGAGCTCGTACCCGAGCTCGCCCGAGTAGCCCGTTCGCGACACCACACACGGGACACCGGCGACCTTCACACGCTCCGGCCAGAAGCGGAAGTAGCGGAGCCCCGAGACGTCGGCATCAGTCAGGCTCTGGAGGAGCTCGCGCGAGCGGGGGCCGCTCACTCCGACCTGCGGTGTCGACCTCGTCCTCGGCTCGATCTCGACCGAGAGGCCGTCGGCGACGGTCCTGAAATGATCGAGATCGGAGTCGAGCGCGGTGACCGCGATGCACTGGTCGTCGGCGGTCTTGAAGACCGTGCATTCACCGACCATCTTGCCGTTCTCGTCACAGAACGACGTGTACCGCACCTGCCCGACCTCGAGGCTCAGCATGTCGTTCGTGAAGATTCGGTCGGCGGCCTTTACGGCGTCGGGGCCGCTGAACGCCAACTTGCGCAGCGGTGACGCGTCCCAGACACCGACGTCGTTGCGGATCGCGTGGTGCTCGGCGACGGGGTCGCCGAAGTGTTTGGGCCAGTACCAGCCTTCACGGTCGAGGTGTTGGACGACGCCCATCGCCCGCTGCGGGCCGTCGAACGCCGTCCGGCGGATCTCATCGCTCATCGAACTCCCTCCCCTACCTCCGGATGGCCACGAAGCGTCCCTGGATGAGCTTGTCGGCGTGGGCGAGTTCCTGGAGAAAGCCTCGTCCCTCCTCGAGGAGCCGCATCCGGTCTGCGTCGAATCCGATGATCCTGAGGGCGTCGTAGGTCAGCTGCATCGTGATCATGTTCCGGTAGAGGTCGATGTGGGATGCGAAGCGTCCGGTGTCCTCTGCGACCTCGACGTGGCAACCTGATTCCACGAGGAGCGCACGACAGGTACCGAGGTCGAGGATGCTCGGGAAGTTCATGAAGCGCAGGAGGCGCTCCGCTTCCTGGCGGGTCAGTGGGGTTGGGCCCTCGAGCCAGTCCGTGAAGGCAATGACGCCGCCTGGCCGGACGATCCGGGCGGCCTCGGCGATGAGCCCAGGCTTGTTCGTGACGTAGCACCAGGCATCTTCACCCCAGACGAAGTCAGCGCTCCGATCGGGCAAGCCGGTCGTGCAGGCATCACCGTGGATGAACCGGATGCGATCGGAGAGCCCCTCCTCCTCGCACCGTTGCCGTCCGCGCTCGATCATCCGCTCGGTCGCGTCGACTCCGATCATCTGCGCGACCTTGCGGAAGCGGACGAGGAACCGCATTCCGGCGCCGGTGCAGCAACAGAGATCGACTCCCTCCATTCCCTCGCGGATACGCGCTCGATCGGCGAGGTCGATCGACGAGACCAGGCCGCCGATGTGGACTTGCTCGCCCATGATCAGCTCGGAGAGGTCGCCCTCGGTGCCGCCGTACTCGGCCTGTACGTCAGCGAGTCCGATACCGGTGATCTCGTGCGGCACGTGCCTTCCTCCCTCCGGTCAGTCAGCCTCCGCCGGCTCGGGACTTCCCATTCCAGACCGGCCCGGCTCGGGCATCGACGCGGGGCGTGTCGGTAGCCCGTTTGCTTTCCACGCGGCAAAGCCTCCGGCGAGATCGGTTGCCCTGCTGTAGCCGAGGTCTCGCAGCGATGCGGCTGCAAGGCTCGAGCTGTAGCCCTCCGCGCACATGAGGATGAGCTCCTGGCCGAGATCGCCGAGATGCGGGTTCGTCCAGCCGGAGTCGGGGTCGGCTCGCCACTCGAGAACGCTGCGGGGGACGTGCAGAGAGCCCGGAATGACACCGTGGTGTCGACGCTCGTCGACGGAGCGCAGGTCGACGATGAGCGCGCCGTTTCGCACAGCTTCGAGGGCTTCACAGGGTTCAGGCCGTGGCGTGATGCGCTGTCGGGCCACCGCGAGCAGCTGATCGATTGTCTGTCTCGCCATCCGAGGCCTCCCTTCCTGGGTTGATCGGGTCTCCCATACGCTGATCGGGGATCCATCTCGTTGCGGCCACCCAGACGCCGCTTGCCGCGGTGAGTCCGGCGACGATGCCGATCGCCCAGCCTGCTCCGAGCGAATCGGCGACGAAGCCGGAGAGTACTGCTCCAGCGACGAAGCCGAGATCTCGCCAGAATCGGTACACACCCACCGCCTGGGCTCGCTCGACAGGCTGGACGACGTCTGAGACTGCGGCAATCAGGGTTGGATACACGAGCGCGGTTCCGAGACCGAGAAGGACGGCCGCAAGGAGCGCAGGCACGAACGCGCCCCCACCGGCGACGAGGATGACGAGAGCGAATGCCTGGACAAGCATTCCGATCACGATGAGCGGCTTACGGCCGGTGCGGTCGGAGAGCCAGCCGGTGAGGATTTGCGTGACGCCCCAGACGGCCGGGTAGACGGCCGCGACGATGCCGATCTCGCTGACGCTCGACCCGTTCGCTGCAAGGTAGAGAGGCGCGAGCCCCCAGGCAAGCGCGTCGTTGAGGTTGTTGACAAGCCCCGCCTGGGAACATGCGCGCAGAACGGGATGGTGGAGCGTGCCCCGAGCGAACGCATGGCGCATGTTCCTCACTGTTGGTGTGCCACCGTGGGCGCGCTGTTCCTCTGCGACGTGAGCGGCCGTGTCGCGGACGAAGAAGATCGAGATGAGGGTGCCGATGACGGCAATTGCGGCGGCGCCGACCCAGACCACGGTTCGTGGAGCGAAGCTGGCTGCGAGCACTCCTGAGAGGAACGCTGTCAGCGCGACGCCCAGATAGCCCGCGGATTCGTTCAGGCCGAGCGCCAGCCCGCGGCGCTTCGGGCCGACGATGTCGATCTTCATGACGACGGTCATCGACCACGCGAACCCCTGGTTGACGCCGAGCAGAAGGTTTGCGGCAACGATGAACCCCCAGTTCGGGGCGAGCGCGATCAGCAGCGGCACCGGCAAGGCGATCAACCAGCCGATCACGAGCAGACGCTTGCGCCCGACCGTGCTGGCAAGGCCTCCAGCAGCGAGGTTGGCAATCGCCTTGGCGATCCCGAATGCAGCGACGAAGCTGACGATCAGCGCCGTCGACGTGAGTCCGAAGTCCTCCTCACCGACGAGCGGGAGTACGCTTCGCTCGAGGCCGACCATGGCCCCGACGAACGCGTTGAGCACGACGAGCAGCGTGAACTGCTGGGCGTTCGCGCGCAGGCCGAGCTCAACCCTGCCCGAGGTCACGTCCGCACTGGGACGGCCCAGCGCTGGTCGGCACTCACGATCCGGTGGCCGTACGAAAGTCGATGGCCCGCGCCGTCTCCTCCACCTCCTCGAACATCGTCCGATCCTCAGCTTCGACGCACGCTACGCTCCAGCTATCCATCGAGCTAGACGTAATTGACGATAAGAGGTATCGCCGTGCCCGATAGCCCGTTATCCCTCCTGTGGGACTCGACGCGCCTCCGGCTCCTCGTCGAGATCGAGCGCGGCGGGAGTGTCTCCGCCGCCGCCCAGGCCATTGGGATCGGACAGCCCACAGCGAGCGAGCACCTACGCCTCCTCGAAGCCGCAGCCGGACAGCGGCTCGTCGAGCGAAACGGTCGCGGCAGTCGGTTGACCGAGGCCGGTCGTGCGCTCGCGTTCCATGCCGCCCAGGCGCTCGCGACGCTCCGCGCCGGGGAAGAGGAGCTCGCCGCGCTCGCGGGCCTCCAGGCGGGCACCATCCACATCGGCGCCTCCACGACACCCGGCGTCTATCTCCTGCCGGACACGCTCGGCTGCTTTCGCCGCGACCACCCGAACGTCACTGTCGAGGTGGAGATCGCCTCGACTGGCGAGATCATCGAGCGACTTCTCACGGGTCGCGTGCAGCTCGCGCTCGTCGGCGAGACAGAGGTCGACGACCGCGTCACACTCGACCCGTTCCTCTCCGACGAAATCGTCGGGATCGCAAAGCCCGGCCTCCTACCGCTGCGGAATGGCTCAGTCACACGAGCCGCACTCTCCGAGCAAACGCTCCTCGTCCGTGGCGCAGCGTCGAGCACACGACAGGTCAGCGACTACGCGCTCGCGAAGGCTGGCATACGACCCGGACACATTTGGGAACTCGATTCGAGCGAAGCGATCAAGCGCGCCGCCCGCGAAGGTCTCGGCATCGCCTTCCTGTCCCGCTACGCCGTTGCCGAGGAAATCGCACGAGGCGAACTCGAACGATTCCGGCTCCACCGCAACCTCACGATCACCCGAAGCCTCCTCATTGCCCGCCTCGCACGGCGCCCCCTGAGCTCGAGCGAACGCGGCTTCGTCGCCACCCTCACCCGCTGCTGCGCGAAGACCGAGGAATACGCCGCAGCCTGCGTGGCCTGACCCAGCAGGTCGAAGCGGCGCCCGATCACCGCTTGCGTCCTAGCAGCAATCGCAGCTGTGGCCGCGCCAACTCTGAATGCCCTCTCGCGCTGCGACGGCCGCGATCACGAGCGCGGTGACGGGGTCTGCCCACCACCACCCGAGTAGCGCGTTCGCGAGAAGCCCGACCAGAAGCGCAAGAGAGAGGTAGGCGCAGAGCATGTTCTGGGCGCCTTCGCTCACCGTGGCGCTCGATCCGAGCTGCTGCCCGACCTTTCGCTTAGCACGAGCGAGGAGAGGCATCGTCGGTGCCGTCACCGCAGCCAGGCCGATCCCCACCCAGCTCGCGTCGGGGTGGTCACCCTGGACTAGCGCGAGCACGGCGTCCACCGACACGTATACGGCGAGCACGAAGAAGCTCACGGCGATCAACTGCTGAGCGCGCCGCTCGGCGCTGTCGGACTGGGAGCGGCTGTCGGCGAACCGCCAGATCACGATGAACCCGGCAATCGTCTCGATCAGACTGTCAGCGCCGAACCCGATCAGCGCGATCGAGGAGGCGGCGACACCGGCTCCGATCGCGATCGCAAACTCGATGAAATGCCAGCCGATGCCGCCCCACGCCAGGAGCCTCGCGCGCCGGACGAGCTTCGCTCGATCGGCTGGACGACTGAGCGCACCAAGCTGGACGACGGGAAGGTGGGTGCTCATTTCGGAGACATTGCCTCCGCGGGAAGGACAGCACGGAGAAGGGCACGCCCGTCGTTTGTCATCGTGTACATGACCATCTTCCCGTCCCGCCGCGAGCGTACGAGACCGGCGGTGCGCAATGCGCGCAGGTGGTGGGAGACGAGATTCTGTGACCGCTCGACTATCCAAGCGAGGTCACAGACGCATAGCTCCTCCGTTTCGGCGAGCGCAGCCACGAGAAGCAGCCGGGTCGGATCCGCGAGTGCGCGCGCACGCTCGGATGCCCCCTCCGCCACCTCACGCCCGAGACGTCGCTGGCGAAGCGCTTCGGCCTGATCGAAGTCGATGCAGAGAAGGTCACAACGGTCGTCGGCCACAAGCATCATCCTAACGCACGTTGATGTATTGCGTTGACTGGGCCTTCTGATCGAGGTCGATAGGCAATGCTGCCCGTCCTCGCGTCGCAGTCAACGAGCGCCCGGAAGCCATCGAAATACGTGTGACAGACGTGCCCCTTGGAGGCGAGGACATCCTCCGTGAAATTCTTGAAGAACGCCGCTAGCTGCCTGGCAACGTGACAGTTGCCGGCGACTCACGGCTCGTACTGAACCGGTAGATCGCGACAAAACCCCAGATGGCCTCGACGACCCCGAAGGGCCACGTCCCCGCGAGAAACCCGTACGCACTCGACAGGAAACAGCCAAGCGCGAACGCGAGAACGAACCACCTGCTCCGTCGCTCGAAGGCGTACATCACCATCATGAACGTCACAGCCAGCGCACCGAAGATCGTCAACATGCTCGTAGTCTGCCCAACCCAGCGCGACCGAAATACAAAGCTCGACTCGACCCAAGCAACGAGGCGCGCGGCGACGTTCAGGATCTTCGGCGGAGACCTCGCGACCTATGGCAGCTCAGGACGATCCTCGGATCGTCTGCCAGGAGTCCCAGGTGATCTTCAAGATGATGAGCGTGATCCCGAGGCCGATCAGTGGATCGCCGATCGGCGCGCCCAGAGCGACGGCGAGCGCGCTACCGATGACTGCGAGTGACACGTAGGCGTCGACTCGGGCATGGTTGCCGTCGGCGATGAGCGCGGGAGAGTCGAGGCGATGGCCAGTTCGGAGGCGAACCCGAGCAGCGATTTCGTTTCCGAGATAGCCGACGGCTCCGGCGGCGGCGAGCGCCCAGAGGTACTGCGGCTCGCGAGGATGGATGAACCTTTCGATCGTCTCATACAGCGCGACGCACGCTGAGACGAGGATTACGAAGACGACGGAGTAACCTGCCCATCGCTCCCCGCGAGCGCTCCGGAGATAGAAGGCGATTGCTAGCGGAATGGCCGTGAGCGCGTCACCGAAGTTGTGGATGAGGTCGGCGAGCAGGGCGACGCTGCTGGTGGCCATGTAGATCGCGATCTGGACGAGTGCCGTGAGGCCGAGGACGCCGAGGCTGACGAAGACCGCGCGCAGTCCAGCCCGAGAGCGCTTGATCGAATCGTCAACGAGACCGTGCGAGTGGCCGTGCTCCGCATGGCTCTGGTGATGATGCTCGTGGTCGTGATGGTCACGGTGGTGGCCGTGGCGAAATGCTGGGTAGGGCGCGGTGTGTTCTGGGTGGCAGGCCATGCGAGGAGCCTAGCCAGAGACGGTTCGGTTGCGAGTGGCGGGAAACCCCTTGCGGATTTCCCGAACCACCTGTCGGTGGGGACACCGATGAAATCTGGGAGACCCTCTGTGATTCTGTCGGGTGTCGTCGATGCTCGCGGAGGTGATGTCGGTGTCGAACCCCAACGTGAGCGGAGCGTCCGTGCTCGAGAGCGTCTTGAATCTTTCGCGCTACCACCGTGAACACGAGAAGTTCTATTCCCAGGCGCCGCTCGAGCAGGCGATCGCCCTGCAGCATTGCTCGCGGACGCTCAAGACCCTGGCCGGGAGGTGGGAGGAGTCTGAGCCGACGAAGCATCCCGTTCCGAACCCGTTTGCAGGTGCGGAGGATCTGAACGAGGTCGCCGCAATCCAGGCAGACGGTGTTCTGTTCATGGAAGGCGATGGCGAGCCCACGGAGATCGGGCGATTGAAGCGCGACCTGGCGTCTCTTGGCGACGACTTCGCACAGACCGGCGAGTGGCTTGGCTCGGCGATGGCGGCCTCTTGGGAGAGCGCAGCGGCGCTGCTACCCCACCCGGGGCTCGCCGACCTCCTCGGCGAGCGCCACCGCATCATCGCAAACGACTGGCAAGCAGCAGAGCTCTGCACACTCATCGGTCGGCTGATCACGCGGACGCTGGCCATCATCGGTCAGCTAGAGCTGTCGCCGCCCGCGATTCGAGCCGATCTGGCGAGCGCTCGAACGTTCCCCGGATACCTCTATTCCGCGTCAGAGGTACTCGACCGGGCTGCAGACCTCGCAGCTGAGTCCGCGACTCTGGTGCATGAGAACGAACGTCGCTGGCGCGTGTTCCGAGCACGTGTGAGCACCCTCGCCTCGGAAGGGGCGAACGAGAATCGGTAGACCGCCGCGCCGAAGTCGGGGGAGGAGCCCAGCTGGTACAGCTTCCCGTCGGGTTCGACGCGAATGTCGGTGATCGCGAAGTTGCCGAAGGCCGATCGCGGCGGATCGTTCTTGGGCAGCGATGAAGCGGGTATCGGCGGATGCCGCCCCTCGGCCCCAGCCGCAGCACCAGGTACTCCAACCTGTGCGCGCGGCGGCCCGCTGTAAGGCTCCAGCACGATTACACCGGGTCGCCGTCGACGAGCGCGGGCGTCGCCGGGAGCGACATCTGGATGATCGTCGGGCTGCTGATCCGCCATGCGCGCACCACCGCCCCGCCCGGTTTACCAGTGCCACGCGCGCCTCGGGGTCGCCGCGGTCATAGCCGGCTCTTATGCACCGCTGCAAGCCACCGGGAAGCGGCTGGGCCCAGAGGGTGCCCCGCTCCTGCGCCGCACGCGACAGTGGCCGTCCGGCGGGCGTCGCCACCGGGACCCCCGGCCATACGCCGTTGTACTCTCGCGCGAGGAGGGCGAGCCTATGAAATGCGCGCCCGTCCAGTAGAGCGTGCCGTCAGGGCCGGTGCGAAGCTGGGTGTTGAAGAAGTCGGTGGCGAGCGCGCTCGTCCATAGCACCTTCCCGCTCGCGGACAACCGCGTCGACGCGATTTGGCGGGCTGGCCTGTGGACCCGAGCAGGCGGGTCGGTCGGCAAGCCCTCCACGCTCCAAGTACAGCGAGCCCGCAGGGCCCAGCGCGAACTCGACCGCGCGGTTCCACGGCTCCAGGCCGAACGGCAGCGCCACCGTGCGCGCCGCCGCGTCCGGCTGCTCCGGTGCCCAGACCAGCAGTCGGGAGCCGCGTGCAAGCGTGGGGTTGTCCGGAACCGTCGTCGAACGGCCCGTACGACGATCACGTATCACCGCGTAGTAGAACAACTTGCCGCCTCTGAGCAGGTGACCGGGCACCAGCGCCCGCAGCAGCCGACGGTCCCTCCGCATTCGAGAGGCCGCTGCAGGCCTTGCGGATCTTCAGCGGCACGGCCGTGAACCGTCGCTTCCGGTCGTTGCGCACAAACAGCGTGCCGGTCGCCGGCGCGATCTCCGTCAGATTCGGCTCCGCTGCGCGTCGTAGCCGACTCCACCCGCTCCTCACCCACCACGCAAGGTGTTATGGAACTCGAGCGGGATGACGATGAGGCCCTTGCGGGCTGCAGCGGGCGAGCCGGCCGGCGGCATCGCCGAACCCGTTCCTGGCGTCCCGACGAGCGCCATGCCCACAAGCGCGGAGCAGAACAACCACCGCGACCACCAACAAGCACCGACCTCCGAAGACCGGGGCGGCGGCAACCTGAACTGCACACGACTCATTGGTGCTGTCCATACTCGTCGGCGAGTCGTGCGACGGCATCCGGCCTCGCACCGATCCCGCTTACGGCAATACCGTACGATCCGCGTGTCGCCGCCACACCCGACGAGAGGAGCAGCCATGGCAGTCGCGTACCGCATGGAATTCCCCGGCGCAACCCTCGACCAGTACGACCAGGTGATCAAGAAGATGGGCCTCACGCCACGTGGCTCAACCCCACCAGGCGCGATCTTCCACTGGGCAGCGGCAACCGACGACGGCGTCCTCGTTGTTGACGTCTGGGAAAACGAAGAAGTCTTCAACAAGTTCTCAGAGGAACAGATCCAGCCCTTCTCGCAGGAAGCGGGGCTCCCGGCACCCAAGGTGACGATGAACCAGGTCCACAATTACCTGGGCGGAAGCGCCTAAGGCCGAGAGAATCGAGTACGTGAGCGCGGCCCGCCCGCGGACGAGAAGTGAGCCGCGGCGGGCCCTGCTCGCCGCGATCGGCATGATCTAGCGGCATGAGGGTTTCCCACACAGTTGCGCCGCGATGACAGACGGCGGCCTTCCAGAGCAGGCCGAAGCCCGATCCCGACGGCGGGCACAGGTGCGACTCCGTTACGGGCCCTCGCGCTTGCCTCGCTCGCGCTTGCTACTCCGGCTCGATCATGGTCTTTCGGAACGGCTGATCACACCGCTCGTCGAGCCGCCTGGCCAGCCAGACCGACATGCTGCGTAATTTGTAGTTAAACGTACAAGGGTGGTATCGTGGTGCAACCCATGGCCAGGACGGCGACTGGGCGGTGGCTCTCGACGCGTCCAAGCAAGCGCATCGTCTGGATGTCGTCTGTCGTCGCGGTTTTCGCCGTGGCGGCCTACCCGGGGTCGATCGCGGCGAAGCTCCCGCCCGGCACGCTCCACGGGAATGCATATGAGCTGGACATGTATCCGACGGTGTCTCTCGCGACCGCGACGGAGAAGGCAGCCGCGCGAGAGCTCCTCAGGCAGCTGCGGGTCGTTTCCGCCCGCTGGCAGGACATCAGCGGCGCAGCGGCCGACGGCTACTCGACGCGAACCCGTCCGCGCCGGCCGGGAGATCACGCGGTTCACTACTTCCATGCCGGACGACCCCCCGGCCCCCCGAGCTTCGATGTCAACAAGCCCAAGGCGATCATCTACGCGAACGCACCGGGCAGACCCCTGGTTCTCGTTGGCGTGATGTTCGCGATGCCGCGAGGGAAGCACGGACCGACACCAGGGGGCCCGATCACCCGGTGGCATACCCACACGGTCTGCATCGACGGCGATGCACGCGGCACGCCGCCGCGGAAGGATGGATCGTGTCCTCCCGGGTCTCGGAAACGCCAGGGGAGCGAGATGATGCACATGTGGTTGACCGGGGATCTCCGAAGCGCGTTCGCGATCCACGCGCCGGAGCACGAGCTCTGCCTTGCGGGGATGCTTCCCGAAGCCAACTGCGATCACTCGACGCACCACGGGTAAGGAACTCTTGGCCTTCGGCTCATCCTGAGCCGGTTTCCCCAGGCAATGACAGATCCGCGCGTCCGCCGCCACGTGGAGCTCGAGCGCTTCCGCGGTCTCCAGCGCTACGCCCGCGCCCAGGCGGAGCGACGCGGTATCGGCCCCGAGGACGCCGAGCGGCTCGTGGACGACGTACGGAGCGCGTCCGCCTGACGCTTCGCGTCGTCCTCGATACGAACGTCCTCGTGTCGGCGTTGATCGCCGACGGGCCACCGAGCAGGCTAGTCGAGTCGGCGATCGACGGCGCGTTCTCCCTCATCGTTCCGGCGCCGCTCGTCCGAGAGCTCGAGCGTGTGGTGAGGCTGAAACTCGGATTCGACGACGACCGCTGGGCAGAGGCCCGGGATCTCCTCGACCGGATCGCCCCCCACCGGCCCAGCCCGCCTCGCGTGATCGAGCACGTGACGGCGGGACCCGGACGACGACGAGATCCTCGCCTGCGCACGTGGAAGCATCGGCCGACGTGCTCGTCAGCGGCGACCGCCGTCACCTCCTTCCCCTTGCGAAGCATCGCGGACTACGGATCCTCGCACCGCAGGCGCTTCTTGCCGAGCTCCAAGCGTGACTATCCTGCCCAGGTGACGAAGTCGCCCTCGTACGACGCCGTCGTCGTCGGTGCCGGCGCGTCGGGCCTCTACATGCTTCACCGGTTGCGTGAGCTCGGCTTCTCGGTTCGGGTGATCGAGGCCGCTGACGACGTCGGCGGCACCTGGTACTGGAACCGGTACCCGGGCGCCCGCTGCGACATCGAGAGCATGACCTACTCGTATTCGTTCTCCGACGAGCTCCAGCAGGAGTGGACCTGGAGCGAGCGCTACGCGGCGCAGCCCGAGATCCTCCGGTACCTGAACCACGTCGCCGACCGGTTCGACCTCCGTCGTGACATCCAGTTCGGCACGCGGGTCACGAGCGCCGTGTTCGACGAGGCGCGCGACCGCTGGGAGGTCACGACCGATCGGGACGACGTTCTCTCGGCCCAGTTCGTGATCATGGCGACGGGCTGCCTCTCCGTTCCGCGGATGCCGGACATACCGGGAATCGATCGTTTCGCGGGCGACTCCTACCACACGGGTCTCTGGCCGCACGAGCCGGTCGACTTCACCGGGAAGCGAGTCGGAATCATCGGCACGGGCTCTTCTGCAGTGCAGGCCCTTCCGCTGATCGCCGAGGACGCCGCCGAGGTGACGGTCTTCCAGCGGACACCCGCGTTCAGCGTGCCGGCCTGGAACGGCCCGCTCGACGCGGAGGCGGTGAGAGAGCGGAAGGCACGATACGGCGAATACCGCAGGCTCGAGCGTGAGTCGGGGGGCGGCAACCCGTGGTTCGCGCGCGAGGAGAGCATCCTCGAGGCGACGCCCGAGGAACGCCGCCAGGAGCTCGAGTCCCGCTATCGGGTCGGCGGCTTCTTCCTCCACTCGGCCTACTCCGACCTGTTCACCGACCAGAAGGCAAACGACCTCGCCGCCGACTTCGTTCGCGACAAGATCCGCGAACGTGTCCGCGACCAGGAGCTCGCCGAGCTGCTCTGCCCGTACGACTATCCCTTCGCAACGAAGCGCATGTGCATCGATACCGGGTACTACGAGGCGTACAACCGGGACAACGTCCGCCTCGTGAGCATCAGGGACACGCCGATCGACGAGATCACCGAAACCGGCCTGCGGATCGGCGACGAGGAGTTCGGGTTCGACAGCCTCGTGATCGCCACCGGCTTCGACGCGATGACGGGCGCCCTCCTCGCGGTCGACATCCGGGGCAGGTCGGGCACGTCGCTCCGGGAGAAGTGGGCGAACGGCCCGCGCTCGTACCTCGGGCTCGCGCTCGCGGGGTTCCCGAACCTCTTCACGATCACGGGACCGGGCAGCCCGTCGGTGCTGAGCAACATGATGGTCTCGATCGAGCAGCACGTCGACTGGGTCGCCGACTGCCTCGAGCACATGAGAGGCCGTGGTCTCAGCTCGATCGAGCCGACGGCTGCCGCCGAGAGCGACTGGGTCGACCACGTGCGAGCGATCGGCGAGGCAACGCTCTATCCGCGGGCCAGGTCGTGGTACATGGGATCGAACAGCGACGGGATGCCGCGCGTTCTGCTCCCGTACGTCGGAGGCGTCGGCGAGTACCGGCGCGAGTGCGAGCAGCTCGTCGAGAGGGGCTACGAGGGTTTCGCGTTCGGCTCGCAGCGGTCGTAAGTTCTCGCGGCGGAGTTGTCGGTCGAGCCGAAAGCTGTTATATCGAGTCCATGCCTCGCCTGCGGCCGAGGATGCTTTTCGGGCTCGCCGTCCTGCTCGGGGCGGGGCTTGCCGGTGCGTTCGCGCCGATGGCGTCCGCCTCCCATGCGGAGCAGAAGTGGGCCGGCTACTGGCACTTCACGCACCTGAACAGCCCCAACCCTGGATTGACCGGTGGCTTCGCCCTCCAGCACAGGCCGGATGACGAAGGCGAGAACCTGCTCGACCTCATCGGCGGTATTGCGTGCGCCGAGCCGACCGACTACTTCGTGGGCGGTTACACCGTGCCCGACACGGAGGATCTGGCGCCGGATCAGAGCTACAACGACACGGGCAAGATCCGCGGCTGCACCGTCGGCGATCGGCTGCACCTGCGTGGCCGCTACCAGAGCAACCAGGATCCGTCCGTAGCGGGCGACATCGACCTCGTCCTGTCCGAGTCGGACGTCGAGCGGTGGAACGGGACATTCACGGTCGACGGAGACACGGAGACGTACTCGTGGACGGGCTACTTCCAGGGGCACTTCGACGACGGCGCGGATGTGCCCTCGGATCCGCCCTACCCTGCCGACCCGGGGCCCGAGCCTGAGCCCGGCCCCTCACCGCCGCCCGGGACGGGACCCGTCGCGACCGACATGTGCAACGGCAGGGAGGCGACGATCACGCCGAATCCTGGCGCTCCTGCCGGCCTCGCGATCTCGGGTACGGCGAGCGACGACGTGATCGTCGGCACGGACGGCCCCGACCGGATTCTCGGGCTCGGCGGGAACGACACTATCTGCGGCTTCGGCGGGGACGATGAGATCGTCGGTGGAGACGGCGAGGACTACGTCGAGGCCGGCCTCGGCAACGACATCGTGAACGGTGATGCGGGTGAGGACTCACTGTCCGGCGATTACCCTGACCACAACCTGTTGAGCCCGACCGGAGGGAACGATCAGGTCTTCGGCGGTGACGCCGTGGACGACATCCAGGGAGGCCCGGGGAACGACATGCTTTTCGGTGGTGAGGGCAACGACACCCTTGACGGCAACATCTACCAGGGGGTCGGGCATTCCAACTCGGAGAGCGCTCTCACGGGTCAGGACAACGACAAGATGCAGGGCGAAGGAGGCAGCGACACGCTCCGGGGCGGCCGCGGGAACGACACCGTGGATGGGGGAAGCGACGACGACTTCCTGTATGGCGGGACGGGCTCGGACGTGATGAACGGCAGAGATGGCTCGGACCGGCTCGACGCAGGACTCGGTAACGACCGGCTCGACGGCGGAGATGGCGGCGAGCACAAGATCAACGACCTTTTCGGCGACAGCGCCAGGTACTTCGAGATCGAGGCCGGGGTGAACATCAACCTCACATCCGGAAGAGTCTCCGGCGGCCAGGGACGGGACACCATCCGGAACATCGAAAGCGTCCAGGCCTCGGATCGGGATGACGTCATTCGCGGTTCGAGTGGGCCAGACATACTCTCCGGCGGACTCGGCGACGACGACATCTACGGTCTCGGCGGCTCCGACACGCTTTTCGGCGGTCCACACGACGACAGGCTCATCGGAGGCCCAGGACCGGATCTCGCATTCGGCAGCCTCGGGTTCGACGTGTGCGCAGCCGAGCGCCGCTCGGGCTGCGAGCGCCTGCTCGTCGGCGCAGGCAAGTAGCCCGACCGCACCCCGATCCGCTCAGCTGACCGTGAAGCTTCCGTTCATCGAGGAGGCATGCGGATCGCACTGGAACGTGTATTCGCCGGCCTCGAGGGTGACGACCCAGGTCACCGTTCCGGTTTCGCCAACCTCCGTCTTCTGGTCGACACCCGGACCGGTCAGATGGAAGTTGTGTACGTCGGCCTTGTCGTCGACCACGATCTCGTAGGTGCCCGCGGGAAGCGATTCGACGGGAGCTCCGTCCTGGGTCAGCGTGATCGTGAACCCGGGACCGACCGTTCCGTTGAGCGTCCCGGCCGTTTCGACGGCCGTCGTCGTACCAGCCGCTGCCGCCGTCGTCGCAGCCTGCGTCGTCGCACTGCTCGACTCGTTGCTCCCACCGCAACCTGCGGCGAGCAGGATCGCGCCCCCGACCGCCATCGCCGCCACCGTCCAACGCACTCTCGTCATCGCGCCACCCCTCGTCTGGAGTTGACCAGTTCCTCAGGTACTACCGCTGAAACGCCTCGACGGATTGCCTGAGAGTCGGCCCGGTGCTAGATGGTTGATCGGAAAGTGTGGTGCCGGCGGGGGCGGCTGAGACCGAGCATGAGTCGGTGATCGTTCCGAGCCCATAGCAGCGCTATGGGCGAGAACGAGCGGCGGCTCAGGCGATGTGTCTCAGACGTCATCCGGTGGTGCCACGGTTTCCGGTCAATTTCCGATCAATCATCTAGGCGCCTGTGCTCGGCAGCTTCGGGCCGCGACCTGCCTCGGCATCGAGCCAGGCGCGGTTCAGCGCCCGCTGGAGGTAGATCACGTGGAGGAAGAAGATGACGAACAGGATCGCGGCGAGAATCGCAAGCACCTTCGACCCGTCAGGGGCAGTCCACTCCTGCACCCGACGCACACGGCGGGCGCTGATGAACGTCGCGATGATGCCTGTGACGAGGGCGATCGGGTAGAGCGCCATGACGACCGTGTCCACCGCAGGAGAGTTGTGAAACGGCCGCCCGACGGCATGTGAGTAGTCGCGCAGCTCACGATTGATCTGGTACCACCAGACGATTCCCCAGATCCCAAGCGTGATCAGGACGACCAGCCAGAGGGCTGTCGGATTCCGTATCTGCACGCGCGCTCCTGCGAGCTCGAGCTGCCGCGCCCGCTGGATCTGCATGGTCGACATCCGCGGGAGTGTAGATCCTCAGCGAGACTCGTCGATCACGACGATGCCGTCGTCGTCGCTGTAGAGCATCGCACCGGGACGGAATGTCACGCCGCCGAAGGTGACCTGAACGTCGATCTCCCCTCTGCCCGTCTTGCCGCTCGGGCGCGGGATCGACCCCAGCGCCTTGATTCCCAGATCGAGCTCGGCAAGTGCCGCAACGTCACGCACGGCCGCGTTGATGACGAGCCCGGCCCAGCCGTTGTCTCGCGCATCGCCTGCAACGACGTCGCCGACGAGGGCGAATCGAAGAGATCCGCCTCCGTCGATGACGAGGACTCTGCCCTCGCCGGGGCCGGATAGGCGCTGCTTCACGAGCACGTTGTCCTCATGGCAGCGGATGGTGCTGATCTCGCCCGAGAACGCCCTCCGACGGCCGAACTGACGGAACTGCAGCTCGCAGACCGCTGCTCGGTCGGCGTGCTCGTCGAAGAGATCGGCGGTCGAGATCATCGTCGGCTGTGAGTCTACGCTCGAACGATTCGACGTCTGCTCGGCACCCTGTGCGGAGCTAGGTTGATGTGAAATGAGTGTGCGTCTGGGGGCCGCCTGCACCAAGGAGCGTGGATGACTCGGTCGGTGGCAAGCTGGTGGCCTTGGCGCCGATCGAGGCGGCCACGATCCGCCGCGTGCAGGCCCCCATCCAGACGTGCGGTCATTTCACGTAAGCCTCTGAGCCCCGCTGGACAGGGTCGCTCCAAGGTCTCCCTCGAGAAGCACTTCGACCCGCGCGACACGATGGGGCACGAGAAGCCCGACGACGCCGGCCACATCCTCGACGACTCGACCGAGCGGCTCGCCGAATACCAGGACCGGCTCTGGGCCGAGGATCGCCAGTCACTCCTCGTCGTGCTCCAGGCGATGGATGCGGCGGGCAAGGACTCGGCGATCAAGCACGTCATGTCCGGTGTGAATCCTCAGGGCTGCGAGGTCTGGAGCTTCAAGGCGCCGTCGGGCGAGGAGCTCGACCACGACTATCTCTGGCGCAACTTCCGGGCACTTCCCGAGCGCGGCCGCATCGGGATCTGGAACCGCTCGCACTACGAGGAGGTCCTCGTCGTCCGCGTCCATCCCGAGTTCCTCGACGCGCAGCGGCTGAGCGACGGGCTCAAGGGCAAGGACATCTGGAAGCGCCGGTTCCGGGAGATCAACGCCTTCGAGCGCTACCTCGTCGACAACGGCACCCAGGTGCTCAAGCTGTTCCTGCATGTCTCGAAGGACGAGCAGAAGGAGCGCTTCCTCGAGCGGATCGAAACCCCCGAGAAGAACTGGAAGTTCTCGGTGAACGACGTGAAGGAGCGCGAGCACTGGGACGACTACATCCGGGCATTCGAGGACGTCCTGGCAACAGACGAGCACCGACTGGGCACCCTGGTACGTCGTTCCCGCCGACCACAAGTGGTTCACCCGCATCGCCGTCTCGGCGATCATCGTCGACACGCTCGAGGCGATGGATCCGCAGTATCCGACGGTGAGCGACGAGCAGCGCGCGCAGCTTCTCGAGGCGAAGCGCGCCCTCGAAGGCGGAGCCTGAGGCGCTCACGGGCTCGGTAACCATGCCGCGATAGGCTCGCGCGGTGCGTCCTGCGCTGTCGGTGTTCGGGTCGGTGCTCCGCAACCGTGAGCTGCTTCCCTTGCAGGCCGCGTTTGCGGGATTCCAGGCTGCCGAGTTCGCCGTGTGGGTTGCGATGCTCGTGTACGCGTTCGAGCAGGGCGGAACGACGACGGCGGCCGTGGTCGCCGTCATCCAACTCGTGCCTTCCGCGCTCTTTGCCCCTATTGCCGGAGCGCTCGCCGACAAGTACCCGGCGGGGCGCGTCCTCGCGGCGGGGTACCTCGCCCTGGCCGTCTCCCTGGCCGCCACGGCGGTTGCGCTGCTCTCGGGCGCGCCGCCGGCGCTGGCGTACGCGTTGTCGGCGATCGCCGCCACCACCGTGACGATCACCCGCCCGACGCAGGCGGTTCTGCTACCTGCGATCTCACGCACGCCCGACGAGCTCACCGCGGCGAATGTCTTCACCGGCTGGATCGAGACCGGAATGGCACTCGCCGGACCTGCTATCGCGGGCGTCCTGCTCGCCGTCGGCTCCGCCGGTCTCGTGTTCGCGGTCTTCGCAGCCGTCATGTTCGTCTCGACCCTCCTCGTCGCGAGGATCGCGTTCCGCGCCGAGCCACCGCCACGAGAGGACGAGTCGGTGTCCGCATCGGCAAGGGAGGAGCTCGTCGCCGGATTCCATGCCGTGCTGCGGAGCCCGCCGACACGCGTCCTCGTCCTGCTCCTTGCCCTCGGCTACCTCGTCTGGGGTGCATTCGACGTGCTCGCGGTGGTGCTCGCCATCGACGTGCTCGACCTGGGGAACTCCGGTGCCGGCTACCTGACGGCGGCGTTCGGTGCGGGAAGCATCATCGGTGCGATGGGTGCCGTTGCGCTCGTGGGAAGGCGGCGGCTCGTGCCCGCACTCTTCCTCGCAGCCGCGTTGTGGGGCGGCTCCTTCGCCGCCGTCGGCTTCTCGGCCTCGACAGCCCTCGCGTTCGGCTTGCTCGTGGTCGCGGGCGTCGGCCAGAGCCTCCTCGAGCTCGCGGGCCGGACGCTCCTCCAACGAATCTCGCCGCCGGACGTTCTCGCGCGGGTCTTCGGGGTGTACGAGGGCATGACGATGGTGGCACTCGCCCTCGGCTCGATCATCGTCCCTCCGCTCGTCGCCGCAGGGGGCGCGAAGCTCGCGTTTCTCGTCGTCGGCGCAGCTCTCCCCGTTTTCGCCGTCCTTGCCAGCCGCTCCCTGATCGCCGTCGATGCGGCGGCCACCGTGCCGATCGTCCAGATCGCGCTTCTCCGCGCAACCCGGATCTTCGGCGCGCTCCCTCCGCCTGCGCTCGAAGGCGTCGCTCACAATCTCGAGCCGGTCGAGGCGCCGGCCGGAACGGTGATCATCCGGCAGGGCGACGTCGGCGACCGGTACTACGTCATCGCAGACGGCGAGGTCGAGATCACGATCGACGAGACACCCGTCGCCCGGCGAACGCGCGGCGAGGGGGTCGGCGAGATCGCGCTCCTGCGCGACGTGCCCCGTACGGCGACGGTTACCGCGACGACGCACACCCGCCTGTATGCGCTCGACCGTGACGCGTTCCTTGTCGCCGTGACCGGGCACGCACCCGCCCATGAGCAGGCAATGGCCGTGGTTCGAGAGCACTCGGTCGAGCCCATCTGATCTCGTCACTCCTTCGAGGCACCGTGTTAGGGGTAGCTCGAAGGAGGTAGACATCCCCCGAAAAGGGGGTACCATGCATCAACCGGGATGACGCTTCAACGAACGACGTCAAGGCGCGTGCGGCATGTCGTCGTGGTTTCGGTCACCGGCCTCGCATTGGCCGTGTTCGTGCCACCGGCAATCGCCCAGGATGCCCCGGATGACGGGGGTGTCGTCACCGTGCCGAGCGAACCGACGCCTACTCCGGATGCGCCGCCGCCCTCGAACAACGGCGGTGGAGGAGGCGGCGGCGGCAGTTCGTCCGGCGGCGGCGGCTCGTCCGGAGGCGGCAGCTCGTCCTCGTCCGGAGGGCGGCGGGAGCAGCTCGTCGAGCGGCGGCTCGTCCTCGTCGAGCAGCGGCTCGTCGTCCTCCTCGTCGGGCTCGGCCTCGTCGTCACAGTCGAGCGGGACGTCCACCCAGACGAAGCCGCGAAAGCCCGACAAGCCGAAGCCCCAGAAGCCGCGCAAGGCCACAGCCCCCAGCATGCAAACCAGCAGCAGGCCGAAGGCGACCCGACGAAGATCGATCAGGGGATTCAGGCCGCTATAGGCGACACGCCGATCACCGGCCGACACCCTTCCCACGACACCTGAGGAGAGCCCGGCCGAGCCCGTCGCGACGTCGGCAGCCGCGCTCACGCTGACTGCATCAAAGGGCAATACATCGCTTTCCGGCGCAGCCCCGCTTCTGCTCGGCCTCCTCGGCCTCGCGATCATCCTGCTCGGCCTCGCCGCCCTGCCTCCGTGGACGATGCGAACGAGCCAGCTCTCGGCCCTCATCGCAACCCGCCGCCTCGAGATCGGGCTCGTCGGCACCGCCGTCCTCGCGAGCGCCGCGATCGGCCTCCTGATCACCATCGTCGCCGCGTAACGATGCGCAAGCGCTGGCTGGCCCTGTCGTTCCTCTGGCGGTTACCGCGATGGTGCTTGCAGGAACCGCGAGCAGCGGCAGTGGCTTTCGACAACCCACCGACGATCACGGATCAACGCGCCTGAGCGGCGCCCAGGAAGGCGACCGACGTCACCTACACCGCCTCCTACAACCGACGACATCCGACGGCACAGGGCCACTCATACCTGTGCATCCCCGCTCCGGGTTTACCGCAGCGCTTCCCTCGCCCAACACCATTCACTGCATTCACTGACAGCGTCAACGACTTCGTTCAGCAGAACAGCCTCAGTCACCGTAGTAGCTGCCGCCACCGCCAGAACACACCACCGACGTCTCCATGAGCGGAACAACGACGTGGAGGCAACCAGTGCGGCCGGGGGCGCCAATCTCCTATATGTACAACGCGTCCGACACCGAAGACGCCGCAGCCGCCCGCCGTTCATGCAGTAGCCCGCCCGGCACAACCGTCGGCTTCGGTTCGTCGCTCACCGTCACCTGCACGGCGACCGACTCGGGCAATCACTCGACGTCGGCGAGCCTGACGTTCACAGTCAGACACGACGCCGCCGTCATCTGAACCTCCCCGAGCGTGGATTACCGTCACCGGCTCGCGGTACCGAGCGGTGCGACCGTGAGTTATACGGCAACCGCACGGACATCGTCGACGGCTCGCTCCACCGTGACTTGCAGCCCTGCCTCCGGCAGCCGTTCCCGTACGGCACCACGACCGTCAGCTGCGACGCGTCACAGACTGCACGGCAACCCGCGCCTCGCGGTCTTCCCGGTCACCGTCAACCACACGAACGCGCCTGTCCGTCACCGTCCCCAGCGGCATCACCGTCGAGGCGAACGGGCCGGAGGCTCCGTCGTGACGTTCCCGGACCTGCCAACGGCGACCGACGACCAGGATCGGTGACATTCCAGGCGCCCTGCACGCCCGGCTCCGGCAGCACCTTCAAGCTCGGCACAGACCACCGTGACGTGCAGCGCCACGGACTCCGACGGAAACGTCGGCTCGGCCTCGTTCGTCGTCACGGTCGAGGACACGACCCCGCCGGTCCTCACCCCTCCGGTCGACCTGTGGATCCAGACGACCGGACCAGAGCGTCAGTGCGAGCAACGGCCAGATCACGACGTTCCTCGGAGGCGCGACCGCCGAGGACATCGTGGACGCAGAGCGTCGCGATCACGAACGACGCGCCGCCGTCGTTCAAGAAGGGCGTGACGACCGTGACGTTCATCGGCAAAGACGACGCCGGCAACTCCACGAACGCAACGGCGACCGTGACGATCTCCCCCGATCCGGCCCCGCCGAGCAGCCAGGATCGGACGCCCCCGGGGAACGTCTCGGACGTCGAGGCGCGCACCGGCGACCGGAGCGCGATCTTCAGCTGGAAGAACCCGTCCGACGAGGACTTCGACCGCGTCGTGCTCTCGCGCGAGCCCGGAGCGGGTGGCGCGGCCTCCTCCGTCGTCTACGAGGGGCCGAAGGCCGGGTACAAGGACACGGGGCTCCAGGTCGGCACGCAGTACCGGTACCTGCTCGTCACCTACGACAAGAGCGGCAACCGCTCGGCCGGGGTCGCAGTCGTCGTCGTCGGACGCCAGCAACTCCTCTTCACCCCCGCCGACGGGGCGGCGATCGCAAAGCCGCCGACGCTGAGATGGGCGAAGGTGGGCGGGGCGACCTACTACAACGTGCAGCTCTGGAAGCAGCCGGCCCGCAGCGGCAGCGCTTCCACGGTCACGCCCGGGAAGAAGGTCTACAGCGCCTGGCCGGCCGCGAACAAGCTGAAGCTGAAGAAGTCCTGGAAGTTCGCCGGCAAGCGCTACACGCTCGCTCCCGGCGACCTATCGGTGGTACGTTTGGCCCGGAATGGGGCCGCGGGCAAAGAACACGTACGGCGACCTGATCGGTCAGAGCGAGTTCGTCGTCAAGGCGAAGAAGCGTTGACAGCGGTTGCCGGCTGACGTTCTGGTCGTCGGGCGACTGCTCGCCGACATCTATCCGAACCAGCTCCGCACGCCGCTCTCGGAGGTCGAGACGTTCACCCGCTTCGTCGGCGGCTTTGCCGGCAACGTCGCAACCGGGCTCGCCCGTCTCGGCGTCAGGACGATGATGCTGAGCCGGGTCGGCGATGACGGCCACGGCGAGTACTGCCGCGCCTTTCTCGAACGCGAGGGTGTCGACATGTCGTGGGTCGCGGTCGACCCGACCTACCGGACCGCTCTCGCGTTCTGCGAGGCCTGGCCGCCCGATCACTTCCCGATCACGTACTACCGCACGCCGAGCTGTCCCGACTGGGAGATCACCTTCGACGACTTTCCCGCGGGCGAGGCACGCCAGATCCCATGGGCGCTCCTGACCGGCACCGGGCTCGCGCGGTCGCCGAGCCGCGACGTGCATTTCGGCCTCGCCGAGGAGCGAACGGCGACGAACACCGTGCTCGATCTCGACTGGCGCGAGATGCTCTGGGACGGGACGCGCACCTATCGCAGCTACGTCCGGGCGTTGCTCCCGTTCGTCGACGTGGTCATCGGCAACGAGAGCGAGTTCCAGGCGCTTGCCGACGGCGACCCGGTCGACATCGCGCGAGACGTTCTCGAGCGCGGCCCGCGGATCGTCGTCCTCAAGCGCGGTGGCCACGGCGTGCTCGCGCTCCACGACGGGCTCGAGGAGGACATTCCGGGCCTGCCCGTCGAGGTCGTCAACGGCCTCGGGGCGGGGGACGCGTTCGGCGCCTCACTCATCGAGGGGCTCCTGCGCGGGATCCCGGTCGGTGAAGCATGCCGCCGCGGGAATGCAGCGGGCGCCATCGTCGCGAGCCGGCTCGCCTGTTCCGCCGCGATGCCGACGCGGGCAGAGGTCGATTCGCTCCTCGAGAGCGGTGTCGTTCCCGAGCAGGCTGCGTGAGCGCTCCCTCGACGTTCTTGCTCGGCGGCGATCTCGAGGTCGGCCGCCTCGGGTTTGGCGCGATGAGGATCACCGGGAAGGGGATCTGGGGGGAGCCGCCCGACCGTGACGCCGCAATCACGGTCGTCCGGCGTGCGGTCGAGCTCGGCGTCACCCTGATCGACACCGCCGACTCCTACGGGCCAGGGGTCAGCGAGGAGATCATCGCCGAGGCCCTTCACCCGTACCCTGACGGACTCGTCGTCGCGACGAAGGGCGGAATGCTGCGCGACGGCCCGAGTCAGTGGCGGACCGACGGCCGGCCGGAGCATCTGCGCAACGCGTGCGAGGAGAGCCTGCGGCGGCTGCGCGTCGAGCGTATCGACCTCTACCAGCTCCACGCCGTCGACTCCCGCGTGCCGATCGAGGAGTCGGTCGGCGCACTCCTGCAGCTGCGCGAGGCCGGCAAGGTTCGCCACGTCGGGGTGTCGAATGTCTCCCTCGACGAGCTCCGTCGCGCGGAGGCAGTGATGCCGATCGCCTCGGTGCAGAACCGCTACAACCTCGAGGATCGCCGTTCCGAAGGCATGCTCGACGCGTGCGAGCTCGACGGGATCGGCTTCATCCCCTGGTTCCCGCTCGCGACCGGCTCGCTGGCCGAGCCGGGCGGTCGGCTCGGTCCGATCGCCGCAGCCCATGACGCAACCCCCGGGCAGGTAGCCCTCGCCTGGCTCCTCGCCCGCTCGCCGGTCGTGTTGCCGATCCCCGGGACGGGCTCGATCGCCCACCTCGAGGAGAACCTCGGCGCACGCACGCTGCAGCTCTCCGGCGAGGAGCTGGGAAGCCTGGCGCAGGCGTGAAGATCGCCGTCGTCGGCGCCGGGGCGATGGGCTCCGTCTACGCGGGGCTCCTCGCCGAGGCCGGGAACGAGGTCTGGGCGATCGACACCTGGCAGGAGCACGTCGAGACGATCGCCGCACGCGGGCTTCGCGTCGAAGGCGCGAGCGGCGACCGGATCGTGACGCTGAACGCCACGACGGACCCGGGCGAAGCCGGCGTCGCCGATCTCGTCGTGATCGCGACCAAGGCGTTGAATGTCGAGGCCGCAGCACGAGATGCTGCGCCGCTCGTCGGGCCGGACACGCTCGTGCTGGCGATTCAGAACGGGCTCGGCAGCGCTGACCGGGTTGCAGCCATCCTGGGTGCCGAGCGTGTCGCGGTCGGAGTCGCAGGGGGATTCGGCGCGTCGATCCGGGCGCCTGGCCACGTCCATCACAACGGCTGGGAGCTGATTCGCCTCGGCGAGCTTCGCGGGCCCGCCTCGGCACGCATCCAACTGGCGGCCGAAGTGTGGCGCGACGCCGGCTTCCGTGTCGAGGCCGACGACAACATTGCTGCGCGCGATCTGGGAGAAGCTCGTCTGCAACGTCACCTTCAGCGGCGTGTGCGTGCTTCTCGAGTGTCCCATCGGCGAAGTGCTGGCCAGCCCTGATGCCTGGAGGGTCGCCCGGGCCTGCGCGTCCGAGGCGAGCGACGAGGCCGGCGCACGCGGCATCGCTCTCTCCTTCGACGACCCGGTCGAGTATGCGCGGACGTTCGGCTCGCGGATGCCCGAGGCGCGACCGTCCACTCTGCTCGACTTCCTTGCCGGCAGACCATCTGAGATCGAGGTCATCAACGGCTCGATCCCGCGCCCCGTGAATCAGGCGGTGACGAGCCTCGTCAAGGCGAAGGAGGCGGCACTTCACCCCTTGGGGCGATGATCCACCCAGGTACGGCTGATAGTCCAGGTTCATCAGGATCGCGCTCACTATCGCGCTCGCCCTGGCCGGTCTGCTCGCGCTAGTAGAGCTGTCCGTAAGTACGGATTAGAACTGGGTTGAAGGAGCCGCGCGGCCGGCGGCGAAGTTATGTAGCGCGATGGCACGTCCTGCGCGGTGCCATAGGATTGCGCCGTGCCGTTCACGCTCAGGAACATCAAGGAGGATCTGGAGGACATCGGCTCCAGGTTCGACGGCGCGCCGGACCTGGAGTTCCGCTCGGCGACCGAGGCGCTCGAGCTCGAGAATCCGGCCTGAGCTACCAGCGCGTCCCGCCCGGCTATCGCTTTCCGTACGGCCACACGCACAAGAAGCAAGAGGAGGTGTACGTGGTCCTGCGCGGGAGCGGGCGGATGAAGGTCGACGACGAGATCGTCGAGCTCAAGGAATGGGACGCGGTGCGCGTCCCGCCCGGTACGTGGCGAGGCTACGAGGCCGGGCCGGAGGGCCTCGAGATCCTCGTCATCGGCGCGCCCAATCTCGGCGAGGCTCCGCGCGAAGACGTCGATGGCCAGCGCGACTGGTGGGCTGACGAGTAGAGCTGTCCGGAAGTCTTGATCGTTAGGCCGCGAGTCGGAGGTCGGGCTCGCGGTCGGCGATCCTTGCGAGGACCTGGTTGAGGTCGTTGCGGGTGAAGCTCCAGTCGAACGGGCGGGCGATCGTCCGGTCGTGCTCGGCGAACATGGTCAGTCGGTCGGTCAGCGCCTGGAGGTTGGGGAAGTCGTTCGGGGTCAGCGCTTTGCGTCGAACGATCGAGGATCTCAGGCCTTCTCCCCGGGGGGGTGCAGGGACGAACCTGGGACGAGCGCCGACGAGATCGGGTTCGTGCCCCTGCTCCCCGGCGACTCTCTGCCCGCGGTGCTCGGCACGGACGGCCCCGACCGCCTCGTAGTCGGGAACGGGGGCATCAACCTGAAGCCGATGAACCGGGCCGACGGTTAGATCAACGTCGTGTTCGAGCCGCCGCCGCCGACCGCGACTGTGGGAGCTCGACATTCTCGCGCTCGTCGAGAGCGTCCTTAGAGCGGAACCGGCTCGCCGGCCTCGTCTCGAGCGACGAGGGATGCGTACTTGCCGCCGTGTGCCATCAGCTCGTCATGCGTGCCACGCTCGATGATGTGGCCGTCGTCGAGGACGACGATCTGGTCGGCGTCACGGACGGTCGAGAGGCGATGGGCGATCGAGATGGTCGTCCTGCCCTCCTCGAGCCGCTCGAGCGCCTCCTGCACGAGCCGCTCCGTCTGCGTGTCGAGCGCGCTCGTCGCCTCGTCGAGGACGAGAACGGGAGGATTGCGGAGGATCGTCCTCGCGATCGCCATGCGCTGCCTCTCACCGCCCGAGAAGCGATGGCCGCGCTCGCCGACGACGGTCTCGTACCCGTCTGGAAGCGCCGCGATGACGTGGTGGATCTGGGCGGCGCGGGCCGCATCCTCGATCTCGTCGTCGGTGGCGTCCGGGCAGGCGAACCGGAGGTTCTCGCGGACGGAGGCGTGGAACAGGTACGTCTCCTGCGAGACGACACCGACGAGGTCGGCGAGAGATGCGAAGGTCAGGTCGCGGATGTCGACGCCGTCGATCGAGACGGCTCCGCCCTCGACGTCGTAGAGCCGAGCGACGAGGTAGCCGAGGGTCGTCTTCCCGGAACCTGTCTCGCCGACGATGGCGGTTCGCGTCCCCGGCGGGACGATGAACGACACGCCATGGAGCGTCCAATCCTGGCCGTACCTGAATGAAACGTCGTCGAACTCGACCTCGCCGAGGAGCGTCTCTCGCGGCAAGCGGTCGGCGCCGGGGCGCTCCTCGATGTCGACGGGAAGGTCGAGGTACTCGAAGACCCGGTCGAAGAGCGCGAGCGACGTCTGAACGTCGATCTGGACCGAAAGGAGCTGCCCGATCGGGAAGAACAGGCGCGTCTGAACCGTGGTGAAGGCGACGAGCGTCCCGATCGAGATCGCCCCGCCCGCCCACGGGCTGCCTGCGAACCAGTAGACGAGCGCCGGCATGATCGCGAACGTCATCTGGATCAGAGCCATGACCCAGCGTCCGGCCATCCGCTGCTTCACCTCGAGGTCCGCGAGGCGAGCGGACTCCGATTCGAAGCGGTCTGCGAGCTCGCCCGAACGGCCCATCGTCTTGCCGAGGAGGATCCCGGAGACAGAGAGCGACTCCTGGACGAGGCTCGAGATGTCGGCCATCGTCTCCTGCTTCGTGGTCGTGATCCTCTTGCGCTCGTCGCCGACCCGTCGCGTGAGGAACACGAAGAGCGGGACGAGCGCGAGCCCGAACACCGCGAGCCGCCAGTCGAGAAGGAACATCGCGACGACGGCCGCCAGCACGGTCGTCACGTTGGAGACGATCGACGTCGCAGTCGACGTGACGACGCTCTGCACCCCGCCGATGTCGTTCGCTATCCGCGACTGCACCTCGCCCGTCCGCGTGCGCGTGAAGAACGCGAGGGACAGCCGCTGCAGATGACGGTAGACGGCCGAGCGCAGATCGTGCATCACCCGCTGGCCGACCTGATTCGACATGAAGGTCTGCCAGACGCCGATGATCCCGGTCACGACCGCGATCGCGATCATCCCCAGGACGAGTGCCGTCAGGAGTCTCGTGCGCTGCTCCGGGATCGCGGTGTCGAGGATCGCGCGGAGAAGGAAGGGCGAGACGATACCGAGCCCTGCAGAAAACAGGATCAACACCAGCACGACCGCGAGACGCACGCGATACGGCTTGAACAGCAGGCCGATCCGCCTGAGATTCGCTCGGCGTACGGCGCGGTCGGCCGGCCGCTCGGGCATCTGGGTCGAAGGCTGTCCGTGCCAGGACATCGCCTTCAGAGTACGGGACGGGCGCAACCCTCCCGGGCGGCGGCTCGCCCGGGCCGTACAGGACCGGGCGAGCCGCCTGGCACGTCGAGCGAGCTACTTGACGGTGGTCGTCGCGCTCGCGGAGTTGTTGCTCGACTTTGGATCCGTCGTCGACGACGAGACCGATGCCGTCGCCTTGGCCGAGCCCGTCCTCGAGAAGACGACGATCGCCTTGACCTGCTTCGACGATCCGTTCGAGAGCGTTCCGAACGAGCAGGTCAACGTCGACGTCCCGGAACACCCGGCGACGGTGGATATGAGCCTCGTCCCGGATGGCAGGGTGATCGTCAGCTTGGCACTCGACGCACTCGCCGGCCCCGCGTTCTTCACGGTCACGAGGTAGGTGACGCTGCCTCCTCTGTACGACACCGGATCAGGCGAGTCGCTGATCGTGACCGACAGATCCGCCCCGGTCGGCGGTTGGCGTCGGAGTCGGAGTCGGGGTCGGGGTCGGGGTCGGCGTTGGGGTCGGCGTGGGCGCAGGCGGCGGTGAGCCGCTGGTGCACGCAGCCGTGTAGGCAGCTGATCCCCGTGTTCCCGCAACCCGACGTACTCGTGACATCCGTGTCGACGTAGAGGCCGGAGCTGAATCGTATTGTTCCGGACGACGGTCCCGTTCACCGGAGTTGACGTAGACCGCGTAGTAGCCGGTCGGTGTCGGCGCACCGAATGTGTTGCCCTCGATCAGCGTGTTCTTGGGCACGGTGACGCCGAGGATCGGTGTTCATGTAGATGTCGAAGACCTCGCACTGGTCGAACACGGTGTTCCGGACGGTCGTGCCGACGGCGTCCTGGATGAACAGGCACTCGACGTGGCCGGACGGATCGTCACGCCGGTCGATGTCGAAGAACGCGTACGCCATCGATAGACGACGTTCTCGGACGGCAGCGCAGCCCCGAGTAGGTTCCGATCGTCGGGCTGTCAGCCGCATGCGTGCGACGGGCCGATCTGGCCACCTCTGGTAGGTGACGTCCTTCGCCGCAGCGGACGAAGAAGATGCTCGACGTCACGCCCTCGAAGGTCATGTCCTCCATCCGGGCCCCGCCTGAGCTGCCGTTCTGCGGGGTTCCGAAGATCCAGCTTGTGACCTTCACGTTCTTGATGGTGATGTGCTTCGCGCCGAGGATGTCCAGATCGCCGTTGATCGTCACGGTCGCACCGGCGGCGGGCTGGAATACCACGTCGGTCGAGGAGGTCTTCGACGCGTCGTACCTGAGCGTTTGCGAGCCGTAGGTTCCCGCGGCGAGCGTGATCACATCGCCCGGCGCAGCGGCGCGATAGGCCGCGTCCCACGAATCCCCCGGCTGCAATGTGGCGCTCCTCGCGGCTCCGGCAAATACACCGGTCAGGGCCGCTATTGCGACGACGACGAAGACTCTCCGCATCAGCTCATCTCCCTGTCGTTACAAAACGCCTCGCCGGGCACACGGCGAAGCCATGGCTCGTTTGGTTCGAGCATGGGTCTCCCTCCTATCGGTTGGCGGGGGCCAACTCCTGATCCCGGGTGTTGGCGCGGCCCCCCTTTCGAGGTAAGACCCCTCCGAGCGCGAGAAACTGGCGCTTGGACTTCAGTACCAGCTTCAATTGATATAGTTGGTGCATCCGAGAAATGGTTGAGGTGAACTTTGATGAAGGCTCTTCTGCTCGTTCCCCTGGAGGACGTCGTCGTCTTCCCGAACATGACGATCGCGCTGCCCGTCGAGACCCACGGCGAGGATCGAGTTCTGCTCGTCCCCGTCCACGAGGGTGAGTACGCGAAGGTCGGGACCGTCGGCGAAGTCGTCGAGGAGGTACGGCTGCCGGGTGGTGGTCGAGCCGTTTCGGTGAGCGGTTTGCACCGGGGCGTCGCCGGCGCAGCACACACTGATCCGGCTGGAACGCTCCGCGTCGACGTCGAGGCCAAGCCAGATCCCGACATGAAGGACGCGAGGATCCGCGAGCTCGAACAGGAGTATCGCGCGGTCGTCGAGGAGATCCTCGAGATCCGCGGTGACGATGGACGGATCTCCGCATTCGTCCGCTCGATCAGCGAGCCTGGCGCTCTTGCCGACACGACGGGTTATGCGCCCGACGTCTCGTTCCGCCAGAAGGTCGAGCTGCTCGAGACCATCGACGTGCGAGAGCGGCTGGAGCTCGCGCTTGCGATCCAGCGCGAGCGGCTTGCCGAGCTCCAGGTTCGGAAGCGCATCCGCGAGGACGTCGAGTCGGGTGCTCAGAAGCAGCAGCGGGAGTACATCCTGCGGCGCCAGATGGAGTCGATCCGCAAGGAGCTCGGCGAGGACGACGGATCCGTCGCGGACGAGTACCGAACGAAGATCGCCGAGGCTGGAATGCCTGACGACGTCCGCGAGCAGGCCGAGCGGGAGCTCGACCGCTTCGAGCGGATGGGCGAGCAGTCGGCCGAATCGTCGATGATCCGCTCGTACCTCGACTGGCTGATAGCCGTGCCGTGGTCGAAGCGCTCAGACGAGCGACTCGATCCGATCTACGCGCGTGAGGTGCTCGATACCGACCACTACGGCCTGGAGGACGTCAAGGACCGCATCGTCGAGTACCTCGCGGTGCGCAAGCTGCGCCAGGAGCGCGGGATCTCGGAGGACAAGAAGTCCGGAGCGATCCTCACGCTCATCGGCCCTCCCGGCACCGGCAAGACGTCGATCGGAGAGTCGATCGCCCGCGCGCTCGGGCGCGAGTTCGTCCGGATGTCGCTCGGCGGCGTCCGCGACGAGGCCGAGATCCGCGGACACAGGCGAACCTACATCGGCGCGCTCCCGGGGCGACTCGTGCGAGCACTCCGGGATGCCGGAACGATGAACCCGGTCATCATGCTCGACGAGGTCGACAAGGTCGGCGCCGACTGGCGCGGCGATCCGTCGGCCGCGCTGCTCGAGGTGCTCGACCCGGCCCAGAACCACTCTTTCCGCGATCACTACCTCGACGTCGAGCTCGACCTTTCGGAGGTCGTGTTCATCGCCACGGCGAACATCGCCGACACGATCCCCGGCCCGCTGCTCGACCGGATGGAGATCATCCGCTTCGACGGCTACACGGTTGACGAGAAGGTCGCCATCGCGCGCGGCTACCTGTGGCCGCGCCAGCGTGAGCGAAACGGCCTCCTCGACGGCGAAGCCGAGATTCCCGACCTCTCGATCCAGACCGTCGTCACGGAGTACACGCGCGAGGCCGGCGTGCGCCAGCTCGAGCGTGAGCTCGGGAAGATCCTCCGCAAGACGGCGACGAAGATCGCTTCCGAGACGGCCGAGGCGCCGGTCACGGTGGACATCGACGCCGTGCGCGAGGCGCTCGGGCGCCAGAAGTTCTTCCAGGAGGCGGCGGAGCGCACCGCGACTCCGGGTGTCGCAACCGGCCTTGCCGTGACCGGCACCGGAGGCGACGTCCTGTTCGTCGAGGCTACCGCCATGAAGGGAAACGGCGAGCTCCTGCTGACCGGCCAGCTCGGCGACGTCATGAAGGAGTCGGCACGCATCGCGCTCTCGTATATCAAGGCACACGCGTCCGACTTCGGAATCGACGACTCGGCGTTCGACGATCGCTCCTTCCACCTGCACGTCCCCGCGGGCGCGATCCCGAAGGACGGGCCGAGCGCCGGGATCACGATGGCAACCGCGCTCGCGTCGCTTCTTTCGAAGCGGCCGGTGAAGCACACTGTCGGAATGACCGGCGAGGTAACGCTCCAGGGTCGCGTCCTGCCGATCGGCGGGCTGAAGCAGAAGGTTCTCGCCGCGCGCGCGGCTGGGCTGACGGACGTGATCGTCCCCGAGCGAAACCGGGCGGACATCGACGATGTACCGGAGGATGTGCGCGACGAGATGACCTTCCACCCCGTCATGAGCCTCGGAGAGGTTCTCGAGCTCGCGCTCGAGCCCGCGCGAGACGTTGCGCTGTCGTAAATGTGATCAGGTGCCCGAGGAGGTCCGCCGCGCGGCGGACCTCCTCGAGCGCCGGTGGCTGCTGTCGATCGTCTACGCCGCACACGAAGGCGCGGTCAGGTTCAACGAGTTCCGCTACGCCCTCGGCGACCAGATCCCGCCCCGCACGTTGGCAGCTCGGCTCACCGAGCTCGAGCAGGCGGGCATCCTGACGCGGACAGTCGTCGACGCGCGCCCACCGCGCGTCGAGTACGTGCTGACCGCAGACGGCCGCCGGCTGAAGCTGCTCCTCTCCGCTCTGCGCGACTGGGCCGGGGAGCATCCGGCGCAGCGCGTCTGAGCGGGTTCACGGGCGACCGCTAGGTTCGCTTACCCCTCGCGAGCACAGGCCAGACCGTGTCGACCACGCCGTTCTCTCACGCCGACGAGCTCATCTGAGAGATTCACGCATGTGCAGATGTGAAATGGCGTGAAGCGAATCTTCTCCCCGGTCTCGACGGTCACGCCATCGCCGAGCTTCACCATCCCATGCTCCTCGGTGATCCGCATCACCACGGCGTCGAGGTCGACGGCTGCCGCCAGCACATCGCCCCCAGCGTGGGCCCCTGGGGGTCGATCACCGCTGAACGTCTTCGAGCCACCGTCAATCGTCGCCCACCCTCGGTTCCGCGTACTCACCACCGTTGAGAGGATCGATACCGCCACGTCGTCGGGCTCCGCGGAGCCGTACGCGACCTGCATCGCGTCGTTGAAGACGTACGTGCCCGCACGAACCTCCGTCACGCCGGGTACCTCGGCGACGCCACGACCTGTCACCGTCCCGCCGGCAGTGATCTCCTCAACGGCGATACCGTCAGCACGAAGCCTCTCCGCGATGTCGACGAGAAGCTGCCCTTCCTCATGTCCTGCGTCTTCGTTCGACATCGCCAGCAACCGCTCGCCGAACTTTCCTCGATGGGTAGTGAGCCCGTTGAACTCGAGGCCGGGAAGAGCTTCGATGAGCCGGACGAACGCGACGATGCCCTCGTAGTCGTCAACGTCGAAGCCGCAGCGGTGGAGTCCGGTGTCGATCTCGACCTGGATGAGGATGCTCGACTCCGCAGCGGTAACGGCGGCGCTCAAGCCTCGGACCTCGATGTCGCTGTCGGCGTTCACGGTTACCTTGGCGTCCCGAGCCATGGCAGCCATTCGTGCCCACTTGTCGTCACCCACGGTCGGATAGGCGAGCACGATGTCTCCGATGCCCGCGCAGGCGAACACCTCCGCCTCGGTCGGCTTGGCGGAAGCAATCCCGCACGCGCCAAGTGCCATCTGGCGGAGTGCGATCGCCGGAACCTTGTGTGTCTTGATGTGCGGCCGGAGCTTCTTCCCGTTCCGTACCGCAATGTCGTTCCAGCGGACGAGGTTGCGCTCCATACGATCGAGATCGACGATCAGCGACGGAGTTGGAACGTCCTCGAGCCTCTGGCCCGGCTCGACACCGGTTCCACTCGTCAACGCGGCCTGCGTCATCCACCGCATGCTACGGGCCCCGCTCGGCTCATGTCGCCCCACCGGCTGTCCGTAGAATCGGGCCGTGCCCAGCCTGTTCGTTGCGTCTGTGCGACCGCCGGAAGCGCCAACCAGTTGCTCTCTCTGGCTGGCCGTCCGCGACAGCGAGGTTCTTCTGACCGACGTTGACGCCGGTTTGGTGAGCCATGAAACGATCGTCACCGCGGGCATCGACATCTCGACCGGCCACTATCTCGGCTCGCTCGATGACGTCGACTGCTGGGCCGTCGCACTTCCCGAGGAGATACCCGAGCCCCCTGGAACCGCGTTCACCGGGCTGCGGCCGCTGCTCGCTCGCAGCGACGACGAGCTGTTCGCCATCGCCGGGAGGGCGCTTCAGATCGTCGGCTGGGACGAGACCCACCGCTTCTGCGGCCGCTGTGGCACGCCTACCGAGATTCTCCAGGGCGAGCGGGCGAAGAGCTGTCCCGCGTGCGGGCTGCTTGCCTATCCACGCGTCTCACCGGCCGTGATCATGCGGATCACCAGAGGAGACGAGATCCTGCTCGCCCGGGGACGACGATTCCCGCAGCCGATCTACTCGACGCTCGCCGGATTCGTCGACCCTGGCGAGTCGCTCGAGGAATGCGTCGAGCGTGAGGTGCGCGAGGAGGCCGGGATCGAGATCCGCGACATCGCCTACTTCGGAAGCCAGCCCTGGCCGTTTCCCCATTCGCTGATGGTCGGATTCACGGCCGAGTACGCGAAGGGCGAACTGCTGATCGACGAGGAGGAGCTGGTCGACGCCGGCTGGTTCACGCCCGACGCCCTTCCGCTCCTGCCGCCACATGGGTCGATTGCACGAAGGCTGATCGACGACTACCTGGCGAATGGCTGACGATCGCGTCGAGGAGCGGCGGCCCGTTCCCGGGCTCGACAGGATCGTGTTCTTCAGCGACGCGGTGATGGCGATCGCGATCACGCTCATCGTCGTCCAGATCAACGTCCCGGACGTCCTCGGTCCCAACATCGGTGAGGCCCTTTCCGAGAAGTGGCGGGAGTACCTGAGCTTCCTGCTCAGCTTCTGGGTGATCGGCCTCTATTGGTCGTGGCACCACACGATGTTCCGCGCGATCGTGCGCTACGACGACCGCTTCATCTGGCTGAACCTCCTCTTCCTGATGTGTGTCGCGTTCCTGCCTTTTCCGACAGCGGTGCTCGGGGAGTATGGGGGCGAAGGCCCTGCGGTCATGGCCTATGCCGCGACGATCACGGTGACAGGCATCACATCGGCGGTTCTCTGGGGATACGCAACCAGGAATCACAGGCTGGTCGTCGGCGAACTGACCGGCGAGTCGATCGCCTATTACCGCCGTAACTCACTCGTTGCACCATCGGTCTTCGCGCTCTCAATCCCGATCGCAGCCGTGAACGCGGACGCTGCAAAGTACTTCTGGATCCTCGCATTCGTCATACCCCGTGTCATGGCCCACACTCGCTGGGGCCGTGTCCCGGAGAACGACGTGCTCAGACCGAGAAACTGACGGGGAAGCTTCCGACCCAGATCGCCGTCCCGACGAAGACGATCACGCCGAGGACGATCAGCCCGACCTTCACGCGGGGCGAGTCGAACTTCGTACTGATCCCCGCGAAGAAGAGCACCGACGCGAACAGGACGACCGCGAGCACGTAGTTGTCGGAGCGCTGGTTGGCATTGCGCGCGCGCTCTGCCTGCAGGTTGGCTTCCGTCTCGAGCCGGTCGGCCTTCTCCTCTTCTGCGACGCGGTACTCGGGCAGTGCGAATGGCGACTTCGCCGCGTCGGGGTTCGTCTTCGGATTCATTGCGATCCAGGCGTCGAACGCGGGCCGGAACTCGTCGCGGAAGCGATCGCGATAGAAGTCGGCCAGCTCGGTCTTGTCCGACGCGTACGCGTCGACCCACTGCGTGAAGAGACCGACGTCTATCTGCGTGAGCTGCCCGGCGCGGGTCGACGCTCGCGTGGACTCGAGCCGTGCGGCGTTGGCGGCGCTGTAGCTGTTGGCCTGAATGCCGCTCCAGCGAGCGGACTGGTAGCCGCTCCATGCGGTGCCAACCGTCGCGACGGCCAGGAGGACTGCGGAGATGATCTCCACTCGTTTCTCGAACACGGTCATGGCTACAGGGTCTTCCGCAGCATCCCGAAGATGCCGCGCACGATCTCTTTCTGGAGCGACTTCCCCTCGCGGGAGGTGAGAAAGTCGGTCAGCGCGTCGCCACCGTCCTTCGACGCCTTCGCCGCAGCCTTGTGCTCCGCCTTCGCCTTCGGCGTCTCGGCCGGCCTTGCCGCCCCCGAGGCGTCGAGCCGAGCCGCGAGCATCTCCCGGGCGCTCTCCGAGTCGACCCGTGTGCCGTACTTCGCGTAGAGAGGCGACGCCGTCGCAAGTGCGGCGACGTTGTCCGCCGGAGCCATACGGGAGGCCGGGGCTCGGATCTTCGTCTGCACGACCGGTGTCGGAACGCCGTCCTCCGACAGGATCGTGACGGCCGCTTCGCCGATTCCGAGAGCCGGGAGAAGCTCCTCGAGATCGTAGAAGTCGGACGTCGGATACGTCGATACGGCGGCCTTGAGTGCCTTCGCATCGTCCGGCGTGAACGCGCGCAGCGCGTGCTGAACTCGGTTTCCGAGCTGCGCAAGCACGTCCTTGTGGACATCCTTCGGCACCTGGGTGCAGAAGAAGACGCCCACGCCCTTCGAGCGGATCATCCGTACCGTCGTCACCACCGACTCGACGAACGCCTTCGTCGCACCACTGAACAGGAGGTGCGCCTCGTCGAAGAAGAACACGAGCTTCGGCTTGTCGAGATCGCCGACCTCGGGGAGCTCCTCGAACAGCTCGGCGAGCAACCACATCAGCGCTGTCGACCACAGGCCGGGCTTGTCCTGCACGGCCGGGAGCTCGAGGCACGAGATGATCCCGCGTCCGTCGGGAGTCGTTCTCAGGAGATCCGTGATCTCGAACTGAGGCTCGCCGAAGAACTCGTTGCCGCCGCCGTCCTCGACCGACACCATCGCGCGGAGCAGCACCCCGATCGTCTGCGAGGAGACGCCGCCGATCCCCTTGAGCGCCGCCTTACCCTCGTCCGAGTCGAGGAAGGTCAGCAACGCTCGCAGATCCGACAGATCGAGGAGCGGAAGACCGTTCTCGTCGGCGAAGCGGAAGACGAGGGCGAGGCTCTGCTCCTGCGTCTCGTTGGCGTCGAGGATCTTCGTGAGCAGCTGCGGGCCGAAGTCCGTGACGGTCGAGCGCACCGGTACGCCGGAACCGATCCCTCCGAGCGAGAGGAACTCGACGGGGAATCCCGCAGGCTCGTAACGGAAGTCCGAGGTCGGCCATGCGCTTCGGCGCCGGTCCGTCCGGAGCGCCGGCTGCCGCGAGTCCCGAGAGGTCGCCCTTGACGTCGGCGACGAAGACGGGCACGCCGGCAGTCGAGAGCTGCTCGGCGATTCCCTGCACGGTCTTCGTCTTCCCGGTGCCTGTCGCGCCGGCGACCAGCCCGTGTCGGTTCATCATCGACAGCGGGATCCGGACGACCGCCTCGGGGACGACCGCATCGTCGAGCACGCCACGGCCGAGGTCGATAGACGGGCCGTCGACCGCGTAGGCTTTCGCGATCGCCTCTGCGAAATCAGCCATGGGGAACGGGATGATAGAGATCCGGACGCTCACGGACGGTGGCCAGACGGCGCTTCAGATCGCCGACGAGATCGCCGCGTTCCTCGCCGAGGCGCGGCGGTCACTCGACATCGCCCTGTACGACATTCGCGTTGACGGCGCCGAGGAGGCACCGCTCGATCGTGCCCTGCTCGAGGCACATGCCCGCGGGGTGCGGGTCAGGATTCTCTACAACATCTCCCACCCTGGCCCGATCCCCGTCCCGGCGCCTCCGACGCACCTGCCGGAGGCACTCGCCGGGCTCCCGTTCGAGACGCGGCCGATACCGGGCGTCCCCGATCTCATGCACCACAAGTACGCGATCAGGGACGGCGAGAACGTCCTGACGGGCTCGACCAACTGGACCGAAGACTCCTGGAGCCGGCAGGAGAACGTGCTTGCGACCGTCGCCTCGCCGGCAGTGGCAGCCGCGTACGGTCGTAACTTCGAGGAGCTCTGGACGAGCCCCGTCGTTGCCGACTCCGGCGACGACGACGCGAACCCAATCGATGTCGGCGGAACCGAGGTGCGAGCGTGGTTCACGCCGGGGCGTGGAACCTCGCTCGCCCACCGTATCGCCCGCAAGCTCGATCGCGCACGAGAGCGCATCCGGATCTGCTCGCCGGTCATCACGTCCGGCCCGATCCTCGGAACGCTCGTGCAGGTCGTGACCGACGCCAAGGTCGATGTCGCCGGGCTCGTCGACGCCACCCAGATCGCCCAGGTCATCACCCAGTGGCATGCAAACGGCAACGCGGCCTGGAAGATCCCGCTCCTCCAGACCGCGATCGAGCAAGGCCACTTCACCGGGAAGCGCTCGACACCCTGGGGGCCGGGCACCACCCACGATTTCATGCACGCGAAGGTCACCGTCGCCGACGACACCGTCTTCCTCGGGAGCTTCAACCTCTCCCGCTCAGGCGAGCTGAACGCCGAGAACGTCCTCGAGATCGAGGACGCCGAGCTCGCCGACCGGCTCGCAGCGTTCATCGACGACGTGCGCAACCGCTATCCGCACGTCGAGCTGCCCGATCTTTCGTGAGATGTGCAGTTGCATCCCGAAGCGCTATGCTTGATGCATGACACAACTGGTTACGCGCGTCAGCGGTGACCTCCTCGCTGCCGTCGACGAGCTCGTCGAAGAGGGCACGGTGTCGAGCCGCTCGGACGCTGTGCGGCAGGGTCTCGAGGCGATCATCGAACGGCGGCGGCGTGCCCGCATCGGGGAGATGATCGTCGAGGGCTATCGCCGCAGGCCTCAGTCGCCCGAAGAGCTGGCGTGGGCGGACGAGGCGACCGTGAAGATGATCGCCGACGAGCCCTGGTGAACGGGCCACAGCAGGGCGAGATCTGGTGGGCCGAAGCCGAGGACAAGCAGCGGCCCGTGCTGATCATCACGCGTTCGGAGGCAATCCCCGTCCTCAATTCGATCGTCGTTGCACCGGTCACCCGTACCGTTCGTGATATCCCCACCGAAGTGGCGCTCGGGCCCGAAGACGGCCTCGAGTCCGAGTGCGTTGCGTCGTTCGACAACCTCTTGCCCGTCCGGACGAGCTACCTCGTCCGTCGCGCGGGTCGAGTAGGAGAACGGCGGCGGCGTGAGATCTGCGCGGCCCTGGCGGCGCTCGCAGATTGCTAGTCGGACAGAGCGTCCTCGATCTGGCCCAGGTGGAATGCAGCGTGAAACACCTGCGAGTCGAGGAGCTCCGAGTACGCGACATGGCCGCGGGGTGAGCTGATCTTCGGATCGCGCTCCGCGAGATCCGGGCTTGTCTCGAGCACGAACACCGACCAGGCTCCTGCGATCCGCTCCGCATAGGCAACGACTGCTTCGGGAGTCGGAAGTCCCGCCTCGCGCGTCTCGTCCCTATCGGGATCCCAGGCGAACTCGCCGGTTGCCCACGCGCCCGGGAGCAGCTCGACCGGGTGGAACGTGTTCACCGTCAGGTTGCGGATCGAGCGGCCGCGTGACTCGGTCGGCGCCGTAAGGGTCGCGAGGTCGAGAGGGCGGATCCAATCGATCCAGGTCTCGAGCGCCGCCGCAAGCTGCCAGGCCAGCGCGATCGACTGCTCCCCAGCAGATACGGGCAGGTCGAGCAGACGGGCGAGCTGCGCGACGTGGAGGATCGGTGTCGAGACGCCGTCGACGACGAGCGAGGGGATGATCGGCCGGCCGGCGGCCTCCCAACGTTTGCAGCCCGTCACCCTCGTGGGCGTTCACCGACTCGTACTCGACCCCGTGCTCGCCAAGGAACTCCCTGGCCGCGGCGCACGACGCTCAGGCCGGCCGCCAGAAGAGGACGACCCGACTCAATCTTCGCCCTGTGCCTTGGTATAGCCCGGTTCGCCGTCGAACTCCTGGAGCTTCTCGATGTGCGCCCACGCGATGTCTTGACGGGTGACCCGCTGGAGAAGATCGACGATGTCGTCCTGGGTCAGGGTCCCGCCGTCTGCCAGCACGTACCGGCAGCGCCACTGGTCGACGACGTCGGTCATGGCGCCGGTCGGCGGATAGACCCGTGTCCCGCGACTCGAGATCATCTTCAGCCTGACCTTGCTTCCCTCCGCGGCTGCCTCGGCGCGGCGCCCCAGCTCCTCGACCGTCCCGACCCACTCGACGAAGACGTCCGCTCCGACAACGCGCCGCTCGGTGACGTGCACGAAGTCCGGAGCACCCGACACCTCGGGCATCCGGATCGCCTTGTAGTCGCGCACCGAGTACCCGGACGGCTCCTTGCCGAGATTCTCGATGATCGCGTCCGTGAACGCCGTGGTCGAGAGCGCGCCGCCGTCGTCGCCGAGGACGTCTCGGGTCAGCTTCCCCTCCTCGAGCGTGACGAGAAGCCCCTTCTCGATCGACGCCGCAGCGTCGAACTCGCCGACATGGCGAAGAAGCATGACCCCGGAAAGGATCAAGGCCGTCGGGTTGATGACGTTCTTCCCCGCGTACTTCGGCGCCGAGCCGTGAACGGCCTCGAAGATGGCAACTTCGCTGCCGAGATTCGCGGACGGCGCAAAGCCGAGACCTCCGACGAGCGCTGAGGAGAGGTCGCTCAGGATGTCGCCGTTCATGTTCGTCATGACGATCACGTCGAACTGCTCCGGGCGCTTGACGAGTTGGTGAGCGCAGTTGTCGACGATGATGTGGTACGCCTCGATGTCCGGGTACTCGGGCGCGATCTCCTCGAACGTTCGCTTGAGCGTTCCCTCGGTCAGTTTCATGATGTTCGACTTCGTCGCACAGTGGACGGTCTTCCGCCCCTCGGCGCGCGCGAACTCGAACGCGAGCCGCACGATCTTCTCGCAGCCCTTGCGGGAGATCAGCTTGAGACACTGGGCGACACCGGGTGTCTGCATGTGCTCGATCCCGGCATAGAGATCCTCGACGTTCTCGCGGACGACCACGAGATCGATGCCGCGCCCGGAGTAGGGAGTCACGATGCCCGGAAGCTCGCGTGCCGGCCTGATGTTGCCGTACGTCTCGAAGAGCTTTCGCAGGGTGACATTCGCGCTCTTCTCCCCGTATCCGACCGGGGTCTCGAGCGGCCCCTTGAGAACGACCCGCGTCTTGCGGATCGACTCGATCGTGTCGTCGGGCACTCCCGTGGCGAGGCCCTGCATGAAGACGCTCGCGCCGGCCTGCCTGACCTCCCATTCGACCTTCGCACCTGCCGCCTCGATGATCTGCCTCGTCGACTCGACGACTTCCGGACCGATGCCGTCGCCCGGAATGAGCGTCACCAGCGTGTTTCCCGCCGGCGTCGTGTGGAACTGCATCAATTCTCCTCCCCATGGCCGGACGTCCCGGCCCACTGCGTGATGTCGGAGCCTGAATCCTGCCTCAGGGCGAAACCGCGCGTCGCAGGATGTCGCGCAGCGCCCGTTGGTCTGCCTTCGAGAGACCGAGGATCGCCTCGGGCGGCTCGCGCATCGCTTCTCGCACGCGATCTCGCGTCTCGAGGCCGGACGGCGTCAGGACGAGCGCCTTCACGCGCCTGTCCCGAGGCGCGCCGCGCCGCTCGACGAGATCTCGAGCCTCGAGCCGATCCGCGATTCCCGTGATGTTCGAAGCGTCGCAATGCAGCGCGTCCGCCAGATCGCTCATCGTCGTCTCCTGCTCCGGGTCGAGGAGCCGCAGGGCGTGCGCCTGCATGAAGGTCAGGTCGAGCTCGCCGAGCGCCTCGAGGAGCCGCGAGCGATTCGCCATCGCCAGCTCGAAGACGATCGACCAGGCTTCTCGGGCGGGATCGCTGCGTGTCACTACACCGAATAGTACTTGATTACTTCAATACTTGACAACCTCAATTACATTGCTACGCTGCCGAGGTGAGCGAGAACCACGCGATCGAGGTCGACGGTCTCGTGCGCGAGTTCAAGAAAGGGCCGCGGGCGGTCGACGGCATCGACCTGTACGTGTCGCCGGGAGAGATCTACGGCTTCCTCGGTCCGAACGGCGCCGGCAAGTCCACGACGGTGATGATGCTGACGACGCTCCTCCCTCCGACTGCCGGCACCGCCCGGGTCGCCGGGTTCGACATCGTCAAGCAAGGCCAGCAGGTGCGTGCCGCTATCGGGGCCGCGCTCCAGGAGGCAGCCCTCGATCCGGTTCTCACCGGACGCGAGCACCTGCGACTGCAGGGTGCTCTGCACAGCTATTCACGAGCCGACCGGCGCCGCCGCGCCGACGAGCTTCTCGAGCGCGTCGGTCTCATGGACGCGGCTGACCGCAAGGTAGGCGGCTACTCGGGCGGCATGAAGCGGCGACTCGACCTTGCGCTCGCTCTCGTCCACGGCCCGCAGATCCTCTTTCTCGACGAGCCGACGACGGGCCTCGACATCCAGAGCCGTACCGCACTCTGGGAGGAGGTCGGCCGCCTTGCCAAGGACGAGGGCGTGACGGTGTTTCTGACGACGCAGTACCTCGAGGAGGCAGATGTCCTCGCCGACCGGCTCGGAATCATCGATCACGGCCGTATCGTCGCCGAGGGAACGCCCGAGTCGCTGAAGGCCGAGATCGGCCGCCCGCGGGTCGAGGTGATTCCGGAGAAGCCCGACGACACCGATGCCGTCGCGACCGTCCTTGCGCAGTTCGGCGAGCCCACTGGTGGCTCGCCCCGTGCCGTCGCCGTGCGTCTCGCCACCGACGACGGAGACCTCGGCGAGATCGTCCGGGCCCTCGACGCGATGGGCCTGAGGACGGCTCAGATCCAGATCTACTCGCCCTCGCTCGACGACGTCTTCCTGGCGAAGACCGGACACTCGCTCGAGGGTGACGCCGAGGACGGGGAGCCCAAACCAGCGGCCGCATGAACGGGGCGCTCACGATCCAGGTCACCGCTCTCGCGCGCCGATCCATCCGGCGCACGATGCGCCAGCCGGCGAGCGTCGCACCCGCCATCCTCTTTCCGCTGCTTCTGCTCGCGGTGAACGCCGGCGGCCTGCGGGCGATCACGCAGCTCCCCGGCTTTCCGACGAGCTCGTACCTCGACTTCTTCATCGCGTTCACGTTCATGCAAGGCGCACTCTTCGCAACGCTGAACTCGGGAACGGATCTCGCGCGCGACATCCAGACCGGGTTCCTGAGCAGGCTCTCCCTCACACCGCTGCGGCGCGTCTCGCTGCTCGGCGGTCACCTGTCGGGCGCGATGTTCATGGGCCTTCTGCAGGCGATCGTCTATCTGTCAGTCGGCATCGCCTTCGGCGTGCGATTCGAGACCGGCTTCGCAGGCGTTCTCGTCTTCCTCGTACTCGTGGGCGTCATCACCCTCGGCTTCGCCTCGATCGGGACGTTCTTCGCTCTGCGTACGGGAAGCGGCGAGGCTGTGCAGGGCCTCTTCCCGCTCTTCTTCGTCGCGCTCTTCCTCTCGTCGATGTACCTGCCGCGTGACCTGATCAGCACCGACTGGTTCCGACAGGTCGCCACGTACAACCCTGTCTCGTACATGATCGAGGCGCTCCGCAGCCTGATCATCGAGGGCTGGAACACAGAGGCACTCGCCCTCGGGTTCGGCTGCGCGGCGGTACTCGCGATCGTCGGGCTCACGCTCTCGTCCAGAGCGCTGAGCACGCGGCTGGGGCGAGCGTGAGAAAGCGATCGAGATCGGTTGCGCTGGCAGTCGCCTGGCGCAATCTCCACAACTACTTCACGCGGCCGTCGTTGATCCTGCCCGGCCTCCTCTTCCCCCTCTTCTTCTTCGTGGCGTTCGCCGGTGGTCTCGGCGCGGTTGCGAACGTACCCGGCTTCTCGTTCGGACCGGGTTATACGGCGTACCAGTACGTCTTCGTGCTCCTCCAGTCGGCCGCATTCGGCGGTGTCTTCACCGGCTTCTCGATCGCGCGCGACTTCGAGACGAAGTTCGCGCGCCGTTTCCTGCTCGCCGCGCCGAAGCGCAGCGCGATCATCACCGGCTATGGCATCGCGGGACTCGTGCGTTGGATCTTCACCGCCTCGATCGTGACGGTGCTCGCGCTCGCGGTCGGCATGAACGTCGGAGGTGACGGCATCGATCTCGTGGGCCTCTTCACGCTCGCACTCCTGCTCAACGTCGCAGCGCTCCTGTGGGCCGCCGGTGTGGCGATGCGGTTCCGTACCGTCCAGGCCGGCCCGCTCATGCAGACCCCGGTCTTTCTCGTCCTCTTCCTCGCCCCCGTGTATCTCCCGCTCAGCCTCTTGACGGGCTGGATCCACGCCGTCGCGCGCATCAACCCGATCAGCTACATCCTCGAGGCAGCCCGCGGGTTCATGGCGGGCGACCCGGTGTACGTGGGTCTGGCCTTCGGGCTCGGAATCCTGCTCGTCGCCGTGTTCCTCGTGTGGGCCAGGCGCGGCCTGCGAAGCGCCGAAGCCGCCGGCGCGTAGCCGCCCCAGGGACGCCGGCGGTCGTTTACAGACTGGCGCAAAATACCGATTGTCGGTGTTCGCGGCAAATGCGACAATCCGCGCTTCTGCGGCATCTACCCAGGGGGAGACATGCGAGTCCTGATCGTGATCGGGCTAGCGGCGCTTTTCCAACTCGCCATTGCTGTCGGCAGCGCTGCGGCGGCAACGCCAACGTGCGCTGGGGACAAGGCGACGATCGTCGGCACGTCGCGAGCAGACGTGCTGCGCGGCACGCCCCGGAAGGACGTGATCGTCGGGCTCGGCGGCAACGACCTGGTCATCGGTCTCGGTGGCGCTGACGTCATCTGCGGAGGCGCGGGCAATGACGACATCAACGCTGGAGGCGGCGGCGATCTTCTGCTCGGTGGAAGCGGGAGCGACCGGATCCTCGGCGGCGATGGCGACGACATCGGAAGCGGCGAATCCGGCAACGACGAGCTCCTCGGCGGCCCGGGCAATGACAATGCTCTCTCCGGAGGGTCTGGTTCCGACCGCCTGGTCGGCGGGTCCGGCAGCGACGCCCTCGTCGGAGACTCAGGGCCCGACCGGCTCGTGCTCGGACCAGACGACGACTTCGGGTTCGGCGGCCTTGGCAACGATGTGCTCATCGGAGGCGCAGGCAACGATCGGCTCCACGGAGATGAGGGTGTGGACAGCCTTGCAGGCGACGAGGGCGCCGACTTCTGCGTCGGGGAGCAAAAGACGAGCTGCGAGCCGCTCGAAGCGGGCGGCGACCTCCCGGCCGGCACGTACCTCTTCAACGGGTTCCAGCCCTCGGTCACGCTGACGATCGGTGACGGCTGGTGGTCCGAGGCCGAATTGTCGTATCCCTCTTTCGTTCAACTGGCGCAGGGCTCGAGCAGCGTTGTCGAGGCCATAGGCATAACTCATGTGCCTGAAGAGGTCTACGACCCGGCAACCTCTGAGCTGGTGCCGCTCGAAGGCGACTTCCTGGAGTGGCTGACCTCGCAGGACTGCATCGACGTCAGCGCGGGCCCGATACCTGCCAGCATCGCCGGAGCGACGGGAGTGCAGATCGACTTCAGCGTCGGGACTGAGCCGGCATGCTTCGAACGCTTTCTGTGGTGGCCTTCCTGGAACTTCTTTCCCGGCGAGCGGTACCGCTTCTACATGGTCGACGTGAACGGGGTCGACCTGATCGTCTACATCTATACGACGAATGCAGCCGAGTTCGATGCATTTCTACCCGACGCGGAGGCGGTTCTCTCAACGCTTCAGTTCGGCTAACTGAGATGAGTCCGGGGCCCCGGATGCACCGGGGCCCCGTCAACTCTATCGGCCGGCAACTCGGGCTTCGCGTTACGGTGAGAGCGAGTGCCGTCAGGCATCCGTCATAGCATCGCCCACGCGGCCAAGGCCGTTCGCTTCCCGTTCAGCCTGCTCGTCTTCCTCGGTGTCTTCCTCCCGCTGCTCCTGTTCGGCCACCTCGCGGAGGAGGTCTGGGAGGGCGGCGGCTTCAGCTGGGACCGATCGCTCCTTCTCTTCTTCCACGACAACGCGTCACCGGCGCTCGACGACGTCATGCTCGTGTTCACGCGCCTCGGCGGGTGGATCGCAGTTCCGATCGTCACCACGGTGGCCGTGCTGATCCTGCTGCGGAGGGGGCGGCGCGGTGATGCCATCTTCCTCGTTCTCTCCGTCGGCGGAGCGATGCTCATCAACGTGATCCTGAAGCAGATCTTCGAGCGCGCGCGTCCTTCGCTCTGGGTGTCGATCTCGCCGGAGAACAGCTTCAGCTTCCCGAGCGGCCATGCGATGTCCTCGATGTCGCTCGCAGCCGCGCTCGTGATCATCGTCTGGTCGACCCGCTGGCGCTGGCCGGCGCTGGCTCTCGCCGTGATCTACGTCGCCGGCGTGGGTGTGTCGCGCGTCTACCTCGGCGTCCACTACCCGTCCGACATCCTGGCGGGATGGTGCGGAGCGCTCGCCTGGGTGATCGGGCTCCACCTCGTCCGTACGATGAGGACGGCGCGCGTTACGGCTTGATCCGCACGCCGCCGTGCTGGGACGCTCCGTCGAGGAAGGCGAGCCAGTCCTGCCAGAGCCTCGCGTCCTCCATCGCCACGGGGTCGGCGGACGCCCTCTCCAGCGCCTCGTCTATCTCCAGCGGGGAGACGAACCAGTTCTCGGGCGTCTCGAACTTCCGCAACGGCATGCCAAGCCCGCCCTGGTCACCGTGCACCATGCCCTGAGCCAGCATCTCGTCTCGCAAGTCCTGCATCTGCGAGTTCTGCAGCCAGACGTGCCCGCGCATCCCGTCATGGCGATCCCACCACACATTGAAGGCCATCAGGCGTTCTCCGCGCTCGCTCGCTGCTCCTCGAGCTGACGCAGCTCGACGCGGCGGATCTTTCCGCTCCGCGTCTTCGGGAGCGTCTCCACGAACTCGATCTCGCGCGGGTACTTGTACGGCGCCGTGACACGCTTCGTGTGATCCTTGAGCTCGTCGACCAGCGCGGCATCGGCCGCGTAGCCCGGCCGCAGGACGACGAAAGCCTTGACGATCTGGCCTCTGTCCGGGTCCGGCTTCCCGACGACGGCGCTCTCGGCGACAGCCGGATGCTCCAGTAGCGCGCTCTCGACCTCGAACGGGCCGATGCGGTAGGCGGCGGAGAGGATGACGTCGTCGGATCGACCCGTGAACCAGAAGTAGCCATCCTCGTCGCGGATCGCCCGGTCACCTGTGACGTACCAGTCTCCACGGAAGACCGCCGCCGTCTCGTCCGGTGCATCCCAGTAACGCTGAAACAGCGTCGGCGGCCTGCCGCACAGGGCGATGTCACCCTCGACGCCGGCCTCGAGCTCCCGTCCCGCCTCGTCGATCAGGGCCATCTCGTGTCCGAGGGCCGGGAGACCCATCGATCCCGGACGGATCGTCATCCCCGGGAAGTTTCCAACGAGCAGCGAGTTCTCGGTCTGACCGTAGCCGTCGAAGATCGTCAGCCCGAACTGATCCTCGAAGACGCGGATCACCTCGGGATTCAGCGGCTCCCCGGCTGATACGGCGTGGCGAATCCCGGAGAGGTCATACTCCGCGAGCCCTGGCGCCTTTGCCATCAGCCGGTACTCGGTCGGCGCCTGGCAGAGCACCGTCACCCCGAGTCGGCTGACCAGCTCGAATCGCTCCGCGGACTCGAACCCTCCTTCGTGCATGACGATCGACGCACCGACGCTCCACGGGCCGAGGAGGACGTTCCAGATCGACTTCGCCCAGCCGGTACCCGCCGTGCACCACACCCTGTCTCCCGGTCGCGCCGCGACCCAGCGTTCAGCCTGCAGGCGCTTGGCGAAGCAGTAGCCGTGCGTATGGGTGACGCCTTTCGGATCCTTCGTCGTCCCGGACGTATAGAGAATGAAGGCCGGATCGACGGACGCTGTATCGGCCGTTTCGGCTTCGTCTCGGAACGCAACGAGGCGGCCTTCCGTCTCGTCGACGTAGAGAACGGCGGGCGGCCCGTCGACGAGGCCGCGCATGACGTCGACCTCAGCCTCGGAGCCTCGCTCCGCAACCAGAAGCCGGGCGCCCGAGTGGGTCGCGCGGAACGCCAGATCCTTGCCGCGCAGCATGTCCGAGCAGGGGATAGCCACGGCGCCGACCTTCAGCACGCCGAGGAGGAGCGGGTGCCAGACCGGCGTCTTCCCGACGAGCACGAGAACACGGTCGCCCTTCTCGACCCCGCGGGCCCGGAGCAGGCCGGCCCAGCGCGCCGCGGCGCTCGCAATCTCGGCGAAGGTGAAGTCGCGAGGCGCTCCCTCGCGATCGACGAAGGTCATCCCAATCCGGTCCCGGTCCGCGGCAAGCGCCTCGACGACATCCCGCGCGAAGTTGAAGCGAGCGGGGACCCGCCACGCTCCGTCGACGACGGCAGGCTCGAAAGACGACACGTCGGCTGCGATTCTACGGCCGGAAATAGTGGAGGCGGCCCGATGTCGAGCCGCCTCGCAGGTCGAGACGTGGGCTGCGGCCCCACGTTCTATGCGACCCCCCGCAGCAAGGATCGACCATCGGTCGGATGGATGCATGCCCCGATCGGGGGAATGAGCCGCCCGCGGAGCGAAGCCCGGCGGTTCCTATACTCGACGTCGGGGCCGTTAGCTCAGCTGGTAGAGCAGGGGACTTTTAATCCCAAGGTCACTGGTTCGAGTCCAGTACGGCCCATCACGAAAGCCCAGCAAATGGGCTACTTTCTTGTGCCAGTCTAGACGTCGAAAAGAGTTGCTGCGCGTACGGTGGGAGTACGGATCCCACAGGACGAAGAATCGCGGCGTCATCCGAGACAAGGAATCAGTCTGGCTGACGACGGCACCGGCGAAGAGCCAGGGTACCCTCGTGGTATGGAGGCATGCGAACGTCTGCTGAATGCGATCGAAGCGCGAGACTACGCCGCGATCGAGAGTTGCTTCGCGCGCGAGGCGACGTTCACGGCGCTCACGCCGCATCGCCTGCGCGAGCACGCCGGGGCAACGGAAGCAGCCGCCCGGTACCGCTACTGGCTCGAGCCGCTCGATGACTTCGAGGTGGTCGAGAGCGACTGCGCTCAGGTCGCCGATCGCGTAAGGATCCGCTACCGCTTCCGCGGCGTCGACCCGGAGAAGGGCCACCAGGAGAACGAGCACACAGGCTACGCGACCGTGGAGGATGGTCGGATCGTGCAGATGAACCTCGCCTGCGCGGGGTTTCGGCCTCAGGCGGCGCGAACCCTCAGCCCATGAGCAAGCCGTCGGCCGGCTCGATTCCGCCGGCCTCGGCAGGAGCCCATCTCGCTCGATGAGCCTACGGGGCTGCCACCACCCGGTCTTCGCACGCCTCTACGCCTGGGCCAGCAACCAGGCTGAAGGACATGGGGCCACCGACCATCGTCGGGAGCTGCTCGAGGGCCTCTCCGGACGGGTGCTCGAGGTCGGCGCCGGCAACGGGCTCAACTTCGCCCTCTACCCCGAGTCCGTCGCTGAGGTCGTGGCGCTCGAGCCGGAGCCGTATCTGCGCCGCCTTGCAACGCGAAACGCCGCCGCCGCGCCCGTGCATGTCAGGGTCGTCGACGGCCTCGCCGAGTCGCTCGAGTACGACGACGGCTCCTTCGACGGCGCCGTCGCCGCTCTTGTTCTCTGCAGCGTGGCCGATCCCGACCAGGCCCTCGCAGAGCTCCATCGCGTCCTGCGCCCGGGCGGCGAGCTTCGCTTCTACGAGCATGTCCGAGCGCAGACACCGCGCCTCGCACACGCCCAGCGTAACCTCGACCGACTATGGCCCAAGCTCGCCGGTGGCTGCCACAGCCATCGGGACACACTCACCGCAATCGAGCGACAGGGCTTTCACATCGAGCGCGTCCGGCGCTTCTCGTTTCCGTCCTGCCTGTTCGCCCGACCCGTCTCACCCCACGTGATCGGCATGGCGCGTAGGCCGTGATCGGAACGTTCAGTGGCCGAATCGGACGTTGGGCAGGATGCGGTCGAGCCAGCGCGGGAGGGCCCATGCGGATCGCCCGAGAAGGCGAAGTGCGACCGGGACGAGGACGAGCCGGATGAGCATGGCATCGAGGAGGACGGCGATGCCGAGGATGACGCCCATTTCCTTCGGGGGCAGCGGCCCGGAGAGGGCGAAGGTGAAGAAGACGGCAACCATTACGGCGGCGGCGGCGAAGATGACGCGGCCGGAGTGGGCGAGTCCGCCGACGACGGCTTCCTTCGGGTCGTGGCTGCGGTCCCAGTGTTCCTTGGCCGAGGACAGCAGGAAGACGGTGTAGTCCATCGAGATCGCGAAGATCATCGCGAAGAAGAAGACCGGGCCCCAGGCGTCGAGGAAGCCCTGCGGCTCGAAGCCGAGCAGGCCGGCGCCGTGGCCGTCCTGGAAGATGAGGCGGGCGGCGCCGAAGGCGGCCCCGACCGCGAGCAGGTTCGTGAGCACGCCGAGGGCGGCGATCACGGGGGCCTGCAGTGCGATGAGGAGCAGGAGGAAGCCGAGGCCGAGGACGACGCCGATCACGAGCGGGGTCTTGGCGGAGAGGGCCCGTTCGAGATCGTGGTTCTCGGCGGCTGCGCCACCGACGAGCATCCCGCCGGGAAGAGTTGTGCGGAGTCGGTCGATCGTGCTGCCGACCGCCTTGTCGGACGGGTCCTGCTGGGGGACGGCCTCGATCAGCGCGAGCGCTCCGGCCGGGGCCGTCCGGGCCTCAAAGACGCGGGCGATGCCCGGGTCTTTGGCGAGCACGGCCGAGGCCGCCGCAGCTCCGCTTTGCGGGCCGACGATCTGGAGCTGGCCGGGGGCGCCGGGCCCAAAGGCCTGTTGGACGACTGCGTAGCCCTGCCGGGACGAATCCGTCTTCGGGACGACCTTGATCGAGGGCATGCCGGTCTTCAGCCCGAAGATCGGCAGCGCGAGGACGAGGAGGATTGCGAGCGCCCCTGTCCCAAAGAGGATCGGATGGCGCCAGATCCGCTCGGCCCAGCGGGCGAAGGCGGGTGAGCGGTGCTCGCCGGAGTGCACCCAGCGAAGCGAGCCCTTGTCGACCTTCGGCCCCAGCTTGGCGAGCGTCGCGGGCAGCAGGGTGAGCGCGGCGGCGAGGATGAAGACGACGGCGAGCATGATGCCGAGCGCCATCGAGCGGAACGCAGGGCTCGGCACGAGCATCACCGCGGAGAGGGAGACGAGCACGGTCGCGCCCGAGAAGAGGACGGCCTTGCCGGCGGTGTCCATCGTGACGGTGACCGCGTCGACCGGGTCGAGTTTCGACCCGAAGAGGGCGCCGCGGAAGCGGTTGACGATGAAGAGCGCATAGTCGATCCCGAGTGCGAGCGCGAACATGAGCGCGAAGTTCATCGCCCAGATCGACACCTCACCGATCCGGGAGGCGATGTAGAGGGAGCCCGCGGCCGCGACGAGGCCGACGATCGTGAGCATCAGCGGCAGACCAGCGGCGACGAGAGCCCCGAACGCGATCACGAGAATTGCGAGCGTGATCGGCCAGGAGTAGAGCTCGGACTTCATCATCGCGTTGCGGTTCGCGGTGTTGAAGTCCGACCACATCGCAGAGGCGCCGGTCAGGTACACGCCCACGCCGTTGCCGCCTGCGGCGGCGAGTTTGTCCTTGAGGGCATCGGCGACCTGCACCATCTCGGTCGGGTCGGCCGCGGCGCCTGCCCGGACGATCGCGGTGTGTCCATCTCGGGAAATCGAGAGACCCCGGGTCGGCGGCACGATCGAGGCGACGCGCGAGTCGGAGCGGAGGATCGCGGTGGATCGTGCTACTGCAGCGGCGAACGCCTGGCTTCCGACGGTCCGTGTCGGTGAGTGGACGACGACCAGCAGGCCATTGCTCGACTGCCCGCCGAAGTTCTCCTGAACAAGGTCCCGTGCGACGACGGACTCCGAGCCGGACGCCTCCCAGCCCGCACCCGACAGGGCCTTTTCCACACGCGGCGCGAAGACTCCGAGGCCGATCACGATGACGAGCCAGGAGATCACGACTGTGCGGCGGTGCGTCGCCGTCCAGCGGCCGAGCCTGCCGAGCGGGCCGACGTTCGCGACCGCGTGGACGACTTCCGGCGGCTGCGCGGCAGCCGGAGCAGTAGAGACCGTCATCGGCTGCACGCGCCGCGGAACCACGGGCCCACCGCCACGCCAAGGGCGACACTCGCGAGCGCTACGGTGCCGGCGAGCGCGAACAGGACGCGCTCGAGTGGCCAGGACTTCCAGGTCATCTTCCCGCTCCTGCGAGGATGCCATGGAGTTCGGCGAGCTGGCGCTGCACGCTGCCGCAGACCTCCTCGCAGATCGCAAGGACGCTCTCGTCGGTGATCCTGTAGTAGACCCGGGTGCCGTCCTTGCGGCGTCCGACGATGCCGGTGTCGGCGAGCACCGCGAGGTGCTTCGAGACGTTCTGCTGGGAAGCGTCGAGCGCTTCGGTCAGCTCGGCGACCGTTGCCTCGCCTTCGCGCAAGCGGTCGAGGAGGCGGATCCTCATGGGCTCGCCCATGGCACGGAAGCGGCGCGCAATCAGGTCGACGAGCGGATCTGGAAGTGGATGGGGCAGTTCCATGTTTCACTCCTCATCTACTACACAACTTTACAGTGGTAAAATAGCAGAACCAACGGAAGGAGTGCTGACACGATGAAGCCCATCGAGAACGCGAAGGAAGAGCGCATCCAGCGGGCAGCGAGCACGGCATGAGCGACTACCGCTTCCCCGTCGAGATCGCCTGGCCGGGCGGCAGGCACGTCCTTGCGACCGTGCCCGGCAAGCCGCCGGTCGAGATCGCGACGCCTCCCGAGTTCAACGGCGACTTCCCCGACCTCTGGAGTCCCGAGGACTTCCTCGTCGCGGCCATCGCCTCGTGCTACGCCGTCACGCTCATCGCGATCGCCGACCGCAGCGAGATCCCGCTCCACGCGCTCGCGATCAGCGCCGAAGGCGCCGTCGGCCGCGAGGGCAAGGAGCCGTTCGGCTTCAAGGCCGTCCGGCTACAAGTCAGCGCTGACACCGACCCCGGCCGTGAAGGCGACCTCCACAAGGCAGCCAAACGCGCCGAGCAAGGCTGTCTTGTCTCCGCCGCCGTACGCATCCCCGTTCACCTCAACCTCAGCGTTGAAACGGTGGCACCAATCGAAAGAGACTTACGTTGAACGCAGCACGGCCGCTATGGACCGGCTGCTGAGGGCACCAAGTGCAGGATCCGTATCCGCCGTGAAGAACGTGAAGCTCGCACTAGTCAGATCAGTGCAGGGCGGCACGCATGAACCGCTGTAACCGCGTTGGTGTGCGTATCGAGCGTTCCACGCCCACACAGCGAACGCGCGCACTCGCACCCCGGCCACGGACAGGTTCTGTCAGATCGTCGGCTGCGTAGCGGTTCGTGGCGTGACCCGGTGAGGTCGGTCCGGTCGCTTCGAGAGTCTTACCGCCCATGCGTGGGCAAGGAGGACAATCGGAGCGATGGGATCGTCGAGACGCCGGCGGCATTCGCCGGAGCAGATCATCAGGAAGTTGCGTGAGGCCGACCGTCTCCTCGGGGAGGGGCAGGAGGTCGCCGGTGGTCGCGAAGCAGTTGGAGGTGTCGGAGCAGATGCTGCAGCGCTGGCGGGCGCAGTACGGCGGCCTGAAGGCCGACGACGCGAAGCGGCTGAAGGAGCTCGAGCGCGAGAACGCGAGGTTGAAGCGGATCGTCGCCGATCAGCTGCTCGAGAATCAGGCGCTGAAGGAGATCGCGAAGGGAAACTTCTGAGCCCGTCGCGCAGACGCGATGCCGTTCGCATGATCGTCGAGCGGTTCGGTCTGTGGAGCGGCGGGCGTGCCAGATCACGGGGCAGCACCGCTCCACCCAGCGCCACCAGGCCCCGAGATGACCGCCAACGCCCTGCGCGACTGGTGCCGCTTCAGCGGGGCCGAGCGCAGCTTCATCGAGCCGGGCTCCCCGTGGCAGAACCCGTTCGTGGAGTCGTTCGGCTCCCGCGTCCGCGACGAGATGCTCTCGGTCGAGGCATTCGACTCCATGCTCGAGGCGCAAACGGTCATCGCTGACTGGAGAACCATCTACAACCACCGGCGGCCACACAGCAGTCTCGGCTGGAGAGCTCCCGCCGCCCTTCGCCGCTACCGTGACCGAAGGAGCCCAGCACAACCGACCCCAACTCTCATAGCGGCGGCCGGACCGACTAACGGAGGCCCGTCACCCGGCTCACTGCTCTACCAGCCAACGACTGAAGGAGCTGCTCAGCCAGCGCGCGAGGCAGTGCGGCCGGCCGCGCGTCAGCCAGTAACCGGTAAAGGAGGTCATCATGACTCACATATCAACCACCACCGCGGCGGTCGGTACACAATGAACGCCCCCGCCTCGATCACCATCACGCCAGTCCGCGTTGCCGACCTGCTCGCCGAGGGCGAGCGGATGCCGGTCTACGTGCACGTCATCGACCATCCCGATGCGCGCGTGCTGGTCGACACCGGCATGACGGAGCTGCACCCGGCGGTGGCCGACCTCGATCCCCGCCTCCGTCCACTGAGCAAGCAGGACTTCGACCTCGCCGGCATCGACATCGTCGTCAACACACACCTGCACTTCGACCACTGCGGCGGCAACCACCTCTTCGCCGGCAGGCCGATCTACGTCCAGCGTCGGGAGCTCGACGACGCGCGCAGCGAGGACGACTACACCATTCGCGAGTGGGTCGAGGCGCCCGGCGTGCGGTACGTGCCGGTCGACGGCGAGCTCGAGCTGCTTCCCGGGCTCCGGCTCGTCCCGGCGCCGGGCCACACACGCGGCATGCAGGTGGTCGTCGTCGAGACTGGCGGGCGTCCGGTCGTCGTCGGCGGCGACGTGGCGGTTTGGTTCGGCGAGCTCGACGAGCCGCACACCGAAGGCCAGCTGCGGGTGCGCGCGCTCGACCCCGAGCTGGTCTGGCTCGCGCACGAGCACGAGCCGTGGCGACCCCGCACCGTCTAAGGCATCACGCCGGCGCTCTCTGAGTCGTCCCGAGTGTCATGTGCCCATCATTCTCGTCTTCTTCGACAAGACTCCTCGTTACATGCCACCCGGGAGGCCCAACGAGCTGTCCCCGATCACAAGGATCGATACAGCCCGCGTGACGGCCCGACTCTCATAGCGGCCGGACCGACAAACGGGGGCCGGTCATTCGCCCCGCGCTTCGGGCCAGCCATCGAAGCGCCGACCGGCCCAAAGCGATACGTACACGAGCGCGACGAGCACGGGAACCTCGATCAGCGGGGTCAACCGTTGCAACGACCCGAAGACGCTCTCGTGCGCAGTGGCCTCATGTTGCCTTTGACAGCCAGTGGCAGCCGCCCTCGGCTGAGGGCGTCCCTTCGGGTGTCCGAAAGGCCCAAGCCCTCGCGTGTACCGGTTGCAGAACAAACGATCTCAGAGCGGGGAGGGGTCCGCCGGACGGAATGACACGAACGGCCGACTGCGGACGAAGTCTCTCACGGCCGCATCGGAGCGGAGATCGTCCCAGCCCAGGATCCACGTGAGAAGGCGCAACCTCCAGGGATGCTGGCGTCGGAACTCGACCGCCACTGCGAAGCTCTCATCCTCCGAGAGGAAGCGCTGCTCCGGTGTGAACGACTCCCGCCCGATCTGGACTTGCAGTGCCGGACGGACTCGAATGTTCCGAACCCAGTCGGTGTTCTGACCCCAAACCGAGCAGATGACTGCCTCGCGGGTCTCCGGGTCGTACTTCAAGGCCATCGCCACGGTGAAGTGGAGCTTGCCGGTCTTCCGTCCGGCGTGGACGAGTAGCAGAAACGTGTGGCCCAGGAGCCAGCCCCATCCCCGCCGATACAGCGGCAGCGGCAGTCGGAAGACTGCGAGAGCGAGACGACCTGGTTGCCGACGAACCCCGAGGAGTGGCTTCGCCCGCCGGCCGCCTGGGTGCGATGCAAAGCTCCTCACTGCCATCACCTCCGAACCGGAACGAACCCATGACCGGTCTCACGCCGACCCAACGCGAATATCGAGACCCGAGCCGCGGCTATCGCCCTTCGTGAGCGTAGGGCTGGAACCGGGAGCGTATGCCGCGCCGATCGTTGGCGCTAGGCGGGTCGATCCCAACTGCCGCTGATCAGCTCCGGGTCTTTGACGCGTCGGCGATTGCAGCTCGAGGGTGGGCACGCCAGGCCCTCCTGCACCATGAGTGCGTCCGGGGGGCGAGGTGAGGGTAGCTGTGATTCTGGGCACGCTGGTCGTCCGGGCCTGCCCGATCGCGGGCGGCTTGATCAGGGCGCGTGCGTCAGAATCGGCGGTGACCGTCCGACCATGGAGGAGTGATGACGCAACAGGAGCGTCGTTGGCTGAGCACCAGGCTAAGCGAGATTGGGCGGGCGTGTCGATCCCGGCTACTTCAAGGAGTGGGCGCAGGACGGCTCCAAGCGCGCCTGGAGTGGGCTGAGAACACGGAGTGGAAGTGCGCTGGGCGGCGCGCGGATCGTGGCTGCTCGCAGCGATCTTCTCGGCCATGCCATCCGTTACGCTCCCACTCGTGATCCTCGAGGAGGGAGTGGATCTACGGACGCTGGCTGCTGGGGACGGTGGTCCCTCGTGGGTGAAGGTGATCGACCAGACGCGGTGCATCGGCTGCCACGCATGCACGACGGCGTGCAAGTCGGAGAACGAGGTGCCGTTGGGGGTAACTCGAACGTACGTCAAGGCCGTCGAGGTCGGGACGTTCCCTCAGGTACGGCGGTCCTTCCAGGTGACGCGCTGCAACCAGTGCGATGACGCGCCGTGCGTGACCGCGTGCCCGACGGCGGCGATGTTCCGCCGCGCGGACGGGATCGTCGACTTCGATAAGCGCGTCTGCATCGGGTGCAAGGCGTGCGTGGCCGCGTGTCCATACGACGCGATCTTCATCAACCCCGAGGATCACTCGGCGGAGAAATGCAACTTCTGCGCTCACCGGATCGACGTCGGGCTGGAGCCCGCGTGCGTGGTCGTCTGCCCGGTCGAGGCGATCCTCGTCGGTGACCTGAACGATCCGGGTTCGAAGGCCGCGCGGTTGGTGCAGGGCGAGTCCGTGACTGTTCGTCGCCCGGAGAAGGAGACCCGGCCGAAGCTCTTCTATCGGGGCGCGCATCAGGCAACGCTCGACCCGCTCGCCGCCCGCCGGCCGGACGGCGGCCTGTTCATGTGGAGCGAGCAGTCGCCGGGGGTGGTTTCCGGCCACCCTGGGCACTCGAACTCCTCGGCAGCCGCGCTTCTCGCCTACGACGTTCCGCACCGCGCGCCGTGGGACTGGCGCGTGAGCCTCTACACATGGACGAAAGGGATCGCGGCGGGCGCCTACCTGGCGCTGCTTCCGCTTCTCCTGGCCGGCTTGCTCGGCTGGGCAAGCTCGCTCTGGCTGTGGGCGGCTCCGGCCGTCGCCCTCGGCTTTTTGGGGGTGACCGGAGGAATTCTGATCTGGGACCTCGAGCACCCGCGCCGGTTTCTGCTCCTCTTCCTGCGGCCTCAATGGCGAAGCTGGCTCGTCCGCGGCGCGGTCGTGATCAGTCTCTACGGTGCGGTGCTCGTGCTACAGCTGCTCTTCTCGGCATGCGGTCTGGTCGAGCCACAGAAGTGGCTTGCGATCGGCGGCATTCCGCTCGCAGCCCTTGCGGGCGTCTACACCGCGTACCTGTTCGCCCAGGCGAAGGCGCGCGATCTCTGGCAGAGCCCGCTCCTGCCGCCGCACCTCCTCGTTCAGGCGCTGCTCCTGGGCTCGGCGGTCATGCTTCCCTTTGCGCATTGGCTCGCCGAGGGAGCCATCGTGTCGCTCGAGTGGCTGCTCGCGGGAGCCGCCCTCGGGCATCTCATCATGGTGGCCGGTGAGATCACCCTCACCCACCCGACTGCCCATGCCCACCTCGCGGTACGAGAGCTGACTCGTGGCCGCTACGCCACCTTCTTCTGGGCGGGCGCGGCGCTCGTCGCCGTCTCCCTCTTCGCTCCGCTGATCGGGCTCGTCGCGACCCCGTTCGCGCTGGTCGGCGTTCTCGCCTACGAACACGCCTATGTCCAGGCCGGTCAGTCGGTACCGCTCGCATGAAGGGCCGCGTCGATCTTTCGGAGCTGAACGAGCGAGTTTCGGCGGCCAAGCGTGAGACCCTCGCCCGCGGCGAGACGTTCTATCCGGGCCCGAGCCGGATAGACCTCGCTGCCTTCCCGCCGAAGGAGCGTTGGGACGACTGGGTCGAGCTCGACTCGAAGGCGTGGCCGCGCCGGGAGGAGCGGCGCTACATGCTGGTGCCGACCACCTGCTTCAACTGCGAGTCGGCCTGCGGCCTGCTCGCCTACGTCGACCGCGAGACGCGACAGGTGCGCAAGTTCGAGGGGAACCCGGAGCATCCGGGCTCGCGCGGACGCAACTGCGCGAAGGGTCCGGCGACCCTGAACCAGATCACCGATCCCGACCGGATCCTCTACCCGCTACGACGAGCAGGCGCCCGAGGCGAGGGCCGCTGGGAACGGGTGAGCTGGGACGAGGCGCTCGACGACATCGCCGCCCGTATCCGCGCCGCGATCGTCGAGGGCCGCCCAAACGCGGTCATGTACCACGTCGGCCGCCCCGGCGAGGACGGCTTCGCAGAGCGCGTGCTCGCGTCGTGGGGCGTGGACGGCCACAACTCGCACACGAACATCTGCTCGAGCTCCGGACGGGCGGGCTACCACTACTGGATGGGGCTCGACCGCCCCAGCCCCGACCATGCGAACGCGAAGGTCATCCTGCTCATCAGCTCGCACCTCGAGTCGGGGCACTACTTCAACCCGCACGCGCAGCGCGTGCTCGAGGGGAAGGCGGCCGGGGCGAAGCTGATCGTGCTCGACACCCGGCTCTCGAACACCGCGACCCACGCGGACTACTGGCTCTCTCCGATGCCGGGATCAGAGGCCGCGATCATGCTCGCGATCGCGAGCCACCTGATCAGGGGCCGCGTCTACGACCGCGAGTTCGTGCGCCAGTACTGGAACTGGCAGGAGTACCTCGCCTGCGAGCATCCGCACGACCCGCAGACGTTCGAGCAGTTCGAGCTCGTCCTCGACGGCCTGTACGCGACCTACACGTTCGAGCTGGCCGAGCGCGAGTCGGGCGTCGGCGCAGAGACGCTGCGTGAGGTCGCCGACGTCGTCGCGACGGCCGGCACGCGGCTCTCGAGCCACACCTGGCGCTCCGCGACGGCCGGCAACCTCGGCGGCTGGCAAGTCTCTCGCTGCCTGTTCCTGCTCAACGCTCTGCTCGGGGCGGTCGCCACAGAGGGCGGCACGTACCCGAATGCGTGGAACAAGTTCGTGCCGCGCCCGATCTACACGCCGCCGCATCCGCCCGAATGGAATGACCTGACCTGGCCGGCCGAGTACCCGCTCGCGATGAACGAGCTCTCGTTTCTCCTGCCGCACTTTCTGAAGGAAGGGCGGGGAACGATCGACGTCTACTTCACCCGCGTCTACAACCCGGTGTGGACGAACCCCGACGGCTTCGCCTGGATCGAGGCGCTCACGAACGAGCAAAGCATCGGGCTCCACGTTGCGCTGACCCCTACCTGGAGTGAGACGGCGTTCTTCGCCGACTACGTCCTCCCGACCGGCCACTCGTCCGAGCGGCACGACATCCACTCCTACGAGCAGTACGACGGACAGTGGGTCGGGTTCCGACAGCCCGTGCTCCGAGCAGCACGTGAGCGGCTCGGCGAGACGATTACCGATACGAGGGAGGTCAACCCCGGCGAGGTGTGGGAGGAGAACGAGCTCTGGCTCGAGCTCTCCTGGCGCATCGACCCCGACGGCAGCCTCGGGATCCGCCGGTATTTCGAGTCGCAGCTTCGCCCAGGCGAGAAGCTGACCGTCGACGAGTACTACGGGTACATCTTCGAGCACTCGGTGCCCGGCCTGCCCGAGCGGGCCGCAGCCGAGGAGCTGACACCCCTCGAGTACATGCGCCGCTACGGCGCCTTCGAGGTGCGAAAGAAGGTCGGAGCGCTTCACGCGGAGCCGGTGCCCGAGGACGAACTCGACGACGTGCGCGTCGACGATCTCGGCCGCGTCTACACGCGGGCGCAGAAACCGGCCGGGCCGAACATCGTGCCGCTGCCGACGCTCGACCCCGACGACGAGGGCCGTCGGCTCGTGGGGATCGAGGTCGACGGCAAGATCGTGCGCGGCTTCCCGACCCCTTCGGGCCGGCTCGAGTTCTACTCGCGCACGCTAGCCGAGTGGGGATGGGAGGAGGCCGCGATCCCGACGTACATGGCCAGCCACGTGCACCCTGAGCAGCTCGTCGCCCGATCAGATGGTCCTGATCTCCACCTTCCGGGTCCCTGTCCAGATCCATACCCGTTCGGCGAACGCGAAGTGGCTCGAGGAGATCGCGCACACGAACCCACTCTGGCTTCACCCGTCCGATGCCGTGCGCCTGGGCGTGCATACCGGCGAGCTCGTCCGGGTCGAGACCGAGATCGGCCACTTCGTCGTCAAGGCGTGGGTCACCGAGGGGATCCGCCCCGGCGTCGTCGCCTGCAGCCATCACATGGGCCGCTGGAAGCCTGCCGGCGAGACCGGGCAGCGCCAGTCGATGGCGACCGTCGCTCTCGACCGCGACGGCTCGCGCTGGTCACTCACCCGACGCGAGGGCGTCGCGCCGTTTTCCTCGTCCGACCCCGACACCGAGCGCATCTGGTGGACCGACGTCGGCGTGCACCAGAACCTCACGTTCCCCGTACACCCCGACCCCGTTTCCGGGATGCACTGCTGGCACCAGGCGGTCCGGGTGAGCAGGGCCGGACCGGACGACGCCGACGGCGATATCGCCGCCGACACCGAGCGTGGCTTTGCCGTCTACCGCGAATGGCTCGCGCAAGCCCGCCCGGCACAGACGCATTCCCCCGACGGGACTCGCCGACCCTACTGGCTGCTGCGGCCGTTGAAGCCTGCGCGGGACGCCTACCGGCTCCCCGCAGAACAGCTACCGGGCTCCTGATGAGCGAACTGCTGCGTGCCCTCGGGGCGCTTGCCGAGCCGCCCTGTCCGCAGACGGACCGGCTCTCCGAGCTGCTCGGGCTGCCCGCCGCCCCGCCGCGGCGGACTGGACCGAGCTGTTCGTCTTCGAGCTCGCCCCGTACGCCTCGATCTACGTCGGGGCGGAAGGGATGATCGGCGGTGACGCCCGCGACCACGTTGCAGGGTTCTGGCGGGCCCTCGGCCTCGTGCCACCGACCGAGCCGGATCATCTGAGCGCACTCCTCGCCTTCTACGCCTTGCTCAGCGAGATCGAGGACAGAAGGAGCGAAACGGCACGGCGGGCCCTCTTCCACGAGCACCTGAACTCGTGGCTCCCGCTCTATCTCGCCAAGGTCGAGGCGATCGCACCCACCGTCTACCGCGCATGGGGCCGACTCCTCGCCGAGGCGCTGGCCGCGGAGGTGGATCAACTCGGCCCGCACGACCGCCTTGCTCTCCACCTGCGTGAGGCGCCGCCCCTCGAGCACCCCGACGAGGTGGGTGTCGATGCCTTCGTCGATCAGCTGCTCACGCCGGTCCGCAGCGGGATGATCGTTACGCGCCTCGACCTCCGTCACGCTGCGCGGGATCTGGGCCTCGGCCTTCGTGCAGGAGAGCGCCGCCAGATGCTCAGGGTGCTGCTCGAACAGGATCCCGCCGCCGTACTTGACTGGCTCGCCGCTTACGCCCAGGCTAGTTCGCTCCGCACGGCCGGATTCTGGAAGACGCGGGCAGAGACCGCTGCAGCCCTGCTTTCTACTCTGGCGCGGATGGCCTCACGGTTCGAGCCCACTCCAGCCTGAGCCATCGGCAGCAAGCAAGCGGGCCCGACGCACGGAAGTCGGCGCCGGCCAAAGCACGCCATCATCACCAGGGTGCCGGCATGGTCCGGCCAGCCAGCGGACGCATGCTCGCCAGCATGCTCACCCTCGCGACGCAGTAGTTGTCCCGATTCCGCTGCAAATCAGCTGCAAAACGAACAACGGCGAGCGGCTACGCTCCTGGCCCGCGGGCTCGTGTCACTTCGGTTGGGACGCTCTCCATCGTCGGGGCCTTGTCACGTGGGTGCCGCTCGTACCAGCGGGCGTATCGATCGGCGAGGGGGGCAGCGCTGAGGCCGTGGGCGAAGACCGAGAGCCCCACGGTCAGGTAGATCGCGAGCACGATCAGGTTCTCGTGGGGCAGGTTCGACTCCTCGACCACGATTACCGCGAACACGATCGACGCCAGACCGCGGGGACCGAACCAGCCGAGGAAGCCGAGCGTCGGCAGCTTTGCCCGCGTCCCCAACATCGCGATCGCGACCGGGAGCATCCTCACCAGCGTCAGGCTCAGAACCGCGTACAGAGCAAGCTTCCAGCTCAGTTCAGTGAGGGCGGGTCCGAGCAGAATGGCCCCGAAGAGCACGAAGGTCGCGCCGTTGAGCACGTTCCCCACCTTCTCACTGAAGTCGTTGATGTGTCCGGGGTCGCGCCCGAGCGCCAGCCGAAAGATGATGCCCGCGACGAACGCTGCGATGAAGCCCGATCCGCCGAGCCCACTTGCTGTTCCATAGGCAAGCAAGGCGCCCGCGGCCGGGATCACCTGCAGCCACGGATCCGCGATCAACTCTCGGCGGCCCGCGTATTTGACGATCGCCGCGACCAAGAGTCCACCTGCGACGCCGCCGACGACCCCGTAGCCGATCTCCTCGAGTAGGAGCGTTCCCGCGCTGCGGCCCTCCGAGATCTCCGATCCCACGTCGGCCACCGCCACGGCCGCGAACAGCAGTGGGACGCAGATCCCGTCGTTGAGTCCGCTCTCGACGTTGAGCCCCTGGCGGATCCTCCGTGGGATGCGCGGCTCGGTCACAACCGCCTGTCCCAGAGCAGCGTCGGTCGGCGCCAGGACCACCGCCAGAATGACAGCCTCTGCGATCGTCAGCCGGTCGAAGATGACGGCTCCGACAACGGCGCCGAGCGCGATTGTCAGCGGCAGTCCGATCCCGAGGAGGCGCACCGGCACTCCGACATCGGGGCGAAGCTGCCGGAGATCGATGCGCGCGGCGTCGCAGAACAGCACCATCGCCAGCGTTGCCTCCGCCAGTGTTCGCACGGTCTCGCTCGAACTCTCGACGTCGATCCCGCCGAGCACTTCGGGTCCAACCAGCAACCCGAATGCGACGAACACCATCGCCGGTGTAATCGGCGTCCCGGACAACCGCTGCGAAATCGCCGCCACGCCGAGCAGCGCGAGCAACACGATGGCGAGGGACCACTGCATTCAGAGCCCTCGCGGGCTGGAGACCGTCCCGACCTCGACCATGATCAGGACGACGAGCGGGTGCGGCCGAGCGCTCACATTCTCCCGCCGGTTGGGGTGATCCTTGGACGACTCCTCCGTGGTCCGTGTGCTTGCGCCTTGAGAATGCTGATACCCCTGGGGCGAGGAAACCTCATCCAATGGAAACGCGCAGCTTCGTCTCAGGTCGCGGCCACGTTTTGCGCGGCCTCGCCACTTCCCCGAGCCTGCGGAGCGTACTACGACGGATCGGCGTGGTTCAACATGCTGTGGGTCGGCGGCTACACGTTCGAGCGCCGCGCCCTTGCACCACATCGTCGGCGTTGTCGTCACCTTGATCTTCCCGTCAGCGTCACGACTGACGAGCACGAGGCCCTCCGCGGCGTTGGAATTAGAACGGGGTCGGGATGTGGCGCAGCGGCAGGTCGGGCTCGCTGTAGCCCTGGGCACCCTGGCGTTTCGGCAGCTTGACGTCCGCCGGCGCGAGCGGCTTGTACGGGATCTGGCTCAGCAAATGGCTGATGATGTTGAGGCGGCCGCGTTTCTTGTCGTTCGTGTCGGCGACGAACCAGGGCGCCCACGCGGTGTCCGTGGCGGCGAACATCGCGTCGCGGGCGCGCGAGTAATCGAACCACCGGCCGTACGACTTCAGGTCCAAGTCCGAGAGCTTCCAGATCTTCCGCGGATCGTCGATCCGGCTCTCGAGTCGGCGGGTTTGCTCCTCGGGACTGACCTCCAGCCAGTACTTGATGAGGATGATCCCGGAGTCGACCATCGTCCGCTCGACCTGCGGGACCTGCTCCAGGAACCCCTTCGTCTGCTCCTTGGTGCAGAAGCCCATGACCCGCTCGACGCCCGCGCGGTTGTACCAGCTGCGGTCGAAGATCACGACTTCGCCCGCGGCGGGGAAGTGCTGGATGTAGCGCTGCGCGTACATCTGCGACTTCTCGCGGTCGGTAGGCGCAGGCAGGGCGACGACTCGGAACACGCGGGGGCTGACGCGCTCGGTGATCCGCTTGATCGTGCCGCCCTTGCCGGCGGTGTCGCGCCCCTCGAAGACGATGCAGATCTTCGCGCCCGTCGCCTTGACCCACTCCTGCATGGCCACCAGCTCGCCGTGCAGTTTCCGCATCTCCCGCTCGTACTCCTTGCGACGCATCCTGGCGGCGGGGGCCGCCGGGCTCTTTTCGTCCTCGTGCTCCTTCGTCTTCCTGCTCACGATGTGCCCTCCATGGTTGCTCGATCAGGGGTGAGCGCGCGCTGCGCGTCGATCGCGGCCGGCGCCGGAACGCGTCTGCGGCGGATCCACTTGCCCGACTCGACCACCAGCGGCAGAAGGGCGGCCAGTCCGAAGCAGGCGAGCCACTGGTTGCCGGTAAGCGAGGTGGTGAGCAGGCCCTTCTGGAGACCCGGCAGCTCCGTCGCGAGGACGATCATGGTGAGGGGGAAAAGCGAGATGCCGAGTGCCTTTAGCAGCGGGGACGAGAGCCCGCTGGCGGGGTCGCGCCGGTTGGTGAGCGCGTTGAAGACGGTGCCGAGTCCCATGACGACGAAGGTCATCGTCAGCGAAGCGGTCGGCACGTCGGTGCTCGGGTCGTCCGGTCCCGCGACGAGCGGGATCAGGGCGGCGACGAAGAGCGTGGCGGCGTAGACGACCCAGAGCGTGACCGCGGCCCGGTTGGTGATCGGCACCTTCGGGTCGCGCGGCGGCCGGTGCATGACGTCGGGCGCCCCGGGGTCGACCGCGATCACGACGACGCCGGAGGCGGTCATGAACACGAGCAGGTACAGCACCATCAGCGGGGTGAGGGCCACGCCCTGGTTGATGTCGAACGCGGTCGCGGCGAGGAACAGGAATACGAGCGACAGCAGCTGCGTCATCTGGTAGCGGACGTAGGAGACGACCTTCTCGTAGACCCGGCGGCCGATCTCGACGGCATTGACGAGCGTGCCGAAGTTGTCGTCGGTGAGGATCATCCGGCCGGCCTGCTTGGTCACCTCGCTGCCGCTGCCCATCGCCACGCCGATGTCAGCCTGCTTGAGGGCGGCCGCGTCGTTGACCGCGTCGCCGGTCATCGCCACGATCAGCCCCTGCTCCTGCATCAGCCGGGCGAGGCGAAGCTTGTCCTGCGGCGAGACGCGGCCGAAGACGTGCAGCTTCGGGAGCCGGCGGGCCAACTCCTCGTCCGACAACGCCTGCAGCTCGCTACCGCTGATCGCCCCCGGCCCGAGCCCGAGCGTCTCGCCGATCGCCTGCGCGGTGACGGCGTGGTCGCCCGTGATCATGCGCACGTCGATGCCGGCGCCGAGCGCGGTCTGGACGGCGACCTTCGACGACGGCCGCAGCGGGTCGATGATCCCGACCATGCCGACGAACGCGAGGTCCTGGGTCAGCGACATCGGGTCGGCGTTCATCGCCTCGAGCTCCCCGTCGTCGACGAAGCGCGCGGCGAAGGCGAGCACGCGCAGACCCTTCTCGCCCATGCGCTCGTTCGCGGCGTCGATGCCGGAGCGAGCCTCCTCGATCGGCACCTGCGAGCCGGTCATCGGTCCGCCGGAGAGGGTGCAGCGCGCGAGCACGACGTCGGGGCCGCCCTTGACGAGCTGGATCACGCGCGCGTCTCCGTCCACCGGGTAGCGGTGGAAGGTGGCCATGAACTTGTAGTCGGAGTCGAACGGCACCTCGGCGATGCGCGGATAGGCCCGGCGGGTCTCCTCCGCATCGACGCCGAGCTTGGCCGCGAGCACGACGAGCGCAGCCTCCGTCGGGTCGCCGACCACGCTTCCGTCGTCGCCGACGGTCGCGTCGCTGTCGAGAACGAGCCCGAGCGCGATCCGCGTGAAGTCCGGCACTGGGGCCCCGACGACCGACGTGAGGGCTCCCGTCTTCCGGTAACCCTCCCCCTCGACCGTGAACCACGCGTCGCCCGTGTACATGGTCGAGACCATCATCTGGTTCAGCGTCAGGGTGCCGGTCTTGTCGGTGTTGATCGCGCTCGTCGCGCCCAGCGTCTCGACGTCGGTGAGGTTCTTGACGACGGCCTTCGCGGCGGCGAGCTGCTTCGCGCCCATCGACAGCAGGCCGGAGACGAACGCCGGCATGCCCGTCGGGATCGCCGAGATCGCCATCGCCGTCCCCAGCAGCAGCACGTCGCTGAACTTCTCGCCGCGGAGGACGCCGACGATGACGATGATCGCGACCGCGCCCCACGCGATGATCCCGAGCACGTAGGTCAGCGAGCCGAGCTCCTTCTGGAGCGGCGACCGCGTGCGGGTGACGGCGGTCAGCATCGTCGCGATCTTCCCCATCTCGGTCTCCATGCCCGTCGCGGTCACGACCATCGCGGCCGTCCCCCTCGTCACCGCGGTGTTCTGGAAGAGCATGTTCGTGCGGTCGCCGAGGCCCACCTCCGACCCGGCGAGCACGCCCGCGTCCTTCGCGACCGGGGCGCTCTCGCCGGTGAGAGCCGCCTCCTGCGTCTCCAGCGTCGCCGACCTGACGATGCGGCCGTCGGCGGGGACGATGTCGCCCGCCTCCAGCTGGACGACGTCGCCGGGAACGAGGTCGACCGCTGGGACGAGCGCGACCGAGCCGTCGCGCACGACCTTCGCCTGGGGCACCTGGAGGTTCGCGAGGGCGTCGATGCTCGCGCGCGCCTTCAGCTCCTGGCCCGTGCCGAGGACGATGTTGAGCAGGATGAGCAGCGCGACGATCACGCCGGTGGAGACCTCGCCGATCACGAAGCTCACCGCGACAACCGCGATCAGCATGATGTTCATCGGATCGCGCAGCTGCTGCGCCGCCACCGCCCACATCGACGGCGGCTTCTCCTCGCGGATCTCGTTCGGCCCGTACCGCGACGAACCGCGCCGCCGCCTCCGCGTCGGTCAGGCCGGAGTCCGCATCCGACTCCAGCCCGGCCACGACCTCCCTGGCGTCGCAGGCATATGGGGTGTCAGTCGACGAACGATCGGCTGTCGACTCTGCCGACATCACGGCCCTGATCGTACGCGCCTCAGGCCAACGGCGCCGATTGGCAAGATTCTGCCCGAACGCCGATTTTTTTTTTTTTTTTTTTTTTTTCGCCGAGATCTCAACGCGCCGGCATTCGGCCGTATCGAGCGCGTGTGAAATCGATCGCCCCGCGAAGCATCGCTCTCCGATGGTCACGACGATCTGTCCTGCCCGGCGGAAACGCCGTAAGCATCCGACTCATCCTTCACGTATCCAACCGCCAAGGACGACGCACCATCGTCGGCGCCCGGTACGTGGACGGCCAGCCTCGGCCGCATCGTCTGGCTCGGAGGATACTGGATGCTCCGTCTTGCGGTCCCCGGGGTCGGAGTCGGCCTATCCCCAGCATCGGCTGCGGCTCGGCACGCCGGTCACGATCGACACCGGATCAGCCGGCGAGCAGGCCGGTCGGTGGCGCCCCGGGAGCTCCGGCGGCACCGGCTCCCCGAGCAGTGCGAGGAAGGCAGGCGCCAGGTCGAGCACGTCGACCGGTGGCAGCTCGCCACCTGCGGCGACCGACGGGGCCGCGGCCGCGAGCCATCCGACCGGCGAGTGATGCGAGTCCCTGAAGTATGCGGGCGGGAGCTGTGTCAGCCGTGCTCGAGGGTGGACGAGCTCGGGCCGGAAGTGCCCCGCCGGCTCCATCTCCACGAACAGGTCGGGGAGCGACTCCGGGGGCCCGCCGCCATATAGGTCAACCGTCCGCGCAGTCGCCGACCTGCGGGCCCGCCGGTGACCGGATCGACGAGCTGTGCGAGATCCTCCTCGAGCTGCGTCGAGGACCGTCTCGTAGTCGGCTGGACCCACGATCCCCTGCGGTTCACGCCCGCGAGATTCACCCGGAGGAACGCCCCGTAAAGCGTCGGGATGGAAAACGCTGTTGTCATCAACCAGTCGGTCGCGTTGCGAAACTGGTTCCGAGCGCGCGCTCCTGTGCATCCCGCGGCAGGCGCTCGCTGATCGCAATACGCCAGGACTCGGGCAGCACTCGCCGGGCGAGCGATCGAGCGTCCACTCCGCCAGCGCCCGCGACGGCGGCCTGGTAGCCCAGACGATGGCAGAACGCCTCGATCAGGCCGGTGGCAGGGTAATCCGACTTCATCCCCATGCCCGAGAGCACCACGACGTTGGAGCCGGGCAGCTGCTCCAGAAGGAGTCCGAGCTCGCGATCGACCGCCTCGTATGTATCGCGAATCGCGTTCGCCAACCCAAGTGGCGCGTCCTCGCGGTCGCGATACTTCCAGAACTGGTGGGAGGCGGCGTGCGCCTCGTAGAAGCCCGCCACGATCAGGTCATACGGCTCACGGACGAGCAGCTGCCGCAGGAGATCGCCGTACGGGGCAGCCGGTTTCGCATCGTCGCGAATAGGGCCCGGTCTTGCTCGATCGTCTGGTGCGGACGGAACTCTCGGAGCTCCACCCGAGGGCCGAACAGGCGCTCGACCTCAGGGACGAGCTCAGGTGGCTCGGACGAGGCTGGAAACCGGGCCACGTCGGGCAGAACGTCGTCGCCAGGCCTGCAGACTCCTGGTGCACGGAGTGGTGGAGGAGATTCCGGAAGGCCGAGACGACGCCCTCATCGGCCGGGCCGTCGTCGTACGACCCGAAGACGGCAACGAGGTCGGGGTCGCGCCTGAAGGCTTCGCGCAGGCGCCGGAACGCGTCTCTGTGCACGACCACGTCGGCGTCGACGAAGACAAGCACGTCACCTGCCGCTCGGCGCGCGCCGTCGTTGCGTGCGCGCGCCGGCCCGGCGCCGCGCGGGCCGTCGACGACGACGACCTCTTCCGGCGGCTCATCGGCACCGCGGATTGCGGCCAGGCACGAGGGGAGAGTGCCCGGCTGGTTCGTCGCCGGGACAACTGCCGTCAGGCTCGGCACAGACGGATTGTAAGGCCGCCGGGCCCGGTTCCAGCCGGCCCCTTGCCAGGGTCAGCCCGCAGGAACCAACGAACATCCCAGCTGCGGCTCTTCCATACTCGGCGGACAGGTCGCGCGAGTTCACACCAGCCGGCATAGGAGTCGGAGTACGGACCGGTGTCCGGGACGGTAGCTCAGCAGTGCGTTGGTCTGCGCGCCCAGGCTTCGCAGATGAGGCGGCCGTCGCTGCCGGATGCTGGCTCCACCGCGAGCACACGAAACGCCTCCCGGGCCGTGTAGACCAGCCGGTCGCCAGGTCCGTAGTCACCGGTGAAACTGAAGAAGAACCTGGGCCTCCCGTCCAATGCGGCCAGGTGATATGTGCGGGGCTGGCTGAGCGGGTCAACGTCGATCACTGCGTTGCGAAACCCAAAGAGCGGCCACTGGACCGGCATCTCGTGTTCCTCGGGCGCCGTTAGCAGCGCGTTGCGGCAATGGTCAAGCGCGCGGGCAAGCGCATGCATATCAGCGTCCTGCCAATCCCGCAGCTTCACCGGTAGCCCACGACGTCGCGCCTCGCCGATCTGCGTCAACGCTTGGTGAGCCCGCTGATTCGTCCCAACACGCACCGCAAACAACTCACCCAAGAGCCAATTCACGTCATTATCTGCCACAAGATAGAGATCCTCTCCGACCTCGAACAGGAGACCGATCATGTGCCCTCCAATCGAGGGGCGGTACCCACCTCGTCAAGCCCTAGCGGAGACTGTTCGCGTGGCCTGCAACTACCCAGCCGGGGGTTCAACGGTGCGGGGCAGTCTGCGAGCGTCAGGGGGCTGACCGGCCCGCATCGAGGGCGCTGCCCCGCACCGTTCAACCGAGTTGCCGGCTCGCGAGTGTTCTTCATCGGCTTCCCGCTGCGACGCGTCGGAGTGTTGCGCCTTGCAGGAGGATCGATGCGGCTGTTGCGACGAGGACTATGGCCTTGGTTCGTGTTGCCTCGTCGAGCCCATCGAGGGCGGGGTAGGCGGCCAGAAGGAGAGGCACCGCACCCTTCAATCCCCCCCAGGAGACGAGCACGCGCTCCGCCCGAGACAGGCGGCTTCCGATCAGGCAGGCCGCAGCAACCATAGGTCGTACCGCGAGGACGGTAACGAGGGTCAGCACAACTCCCTGCCAAACCTCGGTCGCCCCGACGACTGAGGCAAACGACGCGCCGAGCAGCCCGAACAGGACAGGTTCTGCGACAGCAGCCGCGGCCTCAGGGATCGCGTGGTGGCGTCCGTCCTGCTTTTCCCAGCGATCAGCAATCAGGAGGCCGGTGACGAACACGGCCAGGAACCCGCTGCCATGCAGGGTCGCTGTCGCGGCACCAATGACGAGAACGCCGAGGAGTACCGCGGCCGCCTGCAGGCCCTCCTCGAGCCGCGGCGTGGCAGCCAGCAGCACCCCGAGAATGAGCGCACCGACAATCCCTCCCGCAAGCCCGATGAACAACTCCTCCGCGAAGCGCGCGACACCGTCGGCGACCCCCGCGTTCGGATCGGCGACAAGCAGGACGGCGACCACCATCAGCGAGATACCGACCGGGTCGTTGAACCCCGATTCCCCTTCGAGGACGGTTCGCGCCCGCGTGCGACTCTCCCCCCGTAGCACGGCGTAGACCGCTGCCGGATCCGTCGGAGAGAGGGCGATACCCACGAACGCGGCCAGCGCCCACCCCAGGCCGAGGGCGAGATGCGCGAACGCCGCAATAGCGGCCGCCGTCACCGCAGTACCGGGAAGACCAAGGAGAAGAATCGGGCGAGCGCAGGAGCGCCAGGCCCGGAAACCGGTTGAAAGGCCCCCTTGGAACAGGACGGCGTAGAGGGCGATTGCCCCGATTTCTTCGAGCGGTACAGCGCCCAGCCCGTCGGTCGGAACAATGTCGAGGAGTCCGACCACAATCCCAGCAGCAAGGAACGCAGCCGGGCCAGGCAGGCCAAGCAGGCTCGCGACGGGTGCGAGCGCGACCGCCCCAAGTAGCACCAAGGAAACTACGAGGAGGTCAGGGAAGAAGGCGGTGAGCTGGTCCATGGGCAACAAGTGCCGACCAGGCTTCCCGGCTCACCGTGTCGAACTCTATTCGGTTGTGCCCTGGCTCGGCCCCAGCGCGGAGCCGAGGCGCCTAACGGAGAGGCGCTGGGTCGGGATGCTCGGAGCGAGCAGTCCGCAAGCTTCCTGGCTTCGCCGGCCATTACCTGATCGAGGCAGGCAACGACGTCCTCAGCTCGCTCGGTCTCTTCGAGACGCCCAAGCAGGCCGACGAGTCCACCAAGGGTCGTCACGAAGTGGATCACCGACGAGGACTTCAACACGGCGATCCGCGACGCGCCGAAGATCACAAGCGCAAGGCCGTCGCTCACACAAACGGCGTCGCCGCTGTCGCCTAGCTCGAGCGTACTCCGCGTCACAAAAGGCCCGGCGGCGCCGGGCCTTTCCCCCTCCCTGCACGCGACCTCTGTCTCGAGAGGGCTTATTGCTTGACCCGGGCGCGCTTGCCTGGCTACGTGCCCGGGATATAGAGCTTGATGACCTGCCCGTCCTCCTGCGCCGCAGCCGAGTTCACCAGGCCTGCACCGGGTTGCAGGGCGTACTGCTCGTGGGCCTGTACGGTGACGAGCCACAAGCCGCAGCCGAACAGCCGGCTCGCGTCGATGACGCCGCTCGTCTCCCAGATCCCCTCGCCGCGGGCCGCTGCCAACCCGGCTGCCGTATCGGGGCGTGCGACCGACTGGATCCGCGCCGCTCGAGATGTCGTACGCGAGGATCCGGCTCCAACCGCCCTGCTCCGGCGGTGCGACGGCCGCGGGGTCACGGACAACGGCGACTAGAGATCGTCGAAGTACGGAGGCCCGAGGATGGCACGCGGGTGGTTGAACAGCACTCGCTCCTCGTGCGCAGGATGTGCCGGATCGAGAGCCTCGAACCATCGTCGAACATCCTCGACCGTGTGGTTGCGATTGGTGGGGTGCCAGCTCTCGTCGAGTCGATCGAAGCACCGCGTGCCGTTCGGGCTTCGGCCGAGCTCCTCGGCCACCTCGTCGAAGATCTGCAGGCACTCGCCGAAGCTGCGCTCGGCCACGGATTGGATCGCCTCGTCGTCGGCCACGTCCCAGCGCCTCACGCGGTAGATGGGGCCGTGATCGATCTCCAGGTCGATCTCGTGAACAGCGACGCCGTGATGGGTTCGGAAACCTCGATCGATGACCGGCTGGCACCAGATACCGAACGCTCCTCCGTGCTCGGGCGGAGCCGGATGAATGTTGATCGCACCGTACTCTGCAGTGGCGAGGTGATGCTCCTTGAGGATGATCCCGTTGATGTAGGAGACGATCAGGTTGTAGTCGATCGCATCGATCTGACGAAGCACCGCGGGCTTCGTCGACATGTTGCCCATCTCCCAGAACACGACGTCGACGTGTTCGAAGTTCTTCTCCCCGATCTCGGTCACTTCGGAGATCGTGGTGGAATCCGAGGTGAGAATCAGCACTCTGTAGTCTCCGTTCGTCGCCATCGTCTACGCCTTTCGCACGCGGGTCGTGGCGGTGACCCTGTTGTCGTCGGGATTGGGATCGTCTTGATCGGCGTCGACGGTCGCCACGTCGACGAGGCGACCAGGCCTCTTCGGCGCTTTCACCGTGATCGCGATCCGGGCCGACTCGTCCGGGGCCAGATCGCCGACCTCGCAGCGCACGACACGACCGGTCTGCGTGCATTCCCCGCCGGACGACGTCGCTCGGACGAACGTCGCTCCCGCGGGCAGCCTGTCTGAGACCACGACGCCGGTCGCGGGCGCTGGCCCGGCGTTCGTCGCCTTCACGGCGTAGGTCAGCTTCTTGCCCGTCTTGACCGGATCCGGGGTATCCGTGACCTTCAGCGTCAGATCCGTCGCCGGCGGCTCGTAGGTGATCTCGAGCTCCCAGCAGTAGAGGGTTCCGCCGCTTCCGGGCGTGGCATCCAGGAACGTGAGGCGCCACTCCCCTTTCAGCGGAGCGCCGGCGAGGCTCGCGAACGGATCGACGGGCCGGTACGAGCCGACGAACGGCGGCGAGCTCGTCGCGATCGGCGTCGACGCGGCGTCGTCGAGCACGGCGGGCGTGCCCGAGCAGTCCGCGGCGCCGGCCCCGAAGTCGCCGAGCTTCTCCGAGATCGTCGCGACCTGTCTCGCCGTCGTCGCCCTCCGCACGCTCGGGCGTACCCAGGCCCACTGCGTCGAACAGTCCGCTCGTGCCGAGGGAGTGCTTGAGGCGGATCCGTGCCTTGACGCTGATGACCCTCCCCTCGTCCGGGACGGTGATCGTCGCGGACGTCAGGCCGATAATGATGAAGCCCGGTCCCGACCCAGCGTCCTCGATCGGAAGGTTCAGATTCCCGCTCGAGTAGACCTTCGTGACGGGATCGGCAGCCGCCGGACCGGCGAACAGGCAGGCAGCCGCCGCCACGGAGACGACGGCGAGACCCTGTCGCCAGCGCCTGCCGCCGCGGCTCGCGAGCCCGAGAACCCGTGGGTACGTCGATGTCGAGTGTCCCATTGCTCCTCCTTGTCACGAGGCTGCCCGTCTGCAGCCGTTGTCCGCCGAGCGTTGTGCGCGAGCCTTGCGCCGCTCTTGCTCCGCGCATGCACGCTCGTTGCGGGGCGGAAGCCTTCAGACAGCGAGCCAAGCAGTGCAATCGGCAGCCTCGCGCCGGGAAAACGCCCAGTTCTTGCGTCCAGTACGGCCCCCGGTGCGGATCGACGAACTCGAGGAGCGGTTCAAGCGCGAGTCGGCCGTCAGGAGGCCGCCGAACCGAGGCCGATCACGACCGGCTCACCCCGTTCGACAGTTACGGGGATGAGGAACACGGGGATCCTGGCATCGTCGAGCGCCGCCCGGACGACGGGGGCCCGGTCGGCCGCGATCTCCTGCGCCCACCCGAGCGCGATCACGTCGGCGTCGATCTCACGTGCCACGCCGACGACCTGCTTCCCCGGCTCACCAACTCTCGTCTCGAGCCGGACCTGCTCAGCAGGGATTGGGCTGTAGCGGGCAAGGAACTCGGCCGCCCACGCCCGCGTCTCATGCTGCGGCTGGTCGGTGAACGCCGGAATCGCGGCCGCGTCGAAGACATGCAAGACAACGATCTCGAGGCGGACGCCATCGGCGAGGCTGATCATCCGCAGCGGAGCGAGGGTGGTCGAGCGAGACCCCTCGAGCGGCACGAGCACACGGCAGAGTCGGCCCGGATGCGCGGCGCTAGCCGGCACGACGGCAACCGGCTTCGGCTGGGTCGTCGCCAGCACCGTGGCAATCTCCCCGATGTGCCCCGCCTCGGTGGTGTCGGCGCGCCCAAGGACGATCGCTGCGACGTCGTCCGCTCCGACCTCGGCCAGGAGCCACGCGCCGCGACCACCCTCGCCGATGCGAAGGGAAACGCCGGCGCGCGCAGCCGCGTCGCGGGCTTCGTCTCCGCCGTCCGTATCCACGTACACCGCGTCCACCTCGGCCCCCAGCACGCCTGCAAGCGCCGTGGCGAATTCGATTACGGGCACCGCACGCTCCGAGTCGTCAAGAGCTGCCAGGACTTTCATCGTGCACCTCCTTCCATTGCAGCTCCGGGTCTCCCTCGACGCTGACGCCTTCGTGCCGGATGCGAACCCTCCCACGGCGACCCCTGAAGCGGATCCGAAGCTCGAGCTCGTCCCAGCCGTCGGGCAGCCGCGGCTGGATTGTCAGCACCTCGCCCCTGGGTCGCAGCCCGGCGAACCCGAACGCGAGCGCCTGCCACACGCCCCCCATAGTCGCCAGGTGAAGGCCTGCGGCGGTGGAGCCAGTCATGTCCTCCAGGTCGATCGCCGCCGCGACGCGAAGCAGCTGCACCGCCCGGCCGAGGCGGCCCGCCCTGGCCAGCACAGAGGCATGCAGACCAGGGGAAAGCGAGCTCCCGTGGGCGGTTCGCGGTTCGTAGAACTCTACGTTCGGGCCCAGCGAGCCGAGCGCAGTCTCCTCGGGGACAAGGTGGTGCAGCATGAGGACGTCCGCCTGCTTCAGAACCTGGGCGCCCGCCACACGCTCATGGCCGAGGAGGAGATCTGCTGCGATCGGCCGCCGGGGTGCGAGATCGGCGATCACAAGGGGCTCCAGGTCGAAGAAGCCGGCGAACTGCTCGTACAGGCGTGTCGAGGGGTCGTAGCCGTCGACGAGGGCGTCCGCGGTGTCGAGCCAGCGGGTGCGCTCGCTCGCGGACACGCTGCCCGCAACGCGGGCGACCACGTCGGCAGCCCGCCGCAGGTTCCACCGCGCCATGACGTTCGTATAGGCATTGTCGTCGACCGGCTCGTGGTACTCGTCCGGTCCGATGACGCCGTAGAATGTGCGCCTTGCCGTCACGGTCGAAGCGGACGCGAGAGGCCCAGTAGCGAGCGGTTTGCACGAAGAGGTCGAGCCCCGGCCCGCGTTCGAAGACCACATCCCCGGTCCAGTCGACGTAGCACGCGGCGGCCCAGGCGACGTCGGCGACGACGTGCTCCTCGATCTCTCCCGTCCTGATGCGCACGACTTGCCCGGCCGGATCACGGGCCGAGGACGGGGTCACGTCCGTGCCGTCACGCGCCGACTCCCACGGAAAACGCGCTCCGGCGACGCCGATCGCCCGTGCCGCGCGAAGCGCGGCGGGCAGCCGGCGGATGCGATACTCGAGGATCGCGCGCGCCGCGGGCGGGTGCGTGGCGGCCAGGAAGGGCAAGACGAAGACGTCCGTGTCCCAGAAGACGTGGCCCCGATAGCCCTCGCCGGTGAGCCCCTTGGCACCCACGGCTGCCTCACCCGCCGTGGCCACGGACGACATCAGATGGAAGAGCGCGAAGCGGACCCGCAGCTGCAGCTCCTCGTCGTCGCGTATGACGACGTCCGCATCCTCCCACCGTCCGGCCCACGCCCGACGGTGCTCGCCGAGCAGGCGCTCGAAGCCGAGCCCACGGATCTCTGCCGCAGCCCGCAGGGCCGTCCCGACGGCAGGCCTCTCGGCGGGATCGCTGAGGTAGGCGCCCAGGCGTTCGACACCGCCTCGTGTCGTCATGTTCCCGGCGGCGGCAGCCACGCCTCCCGTGCTCGCCGGGACGACCGCGTACGCCACGCCCGACTCCTCGCCCGCCTCCGTCGTCCCCCCGGTCGGGCGGACCGCTGTGCCACCGTTCGTCAAGGCAGACGGACCGGCGACGCGCAGTGCAACGGCGCCAGGCCGAGCCAGGGACGAGAACATGATCGCAACGGCGTCGCCCTCGCCGGTCCTGATCGTCTGCTGCGTGACGCCGATGCGCAGGTCGAGCCGCCGTCGCAGCCGCGCATCCTTCGGCAGCTCAGCGGCGAGGACGTGCCAGACAGGCGCCGGCAGCAACGCTGTCGACGCTCCCTCCCCGTCGTACACGTCCCCGGCGAGAACTCGGGGCGATGCGGCGCCGTGCGGCCAGACCGGGCTGCCGTTCGTTCCGAACCGGCCGTCGGCGAGCACGAGCAGAGCTTCCCGCACCCGTTCGAGCTCCGAATCGATCCCGTCGACGGTGAGCGTCCACCCGTCGTCCCCTCCGATGTCCGGAACGTCGCCGCATTCGCGGCGGGCGAGCTGATCTTCGAGCAGGGCCACGAAGGCCGCGGGGCCGCCGCCCGCGTGTACGACACCGCGCGGCGAACCCGTCGGCTCGGGTCCAACCGACACGACGGTGACCGCGGCGTGCTCCGGACGAATCAGAAGGGAATCGCTGCCGGGCAGGCCACCGAGCGCGCCGAACTCGTCTCCCGCGACGAGCACCAGCCTCGCCGAGACGCCCCGGCGCCAGAGGTTGTCGAAGACCCAACCAGCAGCGTCGGCTTTGTCCGTCAAGCCGATCTCCACGTGTTTGGCGTCACTCGTCACGCGTGCCTCTTCGAGACCGGTCTCCCGGGCTGCCTGCTTGGCGATCTCGACTGCCTCGGGCAACCCCTCGATGCCGGCTTCGCGCAGGCGCTGCTCGACAGCGAGAAGAAGGTCGCCGATCCTGACCTTCGGGGGATCGGCCCATTCAGGCTCCGGAATCAGGTCGATCTTCCTGCGGTTCAGCCGCTGCGAAACGACACGCGCCTGCAGGCCCCGGGCAGCGAGCCCCGCAACCGTGGCCCCTGCGGCCGCGTCCAACGCTGCCTCTTCTTCCGCCGTCGCGCGGCGTCGCTCGACGAGCTCGAGCCCCTGCTCACCGGCCCGGAACACCTCGGACCCTCGATTGACGCAGAAATAGAGGTGCCCTGGGCCGCTCGGACGGGCCGACAGCTGGCCGTCGACGTTCTCGATGTGTGTCCCTGTAACGACGTAGAGATCCATCGAGAGCCCACACAGCGCTTCGATGACGCGCCGGAGGCGTTCGGTGTCCGCCCGTCGATCCGCTACCGCCGTGCCGTCCCAATCGAAGACGATCGCCTCGAACCGGCGATCGAGAGCATTCGGTAGCGGATCGACGGTCAGGCTCACGGCCGCGCCCCGAGCCATCCGAGCGTGGCCCAGCTCATTCCGGAGCCTAGTGTTCGCCGCGCTCCCAGAAGAATGCCTCCCTCGCCATTCTCGGGCTTCCGTCGATGACCTGGCGCCAATCGCTCAACGTTTCGTTCAGCTTCGGCTGCAGAAAATCGCTGATCAGATCGTCCAGCTTCCATTCGACCTCAGTGCCCTCGAAGACGAAGACGACCTCATCGCGGGACAGGTATACGGCGTGGCGATCGAAAATGGCGGCGCCAGGATCAAACGGCGGCCCTTGCTTCAGCAGCTCCTGGGCGTGCTCGTACCCGTCGGGCTTGAGGGTTGCTACGACGACGATCCGCTTCACGCGACTTGGACGCGAGTCGAAGTTGCCGCCGGGCGCCGGTAGGGCATCCTCATCGCTTCGTGCCCTTCTCGTCACGCGGCTGTGTGAGGTGATCGACAGAGGCGTCCGATCCCGGGTACACGATCCCAACTCGCCCGGTGTCCGACCAGCGCACGACGAATGGTGCGCCGCCATCCTCGCCTCGCGCTTCCAGGATCTTCGCGTCGCGCTCCGGCTCGCCGAGGTGGTGGCCGTGTATGACGAGGCGGTCGCCCGGCATCGCATGCGGGGTGTGATCCTGCATCGCCACTCTTCGCGGAGCCTTCTGAGGCCGCTTCGGACGCTTTATCTCCGGCTCGACCGGCGGGTAGTAGGTCGACAGGCGACCGTCGTCCCACCGAACGAGATAGTGCTCGCGACCTCCGCCGCCGCTGACCTCGACGATCTCACCCGACCGAACTCCGCGGCGGCGCTCGACTTCGAGACGATCGCCCGGTTTCTTCATCTCCCTTGCAGGCCGCGTTCGCTTCGTCATCGTGATCGCCCACAAGTGTGCCTGGGCGCGCCTCTGCCGCCATCGGTAGCATCGCGGAATCGCAATCGGGGTTTGTCCGCATGATCGCCGGACGCCAGCAGCCCGTCCCAGGGTCAGTAGTTCGCCGACGGCCGAATCCGCGCGGCTGCTGATGCGGCGTCACCTCGAAGAATGCAGGATGGACATGCGACGAGGAGGACGGGGATGATTGCGACCAGCCCACACCGTGTGCTTGTGGCCGGCTCGGGCGTAGCAGGTCTCGAGGCGCTGCTGGCCATCCGAAAGCTCGCCAAGGACCGAGTCGAGCTCGAGTTGCTCAGCCCCCAGCAGGTGTTGAACTACCGGCCTCTCACCGTGGCCGAGCCCTTCGGGGCAGGTGAACCTCCGGAGATCGACGCTAGGAAGCTCGTCGACGATGTCGGCGCATTGCACCGTCCAGGCGTCTTGACGAAAGTGGATCCCGAGCAGAAGACGGTGTTGACATCGCGTGGCCAGACGCTTCGCTACGACACGCTCGTCATTGCGACCGGCGCCGTTCGCCTGCCAGCTGTCCCGGGCGCGCTGACGTTTTCCGAGCGGAGGGACATCGCGCCGCTCAAGCGGCTCCTGGGTGAGGTCGAGAAGGGGCGGGTCACGAAGATCGGGTTCGTCGTTCCCAGTGGAGCCGGCTGGCCACTACCGATCTACGAGCTCGCTCTACTGACCTCGGCGTGGGCGGAGAGACATGGTCAGGCCAGTGTGGAAATCACCCTGGCAACACCGGAGTGGGGTCCGCTTGCCCTCTTCGGCGAGGCCGGAAGTACGAGTGTCAGGGAACTGCTCGACCGACGCCACATAACGTTCGTTCCGTCCAGCTACCCCGTTCGTTTCGAAGAGGGGACGCTCGAACTTGCGCCGTCTCGTCGTCTTACGCTGGATCGGGTTGTCGCTCTTCCCCAGATCGAGGGACCGCGGATCGCAGGACTTCCCAGCGAAGCCCACGGCTTCATTCCGACCGATCTCCATGGGTTGGTTTCGGGAGTATCAGACGTCTACGCAGCCGGCGACGCGACGACGTTTCCGATCAAGCAGGGGGGTCTCGCGGCACAGCAGGCCGACGCGGTCGCCCGGAGGATTGCCGCCCGCGTGGCGGGTACTGTCGAGGCTGAGGCCGACCCGTTCCGCCCGGTTCTACGAGCGCTCCTTCTGACAGGAGGCGAGCCCTGCTTCCTCCAAGCGGAGCTCATCGGCGGACAGGGCGCGGCCTCCCTCGCCGCAGCAGAAGCCCTCTGGTCTCCCTCTGGGAAGATTGCCGCCGCGGAGCTCGGACCGTACCTCGGCGCGAAGAGCGGCCGTGACGTAGCCTCGAACTACGGAATCTGGCAGACCAGAGCGTCGATCGCCCGCGCAGTCGTCTCCTCGCCCAGCTCGCCCGGGCCCGCTTCGATCACGGGTGCCTCGTGGTCGCCGCTCGGCCGCTCGAACGTCTGGCTCATCCGCAGGTAGATGTCCATGTCCGCGTCCGACACTTCCTTGGCATCTGCTTCGCGGGCACTCATGCGGGCGCGAATGTCCCCTTCCGTGGCCACGGTCTCGACGATCAGCACCGGCGCCCCGTGGGCACGGGCGAGATCGATGAACGGCCTACGTCGCGCTGCCCGGGAGAAGCTCGCGTCGACGACGACGGTGCGATCACCCTCGAGCGCGCTCCTGGCCTCGTCGAGAAGCGCCCGGTAGGTGCGCTCGCTCATCTCAGCGGTGTAGATGCCCGAAAGGTAGTCCGTCGTCGCGTGCTCCCTGAGAGGGACGCCGGCCAGGAGCTTGCGCCGGGCGTCGCTCCGGAGAACGAGAGCCTCGAACGGCAACGCCAGGTGACGGGCGGCCGTGCTCTTGCCGCTCGCCGGAAGGCCGCACGTGAGGATCAGGCTCGGTGGAAGCTCGTATGCCGCGGCGAGGTTGAAATAGCGCAAGCCCTCCAGACGCTTCGCCTCGCGCTCCGGCAACGGTAGCTCGGGCTCGGCGGCGGCGAGCGACGCCACCTTGGCGCGAACGACCGCACGGTAGCTCTTGTAGAAGCCCATCAGCCGACCGAGCTCCGTGTCTCCGGCATGGCGGGCATAGCAGCGGACGAGAAATCGAGAGAAGGCCCGGAAGCCACGGTAGTCGAGATCCATCGCAAGAAACGCGAGATCGCAGGCGACGTCGCCGCAGCGGAAGCGGGGAGCAAACTCGATGCAGTCGTACGCGACGAAGCCGTCGGCCGTCAGGCAGATGTTGCCCGCGTGGAGATCTCCATGACCGTCACGGATCCGTCCCTCGGCGACGCGCCGCTCGAACAGATCGTGCTCAGCCGCGAGGAAGGACACCGCAGCCTCACGAAGGAACGCGTGGAGCCTCGGCGACAGGGTGCGCGCTCCCGACTGCGCAAGCGAACCGGGGCTCGCCGCGAAGGCAGCGGTCTGCTCGAAGTTCTCCCGGACGTTGAAGGCAATCGCCTCCGGCGTCCCGTGCTCGTCGACGCCGGCGCCCGTTGCCGCGGTGCCGTGGAATCCGACGAGCAGCTCCGCGAGCGCCTCCACGCGCTCGTTGTCGATCTCGCCGATTGCGAACAGGTGGTCGAGCATCCGGTTTGCGGGCAGACGGCGCATCTCGACCGCGTACTCGACTGTCGGCCCGTTGCCGCTGACACGGAGGGAACCGTCTCGCTCCCGGGTGATGGGCACGACGCCCAGGTACACGCCGGGGGCCAGACGCCGGTTCAGTCGCACCTCCTCCTCGCAAAACGAGCGACGCCGGTCGAGGGTCGTATAGTCGAGGAACCCGAGATCGACGGCCTTCTTCACCTTGTAGACGCGATCCTCTGCGAGGAAGACGAGCGAGATGTGCGTCTGGACGAGCTGCGACGTCCGTCGGCCGGCGCGGATAGGCAGCCGGTCGGCAAAGCCCGTCGATCAACTCCGCCGTCGTAGGAGAGCCGGGGCTCGCCATCTCCCGGCCCAGCCTATGGCCTACACCGCCCGCCGTGCTACTTTCGGCACCGCTTCCCGGAAGAGGCCCGACGTCCGCGTCTGCCGCTGTCACGCCCGCAGTGCCCCTGCGGTCGGCGCCTTCTCCGAGGATCGTCGACGCACGAACCGTCGTAGCTCGTCGGTACCCCAGACGACGAATGGGAACGGCAACAGGATGAGCAGATCCTCGGCCCCCAGGGAGGCAGTGCCGAAGATGTCCTGTAGCGGCGGAAGGTAGATCACGGCTCCCGCGAACAGAAGCTCGAAGAGGATGCCCCACAGCAGCAGGCGGTTGCTGAACACCCCGACTGTCCAGAGTGCTGCTCGCTCGGTACGCGACGCGAACGCTGTCCCTACCTGGCACGCGACGATGCCGGCGAAGGTCATCGTCGTAGCTTCGATGTAGGCCGCGTGCAACCGAGTCCCCGATGAGACCGAGTCGCCCGGACTCCACCCCGCCCGCAACAGCACGTAGAGGAAGCCGCCCATGACGAGGACGGCGGAGACGCCTCCCATCACCACCCAGGCCCTGAAGAGCATCGCGCGCTGGATGACACCCTCCGTGCGCGGCCGCGGCGGGCGGTCCATGAGTCCTGGCTCAGCCGGCTCGCGACCGAGAGCCAGCGCGGGGAGAGTCTCGGTGCCGAGATCGATGGCGAGGATCTGCAATACGGTCAACGGCAGGGGGATGGCCCCGCCGGAGAGCGCGAAGACGAGGAAGGGAACGGCCTCCGGTGTCGCATGGGCGAAGATGTAGACGATGAACTTGCGCACGTTGGCGTAGACGCGCCGCCCCGCCTCCACGGCGGCGGCGATCGTCGCGAAGTTGTCGTCCGTGAGAACGATCGTCGCCGCCTCGCGCGCCACCTCAGTTCCCGAACGCCCCATCGCGATGCCGATGTCCGACCGTCGTAGCGCCGGCGCGTCGTTGACGCCGTCACCGGTCATGGCGACTACGTTCCCTTCCGCGCGCAGTGCGTCGGCGATGCGAAGCTTGGCCTCCGGCGAGCTGCGAGCGAAGACGAGCTCCGGCTCCTCGCGCAAGATGTGATCCAGCTCGCTTTCGGTCAGCTCGTCGAGCTCGGTGCCGGAGATGACCCGGGGGTTGTCGCCGACGATCCCGACCTGCCTCGCGATCGCGACTCCCGTCAACGGGGCGTCGCCAGTGATGACGATCACACGAATGCCTGCACGCCGGCAGGTCGCTACCGCTGCTGCCACTTCGGGGCGAGGCGGATCGAGCATGGCAACGAGGCCAAGCAGCGTCAGATCCTGCTCGGCCTCCTCGCGAGTTGCGGGCAGGCCTGACCCAGGCGGCACGACTCGGCGGGCGACGCCGAGTACGCGCATGCCTGCGAGCTCGTGCGCCTCTGCCCGGGCGACCACCTGGGCTCGATCGTCTTCGCTCAGCGTCCGCTCGCGCCCGTCTTGCTCGATGATGCGGCATGAGCGGGCCAGCACCTCCTCGGGCGCACCTTTGACATGAACCCACAGGTCGCCGTTCAGCTCGTCAACGGTCGACATCAGACGGACCCTGGGATCGAAGTGAAACCGACCGCGCCGGTCGTGCTCGCGCTCCTGCAGCGTCATGGCCTCGCCGAAGGACGCCGCAGCGTCGAGCAGCGCCAACTCCGTGGGGTCGCCGTCGGATGCGCCCAGATCGGCGTTGTTGCAGGCGGCCACCGCTTTCAGCAGTAGCCGGAGTGGCGGCGTGGGCGCTGGCGTCGTCCAGCCGTCGACGGTGCGTTCGAACTCGGCTCCCGGCACCCAGATGGTCGTCGCGCGCATCCGGTTCTCGGTGAGCGTCCCGGTCTTGTCGGTGCAGATAACGGTCGTCGAGCCAAGGGTCTCGACCGCGCTCAACCGCTTGACGAGAGCACCCGACCGCGCGAGCACCCTGACCCCGACGGCAAGAGCCAGCGTGATCGTCGGGAGAAGCCCCTCCGGGACGTTCGCGACGATCAGCCCGATCGCGAAGGCGAGCGCATCCGCGAGCGGCAGGCCCGCAGCGAAGACACCGAGCGGGAGAAACGCGAGCCCGATCCCGACAGCGACGAGCGCGATCAGCCATGCAACTCGTTTCATCTGATGTTCGAGCGGGCTCTCCTCTCGTGTTACCCGTTCGGAAAGGGCGGCGATGCGGCCCAGCTCCGTGTGCATCCCGGTCGTGACCACGAGCGCGGTCGCTTCGCCACCCGTGCAGGCCGTTCCGCTGAAGACGATGTTCCGCGCCTGCATCAACGGCGAGTCCTCGTCATCTCCGGCAACCCGGTATGCGGGAGCCGATTCGCCCGTCAGCGTGGAGGTGTCGACTTCCACCGCCCCTTCGAGCAATCTCGCGTCGGCCGAGATTCGATCTCCCTCGGCAATGATCAGCACATCACCCGGAACGAGCGTTCGCGCGTCGACCTGGACACGGTTTCCGTCACGACGGACGGTCGCGGTTCGCGGCAGGTATTGCTTCAGCGCCTCGACCGCTCGCTCGGCCTGCCGCTCCTGGACGAAGGCGAAGAGCGCATTCAGAAAGATGACGGCCACGATCGCGGCGGCCAGGACGGGAGTCCCGGCGCCAAGCGCGAGCGCCGCAGCCAGCCAGAGGAGCAGGGCAAGCGGGTGCGTGAACTGCTTGGCGATCTCGCGCGGCCAGGTTCGGCCTCCGCGCCGGACAAGCTCGTTCGGCCCGTCGACGACGAGGCGACGCGCGGCTTCGCGAGAGGAAAGGCCGGTGGGAGAGGCTTTGAGATGCCGAAGCAGCACATCGACAGGCCCTCGCGAAGACCCCTCCGTGGACTCGCTGGAGTCAACCGGGTCGAATTCCGCCACCCTTCTAGTTTTCGTGAGCCCGTGGACCGCGGAATCGGGGGGACGGCTGATCCTGCTGCGGCTTTGCCGCATCCCGCTGGACGACAGTCCAGCCCGTCCTACGGCACGACGGCAACTTCGAGGCTGAGCAGCGCGCGCATCACCGGATCCCCGCGCGGGCGCTCGACCGGCGGCATGACCTCGTAGCGGGGCAGAGCGCTCAACAGCTTCGGCAATGCGAGGGACGCTTCGAGCCGTGCGAGCGGAGCGCCGACGCAGAAGTGAATTCCAGCGCCGAAGGCAAGATTTCGGCGTCGAGGGCGGGTGACGTCGAGGGTGTCGGGGTCCTCGAACCGGCGCGCGTCACGATTTGCCGATCCGAGCAGGAGCAGCACGGTGGCTCCGCATGGAATCACGACGCCGTGGAGGCTGACACTCGTCGTGGATACCCGCGGAATGCACTGGATCGGGGAGTCGAAGCGCGCCAGCTCTTCCACCCCCAGTCGGATGCGTGCCCTGTCCACTCTGGGGTCTGCGAGATAGGCTCGCTGATCCGGATGATCGGCCAGCGCGAGCACGGCGTTCGCCATGAGGTTCGCGGGAACGTCCACGCCTCCCTCGAAGATGTCCTTGCAGAGTACGAGCGCATCGGAACGAGAGAGCTCCGCGCGCTCGACAGCCTGCATCAAGTCGCTCATCAAGTCGTTACGCGGGTGTGAGAGCCGCTCCGATCCGAGCTGGTCGAAGTAGTCCGTGTACCTGTCCCGCGTCTCCGGAGAGCGCCCTCCCGCCTCCGAGTACTGAAGCTCCTGATACCAGGCCAGGACGCTCGCCCGGTCGCTCTCGGGAATTCCGATGATGTCCGAGATGATCGTCAGCGTCAATGGCCAGATAAAGCCGCCAGCAATATCAAATGCTCGCTGCGATTCCAGTCTTGAGAGAGACGTCACCACTTCGGCGGTGATTTGCTCCTCGAGCTCCTGAATCCGTTTCGGCGAGAAATGATCCTTGACGGTCCGGCGGAGATCATCGTGGTAGGGAGGATCGGTCGTAATGAGTTGTCGACCTTCGAGAGCGCCGCCAAGCGTAGGAATGTCCAGCGCATTGGAGGTGGAGTTCACGCTCGTGAACGTTGTCCAGTCTTCTAGGACCGTGTTTACGTCGTCAAAGCGGGAGAGGATCCACAGAGATCGCTGTCCATCATCGTGGTGGTACACGGGGAACTCGTCCCGAAGCCGTCGATAGACCCGGTACGGGTCGTCCTCGAAGCTGACAGTGTTCGGATCGAACCACATCCCGGACGTCTCGCCATCCTAGTCCTCATGATCCGCCAGGGGCTCAGGTCACATCAGCGTGCTTTTCGGTCCCTGCCGTAGGTACCGAGATCGATGACCGACTCCGCGCGACGCGCTCGGTCTGTCGGCATCTCGAAGACCTCACCGCAGACACACACGATCTGACGCGGCGTGGGGTCGTCATCGACCACCCACGTACGCGCGCAGGCAGGACAGTCCTCATGCCACGACACCTCGCCGGTCATCGCCGTCCGCGAGCCTAACGCGATGACGCCTTCGTGCGACCTGGCCGAACGTGCAGGCTTTAGCAGGCCCGCACCTGATCTTCAGTCCTCTCTGTGATCAGCGGTGTGTCCAGTCTCGAGAATCCCCTTGAGACGTTCGAGGTCCTTGCGGTTCGCGCGCCGCATCGCGCTCTCCATGACCCTCGTCGTGACCTTCGCGAAGCCGGAGGGCTCGCCGCGGTTGCGCAGCGCCATGATCGTGGTACCCGCCGCAGTCTCCGACCACGTGTAGCTCGTTTCCATCGGGAACGGTCCGTCGCTGGTGCTCATGACGAGTCGCTCGTCGGGAACCAGCTCCCTGATTTCGTAGGTGTACGAGAGGCTGCGACCGAGGAAGCGGGCAAGGAAGGCGATCCGGGATCCGACGACGAGAGGCGGTGGTGTGACCCAGTCCACGCCGTCGATATTCTCGTACCACGCCGTCGCATTGTCCGGATCCGAGGAATATGCGGCCACCTCAGCACGCGGGCGCCCGATCTCGATCTCAGTCTGGATGTCGACGGTACGAGCCATGTCCAGTGGGCCGACGCGTCGGCGCCGGAGACTCGCGCGTCCCGGCCGACGCTCCACGATGTGAGGAGGAACTCTAATCCCAGATCGGTCAGTGGGATGGTACGGCGACTTGCCCCGGGCAGTCGCGATGCCGATCCTCTCGTGCATGCAGGCCAGGGCCAATGCTCGATACTGCCTATCGTGAGGCGTCGATGAGTACGCGACAGATGGGCCCGCTCAAACCTGGCTGGCAGCGCGTACGGGCGTTCGCGAGCTCGGAGATCTGGCCCGACGTCCGCGAATTCGCCTTGAACCTCGGTCGCTACGACCTGCTGACGACGGCAAGCGCAATCGCGTTTCGCGTGCTCTTCTCGTTCGTCCCGCTGGCCGCCGCGTCGCTCGCGCTCCTCGGGTTCATCCAGAGCGGCGATCTCTGGCGGGAGGAGTTCGCGCCGAAGGTGCAGGATCGCCTGACGGATGCGCAGTTCGAGGTGCTCGACACAGCCGCAGAATCGATCCTCGGACACGGCCGCGGGTTCTGGCTGACGATCGGGCTTCTGATCGCCGTCTGGGAGATCTCGGGCGCCGTCCGGGGGGCGATGGGCGCGCTGAACCGTGTCTACGGCCGCGACGACACCCGCTCGTTCCTCCGGAGGATGGCCATCTCCCTCGGCCTGGGCGTCGTTGTGTCAATCGCGTTCACCGTGGCCCTCGGCGCCCTCACCTTCGGCGGCGAGCTCGCCGACCAGATCGCGTCGGGCAGCTGGGGAACCGTCCTTGCCGTTCTTTTCCGCGCAGGGGTCGCGTCTCTCGCCGCGCTGATCGGCGTCATCTTCATGATCCGCTGGGGGACATCGAAGCAGCATCCGGTGCGCTGGCTCGGGTTCGTGAGCATCCTGGTCGTCGTTCTGTGGGTCGCGGCGTCGTTCATCCTTACCTGGTACTTCAAGTCCGTCGCCGACTACCGCTCCGTCTTCGGCGCCGTGACGTCCTTCATCGTTCTGCTGATCTACCTCTACTGGATCTCGATCCTGCTGCTCGCAGGCGCGCTCGCGGACTCGATGCTGAGACAACGGCTGTCAGTACCGCTCGAGGAGCGCGGCGCGGCCGCTAGCGGTACGGACGCCAGCCGCTCGTCTGCTTGAACCGCTCGTTCGACACGAGCTCGCCATCACGGCAGACGTTGTAGATGCCACTCGGCACGGTCAGCGCGGCCGCGAGCGCCTCTCCGGCATCCCTGACGTCGACGCTCGAGCCGTACCGGAGATCGGGCCGGTCCGAGCCGGTACCTGGCCCGTCGAGCAGGCCGAAGCGGAGCACGATGCCGCGACCTTCCGCCGTCGTGAAGCGCGCTGCCTCGGCCTCGGCGACCAGGGCGGACCGGAGCACCACGGGGACATTCCCGACCGGTGTCTCTTCGGTGGCAGGCAAACCCGCCGGATAGACGAAGGCGACGCTCGCCTGCACGAAGACCTCGACGTCCGTCGCTAGCGCTGCGTCGACGAGAAGGCGGGAGGCATCTCGCCGGAGCCGGTCGTTCTCGCGCCACGCGTCTGGCTCGGATGCGTGGTCACGCGGTGGAATCCTCGTTGCGAGATGGAGGACGCTTTCGACGTCCGTGACCGCGCGTGCAACCACACGAGGATCGAACAGGTCGAGTTCCGATCGGGAGGGAGTCTCGACGTCGTGGCCGCGAGCCCGGAGCAGCGGTACCGCCGAGCGGCCGAGTACTCCGCTCGCACCAGTCACCAGGATGCGCATGCCTACCCCGGTGCGCGTTCGGGGTATCGCGGAAGCCCGTCGTCCGGGATCGGCTCCCACGGGGCCGCATACGCGACGAACTGGCGGAAGCTGGGTCGGATCCCTGGGTCAGCGTCGAGGGAGCCGAGCCTGACGCTGATGTGCTCGGGATCCGCGGGGTTGCGGCTGAAGAGCGCGGAGCCGCACGCGACGCAGAAGACCTTCTCGAACCCCTGCGCCGGAGCGTAAGGGCGGACGAGATCCTCGCCGTCCACGATCCGGAACGAGCCGGGAGCAACCCGAGCCTGAACCGATGCGGCGGTCCCCGTACGCCGCTGGCAGCGGGTGCAGTGGCAGTAGCTCGCCGTGGTGAACGGCGCGTCGATCTCGAAGCGCACGCCGCCGCAGAGACATCCGCCTCGTATCGGCAAGTCAGGATCGGTCACACCCGACAGACTACTCACGCTGCCCGACCGGTGATACCGTCGGCGACCTGTCACGACCGAACGGGAGGATCAGATGGACAAGCAGGTCTCCTGGCTCATCGAGCTCGCAGTCAAGCCGGGTCAGCTCGAGAACTTCAGGGCGCTCAAGGACGAGATGGTCGAGTCCACCCAGCCGGAGCCCGGCACGCTCAGCTACGACTGGTGGGTCAGCGAGGACGGCAGCGCCGTCCACATCTACGAGCGATATGCAGACTCGGACGCGCTCGTGACGCACATCACGGGCTTCGGCGAGAAGTTCGCCGAGCGCTTCCTGGCAATGGTCGATCCCGGCCGGTTCACCGTCTACGGAGAGCCGAACGACGAGGCCCGCGACGCGATGAGCGGCTTCAACCCGACGTACCTCGGAAACTTCGGCGGCTTCGTGCGGTAGGCCGCACTCCGGGAGTTGCCACCAGACGAGCTATTGACGCGTCTCGCTGCAGTTGTTACGAAGACCGTGTGAAGCGCAGGTACGCGGACGACTACCGTGGCTGGCCCGTTGCGCCGAGGACGAGGCAACACCCTATTCGCGGCTCGTTTCTCGACCCCCGTCCCGGTGGCGTCGACGGGGGTGACGGCTACCACCCGGGTGTCGACGTCGCAGTTCGAGATGACCGACCCGCCCGGGGGGCACCACCCGGCCGTCCGCATCGTGTCTACGCGGTCGAGGGAGGCCGCGTCTGGAAGGTATGGCGACAGCCTCCGCCCGGGAAGGAAGGGCTCGTGCGCCTCGGTCATTTCGGCTACGGCCACATCGAGCCGACGGTCGTCGATGGGCAGCACGTCGACCCCGGGGAGATGATCGGCTGGACGACCGAGGGCGAGTGGCACGTCCACCTGAGCGAGTGGTTCTTTCCCGACGGAGATCGCGACCGGATGGTCGCGGTCAACCCACTCAGCAGGGACGGCAAGCTTGCGCCGTATGTCGACACAGCACCGCCGGTCATCCACGACATCGCGTTCTTCACGCCTGCGAGCCCTGCCTGGCGCAAGCCACAGGGCGTCGCGTTCTTCCCCCGCAGTGGAGCCCGACTCGATCCCACACTGCTCACAGGAGTCGTGGACGTCCGCGCTCGGATCGAGGATCCCCAGACGTTCGTCGGGTGGTTTCGCGACTACCCCGTCCTCGAGACGTCGCACCATCCAACCCGGGTGCACCTGTCCGTCGTTCGAGCGAGCGACGGGAAGAGCATCGTCGATCGTGACGTGTTCCAAGCCGAGGTGACTCTCGGCTCAGACGCGCGGCACGTAGGCGTGTCACCGATTCCGTTCTCGAACCACTACGCGCCCGGAACGAGACAGAATCTCCGCGCCGCGACCACGCTTAAGCTCGGTCGGGCTGGCCGCGGAGAGTTGTGGTTTCGGCTGTTCGCGCGTCCTCGAATCTCCTACTGGGACACGACCCGTCTCGCGAACGGTACGTACAGCCTGACCGTCGGTGCCTGGGATGTCGTCGGCAACCGTACGCAGGAGTCGGTCGACGTCACGATCGTGAACTAGATGGTTGATCGGAGAGTGTGGTGCTGGCGGGGGCGGCTGAGACCGAGCATGAGTCGGTGATCGTTCCGAGCCCATAGCAGCGCTATGGGCGAGAACGAGCGGCGGCTCAGGCGACGTGTCTCAGCCGTCATCCGGCGGTGCCACGGTTTCCGGTCAATTTCCGATCAATCATTTAGTTCGCGATCCTGAACCGGAGCGTTCGCGACGCCTTCTTGCCGACGGTGTCCTCAACCGCGAGCGTGAGGGTGTACCAGCCGTTCGACACCGCGCGCGTGTCCCACCCCTTTTCCCAGAGTCGGATCCAGAATCGGCCCGTGCAGTCTTTCGGCTTTCGCACGACGCACACGGCGACCGGAGCGCTGCGGCGCGTGAGCGGCCGGAAGTAGTGCTGCCATGTGGGCCCGGGAGCACGGTCGATCTGGAACAGCTTTCGCTCGAGTACGGGGGTTCCGTCGTCGTGTCGCAGCGCGATCGACGCGCGATAGACGTGCAGCGGAACGACGGGCGCCCCGGGCCACTCCTTGAGTGGGAAGGAGTCCATCGCCAGAGCAACCGGGACGACGACGCCACGTACGCGGTTGCGCGGGAGCATGACCGGCTGCGAGACGGTCTCGGCCTCCTTGGGGTAGATCCGCATCGCGCTGACCGAAGGACGCCCCGCGTCCTTCATCGGCGCCAGCTTGCCGCCCGGGCGCATGGGGTTCAGCAGGATTCGCTCTCCTCCCGAGTGCGCGACCTCTTCGAGATGTATGTGCCACCAGCCGGGAACTGTGCGGCCGATCACGTCCCCCGGATCGACGTGGTCGCCGGCCGCCACGGCGGGCACGACATGGGCGTAGCGGAAGTGCCCGATGCTCACGACTCCCGCATTGACGCGGTCCTGGAGAGGTGTCGTCTGCACGGTGCGCTTCGCCTCTTTGACCGTTCCGCCCTCGATCGCGAACACCGGCTGCGGGCCCTTGCGGTCATTGACGAGGATGTCGATCGCCTGGTGATAACCGACCCGGGCACCGGGCATCACCGACGGCCAGGCTGTCGTGGGATTGAGGAACGTCCCGTACACGCCGTGGCTCCTGTCCTGTGGCGCGAGGGGCCAGCCTACGAAACCGTCGTCGTAGACCTGAGTGAAATCCAGCTCGCCGCGCGCTGCGGTCATGCCCGCGTCCATGATCGCAGCTATGACGCTCGCAAGCGACAAACCACCTGCCCCGGAACGCCGAATCGTGGTGAGGGCCGAAGCAGGGTGCCGTCATCCCCCAGGTGGTGGGAATGGCCCGCCCGGCCCTCAGTCTTACTGACTCGTCCGTGCAGGAAAGCTGGCGTTCACGGACGTGGCTCGAAAGGGATGGACAGCCTCACGCCGCGACGCGAGCGCGTGTGTCCACTTCGTCGCGAAGCAGGTCGAGTGCGCCGAGGAGCTCACGCTCGATGTCCTCATCGGCAAGCGCCCCGGCCTCGTCGAACCGCGTGTCGACGCGCGAGACGGCTACCTCGACGTCGACCACGCGGGCACCGAGGGCCGCCAGGATCCTGCGAAGGTCAGCCTGAGCCCAGATTCCACCGAACGCTCCGGTGCTGGCGCTCAGCACGACCACCGGCATGTTGCGAACCGGGGATTCAGCGAGCGGCCGCGAAATCCAGTCGAGGGCGTTCTTCAGCGCACCGGGAACCGACGAATTGTACTCCGGTGTCGAGACGAGAAGCGCGTCCGAGGACGCGAGCGCCGCACGCAGATCGGTGATCGCGTGCGGCGCGTGGTGCTCGTCGTCCTGGTCGTACGGAGGAACAGCCTTGAGCGCATCCCAAATGTCGAGCGTCGCACCAGCCGGGACAATCCCGCTCAACGCCTCGAGTAGCCGGCGGTTATATGAGTCGCGGCGGATGCTGCCGGAGATACCGAGGATGCGCAATTTCAGGCCTACGCCTTGACGAAGGAGAGGTCCGCCTCGAGCGTCACGTCGTCGGCAAGCGCCTTCTTCCCGTTCGGCAGTGGGGTGTTCCAGTTCAGACCGAATCTCGTGCGGTCGACCACGGCCGAGACGTGAAGGCCGGCGCGCTGATTTCCGTACGGGTCTTCGATTGGACCCGACACCGTTCCGCTGAGCTCGACCGGCTCGGTGTGGCCCTTGATCGTGAGCTCGCCGCGAATCGCCACGCTGTCACCGGCCTGGTCGAACGAGGTCGAGGCGAACGAGATGTCAGGAGTGCGCTCGGCGTCGAAGAAGTCAGGCGAGAGAAGGTGGCCGAGGAGGTTCGGCTCCTCGATCTTGACGTTCGTCACTGCGGCCGAGCCTTCCAACGTCGTCTCTCCGGAATAGGTAACTGAGAGTGACGCGTCGACAGGCGAGAAGGAGCCACGGAAGGTGCCGACGAGGTAGTCGATGGAGAATCCCACATGCGAGTGGACGGGATCGAGGGCCCAGCTACCGGTGGGCAGAGCTGTGTTCTGGTCGAGAATCGTGCTCATCGTGTGATCCTTCCTTTGAGTCAGGTAAACTTGAGGACGCAAATGACTGTAGCACAAAACGTGAGCCATCAAGTATTGAGAGCGCAAACAGATCCCGCGTTCACGGCGTGGCTCGGACTTCTTCGCGCTCACGGGTCCGCCGTGCGCTCGCTGAGCGGCGAGCTCCAGGCAGAGCACGGCCTGACCGTCGCCGACTATGAGGCGCTCCTGCACCTCGCCAGCGCCGAGGATCAGCAGATGCGGCGCATCGACCTTGCCGGCCGGCTGCTCCTGACCCCGTCCGGAATCACGCGACTCCTCCAGGGGCTGGAGGAAGCGGGGTTGGTCGAGAAGGGCGTCTGCCCTGGCGATGCACGAGTGACGTATGCCGTCCTCACGGATACCGGGCGGGAGAAGCTCGCCGCGGCATCGTGCTCGCACCTCGCGTCGGTCAAGTTGCTGTTCGAGGGAAGCTACGACGAAGGCGAGCTCGCAACTCTCGCCGACCTCCTCGGTCGATTACCGGGCGGCGATGGATCCTGCCCCGGCGCGTGCGGGCCCCTGCACCAACCTGACTGAATTCCGCCCCGACCCCCCGGTCGGAGGATGCCATCACCACCACCTTCGGGTGGAATTGCGGTACCCGTGGGCAAGGCGATCTTCCAGACGAGGGGCGGCCTGAAAGTCGGGCGCGGCGGGCTCGGAATCCGCGGCTCGGTGCGCGGTACGGTCAGCCAGGAGACACACGACGGCGATACGGTCGCCGTCGACGCCGACGGCGATCTCGGCGTTCGGTTCCTCGGGGTCGACGCACCGGAAGTCTCGCTTCCGCTCCCGGGAGGTCCACGCTTCGTCCCGATCACCGACGCGCGGTGGGCGGAGTTCCTCGATCACCCGTTCGCCAGAGGGCTCCCGAAGTTCGACCCTCCTCTGTCGGCCGGGCTTCGCTCGCACCTCGCGGCACGCTGCAAGCCGGACGAGGCCGGCAACCATGCGCGGCTCGCCTCGGAGGCGGAGCGAGCGCTCGAGAGCGAGATCAAGGGCGACATCGACGGCCTCGCCCAGACCGCCGAAACCTTTCGCTTCTTCTTCGCCTTCGCGCACGAGGTGATGGACGGCAACGGACGCCTGCTCGCGTACGTGAACCGGGATCAACCGAACGAGACCAGCCCGGGCCCCAGGCCGAAGAGCTACAACGAGCGGCTTCTCGCTCTCGGCGTCGTCACGCCGTACTTCATCTGGCCGAACGTCGACCCGTACCGGCGGCAGACGTCCCTCGTCGACGCCGTCCCGTCGCCGGGTGGCATCACGCCGAACGGCCGGCACGAACGAGCGGCGAGATCCCTCGAGGAGGCCCGGCGCGTCGTCCGGGAGGCGCGAGAAGCGCGGCTCGGCGTCAACGACCCCGCAAGTCCGCTCGGCCTCTACCCCTTCGAGCTCCGCTTCATCTCACGGCGCAGGCCGCCGGATCGCTGGGTGATCGACCTCTCCGCTGGAGACGATCGTCTCGTCACGCCTGACCGGTACTACACGATCCGAAATCCCGAGGATCGGCTGTTCATCCCGGCGGAGTACGTGCCGTTGTTCGAGGCCAGCGGCTGGCGGCGTAACGGCGGATAACGTCGAGTACGTTTCGCGGCCCCTACAAGACGAGCCGCGCCCCCGGATCGATCTCGTCAGGAAGGATCTCGTCGATCTGGTCGACGATCTCGCTGGTCGCGAGCACGAGATCCGGCCCGTTCCGATCGATCAGATCCCTGAGATCGGCGGGAAGAGTTGGAGCAGGGACGAGGTCGACGCGGATGTCGACGTTGGTGAGGAGCTCCTTCAGGTGCTCCGCGAACGTCACGAGCCGCTCCTCGAAGACGATCAGCAGAGGCTCAGCGAGGCCAAGCCGCCTGGCGGCTGCGCTGGCACCTGCCGGGTCGAAGGCGGCCGCCATGTCGAGCTCGAGCCCCTGAGGCACGTCGGGAGCGAGGCGGCCGCGGTCGGCCGCCAGCGAGATCGCGCCGAGCGCCCGGGTCCGCCTTTGCTTCGTTGTGAGCTTCGGGCTCTTCACGAGCGCACCGAGGATCACATGTCCGAGCCGGGGCGGTGCCCCAACAGGCGGCGTCAGCCAGAACCACAGCTCGAGGTCGCCGCCGCGCCGCCCGTCCCCGCTCGGAAGAACCGCGTCGAGCCGGCCGCCGGCAGCCATTGCCCCGAAGGCTTCCCCGTCGACGTTCAGGGTGGGCTCGTCGTCGCCGAAGACAACGTTCCCCTTCAGTGTCAGGTGAGCCAGCAGCCGCTCCGACTGCGCCGCCTTCAGTAGCCTATCCTCGAGGAACGCGCGAACGGGGTCGGCGACCTGCCACACGATCCGCTTCGCCTTCGCCGTGACCGTCGCCGCGAGCGTGAGGGGCATCGTCCCGACGGGAACCTCGCTCCACAGCTCCCGGTCGTCGCGGGCCATCGGAAATGGGAGGTCGACCGTGACGAAGCACGTGGGCTTGCCCCTGAGGGCCAACGGCTCGACGTTTCCGTCGAGATCGATCTCGAGCCCGGTTGCGAGCTCGTTGACCGGAAGATCTCCGTCGTTCAGCACATCCACGTCGCTTCGCGTCCTGACCCCGACCACGTGGAGCCCCGGCTCCTTCTCCGCATCGTGGATCTCGGTCAGAGGCGGGAACAGCTTGCGGCAGTCGATCACCTCGACGGGATCGCCTGCGCGAACGATCCCGAGCTTGCAGTAGTGGTGGACGATGCCTTCGCGCGGCCTTACCAGCGGGTCGCCGGCGCTGTCGACGGGCCAGTCGACATCCCCTGTGGCAGTCCGAGCCGGAATCAGCCAGTAGTCGCCAGTCGTGTAGTGCCCTGCCTCGAAGTGGATCTGGATGCCGTCCTCGAGTAGCACCCAGCCGTCGTTCGCAGCCGGAGTCTCGATCGTCCGCAGGCCGACCTGGTCGTCCCAGCGCCGGACCTTCGGATTGACCGGAAAGTCAACCAGATCGAGCGAGCCGGTAACGGGCGTCTGGATCTTCACCGTCGTCCCCGCGACGTTCTGTACCCGGGCCATCGTTCCGGGCTCGCCGGCCAGCTCGTGAGTATCGTCGGTGAGCTCGATCCAGTAGCCCGGGCCGATTCCGAGCACGTCGTCTCGGCCAAGAGTCGTCACGGCGATCTCGTCCCCGCTTGTGCCAAGCCAGCCGACGACGACGGACCCGTTCTCGCGCGACCACTTGAAGGTGGCCGTACCGAGATCACCGGAGTCGTGCACCTCGACGCGGTACAGCTGGTTCTCGAGCCGCCGAAAGCCTGCACCGGGCGGGATCGTGCAGGGATCGGCACTCGTGGTCTCGGGCTGCGCGCGCGAAGCGAGGCCACCGGAGCTCTGGGCGACGAGCGCCTCGACGGCCGGCGCTGTATCGCACGTGAGCTTGCCGTCGGGATCATCGAGCTTTGTGAGCTTCACCTGCCAGACGGTCTGCGCGCGGGTCGCCGTATCCGGCCCTCCGAGGGCGACCTCGCGGATCTCGCCGTCCTCGAGGGCGGTGACGTGACGCTCCCAGACATCGAGAAACGCGAGCTGCGTCCCCTCGAAGGCAAGCTCCTTCGGCGGAACTCCGGGGAAGTCGGGCTGGGTCAAGACGGTCGTGACTCGGGTCAGCACCGCGTCGCCGGCCTTGTCGAGCGCGGTTGCATCGGCGCTCGAGAGCGCCGGCATGAACCCGAGTGCGAGCTTCGCCGCGTCGACGCTCTTCAGCCGCACGAGCGCTGGACCGACGCCGCCGCCCGAAAGAGAGGCCCAGTCGCCCACCTGAAGCTCGCGGCCGTCGATCGAGACTGCGCTCACGGTCGCCGAGGTCGTCTTCACGGACTCGAGCCGGACAGCGGTCGCGTCGAGCTCGCAGAGGATGCCGCCGACGTACGCTCGGCCAGGGGTGAGGGTGAGGTCGTGCCCGTCGGGCGTGACCGCGAGCCCGAAGCCCGCATTCCCCTCGGGCATGCCGCAGGCGCCGATCACGTCGATCCGCGTCGTCCGGTCGAGGTGCGCACCGATGTCGACCTGCTCGTTCCAGTCGGCGTCGAGCTGGACACGTCCCTGTTGCATGCGGACGCCGCTGTAGTGCTTCTCGCGACGGAATGTCGATCTGGTCAGGTCAGCTTTCATACCGCCCCCTCAGGTCACGTAGACGGCTCCGGCTTCGAGCCCGAAGCGCAGGTACTCATCGAGCGCGGTGCGCAGGTTTGCCTCACGCTGGGGTTGCTTCAGGGTGCTGAACGCGCCCATCTCGGAACCGTCCTCGGCACCCGTGCTGATCTCCGGCGGACACCCTGTGCCGAGCTGCCGGTATCCCGGATCGCCGTAGGCCGTGGACGTGAATGTCGGCACCACGCGCGCGACGATGCTCGCCTGCGCCGTGGCGCCGGCCGCGGCCTTCAGCGCCAGGTCGGGCTGGCAGCGGTAGCGGCGTGGCGTTACGGTCGCTGGATTCCGCGGAAGGAAGCAGAAGCGGACGCATCCCTCCTGGCGGCGGCTCGCCACGACAGCTCCACCGAAGATCGAGTTGCCGGCGCGCAGCAACCGAACCCGCACGTCCCCGCCGGCGGTCACGCGATCGATCTCCACCTCGGCGCCCGGTGCATCGAGTGCGCCTTCGACGATCGCATCCCTGACGACGAGCGTCGGGACGGTATCCGCAAGCGAGATGTCGCCGCAGATCGCACGCTCGAGCTCGACCGCAAGCTCCGCGTTCCCGTCCCCGGGGCCCGCTGCAGCGGCTGCCTGGACCGCGCCCGACCCGGGAACCATCGTCGCGTCGGCGATCCCGAGCCGGCCCAGGTTGCCGGCGAGGGCGACGACGGAGCCCTCGAGGAGCAGCCCGTCGATTGAAAGCTCCCCGGGCACATCGGTCGCTGCCGCGGTTCCGACGACCTCGAGGTCGGCACGAACGTGTGGGCGCATGCGCTCCGCCGCGACGATCGCGAGGCGGCTCTCGGCCGGGATCCCGACGTGGATCGGGCTCGCAGCGCTCTCGTCGTACGTCCTCGAGTCGAGAATCGTGATCGTCCCGACCGTCCCGGCGGGCTCGGCGTTCCAGGCAGCAACTGCGTCGGCGAGGGAGTCGAAGTCGGCCGCTGGATCCGCCGGCGATGCGCGACCGACGCGGCGGTGCCAGCCCGCAGGTGTGGGCAGCCGCCGATCGTACGGGCCACCGCCGATGTCATGGCTGAACCCGTAGGCGTACGAGGCCTCGACCCGCTCGGGCTCCTCGCCCGCCGGGAAGGTGAGGCGCCCGAGCACCGGGTCGAGGCCCACGGTTCCCGGATCCGCTGGCCGCTGCCAGAGCCGGAGATCTGCAACCACGAGCTTCTCCGGAGCGACCGGCTGGAGAGGACCCGTCGCCGCAGCGCTGGTGAAGACCTCGAGCACCGGGCGCGTGCCGGCCAGATAGTGATCCGGTGCACCGCGTACGGCCCTCCGCCTGAGTGGGGCGGGCACGTCGGTCTCGCCGGCGAGATCGACGATCCCCCGGTCCGCCTCCGGCCGGTTGAAGAGCGGCATGTCGAGCCCGAGTGGGCTAAACATCCAGGTCCCGTCGATCTTCGCCCCGATTCGCTCCGCCGTCGCGCGCTCAAGCGGATAGCTGCCGAGCCGCCACAGGAAGATCCCGACGTTCGGGATGTCGTATCGGCCTCGCCGCGTTGGGATCCGGCGCACCTCGGCGGTGTGCGCGATTCGTTCGAATGGCCCACCGAGAAGATCGAGCCCATTCCCGTCCCGGAAATCCGGTGTCCCGACGTTCTCGGGCCGCAGGTGGTTGAGATACTGGGTCGTCCCGAGAAGCTCGAAGAACTCGACGGCTCGCGCGCCCCAGCCGGTCACGTCGAAGGCGAGTTGCTCGAGGACACCGACCGTCCCCTTGCGGCGTCGGTAGCCGATCGTGTTCGCGACGTACGCGCGCCCGCTCGCCGTTCCGGGCCCGACGGGGAAGAGGGGGCGAACGCCGATCAGGTCGCCGATGTACGGCACGAGCCATGCCTCGCAGGTCTCGATGAACCAGTTGTCGTAGAGCCGCTCGATGTCACGGTCGAGCACGTCCGCCTCGCGCGCGAGGACGCCGATCAGGCGCTCGAGAGGGCTTCCAACCTCCGCGTCGCGAAGCCTTGTGACGACGGGTAGGAGCTCGTAGAGATCGTCCTTCGTGATCATCGTGCGGCCACCTGGATCCCGTCCGGGTCGACAGTGAGCAGCTGCGCGGCACGGATCGAAACGCCGTCGCGGCGCGCTCGCAGCGCCGGGAGCAGCGTGCGAACGGCAGGCGCCTCTCCTGTCGAGGTGCAGCGCCAGCATGTCCAGCGCCACGACGCCGTCGACGCGCTGCATCGCCGCCACGATCTCGCTCTCGGCGACGGACTGGCCGAACGACCGTCGTTCGAAGGAGAAGGCGTCCCGCAGCGTCCCGGTCACCGCATCGATCACGACGGCCCGCTCGTAGGCCGGGTCGACGAAGAGCGTGGCCGCAACGCGAAAGCGAAGATCTTCGTAGGGATCGATCCGAACCGGCTGCCTCGAATCCCCGGCGCGGGAGATCGCCGATGCGAGATTCGTGTAGGCCACCGAATCGGAGAGGAGCGGGCTGCCGTCGGCGCCCGCGACAGACAGATGCACCAGCCTCCGCTCGCCGTCCCAGAGCCGCCCGGCCTGCGCCTTGCCGACCCCGCGGAACGCCGCGGCGAAGTCCTCGAAATCCTGGAGCGAGACGATGCGGTCGAAGGTGAGAACCGTGAGGGGTGCGTTCCGGCGCGCTTCGGCCGCGCTCTCCGGATCGGCGGCACCCGTCGCAGCGAACGGGTTCGAGACGGTCTTCACGCCGAGCGGCGGGCTCCCGAGCAGGGTGAGCCTCCCTGCGGCAACCTGCCCTCCCAGCCCCGTTCCGACGCGATAGGCGGCCCTCACGTTCTCGGTACCCGTCGGCGGGCGCGCTCCCTGCTTGCCGTCTCCGAACTCGACGGTGGCCTTGCCGTCCTCCCCTGTCCGCACGACGTAGACGCGGTCGCGCGGGCCGTGGCCGTAGAGCGCCCGCGCTTCACCCCACGCGACGTCGTTGACGCGAACGCTCAGAGTCGTCGCGGCCCCAGAGGGCGAATCGGAGGTCGGAACGTACGTAAGCGGCCCGTCCTTCAGGGCGAAGCGCTGGAATGAGGCCGCCGCGTCGCCGCTCCCGAGGATCTCGCTCTTCGACTCCCCGTGCGTCGCCCGGGAGACGTTGGCCGCGATTCGCGCCGTCGCGCGGTCGTACGCATTCGTCAGCGGCGCCCGCAGGACGACTGCCTCCTGCTCGCCGCCAGCGGGCGGCGCGGCGGCAATCGCAGCCTCGGAGAGGAGCTCGGCGTCGGGCGGGGCCGGCACGCTGACAAGCGCGTGGGCGTCCGCCGCAACGCTTCCGACCGCTCCGCTCTCGTGACGGAGACGCCAGGCGCGGTCACCCGCCGCGGTCATTCTCCACGGGCCATCGAGGTCGAGGACGTCACCCGGGCTGAGCTCGACGGGCGTCTCGCCACCGCCCGGAACGAGCGTGAGCCCGCGCTCGCCGTCGGCGACCCTCACGCGCGCACGCCTGCCGCGCACGAGGAGCACCCGCCCCTCCGGAATCGGCGTGACCGGATCCGCCAGCTCGATCGTGTCGCCCTGCACCGGATCGGCGATCGGCGTCTCGGCCAACTCGAGCTGCTCGCTCTCGCAGAAGACCGTCGTATCGCGCAGGCGCTTGTCGAAGAGCTCGCCGAGATTCTCGCCGGAGAGCTCGAGGCGCGTCGACTTCGCCGTCAGCGTGAAGTCGGTACGGCTGTCGTCGACTGCGGTCACAACGCGGTAGAGCTCGACGTAGGTCGGAATTGCGAGCACGATCCAGGTTCCGGCGACGACATGCGGGTACAGCGCATCGAGGAAGATCGTGCTCGTCGGGTTCGTTGTGCTCTTCCCCGTCCCGACCTTCGCAATCGACAGGTTCGGCCAATCGGAGCCGCCGCCGAACTGGCTCTGCAGCGTGGACGGCATCGCCCGCCAATCGGGCGCGTTTCCGCCGAAGAGCGCCGCTCGGCGGCGGAGCACGTACACATGAAGGTCACGCTGGGCGGGCTCGATCCGCTTCCCGGCAAGCTGCCAGCCGAGGCCCTCCTGCCAGCCGACGCGCGTCAGGTCGCGGTCGCGGAGGCGCTCGACGGTCTGAACGGGACGAACGTCCCACCGCTCGCTGCCCGACGACTCGAGCCGCTCATTGCCGACGAAGAGGAGCAGGTCGCCCGCGGCGACCGTCACGTCTGCGCCCTCGAGGAACAGCTCCCGGGCGCCGAACGCAGGACTCACGGGACGCGACAGGGCCGCCGGGATCGCGTTCCATTCCGGCCGTGCCTCGATCCCCTCGACCGTTTCGAATGTCTGCGGCAGCTCGCCCTGGCCCGGAACGCTCTGCACCTTGACGCCCACGCCGATCGTCGAGCGATCCGGGGCCCCTGGCGCCGTCTCGAGCTCGAAGACGAGCTGCGTGGCAGCAGCAGCTCCCGCGCCGGGCTCATAGCCGATCTCCCGCGCGAGCTCTCGCACGGATCGCAACTCGGTCGCCGTTCGCAGAAAGCCTTCGTTTGCGATGCGCTCCTGGTAGAAAGTCAGGACGTCGAGCACGGTCGCCCAGGCGTCGACGAGCGCAATCGCGGGATCGTCGTCGTCGCGGGTCGTGAGCCCGGGAAGGCCTTCGGGCTGTGCGAGGCCAACCCGCATCGTCTCGACAAAGGTTGCGTGGGTTCCGGCGCGATACGCGAGCGCCGGCTTCCCCGGGAGATTCTCGAGCGAGAGCGGTGTCGAGGCCTCGTCGCCCTCGCAGCACCCACAGGTATCGAGCTTCACGGCGTCGCTGCTCACATCCCGCCCCGCATGACCAGCTCGAGCTTCCCGTTCTCGGGAAAGCTCGGATCGTTGTCGAGTCGAGCGATCTCCGTCCGCCCGGTGTCGAGGACCTCGTTCTCGAGCTCCTGGTTCGGCGCCCGGCCAAATCGCTGGAACCTCGTCGCGCGCACCCAGTTGATCCCTGCGACCTCCATCGCCGCCGCGTAGATCTGGCTGAGGTAGACCTGCTGCCCGAAGGTGAAGTTGTCCGGGTGGAAGAAGCCGCGTCTCCCGTCGGACAGGTCGATGCTCCCAAGCTCTTCGAGGAGCCCGTGCTTTACGTCGCTCGTGAAGTACCCGGGCTTGACGCACACCTCGAGCTCGAGGTCGAGTGGAACAGGGCGCGGCCCGTCGAGCTCGACGTCCTGGCCGGCCATGCGATACCGATCGAGGAACCGGCGCACGTCGCGCTCGAAGGGCTCGTCGACCGGCCGGCCGCCGATCCGGTCGGCCGTGACGAACGCCGTGTACCAGCTTCCTGTCCAGCGGAACGTCGCAGCTGCCCGCTGCACGCCTCCGTGGCGCTCGGTGATCGCCGCGTAGTCATCCTCGGTGACTGCCCGCTCCTGCGTCCGGAACGCCTCGGGCGCATCGAGCCGGACGCCCTCGAGGTTCTCGGGATCCGTCCCGCCGGCGGCAGGAAGGGGGTTCCAGACGCGAACGAAGCCGCCGCTCGCGGTCACGACGCGCGCGATGGCGCCCGCGCCGACGTTGCCCACGCGTCCGTTGCCAACGCGGTAGGTGGCCGAGAACGTGGAGCCGACAAGCGGCTCCCTGCCGCGCTCGTCGTCGCCGAAACGCAGATGGGCCACGCCGTCCGACTCGACCTCGACGACGAAGTCGGTCGCGAACCGCTCGCTCCCGAGGAGATCGGGGACGGGTGTCCAGGCCTCCCCCTCGCCGGCGAGCTCGAGCACCGCGGTCGCGTCCCGCGGCTCAACCTGGAAGACCGTGCACGCAGGTGCAGTCGGTGCCGAGGGGAACGCGAAGGTCAGTGGGTCCGACGCAAGCCGCGGCCTGTACGCGTGTTCCTTCGGAACGACCTCGGGAACGAGAGGCTCCGAGGGGAGCGACAGCCCGTGGTCGGCGAGCACGGCGTTCCCGCGCGCGACACCGACCTCCGCGATCACCTCGGTGCCGCCCGACGGCACGAGTGCTGTCAGGCATAGCGGGAAGGGCAGCGCATCGGCGGCATCCCATTCGACGTCGACGACAGGTGTGCCGTCGAGCTCGTCGACCGCGGGGACAGCACCCGTGAGGCGCACGACGTGCGTTCGAGTCGGATCGGGCTCGCCTTTCGCCGTACCCGTCTCCGGATCGCGTGTCTCCTCGAGTACGAGCAGATCACCAGGCGCGAGGAACAGTTTGGGATCGTTCAGGAGCGTCGCGCGAGTCGCGCCTCGCGGGAGACAGCACTCCGAGTCGCTCCACGTGTGGAAGCTGATCCGGTTGTGTGACGCGCGCAACCTGACGTCGTCCACCGTCTCGAACGCGACGGCACCGGCGGTGAGTGCGGCCGAGAGCCCGTCCGGGGCGAGGGTGTGTGCGTCGTCCTCGCCCCGGGTGAGCAGCACCGTGTGTGCGTCGAGCGGGCCCTCCGCAGCGCTCCCCGCCGCAACTTCGAAGGCGATCCACGCCCTCGCGTTGCACCCTGAATGAACGGCGTAGTCGAGCAGCCGCGCATGCCTGCGCACGGACGCGCGCCGGTGCGCCGTGCCGAGATACGCCTCGGTCGCGACGGCGTCCTGTTGGTAGCTGAGGTGGTCGGCGACGTACGCCAGGAGCTCGACCAGGGCAACGTGCGCGTCCGCAGGGCTCCGCTCCGACCAGTCCGGCGCGAGCGCTGCGATCCGGTCGAGCATCAACCCACGGAAGCTCTCGTAGTCCTTCGCGAGGTAGTCGATCTCCGGCTCCGTCAGGATTTCGGGCGGGCAGCGTGCATCCGCCTTGCAGTCGAACTCGCTCTCGCAGCCGGCCTTGAACGAGAACTCGACCTCCGAGAGCTCGCGGTCGAACGCCTTCGGATCGAGGTCGACGAGCCTGAGCGTGTAGCGCGAGAAGTCGCCCGAGGCATCGACGGTGGCCGTCAACACGGATCCCGCCGTCGAGACAGACTCGACGCGGATTCCGGTGATCCGCACGCCACCCTCGACCTGGACATTCTCGGTGTCGATCTCGTCCGACCCGGTCGGGAGCGGATGCACGAAATGCACGTCGAGTGTCGTCTGAGCCGGGCCGACCTCGAGGAAGTCGATGCCGTTGAGCGTCGGTGGCGTGGCGTCGCGGACGGCGCGGCGCCTCCGCTCGTTCTGGCAGCGGTACTGCGTGGTCACGGAACCGACCTCGAGAAGGTCGAGACCACAGGCTGCCCGGTCCGGCGAATCACGTAGCCGACCGTGACTTCGATCGTCGAGTCGTGCGACTCGACGCGCGCCTCCCGTACCTCGATCACGTCCGCGAGCCACTCCTGGAGCGCCGCCTGCACGGTCATCTGCGTCGCCGCCGCCAATGCGTCGTCAGACGGTGCGAAGACGAGGCGGAGCAGCCCGCTCCCGAAGGTCGGGCGGTTCACGCGCTCTCCCGGTGCGGTGAACAGCACCTGCTCGATCAGGTCGCGCACGTGCTCGTCTTCGGTCGTCGCGGCCGTGCGGCCTCTGTGGTCGACGCGGAACGGGAAGTCGACCTGGGTCACGAGCCCTTCACCCTGACCTGGGTGACCACGATGTTCACGCCAGTCCCCGTGGGCGCGCAGACGGCGACGCTGTCCTGCAGCAGCACCGGCATTCCCCCGGCCCGCACGCGGACGGCCGCCTTCACCCACTGCGCGGTCACGCAGGGCCCGCCGGAGACCGGTGGGAACGGGCAGCCGGCGACAGTGAACGGCGCCGGCTGCGTCACGACCGGCTGACCGCCGACTTTGACGCGCGGATTTGGCGCTGTCGCCTGCGCCTGGCCGCCGTGCATGCAGAGCACGGTCGCGCCCTGGTGGAGGAGGAAGGCCATCAGAGCACCTCGAGCGCGCCGTCGTTGACGGAGACCTGCGGGCCCGTCAGCTTGATCTTCCCACCCTGGCCGTTCGAGATCTCGACACCAGTGTTCCTGAGGACGAGCTTCTGGCCCCCCGAGGTCTCGAGCGTGATCCCGCCGGCTCCCGGCGTGTCGTCGAGCGTGATGCTGTGCCCGCCCTTCGTCATGAGCATGACCTTCTGGTAGGGCGGGGTCAGGAGGTCGGCGGGTACCTCGGTCGAGCTCGCCCAGAACGCGCCGGTCCAGATCGGGAAGTCAGGGTTCCCGTGCTCGAACTCCATCCAGACCCCGGCGTCCTTGTCGGGGATTGCGAAGAACCCCATCCCGGTGCCGCCGAACGGCGCCGCCGGAAGCGCCCAACCGCTTTCCGCATCGCCGAAGACATCGGGAACGCGCGCCCGGATCCGACCCGTCATCAACGGATCCTTGTTGTCGGTGACGATCCCTCGAAACTTGCCAAAGTAGGTCAAGGGACAACCACCGGGAGCAGGGCGCCGGTGCCCTCGCGGCTGAGGGAGAAGCCCATGGTGTAGGAGTTCTTCCTGATCGTGTGACTGACGCGCCGCACGTAGTAGAAGCCGTCGTAGGACGTGCCGACGCCACGGACTCCGACGAGCTTTCGCGCGCGGAGCACCCTGCCGTACCGGACGGCGTCGACCTCGCCGTCACCGGTCACAGCTTCCGGCGCCCGGGTAACCTTCGCGACAGCCATTGCGGCCGCCCGGGCCGGGGTCTCGTTCGCGGTGTCGCGAAGCTGCACCGTTCGCTCGGCCGTAGCCGGCGAGCGAGCGAGCGGCGGCAGCCTGAGCGAGAGCAGCGCCGGAATCGGGATCGGCAGCTTCAGAAACGGCTCGATGAAGCTTCCCTTCGTCCCGACCGGAGCAAGCGCGTCGTTCCCAAAGCGCAGCGACGTGAGATTCGATGCGCCGCCCATGTTCATCGAGAGCGCGCGCTGCGGTTTGCCCGTCCGGATCTCCGGGCCGAAGTAGGCGCGGTTGACGCCAAAGCTCACTGGCTCGACGTAGAAGACGTAGCCGTTTCGCTCTGCCAACCGCTGGATGAAGTCGAGATCCGTCTCCTGCTGCCGCGGGATCCGCTGCAGCTGAAGCGGCACGTCCCCCGTCGGCGTGGTCTTCGGAATCAGCCCGTAGCGTGCGTATCGGGCGACGACACGGCTGACGATGACGGAGTCTGGCTGGTTTTCGTACTTGTCGTTGCGTTCCTCGAGGTCCATCGCCTGCGTGAGGTCCTTGCCGGTCACGGTCAGCGTGGACATGCCGGGCTCTTCGCTCGGCGCGAGCTGGTGGTGAGTGATGATGCCGTCGATCAAGACCTCGGGGGTAGCACCCATGAGAACCCCGATCACCACCCGCGTCATGGGATCGAGCGTGCTCGAGCCGACGAGCCCGAAGTCGAACAGGCCGGTCTTTCCGAGCGTCAGCCGCAGCTGGAACCCATCCGGCCCATCGGCGTCGTTCGTCACAGTCAGCTCGGTGAGCGACCGCGTCACCTCGATCGGAGCCGGCCTGGGCACGGTCTTCCCCATCCACAAGACGAGCCGGATTCCGAGGGTGCCGATCAGCATTGCTACAGATGCGGAAGCGGAATCCGCGACGGTTGCGCCAATCTCGTCGACGAGCTCCGCGGGCCGCATGGCGCCGTTCGCGTCACACACCTGCCAGAACTGCGTCGGGTCACCGAGGTAGCGCGCCGTCACGACGTCGATCCGATCGCCCTGCACGACTCGGTGCTCGACGAGCGTCTGGAACTCGTCCGGAGCGGGTACGAAGCGGCGCCGCTTGTAAGCGACGACCCGCTCGCGGCCGTCCGTATCGACGCGCGTGATCGTCGCCGTCTCGACCCCCTCGTACCGGCTCTGCTCGTCGAACAAGGATCTAGATCCCGAGCGTCGCGGCGCCCACCGCCGCGAGGTCGCCCGCTCCCGCTTTTGCCATGGCTTCCTTCCCGATCTGATGCGCGAGGAACAGCGCGCCGCCCACGCTGACGACGCCGAGGTCCTCGTAGCTGAGCACGGCGAGGTCGAGCCCGACCTTGGCCCGGATCGGATTGAGGTTCGGATCGAAGGCCTCCTCGGTGATCGTGAAGCCCGAGAGGCGCACGGGCAGCACGCGCCGGTGGCCCCAGACGAGCAGCGAGAGCGGTGCCTCCGGGGCAACCACCTCGATGACGCCGAGGCGAGCGAGAACCTCGTTGGCGATCACGAGAGAGGAGCTCGGGTAGAGGAGGAGCTCCAGCCTCGAGAGGGCGGGGTAGACACCGAGCGAGGCCGCCGTTGGGTCGCCCTGCTCGAGCTGATCCGCCGCGTCGACCTCGATCTCGAGCCGGATCGACTCGGTCGGCGGGCCCTTGAGCCGCAGCACTTCGCTCCGGTCTGCCGCATCGCCCGTAGCGTTGACGTGAACCGTCCGCGTCAGCGCATCCGGGTTGTACTGGAAGACGACGATGCTGGACGTGGGATCGAGCACGTTCACGCCGACGATCGCGCCCTTGAGGAGCTTTGGAGAGCCGGGAAACGTGGTCACGGGAGCCCGCCTGACATCCCGAGGCAGGGTCGCGCCACAGCGTCACGTCGGCGTCACACGGCTGTCACGGGCTTACGCGTCGAGCGTCACACGAACCGGGAGCGAGGCAGTCCCGTGCACCACGAGCACGAGCTCGTGCTCGCCCGCCGAGGTGAACAGCGAGCCCCCCATGACTCGGACGAACTCGACCCGCTCACCGTGTGGAAGTGCGGCCTCGCGCTCGTCGCGGGTTCCGCTCCCGATCGCGAGCCTCCAGGCTGCCGAGGGCTCACCGTCGACTAGGAGATCGGAGGCATGGATCAGGGTTTCGACCGTCTCGGTACCTGCGTTCAGGACGGCGCCTCGGATCTCGAGCTCGTCGAGTGTCGCGGACGTCACGCGGGCAGGCTCGACGCTGAGGCCGACGACGAGCGACGCGTCCGTTGTCACGGCCGCCTCGTCACGCTCGCCCCACCCTTCGTCACGGTTGCCCTCCCGTCTGCTCCGAGGAAGAACTGCTGCACCGTGTTCGTGAAGAACGTCCCGAGCGGCGACGCGTTTCCCGCTCGTTTGTAGTGGTTCGGAATTGTCCAGTGGTAGGCGCCTCCCGGGAACCAGAAAGGCGGTGTTCCCGACGAGCGCGGATACCCCCAGAATGCCGCGTGATCCGAACGGAAGGTGTTGTTCGCGCGTAGCCGGACGAACCTCGGGTTTGGATGGTGGCTCAGATCGGCGCCCTTCTTCTGCTGGGCATCGAAGTAGCCGCTGACTCCAGCCGCAGGGCCCGGGATCTCGAGCCACTCGAGATTGCCGAACGACACGTGACGCGGCGCGATGCGTGCTTCGAGGAACATCCCCGCGCCCATCATGCCCGCCGGGAACGTGTCTTCGGCGTGTTTCACCATCGTGATTCCCGTGGGCGCGATAGCCGTCATCTCGATCGAGCATGTCGCGCCGCCCAGGGTGTTTCGGGCGGCGATCCTCGCCGTGCCCGGGACGGCAGGCTCCCAGGCGAAGGTGGGAGCCGTCCGGGAACGGGGCCAGCCGGAGCTCGCCGTCCACTCCGCCATACCACCGGCCTCGAAGACGACCGCCTCGCCGATTCCTACCTCCGTCCGGGTGTTCGGCGTGCCGTCGGGCGCCCTGAAGAACGTCGAGCTCGTGATGGCACAGGCCGCGGCCGGCGCGCTCAGGTCCTCCGGTCGAACCGTGTCGACCGGAGGTGGCCCGGTATCGTGCGCCGTGGTGGGCTGGCCCACCGTTCGACCCTGGCCGAGGCCTGCGGCCCGCTCTTCCTCGGGCTTCTCCTCGTCGATCAGATAGCCCGCGGGGGGCCCCACGGCTATCGCTGCGAGCGAATGGGTCGGACGCGGGGGAGCGCATGCCGGCTCAGCGCGAGGTTCGGGGCGGCCGGCTGCCGAGAATCGGTCGCGCGCCCGGGCGGGATCTGGACCGGCGAACCGGCTCCTCGAGGATGTGTTCGCTCACGGCTTCAGCTCCTTTCCGACGCGGTCCGCCAGCGCGGTCCCGAGCATCGCCGGATCCACGTCGATCTCCGCGTTCGAGACCGCCTCCGCAATGCTCCTCGTCAACGCGCTCGCGAGCAGCTCCCGATCGACATTCGCGGGCGAGCCGCGGACGACGACTTCGCTGACGTGGACCTCGACGCGGACCGGGATCATGCCCAGCCCCCCAACTCGGCGTCCGAGAGTGGCTTCTCGAGCTTCGCGCACTCGCTACGAGCCGCCCGCAACAGGTGCTCCATGCGGACGGGCTCCCCGGCACCGGCGGCGAGGAAGGCCCCGCCGAGCGCGATGTTGCGGATGGTTCCTCCGGCCACATTGAGCCGAGCGAGGCGCTCCGGCTCGAGGCCTTCGGTCGGCGTCCCGATGGGGAAGACCCCGCGCCAGATCTCGGCCCGCTGGGCCTGATCAGGGAATGGGAACGTGACCACGAAGCGAAGCCGCCGAAGGAACGCCGGATCGAGGGCACCGCGCATGTTCGTCGTCAGGATCGCAAGGCCGCGGTAGGCCTCCATGCGTTGGAGGAGGTAGCTGACCTCGATGTTCGCGTACCTGTCGTGGCTGTCCTTGACCTCGCTTCGCTTGCCGAACAGGGCATCGGCCTCGTCGAAGAGGAGGATGGCGCCACCCGCTTCAGCTGCATCAAACACCCGGCGCAGGTTCTTCTCCGTCTCACCGATGTACTTGCTGACCACCCCGCTCAGGTCGATGCGATAGAGATCCAGCGCGAGTTCCGCCGCGAGCACCTCCGCTCCCATCGTCTTGCCGGTCCCGCTCGGCCCGCTGAAGAGAACAGCGACCCCGAGGCCCCGTGAACCCTTCGTGCGCCAACCCCAACGGTCGTACACGGTCGCCCGCTGTCTGACGTGCACCGTGATGTCGTGAAGGATCTGACGCTCACGCTGGGGAAGGACGAGGTCGTCCCAGCTCGCAGCAGGCTCGATTCGCTGAGCGAGATCGTCGAGACGCGGCCGAGCCTCGGCCCGACAGGCGTCCCACAGGCCCTCGCCCGCGTCGACTGCCGCACCGACGGCTCTGATCCCGCCAAGACCCAGCCCAAACTGATCTACGACCCTGTCGTCCACGGGCTCGCCGAGCACGTCCTGCCACAGGCCTCGACGCTCACCAGCCGCGAGCGCTGGAACCTCGATAGGTACGGAGGAAGGACGGCGGAGGCCAAGCGACTCGCGTACGGCGAGGACACATGGAGCGGCGATGACCTCCGCAAGGAGCCGCGCGGGACGCGCACGATCCGCGTCGAGATCGATGCACTCGATGGTCAGGACGGCCCCTGTCAGGACGGCCTCCCGCTCCCAGATCCGTGCGAGCGTGTCTCGTTCGGCGGCCGGCTCGGGCACGTCGCTGGCGTCGAGTGCGAACGCCGAGGTGCCGAGGTCGACGCAGGCTCCGGCGACGATGCAGCGAGCGTCCTCCGAGTCGGTTCCCCGGAGCTCGACGAGATTCCCGGACGCGAGGGCGGCAGCGACCCGGTTCGTCCTTTCCGCCCACGACAGCGGAAGCGGCTCCGCGGGCAGCTCCGACACGAGGCCGCGAAGGAGCTCCTCGACCGCGGGGATCCCGGCGAGGTAGTGAAGCACCCGCTCCGCGATCCGAAGAGGCGCACGCGTCACCGGAAGCCCTACGTCGATCTCCACGAGGCGCCAGCGCCGGAGCGGCGCCTCGGGTGACAGAGCGCTCCAGTGGGCGCCTGGTATCAGGGCGAGCGCCAGCCCGAAGGTCGGCTGCTGCCACCCGTCGTCATCTGTCCAGATGGACGGGAACTCGGACTCGAGCTCGACCGCGGCCGCGAGCAGCAGCACGTCTCGCTCGAAGGCGGAGAGCCCGAACCCGGCGGCGATTGTCGCGAGAGCCGGCGACTCGGCCTCCGGGGCCGGGACCTCGCTACCCTCGAGAAGCGCCCGCAGGCGAGCGAGCTCAGCGACGAGCGCCTGCCGGTTCGCCTCGACCGGATCGACCGTCGCGTCGGTCGCAGTCACACCGTCTCCGTCGGGCCGAAGGCAACGCTCGCCGGGTCGAGGTCGATCGGGCTCTCGGCGCCGTCTACCTGGACACGGACGAAGTACTCGTCCCGTGCGACGTTCTCTAGCGGAACCTCGACCGGGTCTCCATCGGCAGTGCGAGGGCTCGCCCGGAAGGTGTACGCCTGGGCCGACGTTGTCGAGTTGAGCACGAGCGTGACGCGCTGCCCGGCCGCGACAGCCGGCGCCATCGTGAGCGTCACCTTTCCCGCGTACGGTGCGGACCCCGCCGGGGCGGGGGATAGCGCCCAGCCGCCGAAGGTCGGGCGGAGCACGTACGGGGCGATGTTCGACTCGAAGCCGTGGTGCGGCACCTCAGGATCGCCCATCCCGATCGGATGCTGCACCTGCGCAGCCTGAACCCCGGCACGCAGCGGGGGCGGCGTCGCGAGGATCCGGGTGTCGCTCGCCCCGTCGATCGTCGCCGCCATCCCGCTGACCAGAACCTCCGTCGCCTCGCCAACCAGGCGCTGCCCGAGGAGCACGAGCTTGCTTCCAGCCACGATTGGCCCACCGCCCTCTGCCTCGACGCGTTCGATCACGGGCTCGCGGAACGTTCGTACGTAGACCTTCCGCTGCGCGACGGGAAGCGCGGTCTTCGTCGACCGTGTGCCTTCGATCAGGAGCACAGAGGCCTGGTAGCCCGCGGTCGGACGGTAGTTGGCACCCAACGCCGCCCAGAGTCGCGAGAGCTCCTCCGTGGCAAACGCCTGCGGTGTGAGCTTGACGAGCTCGACCTGGTCGGCCAGCTCGGCCGCGGAGAGCGTGTCGAGCGGAGGTGGGAGGTCGCCGCCGGTGACCGCAGTCGGGTGGGCCGCGAACTTGTCCTTGATCATCTGCCGCGTCAGGACCGGCGTCTCGTGCAGCACCTGCATCGCGTAGCCGAGCAGGATCTCGGCCTTCAGCTCCTGGGCGCTGTACGCGGTGAGGAGGTAGTGGAGGTCGAGTGCGAGTGGGGGGTTGGCGAGCTCGGTCGTCCCGTCCCCTGCGCGAGAGGGTAGGCCGTTGTTGCGCCAGCCCTGGTTCGGGGTGACCTGGTAGAGGAAGAGGTTGAGCTGGGTCGGCTCCGTCGAGTCGGTCTTGATCCGGTCCGGCGGCACAGCGCTGACCGACACGTCACCGACGCTTGCGTCCACGAGCCGGTTGTTGAGGAGATCCTGGAGCACGGCGGTCACAGCGGCGATTCCGAGCGCGTTGGTCACCGGCTCGTACCCCGCAGATAGTCGTCGAGCGACATCGCAGGCGCAGAGCGGCGTGGCTTCCTCACGGGCGGCGTCGGCGCGGGAACAGGTGCGCTGACCTCGATCCGTCCGATCTCGATCCGTACGACCGGCCGCTGCGCCGAGCTCGGTTCCGTCTGCGTGGACATGAGGCTCTCCCGGCGATCTACAGAAGGCGGTGGCCGAGGCGAGGGTGGTGGCTGGAGGACAGGCAGGGGGACTCCCGCCGGCGCGGTACCCATCGGTTGCTCGGCTTCCTTCGGCCCGCCAGAGCGAATGGGTGGCAGGAGCGGAGCCCGAGGCGGCCTCTGGATGGCTGACGGTTGGGGCTGAGCCCCGACCGTCACGGCGGCGGGAAGCGGCTCCAGCGCGGGGCGAGCCACGGGCTCTTTGACACGCACCTCGTTTGCACGCTCCACCCGACCGGGATCAACCGTGCTTTCCGGAGTCGTGGACAGGCTCGGCTCGCCTGCAACGGCATCGCCGCGAGCACCCGGCAGGCCCGATGCAATCTCGCGCTCGGCCGCCAGCTCGCCCGCCCAATCCCCGTCCGTGCTCGCCTCGAAGCGGCCGGACAGACGAGGCCGCACGACCTCCGCTTCTCCAAGCCCGCGCGAGACGAGTCCCCGGAGATATCCGCTCATGACTCGACGAGTTCCAGGTAGAGGAGGCGCCGGCGACCCAGCGCCAGGATCTCCGCTTCGGACCAGCCGTATGCGGACGCGAGCGTGTGGACGTCTCGGGCGGTACGGGTTGCCCACCCTTCGAGCTCGGCCCACAAGAACGACTCGATATCGAACGGCAATGACCAGTCCGTGCCGCAGGCCGGGCAGGTAAGGGCGATCTCGATCCCTGCCTGCGGGTCCAGCTCCGCCATTCGTCCTTCGATCTGCGCGATCGCATCGGCTGAGAGGTCGTCGGGCTTGTGATCGAGCAGGCAGCGGTCGAGAAGAAGGCTCCTTGCCGCATCGACACCGGGTGCACGACACGCGTCGACGACATCGACGGCCGTCGGAAGCCGAAAGCGAATCTCGCGCCCATCGAACGAGGACGTGGCCTCCCCGCTCTCTGCATCCGGCGGCTCCACGCGAACCTCCTCTGCCCGGAACGAGAACTCGAGCGCCTCCGAACACGCCGGACAGTCCGCCATACCCTCGAGAACTGGGCCGAAGAGGCTCTCCCGCAGGTCGATCAGCATGTCGTCGCGGGCACCCGGCGTCAACGCCTCCGGACGGAGCGGGTTCTGGAGCGAAACAAGCTCGAGCGCGCGCTCGGGCGAACCCCTGCCGGCGCACCGCTCCCAGGCATCCATCAGCTCGGCTGCGGATGGCGCCCTCATCGGCGCCTACGGCTCGGTGAAGCTCGGCTCGCTCGGCTCCTGCACCTCGTAGTCGCGCTCCCAGCCCTCGTTCTCGAGCTTCAGGTGCTGGATCGCGACGGCGTTGCCGTTCGCGTCGAGATCGGGGAGCGCCTGGTACTCGGAGACCCAGCAGCGGTAGATCTTGTACGCGATCGAGAGCTGCCCCGCCTCGTTGTAGACCTCGAGGATGACGTCCTTGCGGAAGTCCTTGAGCGACACCTCGGCACCGAGCCCGGAGCCGAAGTTCCAGATCTTGTTTGCCCACTTCTCGAACTCGGTGTCGTGCGTGACACCGCGCTCGAGGGTGACCGGGTCGTACTCGGTCCGTGCAGGCGACTTGCGACTCGAGCTCGGGTCGCCGCCCTCGCGATGCTTGACCACGTCGGTCGTCCGCTTGAGTGCACCGACCTTGCTGACACCGGCCACGTAACGGCCGTCCCACTTCACCCGGAACTTGAAGTTCTTGTACGGGTCGAAGCGCTGGGGGTTGACGCTGAACTGCGCCACGACTCCTCCTTCTCCCTACTAGGTCGCGATCTGGCCGGCCATCTGCTGGATCCGCACGATGACGAACTCGGCGGGCTTCAACGGGGCGAAGCCGACGAGGATGTTCACGACACCGCGGTTGATGTCGTCCTGCGTCGTCGTCTCACCGTCGCACTTCACGAAGTACGCCTCCCGCGGCGTCGTACCCTGGAACGCCCCCTGACGGAAGAGGCTCTGCATGAACGCGCCGAGGTTCAAGCGGATCTGCGACCAGAGCGGTTCGTCGTTCGGCTCGAAGACGACCCATTGCGTACCGCGGTAGAGGCTCTCCTCGAGGAACAGCGTCAGCCGGCGCACGGGGACGTACTTCCACTCGGAGGCCACGCGGTCTGCACCGTCGAGCGTGCGCGCCCCCCAGACGACGTTGCCGACGATGGGGAAGGTTCGCAGGCAGTTCACGCCCAGTGGGTTGAGCTGGCCGTTCTCGCCGTCGGTGAGCTTGACGGAGAGCCCGTCGGCGCCGACGATCGTCGCGTCCTGCCCTGCGGGCGCCTTCCAGACGCCGCGCTGTGCATCCGTCCGGGCCATGATCCCGGCGACGGCGCCGCACGGCGGGAATGTGTCGAGCGCATTTCCGAGCTCGGGATCTGCCGCGGTCAGGCGCGGGAAGTAGAGGGCGGAGTTCGGGCGCACCATCCCGGTCGTGAACGTCGTGAGGTCCGAGGTCACGTCACCGACCTCGTCCCAGGTCGAGTCGGGGTCGACGAGGTAGAGGGCGCGGCGATCACGGCAGTAGGCGGACGCGTTCTGACGTGCCGTGCTCCCGAGGACGCCGCCTCGGTCGACGGGCGGGATGCAGAGAAGATTGAAGAGATCGGCCGTGTCGAGGGCGAAGAGGCCCGTCTTGGCCCCTGGGGTCGGAACGAGATCGGTGTCGGCCCGGTCACCGTCTGCTCCGCCGCTGAGCGAGAGCGAGGAGACATCCTCGAACGGATCTGGTTTGGTCGGATTCGCGCTCGCAGCGGGCTTGTTCTGCGGCACTGCCGGCGCTCGCAGCAGCTTCGACTGGTTCCGGAGAACGCGCTGTGCGAAGAGGGCGTCGGTCGCGACCGTGCTGAGGTTCCGGAAGGTCTCGATCGCTCCTGTCCCGAGATCCTTGACGGAGAGGTTGAACGCGTTAGGCTTCTCCGGATCGACGTCGTAGTCGACCCGGACGCGAAGCTTGTCGCCCCACACGCCTTCGTTGGCGGCTTCAAGGGTGAACGTGTTGCTCCCGGTGCCTGAGGTGAAGGCGGACTTCTTGGCGCGTTGCGACGCGGTTCCGGTCAGCCGCGCTGCGCGGACAATGATCGCGTCCTTGCCGCCGTTCACGAAGTACTGCTGGACGGCGTAGCTCATCGTGCTCGTCGCCGCGAGGCCCCCGAACGATCGGACGTATTCAGTGAAGCTCTGAACCCGCGTCTGCTCGTTCACGGGGCCGCGCAGGGCGAAGCCGACGAACGCCGTGATCGACGTCGCGACACCCGTGATCGTGCGGACTCCGCTCGGGACTTCCTCGATGTAGACGCCGGGGTAGGTCGGTGCGGTCGCCATCTAGCCCTCCTCGTCCTGACGCGGGCAGGCTGACCGCCGCCCGTCACGCATCCGTCACGGGGTCGTCACCTGACTGCACCTCGTCGAGCCAGCGGCCGACCGCCGCGGTTACGGAGGTCGCGCCGGCGAGCGTCATGGACGTCTGCTCGCCTTGCGCGATGTCGCTCGTCCCTGTCAGCCGGGCACGGAGCGTCGGTGGCTCCCCCTCGGTCCATGCACGGATCACGAGAACCCCGGTTCGCTCGAAGGAGCCGCCCCCCACATCTCGGACGCTGACCGGCGTGCGTCACCGGACCGTCATCATGCCGTCAACCCCGCGACGAGCCCGTCGATCTGCGGCGAGGGCTCGAGTCCCAGGCGATCGCGCACAAGCTGTCGGTAGAACCGGTACTGGCGGATTGCCTCGCCCGGGTTACCTTCGGCCAGGTAAACGCGGATCAATACGCGGTGCGCGCTCTCCCGCATAGGCTCGCCCGCGACCGCTGCGAGGGCGGCATCCGTGGCCTCTCCGTAGCGACCCGCGACGGTGAGCCGGTCGGCAAGGATCTCGAGAGCATGAAGCCCGAGCTGACGGTAGCGCTCGCGCTCGATCAGCACCCAGTCGTCGTACCAGTCGGGGAGCAGCTCGCCGGTGAAGACCAATGGCTCCAGGATCGCGTCGGGGCTGCCCGTCCCGTCGATCAATCCGCGCGCCGAGGCCGTCGCGTCGTGCAAGTCGACCCGCAGCCCCCGGGCGAGCCTGAGCTGCTGATTCGTGACCTCGACGACTCGGTGGCCGGGTTGCTGGAGACGCCAGAGCGTCGATCGAAGGCTCGCGAACGCTCGGTCCTCGGTCGCGTCGATCCACAGCGTTCCTGCGACGTGAACACGGAGCATCGGGTGATCCCGCAAGGCGAGAAACGCAAGCAAGCGCTGTGCGCTGAGCGGAAGCGGGACGGCCGCGCCGTTCGACCTGAGCTCGAACGAATTGAGGAGCGCCAGCTCGAGCGAATCGACAACGCAAGGCGTCGAATCGGGCCGGGCCGCAACGACGCTCGCCGGGGTCACCGGCCCACACGCCGCAGCGACGAGGATCGACCCTTCACGGCGCTCCTTCCGTCACCGACCAACGCGGCGACCGTATCCGGGCTTCCGGCAAGCGTCAATCGATTTCCCCCGGATGGGGGGGCAAGCGCCGGAGGCGCGTGCCGCGTACGGCGAAGCCGGCCGCGGAGGGTGGTCAGTAGACGGGCGTCTCGCGCCAGACGCCCCAGACCTCGCGGAGCGCGTCACACATCTCGCCCATCGTGACCTCTGCTCTGGAGGCCTCGAGGATCACGGGCATGAGATTCGTGTCGGTCGCAGCCTCGGCCTTCAACCGGGCGAGCGCCCCGGATGCCGCGACATCGTCGCGCCGCGCGCGGACGGCGCGGACGCGGTCGATCTGCTCGGCCTCGAGCGCCGGCTCGATGTGAAGGAGCGGCACCTCCTGGGGCTCGCCCTCCTCGTAGCGGTTCACGCCGACGATGACCCGCTCCTCGCGTTCGAGCTCCGCCTGGAACCGGAACGACGCCTCTGCGATCTCCGACTGGAAGAAGTTCTGCTCGATCGCGGGGATCACGCCGCCGAGAGCATCGATCCGCTCGAAATAGTCGTACGCCTCGGATTCGAGCCGGTTCGTGAGGTCTTCCAGGTACCAGGAACCGCCGAGCGGGTCGGGTGTGGCGACGACACCGGTCTCTTCGGCCAGGATCTGCTGTGTGCGCAACGCGATCTTCGCGGCCTCCTCGGTCGGCAGAGCGAGTGCCTCGTCGAAGGAGTTGGTGTGCAACGACTGCGTGCCGCCGAGCACCGCCGCGAGCGCCTCGATCGCGGTGCGCACGATGTTCAGCTCGGGCTGCTGCGCCGTCAGAGAAACCCCGGCCGTCTGCGCGTGGAACCGCATCAGCCACGAGCGCGGATCCTTCGCGCCGTACCGGCCACGCAACTCCCGCGCCCAGATTCGCCGTGCGGCCCGGTACTTCGCGATCTCCTCGAAGAAGTCGATGTGCGCGTTGAAGAAGAACGACAGCCGCGGCGCGAACTCGTCGACCGCGAGGCCGCGTTCGAGCGCCGCGTCGACGTAGGCGAACCCGTCCGCCAGCGTGAACGCGAGCTCCTGCGCCGCTGTCGAGCCCGCCTCACGAATGTGGTACCCCGAGATCGACACGGGATGCCACAACGGCATCTCGTGCGCGCAGAACTCGATCATGTCGACGCAGAGCCGCATCGAGGGCTTCGGAGGGAAGATCCACTCCTTCTGCGCGATGTACTCCTTCAGGATGTCCGTCTGGATCGTCCCGCGAAGCTCCGCGCGAGGAACCCCTTGCGCCTCGCCGACGCAGACGTAGAAGGCGAGGAGGATCGCCGCCGGCGCGTTGATCGTCATCGACGTCGACACCTCGCCCAACGGCAGGCCGCCGAACAGCACCTTCATGTCCTCGAGAGAGTCGACGGCGACCCCCTCCCTGCCCACCTCGCCGAGCGACCGGGGATGATCCGAGTCGTACCCCATGAGCGACGGCATGTCGAACGCCACCGACAAGCCTGTCTGACCGTGAGCAAGCAGGTACCGGAAGCGCTCGTTCGTCTCCTCCGCCGTTCCGAACCCCGCAAACTGCCGCATCGTCCACAGCCGGCCCCGGTACATCGACTCGTACACGCCTCGCGTGTAGGGGAACGTCCCCGGATCCCCGAGATCGCGGGCGTAGTCGACCTCGACGTTCGCCGGCGAGTAGAGCGGCTCGGTGGGCAGCCCCGAGATCGTCGAGAAGCCGGCCTCCCGCTCGACCCTGGTCATTTCCCTCGCGGCGGTCGGCGAACGCGAACGGCAACCGGCCTCGACCCAGCGCTCTTCGTGACCGCCTTGTAGGTCGTGAAGGAGGTCGGCGAGACGGTGAAGCGCCACGAGCCGCCGGCGTCGACACCGGTCGTTCCGATCTTCGCGTAGCTGCCGCCGCTCGTGCGGGCGTAGATCGTGACGCGCTCGCTCGCGCGCGCGCTGACGACCGCGCCGGAAAGCGTCGCGGAGTCACCGCGCTTCAACGACGGCGCGTCGGCGCTGATGGAAACCGATGCCCACGGGATCTCGAGGAACGGCAGGATCTTCGGCCAGCTGAAGACGGCCCCGTCTGGCAGCTCGTCGCGCGCGCAGATCGCCGACCGCACCGCCGAACGAACCTTCGTCGCTGCCCAGATGCCGATCGGCCTCCCCGGATCCGATGTCGCGAGCGCGGCCTCGGCCGCCTGGTAGCGGAACTGGTCTGCGATGACGTCGTCGACGAGTCCTGCGCCGATGTTGCGCTGCTCGAGTGCCGCCCGGTACGCGGCCTCGTCTCCCGCGAAATGCTGGGCGATCAGAAGCGATCTCGCATGTGCGATATCGTCGCCCTTGACAGGCGCACCACGTCCACGGGTGACGAGCCTCGTGAGCAGCGCGGTCAACGCTGAGGTCCCGACTCCCGGCGGCCGGCACGAGGGTGTCGACTGCGGCACTGCGGATCGGACCGGCCCCCGTCCTGCACTGGACGCCGACGGGGAGGATGATCTGGCCTTCGAGCAGGCTCGCGTTGAAGCGCGACCCGGCGACCGCGGGTGCATCGCAAAGACCCTGATCGCGAGTCCAGAGATAGACGCAGGCCGTACGCGGCTTGTCGGGGTCTGCTCCAGCCTCGTCGAAGGTACCCCAGCCCCACGACCAGATCGAGGAGATTGGGAGCTCTCTCGCGACCTGCTTCGCGGCGAGCGCGTCTCGTTTGACGATGTCGAACCACTTGTAGCTCGGCTTCAGGCCTTCGCGCCCGCCCTTTCCGGGACCGGATTGGAACCCGAGCATCAGGCCGAGACGCCCGGCCGGAACCCCGATGTCGGTGAACGCCTCGATCGACGTGCGCATGGCGACGCGACGCATCCGGCTTCCGACGATCGCACCCTGGCTGTAGATGTAGGGCGCGTCGAAGTGCATTTCCCGGACGATGTAGCCGACGTTCGCAGCCTGCTTCCACCATTGCCCGGCCGTGTCGCCGACGTACGGCGCCCTCGAGCCCCGCGACTGCCCCGGCACGAGGAGAAACGGCCTCAGGCCCGCACCGGCGAGTTGCTTCATGACGGAGAGGACGTTCTCGCGATAGCGGATGACCTCGGGGGGCCACGGTGTCGCGCGCTGCGCTCCCGACAGCTCGTTGAGCGCGATCGCAGGCGTCTCGCAACCGGCCGACGCGCGCGCATTCGCGATCAGCGTCGCGACCTTCTCCTGGACGACCGTGGACTCGTACGGAACGCTCGGCGTGCCGACGATGAGCTTCAGTGCCCTCTGCCAGTACACGGTCTGGGCGCCAAGCGCCCGCATCTCGGCCGCACGCTGGACACCACTCGTCGCAACGACGACGCCGGGGCGTCCGAAGATCGCCTGGCGGAACGCGACGGTTCCGTCCGAGAACTCAGCCCAGAGGGGTCTGGTATCTGAAACGCCGCACCCGAGCGGCTCGGCTGCGGCAGGCCCCGCGACGACAAGCGCAGCGAGGCAGCTGACGATGAGTGCAATTCGTCGCATGGCGCTGCCTGCCCAGGGTAGCGACTCCCTGCGACCGGACGTTACTGGCGGGTGTTCACGACGACGACCGGAACGGGTGAGCGCTGCATCAGCTTGTGCGGGACGGAGCCGAGAATGGCGCCCGTGAGCGGTCCCTCTCCGTGCGTTCCGACAACGATGAACCGCGCGTCACGCTTGGCGGCGAGCCCGACCAGCGCCGCGGCGGGCTTGTTAGCGATGAAGACGATCTCGGACTCCACCCCGCTCACGGCAATCCGCTCCTGCGCCTCCTGGGTCACCTCCGTGCCAAGCTCCTTGAGCGCCCGTTGGTGCTCCTTGAACTCCTCCCCGCGCAGCCGATCTGGCGGAAGGTCGGCATAGGCGATGACGATCCTGTCGCCGTAGCGCTGCGCAAGATCGACCGCGGTGTCGAGCGCGACCTGCGAGCACTCCGAGCCGTCGTATCCGAGAATCACGTCGGCCATCTCAGACGTCATCCGCCGCGACCCTGATGTGACCGGCCGCGACACCCGGCTCCACCTTCTCGAAGCCCTTCCTGTCGAAGTAGCCGGTGTGGCCGAAGATCCGCCAGAGCAGCATCAGGATGAATCCGAGCACGAGGAATCCGACGCCGATCACGAGCGGCGGTCCGACTCCGAGCCACGTCTGGCCCGTGTAGGAGGACTCGGGATCGGCAAAGTCGATCGCAGCCTTCGCGAAGAGGTAGAAGAGGATCGCGGCACCGATGAGCGGGGCAACGCCGATCAGGATGAAGTTCTTGACCGACTTGACCAGTTCGCGACGGTAGTAGATCGCGCACGCGATGCCTGAAAGACCGTAGTAGAAGGCGATCATCAGCGACAGGGCCGACAGCGTGTCGAAGAAGAAGTTCTCGGAGATGAAGTTGGCCGGGACGTACCAGATCGTGGCGAGCGCCGCGACGACGATGGTCGAGAAGGCGGGCGTCCGGAAGCGCCGGTTGATGTCCGCGAATCGCTTCGGGAACGCTCCCGCGCGACCCATCGAAAATGTTGTTCGCGCTCCGGGGATGATCGTCGTTTGGCATGACGAGATCGCTGACACGACGATTGCAAGGACGATGAACCAGTCCCACTTGCTCCCGAACACGCTCGTTCCGAGCGTGCTGAAGATGGCGTCGTCGTCGTCGAACTGGGTCAGCCGATCCACGCCGGCATACGCGACGACAGCTGTGGTGACCCCGACGTAGGTCACGAGCAGGACGAGCGTCGAGGCGATGGCTGCCAACCCCGGCGCTCGGGTCGAGTCGGTCGTTTCCTCGGTCAGGTTGACGGCGCTCTCCCACCCCCAGTAGATGAAGACGCCGAGCAGGAGCGCCGAGACGAGCGCGGAGAAGCTCGAAACGGCGAACGGCGAGAACCATGAGGCTTCCGGTGTGATCGACTCGGGCGTCGCATGGTCGGTGAGCACCTTGATCAGCGCCACCGCAGCGAAGATCAGGAGCGCCGCAATCTGGAAAAGGGTCATGACGTTCTGGATCCGCGCCGACAGCTCGGTACCGATCACGCAGATTCCGGTCATGACGACGATGATCGCGATAGCGAGCGCCGTCACCGCGACTTTCGAGGCGGCAGCGCTGTCGGCGCCGATCAGCAGGTAGAAGTAGCGTGCGCCGACGTCGGCGAGCGAGCCGACGACGAGGATCCCCGTCGTCGTGACCGCCCAGCCTCCCATCCATCCGAAGTACGGGCCCATCGCCCGTGTCACCCACGAGAACGTCGTCCCCGCGTCGGGGTCGGCACGGTTCATGTAGAAGAACGCGCCGGCGATCAGAAACATCGGGATGAACGCCGTGAGCAGAGCGGCAGGCGACTGAATGCCGACAACGACGGCGACGGAGCCGATCACAGCTGCGAGCGAGTAGGCGGGCGCAGTCGACGCGAGGCCGATTGACAGCCCGTCGATGAACCCGATGCCGCCGGCCTTGAGGCCCTCCTCCTCGACCGGCGCCGACCGTTCCGGCTCGTTCTCGCTCGCCACTCGCCCCTCCCCTAGCGGAAGATCGGGGATTCTACGGATCGCGGAACGGGATGTGAACTACTAGTGGCGGCGTCGTAGCCGTTCGCCCTCGCTCAGAATTGCCGCGAGAACCAGGACGAAGGCAACGATGACGAGCCCTACGAGGACCCAGGACACATCCCCGATATCGGCTCCCCGGCGTTGAGGCTTGACTGACGGGCTACGCTAACGCCCATCGGACTCACAGCTCGCATCGGCTTCGCACTCGCGACGAACGCAATCGCCCTGCTGATCGTTGCCCTGATCTTCGACCAGGTGCGGATCAGCTGGCTCACCTTCATCATCGCGGTCGTCGTCTTCTCGGTGATCTCGTTGCTCGTCACCCCTGTGGTCAAGGCGCTTGTCAGGACGTATGCGATCGCCCTGGCAGGCCTCGCGTCCCTCCTCGCGACGTTCATCGCCCTCCTCGTCACCGACCTCGTCTCGAGCGGGCTCGACATAGAGGGCGCCGGCACCTGGATCGGGGCGACCCTGATCGTCTGGCTCGCGACGATGATCGTCACGTTCGTCATCGGGATGTTCCGCAGGCCGAAGGCCAGCACGACCTAGCGCGACGAGCTCTCGCCCCGCCCCATTTCGTGATACTCCTCGTTCGGCATCCAGCCGAGCGCGTTCGCCATGCGGTTCGTCAGGTTGAACATGGCGGTGACCTCGGCGATGTCCATCGCATCCTCGTCGCTCCATCCGACCCGACGGAGAGCGTCGAGATCCGCCTCGCTGCAGGTGTAGGCCGCCTCGGTGACCTTGACGGCGAAGTCCAGCATGGCACGCTCGCGCTCGTCGAGATGCGCGTGGCGGTAGTTCATGAGCAGCTGATCCACGAGAACCGGGTTGCCGGTCAGTGCGCGCAGCACGCCGGAGTGAGAGGTCATGCAGTAGTAGCAGCGGTTCGTCGAGGAGACGACCACGCCGATCATCTCCCGCTGCGCCTCGGTCAAGCCCGACGCGCCCTTGAGGAGCTCGTCCATGTACTTGCGCCAGCGGAGCATGTGCTCGGGGCGCAGTGCCCATGTGCGAAGGACGTTCGGAACGAAGCCGATCTTCTCGTCGGCCCGCTCCCAGAGAGCGCGAACGTCCTCGGGCACCTCGTCCTCGCCGGGGACATGAAGCCAGGCGAGCCTCGTGTCTGTGTCGTGACTCATGCCGTCAGGCTACAATGCGCCGGCCCAGGGGGGCGTAGTTCAGCTGGTTAGAACGCCGGCCTGTCACGCCGGAGGTCGCGGGTTCGAGTCCCGTCGCTCCCGTCCGTCAACCGTGCGGGTTAGCGCCGTCCGAGGGCGTGCCCGCCTCCGCCTCGCGTGCCCAATAGGTGCCCAAACGATCTAGCCGGGCCGCTATCGAGGTCGTCGCCCCGGCGATCAGCGTCCCGTAGTGGCGCTCCAGCATCCGCATCGACGTGCCCATGATCCGGGTCAGCTCGAACGGCTCGACGCCGACCGCGAGCGCGTTCGAGGCGAACGTCGAGCGCAGGTCATAGATCCGGGCGGGCGTCGCGATCCCGGATGCCTCTACGGCGGGCGTCCAGACGCGACGGCGGAAGTTGCCGAGGCCGAGCGGCCCGCCCTGCGCGGCGGGAACACAAAAGGCGAGGCGAGCCAGGCCTCGTAGCAGTTCTCGAGCGCGAGCGGCTTGGTCGCCGCGCGGAACTCCAAATCCGGCGCGCCGTCGAACCTGGGGCCGATGTCCTCCAGATCCTCCTTGATGTTCCTGAGCGTGAACGGCACGGCGCGATCCTATGGGGCGGCGCGGTGAACACGCGCCCGACCCGTGTTTCGGGCTCGTTCGCATGCGCCAGTTGGGCCTTCTTCAGCTCACGGCCTGCTTCACGAGTTCGGCGATCCGCTTCTCGTCGGCCTTCGCCAGCTTCGTCAGCGCGAACGAGGTCGCCCACATGTTGCCCTCGTCGAGGTTCGCCTTGTCGCTGAAGCCTATCGTCGCGTACCGCGCCTTGAACTTCGCCGCGTCCTGGAAGAAGCAGATGACCTTGCCGTCCTTCGCGTAGGCCGGCATGCCGTACCAGGTGCGCGGGGTCAGGCCGGGCGCGGCCTTCATGACGATCGCATGCACCCGCTCGGCCATAGCCCGGTCCGAGTCGGACATCTGCGCGATCTTTGCGAGCACGACCTCCTCGCCTTCTGTGTCCTTGAGCGCCTCCTTCATGGCGGCCCGCTCTTCTGTTGTCAGCTTCCTGCTCATCGACTCCCTTTCGTCTCGTTCAACGACCTCGCCGACCACTACCACGCAGACGCCTCACCATGAAGAGAGGGTCGACCAGCCAGCTGCAAGCGACCGAGCCGACGGTCAGGCGTTGACCACGTTAGTGCCCGGCGGCCCGGACAGAATCGTCGGCACGTACTCGAGCAGTTGGATGCGACCATCGAAGGTGCGGCTGCTGATCATCTCGAGGGCGACATCCGGATAGCCGTCATAGATCCGCTCCCGGCCACTTCGTCCGGTGATGACCGGAAACACAACCACGCGGAAGCGGGCGACCAGACCAGCGCTCAGGAGCGAGCGGCACAGGCTGAGGCTGCCGATCGTGCGCATCGACCTGGAGGCTTTGGCCTTCATCTCCCGCACCGACTCAACAGCGTCCCCAGCCACGAGCCGCGTGTTCGGCCAGGAAAGCGGCTCGCTCAACGTGGACGAGAAGACGACCTTCGGCATGCCCGCGAGCGCGTCGGTGCCCGGCTCGCCCTCGGCGGCGAATCGCGACATGACCCGGTAGGTGGTTGCTCCCATCAGGATCGTGTAGTCCGCTTCCGGCTGCGCTCCCAACCAGGCGAGGTATTCAGGTCCTTGCAGCCCCCACCAGCCCGGCCAGCCCTCGGCAGCCGCATAGCCATCGAGTGAACTGATGAAGTCAACGAGCAGTTCTGGCATCGCGGTCTCCTGTTTCCTTGGATCTCAGGTAGCGGCCCGACCCTACCAGGAGGTAGAAACGACAAGTAGGACATGTGGCGAGGCGAGAACTGATCGCCCGGCAGGTTCGCGCGGGCGAAGGCGAGCAGTCCGGTGGCGACCACCGGGCTACGAGCGCGAAGCCTCGGAACGACGTGCCGCGATCAGCTTCCCGACAAGCGTCTTCGGCAAAGGGCGGTCGACGGGGAAGTGCAGTGCGCTCTTGGTCATCGTGTACCCCTCGAGCTCGTCTGCGAGCTTTGGCAGCACCGAGCCGCTGAAGGGGAGGTAGCTGAGGTGATTCTTGAAGGCTGCGAAGCCGGCGACGATCCGGCCCTCGACGCGGAAGGCGGGAACCTTGTAGGAGATGACCTGTTCTGCGTCGGGGACGATCTCGAGGATCGTGCGCCGCAGCGCCTCGAGGGTGCTCCGCTTGGGCTCCTCAATGCCTTGGAGGTACTCGTCGACGTCTGCAGCGGACATCCTGAACCTCGCTCGAGTCGTGGATTCAACGGGCGGTGTTGCGCGCTTTGAGTTTGCGCCAGCCGCCCGCCCGGTTGTTCGCGATGATCTGCCTGAGCATCGCGATCAGGGCGGGCTCGTTGACGGTGTCGCCGCGGTAGAAGGCGATCGTGCGGGCGGTCTTGTTCTCGTGGCCTCCGGCGATGATCCCTTCGGGGTCCGGCACGATTCCGCCGTCGTAGAGGAACAGGTTGACGTGGTCCTTGGCGGCGAGAAGTGCGCAGACGTTCCCGTCGAGCACGAAGTAGGGCTGCACGGTCCGCTTGACCGTCTCCACCAGTTCTGGGTCGGCGGCGTGGATCAGATCACGGAGCCGGCGGCAGATCGCCTGCTGCCACTCGGGGAGCGCGTCGATGTAGTCGTCGACGCGCGGGTGGCTCTGATAGCGCGGATGTGATGCGGTCATGACTGCCAGGCCCGGTGGGCGCTCAGGCGGCCTCGCGGCCGACGTCCTTGTTCTCGGGCACGAACGCCGTCGCGGAGAACGTCGCACCGTGCGGATCGCGGAGCAGCGTCAACCGCGAGTACGGCGCGTCGACCGGAGCAACGAGCACGATGCCGCCGAGCTCGGTCGCTTTCGCCGCCGTCGCGTCGGCGTCGACGGTTGAGAACGTGACGCCCCAGTGGGCGGGTGTGTCGGCGTCGTCGCCGGCGATCGGCGTGATCGCTGCCACCACGTCCTCGAACCCTGCCGCGCCCATTTCTGCAGTCCGCTCGCGAGTCCCGGGTGTGAGCTGCTCGAGGTAGTCGCCGTACGCGCGCAGCGTCCAGAACTCACCGTTGCCGAGGTCGAGCGTCGTCCAGCCGAACAGCGCACCGTAGAAGCGCTTCGCGGCCGCCGGATCGCGCGTGTTGAGCGCGTTGAAGTTGAGCGAGCCCGGCTCGTTGACGATCCGCGCGCCCCGGTGCTCGCGCGCCTGCCAGACGCAGAACACCGCGCCCTCCAGGTCGGCGAGCACCGCCATGCGGCCCGCGTCCATCACGTCGAACGGCTCGCTGAGAACGCTGCCGCCGGCGGCGCGTGCCTTCGCTGCCGCCTCGTCGGCGTCCTCGACCCAGATGTAGGTGTTCCAGACCGCCTGCGCAGGCGCTTCCTCAGGTGGCGACGACACCGCCGCCACGTCGCCGCCGCGCAGACGGGCGATCAGATACCTCCCCGCCGCCCCCGCCGGCATCGCGTCCTCGAACTCCCAACCGAACAGGCCGCCGTAGAACTCCGCGGCCGCGTCGGGGTCCGGCTGGGAGGTGTCGACCCAGCAGGGGACGCCGGCGATGTATCCGTCACGTTCGGGCAAGACAGCTCCTTCCGCTCGCTCTCGCTCACCGCGAAGCCTAGGTAATGATCCCACCGTGCAAAGCGTCTACGAGGCCGCCGGAGGCGACGAGGGCCTGCTCCGGCTGGCCGAGGCGTGGCATGCCAGGGTGATGGCCGACGAGATCGTCAGTCACGCCTTCAGCCACGGCTTCCACCCCCAGCACAGCGAGCGGCTCGCCGCCTACTGGGCCGAAGCACTCGGCGGACCCGCCACCTACTCCGAGCGCTACGGCGACGAGACAACCGTCGTGCGCCTCCACAGCGGCAACGGCCCACACCAGGAGATGGATGAGCGCGCAGTTGCCTGCTTCGACCACGCCCTGGCAGATGTCGGCCTCGCCCGAGAGCCGCTGCGGCAGGTCCTGCACGATTACTTCGCCTGGGCCACCGCCACAACCATGTCCGCCTACCACGACTCCGCCGACGACGTACCCGACGGCCTGAGGATCCCGCGCTGGTCCTGGGACGGCCTCCAACACTGACCCCATCACCAGTCGTCCCAGCCGGCGACTCCGGTCTGCTGAACTCGGGCCGTGCGATGAACTTGCGCTGTCTCCGAGGTCTGAACGGACGACAACGAGAGGGAGGCTTGCGATGGCAGCGATCCGGGTGCACGAGTTCATGAGCCTCGACGGCGTGATCGACGCGCCGACTTGGACGTTCGAGTACGGCTACGACCCGAAGATGGGAGAGGCGATCGCCGCCTCGATGGCAGGCTGCCAGGGCATCCTGCTCGGCCGCACCACCTACGAGATGTTCGAACCGGCCTGGTCGCAGCGAACAATCGAGGACGATCCGGGCGCGCCGTTCTTCAACGACACCACCAAGTACGTCGTCTCCGGCACACTGACGAGCGCGACCTGGAGGAACTCCCAGCTCCTCGGCCCGTACGACCGGGAGACGATCCGCCGCCTGAAGAACGACCTCGACGGCGACCTCTACGTCAGCGGCAGCGGCACGCTCGTCCGCGCGCTGCTCGCCGACGGCCTCGTCGACGAACTCCACCTGTTCGTCTACCCACTCACCCGCGGCGGCGGGCCGCGCCTCTTCCCCGAGGAAGCAGCACCAGACAAGCTCTCGCTTGCAACCAGCGCCGCGTACGACAACGGCGTCCTCTACCTCGCCTACCAGCCGCAGGCGTAAGCCCACCGCCCTGACACAGGAGAGACCGGGATGCCACTGGAAGAGAAGATCACGATCGAACGCAGCTACCCCGTCGCGAGCGAACACATCTGGGAGCTCTGGACGACACCGGAGGGAATCGCGGCCTGGTGGGCGCCCGACGGCTTCACCGTCGAGGTGAGCAAGCTCGACCTCGCACCCGGCGGGGAACTGGACTACTCGATGACCGCGACGGCCCCAGCGCAGATCGAGTTCATGCAGAACGCCGGCATGCCGCCCCGCACCGAAGCGCCAGACCTACACCGAGGTCGAGCCGGGAAGGCGGCTCGCCTACCGCTCCTACGTCGACTACGCCCCCGGCATCGAGCCGTACGAGCACGAAACCGTCATCGAGTTCATGCCCTACGGCGACGGCGTCCGGGTCGTGATGTCGATGGAGCCGATGCACGACGAGGACTGGACGCAGCGGCTGATCGCCGGACGGACGAACGAACTCGACAACCTCGCGAAGCTCATCGAGGAGCAGCGATGGGGTCGCTGAAGCTGAAGACGACGCTTGTTCCCCGGGGCCCCGCGGCCGCCGTCGTGCTCGATGAGCAGCAGGTGGCAACCATCGGCGAGGGAGCCAAGCGGTTCCCGGTCGTCGCGACGGTCAACGGCTACAGCTGGCGGACGACTGTCACGCGGATGGGGGGCGAGTTCCTGCTCGGCCTCAACCACGCGGTCCGCGCAGCAGCGGGCGTCGAGGCCGGCGACACCGTTGACGTGAAGATCGAACTCGACCAGAAGCCGCGGGAGGTCGAGCTGCCCGACGCGCTCGCCGACGCGCTCGCCGGCGACGCCGAAGCGCGCGCTGGTTTCGACCGGCTTTCCTACACCCACCGCAAGAAATACGCTTCATGCGGCCGCTCGGTAGTACTCGTGGATGAGGAAGCCGAGGCGGTCGTGGCGCTGGGTCTTGCCGGACGCGGGTGGCGGAGGCCCGGCTCCTCCGTTCGGGGGCCGGAGCGGCTCGGCCCTGTGGAACGCCAATATTCGCGTGCAGTCCAAAGACATCCGATTTGCAGGAGTGGACGTGAATATCGGCGCCCCACAGGAGAATGACGCCGGCATGCCCCGCTCAACCGTTCACGCGATGAATCCCGCCGAGCTTCGCGATCACTGCCTCTCGTTCACCGGAGCCGAGGAGACGTTCCCGTTCGGCCCCAACACCTCGGTGTTCAAGGTCGCCGGAAAGATGTTCGCCCTCTCCCAGCTCGCCGCGACCCGGCTCGCCGTCAGCCTCAAATGCGAACCCGGCCTCGCCGAAGCGCTACGCGAGGCGCACGCGGCGGTGCTGCCCGGATACCACCTCAACAAGCGTCACTGGAACACCGTGATCATCGACGGATCGCTACCCGAGCAGATGATCAAGGACATGATCGAGGACTCATACGACCTCATTGTGGCCAAGCTGGCGGCCGCCCGGCGGCGCGCTCTCGGCTGGCACGGCGACGATTAGCCACGTCCCGCGTTCGCAGACGAGGCAACGACGGATCCCGCGCTGATCCTGCAGGACGCTCCCGCAAGCTCCCGCCCGCACCCGCTAATCACCGCAACGCGCGGGTCCGAAAACCCTGCCCACGGCGGGAATCACCGCCAATACCTGCGCACCCCGGGAGCGCCAAGACCGGCCTGTCACGCCGGAGGTCGCGGGTGCAGCAACGGGTAGCATCCTCGTGGGTCGCGCAGCGCGTCGCCGAAGCGTGGCAACTACCTGAAATCGGCACTTCCTGCTAGCTGCGCCGTAACGAGAGACCTACACGCAGGCGGATAGCCAAGGTCGGGTGAGCCAGCGCTCGGGAGTCAGTCCCTCGAGGAGCCGGGCGGATGCAATCTCTACCTGAGTGGGCGTCCGCTAGTTTATGAGGCCGCGGGAGGCTGTCGAGCGGCTGCGGCTTCGACGAGTGCGGTGACGAGTTCGAGCGCCTCTGTTCTGGTGATGTTCTTGTCGGCTGCGAGTGAATGCCAGGTCTGGAAGTCGACCGCGTGCTGCAGGGCGGCGGCGAGCACGCGTCGTCTGCGGCCGCGGGTGGGCCAGCCGGCCGTCAGGATCTCGGTCGCTTCGGCCTGGTAGGTCTGCAGCGGTATCAGGGCGGGGCGGAGGGCGTCGACGAGCTGGGCGTCGCGAAAGACGTTGCTGAACATCGGCGCGACGCGCTCGTAGTACGTGTAGAGCTCCTCTAGACCGTGCGCGAGCCGCTGCTGCGGGTCACGGATCGCGCGCCAGAGATCGTGGTCCGGCCATGGGTTTGCGGTCATGTAGTGGGAGGAGCAGGCCCCGTACAGGTCGGCTTCGGTGGGGAAGTGGCGGTAGACGGTATGGCGCTGCACGCATGCGCGTTTGGCGACCGCGCTCAGGGTTGTGCGGGCCGGCCCGACCGTTCCGTGCAGCTCGACGGCCGCCTCGGTGATCCGCTGGCGAGTCGCCGCCATCTCATCGGCGCGCTGTTTCAGCTCGTACTTGCGCTTCGGGGTCTTTTGATCAGACATTGCTGTGCATCCAATCTTGACAGATCCTGCCGGGTCAGCGTATAGTCGCATTTCCATCGACCTCTAGTGTTCTATGAAAGGAGCCACGACATGCTGACCGCCAAGACCAGCAAGCTCGAGCTGATGCAGGGCTGGTTCGACAGCGACCCTGAGCGCGCGCGCGTTCGGGTGGCGTTCCCGATCAACAAGTGGGCGGGCTCCCTGGACAGCGCCGTCGTCTACTTCGAGGTCAAGCCGGGCGACCGGCTCGCCCGCCACACCGACAGTGCCGAGGAGGTCCTCTACATCGTCGCCGGCGACGCAGAGGCCGAGGTCGGCGACGAACGCGGACGCCTGACTGCGGGCGACCTCGCCGTCATCCCCGCCATGGTGCCGCACGGCCTCGTCAACACCGGCAGTGAGACCGTCAAGGTCGTCGGCTTCTTCTCGGAGTCGGAGATCATCTCCAGCTTCGACGAGCCTGTCCAGCCATTCGGAGTGGCAGTCCTGAACCAGGGCGCCCCCGCCCCCGTCACCGCCTGAGCCGCCACCCAAGGCGGATCATCGCCGCGTCTTCCTGCGAGCAAGCCGGACGGGTCAACCCCGTCCGGCTTCGCCATGGCGAAACGGCACGGGCCGCCCTCCAAGCAGGAAGACCCTGTAAATAGACATTTCTAGAGAGGTTCTGTAGCCGGTCGGACGAACAAGGTCGGGTCAATTGGCTGACGCGCTTTCTCGAGACCGCCTTGAAGATCGGCTCCGGTCCGTGGTCGACGGGCGCCCGCCAGGCATCGCGATAGCTGTCGTCAGGCCCGAGGGAACGCAGGTCGCCGTCGGGGCGGGACAGGCAGATCTGGCACGCGGCCTCAGCGCCTCGCCGCGGATGGTCTGTCCCTGGTTCTCGATGACGAAGATCGTCACCGCCACGGCGGCGATGCGGCTGGTCGATTCAGGAGTGTTGGACTTGGACGAGCCGCTCGCTCCGCTCCTCCCGCAGCTCGCACGTTTGCGGCCGGCAGAGAACGCACGGCGGATCACGGCACGCCACCTCCTGACGCACAGCGCCGGTCTCGCGAACCCGATCCCGGTCAGGTGGATCCATCGGGTCGACGCGTCGGCCGTCGATCAGGACGCGCTCCTCGACCGGCTACTCGCGAAACACGCGAAGCTCCGGTTCGAACCCGGGGCGCAGTCGAGTTATTCGAACCTGAACACGCTCACCCTTGGGGTAGCGATGGCGAACCTCACCGGCACCCCGTTTCCGGAGCTCGTTCAGAACGAGGTCCTCTCGCCGCTCGGAATGCATGACACCGGGTTCGCCTACACCGAGCAGATGTCGACTCGGGCGGCGACGGGCTACCACCCGCGCAGGAGTCCGATGCGGCTCCTCTTGCCACGGTGGGTGATCGGCGAGCCCTCCGGCCGATGGGTGTCGCTCAGGCCCTTCTTGCTCGACGGACAGGCCTATGGGGGGCTCGTCGGCTCACTCGAAGACGCCGCCCGGTTCCTCCTCATGCACGTTCGCGACGGCGAGCTCGACGGCGCTCGGATCCTCCAGCCGGAGACAGCCCGGCGGATGCGCGAGATCGTCGTGTCTGGACGACGCTTCGACCTGGGGCTCGGCTGGTTCCGGCGTGCCAACCACCGCGCGGAGGACCCACCGTTCGTCGAGCACCTCGGAGGCGGTGCCGGCTTCTTCAACGTGATCCGGGCCTATCCGACGCGCGGCGTCGGGATCGCGGTGATGGGGAACGCCACCAAGTACGAGATCGATGCCGTTGCCGAGCTTGCGCTCATGGGACCAACGCCGTGAGAGCGCAACGACCCCTGGTGCACGGCGATCGCCGTGACGACGTCACCCGCGACCTTGAACAGGAGCACGATCGGGCCACATCGGGCGCACGCCCTATTGTCGTCGCCCGCCTCCTCACGAGCGAAACCCCCGCGATTGCGGGGGTTTCGACACACGAGGGTTCCGCTATCCGCCCACCTGCCAGGCTAGCGTACTCCCGCCCGCAAGCGCCCTATCCGTCGAGCTAGGCGTCGAGGTGGCCGACGAACTCAGCCGGCTGCGGCCTGCCTTTGTGCCCGGCTTCCTGCATGATCGGCGGGACCTCGGGGTCGGAGACGAAGCTCTGCCAGCCCTCGGCGTCCCAGTCGAACATCGCCCAGATCCGGTCGTCCTCGTTGGGATCACGAAAGACGTGCACACCCTTGGATCCATGCTGCTTCCGCTTCTCGGCACCCTTGGTCGAGAAGATATTCCAGAAGCGGTCGAAATCCTCGATTGTCGTAGTCGCCAGGATCAACTCGTTCCTCCTCTGTGGTTTTTGGCGCCGCCGCTCGACGCCAGCAGTTGTTCGGCGACTGTACGCCCTGGACGCCCGAGCCGCATCGGGCGAACGCCCTATCCGGTGTGAACGAGGTCGTGCTCGAAGGGGCCGGGATCCTACGCGCGATTGCGAGCAGGCCATGAAGGCCTAGGTACCTCATCCGCGTAGCCCTGACGAATGGGCGTCATGCCGCAGGATCGAGCATTGCCCGGAACGCGACGTCCTCCTCGCCGGTCTCGACTTTCACCTCGTGGAAACCGGCATTCGTCAGGCGCTCGGCCAGGGAGACTGGCTCGATGGGCACGCAGACGTCGTCCACATGGAACTCGCGGAACTCTGGACTGTCGAGACTGTCCGCTCCGAAGAACGTCCCCCCGGGCTCGAGCACCCTGGCGATCTCGGCCAGGAGCCTGTTCTGAAGCTCCACGGAGGGAACGTGGTGCAGCATGATGAACGACGCCGCTGCACTGAATGTGTCGTTGGCGAAGGGGAGCCTGGTCGCGTCAGCATGGACGACCTCGACGTTCGTGCCGGAAAGCCGTTCGGCGAGCTTCGCCGCCAGGACGGGATCGATCTCGACGGCTGTCAGCTTGCTCACCTTCTCCCGTAAGACATCGGTCGTCTTGCCGGGGCCTGGGCCGACCTCGAGCAGATGCGATCCGACGTCGATCCCGTCGAGCGTCCGGGGAATGAGATCGTGCGCGATGTAGTCGGCCCACTCCTCGCTCGACAGCAGCTCGAGATGTCCTTCGTTCACGTCTCATCCCTTTCGGTCGGCCCGAGTGGTCCGGCGGTGCCGGGTCACCTCGTCAGCTTCCTCCAAGCTACGCGCCGCGGACGACGCAGCGAAATCCGATATGGCAGGTCGATGTGTCGACAGCCTCTCCCTGGCGGGCGGCCGGGCGGTATCTGAGGCAGTAGTTCGGCGCGCAGAGATGGGAACCGCCCTTCGTCACGCGTCGTGGAATGTGCTCCCCCGGCGCACCGGCGTGATAGCTCGCATCCGGCGAGGTCACGCGGGGATTGCTCGGCATGCAGCACGGACGATCTTCCTCTCCCGCGTGAGCCGGGGTGAAGAAGTCGGATGTCCATTCCCAGACATTCCCCGCCATGTCGAAGAGGCCATAGCCGTTCGGAGCGAAGCGCTTCACCGGCGAGGTTCGCTCGTAGCGGTCGAGGAGAAGATTCTGCCAGGGAAACTCCCCTTGCCAGGTGTTCGCCATCATCTTCCCCTTCGGGGCGAACTCGTCCCCCCACGTGAAGACCTTGCCGTCGAGACCTCCCCGCGCCGCAAACTCCCATTCGGCTTCCGTCGGCAGGTCCTTTCCGGCCCAGTCCGCGTAAGCCGCGACGTCCTGGTAGGCGACGTGGGTCACTGGATGCCGCTCGCGCCCGTGCAGCGTGCTTCCCGGGCCTTCCGGGTAGCGCCACTGCGCTCCCGGAACCCATGACCACCAGTTGTGATAGTCGGTCAGGTCGACCGGACCGGGCGTCGTGTGAAAGACGAGGGATCCCGGAACGAGCAGATCGGGGTCGGCGTCGGGATACTCGGCCGGGTCTGGCGGCAGTTCGGCCCACGTCACGTAGCCCGTTGCCTTCACGAAGCGGCGGAACTCGGCGACGGTCACCGGGTGCTCGTCCATCCAGAAAGGGTCGACCGCCACCTCGTGGACAGGGCGCTCCTCGGGGTAGAAGTCGTTCGAGCCCATCATGAACTCGCCGCCCGGGATCCAGACCATGTCCTTCACCGGCGCGGAGCATAGTCACCTATACTCGCCCCCGCCGATTCGACCTGGTCAGGAGGCGAAGATGGGTGTGGACCTCGAAGGCTCCGGGACGCCGGAGCAGCCATGGGCACTGAAGACGCCGAGCGGACAGTCAGACTTCCAGGCGTTTCGTGACGAGGCCGCAGATCCGCCCGCTCTGGTCGTCATCGTCGGCAAGACCAGACTCGGCTACCAGTTGCGGTGCCTGACCGACCTGCACGAGATGCTGCGCGCGCACGGAGACTGGATGCCGCTCGGGAGCGCGGACGAGCAGAAGTCCGGCGGCCGATGGAACGGTCGAGGCATGGGCTCGCTCACCGGGGAATCCGGTCGGCGGCTGGTACGGGTTGAAGAAGGGGCTCCGTGGTCGGTTCGCGAACTATGTCCCGCCCGTGATGGAGGCCCTCGCCCTGGCGGAGGTCGAGCACAACCCGCGCAACAACCGGATGCGGGCTCGCTAGCCCGTCAGCAGGGCGGCTCGTCGGCGATCGCGAGAGACTCGACCAGATCTTCCGGAGAGCTCGGCGCCGACAGAACGAACGGCCCGGGTGTCCGTACGGACATGGTTGTCATGCCGTTCGGGCCACGGCTCAGGCAGACGTCTCCCGCAATCACGTCCCAGTACGGCGTGTAGCGCACCCGCAGGAAGTAGCTCCCGGCCGCTGAGCTGGCCCCCGCGATGCGGTCGTGGCTGAAGGTCGTGATCCGCGATGGGTTCGATCCGGTCAGGATCGGCGTAGCAGCGGGAAGCTCGTAGACGACGACCTGGCTGGTACGTAGGACCGGAGCGAGCCCCGAGCGGCCAGAGTCGAGGAGCGCTGCCTCCCCAGTCGCACCGGCGAAGTCGAGCTTGGTCAGCGGCCGCACGACGTACCTGACACCCACGCTGCGGAGCCACGCCCGGTACTCCTGCCCGCTCAACTGCTCGCCGTAGAGCACGCTGTTGTCCGCCTCGTCGAGCTGGCGGTACCAGCCACGGGCGAGGGCGATATCCGCCTTCGGCACCCAGTACGCCTCCCAGTGGCTTGCTGTCGGCACGACTTCGACCCGGTAGCCACCCGCCCCGTGCGTCCGAACGTAGTCGACGGCCTGACTCCAGAAGGCGCTATCCGCCGAACGCCCGTCCGACCTGTACGGAATCAGCATCAGGTAGGGAACGACGTTGTAGGCGAGGGCTGCGGAGAGCGCGGGACGCACCTCGGCCGGAAGTGCGACAGGAACGCGGTCAGCAGCATCACCGGGAAGACCAACGCACGCAGCGCGTGATGTTGTCGCCGATCGGGATGGGACGAGATACGCGACCAGACGGCGATCCCCAGACCACGAAGACACAGGACCCGGCCTCGAGGAGACTGCCAGGCAAGCAACGCGCCGAGCGCTGACGATGAGATACGCAAAACGCCGCTGGGAAGACCCGGAAGACTGCGGCACCGGCACCCGCGATCGCGGCAACGGCGGCTCAGGGCAACGGTCGGCGACTGACGCGGCGTGGATGAGGAGAATGGCGAGCAGGATCAGACAAACGCGAACGCCAGCTGAAGCCGAGCGTGAGCACCGCCAGCCCGACGCCGAGCCACCGCGGCGCAGCTGAACGCCCGGGTAGCGCCCCGAGGAGCGCGGCAAGACCGAGGGCGTAGCTGTAGAGCGCGGTGAAGAGAGGCGCCGCCGCCAGGATTCCAACAGCCGCGAGGGCCAGCGCGCCGCTTCACCCCATTCGTCGATGCAGATCGCCGAGAAGAGCCACGCAGCCGCGACCGCCGCAGCGAGGACGAGCGGCAGATTCCCGACGACATTGGCCAGCGGGTAGTAGAAGAGGCTGTAGGCGAGCGGGTAGTGGCCCCCGTACCACAGGTTGTCCCAGACGATCGCGTTGTCGCGGGCGAGCAACGTCCGGTAGAGGTGCGCCGGCTCGTCGCCGGGCACGGGGCCGAGGACGAGGAGCAGAAGGCTCGTCGCAGCGGCCAGGCAGCCAGCGAGAACGAGCTCGAGCCGTTTCGGGCGCGCGCCGACCCGAGGATTCACGCACGCAACAGTACCGGCGACTGCGCCCCGAGACGGTCGTGCTACTCCGAGTAGGCTGTCGACTGGCAAAGGAGGCATCCGGTGAGCACCCTGACCTGGCAGGCAGAGACCGCGTCGAGCGGCATTCCGGGACGGGCTCTCGGAAGAGTCCGTTCGAACAACTTCCTCGTCGACGACTATGCGATGGCGCCGTACAACGGGCCCGGTGAGGAGCCCGGCGCGGCCGAGCTCTTTCTCTCCGGCGTCACCGCGTGCGCCGTGCTGATGCTCGAGCGGATCGCCCGGACCGAGGGGATCCCGCTCGAGCACGTTCGTGCGAGCATGGAGGCCTCCCGGGATCCGGACGTCCAGAGGCCCGGGCTCCCCACCTTCGACTCGGCACGACTGACGCTCGAGCTCCGGGGGCTCACGAGCGAGCAGGCGGGTCAGCTCGTCGAGACGTTCAAGGGGAAGTGACCGCTCTACGGCTCGGTCGCAGTTGCGACCCCTGACACGATCGTCGACTACACGCTCGTGTGATCAGCCCTCGTTCCGGCGGATCCACTCGGCCAGGAACGTCTCCGCGATGCGGTAGACGCCCGCGTCGCGCACCACGAGCTCGTCCTTGACGAGCGTCCCAAGCGCACGCTGCACGCTCGACGGTGCCGGCAGCCCGTGCCGCTGACGATACGCGGCCGTCAGCGGGCGCCCCTCCTCGGCGGCCAGGGCCTGAAGCAGAAGGCGCTGGGTCGTCGCCGCCTTCTCCCAGATCAGGCTGAAGTGGGCGTGCTCCGATCGCACGACCCGGGCGACAGCCTCCTCGAGTTGCGCCCTGGTCACCGACTCGCCGGCGGTGGACTCCTCCCAGAGGAAGTAGCAGAGCTCCTGCGTTGCGTACGGATGTCCAAGGGTCAGATCGAGGACAGCCGCGATCACCCCGGGTTCGGTAGCGCGCCGCGTCTCGTTGAATCTCCGCTCGAGGTACGGCCCGAAGGACGCACGAGGGATGACTCCGAGCTCCATCTGGCGGGCGCTCCTCCAGAACGGCTCGTTCTCGTCGTTGAAGATCCGCTCCATCATGTGTCGCTTGCTGCCGAGGTAGAGATGCGCGACCTCCGGCTGCTCCTGGAACACCGAGCGCATGAGCTTCGGCAATCCGCGGTCGATGTCGACGATCTCCTGGAACTCGTCGAGGACGAGTGCGACCCGGCGACCGCGATCCGCGGCGATCTGGCCGGGAAGCTGGAGTAGGCGCTCCAGCGTCGCATCGATGTCGCTCGCACGGTGGCTTGCGTCGAAGCTGAAGCTGGGCGACCCGTCGTCGGCGCTGATCGTGATGACCGGGGCGATTCGCAGCCCACTGAAGACGCGCAAGCGCTCGCGTACGCGGAAGAGCGGCGAGGCAATGTCTTCGTGAATCGTCCTCGCGAGCTTCTCCGCGAGCCGCGCCTTGGTCGGCGCGGTCATCAGGTCGACGTGCGCGACGAGGATGCCCGCGGCGATCGACTCCTGGGAGACGCGCCAGACGAGGGAGGATTTCCCGTACCGCCGGGGCGCGAAGACGACGACGTCCTGCCCGTTCTTCACGTCCGCGGTCAACTCCGCGATCTCGGGTTCCCGATCGGTGAAGGCCTCGTCGAGGGCAAGGGCTCCGAAGCGGAAGGGATTCGTCGTGTCTGCGCCGCCGATGAGACTACTATACCCGGCCGCGTACTTCTTCTTACGCTAAATCGCGTAACGCAATTGTGCGTAACGCGTGCGTGCGTGCGCGATATCTTCGTGAAGCAGCGAGCGACGCCCGTCGGGATTCACAGGATCTCGACGACAGTGGCCTTCCAGGCGCCACGCGGCGCGGGCACGTCCGCGGTCTCGCCCACTCGCTTGCCGATGAGTGCCGCACCGAGAGGCGAGGACGACGAGACGGCGCCGTCGCCGCCGAGGCTCGAGATCTCGATCTCGAGCCTGTCTCCGAATTCGTCCTCGACCGTGACGCGTGAACCGACCGCCACGATGTCCGAGCCACCCGCCTCGACGATCTCGGCAGTCTCGACCCTGGCGCGGAGGATCGTGATCCGGCGCTCGAGGAGCCCTTGCTCGTTCTTCGCCGCGTGATACTCGAAGTTCTCAGACAGGTCCCCGTGGGCCCGCGCGGCCGCGATCGCATCGACCATCTCGGCGCGCTTCGGCCCTTCCAGCTCGGCCAGCTCGGCTGCGAGCGTGGCGTGCTGCTGGGCTGTCAACTGCTCCCCCATCAGGCAACCGCCAGGCCGCGCGCCTTGCGGCTTGCCGTCGTCTGGCGCCTCTGCCCCGACAGCTCGACCTTGCGTAGGCGCACGTTGTCCGGCGTGACCTCCACGCACTCGTCCTCGCGAATGAACTCGAGCGCCTGATCGAGCGACATCGCCCGGGGCGGAATCAGCCGCACCAGCTCCTCGCTCGTCGACGAGCGCATGTTCGTGAGCTTCTTCTCCTTCGTGGCGTTCACGTCGAGATCCTCTGCCCGTGCGTTCTCGCCGACGATCATCCCCTCGTACACGTCGGCCCCTGGCGCGACGAAGAGCGAGCCGCGCTCCTGAAGATTGAGAATCGCGAACGCCGTCGTCTTCCCCTGCCGGTCGGCGACGAGGCTCCCCGTCGGTCGCGTGCGAAGGTCGCCGTGCCACGGCTCGAACCGGTCGAAGACGTGGTGCAGGATGCCCGTTCCGCGCGTCTCCGTGAGGAACTCCGTACGAAACCCGATGAGGCCGCGGGCGGGAACGATGACCTCCATCCGCACCCACCCGGTGCCGTGGTTGACGAGTGCCTCTGTGCGCCCCTTGCGCAGCGCGAAGAGCTGAGTGACCACCCCGAGGTACTCCTCGGGCACGTCGACGGAGACGCGCTCGACCGGTTCGTGCACTTTGCCATCGACAAGCCGGGTGACGACCTGCGGCTTGCCGACTGTGAGCTCGAACCCCTCGCGCCGCATCTGCTCCACGAGCACCGCGAGCTGGAGCTCGCCCCGGCCCTGTACCTCCCAGACCTCGGGGCGCTCGGTCGGCAGCGCGCGAAGCGCAACGTTGCCGATCAGCTCCGCCTTGAGTCGGTTCTCGACCTGGCGCGCGGTCAGCTTGTCGCCGTCCCGCCCGGAGAGCGGCGACGTGTTGATGCCAACGGTCATCGAGAGCGACGGCTCGTCGACGGTGATCACCGGAAGCGCCCGCGGGTCGTCCGGGTCGGCGAGCGTCTCGCCGATCGTGACTTCGGGAATACCGGCGACGGCGATGATCTCGCCCGGGCCGGCCTCCTCCGCGTCAACGCGGTCGAGAGCCTCTGAGACGTAGAGCTCGGTCACCTTCGCGCGTTCGATCGTCCCATCTGCGCGACACCACGCGACCTGTTGCGTGCGCCGGATCGTGCCGTGCTGAACCCGGCAGAGCGCGAGCCGGCCTACGTAGGGCGAGGCGTCGAGATTCGTGACGAGCGCCTGGAGCGGGTGCTCCGCGTCGTACTCTGGTGCCGGAATTCGGTCGAGGACGAGATCGAGAAGCGGCTGCAGGTCGGGGCCGAGGGCGTCCGGATCCGGGTCGAGCGAGGCGCGACCTTCCCGCGCGTTCGTGTAGACGATCGGAAACTCGATCTGGCTCTCGTCGGCGTCGAGGTCGAGGAACAGCTCGTAGACCTCGTTCACGACCTCGCCGATACGAGCGTCCGGGCGGTCGACCTTGTTGACGACGAGGATCACCGGGAGGCGAGCCTCGAGCGCCTTGCGCAGGACGAAGCGCGTCTGCGGCAGAGGCCCCTCGCTCGCGTCGACCAGCAGAAGGACGCCGTCCACCATGGTGAGGCCTCGCTCGACCTCACCGCCGAAGTCGGCATGCCCCGGCGTGTCGACGATGTTGATCTTCGTCCCCCCGTACCGAACAGCGGTGTTCTTCGCGAGGATCGTGATCCCCTTCTCCCGCTCGAGATCCATCGTGTCGAGCACTCGCTCGGCGACGTCCTGGTTCTCGCGGAACGCGCCCGACTCCCAGAGGAGCGCGTCGACGAGGGTGGTCTTGCCGTGGTCGACGTGCGCGACGATGGCGACGTTCCGGATGTCCTCGCGGCGCGGCACCGACAGAGAGTAGCCGCAGGTCAGGGCAGGCCCGCTGGGCGGCGGCTACATGGTCAGCGCTGCGGGACCGGGCCGAGCGGGAACCGGTTGATGACGATGCCGGCGGTCGGTGACGAGCCGAGTTGATAGAGCTTCCCGTCGGGGCCGACGCGTAGGGCGGTGATCACGTCACCCCAGGCGGCGTGTGACAGCGAGAAGCGTGCCCGGGTTCCACCGCCGGGTGCGAGCCGCAGCACGACGTACTCCCACCTGAAGTCGAGGCCCGATCCGGCTGTGACCTCCACGATCACCACCGGGTCGCCGCCGACGAGACCGGGCGTAGCCTCGAGCACCCCAGTGATGTCGGTTTGGCTACGCACCCGCCACGCGCGAATGAGCCGATCGGCCAGGTCGACCAGCGCGTATCGCATCTCGTGCGCTGACGCCCAAACCTCCATCAACCGCAGCCTGCCGGTCACTGGCTGGAGACCCCACAGAGCCAACCGCTGCTGCTCGGTGACGGAGAGCGGCTGGCCTCCCGGCGTGGCCGACGGTGTCCAGCGGCGCTCAGAGCCACGCTCGGTTCGCGGCGAGAAGCCGGGCGCAGTCCAGTAGAGGGTGCCGTCGGGGCCGGTGCGAAGCTGCGAGTTGAAGATCTCGGTGTCCAGCGTGCTCTCCCAGAGCACTTCTCCCATCGAAGCCACTCGAGTCAAGTGGATTGCTGGAGTGCCCGGAGGTCCCTGGCGTGTGACGTAGAGGCTGCCCGCGGGACCCAGCGTGAAGTCGATCGGATAGAACGGCAACGGCACCGAACGCTCCGATATGTCGGGCCGGTCGGGCCCCCAGACGAGCAGCCGCTTGTTGAGTTCGTCGAGCAGCCAGATCGAACGGTCGGGGGCGACATCAAACGACCACGGGCCAAACCGTGCGCCCTCCTGGGGGTTCTCGAACGCGACATCGCCCGGGCCGGCCCTTGCGACAGCGGCCTCGGGAGCTCGCGGATGGCCGAACCGATGCGCACCCAACCGCACTCGCCCGGCTCGGTTGATGACCCATACGAACTCCGGCGCCCGGGCGCCAGCGGCGGGGACTCTGACCGACTGGCCGGTTCTCGGGTCCCGCACGACGGCGTAGTAGAAGAGCTTGTGCCCACGGAGCAGACTGGCGGGCACCACTGCCCGAAGCACCCTGAGGCCATCGCTCGGCACGAGTTGCTTCTCCGCCTTCCTTCGCCTCATCACGACGCGGGTGAAACTGCGCCGGAGATCGTTGCGCACGTAGAGGAACCCCGTCGCGGACGGAATGCCCCGGGTGTCGTACCCCATCTCGACGCGGTCGCCGCTCGCAACCAGCGGAATCGGGAACTCGAGCTGAACGACCGGAAGCGGCGTCGCCGCGGGCGTGGCCGACCGTGCGGCCGCGGGTGTGAGAAGCAACAACGAACCCGCAAGCAAGAGCGCTCCGTGGCGCATGCCACCGAATATCGCAGGCGAGACAGCCAGCGACATCAGGTCACCCACCGATCCCGCTACGGGAAACCCGCATATGCAGGCAGATTGCCGATCTCGCGTCGATCCGTCCGGCCGGCGCGGGGGCAGCAGGTTAGGCTCGGGTCACACGCCGTGCGAACTCCCGAACACCTTGCGCTCGGTTGGCGGGATGCGCTCCTCGCCAGGGACGCCGTGGCGTTCGGAGAGCTTTTCGCAGTCACCGGCGTCATGATCGACGTCGAACACCGGACGCACGACCTCGATGACGTGCGGCCGCTGGTGGGACGCGCCGAGATCGAGGCCACGGCACGAGAGTGGTTCGACCAGACACCGACGTTCGACTACGAGATCGTCGACCTGCTCGCAGACGCGACGAGGGCGGTCAAGCTCTGGCGCTATGCGGTACCGATCGACACGGAACGGAGGGAGTTCGAAGGCATGACCTGGCTCGCGTGTTCGAATGGAGAGATACTCGAGGCGCGCGTCTACTTCGACAGCTATCGCCTCGTCGACGTCCAGCGTCGGCGGCCAAGGAGGTGATCGGACGGTGGCCGGCCACGTCGCTCACCCGTACATCCCGAACTCGGCGCCCACGACGAGCGCCGCGATGCTCGCCGAGGTCGGTATCGCAGACCTCGACGAGCTCTTCGACGTCATCCCGGATCGGCTGCGACTTCACGCGCCGCTCGACCTGCCGCCCGCTCTCGCCTCCGAGGTCGAGCTTCGCCGCTACTTCGACGGCGCGCTGGCGGCGAATCGCCCCTGCAGCGAGGTCCTCTCGTTCCTCGGCGGGGGCTGCTGGAATCACCACGTGCCGGCCGTGTGCGACGAGATCGGGGGCCGAGGCGAGTTCTGGACGGCCTTCTTCGGACTCGGCCCGGCCTCGACCTTCGGTGCCTACCAGGCGCTGTTCGAGTACCAGAGCCTCGTCACGGAGCTCGTCGGGCTCGACCTTGCAACCGTGCCGACCTACGACTGGGGCTGGAGTGCGTCGATTGCGCTTCTCATGGCGGCGCGCGTCACCGACCGCTCTCGCGTTCTCGTCGCACGGAGTGCCGGCCCTCACCGGCGGCGCCAGATCGCCTCGCGCATGCCCAGCGGCGTTCAGGTCGCCGAGATTCCCTTCGCATCGGATTCGGCGCTCCTCGATCTCGATGCGCTCGCAGCGCAGCTCGACGGTGCCGCCGCGCTCTACCTGGAGTTGCCGAGCTATCTCGGCGTGGTCGATCCCCAGGCTCAGGTGATCGCCGACCTGGTTCACGAGAGAGGCGCGCTTCTCGTGGTCGGCGCAGATCCAACGTCGCTCGGAGTCGTCGCACCCCCTGGCAGCTACGGAGCCGATCTCGCATGCGGCGATCTCCAGCCCCTCGGCCACCACATGAACGCGGGAGGTTCCTCGGCTGGCTTCCTCGCGACGCGACTCGGAGACGACCTGATCGCCGAGCTTCCGGCCATCTATCTCGTCGCCGTCCCGACCGAGCGCGACGGCGAGCACGACTTCTTCTGGGGCAACTTCGACGCCACGTCGTACGAGACGCGCGGACACGCGACGGATTTCACCGGCTGCAGCTCGGCGCTCGCGGGGATCGTCGCAGCGACGTACCTCACCGCGATGGGGCCGCAGGGTATGCGCGAGCTGGGAGACGGGCTCCTGGCTCGGCGAGCGTACGCGCTCGAGCGGCTTGCCGAGATCGACGGCCTCGTTGCCGACCGGTTCACCGGACCGGGGCTCAAGGAGTGGGTTGTCGACTTCGGCCCGAGCGGGCAAACCGTGGCCGAGGTCAACGCGCAGCTCCTCGAGCGCGGGATCTTCGGCGGCGCCTCGCTGGCGACGTCCTATCCCGAGCTCGGTGAGTGCGCCCTCTACTGCGTCACCGAGCTCCATACGCGTGACGACATCGATCGCCTCGCCTCGGCCCTCGCGGAGACCCTCGGATGACCGGGAAGGAGAACTTCCATCAGGCCGCCTGGCAGGAGCCCTGCGTCATGGAGCTCGGGGCGCCGGGCGAACGCGCGATTCTCGTCCCGGAATTCGATGGACCCGCCGCGCCGGATGCACTCCCGGCCGGGCTTCGCCGCGCGGATCTGCCGGCGCTACCGGAGCTGGGGCAGCCGCAGGTGCTCCGGCACTTCACACGCCTCTCGCAGATGTCCCTCGGCCACAACGTTGCGATCGACATGACAGCGGCGACGACGACACCCAAATATCCACCGGTCGTCAACGAGCTGATCGTCCGCTCCCCGAAGCTCGCGGAGATCCACCCCGAGCAGCCGGACGAGTCGATCCAGGGGGTTCTCAGGCTCGTGTACGAGCTCGGCCTGTGTCTCCAGGCGCTGTCGGGAATGGACGCGTGCTCGCTGCAGGGCTTTGGCGGTGCCCACGCGATCTACGCCGGCGTGCTGACGATTCGCGCGTATCACCGGAGCCGCGGCGAGGAGCAGCGCGACGAGATCATCAGCGAGTTCGCCTCGCACCCGACGAACCCGGCGACCGCCGCCGCAGCCGGCTTCAAGGTCATCGAGGTCGCGCCCGGGCCGAACGGCTACGCCGAGGTGGAGGCGGTCAAGGCTGCCGTCTCAGAGCGGACAGCCGGCCTCCTTCTCAACAACCCGGAGGACACCGGGATCTTCAATCCCGAGATCGACCGGATTGCCGAGATCGTCCACGAGGCGGGAGGCCTCTGCGGCTTCGACCAGGCAAACGCCAACGCGACGCTGGGAATCTCGCGCGCCCGCGACTGCGGCTTCGATCTTGCGCACTTCAACCTCCACAAGACGTTTGGAGCACCGATTTCCCTGTACGGGCCTGCAGTCGGCGCGCTGTGCGTGACTGAGGAGCTCGCGCGCTTCCTTCCCGTCCCCGTCGTCATACGCGACGGAGACGTGTACCGGCGCGACTACGACCGCCCGGAGACGGTCGGCCGGGTGGCCGGCTATCTGGGGAACGTGCCCGCACTCGTCAAGGCCTACGCCTGGATCCGTGCGATCGGCCCGGAGCGGATCGCGGACGTCGCGCGCTACGCAGTCCTGAACAACAACTACGTCCACGGCAAGCTCGCCGCGGTACCGGGTGTCACCACCGCGTTCGAGGGCAACGAGGATCGCCGGCTCGACGTCGTGCGCTACAGCCTCGCCGAGCTGAAGGAGGAGACCGGGATCGGCGCCGAGGACGTCCGCGACCGGATCACCGACTACGGCCTTCCAGGACACTGGATGAGCCATCATCCCGTGACCTCGCCGGAGCCGTTCACGCTCGAGCCGACGGAGAGCTTCGACCGGCGCGAGCTCGACGAGGTCGTCTCGATCTACGCCAAGGTGGTCGACGAGGCCCGCTCGGAGCCCGAGCTCGTCCGGACCGCGCCACACCGTGGCCCGGTCGCGCGGTGGCGGGCGGACGCGTTCGAACGGCCCGGCCCCCCGGCTGCGACCTGGCGGCTGCTCCAGGAGCCACAGGCTTGATACGTCGTCCTCTCGCGGTTGCTTTGGTTCTCGGTCACCGCCCTTGCGCGGGGATCCCATGCGCAGGCGTGAATGCGTGCAGCCCGCTCGCGTAATCCGGGCACCGTGGCGCTCCTTCACACCGTCTTGGCCTCTAGTCGTATTCCTGTCGTGAGTGGTCTGCGTCGGGCTGCGGCCACGAGACGTGCCGACGCCGTCCGAGCTCGCTGGTTCTGCGAAGCGTGCAGTCGCCGGTCACTCGGTGGCATGGCCTGCTGGAAGCGCGCGTACTCGGCTGCTGTCGGGTGCAGCAGTTCGCCCGGGCAAGGCCACTCGTGTCGGTTGCCGGCTTCTTTGCGGTCGTGGTTGGTTGCGAGTCCGGCCCGCTTGAGGACCTTCCACTCCGTCGAGTCCGCAGAAGCCGTTGCGCTGGCGATAGCTGCGGCCCTTAGCCGGTCTTTCGACGGCAGTCGCTGTCGCGCTCGGCGAGCTCGGGCGCGAGCTGGCGCGGCGCGCGTGCGGTCACTCGAGCGATCGAATTGGCTCTCCTCTTCCGCGCTTGCTCGTCGGATCCTGTTTTCGATGTTTTTGCGGTGCGCCGTCGCGTCGACGCGTTCACGGTGGTCGCGCCGATCGCGCGGAGCGGTCGAGCGTCATGGCGGCTCGGTGGCGCAATTCATCGGGGATGCGGTGATGGCGGTGTTCGGGGTGCCCGTCGTGCACGAGGACGACGCATTGCGGGCGTGCCGGGCGGCGGTGGAGATGCGGGAGGCGTTCGCCGGGCTGGGGCTCGAGGGGCGGATCGGGGTGAGTACGGGTGAGGTGGTGACCGGGACGGTGGAGCGTCTGGCGACTGGCGATGCGGTGAATGTGGCCGCTCGTCTGGAGCAGGCCGCGCAGCCGGGGGAGGTGGTGATTGCGGAGGCGACGCGGTTGCTCGTCGGTGCCGCGGTCGATGTGGAGCCGCTCGAGCCGTTGCTGTTGAAGGGGAAGCGCGAGCCGATGCTTGCTTTTCGGCTGCTCGCGGCGCGCGCGGCGCCCGCGCGGCGACACGACACGGTGTTCGTCGGCCGGGAGCCTGAGCTGAGCGTTGGTGCGCGAGGCGTGGCGACGGGCTCTGGCGGAGCGGCGCTGCGAGCTGGTCACGATCGTGGGCGATGCGGGTCTTGGCAAGTCCCGGCTCGCGGCCGAGGCGCTCGCCTCGTTCGAGGCGCGCGTCGTCCACGGCCGCTGCCTCCCGTATGGGGTCGGGATCACCTACTGGCCGGTGGTGGAGATGGTGAAGCAGCTCGGCGTGTTGCCGTCTGACCCGGCGGCCGCGGCCGCGATTCGTTCGCTGCTGGGGAAGTCGGAGGCGGGGACGTCGGCGGAGGAGATCGCCTGGGCGTTCCGCAAGCTGCTCGAGGAGCAGGCGCCGCTCGTCGCCGTGTTGGATGACATTCAGTGGGGCGAGGAGACGCTCCTCGATCTGGTCGAGCATCTGGCGCTGCTTTCCAGCGGTGCCCCGATCCTGGTTGTCTGTATGGCTCGCCCCGAGCTGCTCGACAGCCGCCCGTCGTGGCCGGTGACGGTGCGGCTCGAGCCGCTGAGCAGTCGGGATGCGGACAGCTTGATCGGCGCTGTGCCGGAGGAAGTGCGCGCGAAGATCGCGGCCGCGGCCGCCGGCAACCCTCTGTTTATCGGCGAGATGCTGGCGATGGCCGGTCAGGCGGGAGACGAGGTCGAGGTTCCGCCGACCTTGAAGTTGCTTCTCGCCGCTCGCCTCGACCGGCTCGATGCCGGTGAGCGGCGGGTGCTCGAGCGCGGCGCGGTCGAGGGCGAGGTCTTCCACCGAGGTGCTGTCCAGGCGCTTGGCCCGGAGGAGACGCAGGTGACGCCCCGGCTGGCGGCGCTCGTGCGCCACGAGCTGATCCGCCCCGACACCGCGCAGCTCGCGGGTGAGGACGGCTTCCGCTTCCGTCACCTCTTGATCCGCGATGCCGCCTTCGACGCTCTCCCCACGTCGCGGGGAGCTGCACGAGCGATTCGCCGGCTGGCTGGCCGAGCGCGGAGACCAGCTGGCCGAGCCGGTCGAGATCCTTGGCTACCACCTCGAGCAAGCCGCCCGCTACAACAGGAGCCGGGCTACCCGACACGGCTCTCTCGGAACCGCTGCGAGCGGCTCGCGGCCGCCGGCCGCCGTGCGCTCTGGCGCGGCGACGAACGGCTACCGCCGGGCTGCTCGAACGGGCCCTCGCGCTCACGCGTCCGGTGCGCTTGGACTCGTGCTCAGCTCGACCTCGCCGTGGCGCTCGTTTCGGGTGCCCGAAAGCCGCACCCGGTTGCCGAGGCCGCCGCCGAACGAGCGCACGTAGCGGGCGACGAGACAGCCAAGGCCCTGGCCCGGGTCGGCGCCGCCTACCACCGCTCGTTCTCGCGCCGCCGGCCACGGCGAGGTGCGAGCGGGCTCGCGCGAACGGCGCTTCCGCTGCTCGAGCAGGCCGGGATCAGCCCAGCTGGTCACGTCCAGCGGGTCTCGGCTTGGCGTCTCGATCCGGCGCATGCGCCGCAGGCTTGCGCCGCGTCGGGCAGGCGCTCAGCCCACCTGGCTCGCCGGCCAGCGCAGCTCGGATCTCCTCCTCCTCGACGCTGCTCGTCTATGGGCCGCGGCCGGCGGACGAGGCGCTCGGCGCGCTCGATTCGATGCTCCCCGGCACCCGCATCCGCGGCTCCTGCTTGCGCGCGCCTGGCTGCTCACGATGCTGGCCCGCTTCGAGGAAGCATCGCCGATCGTGAGCGAGGCCGGCCAACGTGGCGGGAGCTGACGGGCGATGACCGCGCCGGCTACCTCCTCGGCGCAATCGCGGCGACCGCAGGCGACCACGTGAACGCAGCCGTTCACTTCCGCCGGGTCTCCGACCTGGCCACGCAACGCGGTCAACGCTACATCCTCGCGACATACGCGCCGGCGCTTGGTCGCTCGCTCTGCGCGCTCGGCCGCCACGACGAGGCCGAGCCGCTCGCCCACTCGGCCGTACCATCGACACGACGAGCAGGATGTGCTCGTACAGATACTCTGGCGTCAGGTGCAGGCGCTGACCACGCTCATCGTGGCGAGCACGCCGAGCCGAGACCCCGCCCGCGAGGCCGTCGCGATCACCGAACCCACGGACGCGCTCAACTTCCAGGGCGACGCGCTCTGCGACCTCGCCGAAGTGCTCCATGCCGCCGGCCAAAGCGACGAAGCCGCCGCCACACTCGGGCAGGCGCTCGAACGCTACGAACGCAAGCACAACCGCGCCCAGGCCGGGCAGGTGCGCGATCGGCTTGCCGCGCTCCAGACACATAGCAGGGCTGGCATGCCGTTGGGCTGATGCGGCCCGGTACGGTTGAAGCGTGTCTACTGCACGCCTCCTCCTCGTCCGCCACGGCCAGGCGACCTGGGGTCCCGATCACCGTTGGGACTCGTCGGATCCCCTGACGGAGCTGGGCCACCGTCAGGCAGACGACCTGGCCCGCTACCTCGCCGGGCTACCCGAGCCGCCGACGCGGATCGTCTCGAGCCCGGCGGTTCGCGCCCAGCAGACGGCGGCGGCGTGCGCCGAGGCGCTCGCGCTTGCCGTCGAGATCGACGAGCGGTTGCTCGAGTTCGGCAGCGGCGCCATCACCCCGTTCACCCTGACCGAGATGCTCGAGCACCTGCCCTACGACGACTTCTGGCACCCAGACGACGCAGCCCACGACGGGGAGACGATCGGTGCGTTCTGGGGACGCGTCGCCGAGGCGGGCGAGGACATTCTGGCCGCAGGTGGACGGCCCCTCGTCGTCTCGCACGGCGGCACGACCTGCGGCCTGATCCGGTGGGCGCTGCGAATCGACCACCGCGAGCCGGACTCCTTCACCTTCAACCTGCGCAATGCGAGCCTGACCGAGATCGAGCTACGGGTCGACCGACACGGACGACGCCGCGCGCACCTCGAGCGGATCGGTGACGTGCACTTCTTGCGCGAGTCGACGGGAATTTGATCGCCGCGCGTCAAGCGTCGGCGGCGAGGTGGACGCGAAGCGGCAGGCGCCTCAGCCCGTTCGTGAAGTTCGAACGCAGCCGTTTCGGCTCGCCCGCGAGCTCGATCGACTCGACCCGCGGGATGAGCTCCTCGAGCAGCACGAGAAGCTCGAGACGGGCGAGATGGGCACCGAGGCAGAAGTGGGGGCCCACACGTCCGAACGTCGCATGAGGGTTGGCCTCGCGTGTGATATCGAAGCGGTGCGGGTCGGGGAAGACGTCCGCATCGTGGTTTGCCGCCGCGAACCACACGACGACTCTGTCCCCTCCTCGGATGGCCGTTCCACGTAGCTCCGTGTCGCAGGTCGCCGTGCGCCGAAAATGCCAGACCGGATGCGAGTAACGGAGAACCTCCTCGGTCGCGGCCGCCACGAGCGAAGGGTCATCGCGGAGAAGCTGCCACTGCTCCGGATGGCGGGCGAATGCGAGGAGTCCCGAGGCGATCGCCTGGCGCGTCGTCTCGTTGCCTGCGACGACGAGGATCGCGAAGGTGTTGTCGAGATCGCGCCCCGACAGCGGGCAGCCGTCGAGCTCGGCGTTCGCGATAAGCGAGAGCGCATCGTCTCGCGGGTGCTCGCGGCGCTCCCCGTAGTACTCGCGCCCGAGCGCGCAGAGCTCTTCTGCCCACGGGCTCCCGAACGGAAGGTACCGATCCTCCGGCCGCTCCCCGGCGAAGGCGAGCTCCCCGACGTACTCGGGTTCCGTGTCGACGAGCATCCGGTCGCCGAGCTCGACGAGGCGCGGGAGGTGCTCGTCCGACAGGCCGAGGATGCGTCCGAGAACCCGGATAGGAATGGGGGCTGCGACATCGTGCACCGCCTCGAACTCCTGCTTTGGAAGCACCTCACCAAGCACCTCGACGACGAGCTCGTGCAGCCATGGCGCGTACCGGCTTACCGCGCGCGGCGTGAAGTCGGCGGCGAAGATACGCCGGAACTGCGTGTGCCGTGGCGGGTCGGTCTCCATGAAGTTCCGCCGGGCGACGAGAACGTCCTCGGGCAGATTCTCGATCGTCGCCGCGCCACCCCGCTCGGACGAGTACGTCTGCCAGTCCTTCAGGACCGCGAGCACGTCCTCGTACTTCGTCACCGCCCAGAAGCCGGTCTCTTCCTCCGGGCCCCTGTGCCAGAAGACAGGCGCCTCCCGCTGCAGGAGATCGAAGGCATCCCAGGGCTCCCTCTCCGCGAAGCGGTCATGGTCGAGGAGATCGACGTCATCGAGCGTGAGCTCGGTCTGCGACATCCGCCTATCCTTGCCGATCGCAGCTTTGGGCGCGAGGGATTGCCGGCCGGACTTCGCGGCCTGGCGCCATGTGTCGCCGGCTCCGCCGGCGACGAACCCTTCGCGGCCTGATCGGCCGCTGCGCGCCAGCTTCGCTGGCTTGCTCCGCGGGGGATACGGGCCTCCGGCCCTGAACTTCGCGGCCTGGCGCCTCCGGCGCGGCCGCTGCGCGCCAGCTTCGCTGGCTTGCTGCGCGGGGGATACGGGCCTCCGGCCCTGAACTTCGCGGCCTGGCGCCTCCGGCGCGGCCGCTGCGCGCCGGCCCTAGCCGGGCCGGCTTGCCCCTACGGCGTTGCGCCGCCCGGCATCGGGAAGGGACGCGGCTGGATCTCGGGCCTCGGCTTCTGCTCGGACTCCGGCGCCGGATCGGCCGCGGGGGTCTCGGGCGGAGCGAACACCGAATCCTCGGCCTCGCCGGCGAGCAGCCGCTCGAACTGATCCTTGTCGATCGTCTCGCGCTCGATGAGAGTCTTCGAGACGGCGTGGAGCTCGTTCTCGTGCTCGAGCAGAACCGCCTTCGCTCGTGCATAGCCATCCTCGACGATCCGGCGGATCTCGTCGTCGATCTCTCGCGCCACCTCGTCGGAGTAGTCCGGCTCCGCGCCAAAGTCGCGTCCGAGGAAGGGCATGTCGTGATTCCGCCCGAGCGTGCGCGGACCGAGCTTCTCCGACATCCCGAACCGCATGATCATCTGCTTCGCCGTCGACGTCACCTTCTCGAGGTCATTGGAGGCGCCCGTCGTGTACTCGTGAAAGACGATCTCCTCGGCCGCGCGACCACCAAGCGTCATCGCCATCTGGTCGAGGAGCGCCGAGCGTGTCTGGAGGAACCTGTCCTCCCGCGGCAGCGAGATCGTGTACCCCAACGCCTGACCACGACTGATCACCGAGATCTTGTGCACCGGATCACAATTCGGCAAGTAATGACCCACCAACGCATGCCCCATCTCGTGATACGCCGTCACCTTCCGCTCATGCTCAGACAACAACCGCGTCCGCTTCTCCGGACCCGCAATCACCCGCATGATCCCCTCTTCGAGGTCGACCATCTGAATCGTCTTGCTGCCCCGGCGCGCTGCCAGGAGCGCTGCCTCGTTGACGAGATTCGACAGATCTGCGCCGGTGAAGCCCGGCGTCCCGGCAGCGAGCGTGTCGAGATCGATCTCGCCCGCGATCGGCTTCCCGCGCGTGTGAACCTCGAGGATCTTGCGTCGCCCTGTGCGATCAGGGCGGTCGACGACGATCTGACGGTCAAACCGACCAGGCCGCAACAACGCCGGATCAAGAATGTCAGGACGGTTCGTCGCCGCAATCAAAATGATGTTGTCCTTCAACTCAAACCCATCCATCTCAACCAACAACTGATTCAACGTCTGCTCACGCTCGTCGTTCCCACCGCCCATGCCGGCGCCCCGGTGACGACCCACCGCATCGATCTCATCCATAAACACAATGCACGGCGACGCCTGCTTCGCCTGCTCAAACAAATCCCGCACCCGCGACGCCCCCACACCCACAAACATCTCAACGAAATCAGACCCCGAAATCGAGAAAAACGGCACACCCGCCTCACCCGCAACCGCACGAGCCAACAACGTCTTCCCCGTCCCAGGCGGCCCATACAGCAACACACCCTTCGGAATCCGCGCCCCCAACGCCTGAAACTTCTTCGGATTCTCCAAAAACTCCTTAATCTCATGCAACTCCTCAACAGCCTCATCAGCCCCAGCAACATCCTTAAACGTCACCTTCGGAGAATCCGGAGACATCCGCTTCGCCCGCGACTTCCCAAAACTCATCACCTTCGAACCGCCACCCTGGCTCCGGCGAGCGAGGAAGAGGAAGAAGCCGATGAAGAGGACGAAGGGAAGCAGGTAGATGAGGAACGACCAGCCCGAGCTGCCGGTTCCCTTCGAGTCGAACTTGACGCCCTTCTCCTGCAGGAGATTCTGGAACTCGATCTGCGCCTGATCGCTCGGGTAGGCAGTCTTGATGACCGTCCCGTCGTTGAGTGTCGCGGTGATGCCTTGACTCGACGGCGCGAACACGACCTCGGAGATCGAGCCGGGACTCGTCTCGACCGTCTGGACCAAGGTCGAGTACGTCGCCTTGTCACCGCTCGAGCCCGGTCTCAGCATGACGAAGGCTGCGACCCCGATGATGAGGACGAGCACGATCGGAACGATCCAACGACGCGTCGGTGCCATTGACAGACATACGGTAGCTGCCCGAGGGCTCTCTGCCGATGACTGTGAAGCGTTCTTAACGTTCGGAGAAGGAGATTCGGGGTGGGCTCAGGCCGCTGCCGAGAGCCCGGACGCGCGAACGAGCGCCTCGGCCTTCCGATCGGCGGCGCATGCCTGCGACTCGTCACCCTCGACCCGTGCGAGCTGCCCGCGCTTCAGCCAGTTGTACGGGCTCCCAGGCCTCACGGTGATCCGCTCGGCGAGAACGAGCTGCGCGGTGTCGAAACGGCGGCCTCGGATGGCGGCTTCGAGGAGCGTCCGGAGCACCGCGTCGCGCTGTGCGTGACTTCCGCCGAACTCGTTCAGGTGATGGCGAATCGGCAGGAGCTGGTCGACCGCTTCGCCGTACCGCTCCGACCCGAAGGCCAGAACGGCGCGACAGACCGGGAGTCCGATCCGTGCCGTCATCGCGCGGTTTGTCACCCCTGGATGAGGCTCGGCGAGGTAGCGCTCACGATCGGCGACGAGCGACTCGGCCCTGGCGAGATCTCCTGCCCCGACGAACGCCATGACCGCGTGCATGTCGTTGAAGGCGAAGCAGGGCGCATCGACGAGCCGCTCCCAGACCTCCGCAAGAGCGCGCCACCGTGGGCTCTCATCGACGCCTTCGAGGAGGAGGCGCCACAAGAGCGCCGACGCATCGCACATCTTCACGGCGACGTCACGCGCCGGCTCGCTGAAGATGCGCTCGTCGTAGACCTCGAGAACGCGATCGATGTTGCCGGCCTCGAGGTTGTAGAGGCCGTAGTGCCACCAGTTGTGCACCTTGAAGTAGTTACCGTCCGCCCAGTCGTCCATGCGCTCTTCGAAGAACCGAACCCCTTCCCCGAATCGCGACTGCATCTCGAGATCGTGGACGACCGCGTGCATGCCCCAGACGTCGCGCGGGTCGAGCTCGAGCGCGTGTCGACCGACCTCCTCGGAGTGACTGTAGTCGCCGGCCTCCTCGAGCCCGAACGCGTACATCCCGAGCACGGGGCCGTACAGTCGATCGTCTTCGGACCAGAACGGAAGCACATCGGCGACACGATCGCGCAACGCGAGCGCATCGCCTGTGAAGTAGTCGAAGTTGTGACCGACATGGAGGGCGAGCGCGTCGCGCGGATACTCGCGGGTGACCTCGCGCAGTATGAGGCTCGCCCCGATCATGTCCTCGCCCGTGAGCGCCTCCGCGGCGCGCAGGTGTGCCAGCTCGCGCGGCAGGAGTCGGTCGGGCGGCACCTCTGCCCGGAAGTCTTCGATCATCGTGCGCCCGCACTCGAGGTAGCGCGTCTCGGTGGACATGAGGCAGAGGTACGCCCGAAGCAGGTTGACCATCGGGCACGTGGAATCCTCGGCAAACGCCTCCTCGGGGGCGCTCAGCATCGCGGGGCCGTAGTGAAGAAGCTCGCGTACGGCCCGGTCGTAGTGTTCAACGACGGCCGTTCCGGCCGCCGTCATCTCGAGCCCGTGCTGATCCCGCAGCATCGTTCGGTGCGTTGTATCAGGCCGACCCGCTATCAAACCGAAAGTGGGCTCGCGTCGGCAATGTGATAGACCACCGCCCGTGACGGACGTGTTCGGCTATGACGAGCTCGAGCAGGCGAAGCGCAACCACGGCCTTCCACTCGAGGCGCTCCGCTATCCGATCACCCCGCCGGGCCTCCACTACCTGCTGACGCATTACGACGTCCCGGCGATCGACGCCGACGCCTGGCGGCTCTCGATCGGCGGCCTCGTCGAGCGACCACGCCAGCTGACGCTCGCCGAGCTTCGTTCCCTCACCGCGGTCGAGCACGTCGTGACGATGGAATGCGCAGGCAACGGCCGGGGGCGGCTGGCCGATCGCCCAGTGAGCCAACCCTGGTTCGAGGACGGCGTCGGAACGGCCCGCTGGCGCGGGACCCCCCTCGCGGAGATCCTGAGGGAGGCGGGCATTGGCGACGGGGCGCTGGAGCTCGTCTTCACCAGCGGCGACCGCGGAATCGAGCTCGGGCACGAGCAGAGCTACCAGCGCTCGCTCAGCGTCGAGGAGGCACTCGGCGGTGACGCACTCGTCGCCTACGAGATGAACGGGCTGCCCCTCCTGCCACAGCACGGTTTCCCGGTCAGGTTGATCGTTCCGGGCTGGTACGGGATGGCGAGCGTCAAGTGGCTCGTCTCGATCGACGCCGTCGCGGAGCGGTTCCAGGGGCACCATCAGGTCGTCGCCTACGTCGTCCGACACGAGCCGGACGAGCCCGGGACGCCGATCACGCGCATGCTCCCGCGCGCTCTGATGATTCCGCCGGGAATTCCCGGCTTTCCCGCTCGCACCCGTACGGTCGACCTCGGCGAGGTGATTCTCGAGGGCCGTGCCTGGTCGGGCCTTGCGCCCGTCGCCGCCGTCGAGGTGAGCACGGACGGAGGCGTGAACTGGGATGCAGCCGAGCTCGATCGCGATGTCGAGTCCCCCTGGGCATGGTGTCAGTGGCGTTTCGTGTGGAGACCAGATGCCGCGGGCGACGTCGAGCTGTGCTGCCGCGCCCGCGACGCCGAAGGCAACACGCAGCCACTCGAGCCCGCGCAGAACCTCGGCGGGTACGTCAACAATGGCGTCCAGCGCGTGCAGGTCACCGTACGCCAATAGGCGGGTTATCCCGACCCCAGACGCCGGCTGACCGCACTGTCCACCCGCGACCGCCAGGCCAGACTCCGCCAATGAATTCGACTGTCAGGAGGAACGACATGCTGGACACGAACAGCGCCGAGAGGGATCTGCTCACACTTCGCTCCACCGTTCTCGGTGAGGTCGTCCTCCCGCAGGACGAAGGCTGGGACACCGCCCGCCAGGCGTGGAACCTCGTCGCCGATCAGCGACCCGTGGCCGTCGTCTTCCCGGCCGGTCGTGAGGACGTACAGGCAGTCGTCGGCTTCGCACGGACGAATGACCTCCGCGTCGCTGCCCAGGGCACCGGCCATGGGGCAGCGGCACGGGAATCCCTCGACAACGCCATCCTGCTGAACATGTCGCCGCTGAACGACGTCCAGATAGACCCAGACGCTCAGACGGCCCGTGTCCAGGCGGGGACAATCTGGCAGGCGGTCGCGGAAGCGGCCGCCGAGCACCGCCTTGCAGGGCTCGCCGGCTCCTCGCCCGACGTTGGCGTCGTCGGATACAGCCTTGGCGGGGGAATCGGCTGGCTTGCACGCAAGTACGGCATGGCAACGAACAGCATCCTCGCCATCGAGCTCGTCACGGCAGACGGTGAGTTCGTCCGGGCCGATGCCGAGAACGAGCCCGAGCTCTTCTGGGCACTTCGTGGCGGCGGCGGCAACTTCGGCATCGTGACCGCGATGGAGTTCCGGCTCTTCCCCGTCGCCGAGATCTACGCCGGGATGATGCTCTGGCCGATCGAGCACGCCCGCGATGTTCTGAACGGCTACGCGACGTGGGTCGACTCTGTCCCGGATGAGATGACCTCGCTGGTCCGGCTGCTCCAGGTTCCACCGATCCCGGACGTTCCGGAGTTCCTTCGCGGGAAGTCCTTCGTCGGGATCGAGGCCGCGTATCTCGGGACTCCTGAGGACGGCGATGCGCTTCTCGCTCCGCTCCGCGAGATCGCTCCGACCTTCATGGACACCGTGCAGACGATGCCCGCAGCAGAGCTGCACAAGCTTCATATGGACCCTGAGCACCCCGTCCCCGGGCTCGGCCATCACACACTCCTCGCCGACCTGACGAGCGAGACCATCGAGGCGCTTCTCGAGGCAGCAGGGCCGGGTTCGGGCTCGCCGCTCGTCTCCGTCGAGGTACGCCACCTCGGCGGCGCACTCGGCCGGACTCCGCAGGATCATGGTGCTCTCCCGATGATGGACGCATCGTTCATCGTCTACGGCGTCGGGATCCCGATGAGCCCGGAGATCGCCACCGCAACCGCAGCGAGCCTGGACGCTCTCGTGTCCGGACTCGAGCAGTGGTCGACCGGTGGGACCTACTCGAACTTCGCCGAGCGCCCGCTCGAGAGCCAGACGGCGTTCGGGTCCGAGACGAACCGGCGTCTCAGCGAGATCAGGGCGAGCGTAGACCCGAAAGACCTTTCCTGGCGAACCATCCGATCAGCGCGTAGCCAGAGCAACCAGGGAGACGGCGACAGGAGAAGGCCCACTCGGGCCTTCTCCTTCTAGACTCGCGCTCGACGATGCGAGTCCTCATCGCTGACCCGTACTTCTCCGACGAGCTGGTCCGGCAGCTGCTCGACGGGACAGGCGCCGACATCGAGCTCGGGGCTGCCCCCTGGCAGGGGGACGACGTCACCGGCCTGCTGATCAGCCCCGATCAGGCGATCGGTCCAGCCGAGCTCGACAGGCTTCCGGGACTCCGCGTGGTCGCCACCTGCAGCGTCGGCTTCGACCACATCGACGTTGGCGCCGCCACGGAACGCGGGGTGTGGGTCTGCAACGTTCCGGACTACTGCATCGAGGAGATGGCCGACTCGACGCTCGCACTTCTCCTCGCGCTGCTGCGTGGGGTCGTGGCGCTCGACCGCGATGTTCGCGCGGGCGGCTGGGACTGCACCGCCGCAGGGCCCTTGCGACGAATCCGCGGTACGCGCCTCGGCATCATCGGTTTCGGACGGATCGGGGCCGCGCTCGCGAGCCGTGCTCTCGCGCTCGGCTTCGAGGTCTGGGCGAGCGATCCGGTCGTGCCGTCCGAGGTCGTCGCGTCTGCCGGTGTGAGGCCGGCGACCCTCGACGAGCTGCTTTCCGGGTGCGAGGCCTTCTCGCTGCACGTGCCCCTCACACCCGAGACGGCAGGCCTGATCGGCGCCGCCCAGATCGCGCGAATGCCGGCCGGCTCGATCCTCGTGAACACCGCCCGCTTCCGCCTCGTCGACGAGAAGGCGCTCTACGAGGCGCTCGCGTCGGGGCATCTCGCGGGAGCGGCGCTCGACGTGCTCCCGGTCGAGCCACCGGTGGAGACGCCGCCGGATCTGCCGACCCTGATCGTCAACCCGCACTCGGCGTGGTACAGCGTCGAGGCCGAGGAAGCCGTCTGTCGACGACCCGTCCTGTCCGTCCGGACGGTCCTCGAGGGCGGCGAGCCGGCGGACGCCGTGAGACGCCTGTGATCGCCTTTCGCTCGCCGCTCGCGGCCGATGCCAACGAGGGCTCGGTCGCACTCGTGACCGGCGGCGGCACCGGGATCGGGCGAGCGACGGCACTCGAGCTCGCGCGAACCGGTGCCCGCGTTGCGATCTGCGGGCGCCGGGCCGAGCCGCTCGAGTCCGTCCGCGCAGAGCTCGACTCCGCCGGCGCGGCGTGTGTTGCGGAGCAGGCGGACGTCCGCGATCCCGAGCAGGTCGAGGGGCTCGTCGATCGGGTGATCGAGGAGCTCGGGCCGATCGACGTCCTCGTCAACAACGCGGGCGGACAGTTCGTTGCGCCGGCCGAAGAGATCTCGAGCAACGGCTGGCGGGCAGTTCATCGCCTCGCCGTGGACGCCGCGTGGGACCTGACGCGGCTCGTCGCAACGCGGTCGATGATCCCTGCGCGGCGCGGCGTCGTGGTCTTCATCGGGTTCAGCCCGCGCCGGGGCTTACCGGGAATGGCGCACGCCTCCGCTGCGCGTGCGGCCCTCGAGAACCTCGGCCGGCACGCTCTCGTCGGAGTGGAGCCGTTTCGGTATCCGGGCGGTCTGCGTCTCGCCGGGCTCGATCCTGACGGAAGGGCTCGAGGGCTACGGCGCCGATGCGGTCGCTCGGTGGGAGGCCCAGGTTCCACTCGGGCGCCTGGGCCGCCCCGAGGAGGTCGCCTCCGTCATCGCCTTCCTCGCCTCACCCGGGGGGGCCTATGTCACGGGAACGACGATCGTCGTGGACGGCGGCGCCGACGCCTGGGGCATCGGTGAGCCGCCACCTCCGCTGGCCGGGCCGTCATGACGGCCAGCCCGCTGGTGGAGGTTGCCCTCGAAGGCACCACGTGCGTCATCCGACTCCGGCGAGAGGAGAAGCTGAACGCGCTCTCGGCCGCCCTCGAGCGCGAGCTGGGCGCAGCGCTCGAGAGCGAGGTCGTGAAGGCCGCGCCCTGCATCGTCGTCACCGGCGGCGCGAAGGCATTCTCGGCCGGAGCCGACGTCAACGAGCTGCGGAACGTCGATCCGGCGGCGATCCTCGCCTACTACCGCGAGACCGGCGATGTGTACGAGCGTATCGCGGCATTGCCGCAGCCGACGATCAGCGCGATCGCCGGCTGGTGCCTGGGCGGCGGTCTCGAGCTCGCCCTTGCCACCGACTTCCGGATCGCCGACGAGACCGCCGTGTTCGGCCTCCCCGAGGTCGCGATCGGCATCGTTCCGAGCTCGGGGGGCACGCACAGGATCGTCAGGATGGTCGGCCCCGCGAAGGCGAAGGAGCTGATCCTCCTCGGCGACCGGATCCCGGCTGACACGGCGTTGTCCGCAGGACTCGTGACCGAAGTCGTCCCGACTGGGAGCGCCCTCTCCCGCGCGCTCGACCTTGCGGAGCGCCTTGCCACGCAGCCGCGCCTTGCGGTCGAGCTCGCCAAGGCGACGATCGATCGGATGCCCGAGACCTCGAGGGAAGGTGGGATCCTGCTCGAGCGGCTGGCCTACGGGCTGCTCGCCCAGTCGGACGACGCACGGGAGGCTGCGAACGCGTTCGCAGAGAAGCGCGAGCCGCGCTTCACCGGAACGTAGAGGCTGGCAAAGAGCTCAGCCGGCGAAGACGCCGGCGAGCCAGTCGTAGAGCGTCTCGTTGCGGAACTGCGGTGACATGGGCTCGCAGTGATACTGGGCGCCCTCGGCGACTGTGAAGCGCACGAGCTCCTTCGGTGCCGTCAGCAGCTCGTAGAGCTCCTTTGGCTGTCCGGGGAAGAACTGCTCGAGCTGAGGGCTGAGAACGAGCGTCGGCGAGGTGATCTGATGGATCACGTTCCTCGACGTGTACTGCTCCATCGTCGTGAACAGATCGAAGGGGTCGGACGGTGGGAATATCTCGGTGCGCTTCGCGATCGTGAACCGCTCGACCGGGGTCGCGCCTTTCAGGAAGTCGACCCAGCCGTCGTTCACGGCCTGGCGCTTCCCGGCACGGATCAGCTTCAGGAAGACCGGCGGGAGCGTCCACGACGCGAAGTAGTCGACCACGCCCGGGTCGAGGACGACGGCCGCGAGCCGGTGCTCGAACGCCGCTGCCCGGGAGACGAGCTCCCCGCCGAAGCTCCAGCCGACGATCGCGATCCTCGCCGGATCGACGTCCCGACGGGCGCTCAGGAAGTCGACGACAGGAGTGACGACGTTCTCCCAGTCGGGCCGGAAGTAGATCTTGCGCTCGAAGAGCATCGAACCCTGACCGGGGCCCTCGAAGATCAGCGCGTTGTAGCCTCGCTCGACGGCAGCGACACCCCCGAAGGCGTAGAGGTCGATGTTCTGCGCGTCGCTCCCGTTGTTCAGGATCACGGTGGGCCGCGGCGTGTCAGAGCCATCCGGCTTCATCAGGTAGCCGGGAAGCGTCGTCCCCTCGTACGGAATCGAGACCGGGACGATGGGTGTCGGCGACATCGCAGCGGCCGTCGCCCAGCACGCCTGCATCTCGGTGTACGTCTGGGTCTCCTTCTGCTTCCCGCCGGCGCCGAGCACGTAGAAGAGCGCAACGTCGAAATACCCGGCGGCTCGAAGGTAGGCGGAGCGAGCGGTGACGGCGTTGCCGGCCGCATCCGCCTCCTGGGCGTAGCTCCGGGTGCGAACGGCCAGGTCGTGGAAGACCTCGAACACGGCCTTCGGCGTTCCACCGCGTCTGTTGACCTCGTTCGCCGCCGTCAGGAGTGGGCCGAACTCACCCGTCCCGTACGCGGTCGCTCCGAACGAGAAGAGGAGCTCGAAGTTGATGCCCGGGTCGGTGGAGAAGGTGACCCCGGGCGACTTGCCCGAACGAGCGGCGGCGGCACTGGGGAGAAGGAACGGAGCCACCGCGAGAGCCCCACCCGCGGCTGCCGATGTTCGCAGGAAGCCTCGACGACTGAGGACGCCCGTGTTCGCCACGGCTCATGCATCGCTCCCCGGAGCGACGGCCTCGACCCCTCGAAGGGGTAACGCTCAGGACCCCGAACGGACCAACCGCTCGATGGGGCTGGCCTCACCCCGTGCCTGACGTCGGGCCGCCGCGATGTGCTCCGAGGCGATCAGCGCGACGAGGATGCCGAGGATGATCGCCGCGACCCAGATCGCGTCCATCGCGACCCCGAGGAATCCGGCGACGACACATCCGCCGGCCGCCGACATCCGCTTCCAGCTGATGGAGCCCGCCATCCGCAGCCGGAAGAGGCCGTGCCCGATCAGGTACAGGGCTGGGCCTGCCGCGAGCGCCGCAAGCTCGGCCCCGTCGAAGCGGTCTGTCGGATGGGCGATCACGAGCTCGTCGCCGACCGCCGTGACGATGACCCCCGCCACGATCGGGATGTGGATGTACGTGTACGCGTCGCGTGCCAGGCGTCCTGGATCGTCCGACAGCGTGAGCCGGAGCTGCGCGATGCGCGAGACGTACGTGAAGTAGAGCCACCACAGGGCTGCCGAGCTGAGAAAGGCGATCGCGATCGCCATGACTCGAGGCCCGTCGAGCTCGAGGCTCGAGGCCGTCAGGCCGGTGACCACGATCGACTCCCCGAGCGCGATGATGACGAAGAGCTGGAATCGCTCTGCGAAATGCGACGGCTCGATCTGCCAGTCCGTCGTGCCGACGCGACCCATGCCGGGCACCCAGTAGCCGGCATACGGGCCCGCGTAGTCGACGATCAGCGCGATGATCCAGATTGCGATTCGAGCGTCGCTCGGAAGGAACGCGCCACCTACCCACAGCACTGCCGCTCCGATCGACCACAGGAGGATCCGGGAGAAGTTCTCTCGATGGATGCTCCCTGGAGGGCTGCCGTGAACCGCGAACGCGTTCCGCAGGATCTGGAGCCCCGCGTAGCCCGCCGCGAACATCACCGCGCGCCCGCCGAAGGCGTCCGGAATCGCGATTGCCATGAAGAGGCTCGCGAGCGCGACGAGAATCAGAACCATGCGCACGGCGGGCGATTCGGGGTCGAACCAGTTGGTCATCCAGGTCGTGTAGATCCAGGCCCACCAGACGACCAGCAGCAGGAAGAGCGTCTGCGCGGCACCCGCCCACGTCAGGTGCTCGACCAGCAGGTGAGAGAGCTGCGTGATCGCGAAGACGAAGACCAGATCGAAGAACAGCTCGAGCGCGGTCGTCTTCTGCTCTCCCCCTTCGACCCTCTCTCGCAGGTGGCCTGCCACTCCTAGCCTCCTCGACCGGACCGGAAGGCCAGCGTGGCCGCGCGCAGCCAGCCTCGCGGCAGATCGCGAACGGGGTGTGCGAGGACGCCCGCGAGTGCAGGGGCCGCAGCTTCGAGGAGCGGAGGCCCATGCCCGACGGCAATACCCGCCGGGTCAAGACCGTCGAACGCCGCGGTCACTCCGAGCACCCGCGCTAGCGGGTGAAGACCGATCCCGTCGCCCTCGCGTGCGAGGAAGAACGGGGCGGTTCCCAACGTCTCGACACAGATGAGAAGACGACGATCGGGGAGCCAGAGAAGCGCCTCCTTCCAGCGCTTGCGCTCCACAACCGCTCGCTCTTCGACTCCCTCGATACCGATTCCGGAACCGCCGAGCGCTCGCGGCAGCAACCGCGGGACGGCCAGCCGGTCGGCGATCGCTGCGGCATCGCGCTGATGACGGTCGAGCAGGGTTGCGATCCCGAGCACGGGTCCGCACCGAGCGAGCGTCTCGTCGAGTCCGGGCGCATCGACCGGGTCGACCACGATGCACCCGCCGTCGACCGCGATCACGACCGAGGCGCGCTGGATCGCCTCGCCGGGATCTGCGATCCAGGCAAAAGAGCCGCGGGCATCGATCGGGATCGTGTTCAGGGTCATGAGCCTGGGTTGACGCCGGGAGGCTCGATTACCCTACCGAGGCACGCGCAATGGACATTCTCAGCTTCATCCCGGGCTACACCAAGCACATCTACGACGCCGGCAAGGAACCGACGTTCGTCCTTCTCGTCGCCTTCATCATCACCTTCGCGCTGACGCGGGGCTACACGAGGCTCGCTCGGAAGCGGGGATGGGGAAGCGGCAGCGTCGGCGGAGTCCACCTGCACCACATCGTCCCAGGGATCATCCTCGTCCTCATCGGAGGCCTGATCTCCTTTAGCCGCTACTCCGATGCGCTCCTCGTCTACAACATCTGCGCGATCATGTTCGGGATCGGCGCGGCGTTCATCCTCGACGAGTTCGCGCTCGTGTTTCACCTGAAGGACGTCTACTGGACCGACGAGGGACGGAGCTCCGTCGATGCAGTGGTGATGGGAGCGATGCTCGGCGGACTGATTCTCCTCACCTCGTCCCCGTTCGAGAGCGACTCCGACGTCGACGGGAGCAGTCCACGATTCGTCATCTGGACGGTGATCGCGGTCAGCCTCCTGTTCGCTCTCGCGACCCTGCTGAAGGGGAAGTACTTCATGGGAGTGGTCGCAATCTTCTTCCTGCCTATCGGGATCATCGGTCTGTGTCGCCTGGCGAAGCCCTACTCGCCCTGGGCCCACCTCTTCTACAACCCCGACAAGGCTCGCACCGCTCCGGGAAGAGCTCACCGGCAGCGAAAGCTCGACCGCGCCTGGCATCGCTACGAGACCAGCAGGTTCGGCCGCTTCGAGTCCTGGTTCATCGACCTGATCGGCGGCAAGCCGCGCACAGCACCGGCCAGCCCGGCGGTCGCAGAGGCGCAGACCGTCAACGCCGGGAGCTCGAGCTAGCGGCCCGCTCGAGAAAGGCGTCGAACAGCCCTTCCCTGAACGCCCGCGACGTCGGCTCCGCGGAGCCGCGCCGGACCTCCTCTCGCATCTCGTCCTCGTCGATGCCGTTTGCGGCCGCCGCCCCCGGATGGTTGGCGATCCAGGTCGAGAACTGCTCGTAGTCGACCTCGGGATGGAACTGGATCCCCCACGCCTCGCCGTGGCGAAAGGCCTGGTTCGGGTACTGGTCGCTCGACGCCAGCCGGACCGCACCCGGCGGAAGCTCGAAGACATCCATGTGCCAGTGGTAGACACCCGTCGGGCCGCGCAGGTGACCAAACACCGGGTCTCCGTTCGCCGCCCCCGTCGGGCTGACGTCGAGCCAGCCGATCTCGGGCGCAGCACCCTCCCGGACGTCGGCGCCGAGCGCGCGAGCGAGGACCTGGGCGCCGAGACAGATTCCGAGGATGGGAACACCGTCCTCGAGAGCCTCGCCGAGTAGCCTTCGCTCGTCGGCGAGGAAGGGATGCGCGCTCTCGTCCCACGCGTGCATGTTGCCCCCGAGCGGGACGATCGCCCCGTACTCGCCGGCGCGAACGCTGCCGACGTCCTCCTTCCACGTCTGCAACCTTCTGTACGGAAGCCCGCTCGACTCCAGCCGTCCGGCGAGAAATCCGAGCCCTTCGAGGCGCTCCTCCTGCTCGATGACGAGAATTGGCCGCACGGCCGGAACGCTAGCCACACGCACCACACGCCGTCTTGTCTGCGCGACGGGCACGCTCTACCAGTTGGCTGCTCTACGTCGGGGTAGCGGCGGCGGTACTGGCGTTCTCACTCACCTGACGCCAGATCTCGCCGAGAAGCTCGAGCTGCTCAGAGCTCAGGCACGAGAGGAAGTGTTGCCGCACGCCGGCGAGGTGTGTGGGCCGAGCGACTCTGAAACGAGTACCACCGGCGGCGGTGAGCACTGCGAAGAACCCGCGCGCATCGGAGTCGCATCGTTCACGCGTAACGAGGCCTTCGCGCTCCAGCCGGTCGACGAGGCGCGTGACGCCGCTCTGGCTGAGGAGAAGCGAGTCGGCGAGCTCCGACATGCGGAGCCGTTGAAGCGGCGCCTCGTGCAGGAGCAAGAGCACTTCGTAGGATGTCAGCGGCAGATCGTGGATTGCCTGCAGCTCGGCGTCGAGCTCTCGGAGGACGGTTGCGTGAACACGGAGGAACCCGCGCCAGGCGGTGAGCTCGCGAGGGGTGAGGGTCTTGACAGGTTCTTGCATGATCAAGTATTATAGTTGTATGAACAAGCTTATCAGGAGGAACCGATGAAGCTCGAAGGCGTTCATCATGTGACGGCGATCACCGGCGACGCTCCGGGAAATGTCGACTTCTACACCCGCGTCCTCGGCCTGAGGATGGTCAAGAAGACGGTGAACCAGGACGATCCGACGGTCTATCACCTGTTCTACGCCGACGAGGAGGGAAGCCCCGGCTCGGACATCACGTTCTTCGAGTATCCGGGCGCGGCTCCCGGACGGGCAGGAGCGGGGATGGTGCACCGGGTCGTCTGGCGCGCACCGTCAGACGAGGCGCTCGACTTCTGGGCCGACCGGCTCGACGCGGAGGGAATCATCGTCGAGCGCGATGCCGTACGCGTGCGCTTCTCGGATCCCGAAGGCCTGGGGCACGAGCTCGTCGTCAACGAGACGACCGACCGGCCGCTCGTCGCGATTCATCCCGAGATCGCACCCGACGTGGCGCTTCAGGGCTTCGAGGGTGTGAGGGCCTACTCCCGCGAGCCCGAAGCCAGCCGGCGGTTCCTCGAGGAGACGCTGGCTTTTGCACCGTCCGGCGACAGCACGTGGGACGTGCGCGGGAGCGAGCGGGGCGGATTCTACGCCTACGATGCTCCCCCGGCCGAGCGCGGCATCCCGGGTGCCGGGACAGTTCACCATGTCGCCTGGGCATCGACGATGGGAGACCACGAGGAATGGCAGGCGCGCGTGGCGGCAACCGGCGCCCACCCGACTCCCGTCATCGACAGGTTCTGGTTTCGCTCGATCTACTTCCGTGAGCCGAGCGGCGTGCTCTTCGAGATCGCCACGGTCGGCCCGGGCTTCGCAACCGACGAGGATCCCCAGCACCTCGGCGAGGCGCTGATCCTCCCGCCCGCCTTCGAACATCTTCGAGACCGGGTCGAGCCGCTCCTCACACCGCTCCCGAACCCTCGCGCGAACTGGGCGGCGCGATGAGCGACCTCGTCTACCGGCGCCGCGAGGCGCACGGAGATCCCGACGGTGCGCTCGTCCTTCTCCACGGTCGTGGAGCTGACGAGCATGACCTTGCGCCCCTGTTCGATGCGCTCGATCCGGATCGGCGGCTGGTCGGCATCGCGCCACGAGGGCCACTCTCGCTGCCGCCGGGGGGAGCGCACTGGTATGCGGTTCGGAGCATCGGCTATCCGGATCCCGAGACGTTCCTGTCGACCTACGCGATCGCTGCGTCGTGGCTTGACGGGTTGCCGGATCTGATCGGCGTGCCGATCGAGAGAACGATCGTCGGGGGCTTCTCCCAGGGTTCGGTCATGTCGTATGCGCTCGGCCTCGGACAGGGACGACCGGCACCTGCTGGAATCATCGCCCTCTCAGGCTTCATGCCAACGGTCGACGGATTCGAGCTCGACCTCGAGGGACGTTCAGGTTTCCCCGTCGCAATCGGTCACGGCACGAATGACCCCGTCATCGGCGTCGAGTGGGGGCGAGCGGCCCGCCAACGACTTGCGGATGCCGGCGCGGCGGTCACGTATAGGGAGTCTCCAATCGCGCACACCATCGACCCTCGGTTCCTGCGCGAGCTCCAGGGTTGGGTCGAGGGCTTACGCACACGGGCCGGGATCGACCGGCCTGAGGGGTGAGTCGAGCGCACCGACGATCTTCCCTGTCGGCACGCCGAAGCCACCGCCGCCCCTGGTGCTCGCGGCGAACATCATCCCGACGACACGGCCCCTCGAGTTCACGACGGGACCACCGCTGTCGCCGCGTTGCACCTTTCCGCGCAGCGGTATCACCGTACGCAGCCGGGTGTGGCCGCCGTACGCGTCCGGGGTGAAGACGTTCGTGGGTCGCCCTGCGGTTGCCGCGACCGCGGTGAGGGCCCCGTCTCTCGGGTAGCCGAGCAGGATGACCTGGTCGTCTTCCGGCTCTCTCGCGGCCACGACGAGCGGTCGAACGTCGAGCCCGCTCACCCTGAGTAGCGCAACGTCATTCCGGCCGTCGACGTACACCGGCGTCGCGGCAAGCACCTGGCCGTTGGGTGCGGCGACGCGGATCTGCTCACCTCCGGCGATCACGTGGGCGTTGGTCGCAACGAGGTTTCCTCTGATCACCCACCCGGATCCCTGAACGCCCGCTCCGCACGCAACGCTCTCGACCTTCACGACGCCGTGCCCAGCGGCGCGCGTGACCGGGCTAGCGAGAACAGACCCGTCAGGCGAAGGAAGGCTCAGGTCGGGCGGCGCCGAGATCAGGGGAAGCGGATCGAGCCGCGCGAGGGTTCGCAGAACCGACCGCGGGGGGACCGCGTCGACCAGGCCGGAGAGAATCGACGATCGCTGGACGCTCGTGCGCAGACCGGCGCCCTCGATCTGGAGGGCTGCCACCGCGGCAAGCCACGCCACGGCCAGTCCCACGCCGATGCCGATGATGACACCGCCCGCGGAGTCGGCCAGGCGGAACGGACCCCGGGCGATGGCCCAGCGGACCTTCGTACCGAGCAGGCTCGCAGTTGCTTGCAGGAGCAGCGCACCGACGACGGCGCCGATCAGGCTTGCGAACGGGACCCACGGCGAGCTGTTTCCATCCGGCAGGAACAAAGGGCCCAGCCGCGCGCCCGCGAGGCCTCCCAGTGCGAGCCCGGCGAGCGACAGGAACTGGGCGGTCAGGCCTCGCTGAAATCCGACGACCGCAGAGAGCGCGACCCAGGCGAGAACGAGGGCGTCGACCCAGCTCACGGCATACGATCTAGATGGTCAATTTTCCGATCAACCGTCCCTAGGCCGGAAGCCCCTCGGCCGCACGGAGGACGGCCTTGACGATGCCTCCGTAGCCGGTGCACCGGCAGAGATTGCCTCCGAGGGCGAGGCGCACCTCCTCCTCCGTCGGGCTCGGCTTCTCGGCCAGGAGAGCCGTCGCCGAGATCAGCATTCCCGGTGTGCAGAAGCCACACTGCACTCCACCTTCCTCGAGGAACAGCTGCTGCAACGGGCCAAGCTCATCGCCGTTCGCAAGACCCTCGACAGTCGTGATCTCGCGTCCGGCGGCCTGGATGGCGAGATAGGAGCACGAGTTCACCGGACGGCCGTCGAGAAGCATCATGCAGGCGCCGCACTCGGAGTCGTCACAACCCTCTTTCGACCCGGTCAGACCGACCTCGGTCCGCACCACGGAGAGGAGCGAGCGGTGAGGCTCGACGGCGACGTCGTACGCGATGCCGTTGACGGTCAGGGTCACGGGGTACGTCATGCTGCCTCCTTCGCTCGTTCGTGGGCACGCTCGAGCGCGCGCCTGGTGATGACGGCGACCATCGCGCGGCGGTACTCGGCCGACGCACGGACGTCGTCGATCGGCCGTGCGGCGTCACGTGCGGCCGCGGCGGCGGCGGCGAAGGTGTCAGCGGTGGGCACCGCGCCGGCGAGGAGCCGCTCGGCCTCCGGCACCCGCAGGCACACGGGCGCAACGGCGGTCAAGGCGATTCGGCCCTCCACGATGCTGCCGGCATCGTCGAGTGCGAGCAGCGCCGCGGCGCCGACGACGGCGATCTCCATCGCCTGGCGGTACTCGAGACGCAGGTACGCGCTCCCGACACGACCGACGGGAAGCGGTGGCACGTCGACGGCGGTGACGAGCTCGCTCGCCGCACGGGTCGTCTCGCCGGGGCCCTGAAAGAACTCGGCCAGCGCAACCGAACGCATCCCATCGCTCGAGGTCAGCTCGACCGACGCGTCGAAGACCAGCAGCGGGCTACCGGTGTCCATGGCCGGCGAGGCGTTCGCCACGTTGCCGCCGAGCGTCCCCGCGTTCCGCGTCGCCGGCGAGCCGACCAGCACCGACCCGTCGGAGAGCGCGCTCCAGCGTTCGTTGACAAGCGGCGACGACTCGAGCTCTGCGTGGCTGACGAGAGCACCGATCCGCAGACCGCCCTCCGCCGTTTCCGAGAGCCCGGCGAGCTCACCGAGGCGGTGGATGGCAACGAGGGTCTCGCCGAGCGGGCGCTTGCCCTGCCGTGCACCGACGACGAGATCCGTGCCCCCCGCGACGAGATCGGCGCCGGGGTTCTCCGCGAGCACCGACAGCGCCTCGGCGACCGTGGCCGGCTCGAAGTACTGACGTCCCATCACTCCCCCTCCCCGGCGAGCGCCGACCACACGCGTTCCGGCGTCATCGGCAGCCGCCGAACCGGATTCCCGATCACCTTCGTGATCCCGTTCGCGACCGCGGCTGCAGTCGCGACGCACGGTGGCTCCCCTACGCCCTTCGATCCCTTGGGCCCCGCGTTCGGCGTGGACGTCTCGACCCATGCGACGTCGATCTGCGGAGCGTCGGCCGACGTCACGAGCTTGTAGTCGAGCAGGTGCGGGTTGCGCTGACGCCCGTTCTCGTCGATCTGCGTTCCCTCGCTGAGCGCCTGGCCGATGCCCATGACGACACCGCCGGTGACCTGCCCGTTCGCCCCGATCGGGTTCACGATCGTCCCACAGTCGTGAACCGCCGCGACGCGCAGAACCCGGACGACGCCGGTGTCTCGATCGACCTTGACATGCGCCGCGTGCGTGATCAGCTGCGGCGCCAGGAACGACTCGTTCCCCAGACGTCCGACGCAGCCCTCCGCATCGCAGGGCGGCGCTTCCGGAACATCGCCCGAGCCCTTCCCGTGGAAGGTGGCGCCTGATCCGGCCAGGTCGGCGATGGTGACAGCCCGGTCGGGTGCACCCTTGACACGCGCCGCACCCTCAGCCAGCTCCAGATCCCCCCGGTCGGCCTCGAGCTCGGAGGCGGCAGCGTCCAGGAGCTGCTCGCGCAGGTCGATCGCCGCCTCGACCACGGCGCGGCCGCTATTGAACGTGGTCTGGGAACCGCAAGAGCCCATGTCCGACGGGGCTGCATCGGTGTCCTGGTAGAGAATCGAAAAGTCCTCAGGCTGGAGTCCGAGCTGCTCAGCGGCGAGGATCGGCAGCGCCATCACCGCGCCGGTGCCGTTCTCCTGGGCCCCGGTCACGATCGTCGCGGTGCCGTCCGAGTTCAGGTTCACGTACGCGCCCGAGGCGGCGCCGAAGCACGGCCACCAGCCACAGGCAACACCGATCGCCTCGTCGTCCGGCAGCTCCTGCCCGTACCCGATCAGCTCGACTGCTTTCTCCAGGGTCTGCTTCATCCCGATCTCGTCGAAGACCTGCCGGGTCGGGCCCTCCGCTCCTTCTTCGATCAGCGTGCGGCGCCGGAGCTCGACCGGGTCGAGCTCGAGGGTGCGCGCCAGCTCATCCATGTGCTGCTCGAGCGCCCAGCACACCTGCGGAGCGGTCGGAGCGCGAATCGAGCTCGACGGCTGGGTGTTCGAGTAGTTGAGGTACGACTCGACGCTGACGTTCTCGATCTTGTACGGGCCGCACGCGTGCATGGCGGCCATCTGCGCGAAGAAGCCGCCCTCGCCGCAGTACGCACCCTTGTCGAGGACGAGCCGACCGCGGCGCGCCACGAGCGTGCCGTCGCGGCGCGCTCCTGTCTCGAGCTCGATGACCATTCCTTCGCGGCGATGACCGATGGCGACGAACTCCTCGCGACGCGAGAAGACGAGCTTGACCGGGCGGCGCGCCGCCCTGGCGAGGGCGGCAACGTGTCCCTCGAAATGGAAGTCGCACTTCGCGCCGAAGCCGCCACCGAGAAGCGGCACGACGATCCGGACGTTCGACTCGGGAATCTGCAACGTATGGGCCACGCCTGCACGCGCCGCATAGGGCACCTGCGTCGACGTCCACACGGTGACCTTGCCGCCCTGCCACTGCGCGATCACGGCGCGCGGCTCGATCGGCACTCCCTGGGAGCAGTCGGTGACGAACCTGTTCTTCACGACGACCTCGGCCGCCGCCATGCCCGCATTCGCATCGCCTTTGACGATCGTCGAGTACCCGAGCGTGTTGCGGTTTCTCCCGAGAGCCTCGTCACCCGAGTCCGACTCCCAGTCCTCGTGGATGAGCAGCGCGCCGTCCTCCATCGCCGCCTCGAAATCGACGACTGGCGGGAGCAGCTCGTAGTCGACCTCGATCAACGCGGCCGCCTCTTCCGCGATCTCCGGGGTCACCGCGGCCACGGCAGCGACGATGTCGCCCTCCCACCGGACCTTCTCTCGGGCGAAGAGTCGCCTGTCCTGAACCATCCCGCCGTACTTCAGGTCTGGCACGTCCTCATGGGTGATCACGGCGAGGACACCACGGAGCGCGCGCGCCTTGGACACGTCGATCCGGGTGATCGTCGCGTGCGTGTGATCGGCGTAGCGGAACTTCGCGTGGAGCTGGCCGGTGAGGTTGAGGTCAGCCGTATACCGCCCGGTACCGGTGACCTTCTCGACTCCGTCCGACCGGATCACTTGCTTCCCAACCACCGTGCTCATCCCCGACCTCCAGAGTCGACTCCGTGTGGCGCCGATCCTACCGGCCGGCGCACGGTGCGAGAACGGCAGTACCCGCGCCCGGCGTGGGCCGGCTCAGCCGCTGACGAAGACAAGCACGATGATCGCGACACCGAGTACCGCGCCGAGCAGCGTCAGCGCCACGATCACGCCTCGGCTCGGCGAGACGTACTCGCCCCGATCGAGCGCCTCCTCGACCTCTCGGTGGCGGATGTAGCCATACAGGATGAAGACGACCCCGAGGACGGCGAATCCGACACCGACGAGCTCGAACGGCAGATCTGTCCCACCCGAGAGCTCGGGAATCAGCTTCCCGGCGCCGAGGCCGACCGCAAACGCAGCGAGGCCGCTTCGCACCCACGCCATGAGCGTCCGCTCGTTCGCGAGGCGGGTGCGTCGGGTCGCGTCGCGCGCCTCGTCGAATCCATGTCCGTCCACCGCTCTCTCACAGTACTGGAGGGCCGAGCAGCTCGCATGGATCCGTGATCGCGCCGTCAAGACCGGTAGCCGTGCCGTCGAGGCGGCTGGGTCCAGAGCCCCGGCGCGAACACTCCTTAATCGCGGCTTCACACACCCTTAACGAGACGACACGGCGGGTTAAGACTGTCCAGCTAGAACAGGGGGCTTATGGGTCGTGGCCTTCGTAACGGTGCCGCCCTCGTTGCCTCCGGAGCGATCGGCGCTGGAATCGCAATCGGGGTCGGAGCAGCCGTCTGGTCGGATGGCGGGACGACCACGATCATCGAGCAGACTGCGGCGGCAACGCCGGCCGCGACCGAGAAAAGCCAGCCGGCGTCGTTCTCCGCGACAGGAAGCAATCTCTCCATCCAGGAGATCTACCGCCGCGCCGGGCCAGGCGTGGTTCAGATCGTCGCGTCGACGACACGAGGCTCCTCCACCGACCCGCTCGACCAGCAGGGGTCTCAGCGCGCTCTCGGCTCCGGCTTCGTGATCTCGAAGACCGGACATATCGTGACCAACTACCACGTCGTCCAGAACGCCGAGGAGATCGAGGTCAACTTCTCCGGCGGCGACAGGGTCAAGGCGTCGCTCGTCGGTGTCGATCCGTCTACCGATCTCGCCGTCCTGAAGGTCGACATGCCGGCCGACGCGCTCACTCCCCTCGTGCTCGCCGACTCGGACAAGGTTCAGGTCGGCGATGCGGTCGTCGCAATCGGCAACCCGTTCGGCCTCGACCGCACGGTGACCTCGGGCATCGTCAGCGCCGTCCAACGATCGATCACCTCCCCGAACGACTTCCAGATCGACCACGTGATCCAGACGGACGCTGCGATCAACCACGGAAACTCGGGCGGGCCGTTGCTCAACGGGCAGGGCGAGGTCATCGGCGTGAACTCGCAGATCGAGACGGGCGGCTACGCGGAGGGCAACGTCGGTGTTGGCTTCGCAGTGCCTTCCAACACCGTGAAGGACGTCGTCTCGCAACTGATCGAGACCGGCAAGGTCGAGCGGGCGTTCCTCGGCATCGAGATGCAGACCATCTCGGCAGACTCCGCCGAAAGCCTGCGGCTCCCTGTGAGCACGGGCGTTCTCGTCGCCACTGTCCGTCCGGGAAGCCCGGCGGACGAGGCGGGCCTCCAAGGCGGCACGTCGAGCGCCGTCGTCGACGGTCAGACGTGGGTCCTCGGCGGAGACGTGATCGTCAAGGCTGACGGCAAGGCGATCGAGAACTCCGATCAGCTTCGTGACATCGTCCTCGCGAAGAAGCCGGACGACACCCTGACCCTGGAAATCAACCGAGACGGCAAGATCGTCAGCCTCTCCGTCAAGCTTGGGCGTCAGCCGATCACGCCGACCGGTTAGACCGCCCATGGCCCCGCGAGGGGCCAGCTTCCGAGGCCTCACCCTCCCTGGAGGCCCCGAGCCGACCGTCGCCAACGCGGCTCACGGAAGCACTCACGAAGGTCGGAGGCCCGCCATGCCTGCCCGGGCCTCCGACAGCTCTCCCTCCCGACCGGAACCGCCGTCACCCCCGGCGGTTTCGGTCTGCGCTTTCGACCCCGACGCCTTCGACGATCTCGGCATCCGAGAGCGAACGCAGGAGCCGCCCGGTTTCGATCGGGAACACCGCATGAGGAGTTCCTGCCGCACACCACACAGTCTCGAAGCGACGGAGCGAGCCGTCGACCACGGTCCGCAAGACGCGGTCATAGCCGAGTGGAGGCACGCCGCCCACCGCGAAGCCCGTCACCTCGCGAACCTCGGCTGCGGTCGCCATCCGGGCATCGGCTCCGAGACGAGCGAGATCGACCTGCCGGTCGCCGGCGCACAGGCAGACGATCGGGTCGCCCCCGACCATGATCACGAGCGACCTGACGATCTGCGCGACGTCGCACCCCAGAGCAGTTGCCGCCTGGACGGCCGTGCGAGTCGCCTCTGGTAGCTCACGCACCTCGATGTCGAGTCCCTGCTCGTGCAGCCGCTGCCGGAGCTTCTCCGCAGTTGGGTGCATCTGGACCCGAATATAGACCGGTGCCCCGACGTGGGCACAATGCGCCCATGCTCGAGCAGCGATTCGGCGAGAGCTCTCCCTGGTCGGTCGGGATCGAGGAAGAGCTCTTCGTCCTCGATGCCGAGACCCTCGAACCGTCGTCGACACCGCCCGAGTGGCTCGACGGGACACGTCGAAAGCGCGAGCTATTCCGTTCTCTCGTCGAGCTGACAACCCGGCGGTCCGCCTCGGCCGCCGAGGCGGTGGAGGAGCTCCGCGAGCTCCGTGCCGAGACCGGGGCGCTCGCCGAAGCCTCTGGGCTTCGCATCGCCGCGGTCGGCACGCATCCGACCGCGCAGCCGGACGAGGAGCTGTTCGTCGACGAGCCGGCGCTCGCCGCATTTGCCCGCTACGCCGGGCCATCTGCGCAGGCGCAGTTCTGCTGTGGGCTCCACGTCCATGTCGGCGTCCCGGGGGCGGACGACTGTCTGGCAAGGCTCGAAGCGGTGCTCCCATGGCTCCCGGTACTTCTCGCGCTGTCCGCCAACTCCCCGTACCTGGCATCGAGCGAGACGGGCCTCGCCTCCACCCGTGCCGAGCTGCTCACGCGACTGCCGCGGAGCGGCGCCCCGCCCGTCTTCGCGTCGTTTGCCGCCTGGGGGGCGTTCGCAGAGCGTCTCGTCCACCTCGGCCTCGCCGACGACTACACGCGGATCTGGTGGGACGTACGACCGCATCCACGCCTCGGAACGCTCGAGATCCGGATGCCCGACCAGCCGACGTCGCTCGAGATCACGGCAGCGTTCGCCGCTATCGCGCAGGCTCTGGTCGCCGCAAGCGAGCCCGGGCCTCCGGCCGATCGCGGGATCTACGCACAGAATCGCTGGGCGGCCCTGCGCTTCGGAGCTCGGGCCGAGTTGATTCACCCGGACGGCGAGCGCCTCGCTTCCGTTCCCGAACTGACAGCGGAGCTCGTCGACGCGGTCCACCCGACGGCCGATCGCCTCGGGTGCGCTGACTTCCTCGAACCGCTCGAGCGTCTCGCGCGCCGCTCGCAGGCCGACGAGCAGGTCGACTTCGCCCGCGACCTCGGCCTACGTTCGTTGACCGCCTGGCTGGCCGACGCCACCGCGTAGGATCACGGGTGATGGCTCTCCAGAGCGACACGATCCAGGTGACGGGAATCCGTTGCGAGCGCTGTGTCATGCGCCTCAGCGGTGCACTCGGTCGCCTCGACGGAATCGAGTCCGCACGCGCCAACCTGATGGGTGAGGTCTCCCTCAGCTGGGACGAAGAGCGCCTCGGTCGGGAGGCGATCGTCGCCGCACTTGCCCGCGCCGGGTTCCACTCCCGGGAATAGCGCTCGGGCACAGGCCGTTACCGAAAGAGGTGGTAGCGTCCGCACTCGTGAGCGAGGCTCAGCCCGAGATCGATGCCCGTCGCATCGCCGCGGAGGCGCGCGATCGCGTCCGTTTCGAGGAGGACGCGCTCGACCTGGCAGACCAGCTCTACCGGGTCGCCCGGCGGCTCGTGTCCAGTCGCGAGGAAGCCGAGGACCTCGTGCAGGAGACCTATTCCAGGGCCTTCCGGAACTGGCAGTCGTTCACGCCCGGGACGAACCTCCGGGCCTGGCTGTTCCGGATTCTCACCAACCTGAACATCGATCGCGGCCGGCGCGAGCAGCGAACACCCGACATGCAACCGCTGGAGGAGGGCGACTACTTCCTCTACAACCGGCTGGAAGAAGCGGGAGGCAGCGACGAGGACCAGCGTGTCGTCGAGCGCCTCTCCCAGGACAGCGTCGTACACGCGCTGGCGGCCGTCCCACACGACTTCCGCGACGTTCTCGTGCTCGTCGACATCGGCGAGTTCAGCTACCGGGACGCGGCCCAGATTCTCGACATCCCCGTCGGTACCGTGATGTCGAGACTCCACCGAGGCCGCCGCATCCTGAAGCACGAGCTCGCGGAGACAACGGTTCAGGAGGCGTCATGACGGTAGGGGGACCGTGATGGGTGACTGCGGATGCGTTAAATGCGAGGAGCTCCTTCAGCCCTTCGTCGACCGCGAGCTGACCGAGCCGGAGCGGATCGAGGCCGAAGCGCATCTCGAGGCGTGTGGGTATTGCGCCCGGCGCTACCGGTTCGAGACCACTCTCAGGATGTACGTGCGCCAGTGTTGCGACGAGCCGATGACCGATGAGCTCAAGCAGCGTCTGGCGTCGCTGCGCACACCGCTTCTCTAGCGACCCTCGAACCGCTCGAAGTCCTCCGGCGTATCGATGTCCTCGGGCTCCCCGAGGTCGTCGCACGGGACGAGGACAGCTTCGAGCGCGCGGCCGCCGTCGTCCGGAATCCCACCCCAGAGCGACCTTCCGACGACGACCGGGTGGCCACGCGTTCCGCCGTAGCTCGCCGCGACCAGAGCCCCCTCGCCCTGTCGCCACGCGTCGACGGTGCGGTCGATTGCCTCCGGTGCGAGCAGCGGGCCGTCGGCCAGACATACCACGGCCGCCTCCACCTCGGCCGATAGCGCCGAGAGCCCGCAACGAAGCGAGGCACCGGGTCCACGCTTCCAGTCGGGACACGAGACGACCCGAGCGCCGGTCACCTCAACGTCGTACGCGCCGAGGACGACGACGATCTCGTCGACACTCGAGCGTCGGACGCGCTCCAGCACGCGGGGTAGTAGAAGCGCTTGCTTCGGAGCGCCGAATCGCGACGCAGCTCCCGCCGCGAGCACGACGGCACTGATCATGCGGCGACGGTCAGCGCCTCGATGTCGGCGAGATGGATGAGCTGGAAGACGGTCCTGCCGACTCGCCTACGCTCCGCCTCGTCCTCGATGTCGGCACTGAACCGCCACAGGTCGCCCGCACAGACGAGGAGGTCGGCGATCCGCTCGCAGACGTCGGGATATCCGTTGCGCTCGGCCGCGGCATTGAGCGCCAGGCCGACGGCACCGATCACGTCGGGCTGGCGCGTCCAGAGGAGCGGGGTGGCCATCGTCAGATATGTGTGGATTCGGGAGAGCGAGATCGGCTGGACGAGCGTGTCGGTTCCACGCTTGGGCGGAGTGGGTGACGGAAGCGGCTCGCCGTCTGCGATGCGTCCCGCGTTGACACCGAGAACACCGCGGAGCTCGTCGTCGCTGTAGCCCGCCAGGCGCGCGATGCGCAGGTCGAGCAGCAGCGACTGCGGCTGCTGGCCGTACGGGTAGTCGGACGCGTAGAGGACCTGCTCCGGCGACACGCGGCTGTAGAGGTCGAGGATGTCGACCGCGCTCCAGATCGAGGTGTCGAAGAAGACGCCCGGATGCCCGACGAAGGCGTCGGCCAGGGCGGCGAGATCGGCGATCCCGCCGTGCGCGATGATCAGCTTCGCGTCAGGGTGCCGGTCGACGACGCGATGGAGATCGCCGGCGATCGGAGGAAGCCCCCGCCCACCGTGGATGAGGATCGGGACGAGCCGCTCGGCCGCAAGGGCGAAGATCGGATCCAGCCGCTCGTCGTTCAGGAGGAAGCTCTGCGCGCGGGGGTGGAGCTTGATGCCACGGGCGCCGAGGTCGAGGCAGCGGACTGCCTCGTCGACCGGCGACTCCGTGAGATCGAGCCGCACGAAGGGGATCAGGAGCCCGTCCGAGCCTGCCGCAGCGACCAGGGTGCGGTCGTTCGCCGCGCTGAACCTGGGATGCCGATCCGGTTCGTCGAGGCAAAAGCAGAAAGCGCGCGTGACGCCCGTGCGTCGCAGGAAGGCCGTGAGCTCCTCGACCGGGCTCGAGAATCCGTCGATGTCGGTTCCGCAATGAACGTGCGCGTCGAAGAGATCGGTGCCGTTCGGTACGAGGCGGCCGAGCTCGTCGTCGTACGAGGCGATCAGATCGTGCGCGCGATCCAGTTCCTGGTGCACGGCTCCGACGATAGCTGAGCGCCTCTAGAGTCCGGGTCGTGCCAGCGGTTCTCATCGTTGCCGACACCGCCCGCTCTCCGGAGCTGCGCCACGAGCTTCCCGTCTTCATCGCCGACCCGTGTATCTACATCGAGGCCGGCGGCGAGCGCCATCTCTTCATCGCCCCGATGGAGCTGACTCGTGTCCAGGGGCTGGGTCTTGTCCTCCACTCGGCCGATGACCTCGGCTCGGACGACGTCCTCGAGCAGTCGGCCACGTTCCACGAGTACGACCGCGAGATGGCGCTCCGCGCGTGCAGGTCGCTCGGCGTCACGGAGGCAGTCGCGCCGCCCGCGTTTCCACTCGGGATCGCGGAGCACCTTCGGGCGGGGGGAGTACTGGTCGAGTGCGATGACAAGCTCTTTGCCGATCGCCGGCGCGTGAAGAACGAGGCAGAGCTCGCCGGTATTCGCCGCTCGCTCAGGGCCACCGAGCAGGCGATGACGGCAATCCGCGAGCGCCTGCGGACGGCAGCTGCCGTCACCTCTGAGGATCTGCGCGACGCAGTCAGGCGGTCGTTCACGACCTCCGGCGTCATCCCAACCGACGACATCATCGTCTCGCACGGGCCGCAGACGGCAATCGCCCACGAAGCGGGCCACGGACCGATCTCGCCCGGTGAGCCGATCGTCGCCGACCTCTTCCCGCGCGATCCCGAATCCGGCTGCTACTCGGACATGACCCGGACGTTCTGTGTCGGCGTCCCGCCCGCCGAGCTCGTGGAGTATCAGCGTCTCTGCCGGGAGGCGCTCGACCTCGTCGTCGGCAGAATCCGCCCCGGCATCAGCGGTGCCGAGCTTCACCGACTGAGCTGCGAGCCCTTCGCGGCAGCGGGCCACCCGACCGCGCTCTCGAAGGCCCCCGGCGCGACGCTCGATGAGGGCTTCTTCCACTCGCTCGGCCACGGCGTGGGACTGGAAGTTCACGAAGCGCCCTTCCTCGGACGGGGTGGCCAACCGCTCGTCGCCGGAGACGTCGTTGCAATCGAGCCCGGCTGCTACCGACCGGGGTTCGGGGGCTGCCGGCTCGAGGATCTCGTCCTCGTGACCGGGGACGGCTGCGAGGTTCTCACGGACTATCCGTACGACCTCGCACCCTGAGGCTCTAGTGGTCTCTCCGGGAAGTCCTGTGTCGATTCGCCGGCGAAAACCGAGCAGGCCTAGGACGCAGGGAGCGCCCATACCCAAAGGTATGGGCGCGACCGAGGACAACGGCATGCGAAGCGTTTGCAGCCGCGCGAAGCGATGGAGGACTTCCCGGAGAGGCCACTAGATCAAGCGGCGATCCGCCGCCCAGCGGGTGAGCTCATGCCGGCTCGAGAGCTGCAGCTTGCGCAGGACGGCCGACACGTGCGTCTCGACCGTCTTCACCGAGATGTGCAGCCGGAGGGCGATCTCCTTGTAGGCATACCCGCGGGCGATGAGCTGGAGGACCTCGCGCTCCCGCGGCGTGAGCTGATCGAGATCCGGGTCGGTCGTGCGAACCGGCGTCGCGGAGAACGCGTCGAGGACGAACCCGGCAAGACGCGGTGAGAACACGGCGTCGCCGTCGGCGACACGCTGGATAGCCCGCGGCAAGCTCCACACCTGAGATCGCCTTCGTCACGTAGCCCCTCGCTCCGGCCCGGATCACGGCGATGACGTCCTCGGCGGCATCGGAGACCGAGAGCGCGAGAAAGCGCACGTCGGGGTGCGTCTCTCGCACCGCCCGGATGACCGCCTCACCGCCGCCGCCCGGCATATGGACGTCCAGCAAGACGACGTCGGGAGACGCCGAGGTGATCCCGGCGACCGCGCCTTCGACGTCGCGAGCGTCGCCGACGATCTCGACGTCCCCGTCGAGCTCCGATCGCACGCCAGCACGAAACAGGTCGTGGTCGTCGACGATGAAGACGCGACACATCGTCACGTCGCGCTCTCCGACGGGTGCGAGGCGGGACCGTTTCGGATCGGCATCTCGAGCTCGATCTCCGTCCCCTCGCCAGGAGTCGCCGAGATGGTGGCGCGCCCTCCGGCCCGCGTCATCCGCCCGACGATCGACTCGGTCAACCCCTTGCGATCCGCGGGAACCGTCGCCGCATCGAAGCCCGCACCGCGGTCACGCACGAACACGACCGCACGCTCGTCGTCGACTTCGAGGTACACGGCAATCAGGTGATCTCCGGAATGGCGTGCCGCATTCACCATCGCCTCGCGCGCCGCGCCGAGGAGCGAGTCCAACGGCTCGTCGAGGGTGGCGTCTCCGACGGAGACGACCTCGATCGGAATGCCGTGGAGATCCTCGACCGCCTCCGCAGCCGACCGTAGCGCGGCTGCGAGCGAACGTTCACCTGATGGCGCGTCCTGCCCGTAGAGCCACGAACGCAGCTCGCGTTCTTGACGGCGGGCGAGCTGAACGACCGCGTCGGAGTCACCGGAGCGCCGCTGGATGAGGGCAAGCGTCTGAAGCACCGAGTCGTGGAGATGGGCAGCGAGCTCGGCGCGCTCCTGCGAGCGGATGCGCTCGCGCCGCTCGTCGGCAAGCTCGCGCACCAGGCGTCTCCACCACGGGAGGAAGATCAGGACGACGCCGGCCACGACCACGGCGGCGGCCGCGAGGCCACGTCCGGCCGCGACGACCGCGTCGCTCGTCGCGAGAAACGTCGAGACTCCGGCAACCAGCAGCGCAATACCAAGGACGAGACGCAGCACGGTTCCCTTCCCGGACGCGCCCAGCTCTCGCAGACTCCGTGTGAAGCCGGCTCGGCGCTCGTCATCGGCGCGTGTCCACAGCAGGGCGAGGCCCGCCGAGGCGAGGATCACCGGCCACACGAATCCGTCTCCGGGCCAGACGTCGAGGGCGCGCACGATCAGGAGCAACGCGATCACCGCGGCCGCCCCGATGACGAGATACCTCGGCTCGATGTGCCAGCGCGGAGAAGACTCCGACTCCTCGATCGGAAGCAGGCCGGGCGGTGCCACGGGGATGATTGCCCAGCAGAGCAGGTAGACGAGGAAGCCGAAGCCTCCGACGAAGGCAAGTGCGACGAACGCGATTCGAACGAGAGCCGTGTCGACGCCGAGGTAGTCGCCGACGCCAGCCGCGACCCCGGCGACGACGCGGTCTCGATCGCTGCGATAGATCCTCCGGTAGCCCTCGACCGACATCGAGAACAGTCTGGCACGCACTCACCGCACCCCGACACCGGGGATGACCCCGAGGCCGTCTCAGGGTCGAATCCGGGTTCGTCCCCGGGGCATTCTGGATGGTGCGTTCCTGCGACGGGGGCAACACTCGACGCATGAACACACAACGCATCCATCGCAACACGCGAGACGGAAAGATCGGCGGTGTCGCCGCAGGGCTCGGCGACTACCTCGCGGTCGACCCCGTGATCATCCGGCTCGCCTTCGTCCTGACCGCATTCCTCGGCGGTTTCGGGATCCTCGCGTATCTCGTCGCCTGGATCATCATCCCCTCTGGCGGACCCGAGCCCACTACCTCCGCTCCCGCTGAACGGCGGCGCTGGGACGGCCGCCTCGTCGCAGGCATCGTGATCGCCGGAATCGGAGCCATCGCGTTCGCGGGCTCGACGGGTATCTGGTGGCACCACGGCCCAGAGCTCTGGCCTCTACTCCTCGTCGGCGCCGGCGCTGCGCTCATCCTCTGGCGCCGCGACGGTGCCGAACCCGGGCCGCCCGCTTCCGACGGTCCCGGTAATCCGGAGCCTGAGCCTTCCATGCCGGACGGGGGAGGACCGGCTCCGGAAGACGACACGGCCGCGCGGGCGATCGAGAGCGACGATGAAACCGAGACGGTGGTGATCGGCGGGGCGCAAGCCCCGCCAGCCGCCGCTTCCATCGAAGCAGGCGAGACGGCGATCTACCCAGCCGCGCTGCCGCCCGCGCCTCGCCGACCGCCGTCTTCCCGTCGGTTGGATCACTCTCGGTGCCGTGCTCGCGGCCGGAGCGATGACCGCTCTCCTCGACCAGCTCGACGTCGTCGACGTATCGGTGCAGAGCTTCCTGCTCATCGCGCTTGGTCTCTCGGCACTCGGCCTCGTCGCCGGCGCTCTGGTCGGGCGCGTCTGGGGTCCGCTGGCGCTGGGCGCCGCCTCCGCCGTAGCCCTCGTCGGAGTCTCGGTTCTCGACGTGCCGATCGAGGGCGGCGTGGGCGAGCGGACGTACAGACCGACGAGCGTCTCGGCACTCGAGACGGACTACCGGCTGAGCGCCGGCAAGCTCGTGCTCGACCTGCGCGACCTCGACGTGGGCGCGACGGACGAGCGCGTGGAGGCGAGTGTCGGCCTCGGCGAGCTGGTCGTCATCGTTCCGCCCGACATCGTCACCGTTGCCGCTGGGTCTGCCTCGGCCGGAGAGATCGCGCTGTTCGAGCGCGAGAGGAGCGGGATCCAGGTCGACTCGTCGGTCACGGGCGTACCCGCTTCCGGCGTGCAGCCGCCCGGCCGTCTCGTCCTCGATCTCGAGGTCGGAGTAGGACGGATCGAAACTCGGTTCGCCAACTCGCTCTGAGGGCCGCTCAGGCCGAGAGTGCGAGCAGCTTCTCGAACCGCTCGCTGTCCTCGAAGGGGCCGATCAAGGCGAGATTGAGCCGATCCTCGCGGATGATGTCCCTGGCTACTCGCTGGATGTCGTCGGAGGTCACGGCGTCGAAGCCGGCGAGTACCTCGTCCGGCTCCCTGAGCCGGTTCTCGAGAACCTCGCCTCGCAACCCGAACACGATCATTCCCTTCGGGTCCTCGAGCGAGAGCACCAGGCGGCCCTTCGCGTAGTTCCGCGCTTTCTCGAGCTCTTCGACGCCCACGGGCTCGGCTGCGATTCGCGCAAACTCCCCGGCGATCGTCGTCACGGCGTCGTCGATTCGGTTGATGTCGACGCCGGCCTGCGAGAAGAGCGTCCCCGCGTCCGTGTAGCCCTGGTTGTAGCCGTAGACGTAGTAGGCGAGCCCGCGCCGCTCGCGCACCTCCGTGAAGAGACGCGACGACATTCCGCCCCCGAGCACGGTGGCGAGGAGCCCGAGCGCGTACCTGTCCGGGTGATCGACCGGGTAGCTGTGGACACCGAAGCGAATGTGAGCCTGGTCCGACGCCTTCGTGTGAACTCTGACCTGCGGGCCCGTCTGTGCGGAGGCCACGGGGAGCGGCCCTTCGCCGGACCCGTCCGCAACGTCGCCGAGCAACTCCTCGAGGCGATCGACGAGGTCGTCGCCGATGTTGCCTCCGATCCCGGCGACCATGCGCGGCGAGCGATACCACTCCTCGAGATAGCCGAGAAACGTCTCACGGGTCGCCCCTCTGACGGTCTCCTTCGTCCCGATGATGTCCCAACCGAGTGGCTGGTCTCCGTAGAGCAGGCCGCCGTAGACCGAGTCGACGTAGTCGCGCGGCGTGTCGACATACATGTTCATCTCCTCGATGATCACGCCCTTCTCGCGCTCGATCTCGTCGGAGTCGAATTTCGAGTGACGCAACATGTCGACGAGCACGTCGAGGGCGACATCGCGGTGTTCGGCCGCACACTTCACGTAGTACCCCGTGTACTCCTTGCCGGTGAACGCGTTGAACTCACCGCCGATCGCATCGATCTCGCCTGCGATCTGCCGCGCGGTCGGTCGGCGCTCCGTTCCCTTGAAGAACATGTGCTCCGCGAAGTGGGCGATCCCGCTCGTCTCGCGTGTCTCGTAGCGGGACCCGGCCGCGAGCATGACGAAGCACGCCACCGATTTCGCGTGTGGCATCGGCGCGGTAACGACCCGAAGACCGTTCGCGAGGACTGTCTTCTCGAACGCAGGCATCCGGGCAGGAACGATACCCAACGCCTCTGTGGCTACAGCGCAGCGAGCTCTGCGAGAACCCTGTCCACCTCTTCGGAGGAGTTGTAGTGCACGAATCCGATCCGTACCGCCCCGTCCGGCAGGCCGAGGGCGTCGAACACCTCGAGCGCGTAGTAGTTCCCCGGCCAGACTGCGATACCTCGCTCTCCGAGCCTTGTCGCGACCTCCTCCGGCGACAGGATCGGGTGGTTGACGGCGAACGTGGGCGTTCGACTCGCCATCGTGGGCAGTCCGTACAGCTCGTAGCGCTCGGGCAAGCCTTCGAGGAACCGCTCGCCGAGCATTCGCTCGTGCTCCGTGATCGCCTCCCAACCGATCGAGCGCAGGTACTCGACGGCTGCGACGAACCCGGCGAGCGCCTCGTGCGACTGCGTTCCTGTCTCGAAGCGATGCCCGACGGGCTCGTCGGCCGCCGGTCGGACCTTGTACGGCCGCCAACGCTCGATGACCTCCCGACGCCCGTAGAAGAGTCCGAGGTGCGGCCCGAAGAACTTGTACGGGGAGCAGAGGAGAACGTCGACACCGAGTGAACCCACGTCGATCGGACCATGGGGCGCGTAGTGGACGGCATCCGCCCAGGCCAGGGCACCGACGCGATGCGCGAGCTCTGAGATACGGGGCGCGTCGGGAATCGTTCCGACCGCGTTCGACGCCAGAGTGAAGGCAACGACACGGGTTCGCTCCCCGAGGCAGGCCTCGAGCTCGCTCATGTCGAGCGTGCCATCGCGGGGATCGAACCCGACCTTGCGAATGACGAGATCGAGATCATGGGCCAGTTCGAGCCAGGGCGCAACATTGCCGTCGTGATCGAGTCGGGTCACGACGATCTCGTCACCGGCGCGAAGCTCTCGGCCGAGCGTCCGAGACAGCGCGAAGTTCAGGGTCGTCATGTTGGGGCCGAACGCCACCTCGTCAGGCCCACAACCCAGCAAGGCCGCTGCCGCGATGTGCGCCTGCGCGACCGCGACCTCGCTCCGCCTGCTGGTCTCGAACGGCCCGCCAAGATTCGCGTTCGAGTCTCGGAGGTAGCTCGCCATCGCCTCGATCACCACATCGGGCATCTGAGTCCCGCCCGGGGCGTCGAGCAACGCAAGCGGCCGGTCGAGCGCTGAGAACTGCGATCTGACGCTGGCGAGATCGAGCGCCATGGGCGTGACCGAAGCCGGCGGACGACGTTCTGACCTGGTCACCGAGACGACGCTACTCGATTCGCCGTGACGCCGTCTCGCGTGCTGAGTCTGGCGCTCCCGGGCTCCTTGACAAGCTAACATAGGTAGCTTAGTCTGGGTAACAATGTTAGCCAGCGATTCGAATGTCCGGTAGCCGAGCCGACGAGATCGCGACGGTCGCCCGCGAGATCCTCGAGGAGGAAGGCTCCGATGCGCTGACGATGCGCAAGCTCGCGGACCGCCTCGGCGTTCGCGCGCCCTCCCTGTACAAGCACGTGGCAGGGAAGGAGAGCCTTCAGGCGGCGGTGATCGCCTCCGGTCTCGACGAACTGGGCGACGCGCTGAGCGCTGCGGCACAGACTGCGGACGAGCCACTCGTGGCGATCGCCCACGAGTACAGGCGGTTCGCGCTCGCCCATCCTCACCTCTATCGGCTCATGACCGAGCAGCCGCTTCCCCGGCATCTCCTTCCTCCCGGACTCGAGGCCCGGGCGGCAGCTCCCCTGATCGCCGTGACGGGCGACCTCGACGGCGCGCGCGCTGTGTGGGCATTCGCCCACGGCATGTGCCAGCTCGAGCTCGTCGGCCGCTTCCCGGCCGATGCTGACGTCGACGCAGCCTGGCGCACGGGCCTTGCCGCTTTCTCGGGCCACGCGCAGCCGGCGAAGCCTCGCGCCGTCGTCCGCTCCTGGAAGGGCCCGGACTGACGCTTCGCCAACTGTGCCGAAACTCATACCGGCCCTCCCCCGCGAGCAGCGAGCCTGCAGTGAACTCCTCCGATTCGGGCGCCCGCTCGGGTACCGCACCAGCCGAAAACGCGCGGCACAGGACGAAGCGTCACGAATCTGCAGCGACTCAGCACCAACTTCCACGCCACTCCGACGGGGTCTGACCCCTGGGTAGGAGTCCGATGCAGCGGCGAGGTTCCTGGACCGCCGCGAGCTAGGCGCGCCAGCGGCTCGTAATCGGAAGGCGCCGATCACGCCCGAAGGCCTTCGGGCGAAGCTTCACTCCGGGTGGCGCCTGCCGACGCTTGTACTCGGCACGGTCGATGAGCGCGAGCGCGCGCTCGACCGTCTCGAGATCGAACCCATCTCGGGAGAGCTCTTCGCGCGATCGATCGAGCTCGACATACGCCTCGAGGACGAGATCGAGGTCACCGTACGGTGGCAGCGAGTCCTCGTCCTTCTGATCCGCCCGGAGCTCGGCGCTTGGCGCGCGTTCGATGGTCGACACCGGAATCAGCTCGTGCCCGGCACGCTCGTTGAGGTACCGCGCCAGTCTGAACACATCCGTCTTGTAGACGTCTTTCAGCAAAGCGAACCCTCCCGCCATGTCTCCGTACAGCGTCGCGTAGCCGACCGAGTACTCGCTCTTGTTCCCGGTCGCGACGAGCAGCCAGCCGAACTTGTTCGAGAGCGCCATGAGGAGAACCCCGCGGACTCGGGCCTGAACGTTCTCCTCCGCGAGGCCCGCTTCTGTTCCCGCAAACGGCACCTGGAGCGCATCGCCGAATGCCGTAACCATGGGCTCGATCGAGATCTCGAGAAACGGTGATCCGAGACTCTCCGCCACCCTCCGCGCGTCGGCACGCGTCTCTTCGGACGAATACCGTGACGGCATCGACACGAGGTGAATGCGCTCCGGACCCAGCGCTTCGGCGGCGAGCGCCGCAGTCAAGGCAGAGTCGATGCCTCCCGATATGCCGACGACGACCTCGCTGAAGCCGTTCTTCGCGACGTAGTCCACAAGCCCGAGCTCGAGCGCACGGCGCACCTCCTCCAACTCCCCGAGCGGGGCCTCCAGCCGCGGCCCTGCCGAAGCCGGCTTGGCCGCCCCCGAGCAGGGCAGCTCGATGATCTTCGGATCCGGCAACACCGTTCGCTCACGCGCCAGCGCACGCCGTCTCGCGTCCCTCAGCCGATGGGCGACGGCCGTCGACGGATCGATATCGACGACGAGGAGGGCCTCCTCGAACGCGGGCGCCCGTGCGATGATCTCACCGTCCTGGTCGATCACGAGTGAGTGTCCGTCGAACACGAGCTCGTCCTGCCCGCCGACGGCGTTCACGAACGCGACCCAGCACACGTTGTCCCGAGCGCGAACGGTCAGCATCTCCTCGCGCTCACGCCCTTTCCCGACGTGAAAGGGCGACGCCGAGATATTCGTAACGACATGCGCGCCTGCCAGGGCGAGTTCGGTCGCGGGGGGCCCGGGCTGCCAGATGTCTTCACAAACCGTAGGGCCGATCAGCGTTTCACCGACACGAAGCAGAACGAGGTCTCGCCCGGACTGGAAGTAGCGGTCCTCGTCGAAGACCCCGTAGTTCGGCAAGAAGCGCTTGTGGTAGACGGCTTCGACGACGCCGTTCGCGCAGACGGCGCAGGCGTTGAACAGATCCCGATCGAGATGCGGGAACCCGACGAGACAGACGATGTCGCGTGAAGCCGACGCGATCGTCTCGAGGCTCCGTTCGGCAGCCTTGAGGAAGCCCGTGCGAAGCAGAAGGTCCTCCGGTGGGTAGCCCGTCACCGCGAGCTCGGGAAACAGCACGATGTCCGCGCCTTCGGCTTCAGCCTCCTCGATGCTCGCAAGGATCCGGGCACGGTTTCCGTCGAGATCGCCGACAGTCGTGTTGATCTGTGCAAGCGCAAGCCTCATCGTTCCGGAGGATAGCGACTCTGAGGCGAAAAGTCCGAGTCTTCAGGTTCGCCGACCCAACCCGCCGTCCGTGCGCAGAACCTCGACCGCGCGGTCGACATCAGCCTCGTCGTTGTAGAGGTGGAACGCGACGCGAACGGATCCTGCCCGTACGGCGCACCGGATCCGAGCGCTCTCGAGCCGGCTCGCCACCGCGTCCGCGTCCTCTGTCTCGACCCTGACGATCGCGGATCCGGTGGTCGGCACCCCGAGCCCCTGGCAGAAGCGCCGGGCGAGCCCAAGATCGTGTGCCGCGATAGCTTCGACACCCAGGCCGCTGATCAGCTCGAGACTCGGTATCGCCGCCTCGGCAAGCAGCCATGGCAGCGAGACGTCGATACGCCGTGCGTCCGCGGCGAGAGCCCTTGGCTGGCCGTAGTAGCCTCCATCGGCCGCGTTCTTCCAGCCCGCATGCCACGGATCGATGCCGGCCAGCCGGGCAGGGCTGACGTGGAGGAAGGCGAGCCCGCGGGGGCAGAGCAGCCACTTGTAGGCGGCAACGGCGAGAAAGTCGACCCCCTCGAGATCGAGAGGCAGCGCGCCGATCGACTGAGTGCCGTCGAGAAAGAGCGGGGCGCCTGCATCACGCAGGGCGTCGAGGTCGACAACCCGCCCGTCGGAGGACTGCACGGTGCTCACTGCAACGAGTCGCGTTCTGCTGTCGACGGCAGCCGCCAGATCGTCGAGCGGAAGCACGCGAACATCGACGCCTCGCCGCTCGAGTGCAAGGAAGGGATAGAGAGCCGACCGGAACTCGCCCTCGTAACACACGACGTTGTCGCCTTCCCGAACAGGCAAGCTGGCAGCCACGGCCCCGGCGGCGACCGATACGGCGGGGACGATCGCAACCTCCCCCGGGGATGCCCCAATGATGCCCGCAAACAAACGGCGGCACTCCTCTCCGTGGCGTTCCCAGCGGCTCCAATGCTCCCACTGCTGCCAGCCTGCGATGCCGCGCTCGAGTGCGGCGACCGTTGATCTCGGAGGAAGTCCGTACGTGGCGGTATCGAGATAACCGGCTGTTCGGCGACCTTCGTACTCGACCGGAGCCAGCATCCTTCCAGCTTGACGAAATCCCGTAGCGCCCGCTAACCTAGTGCGGACTAACTTGAGGGAGCCGATGCGCGCACGAATCATCGAAGGCGAGAACAGAAAGTGGTGGACGCTCGGAGCAGTTGCCTTTGCGCTCTTCATGATCATGCTCGACAACACGGTCGTGAACGTGGCCCTCCCGTCCATCGAACAAAGCTTCGATGCGGCGATCTCCGAGCTCGAGTGGGTCGTCAACGCGTACGCGCTCACCTTCGCGGTGCTGATGCTCTCTGGCGGGAAGCTGGCAGACCTCTTCGGCAGACGCCGTATCTTCCTCCTGGGCCTCATCATCTTCTCGGGTGCGTCTCTGGCCTGCGGGCTCTCCTCGACGATCGGCCAGCTGATCGCCTTCAGGGCCTTTCAGGGAGTGGGTGCTGCGCTGATGATGCCGGCGACGCTCGCGATCATCTCTGCCGCCTTCCCGCCGAGGCAGCGCGGGCTCGCGTTCGGAATCTGGGCCGGGGTTTCCGCGATGGCACTCGCGATTGGGCCGCTCGTCGGTGGAATCCTGACGCAGCACATCGACTGGAGCTGGATCTTCTTCGTCAACGTCCCCGTCGGCATCCTCGGCGTCGTCGTTGGCTCGATGGTGATCACGGAGTCCCGTGATACCACGACCCAGAGCCTCGACCTGCCGGGGCTCGTCGTGTCGGGTGCAGCGCTCTTCGCGCTCACATTCGGGTTGATCGAGGCGAACTCCTACGGGTGGACGTCGCCCACGATCCTCGGCCTGTTTGCGGCTGCTGCCGCCGGTCTCGCACTGTTCATCTGGATCGAGCTCCGCCGGCGGGCGCCGATGCTCGACCTCTCCCTCTTCAGGAGCCGCACGTTCACGGGCGCGAACATCGTGGCCTTCCTCGTCACGCTGGCCATGTTCGGCGTGTTCTTCTTCATGTCGCTCTACGTCCAGCAGATTCTCGGCTACAGCCCGGTACAGGCAGGCGCGATCTTCCTGCCGATGACGATCCTGATCATCCTCGTTGCACCGATTGCGGGGAGGCTCTCGGACAAGATCGGATCGCGCTGGTTGATGGCAGGTGGGCTGACGCTCGTCGCGGGATCCCTCGCGATCTTCTCTCGTCTCGGAGTCGACTCCGGTTTTTGGGACATGCTCCCCGGCCTTCTCATAGGAGGCATCGGCATGGCGCTGACGATGACCCCGATGACAGCCGCTGCGATGGGTTCGGTGCCGGTCACGAAGGCGGGCATCGCCTCGGGTGTGCTGAACACCTTCCGCCAGGTCGGAGGCTCACTCGGGATCGCCGTCATGGGTGCGATCCTCACCTCGCGGCAGACGAGCGCCCTCGCCTCCGGTGCCAGCCGACCGGAGGCGTTCATCGACGGGTTCAGCGCTGCGCTTGTCGTCGGAGCGATCATCGCGTTCCTCGGCGCTGTGACCGCGGCCATCCTGATCAGAAAGCCGGCGACGGAGCCTGCCCCGACTCGACGGCAGGAGGAGGAGTCCACGTCGGTCGCAGAGGTCGTCACCTGAGCGCCACGCGGCCCCGCAAACCCAGCGTCCGTCCTCGCATGACGGCTGCGGAGCGACGGGCCTCGCTCGTCGACACCGCCTGCCGCGTGTTCTCCGAAGGCAGCTATCGCGGCACGACGACGGCCGAGATCGCTCGCGCAGGAGGTGTCACCGAACCGATCCTCTACCGGCACTTCAGCTCGAAACGAGACCTCTACCTCGCGTGCCTGAGCGAGGCGTGGGAGCGCGTACGCACGATCTGGGACGCTGCCGTGGCGCAAGAGAGCGACCCGGCGCTCTGGCATCCGACGATGGTTCGAGCGCTGCGCTCGTCGGAGGACCACTCGATCATCTCGCACCTGTGGGTGCAGGCACTGGTGGTTGCGAGCGAAGACCCCGAGATCGCCGTGTTCATGCGCTCGCACATGCGCGAGGTACACGACTATGTCGCAGACGTCATGCGACGCTCCCAGGCGGCCGGCGGGGTGCTTCCCGACCGGGATCCGGACGCCGAGGCCTGGATCTCACTCGGAATCGGCCTACTCCGGATGGTCGACCTTCGCCTCGGCGGACTCGTCGAGGGAGCTGAGCCTGGCATGAACGCCTCGCGCCTTCGCTGGCTCACCGGCCGCGAGTAACCGCGGCCGCGCGGCGATCTCACCCGAACGGGCGACTCAATCCTGGGGACGAGGCCGACGCTCGGAGCGCCGATGCCTGTCTACGTGAGCACTATCGGCACGAAGGGGCGACGACCCGGAGACTGCGGCTCTGCGGCCCAGCCGCGTCTCCGGGTCTTTGTGTCGCCGCGCAATCCGCACTCCAACCTGGCGTCCCGGAGGGAGTGCAGGACCTCGACTATAGCGCCATGTCCAAAGAAGTCAAGTGACAAGGTGAAGTAGTTCTGCTTTCCTATACTTCACTCTCTCGCTACGAAGGAGAAGCGATGCCCAGCAAACTCACGTCGGCCGACCCAGGTGCCCCGATCCCCCCCTTGGGCGAACGCGTCAGGGCCCTGCGGGCAGCGCGGGGGATGACACAGACAGCGCTTGCCGGCGAACGCTTCTCCAAGGAGTACGTCAGCCAGATCGAACGCGGAAAGACGCAGCCCACGCCTCAGACGCTCGACTGGCTCGCGGAGCGCCTCGAGGTCGACCGATCGTTTCTCGAGACCGGCGTCTCCGAGGTCGAGCGAGTCAGGGCGGAGAGCACGGTCGTGCGTGCAGAGGCAGCGATCGAGTCGCAGCGCTACGACGAGGCAGTGTCGCTCCTGGCAAAGCTCGATCCGAACGTTCCGGCCGACATCCGACTCCGTGCGCTGCTTGCCGAGTCCTGGTCGCGCATGTACCTCGGCGAGGTACGGAACGCGTTGGCGCTAGGTGAAGAAGCGAGGCAAATTGCTGCGTCCTCGCGCTTCACCGACAACGAGCGAGCAGACGTCCTCTACCGGATCGCATGCTGCCGCTACAAGCTCTCGTCGACCGCAACGGCGGTCGGGCTACTCGGCGAAGCGCTCGCGCTTGCCGATCGCTGCGAGCTTCCCTCCGATCGGCTACGGGCGCATATTCTCGAGTGGAGGTCGCGCTGCTACCGCCGCCAGCGAGACTGGGAGGCCGCGCGTGAAGACATCGAGCGCGCGCTCGAGCTGGCCGAGGGTCTCGGCGACCGCCAGACGGTCGCCCACGTCTACTTCCAGGCCTCGCTCGTCGCAGAACGCCAGGGACAGTGGGTCCTCGCACGCTCGCACGCAGAGCGTGCCAAGGCGCTCTACGAGGAGTTTGCCGACCGACAGAGCGTCGGTCGCCTCCTGAACAACCTCGGTGGCCTCACGTTCCTTCTCGGGAAGCCCGAACAGGCGATCGACTACCTCAAGAAGGCGTTTGCAACGGCGCTCGAAGTCGGCAGCGACGCAGACGCCGCTCAGGCTGTCTCGTCTCTCGCGCAGGTTCACCTTCGTACGGGCAACGCCACCCTGGCCGAGGAACAGGCCCGTCACGCACTCGTCCTCCTGGCCGACCGCCCGGACTTCATCGACGAGATAGGGAATGCCCAACTCGTGCTTGGTCGCGCGCTCCTCGAACAGGGTCGGCTGGACGAAGCAGCCGAGATGTTCCAGCACGCCGACGCGAGCTTCGAACAACTCTCCTCCGAGAGCCACCGCGCGGCGGCCTGGGTCGCCCAGGGTGACCTCGCCGCTACGCGCGGCGACGATCGCACCGCCGCACGGCTCTACCGGCGCGCCGCAGAGGCGCTGCAGGACTTCCGCTTCTAAGAGGAAGGAGGTGGACACGTGACCCGGGCACACATGCTCATCCTGCTGGTTACGCTCGCGCTGGTCGTCGCCGCTCTCGGCGCCGGCTTCGCGGACGGCCGCTAGATCTTCCGCGAGAAGGAACGCCGGCTCGACCGGCGAAACTCGGCAGCGCATGGAGACACGCACTGCCACCTCGCAAACCGAGGGTCGCCCCTCGCTCCGACCTCTGGGGCTACTCGTCGGGGCGCTTGTCGCTGCCTGGATCGCTGCGATCTGCTTGATCCTCGTCCAACTCTAGGCTCGCGCCTCATCCTGACCCGCTGCCCGCGGGGAGGCCCTGGCTACACTCGCGCTGAGTGCGCCTCGTCGTGATCTCAGGAGCCCTTGCGGCCGCTTGCCTCCTCGCGACCGCCGGATGTGGGGCGAGCGATGAGAATTCCGCGGCGGCACAGATCGAGACCGTCAGCCAGACGGCCACGGGGGATGCGAGCGCGCCAGCAGGATCCATTCTCTCGCTCCTCCAGCAGGATCCTGCCGAGGACAGTGCGCTCGTGATGGGAACGGCCGACTTCGCAGTTGGCGACAACCGAGTGACGTTCCTCCTCGTGAAGGGAAACGGTGACGTCGTCGATGCCAAGCGCGCCGAGGTCCTGGTCGCAAGAGGAGGTCTGGACGCCGTTCCGACAACGAAGGCGGTCGCCGAGAATCTCCCGGTCGGGGTTACGGAGGCACAGGGCCAGGAGCTCGAGAGCCAGAGCGTCTGGGTGACGCACCTCGAGCTTCCGGAGCCCGGGCAGTACTCCATCCTCGTCTCACCGGAGGGTGCAGATATTCAGGGAGTTGCCCAGATCGAGGTTGCCCAGGAATCGAAGGCCCCGGCCGTCGGCGCGCAAGCGATCCCCTCGGAGAACCCGACGGTCGAAAACGAGTTCCCCGACCGCATCACGACGGCCCGGCCGCCCGATGTCGAATTGCTTCGGTCGTCGATCGCAGGTGCCCTGCGCGCGAAGGCACCGTTCGTGGTCACGTTCGCGACGCCACAGTTCTGCGCGAGCCGCGTGTGCGGCCCCGTTGTGGACGTCGTCGACGAGGTGCGCAGCCGGTTCCCGAACAGCGGAATCCGCTTCATCCATGTCGAGATCTACCAGAACAACGAGCCTAGCCAGGGGTTCAACCGCTGGGTGAAGGAATGGGGACTACCGACCGAGCCGTGGACGTTCGTGGTCGACGGCTCGGGGACGATCCGCGACAGGTTCGAGGGTCTCGTCACTGTCGGCGAGCTCGAGCAGTCCGTGCGCGACCACCTACGGTAGGCAAGGCTCGCCGATAGGCGAGCCTTGCAGCGGCCGCACCGGAGCGAAGCGACGCGCAGCGGACCGCGAAGCCGGCCGCGAGGCCCAGCAGAGCACGTAACGAAGCGACGTCTAGCCGCGCACGGGGATCAGAGGTGGGCCACCTCGGTAGGCTCCAGTTGATGGAAGGACGGGTGCGGTTGACAGATCTCGCAATTGCCGGTGGCTGTGCCGCGAAGTACTCGGCAGCCAAGCTCGAGGAGCTGCTCGCAGGGTTCGTCCCGGCCGAGTCGGCGAACCTCCTCGTCGGGCTCGCCCCGGCGGACGACGCGGCGGTCTACAAGCTCGATGACGAGCGCGCGTTGATCTTCACCGTCGACTTCTTTCCGCCCCTCGTAGACGACCCCGGGGACTTCGGGGCGATCGCTGCGACGAATGCCCTGAACGACGTGTTCGCGATGGGCGGAACGCCGCTTCTCGCTCTCTCTGTCGCCGCCTTCCCGGAGGAGCTCGCCGGTGAGGACGTCGCTGCCATCCTGGCGGCAGCCGACCGCAAGGTACGCGAGGCCGGCGCGCTGCTGGCCGGCGGGCACACGATCCGGGACAACGAGCCAAAGTATGGCCTTGCCGTGGTCGGAACGGTGTCGCCGTCGGGCATCTGGCGCAAGAACGACGCGAGGCCGGGGGACGCGCTCTTCCTCACAAAGCCCCTCGGTACGGGGCTCGTGCTCGCGGGCGTGAAGAAGGGCGTTCTCGGTTCTGACGAGCTCGGAACAGCCGTGCGGCAGATGAGCACGCTCAACGCGGCTGCCGCCGATGCCCTGCACGCTCGTGTGCCCCACGCCGTCACGGACGTCACGGGTTTTGGCCTCTTCGGCCACGCCCTCGAGGTCGCCGAACGAAGCGGTGTCGCCCTGCACATCGACGCCGGGAGCCTGCCCGCGCTCCCCGGCGCCCTCGAGGCGGCGGCTGCCGGGATCGTCACCGGAGGAGATCCGCGAAACCGCGAGTTCGCTGCCGGCCGGGTCGATGCCGAGGGAATCCCTGCCGACATCGATCTGCTCGGGTTCGATCCTCAGACGGCCGGAGGACTTCTCTTCTCCCTTCCGGCCGAGCACGCGGTGGTCGTCGAGGCGGAGTTCCGCTCTCGAGGCCTCTTCCTTGCCCGCATCGGTACGGTCACCGAGGGCGCCGGCGTCGGCGTCGCCTGAACGCGGCGCTGAGGCGCGACGGGCGCCTAGACTTGAAGTGATGCTCGCCCGGGCCCGGAGCCGGATCTCACCGCTCGGCTTTCGGCGTATCGCGACGATTTCGGTTGCAGCCTTGCTGATCGTGGTGGTGACGGGCGCCGTCGTGCGGCTGACTGCCTCCGGCCTCGGATGCGACAACTGGCCGAGGTGTGGAGACACGCCGTTCCCGGAGAAGGGCTTCCACGCATTCGTGGAGTTCGGCAACCGGATGGTGGCACTGGTCGCGATCGTCATCGCGATCCTGACGTGGATCGCCGTCGCGGCGGGTCGAGGGCCTCCCGCGCTGGATTTCCTGGACAGCTGGAGCCGTTGCGCTGGGCACGGTCGCGCAGATTCCGTTGGGCGGCGTCACGGTCATCCTGGATCTCCATCCTCTGGCCGTCATGAGCCACTTCTTTCTTGCGCTGCTGACCCTCGGGCTCGCCGTGCTCGTTGCGATCGAGGCCCGCAGTTTCGAGACGGGCCGCCCGCGTTCCGCCGTGCCGCGCCCGCTCGGCTGGCTATCGCTCGCGTTGCTGCCCGTCGGCGTTGCCCTTCTCGTCACCGGGACCTTCGTCACGGCAGCCGGCCCGCACTCGGGTGGAGCGGACATACGCCGTCTCGGCAACCTCGAGGACGCCGTGTACATCCATGTCCGTGCCAGCGCGATCTTCGGTGTCGGATTCCTGCTTCTCGTCATCGCCCTGGTGTGGTTTCGACGGTCCGCGCGACCGGAGCTCCAGCTCGCCTGTGGCGCTCTCGTCCTGCTGCTCGTCCAGATGGGGATCGGCGAGTACCAGTGGCGGAACCAGCTTCCCTGGCAGGTCGTGCTCGCCCACGTGGCGCTCGCAGCGACGATCTGGGCCGCTCTGGTCGCGCTGACCGTGCGGGTCGTCTGGGCCGCAGGCCTGACGAGGCGAACTGCACGCGGTACCGAAGCCATCTCTGCGCTCCCGTAGCAAGCCGGCGAAGCCGGCGCGCAGCGGGCGCGCCGACAGGCGCCCAGGCCGCGAAGCCCGAGCCGGCGAAAGCCGGCGTATCCCCCGCGCCGCAAGGAGCGAAGCGACGCGCAGCGGCCGAACAGGCCGCGAAGCCCAGCCGGCGAAAGCCGGCGTATCCCCGGGAGGCCCCGCGAGTACACTCCGCGGATCGGCGAGCACCTTCGAATCGAGAGCCGCCCGACGCTTCGTCGGCCCGTCATGATCGCGGCCTTTCGCGGCTGGAACGACGGCGCGCAGGGTGCGTCACTCGCGGCGAGCTTCCTCGCGCCAATCGTGGGATGCGACGAAGTTCGCCGACATCGACCCGGAGGAGTTCTTCGACTTCCAGGCGGTCCGGCCGCTCGTGTCGCTCGAGGGCGGGCAGACGCGCCGGATCGACTGGCCGGAGAACACCTTCTACGCGTGCGACGATCCCGGCCGGTCCGACCCGAGCCGAGCGCGACGCGGTGCTCGTGCTCGGAATCGAGCCGAATACGCGTTGGCGAACATTCACGGGCGAGATCATCGGCCTGGCCCGGGAGCTCGGTGTCGAGCTCCTCATCACGCTCGGCGCGCTGCTCGCAGACGTCCCCCACACGCGCCCGAGCCCGGTGACGGGCGCGGCCACCGATCCGGCGCTTGTCGAGGAGCTCGGCCTCGCGACCTCGCGCTATGAGGGGCCGACCGGCATCGTCGGGGTGCTCCACGACGCGTGCCGCGAGGCAGTCGATCCCGTCCGCCAGCCTCTGGGCTGCCGTGCCACACTACGCATCGCTCGCACCAAGCCCCCGCGCCGCGACGTCCCTCTGCAACCGGCTCGGCGAACTGATCGGTGCCGAGCTCGACCTCGAGGAGCTCGAGCGTGCGGGCGATGTCGTACGAGCGTCAGGTGAGCGAGGCGGTTGCCTCCGACGAGGAAACCGAGGCCTACGTGCGCGAGCTCGAGCGGCGCACCGACCAGCTCGAAGCCGAGGCGGATCTGCCCTCGGGAGACACGCTTGCAGCCGAGCTCACCCGCTTCCTCCGCGAGCACGAGGCGCGCCGCCGGGAAGAAGAAGAGGAGTCGGACTGAAGGGCTAGGTTACTCGCCGGGCGCCGGAACGGCGCTCGCCCGCGGCCAGGGTGGATTCCGTCACGGCGACGGCTGGGCGACCTGGCGACGGGTCGGCGGGCGGTTCACCGTTTTGAGTTGCAGGGGGTGCGCTCTGCGGTCGTGCCGTCGCGCTTCTTGCGGCGGCGGCGGCGGCGCGACTTGCCGGCCTGGTTCTTCGGCGCCGGCAGATTGTCAGCGAGCGCGTCCGCGACCTGCTCGATCGTCCCAACCCGCGCCCGCGCCCTCTCGATCAGCTGCTGCGCGGTCGGCGTGTATCCCTCGGCCGACGCGAGCAGCGCCGCTGCGACCTGCGGCGTCTGCTCCAGCGCGACGTTGACGAGCCGCGCCGCGTTCTCCTCGTGGCGGTGCCCGCGTGAATTCGTCAAGGCCCCGAGAAGGCGCTTCGCATCCGGCAGCTCGGCGCTCGGCGCGTCGATCCTGGAGCTTGCGCGTGGCTCGGCGAGCTTCCACGTCCACCGGGCGATGATGTCCTCCGGCGCCTCCGACCTTGCCGTTGGCGATCGCGCGCAGCAGGATCGCGGACGCCCTGCACACGGTCCTTTTCCCAGGTCGGAGAGGAGATCACGATCGTGACGAGGTCGTCGAAGTTCGCGCGGTCGACGGACGTTGCCACGCGGTCCCCGAGCGCCTGGAGCGCGCAGCCGGCGGTTCGGGTTCTCCGCGGCGCAGCTCATCGAGGAACATCTCGCGGCATTCCCGGCCCGCCCGTGCGAGCTTCTCGGCGAACTGCTGGCGCTCGTCGAAGCGGAGCTGGCGGCCGGCGATGCGCGCCCAGAGCTCCTGCTCGTCGTCGGCGAGGCGCGACGGGTCGACGCGCTGCCATTCGCGCGCGATCACCGCCAGGCGCCGGCGCGGATCGGGCGTCACCGGCACGAGCCACGACGCCGGCGAGAGCTTGCGCCGAGCCCGCCGCTGCATCCGCCGTCGCGGCGCGGGCGTGACGCGCGCGCCCGGACGGTAGAAGTCGGAGTCGAGCAGGGTGTGGAGCGTGATCGTGCGGTCGTTGTGCGTCGCCGCCGGATCGACGAAGTCGACGACGATCCCCGCCTCCTTGCGCGGATGGATCCGCATGATCCGCCCGATCCGTTGCTGGTAGACGCGACGGCTCGCGGTCGGCGCCAGATGCATGCAGACGGTCGCCCGCGGCGAGTTCCAACCCTCGGCGAGGAGCTGGGCGTTGATGAGCACGTTGATCTCGCCCCGCTCGTAGGCCGCGAGCGTCTCGGCGAGCCTGAGCGGAGGCGTACGGCCGCTGACGGCCTCTGCCTTGATCCCGGCGGCCCGGAACTCGCGCGCGAGGTTGTAGGCGTGGTCGACGCCGGCGGCGTAGACGATCCCCGGCGTCGCGTCGAAGCGGTCGCGATACAGGCTGGCCGCCGCCTGGTTGATCAGCTCGTGGTCGAGGACCTTGGCCAGCGCGCTCCTGGTCGTAGTCGCCGCCGACGATCGGAACCGTCGAGATCGCGGCCGCCGGCGGGACGCGAAGGCAGCGCAGCGGGGCGATGAGGCCGCGGCGGGCGGCATCGCCGAGCGGAAGATCGTCGACCGAGGCCGGGAAGACGTCCGAGACCTGCTTGGCGATCAGCTGCTCGGTCGCCGTCATCCCGATGTAGATCGGCTCCGGGAAGCTGCGAATTGCCGCGCTCGTCTTCTCGCCGAGGGCCGTGTGCGCCTCGTCGCAGATGACGAGCTGATAGGCCGTGCGGCTGAGCGACGCGACGTGCCGGGCGAACCAGGCGTACGTCTGGATCGTGATCGGGTTCCCGCGCAGCGGATCCGTTCCCTGGAGCACCGCTCCCGCGAAGCGCGGGCCATAGCCCTCGGTCGTCAGGTCGCTCGTGAACTGGTTCACGAGCAGCCGCCGGTGGGTCAGGATCAGAACTCCCATCGTTCGGGCGGCCTCCACGAAGCCCGCCGGCCGCGATCGTCTTGCCCGACGCAGTCGGGTGGCGGAACCGGATAGCGGCGCTCTGCACCCGGGTCGTCCTCAGGATGTTCTGCGTCCTCCTCGTCGAGCTCGTCCTCGACGCTCCTCCGTCTCCTCGTCCTCGTCGAGATCGCTGTCGGGCGCCCGTTGCCGTTCGGCTCGGCAGGCTGTTCCTCGTGGGAGATCAGCTCCGTCAGCATCCCGGCGAGCGCGTCGATCTGGTGGCGCCGGAGCTCCGTACCCGAGGCGAGATGAGGGCTGTCCTCGCTGAGAACGCGCTCGAGGCCGAGCATCAGGCGCGAAACTCACCTTCCAGTCGAGCGACGGCGTACGACGCCCCTCGTCCATCTCGGCGAGTGCCGCGTCGAGCGCGCGGCGGCGCGCCGAGCCGACTGCGAGAGCCTCGGCGGGATTCTCGTCGGGCTCGGAGCAGGGGCTCTCCCGCCCATTTCTCCGCCCGGGTGGCGGCAGACACGAGCCCGTCGACCTCGGCCGACATCAACGTCGAGTGCTGTGTCGTGTTCCTGCATGCGTGCAAGGGCCGCGCGCCGCCGGGAAACAGAGGTAGGAAGGCGCGCAGAGCAGAAGTTGCTGCTCGCCGTAAGCATACCCCACCGGTCGGCGCATGCAACGGTGTGGGGGTACGCTCGTGCCGTGGCGACCTGGCCGGCGCATCTCGAGCGCGAGGCAAACCGGTACCGGGATAGGCTCGCCCGACTCCCGGAGGAGGCCAGGTGCTCGTACTGGAAGTCTTCGCGAGCCTCGCGGCCTCGCGTTCATCCCACCTCCGCGCTCCTGCCGTAGCGGTGACGATACGCTTGCAACCCGGGCAACTCGACCGCGACTTGGAGGTGGTCTTTGGCTGACTACTACGACCTCGGGCGACACGGCCGAGCGGTGTCGACCTCCTCCGCAGACGCACAGCCTCTGGTTCGACCGCGGCCTCGTCTGGTGCTACGCGTTCAACCACGAGGAGGCGGTCCGCTGCTTCCAGCAGGCGATCGAGGCCGACCCCGCCTGCGCCATGGCCCACTGGGGCATCGCCTACGCGATCGGCCCGAACTACAACAAGGCACTGGGAGGCCTTCGACGGCCAGCGACTGATCGACGCCGTGGCCACCGCACACGGCGCCGTCACGCCGCGCCGCCGACGCTGGCCGGCGCCGGCACGCCGGTCGAGCAGGCGCTGATCGGGGCGCTGCCAGCACGCTTCCCCGCGGACACGCCCGCTCGAGGACTGCGCACCCTGGAACGACGACTACGCGGCCGCCATGCGCGACGGTCTACGCCGAGCTTCGCGGACGACCTCGACGTCGCCTCGCTGTTCGCCGAGGCGCTGATGAACCGCACGCCCTGGCAGCTCTGGGACCTGCAGACCGGCGAGCCGGCCGAGGGCGCCGACACGGCCGAGGCGATGGCGGTGCTCGAGCGCGGCCTGGCCGAGCTCGAGCGGCGATCGCGCCCCACCCCGGCCTGCTGCACATGTACGTGCACATGATGGAGATGTCGCCGCATCCCGGAGCGGGCGCTGCGGGCCGCCGACCAGCTGCGCGACCTCGTGCCCGACGCCGGCCACCTCGTGCACATGCCCACCCACATCGACGTGCTCTGCGGCAACTACCGCGACGTGGTCACCGGCAACCGGCAGCGCGATCGTGGCCGACCGCAAGTTCCTGGAGCGCGAGGGCGCCGATCAACTTCTACTCCGCTCTACCGCTGCCACGACTACCACTTCAAGCATCTACGGCGCGATGTTCCTGGGCCAGCCGGAGCCGGCGCTGGAGGCCGCCGACGAGCTGGACGCGACGCTGCCCGAGGAGCTGCTGCGGATCGAGGTGCCGCCGATGGCCGACTGGCTGGAGGGCTTCGTGCCGATGCAGCATGCACGTGCTGATCCGCTTCGGCATGTGGGCAGCGAGATCATGGCCGAGCCGTTCCCGGACGACACCGCGAGCTCTACTGCGTGACCACGGCCATGCTGCACTACGCCAAGGGCGTCGCGCTACGCGGCCACCGGCGACCTGGCCGCGGCCGAGCGAGCAGCGCCGCCTGTTCCGCGAGGCCGTCACGCGCGCGTGCCGGACACCCGCTACCTGTTCAACAACACCTGCCTGGACATCCTGGCGGTCGCCGGCGCGATGCTGGACGGCGAGATCGAGTACCGCCAGGGCCGCTTCGACGCCGCCTTCGCGCACCTGCGCCGCTCGGTCGAGCTCGACGACAACCTGCCCTACGACGAGCCCTGGGGCTGGATGCAGCCGACCCGCCACGCGCTCGGCGCGCTGCTGCTCGAGCAGGGCCAGGTCGAGGAGGCAGAGGCCGTCTACCGGGCCGACCTCGGCCTGGACGCGACGCTCAGCCGGCGCCTGCCAGCACCCCGACAACGTCTGGAGCCTGCACGGCTTCCACGAGTGCCTGACGCGCCTCGGCAAGACGGCCGAGGCGAACATGATCAGGCAACGCCTCGACCTCGCCGTCGCTCGCGCCGACGTGCCCGATCAGACTCCTCCTGCTTCTGCCGGCTCGAGCACGCGGCCTGAGCGGCCGCTCCCTTCCGCCGCCGGCAGCGACCCAGGCGATCGTCTTCTCCGCCAGACGGTCGAGCGCGCCGACGCAGAGCTCGAGGTGCTCGGGCTTCGTGTCCTCGAGCTTCGTGTGTGAGAGACCCCGGAGGCTCTGAACGAACAGCATCACGGTTGGGATTCCGGCACGGGAGACTTCGGCGGCATCGTGCAGCGGGCCGCTCGGGAGCCGGTGAGACGCGTCCCGGCGATCTCGACGGATGGCCTCTCGCAGAAGCCGATCAGCGTCTCGTCGAAGAGGATCGGCTCGATCCCCAGATTCGCTCCCACCTGACGTCGATCTGCTCCTCGGTGGCAATCCGCTCGCTCGCCTCCCGGGCGTCCGCGAGCATCGTGGCGAGCGTGCCGGCGTCGAGATGGCGTTGGTCGAGAAGGCATACGGCGTCTTCGACGACCGAGGTGACGATCCCCGGCTTCGTCACGACACTTCCCATCGTGCAGACCGCGCCGCCACCTGTCCGCTTCGCGATCTCGCGGATCTCCAGTTCGAGCTTCGCCGCACCCGCCAGCGCGTCCCGTCGCTCGGCCATCGGGGTCGAGCCGGCATGGGCGGCTTGCCCATGGAAGGTGATGCGGTGGCGCTCGACGCCGAAGGTCCCGAGAACGGCTCCGAGGGGCAGTCCCATCGACTCGAGCACCGGGCCCTGCTCGATGTGCAGCTCGAGATAGGCGGCTGCGCTCTCGAGTTGGCGCCTTGCTTCCAGCATCCTGTCGAGATCCACTCCGCGCGCCGCCAGCGCATCCGGGAGTGCGACACCGTCCGCCTCGCGCAGTTCCGCCAGGTCGGCCTGGTCCCGCATCGAGCCTGCCGCGGCGCTCGACCCGAGCAGGCTACGGCCGAACCGCGCGCCCTCCTCGTCGGCCCAATCGACGAGACGGACTGTGACCGGGGGAGTTCCGTCTGCGGCGATCCGGCGGAGCACCTCGAGCCCACCGACGACGTTGAGGCAGCCGTCGAGCCAGCCGCCGTTCGGCACCGAGTCGATGTGGCCTCCGATCAGGACGGCACGCTCCGATTCTCCTCGAAGCGTTCCCCACTGGTTCCCTGCCTCGTCGACCTCGACCTCCACCGGCAGCGCCGCCAGCTTCTCCCTCATCCAGGCGCGGGCCGCGGCCCAGGTATCCGTCCAGCAGACCCGCTGGGCGCCGTTCTCGTCTCCGGTCAGCTGCTGGAGCTCACGAAGCTCGGCGACCGTACGGGAGGGATCGAGGGTCACGGACGCAATGTATAAGACCATCCTGATCCGCTAGAGTCACGTCCCATGGGACGCGGGTCCAGACCGATCAAGCGCTGGAAGAACGACCGCCAGCGCAAGAAGAAGGCGCGGGACAAGAAGAAGGCCGCCGCCGCTTCCAGCCGCGCCTAGCGTCTTCCACTCCACGGAGGGTCGTGGGTTACGTCACCGCCATCCATCTGTACGTCACAGACCTCGACTACGGGATCGACTTCTACACACGGCTGCTCGGCTACGGGCCGCAGGCAGCGTACGACGAGGGCGCCAACGCCCACAGCGCGTTCTTCGTGCTCGAGCACCGGGCCTACCTCGTTCTAACCTGGGATCCCGACCGTGGCCGCGAGGCGGGCGGAAGCGTCAGGCTCGAGCTCGCGGCTGAGGATCTCGAGCGCGAGGTCGAGGAGCTTCGGCGGCGTGGCATCTCCGGTGGGCGGATCACCCGAACGCGCTTCGGCACGAACGTCTACGACCTGACGGATCCCGACGGTCACTTGATCCGGCTCGGCCCCGCGTGGGAGCTCCACGCGATCGACGGCGCGGTCTAGCTCGCCGGCCGCGCCCGCTTTCCGAACGGGAAGCGCTTCGCGAAGTCGTTGGCGATCTCGTCGAACGTCGCCCAGCGCACCCCGGCGTGGCGGCTGACGTGCTCGATGATCCGCTCGTGCATCAGGAGCACCTGCGGCCGGCCGCTCACATCGGGGTGAACGGTGAACGTCACGACGGCGTAGTCGTACTCGCGATACACCCAGTCGAACTGGTCGATCCAGATCTGCTCGAGCTGCCGCGGGTTGACGAAGCCGTGGCTGTTCGGTGAGCCCTTGATGAACATCATCGGCGGGAGGTCGTCGAGGTACCAGCTCGCCGGGATCTCGATCAGCTTCGTCTCCTTGCCCCGGCGCAGCGGCTTCATCCACGCCTGAGCGGACTTCGAGTAGTCGATCTTCGTCCAGCTGTCGCCGACGCGGACGTAGTACGGATGGAAGTCGTTGTGCATGAGCGAGTGGTCGTACTTGATCCCACGCTCGAGGAGGAGCTCGTTCGTGACCTGGGAGAACTCCCACCACGGCGCGACGTAGCCGGTCGGCCTGCGGCCCGAGACCTTCGTGATCGAGGCCGATGCACTTGTCGAGCACGGCGGTCTCCTGCTCGCGGGTCATCGCGATCGGGTTCTCGTGCGAGTAGCCGTGAATGCCGATCTCGTGCCCGGCGTCGACGACCATCCGAGTCTGCTTCGGGAACGTCTCGATCGAGTGACCCGGAATGAACCACGTCGTCTTCAGGCCGTATTTCTCGAACAGCCGAAGCAGGCGCGGCGTTCCCACCTCGCCTGCGAACAGGCCGCGTGAGATGTCGTCCGGCGAGTTCTCACCGCCGTAGGAACCCAGCCAGCCGGCCACGGCATCGACGTCGATGCCGTACGCGACAGAAGATCTCCTTCGCCATCCTCGTCAGCCTCCTTGGCTCGCGGAGAAACGACCGTAGACCGTCGGCGTGCTAGAACGCAACCGTGTGCGCGCTCTGCGGTCTCCTCCAGACGAGCCACTGGGCCGAATCCGGCGAAACGCGGCGCGCCCGTGTGTTTCGCGTCCAGCTGCTGAACCGCATCCTCGACCATTTCGGGCTGCAGCTCGACGACTGGAGCGGCAGCGTCTACGTGCTCCGTGACCGGAAGGGCGGCACTTGTGTCGTGGCGGACATCGGATCACTCTGGACGGCGGCCGAAGACCTCGCCGGCAGGCCGCTCGACCCGCTCGAGCCGGCCCTCGTTGCGGCTCTCGCAGCTCGTGGCTGACCGGATCCCCGTCTCGATCTTGACCGGCTTTCTCGGAAGCGGCAAGACCACCCTCTCTGGCACGAATGCTCGCGAGCCCGCGACTCGGCGAGACGGCGGTGATCGTGAACGAGATCGGCGAGATCGGAATCGACCACCACCTGCTCAGGCGCGTGGACGAGCGCACGGTTCTCCTCGCGAGCGGCTGCGTCTGCTGCACCCTGCGGGGCGATCTCACGGATGAGCTGCTCGACCTGCTCGGACGCCGGACGCGAGGGGAGATTCCTCGCTTCCGGCGGGTCGTTGTCGAGACGACCGGCCTGGCCGATCCGGCGCCGATCCTCGCCACGCTCATGTCGGAACCGGTCGTTCAGCACCACTTCGAGCCCGGGACCGTGGTCACGACGGTCGACGCCGTGAACGGGCTCCGCCAGCTCGGACGCCAGCGGGAGTCGCTGAAGCAGGCCGCGGCAGCCGACCTTCTCGTCCTGACGAAGTCGGACCTGGTCGAAGCCGGTGCAGTCGCGGTGCTCGAGACACGGCTACGACGAATTGAACCCTGCGGCCACCGTCCTCGAGGTGTCGTTCGGCGACGTGGATCCCCGCAGGCTTCTCCGCCGGGCCACTCACGTGCGCGTCCCACCCGACGTCCGGGAGGACTCAGACTCCCCGCACGACGTTCGCGCCTTCACGCTCGCCTTCCGCGAAGAGCTCGACTGGACGGCGTTCGGGATCTGGCTGACGATGCTGCTCCAGGCGCGCGGCGAGGATCTCTCCGGGTGAAGGGACTTCCTGAATGTCGGCGGCCCCGGCCCGCTCGTCCTCAACGGCGTCCAGCACGTCGTCCATCCACCCGTCCACCTCGACGCATGGCCGGACGACGACCACCGATCCCGTATCGTCTTCATCGGCCGCGGGATCGAGCGCAAGGCCGTCGAGGCCTCGCTCCTTGCCTTCAACCGTGCTGCGGCTTAGCGGTTCTTGTCGTCGGGCTTCTGGATCTCGTCCTCGAAGTCGCTCGCAGCCCGTTTTGCGCCGCGCGCCAACCCGCGCCAGCGCCTCGTGTTCGTCAGCAGGATCCCGACGACGATGACCACGACGATGACGACGAGAATGGTCATCTAGGCCGCAGTGTAGCCCCCGTCCACGGAGATCGTTGCCCCTGTGACGGACGCCGACTCGTCGGACGCAAGGTAGAGGATCGCCATCGCGACCTCGGCAGGATCGGCGAAGCGGCCTTGCGGGATCGTTCCCGTGACCCGCTCCCTGAACGCGCGGGGGTCGTCCTGATCCTCGATCCACCGCCGGATCAGCGGTGTCTCCGTCAGGCCCGGAGCGACGTTGTTGACCCGGATCCCGAGCGGCGCGAGCTCGACCGCGGCTCCCCGCGTCAGACTCTGGAGGGCACCCTTCGTCGCTCCGTAGACGACCGAGCCGGGTAGCCCCACGATCCCGGTTCGTGACGTCACGTTCACGATCGAGCCCCCACCGCGTCGCTGCATCGAACGGGCAGCCTCCTGGAGCATGAGGAGTGCCCCGATGACGTTCACGTCGAACACCTCTCGGGTCGCGTCGAGACCGGTCGCGAGGAGATCGATCCCGGAGAGGTCGAGGCCTGCGTTGTTCACGAGGACATCCGGGCCGCCAAGCGCCTCTGCGGCGGCGACAGCGGCGGGAGCCGTCGCGGGATCGGCGACGTCGCCCGCCACGAAGATCGCCCGCTCACCGAGCTCGTCGAGCATTCCCCGCCCGGGGCCCTCCCGGCGCGCCACGAGGATGACCGAGGCGCCCTCGGCGACGAACAGCCGTGCGACCGCCGCGCCGATACCTTCCGTGGCGCCGGTGACGATCGTGGTCTTCCCCGCCAGGCGCGACACGTCTACCGCACCTCCTCGAGGAAGTTCCGACAAACGCGCTCGCGGACGGCCCGAATCCCCTCCTCAGACGCGTACGCGACGTGAGGGGTCACGATGACGTTCGGCCCAGAAGCGAGGACTGCGAGCTCGTCGGGCCCCGGAGGCTCGGCCCGCAGGACGTCGAGTGCGGCGCCACCGAGCCGACCTTCCCGGAGAGCCTGGGCAAGCGCGAGCGTGTCGACAATGCGACCGCGTGCCGCATTCACGAGAAGGGCACCCGGTTTCATGACACCCAGCCGCGCCGCATTGATGAGATCCTCGGTTTCGTCGTTCAGCGGTAGGTGGATCGAGACTGCATCGGACACCGAGAGCAGATCGTCGAGGTCGTCTCGCCGGATCACTCCGGCATCGTCGAAGACGGCTTTGTCGACGAATGGATCCCAGCCGGCGACGGTGCAGCCGAACGCCGCGATTCGCTGGGCGAATGCCCGTCCGATACGCCCGAGACCGAGAACGCCCACGGTCATCGTGCTCAGTCGCCGAAGCGGCCCAGCCGCCTCCGACGACCACCCTCCGGCGGCCGTCTCGCGCTGTTGACCGGGGAGTCGACGAACGAGCGCGAGCAGCAGCGCCACCGCGTGCGTCGCGACCTCCTCGGTCGTCTCGTCGGGAACGTTCCGTACCGCGATCCTGCGCCGCGCCGCTTCGTCGTGATCGACCCAGTCGACGCCCACCCCGTAGATCGAGATGCACCTCAGCGCGGGGAACCGATCCATCACCGCTGCGTCGACCGGGAACTCGTCGATCAGGAGACCGACAACATCCGGTGCGCGCTCGGGAAGCGCCTGTGGATCCGCGAGCTCGACCCGGTACCCCTCGAGGAGATCTCGCTCGACCTCGGAGCCATCCGGAGAGTTGACGATAAGAACCCGCGGCGGCGATGCCGCAGTCACGGCACGCTTCCCAGAGCGAGCGCCTCCGCTGCAAGCCGTGCCGAATAGCGGAGATGCCCACGCAGCAGCACTTCCGACGTGGACGACCTCGCCCTCAGAGCGTCGAGAATCTCGCCGTGATCCTCGACGTTGGCGCGCAACGGGTACGGCGGGTAGACGTAGAGGATCATCCGCGTCTCGGCGGCAAGGGTCGAGTACATGCGGACGAGCCGGGGACTCCCGCTCAGCCGTACGAGCCCTTCGTGGAACGAGACGTCCGGCTCGACGACCTCCCGGAACGAGCTCCCGTCTCTTGCTGCGGTCTCGTTCATCTCCGCGATGCAGAGCTCGAGTGCGGTCAGATCCAGGTCGTCGTCCCGCTCGAGGGCGAGACCGAGCGCAGCCAGTTCGACGGCTTCCCGTGCGCGATAGACGTCGATCGCGTCGTCCGCGGTGATCGTGCGAACGAAGATCCCCCGGTGAACCTGATGCTCGACCAGGCCCTCCTGGACGAGCTGGCGAAGCGCCTCGCGCAAGGAGCTGCGGCTCACGTGGAACTCTTCGGAGAGCCACGCCTCGCGCAGCTGCTCGCCCTGCGGAATGGTTCCGGCAACGATGGCATCCCTGAGCAGTCGGACTATCTGGCCGGTCGTCGAGACGCGCTCGACCACCCCGAGCCCGGACGAGGCTGTGCCAACTGTCACGCGGTCTCCGGGATCCCGGCGAGCGCCCGATCTCCGTATTTCGGCAGCTTGTATGTGTCGAAGATCCGGACGCACTGCTCGCCGCAGAACTGAATCGGCCGTCCCAGCCGTTCCGCGCGGATTCCATCGACCGGGAGGAGCTTGCCGCACGAAGCGCACTTGGGCATCTCGTTGACTTCACGGTAGACAGGCACCTCAGGCCCGCTTTCCGGCCCGGAGCGTCTCCGTGGCGTCCATGTCGACGGCGCCGCCTTCGGAATCGACCACGACCCCGTACACGTCCCGGGCAACCTCCGCAGTGATCAGCTCGAGCTGGCAGTCCTCGAGCACGAGATCGGGGTCACGCTCGAGGGGATTCCCGTAACCACCGCCGGACGGCGTGACGAAGAGCATCTCGTCGCCGGCGTTCATAGTGATGCCCGAGAACTTCCCGTACGACTTCACGTCGAAAGCCTCGCGGGCGCGCACCCACTCCGTTTCGCCCTTGCGGCGGAACGCGATCACCGTGTTCGTTCCGTCCAACCCGCCCTCGAGACCCCACGCCTTGACGCGGTGGCGGTTCGTGTGGGAAGCGATGTTGACGCCATCGGTCAGGAAGCGGAAGACGCGCCGGCTTCCGAACCCACCACGGTGTCGTCCGTGACCCACCGCGTCCGGCTCGATCTGGTACTCCATGTTCAGCCACGGGTACCGGGTCTCCGCCACCTCGACCGGGGTGTTTGGACAGTTCCCGTTCTTGACGAACTGCACGTCGTTCCCGTCGTGCCTGTCTCGACCGCCCCATCCGACTCCCTCGAGGTGCAAGTGGGCGTATGCCTCGCTCGTCCGTGGATCCTCGCCACCGAATCCGATGCATCCGCAGGTTCCCCCGTCGGCTGCACTCGAGTCGGGTGAGATCTGCGAGAACGCTCGCAGGATGATGTCGACGGTCGTTGGATGCGTATCCGAGTTACCTCCGACCGTCGAGCCCGGATAGTTCGCGTTCACGAACGTCCCGGGCTCGGTGACGATCGCGATCGGCCGGTAGCAGCCGTGGTTGTAGGGAATCTCGCTCTTGCACATGTGGAGCGCTCCGCTGTACGCGGCGGATGCCGTCGTTCCGAAGGTCTGATTCGCGCCGCCCGCACATTGAGGATCCGATCCCGTGAAGTCGACGATCAGCTCGTCGCCCTGGATCACGACGGTCACCTTGATCTTCCAGGGCCGATCGGGGATCACGCCATCGTCCTCGATCAGTCCCTCCGCCTCGTACTCACCGTCGGGCCACGACGCGATCTCTGCCCGCATGAGCCGCTCGGATACCAGCTTGATGTCCTCGCAGGCCTGCTTGAACGTGTCGGTGCCGTACCTGGTCACGAGCTCGTCGATCCGCCGCTCGGCGAGGTACAGCGACCCGATCATCGCCTTCATGTCGCCGTAGGAGTGCTTCGGCGTGCGGACGTTCGAGATCAGGATCCGAAAGATCTCCTCGACCTCCTCGTCCTCGCGGTAGATCTTGAGAGGCGGGAAGCGGATGCCCTCCTGCCACGTGTTGCGCGTGTCTCCGAAGGCGGCTGGCACCATCCCGCCGACGTCTGTCATGTGGGCGATGTTCACCGAGTAGGCGAGGATCTCGCCGTCCACGAAATACGGCTTGATGACACAGAACTCGGGCAGATGGCAGTCGCCGCGGAACGGGTCGTTCGTGAAGACGACGTCGCCAGGGTTGAGGTTCTCCGGCGCCGATCTCGGCGATCGCGGCCGGAATCGAGGTGGACTGTCGAGCCGATCATGCGCCGGGCAGATACGGCGCCTGCGCCGCCATCTCCCCCTTGCCGTCGAACACGAGGCACGTGAAGTCGAGCGCCTCGTTGAACATGGGCGAATAGCTCGTCCTCATCATCGCGATGCCCATCTCGCGACAGGTCGTGATCAGATGGTTGCGGATGATCTCGAGAAGGAACGGATCGGTTGCGAGTGCCTGATCGGTCTCGCGACTTGGTGGTGCGGCGAGAGACATTCGTCGCTCCTTGGCTAGATGGTGACGTGGAGGTTGCCGTACTCGTCGACGCGTGACTCGCTCCCGGGTGGGAGGAGCGTTGTCGCGTCGACCTGTCCGACGAGGGCGGGACCGGTGATCCTGGCTTCGGCCGGAAGCTCTTCTCGACGGTAGAGAGGCGTATCGACCGCGGCGTCGTCGCCGCTGAACACGACGCCTCGGCGGGCGACCGGCTCTGGCAGCGGCGCCGGCCGCGAGACGTGGGAGCTCGAGCTCGTGCCGCGTGCCGAGCGCGGCCAGCTTGAACGTCAGGATCTCGAGCTCCTCACCGGGGAGGTGATACCCGTAGAACCGCTCGTGCTCGGCGGCAAACCGCTCCTCGACGCCGATGAGGTCCTGCTCGGAGAGGGACCTGGCAGGAAGCTCGAGCGAGAGCTCCCAGTTCTGGCCGACGTACCGCAGATCGATCGCGCGGCGGACGAGCGGCGGCTCGGTGAAGCCTTCTGCGAGGAACTCGTCGGCGGCTTGACGCTCGAGCGTCTCGAAGATCTCGTTGACCCGAGCCAGATCGAGGTGGCGCATGCGCATCCAGTACGTCGTCGCGTAGTCGAAACGCGCGTCGGCGAGGAGGGCGCCGAGAGCCGAGAACGCGCCCGGATACCGAGGCACGAGGACCGATCCCATCTGCAACGCCCGTGCCAGCTCGCAGGCGTGCAGCGGTCCTGCGCCGCCGTATGCGACCAACGTGGCATCGCGAGGGTCGTAGCCGCGATCCGTCGAGACGAGGCGCAGTGCCTGGGCCATGTTGTTGTTCGCCACGTCGACGATCCCCTGGGCGACTCGCACCCGGTCGAGCCCCAGCGGTCCGGCGAGCGTGTCGACCGCCGTGGCTGCCGCGCCGAAGTCCAGCTCGAAGTCCCCGGCGAGGAGGAACTCCGGAGCGAGCCGCCCGAGGACGGCGTTCGCATCGGTCACTGTCGGCTGGGTTCCGCCTCGCTGGTAGCACGCGGGCCCCGGGTCGGCGCGCGCGCTGTCCGGACCGACTCGGAGGATGCCGGCGGCATCGACACGGGCGATGCTTCCGCCACCGGCCCCGATCGACCGGGCGTCCACCATCGTCAGCGCGATCGGAATCCCCCACTCGAGCTCCTCGCGATTCGTGAACGTGGGCTCTCCGCCGGGAAGAAGGCACGCCTCGAAGCTCGTTCCGCCCATGTCGGCGGCGATCAGGTCGCCCAGACCGACAAGCTTGCCGAGCTGCTGGCAGGCCATGATGCCGCCCGAAGGCCCGGAACGCACGAGAGACACCGGCTGCTCGCTCGCGCGGGCCGATGTCATGACACCGCCGTTCGAGCGAAGGACGAGCACCTGGCGGATGCCGCCCGCCTCGCAGTCGCGTTCGAGGTTGCGCATGTAGTCGCGGATGAAGGGCTTCAGGTACGCGTCGATGACCGTGGTCGACGTCCGTTCGTACTCACGCCAGCGCGGCAACACGTCGGAGGAGAGCGAGACGCGCGCTTCGGGCCAGACTTCGTTGATGATCTCGGCCGTCCGCCGCTCGTGCTCGGGATTCATGAACGAGAAGAGGTACGAGACCGCGATCGCGCCCACCTCGCCGCTATCCCGAAGCGCCTCCGCACGCTCGCGCACCCCGGCCTCGTCGAGAGGAATCAGCACGGTTCCGTCCTTCAGCATCCGCTCTCCGATCCCGACACAGCGCGACCGCGGTACGAGGGGCTTGGGCTTGACCCAGTGGAGATCGAAATGGTCAGGTCGCACCGTCCGCTGCATGTGGAGAACATCTCGAAAGCCCTCGGTGATGAAGAGCGCGACCGGAGCCCCACGACGCTCGATCAGTGCGTTGGTCGCAACCGTCGTACCGTGCACGAAGTAGCCGATCTCGGCCGTCTCGAGACCGGCGCGCGCGAACGAGTCGAACACCGCGCGGGACGGATCATGAGCCGTGGAGAGAGCCTTCGCCATTCGGAACGCTCCGGTCTCTTCGTCGTACGCGACGAGATCGGTGAACGTGCCTCCCGTATCGACGCCGGCGCGGACAGTCATTCGCATTCCTCCTTGTATTGCCGGATCGTCGGACGATCATCTCGGTCCGGCCGGCACACCGTCAAGCGGCAGCGCGAGGGGTTACAAGGCGAGCGTGTCGATCCGTGCCGCGTGCGTTCGCTCGTACGCGGAGATCTCCGGATCGTGAAGGAGCGCGAGGCCGATGTCGTCGAGGCCGTTCAGGACCCGATGACGGGCTGACGGGTCGAAGGAGAACGCCAGCATCTCGCCGCCAGGGGCGGTGATCGTCGACCGCTCGAGGTCGACCGTCATCTCCGACCCGTTCTCGCGATCGACGAGATCCATGAGCATCTTCACCTGATCAGCGGGGAGGATGATCGGCACGAGGCCGATCCCGACGCAATTCGAGACGAAGATGTCTGCGAAGGACGGGGCGATGACGACCTCGAAGCCGTAGTCCTGAAGCGCCCACGGCGCATGCTCCCGGGAAGAGCCACAGCCGAAGTTCCGGCCGGCGAGGAGGATCTTCGCGCCGGCGTAGGCCGGATTGTTCAGCTCGAACTCGGGTCTGGGGTTGCCGTCCTGATCGAGGCGCCAGTCGTAGAAGAGGTACTCGGCCCAGCCCGTCCGCTCGATGCGCTTCAGGAACTGCTTCGGCAGGATCTGATCGGTGTCGACGTCGGCTCGGTCGAGCACCGCCACGCGACCGGTGGTTCGAACGAACGGCCTCATCCGACTGCGACGAGATCGAGCTCGCGGGCGTCGACGAAGTGGCCTGCGATCGCGGCGGCAGCGGCCATCTCGGGGCTCACCAGATGCGTGCGACCTCCCCTGCCCTGGCGGCCCTCGAAGTTCCTGTTCGACGTCGACGCGCATCGCTCTCCCGGGGCCAGCACGTCGGGGTTCATGCCGAGGCACATCGAGCACCCCGCTTCCCGCCACTCGAAGCCCGCGTCCTTGAAGATCCGGTCGAGGCCCTCCGCCTCGGCCGCGCCCTTGACCTGAGCCGAGCCGGGGACGACGAGGGCCCGCACGCCGTCGGCGACGCGATGCCCGCGCGCGACGGACGCAGCCGCACGGAGATCTTCGATGCGCGAGTTTGTGCACGACCCGATGAAGACGCGGTCGATCTGGATATCGCGAATCGCGGTGCCCGGCTCGAGCTCCATGTAGGCGAGAGCACGCTCCATCGTTCCGCGCTCGTCGGCGTCGGCTGCGTCCGCGGGATCAGGGACGACACCGGTCACCGGGACGACCATGCCCGGGTTGGTACCCCAGGTGACCTGGGGGACGAGGCGCTCGACGTCGACGACGATCTCGCTGTCGAACACGGCGGCGGGATCCGTCTGGAGGCTGCGCCACTCATCGAGCGCTCGCTCCCAGCCGGCTCCCTTCGGTGCGCCGGGCCGACCTTCGAGATAGGCGAAGGTCGTGTCGTCGGGGGCGATCATCCCGGCACGGGCGCCGGCCTCGATGGACATGTTGCAGACCGTCATGCGGTGCTCCATCGAGAAGGCTCGGATGCAATCGCCCGCATACTCGACGACGTGTCCCTGGCCACCGGCGACCCCGATCTGACCGATTGCGGCGAGGATGCAGTCCTTGGCCGTCACACCTGGCGCAAGCGCCCCGGCGAACGTGATCCGCATCGACTTCGGCTTGCGCTGTGACAGACACTGCGTCGCAAGGACATGCTCGACCTCCGACGTTCCGATGCCGAACGCGAGCGCTCCGAACGCACCGTGAGTCGAGGTGTGACTGTCGCCGCAGACGATGGTCATCCCAGGCTGTGTCAGGCCGAGCTCGGGACTGATCACGTGGACGATGCCTTCGCGACCGCTGCCGGTCGCGTAGAGCGGTACCCCGAACTCGGCGCAGTTTCTCGCCAGCGCGTCGAGCTGCGCCTTGGCCAGAGGGTCCGTGACCGGACCGCCGTCGGTTGGCACGTTGTGATCCATCGTTGCGATGGTGAGGTCGGGTCGGCGCACCCGCCGTCCTGCCAGGCGCAGGCCCTCGAAGGCCTGTGCTGACGTCACCTCGTGGGTGAGGTGCAGATCGATGAAGAGAAGCGCCGGCTCGCCCGGTTCCTCCAAGACGACGTGGCTTTCCCAGACGCGGTCGAAGAGCGTCTTCGCCATTGCATGCAATCTACCAGCGCCGAGTCGTCGGCTCAGAGCGTATTCGCGACTCTGGCTGCCGCGTCTCGCAGCGCACCGACCTCGTCCTCCGACCAGTCGCGCGGCGTGGCCGCGTGATGGACCGAGATGATCCCGACGAGCCGGTCGTCACGAACGATCGGAGCGAGCATCTGCGCGCGCACGCCGTACAGGTCGATCAGCTCCTGCGGCGCGACCGGCTCGTCCGTCAGGCAGTCACGCTGGATCAGGATGGCGTGCTCGCGATCGAGGTACTGGAACGTCTTCGCGGCCCGAAGGTCGATCTCGGTCGCGTCGCGGATCGAGCGGACGCCGGGGGCGCAGGCCTCGGCTACGACTGGAAAGACCTGCCCGGGGGTATCGAGTCGAAGCGTCGTCCGGGCAGCCGCCGTGGCGGCGAGGAGATCGGCCATCTCCACGTCGTATGACACCTCAGGAGCGGTAGACCTGCACCTGGGCGCCGCCGCCGGGACGCTTGAAGTCGGGCTTCAGGATCAGGTCGATGAGAGCGTTCGCGATCCAGATGAAGACGGCGCCGCCGAGGGCCCACCAGTAGTTGTCGACGTCGAAGCCGCTGACGATCTTGCCTGTCAGCCAGAGCATGAACGCCTGAATGAAGAGCAGGGCGATGCCAAGGGTGATGATCACGGCTGGAAGCGTCAGGAGGATGATCAGCGGGCGCAGGATCGCATTGACGATGCTGTAGACGAGTGCCGCGAGCACGAGCGTCCCGAAGCTGCCGTACGAGATCCCTGAGAAGACGAGCGACGCGAGCCAGATCGCGACGATGTTCGAGAGGAAGCCCCAGACGAACCAGATGAAGATCTGCGCGCCGAGCGAGCGGCGTTTCCCGGGGGGAGTCGCTTCCTGAGGCGAGATCGTCACCAGGGAAGCTCCGCGACGGCCCGGACGGGCGAGCCGGTCCCGCCTTCCCACTTGAGCGGGTAGCCGGTGAACTGGAACTCGCCCTTGCCGACGAGCCGCTCGAGATTCACAAGCCACTCGTAGTGGATGATGCTGCGGTCACGGCAGACCCGGTGGCTCGGGAAGCCCTTCGTCCCCGCCTTGTCGGTCGACGGCCCCTCGACCCCGTGCGCCCGGGAGTTCCTGTCGGCCAGCCAGTGGGTCGCGGCGGCGGTCATCCCCGGGTTCATGGTCACGACCTCGCGGTTCGGCCAGTGGCGGGCGTGAAAGCCGGTGCAGAGGAGCACCACGTGACCCTGGATCGCGACTCCCGACTCCTCCTCCGCCCGCGCCAGATCGTCGACGTCGATGTCACCGAGATCGGGGACGTGGCGCAGGTCGAGGCAGACCGCCCTGCCGGTGAACCAGTCGAGCGGCATCTCGTCGATCGACGAGCGCCCGGGGCCCATGTGGAGCGGCGCGTCGACATGAGTGCCGACGTGTTCGAGCATCGAGATGTAGTTGACCGCGTAGGTGAACGGATCGCCGGGCTCGCCGAGACCCGCCGCTTTCGCCTGCTCATGGTCGACGTACGGGAGGATGATCGGCGACGGGAACAGCGCGTGCGCGGGCATCCCGTTCGAGATCTCCAGCGAGAGATCGACGATCTCGGTGTTGCGATCGGACTTGACGGGATTCGTCGACACGATCCTCCTCTGAATCTGACAGGGCGAATATATTCGGCCCCGACGTGATCGGAGAGCTGAACGTGCAGCGCGGCGCCGGCGTCGTGCGCCTGACGATCGCCCGCCCGGCCCAGCGCAACGCCCTCACGCCGGAGCTCATCGACGGCTTGCTCGCGGAGCTCGCGGCAGCAGACGTCGACCCGAACATGCGGCTGATGCTGATCTCCGGGGCCGGAGGAGCCTTCTGCGCCGGCTACGACCTGAACGTGCTGAATAGCCCGGGAACGCCGAACGCGGGCGCGGAACGAGACCACGTCGAGCGGCTCTGCTCGCAGGTCCGCGCGCTCAGCTTTCCGACGATCGCCGTGGTCGACGGCGTCGCCTCGGGCGCCGGGTGCGACCTCGCAGTCTCGTGCGACCTCCGCTTCGCCTCCGAGCGCGCACGCTTCGCGATGCCGCCGGCACGAATCGGCTTGCTGTACAGCCACGAAGGCATCGAGCGGCTCACCGACCTCGTCGGCCCAGCCGTCGCGAAGGAGATGCTCTTCTCGGCCGAGTTCGTCGATGCCGACCGAGCGCTCGCGATCGGGCTCGTGAACCGCGTCGTGCCTACCGGCGCGCTTGAGAGGGAGATCGACGCATTCGCCCAGCAGATCCTCGTGAACGCGCCGCTCTCTGTCGCAGCTTCCAAGCGCCTGGTCGACGGCGCGACGCCCGAATCGATCGGAGAGTTGCAGCAGCTCGTCTGGATGAGCGAGGACGCCCGCGAGGGACCCCGGGCCTTTCGCGAACGCCGCGCGCCGCAGTTTCGCGGCCGATAGGGTCTCCTCGCGTGAAGGCGATCATCGTCACGGGAGCGGGCGGCGGTCTGGGATCCCATACTGTCCGGCTCCTCGCCGAGAGAGGTGCGCGGGTGCTGGCCGTCGATCTCGACCCCGATCGACTCGACGCACTCGAAACCGCGGCGGAAGTCGTTCCGCACATCGCCGACGTCACGGATGCGAACGCCGTGCGCGGAGCAGTCGAGACAGCGGTCGATCGCTTCGGTCAACTCGACGGGATCTTCAACAACGCCGCGACGCTGGGCCCGATCGCGCCCGTGGACGAGTATCCGGAGGAGGCATTCGAGCAGATCTTCCGCGTCAACGTGCGAAGCGTCTTCCTTGGCATGAAGTACGCCGTCCCCGCACTCCGCGCGGCCGCTGGTGGCGCGATCGTGAACACCGCCTCGACGGGCGGAATGATGGGCTGGCCGAGCATCAGCGGCTACGTCGCCTCGAAGCACGCGGTCATCGGCCTGACACGAACGGTCGCGCTCGAGCTCGCCGGAACCGGAATCCGCGTGAATGCGCTCTGCCCGGGACCGATGGACACCACCATGATCTGGGAGGTCGGCGAGGCGATGGCGCCCGGGGATACCGCAGAGCAGGAGCGGCTCCTGGCCGCAACCATCCCGGTCGGACGGCTTGGCCGGCCGGAGGAGGTTGCGTCGTTTGCCGCCTGGCTCCTCACCGACGGCCCCGAGTATCTGACCGGCGCGGTCCTGCCCGTCGACGGCGCCCAGACCGCGGGCTGAGAACGAACAGAAGGAGATTCCTGTGCCGTATACGACCGTGAACGACCACCGCATCTACTACGAGTTCACCGGGCCCGAGGACAAGCCGTTGATCCTCCAGTTCGGTGGCTCGCTGTTCGGCCGCGACAACTTCGCGATGGTGAACGACGGCTTTCGCGAGAACTTCCGCCTGCTCTCGTACGACGCGACCGGCTACGGCCGCTCCGACTGCCCGATCGAGAACTACTCGGTCGAGGGCTGGGCCGACGAGGGCGCCGGCCTCCTCGACGCGCTCGGCATCGAGAAGGCGCTCGTCCACGGCACCTCCATGGGCGGCATGGTCGGGATCGCGTTCACCGCGAAGTACCCCGAGAAGACCGTTGCCGCGTGCTCCGACTGCGGGATGGCCCGCTGCGACGTCTACCGGCGAACGATGTTCAGGAACTGGCGCGTGCTGTCCGAGGGGCTCCCGCTCGACGAGCTCTCCGATCTGGTCACGATCCAGGCGGTCAGCGCCGACTTCATCGAGGACAACCCGGGCATCTTCGAGATGGTCCGCTCGGTCATCCGCAAGAACTCGCCGTACACCGTGCGACATGCCTGCCTCGCGATGGAGCAGATGGACCTCGAGGCGCTCGCGCGCACGATTCGCCGACCGATCCTGTTCACGAACGGGACGCGCGACATCATGACGCCGCCGCGTCTTGCTCCCTCAGGGTTCAGCGTCGCCCAGATCGCCGACGCCGTCCCCGAGTGGGCGCGGCTCTACGAGTTCCCGGAGATCGGCCACGCCGACCTCCTCGAAGCACCGGAGGAAGCCGTACAAGTCGTCACTGCGTTCTTCCACGAGGTGCTCGGGTCAGGCCGGTGACTCCGGCCAGAGCCAGTAGCACCAGCGCCACGAGCGCGGCACACGCACCGAAGAAGAACGGCGCTCGCGGCGAGATGTGATCCCAGAGGAGACCGGCGACGATACTGGCGACGAGAAGCGCGCCGCCGGTTGCGGCAGCGAAGATCCCGTACGCGGTTCCGCCGGCGCCCGATGGCGCGTGATCTGCAACCCAGGCCCTCGCCACCCCTTCGGTCGCCGCGATGTAGACGCCGTATGCGATGAGTAGTGGCCAGACCGCCCATCCGGCCGGGGCGTAGGCGAAGCCGAGGTAGACGAGGGCGAAGACCGCGAGCCCACCGGCCAGCACCGCCTGGCGCGGGACGCGATCCGAGAGTGCGCCGAACGGCCATGAGAGCGTCGAGTAGACGAGGTTGTAGGCGGCGTAGGCAAGGACGACGAGGGTCGTTCCGAGGCCGAGGTCCTGTGCGCGCAGAATGATGAACACGTCGCTCGAGTTCCCGAGGGAGAACACGACCCAGATGCCGAGCACGATCCAGAACGCCCGCGGAAGCACCTGCGCCTCCCGGTGCGGTCGCCCCTGCGCCAAAGCTCGGCCCCTGACCTCTCGCACTCGACCGACCAGGAGCAGCGTGAGGAAGCCTGGAACGACCGCAATCCAGAGAACGGTTCGTAGGGACGACCCGGCCGCGAGGAACGCGACCGCAACGAGTGGCCCAATCACGGCGCCCGCGGTGTCGAGCGCCCGGTGGTACCCGAAGGCCGAGCCGACGAGACGCGGCTCGGTCGAGTCCTTGATCAGCGCGTCGCGAGGCGCCGTCCGGGAGGCTTTGCCGAGGCGATCGACGAGACGCGCACCGAGAACCCAGCCCCAGGCAGGTGCGGCCGCGAGCAACGGCCGGGACACCGCCGTCGCACCGTACCCCGCCACGATCCACGGCTTGCGCTTCTCGCCCATGCGGTCGGATAGCCACCCGGAGAGTCCGCGAAGCCCGACGGACGCGCCTTCGGCGATCCCCTCGATCAGCCCGACGACAGCGACCGGAGCGCCAAGCGTCGTGGTCAGGAAAAGCGGCACGATCGGGTAGACCAGCTCGCTCGCGAGGTCGTTCGCGAACGACACCCACCCGAGCGCCCGGACATTGGGTGGAAGCCTCCGGGCGGCGTCGAGAGCTCTTCACGGCACGTCGATCCGCTGCGCGAGACGGAGATCCCCGGCCTCGAGACCGGGGCCGCGGGCATGGAACGCCGGCACGATCTCGCTCGTCACCAGCCCACTCTCGTGCGTGACCTCGTTCACGATCTCCCACCATTCACGCATGGACTGAGGCCTGTCGATCACCGTCGTCACGACGGGGACTCGCCGCCTGATGCTCGTCAGCGTGTCGCCGTGAGGGGTGTGCTCTCCGGAGTACCCCCAGACGCCGCGCAGGGCCGTGGCCCCGGCAGCGCCGCTGGCTCGCAGGCGGCGAACGAGCTCGACGTAGAGCGGGTGGCCGTCGACGTGCGACTGCTCCGCCGCATACACGGTCAACTTCTGCCACAGAGGTAAGCCGGCCTCGTCGGAGTCGGGAATCCGAGGGAGATCCGCGAGCTGCATCCCATCCCGCTTACACATCGTGACCCGTTCTAAGGTCAGCGCCAGCGATTCGGCGTGCGGCTCGAGCTCGCGCAGGGCGGCCGTCACGCAGGCCACGGCCCCGACCGAGACGATCGTCTGCGGGACGCGGCGATTCGTCGAGAAGAACTGCGCACGCTGCCGAACACCGCCGACCATTCCATCGAGTCCGATCAACACAGTGGCGGCCGAGACTCCGTGCCGCCGAAGCACGTCGACGATTTCCCGGAAGCCCGGGCTCTCACCTCTCCCCCGGTCGATCGTCAGCTTCGCCTCACTGTCCAGGTCGATCGCGGCCAGGTCCCCCCGTCCCGAAAGCGCCCGGACACGCTCTACGGTCAGAAGCCCTTCCGGGACGAGCTCGACGACCGCTGGAAGCACAGCCTCGATCGGTCCCTCTCGATCGATCGCAACCGAGACGAGGGGGAGATCCTCGGACAGCGTGAGGAGCCGCTGCGTGTGGAGGAGGTGCTTGACCCCGAAGCCCTCGATCCCGCGCAACAGGACCGAGGATCGGATCGCATTCGCTTCGTAGACGTCGTGCAGCGCATCGGAGACGAGCCTGCCGGCGATCCGGTGGCTGTCCCCGAAGTAGACGGTCAGCTTCAGTTCATCCGGCGAGCTCACGACGCTGCTGCTCCGATCGCCCAGCCGGCCGCGGCGGCCCCGAGGCCCAGAGCGATGCTCAGCGCGACGTTCGTCAGCCCGAGGCGAGCTTCGCCCTCCTCGGCGAGCCGGTGGCTTTCGAACGCGAGCGTCGAGAACGTCGTGAACGAGCCAAGCAGCCCGGTCCCGGCGAGCAGCAACGCCGTGCCACCGACTTCGAATCCGGTCAGGAGGCCGAGGACAAACGATCCGAGGACGTTCACGACGAGGGTCCCGACCGGAAACTCACCGGCGAAACGTTGCTGCACGGCCCCGTCGAGCAGGAACCTGCATGTCGCTCCAAGCCCGCCGAGCGCCGCGACACCGATCCAGACGGCGAGAGTCATGCCCTCATCCGGAGGCTCGAACGCCGGACGAGCGCGGTCGCGACGACGATCGCCAGGCCGCCGGCCGCAAGGCTTGCGATCAGGTACGCGGCCGCCAATCCGGCCGAGCCGTCTCGCCCGAGGGCGAGCACCTCGACCTGCACCGTTGAGAACGTCGTCAGCGCTCCGCAGAAGCCGGTGCCGAGAAGGGGCCGACGGTATGTCGACGGCGGCAGGCGCTCCTGGAGGCGTGTGACGAGCATGCCGAGCAGGAACGTCCCGGCGATGTTGGCGATGAACGTCGCCCACGGCCAGCCACGTTCCGGCACCGGCAGGGCTTCGACCAGACCCGCCCTGGCGAGTCCACCGAGAGCGCCGCCGACGAGGATCGCGCCCAGCACGTGCAGGTCGAGAGCTGTCTGGCGTGGACGCCTGCGCGTCGCGGGGCTGCGGATCGCTTCGCGTGGTGCTGCAGTCATCGAGGAATCCGTCGTGCGTGCCAGATCGGCGCAGGCTAGCGCTCGCCGAACCGCGGGCAGCGAGGATGCGCTCGCGAACGGGGACACTGCCGCGGTCCCGGCACGGTCTCGGCGGACGGCCGGCGAGCTCTCCGATGAGTCACGGTAGGCTCCGCGCCTCATGGGGTTCGTCGCCGTCGTCGGCCACACAGCGTGCGACATCGTCGACGGGCTCTCTCCGCGCCCGGGCGGCGTACCGCTCTTCGCCGCGAGGGCGCTGAGGGGCCTCGGCGAGCCTGGGCTGATCGTCACGCGCTGCGCGAGGGAGGATCAGCACCTGCTCGGCCCTCTCAGGGCAACCGGCATCCCCGTCGTCTGGGAGCCGGAGCCCTCGACGCCGATCTTCCATCTGAGGAACGACGGCGACCGGCGGGAGGTCACGATCGAAGCGCTGGGGACGCCGTGGTCCCTCGAAGATGCCCAGACGTGGCTCGGCGCGGCGCTTGCGGATGCGGCCTGGGTTCACGCGGGGCCGCTCTGGCGGGGCGATTTCCCCGCCGCCACGCTCCGCGAGCTCGGACGCGGACGCCGGCTGTCGTTCGACGGCCAGGGCCTCGTCAGGCCCGGCGAGCTCGGACCTGTCCGACACGACAACGACCTCGACCTCGCGCTGCTGGACGTAATCGACGTGCTCCACCTATCGGACGACGAAGCCGCTGCGCTCGGCCTCGATCTCGACGAGCGCTCGCTTCGCACCCTCGGAGTGCCCGAGATCGTCGTCACCCTGGGCTCGCGTGGGTGTGTCGTCTATGCCGACGAGATGGCCGAGTTCGTTCCGGCCAGACCGGTTGTGGACGCCGATCCGACAGGCGCGGGCGATGCGTTCACGACGGCCTACGTCGCCTCACGCCTTGTCGGGCACAGCCCGATCTCGGCCGCACGCCGCGCGACACAACTCGTGCACGGGCTCCTTTCCGGGAAGGTTGCCGTCCCGTGATCGCCCTGGCCGAGTGCGAGGACGCGCTGTATCTGGTCGACGTCGGAGCGACCGCCGACGACGACGATCTCGCGGGCCGCGAGCCTGGCGGCGCGGTGCCGTCGCGCCCCCGACCGGTCGACCTCGTCCCGGAGTGGGCGTCGTCGGTTCTCGTCGATGTCGCATCGGTCGGATCGGTCGTGATGCTTGCGCTCGATCGACGACCGCCGCTTCTCGCGTCGAACGACCTCGGCCTGACCTGGAACGAGCGCGGCGGCGGGCTCCCACGAGGTCGCGCGCTGGCCCTCGGCGAGAACCCCGACAACGTCCTCTATGCCGCCCGCAACCGCCTCTACGTGTCGAAGGACGGTGGACGCTTCTGGCGATCCGTCGGGATCGAGCTCCCCGAGATCCTCGACGTCGCCTGGGACGACTAGGACGTGTCTCCTCAGTCGGTGACCAGAGCAGCGCGGCCGCGGGGGACGGGCCGCCGCGGCGCGGCACCTACGCGACCTCGCGCCGCAGCTAGCCTGACCGCCATGGACATCACCACCACGACGTAGGAGCGAACATGACCGGCTCTTCCACCCAGGGAATCAAGACCGTGCTGCATCCCGTGTCCGACCTGGCGACAGCCAAGGCGGTGTACGCCGCCCTGCTCGGCGTCCCGCCGCAGACCGACGGGCCCTACTACGTCGGCTTCGAGGCCGCCGGTCAGCACATCGGGCTGGTGCCGGGCGGTGGACCGCAGGGCATGACCTCGCCGGTGGCGTACTGGCATGTGCCGGACATCGAGGCGAAGCTGGCCGAGGTGACCGCGGCGGGCGCCACCGTGAAGGAGCCCGCGCACGACGTCGGTGGCGGCCGCCTGGTGGCCACCGTCACCGACCCCGACGGCAACGTGCTCGGGCTGCTCCAGGACCGGTGAGTGCCGACCCCTACCCCCGCGCTCGGCGTGGTCGCGACGCCGAGCATCGGCTCACCCACGACAGCGATGTCTAGGTGGCCAGCGCCTCGGCGGACTCTGCGCCGTATCTGGTGCCGCCGCGAAGGCGGCCCCGCCCAACAGATGGAGACACGATGAGCATGGCCTCGAGGACGGACACGCAGTCGCCTGAGCCGCACGGTGCCGACAACCACGATCTGATCCGCGTGCAGGGCGCGCGCGTGAACAACCTCAAGGACGTCAGCGTCGAGATCCCGAAGCGCCGGCTGACGGTGTTCACCGGCGTCTCCGGCTCGGGCAAGAGCTCTCTGGTGTTCGGCACGATCGCCGCGGAGTCGCAGCGGCTGATCAACGAGACGTACAGCGCCTTCGTGCAGGGCTTCATGCCGACGCTGGCGCGGCCCGAGGTCGACGTACTCGAAGGGCTGACCACGGCGATCATCGTCGACCAGGAGCGAATGGGCTCCAACCCGCGCTCCACCGTCGGCACCGTCACCGACGCGAACGCGATGCTGCGGATCGTCTTCAGCCGGCTCGGACAGCCGCACATCGGCTCGCCCAAGGCGTACTCCTTCAACGTCCCCTCTGTCACGGCCTCCGGCGCGATCACTGTCGAGCGCGGTTCCAGGAAGACCGTGAGAAAGACCTACAGCGTCACCGGCGGCATGTGCCCGCGTTGCGAGGGCATGGGCAGCGTGACCGACCTCGACCTGACCCAGCTCTACGACGACTCCAAGTCGCTCGCCGAGGGCGCGATCACCGTTCCCGGCTACAGCGTCGACGGCTGGTACGGCCGCATCTTCTGCGGCTCCGGCTTCCTCGACCCGGACAAGCCGATCCGTGAGTACACGAAGAAAGAGCTCCACGACTTGCTCTACAAGGAGCCGACCAAGATCAAGGTCGACAACATCAACCTGACCTACGAGGGTCTGATCCCACGGATCCAGAAGTCGATGCTCTCCAAGGACAGGGAGGCGATGCAGCCGCACATCCGGGCCTTCGTGGACCGGGCCGTCACCTTCACCACCTGTCCCGAGTGCGACGGGACCCGGCTCAACGAGGGCGCCCGTTCCTCGAAGATCAAGGGCATCAACATCGCCGACGCCTGCGCCATGCAGATCAGCGACCTGGCCGAATGGTTCCGAGGCCTCGACGAGCCGTCAGTAGCGCCGTTGCTCGAAGCATTGCGGCAGACCCTCGAGTCGTTCGTGGAGATCGGCCTGGGCTACCTCTCGCTCGACCGGCCGACGGGCACGCTGTCGGGCGGCGAGGCACAGCGCACCAAGATGATCCGCCACCTCAGCTCCTCGCTCACCGACGTCACCTACGTCTTCGACGAGCCCACCATCGGGCTGCACCCGCACGACATCGAGCGGATGAACGACCTGCTGCTGCGGCTGCGGGACAAGGGCAACACGGTGCTCGTCGTGGAGCACAAGCCGGAGACGATCGCGATCGCCGACCGCGTCGTCGACCTCGGCCCCGGCGCCGGTACGGCGGGCGGCGCCGTCTGCTTCGAGGGCACCGTCGAGGGGCTGCGGGCCGGCGGCACCGTCACCGGCCGCCATCTCGACGACCGGGCCGCCCTCAAGGAGACGGTGCGGACGCCCACCGGCACGCTGGAGATCCGCGGCGCGACGACGCACAACCTCTGCGACGTCGACGTCGACATCCCGCTCGGGGTTCTTGTCGTCGTCACCGGCGTCGCCGGCTCCGGCAAGAGCTCGCTCGTGCACGGGTCGATCCCCGCCGGCGCGGGTGTGGTGTCGATCGACCAGGGCGCGATCCACGGCTCGCGACGGAGCAACCCGGCGACGTACACCGGACTGCTCGACCCGATCCGCAAGGCGTTTGCGAAGGCCAACGGCGTGAAGCCGGCGCTGTTCAGCGCCAACTCCGAGGGCGCCTGCCCCAACTGCAACGGCACCGGCGTCATCTACACCGACCTGGCGATGATGGCCGGCGTTGCCACCACCTGCGAGGAGTGCGAGGGGAAGCGGTTCCAGGCATCGGTGCTGGACTACCACCTCGGCGGCCGCGATATCAGCGAGGTGCTCGCGATGTCGGTGACCGAGGCCGAGGAGTTCTTCGGCGCCGGCGAGGCGCGCACGCCGGCCGCGCACGCCATCCTCGATCGGCTCGCCGACATCGGGCTCGGTTACCTCAGCCTCGGCCAGCCGCTCCCGACGCTGTCCGGCGGCGAGCGGCAGCGGCTCAAGCTGGCCACCCACATGGCCGAGAAGGGCGGCGTCTACGTCCTCGACGAGCCGACCGCCGGCCTCCACCTCGCCGACGTCGAGCAGCTGCTCGGCCTGCTCGACCAGCTCGTCGACTCCGGCAAGTCGGTCATCCTCATCACGCACCACCAGGCGGTCATGGCGCACGCCGACTGGATCATCGACCTCGGCCCCGGCGCCGGCCACGACGGCGGCCGGATCGTCTTCGAGGGCACCCCCGCCGACCTCGTCGCCGCCCGCTCCACCCTCACCAGCGAGTACCTCGCGGCCTACGTCGGCGCCTGACCGAGGCCCTCGCGGAAAGGGCACAGGCCACCGCACTCACGTGGGCCGCAGAATAAGGAGACTCCTAGATGCGGAACTCGCCACGCGCGACGACGACGGCCGAGCCGCCCACCTCCACTCGCTCGAGGCGGTCGCGCGTGCCCTCGGCACGCGCGTAGAGCGTGCTCGGCCGGTTCAGCTCGGCACCCTGCGAGATCTCGATCTCCTCGCCGAAGGCAATCAGGCCGTGGCGCGCGAGGTGGCACGCGAGCGGGCCGGCGGCCGAGCCGGTGGCAGGATCCTCCGGAACGCCGTCCGCCGGGGAGAACATCCGGGTCTTCCAGCGGCCACCTGTCCCCGGCGAGGCAGTTGATTCCCCCGATGCCGGTCATCTCCTCGTTCTGGAACCGAGCGAGCGCCGCCATGTCCGGCTCGAGCCGCGCGACAGCCTCCTCGTCCTCGAGCACGACGTAGACGTGCGGCATGCCGTTGTCGTAGATCTCGACCGGAAGCTGCGAGTGCTCGACGCCGAGCACGGAGAGGAGTCGCTCCGCCGGACGGAACGGCTCCACGGTCGGGACGGGCTGGCTCATGCGGCCGAAGACGAGCCGGTTCTCCTCCCGCTCGAGCACGACGGGAACGATGCCGGCGCCGGTCTCGATCCTGATCTCGACGAGCTGCATCGGCCCCGCCAGGACGAAGGCGGTGCCGAGCACCGGATGCCCTGCGAACGGAACCTCGGCCGCCGGCGTGAAGATCCGGATGCGGACGTGTCCACCCTGCTCCGGTAGGTAGACGAAGACCGTTTCCGAGAACGCCATCTCGCGCGTCAGCGGGAGGAGCCGGCTCTCCGGAATGTCCCGAGCATCGGTGAAGACGGCGAGCTGGTTGCCGGCGAGAGGCACGTCGGTGAACACGTCGGCGACGACGTACCGAAAACTCTTGGAGGTCATCGCACGAGTGTACGGACATCCCCGAACGCGGCTTCTTCACCTGAGCTTCGTCGCTTTCCCAGGCTGCTCCCAGGTAGATCCGGGGTTGCTCACAGCGAGATCCAGTTCACTGGGAGGCAGAACTCCCGAAAGGAGCATGGATGATGGAGAAATTCACACGGCGCGCCAGGACTCCCGTCCTCGCCGTCGGTGTCGCGGCGATGCTGGCCGGTGCGGGCGCCGCCGTCGCGGCCTCGAACGGCGACAGCGGCGGCGACTCGACGGCCGCGACGACGCAGACCACCGTTCAGCCACCCCAGGACAACAGTGCCGGCGGGCGCGGCGACTTCGAACAGGCGCTGGCGACAAAGCTCGGCGTCAGCGTCGAGAAGCTCCAGGCGGCATTCGACGCCGCATGCCAGGCCCATCCCGCACGCGATGCGTTCGCAGCGGCTCTCGCCAGCGAGCTCGGCCTTCAGACCGCCGAGGTCGAATCGGCGCTCAAGGCCGTCGCAATCGACCACGTCAACGCAGACGTCGCAGCGGGACGCCTGACCGAGGCCCAGGCTGCGGACATCCGCTCGCGGATCGAGTCCGGCGATGTCGGCCCCGGCCCCGGCTTCGGGGCTGGGCCCGGCGGTCAGCGCGGTGGACCGGGCGTGGACGCCGCTGCCAGCTTTCTCGGGATGAGCGACAGCGAGCTCAGAAGCGCTCTGATGAGCGGCAAGTCGCTCGCCCAGATCGCGAAGTCGCAGGGCAAATCGGTCGACGCACTCGTGAATGCCCTCGTCGCCGACGCCAGCGAGCACATCAAGGCGGCCGTCGCTGACGGCCAGATCCCCCAGGCGGACGCCGACAAGATCCTGTCCGACCTGAAGCAACGCATTTCCGACATGGTCAACCAGGCCGGGCCGCCAGACGGCCCTCAGGGCGGCATGGGCGGGCCGCCGGACGGGTTCGACGGACCTCCTCCGGGCATCGACGGACCTCCTCCGGGCATCGACGGGCCTCCCGACGGGTCCACCGGGCCGCCCGCGGACAACGCATGGCCGCAAAGCGGGACGTCGTCACAGGATCAGTCCGGCAGCATCTAGAGACCGGGGTCACTCGGGCCGGGTCGGGTAGTCGTTCCGATCCGGCCCGATTCCATTCTTCCCAGCATTCTCCCAGGCTGGCACGCTTCACTGAGACTGTGACAGCCGTCGATCCCACAACGGATGCGCGGATTCTCGTCGTCGACGACGAGGACTCGATCATCGAGCTCTTGACCACCGCGCTGCGCTACACGGGCTTCCAGGTCGGGACGGCGAGAACGGGGCGCGACGCCCTCCGGGTGGCCTCGTCGTTCTCTCCCGACCTCGTGGTGCTCGACGTCATGCTTCCCGACCTCGACGGCTACGAGGTGTGCCGGCGCCTTCGCCGCGACGGCGATCTCGTGCCCGTCATCTTCCTGACAGCACGCGATGCGGAGGACGACCGCATCAAGGGGTTCGTCCAGGGAGGCGACGACTACGTGACGAAGCCCTTCTCGCTCGAGGAGCTGACCCTCCGGATCCGCGCGCTCCTCCGGCGCACCCGCCACGACAGCGAGGACGACGGCCGGCTGCGATACCTCGACCTCGAGCTGGACGAGGAACGCCACCAGGTGTGGCGCGGCAAGGAGGAGATCAGCCTCTCACCGACCGAGTTCCGCCTTCTTCGCTACCTCCTCCTGAATGCCGAGCTCGTCCTCTCGAAGCAGCAGATCCTCGACCACGTCTGGCAGTACGACTTCGCCGGGGACAGCGGGGTGGTCGAGAACTACATCAGCTACCTGAGGAAGAAGATCGATCGTGTCGAGCCGAAGCTGATCCGGACGGTCCGGGGCTTCGGCTACACGATTCGCGCCGACGGCGGATGAGGCCGTGTCGCTCCGCTCGAAGCTCCTTCTCTGGATGGCCCTGCTGCTCGCTCTCGGGCTGGCCCTGTCGGGTTTCCTGGTCGTCCGATCGACGAAAGCGAACCTCGTCGGCCAGGTCGACGACAGCCTGCAGGGCGTGCGCGGGTCGCTCATCGGGCCCCCGTTCGGCGGAGGTGGGCCGCCACCCGAAGTCGAGTCCGCTGCGTCCGGCAGGCAGATCGCCCTCGTCGTCTATGACCGAAACGGCGAGGTGGTGGCAGCCGAGCCGTCCGGGTTCGCGTCCGCGCCGGACCCGCTGCCCGACGTCCCGGCGAGCCTGATCCAGAACCCGTCGGCGGGGGAGATCGTGACGGTGCCGGCGGTCGACGGATCGCTCTCGTACAGGGCGCTCGTCGAGCCCGATCGCGACGGCACGGTGCGCGTTGTCGCGGCCTCTCTCGAGGCGGTCGATCGAGCCGTCGCAGCGCTGGTCCGCAACATCGCCGTCATCGGCGGGGTCGTCCTCGTCGCGCTCCTCGTCGTCGGCTGGTGGCTCCTTCGTCGCGGACTTCGACCGCTCGAGGCGATGGCGACCACCGCGGGACAGATCGCGTCCGGGGACATGTCCCAACGGGTTCCCGAGCAGCACGACCGCAGCGAGGTCGGCCGTCTCGGCGAAGCGCTGAACACGATGCTGGATCGGATCCAGCAGGCCTTCGACCAGCAGCGAGCGGCCCTGACCGCCAAGGAGCGGAGCGAGGCACAGCTGCGGCAGTTCGTCGCCGACGCCTCGCACGAGCTCCGCACGCCGTTGACGACGCTTCGCGGCTACGTCGACCTGTACCGGGCCGGCGCCCTCGCGGAAGAGGACGAGCTGAACCGGGCAATGCGCCGCATCGGGAGCGAGAGCGCGCGGATGGGAAGCCTGATCGAGGACCTCCTCCTCCTCGCTCGGCTCGACGAGGGGCTCCCGCTCCGCAGCGAACCGGTCGACCTGACGAGGCTGGTCGACGACGCTGTCGACGACGAGCGGGCGCTCGAGCACGAACGACCTCTCCTCGCTGCCGTCGAGCGGGACGTCCGCGTGATCGGCGACGAGGATCGCCTCCGGCAGGTCGTCGGCAACCTGATGGCGAACGTCCGCACGCACACGTCACCGACGACTCCGTGCGATGTCACGCTCGACGCGTCCGACGACGCGTGTCATCTCTCGGTCGCAGACCACGGACCGGGCATCGAACCGTCCCATGCCGGACACGTCTTCGATCGGTTCTATCGCGCGGATCCCGGCCGCTCCCGAGATAGTGGCGGCAGCGGTCTCGGGCTCCCGATCGTCAAGGCGATCGTCGAGGCGCACGGAGGCACGATCGACTATTCGCCGACACCCGGGCGGGGGAGCGACGTTCGCCGTCTCGCTGCCACTGGCGCCGGCGGCCTGAGCCGGCTCTGGTGGCGCCCGCCAGACGGATCCGCGCGCGATCACCGGGTCGAGAATCCCGTCGCGCAGGTCGTGCTCTGCCTGGTCTGCGAACACCTCGACCGCGCGCTGACCCGGATAGCGGATCAGACGCCTCACCTTCGGGCTGAGGTAGTACGCACTGGTGACGACGAGGAGCAGCATCCTGAACTCCTCGTCCTCCTCGGCCTGGAGCCGCGCGACCTCGGCTTCGGGGTCGCGCCCGGCCGCAACTGCCAGGACCGCCTCGAGCCGATCGGCCAGGTCGGGTCGAGCGGCGATCGCCCGATCCACCCAGCGCTCGTGCACCCCGATCTCGGAGGCACTCGGCATCCCATCTGCCGCAGGCACGAGGACGTCGGCGAGGCCCGCAAGGGTCGCCCGCGCCTCCGGCCTCATGCGGCCGGCACCTGCAGCCGGGCCGTCTCGACGATGTGCTCGGCCTGCCGCAGCGCGAAGGCGCAGATCGTCGCCGTCGGATTCATCGCCCCTGCCGTCACGAAGATGCTTCCGTCGGCGACGAACAGGTTCGGCACGTCATGGGTCCGCCCGAAGGGGTCGCACACCGACGTGAGTGGGTCAACGCCGATCCGTGCTGTTCCCATCAGGTGCCAGCCGCAGTCGGCGTGCATTCGCGAGACGATGGTCTCGACGGCCCCGGCTGCTTCGTGCGCTTCGACTGCGCGCTCGACGTTGAAGTCGAGCGCTGCCCGCGAGTTCTCGGAGAGCCGGTAGGAGATCCGCGGCGCCGGGATGCCGTCGCCGTCTTTCAGCTCCGGATCCAGCGTGATCGCATTCTCCTCCTCGGGAAGATCCTCGACCGTGATGAACCAGTCGAACGCCCGTCCGAGCAGGCGCCGGACGCTCTCGTGAATCGACGGTCCCCATGTCGCGGCGAGAGGAAGCCGCCAGAGGAGTAGCTGCGGGCCGAACCCAGGGATCAGATCCCACTTCGCCCCGCGCACGAAGCCCCGAGTGGGGTCGGTCTCGTAGAACTGGAGCGAGCCCACAGGCTGACCTGCCGGGCCGAGCCAGCTGTCGAGGCCATCCTCGTAGGCACCCAGAACGGAGGCAGCCGGATGGAGCATCAGCCGCCTGCCGACGAGGCCCGACGAGTTCGCCAGACCGTCGGGAAACCGAGGCGATCGGGAAAGCAGGAGGATGCGCGGCGTTCCCACGCCGTTCGCGGCGAGGACCACGATCGAGGCCTTCTGGAGACGCTCTGTCCCGTCACGGTCCACGTAGACCGCGCCGCGCGCCCGGCCACGCCGGTCGAGCACGATCTCGCGCACGCGAGCGCCCGTGACGAGCCGGGCTCCGTGTCGGAGCGCATCGGGCCAGTGCGTCAGGTCGGTCGAGGCCTTCGCGCCGGACGGACACCCGCTCTGACACATCGCACGCCGCTCGCATTGGGCCAGGCGACCGTGCGGGCGTGACGCGATCGCATTCGTTCCCGGCCACCAGTGCCAGCCGAGCCGGTTCATCCCCTCCGCGGCCTTCCGCCCCATCTCCCCGATCGGGTGCGGTGGGAGCGGCGGCGGCGAGCCGGGCGGGTAGGCGGGATCGCCGCCGAGCCCGGAAACGCCCATGTCGATGTCGACCCGCTCGTAGAAGGGCCGCAGATCCTCGTAGGAGATCGGCCAGTCGTCGCCGACGCCGTCGAGTGTCCGTACCCGGAAGTCGGACGGAACGAGGCGAGTCCAGATCGCCGTGTAGTGGATCGTGCTGCCGCCAACCGCGTTGAACATGAGCGGGCTGATCTCGGCGCCGGAAACCTCGCACGGATAGTCCTCGGGAAGTCCACGAACGTTCGGGTTCGGATTCCAGGGACCGGCGAGCTCGAGCTCCCACGGCGAGCGCTCGTCCGGGAACTCCGAGGCGCTCCACCAGCGCCCCTGCTCGAGGCAGACGACTCCGAAACCGGCCTCGGCGAGACGCTTTGCGACCACGGCGCCCGCTGCGCCGGCACCGATGACGAGGACGTCGGCAGCGTCCCGGGCGACGGTCACGGAGCTAGTCTACGGACCGCCGTCGCTATCCTCATTCCAGGATGCGGCTGTACCTTGTTCGCCATGCCGAGGCTGCGCCCGGCGATCCCGACGAGCTACGCCCGCTCACGCCCAACGGCCGGGAGCAGGCGCGAAGGCTTGCGGAACGGTTCCGTGACGACGGTGTGGCGGCCGATGTCGTGATCACGAGCCCGCTCCTCCGAGCCCGGGAGACGGGCGACCTGATCGCGCGCGAGCTCGGGGCGGAGGTATCGGTGACGGAGGAGCTCGCCCCCGGCGCCACGCCCGATTCGCTCACACGCGCAGTGCGTGAGGTGTCGGCCGGCGATCGAGCGGTGATCGCGGTCGGACATCAGCCCGACTGCAGCCGGATCGCGGCCGCCCTGACTGGCGAGCCCGAGCCGGCGTTCCCACCCGCCGCTTCGGTCGCGATCAGCCTGTAGATCGTGACGGCCGCGATCGAGGTCTCCGGCCTCGTCAAAGCGTACGGCTCCCGGGAGGTCCTGCACGGGCTCGACTTCGCCGTCTCCGAGGGGGAGATCTTCGCGCTGCTCGGGCCGAACGGCGCAGGCAAGACGACGACCGTCGAGATTCTCGAGGGGTACCGCGAGCGGACGGCGGGCACGACGGCCGTCCTCGGACAGGATCCCTGGAAGGCGGGAGCCGACTTCCGTGCACGCATCGGCATCGTTCTCCAATCCTCGGCGGTGTACCCGCGGCTCACGGTGCGCGAGATCGTCAGCCTCTTCGCCGGGTACTACCCGAAGCCGCGGCCGACCGACGACGTGCTCAGCCTGGTCGAGCTCGAAGACAGGCGAGATGCGCGGGTGCGAACGCTCTCCGGGGGCCAGCTTCGCCGGCTCGATCTGGCGCTCGCACTCGTCGGTAGCCCAGAGCTTCTCTTCCTCGACGAGCCGACGACCGGCTTCGACCCGGCCGCTCGTCATCGCGCCTGGGACACGATCCGCAATCTGCGCGATCTCGGCACCACGGTGCTCCTGACGACGCACTACATGGAGGAGGCGCAGCAGCTCGCGGATCGCCTCGCGATCCTTCGAGATGGGCGGATCGTCGCAACGGGAGCTCCACACGAGCTCCTCTCGGCGGACGGGCGGGTCGAGATCCGGTTCCGGCGCGCGGGCGAGCTCGTCGTGATCCGAACGGACGAGCCCACCCGAGTCTTGAACGAGCTCACGACCGAGGCGCTCGGCTCGGGCCTCGAGCTGACGGACCTCGAGGTGCACCGGGCGACACTCGAGGAGGTCTACCTCGAGCTCACCCGCGAGGATCCGTGATGCGGCTCCTCCTGCACGAGCTGGCGAACCAGCAACGGCTGTTCTGGCGAAGCCGCGAGTCGGCGTTCTTCACGTTCCTCCTGCCGATCATCCTGCTCCTCATCCTCGGGCTCGTGTACGGCGACAAGGAGATCGACGGCGTCCGCGCCGCGCCGTACCTGGTGGCCGGCATGCTCGGCTTCGGCGTGGTGTCGACGGCGTATGCGGGACTCGCGATCAATCTCGTGATCAGGCGCGAATCGGGCGTGCTGAAGCGCATCCGGGGCACGCCTCTCCCTCCGGCCGGCTTCCTCGGAGCGGTGATCGTCTCGATCCTCGTCGTCATCGGGATCGAGGCGTTCTTGCAGGTGCTGATCGGCCGCTACGTGCTCGACGCCGGGTTCCCGGCTTCTCCAGGCAGCCTGGCTTTCGCGCTGCTGCTCGGAGCTGCGGCGTTCTCGGCACTCGGCCTGGCTACCACCGCCCTCGTGAAGAGCAGCGAGGGCTCGTCCGCAATCGTCAACGCGATCTACCTCCCGATGGTCTTCATCTCCGGCGTCTTCTTCTCCGTCAACACCTTGCCGGGCTTTCTGGAGGCGATTGCGAACGTGCTGCCGCTCACCTACCTGCTGGAGCTGATCCGCGCCGTCTACATCGACGGCGACACACTCGCCTCCTCGTGGACGGCGATCGTCGTGGTCGCGCTTTGGGGTGTAGCCGGTGCGCTTCTCGCCCTGCGCAGCTTCCGCTGGGAGCCGCGCGAGGCATGACTGCCACCCGTTCGAGCGTCGATCATCTAGGCTCGATCCCGCCGCTGCACCTTCCCGGAGGGAGAGAGTCATGAGAGCCCGGTTCCTCGTTACCCTGACCGTCCTCGCGCTTACCTGCGGGCTTCTCGCCACACCCGCGCTTGCCTGGAGGAACCCCACCGCGGGCCAGAAGCGGGCGATCACGCTGGCCGTCCTGGCCGCGATTCCGAGGAGCGTCCGCCCGAAGATCGAGGTCAAGGGCATTCGCGTGACGAGCGTCCGTCTCTTCGGGATCGACATCCCGCCGTTCGCCTGGGCGAACGAGGTTCCGAAGCCGGCGTTCCAGGACACCATCCAGGGCCAGCAGTTCGTGGTGCAGCAGGTCCCGACTGCGACCGGTGGCTGGCGCTGGGTGACCGTCTCCTACGGGTCCGCGTTCGTCGGCTGTGGAGTCGTCCCGCTCGCCTACCTGCGCGACCTGACCGGCGACAAGACACCCTGTAGCTCATAGGCCGCGGGCACGAGCCGCTCGGCAAGGCTCACCACGTTGCCGATCACGACGAGAGCGGGCGGCTCCGTCAGAATTGCCTCGGCCGCGATCGCGCTGAGCGGGGCGACAACGGTTTCATGGTCGTCGAGCGTCCGCGGGCGACGACCGCCGCCGGAGTCACGGGGTCCTTCCCGGCTGCGATCACGCAAGGCCAAGCCGGGAGACCAAAGAGAGAGCGTTCCGGGCGCACGTACCCGGCCCCGATCAGCGCCGGCGCTCGTCCGGGATCCCAGCGGCGCCTTCTCTCGCTTCAATCGCTCCACCGGATTGCGCTTCAACACAAGATCCCAGTCGGGCTCCGGCTTCGGCGAACGGGGGGTGGCAGGCAGTCCACTTTCCAAAGTGAAGCGACTATACATGGTAAAGCTATGGCGGTGTCAAACCCAGGGGCTCGCCCGCCCTGTCCCGGGGAGACAGCAGTTCGTCGGGCAGACGTCATACGTCGGCCCGAGCTCACCCATCGCACGCTTCGGCACGCCGGCCGAGAGCCTCTCCTCGATCAGCTCGCGGATCATGGCCACGAAGGCGGGGTGCGTGCCGACGGTTGACGCTCGAACCATCCGCAGCCCGAGCTCGTCGGCGACCTCGCGCGCCTGGATGTCGAGGTCGTAGAGCACCTCGACGTGATCCGAGATGAAGCCGACCGGCGATATGACGACGTCGGTGACGCCTCGCTCCTTCAACGTCCGCAGGTGATCGCAGATGTCGGGCTCGAGCCACGGAACCCGGGGCGGGCCGCTCCGGCTCTGGTAGACGACCTCGAAGTCGGCTACGCCGACGGCGTTCGCGACGAGACGTGCCGTTTCGCGCAGCTGCGCCTCGTAGCGGCACTGGCGAGCCATCGCCGCCGGAATCGAATGCGCTGTGAACGCCAGGTGCGTGCGGGCCCTCTTGCCGGCCGGAATCTCGTCGAGGGCCCTGGAGACAAGCTCGGCGTTCGGCTCGACGAAACCCGGGTGATTCCAGAACATCCGCGTCTTCAATACCTCCGGCGCGCGCGGGCCGACCGCTGCCTGCGCAACGTACAGGTTCTCGCGGTACTGCCTGCAGCCGGAGTACGAACTGAACGCCGAGGTGAAGAATGCGAGCGCCCGCTCGATCCCGTCGTCCGCCATCTGGCGCATCGTGTCCGGGAGCAGTGGGTGCCAGTTGCGGTTCCCGAAGTAGATCGGAAGGTCGATTCCATGCGCGTCGAGCTCCACCCGGAGCGCCGCGATCAGCGCGCGGTTCTGCTCGTTGATCGGACTGACGCCTCCGAACCGCTCGTAGTGGCGGCCGACCTCCTCGAGCCGCTCGCGCGGGATGTTCCGCCCCCGCGTGACGTTCTCGAGGAACGGCATCACATCGTCCATACCCATTGGGCCTCCGAACGAGACGACGAGGATCGCGTCGAAGAAGGTCGCGGGATGGCGGCTCGTGGCACCGTCCGCAGGCGGCTTGAGGTACTCCGGCTCGGTCGCCATCGCCGGCTCGAGCCTAGCAGCGGCGCTAGGCGCTACCTGTGACCACCCTGCGGCGCCGGCGAACTGTGAACGCGGCGAGGACCGCGACCGCCGCAATCGCCGCGATGGCTCCGCCGATCGGCAGGGCCCAGCCGACCCCCGTCCCGGCCGCTGGGCGTGAAGGCGGCGCGGGCTGCGCGAGCGGCACGGCAGGCGGAGGCGCAGCGCTCGGCGCCGAGACCTCGAACGTCTGCGTGTCGATCACCGACACGACCCCGCGGGAATCGCTGACGGCAAGCGTCTTCCCGTCCCCGCTCAGGATGAGCCGGAAGTCGTAGAGGTCGGCCCTGCCCGAGAGCCCCGTCAGATCGATGCACACTGCCTTCCGTCCCACCGTGTCGAGCGCGTGGACGAACGGCTCCGCCCCCAGGCCGTCGTAGAGCGTGTACGCCCAGCCGCCGTCGGCACTCGACACGCGCGTGATCGGAAGACCGCGCATCGTCACCGTTCGCTCGCTCGGATCGACGACGGCGCCGGGAACGAGCCTCCCAGCCGGAATGTCATAGCGGCGGACGACATATTGGGTGGGATCATCGGCCGCGACGTACTGGACGAGATACGCCGACCTCCCGTCCGGCGAAAGCGCGTCGAAGCTGAAGTCGCCCCGGAGCGTCACCCGTTCGCGCACCTGGAGCCTCGTGGCGTCGATGACCACGAACGAGGTCTGGGCGCGTGGAAAGGCGAGGCGCGGGCGAATGAGCACCAGGGTCGACTCGTCCGTCGACAGCCCGCTCGCAGAGCCGTCCAGTGCGACGACGGGGACGACGTACGCGCCCGCCAGGAACCGCGACGCTCTCGACGAGGCCTCCGTTCCGCCCAACGCGGATGACGAGCGTGCCCCGTCCGGCCCGCAGCGCGGCGTACCGGGTCAGACCGCTCGACGCTTCGACTCCTCCCGGGCCCGCATCCAGGTTGCCGACGGGGAGCCCGTCGCCGAGCGCCGGCGATACGGCGCCGAGGGCAGCCGCCGCCGCCACGAACAGTACGGCCAGAGACCTCATCACGACTTCCCTTCCTGGAGGGTGGGTACGCGATGAATACGTGGCACGTCGGGTCGCAGGTCCCTCGGCAGCTACGGTGAACCCTGCCGTGGATCAGGTGGAACCGCAGGATTTCGAGGAGACAGTCCGCGAGGCGCTGGCGTCGCTGCCTCCCGACATCGCCGAGCGGATCGACAACGTCGACATCGACGTCGCGGACGAGTATCCCGGGCGTCCGAATCTCCTCGGCCTCTATCAGGGCGTCCCGCTCACCCGGCGGACGTCGGGCTACGTCTTTGCGCTTCCCGACCGGATCACGCTCTACCGCCGGCCGATCGAGCGCGTGGCGGGGCGGGATCCTGAGCGTCTACGGGCAGAAATCCGTCACGTCGTGCTGCACGAGCTCGCGCATCACTTCGGGATCTCGGACGATCGTCTGCGCGAGATCGGCCGCTACTGACCTGCGGCTAGCCGGTGTTCCGGAGCGCCGAGGCGATCCCCGCGATCGAGCGGAGCAGCGGTCGCTTCACGTTCTCGTCGCCCGTCTCACGCCAGCGGCGGAGCAGCTCGACCTGGATCGCGCTCATCGGATCGACATACGGATTCCGCAGACGGATCGAGCGCTGGACGACCGGTTGCCGATCGAGGAGCTCGCCGGCCTCGACGATCTCCAGCACGGCGGCGACCGTTCGCTCGTGCTCCTCCACGATGACGTCGAAGAGCCGCACGTCGTCGACGAGCTCGAGATACCCACGGGCAATCGACAGGCTCGACTTGGCGAGGGTCATCTCGAGGTTCTCGACCAGCGTGTGGAAGAACGGCCATTCCGCGTAGAGGCCCCGAAGGTCCTCCACGTCTGCGAGTGCGAACGCGGCGCCGCAGCCGTACCACGCCGGCAGGAGGCAGCGATTCTGTGTCCACGCGAAGACCCAGGGGATCGCTCGAAGCGACCCGAGATAGTCGGCATCGTCGGGGCGCCGCGCCGGGCGCGAGCCGATCTCGAGGAGCGCCAGCTCGTCGACCGGAGTGAACTGCCGGAAGAACGGCACGAAGCCTGGATCCTCGACGAGCGCCCGGAACGACCGATACGCCTCGCCTGACAGCCGATCCAGCACCTCGCGGGCGGCGGGCGATTCGGGAACGGCTGAGACCCCGGGAAACGCCGAGAGAAGCGTGGCGGCGAGCGCAGCCTCGAGATTCCGCTCAGCCAGGTCCGGAAGGCCGTACTTGAACGAGATCGTCTCACCCTGCTCCGTGATACGCAGGTGACCGGGCGGGTGGCTCGTTGGCTGAGCGAGGATCGCGGCGTGGGTCGGTCCGCCTCCGCGCCCGGCGCTCCCGCCGCGCCCGTGGAAGATCGTCAGCTCGACGCCACGTCGTGAGGCCAGGGCGGCCAGCTCCTCCTGCGCCCTGAAGATCTCCCATTGCGCCGTCAGGTAGCCACCGTCCTTGCCTGAGTCCGAGTACCCGACCATGACCTCGAATCGGCCGTCAGGGGCAACGCGGGGATCCTCGAGCAGGCCCGTCGACCACGCCGGGCGCAGCCCGCAGATCGTGAATCGTCTCGAAGAGCGGGACGACCCGGATCGGCCCCGAAACGAGATCGAAGGCCGCGACCACGTCCTAGACGCTGCTCGTTCCGGACACGATGATCGATCCGAGCGCCTCCCCGCCGTACCGAGACCGCGCCTGCTCCACCGCTCGCCCGATCGCCCGAACCCGGTCGTCGGGATCGCCCAGGTCGCGTGCGTGGAGGCGGATATCGAGGCGCGCGAGGTGGAAGCCGAAGATCTCGACACGCCGACGCAGACGGGCGAGACCACCGTCCGCGATGCGCTCGCCGCGGTTCTGCCTGAGGCTGCGGTCGAGAACCTCGAGATCTCGCGCAAGCTCTGCTGCCGATGCGAAGCCAGCCTCGTCACGGCTCTCGATCATGTTCACGAGGCGGCGCCAGATGAACGAGAGCTTTCGACGATACGGCTCCTCGGCGTTGCGCCTGCCGATTTCGGAGAGGTACTCGGGGAGCTGCTCCTCGTCGGCTCGAAGCGATGCCTCGAGCTCCTCGGAGACACCGACGAGCCGCGACGAGACGGCCAGCGCACGCGCCAGCTCCCTCACCTCGTCCCGATACCGCGTGAGGATGAGCGTTCTCGACCGCCCCACCGCCTCCTCGATGGTGTCCGGGCCGGTTGCGGGATTCCCGTCGGCGTCGCCCCCGACCCAGCTTCCGAACCGCAGCGGGCACGGAGCGCTCGGGAGCCACTCTCGAACCTCGCCGAGCGCCTGCTCGGCCGCGTCGATGAGGCTGTGCTCGAAGAACCACAGCAGCTGACGGATCTCGTCGATCACCCGCGGCCGAGCCGGCCGCACCTCGTCCGACTGCCAGAGAAGCGTGATCTCCTCGGCGAGCTCCCGCTCGACGTCCTCGCCTCCCTCGAGCCGTCCGAGCAGCTCGCTGAGCCGCAGATGGGCGGCAAGCGTCGCGCGCCGGGTCGGTTCCGTGGGATGCGCCGTGAGCACGAGCTCGAGCGAGACATCGCCGGCTGCGCTCGCAACGGCCGCCGGGTCTGTGCCGGCGTCCGAGACACGGTCGAAGGCGGCACGAAGCGACTCCGCGTGCGACCCGACCCTCCTTTCCGTAGCTCCGCCGCCTGCGCGCCCGGTGATGCTGCTCGGCGATGTTGGCCAGCTGGAAGTAGACGGAGAACGCCCGGAGGACGCTCGTCTGGCGCGCCGGGGGAAGGCGCCGTACTTCGGCGACGACGTCCGTCTCGCTCGCGACTTCCTGCCGCGCATCTCGCGCGCGAAGGCGGATCCGCTCGACCGCCGCCAGCAACTCCTCGCCCTCCTGCTCGACGATGACCTGCCCGAGCAGCCGACCGAGGATGCGGACATCTCTCCGAAGCGCGTCGGAGCTCACGCTCGGCAGTATCGCCCGACCGGCAGTTAGAACGCGTTTCAGAATGACGCTTCGTCGCCGGGGCGTGATGGGTGGGTGCAATACAAGGACGTAGGGAGCCTCAATACGAGACGTATTGGGCAACCGAGGACGCCGCAGCGTGCCCGCACAGCGCGTTCCGGCGCTTAAGGCTTCTTTGGAACGAGTTCTTAGCTTGGTTGAGCCCGCGTGACCTCGAGCAGGTAGGCGACCATGACGTCGTCGTCGCCGCCCGGGGTCAGATGAAACGCGTCGGAGAGCTGCTCGACGCGGACGATCTGCTCCTTGTTGGCCTCGAAGATCGGGCCGAACGGAAAGAACGCGAAGTCGACGACACTCGCCTGAAGGCCTGCCTTCTCGAGCAGCTCCGCGGTGCGCTGCTGGCCGACGATCGAGAGCTGCATGACGAACGCCCGCCCCTCATCCGCGAGCAGGCGGGGGAGCAGCGCGACGAAGTGGTCGAGGAGACTGCGCCCCCAGTAGTCGAGAGGCCGATGACCCGTCGGCTCCTCGTAGGGGTCGACGGGCATCTGATAGAGGCTCGCGGCGATCAGCTCGAACCGCTCGGTCGGCTCCCACTGGTACAGGTCGACGTCCTCGCCGGTCATCCTGTCGGCGACACCGTTTCGGAAACCGTTTGCCAGCGTGTTGGCGACGGCATTGCGGTCGATGTCGATCGCGTGGACGCGGGACGCGCCGTTCAGCCCGAGCTGGACAGAGAGGATGCCGCAGCCGCAGCCGACGTCGAGGCACGTCTGCCCGGCTCCGATACCGGTGCGGAAGAGATGCTTCCAGAGGAGATAGCTCCCCTGAGTTGGGACGAAGACGCCCGGGTCGACCATGAGCTCCGGGAACGGCAGAGGGAACAGCGCCCTCCCCTGCTCGTCGAGCCATGGGCTCGGTGGGCTCTCGGGGACGACGCCCGCCAGATTCGAGGCACGGTCGCGCCCGTTCTCCTGCGCGCGCCGACGTCCCGGCTTCGTGTCCTGCGAGCGCCGCTCGCGCGCTCGCGATGTGATCGGGCGTCGTGCCACAGCAGCCTCCGATGATCTGAGCGCCCTCCTCTCGCCACTCGAGAGCGAGAGCCGCGTACTCCTCCGGGCCGATCCGTTCGTCGAAGCGCCAGCTATGACTGGCGAGATACCCGAGGTTCGGGTACACGCCGAGCGGCATGTCGGTGAAGTCGCGGAGCCAGGGCAAGATCCCCGGAACGTGGTCGACCGGCAGGCAGTTGATGAGAAGCGCGCCGACGCCCATCTCCTCGAAGCGGCGGGCCGCGCGGCCGAAGAGGTCACCCTCCGGCGGGCCCCAGTGCTGCCCGTAGACGCCGCAGACGCCGTGACGGCAGCGACGGAAGCTCACCCACACGGGAAGCCCGGTCTCGAGCAGACCCTCGATCGTCTCGAACGTCAGAGGGTCGCGAATCAGGGTCAGCGTCTCGAGCAGGATCAGATCGGGCGGCTGATCCTCGAACACCCGACTGAGGAGATCGAGCGTTCCCCGCCTGCCGGCCGAGTTGACCTCTTCGGAGATCGCGAACGCCACAGCGCATCGGCCTTCCCGATCGCCCTCCCGTACCGCCTCCCGCGCGAGCCGGATGCCGAGGCGTGCGACGTCCATCCAGTGCGTCACCTCGGCCGAGCCCTGGGCTGGCGCGCATCTCGATCTCCGGGGCGCTGAGGATCGACCACGTGTCCGTCGAGATGACGTCGCAGCCGACGTCCACGTATCGCCGGTGCACGTCCAGCACGGCGTCCGGAGCCTTGTAGAGCGCCCACGTTCCCCAGAGGCCGTTGTCCGGCGGCCGATGGTCTCCGTGGAGGGCGTGTGTCCGCTGAAGCTCGGTCGCGACCGCGCCGTCGAGGATCACGCAGCGCTCTTCGGCAAGCAGCCGCTGGAGCCTGGCATAGGCCTCGGAAGTACGACTCTTCGCTGGCGCGGACACGGCTCGGTCGCGGTTAGTAGCGGTAGTGATCCGGCTTGTAGGGGCCCTCGGTCGGGACGCCGAGGTAGGCGGCCTGGTCGGGCGTCAGCTCGGTGAGCCTGACTCCGAGCGCGTCGAGGTGGAGACGGGCGACCTTCTCGTCCAGGTGCTTGGGCAGCACGTAGACCTTCCGCTCGTAGTCGTCGTTCTTGCCGAAGAGCTCCATCTGGGCGATCACCTGGTTCGTGAAGGAGTTCGACATCACGAAGCTCGGATGGCCCGTCGCGTTGCCGAGGTTGAGAAGCCGGCCCTCGGAGAGAACGATCACGGAGTGGCCGTCCGGAAAGACCCACTCGTCGACCTGCGGCTTCACCGTGATGCGCTGCACCCCGGACGTCTTCTCGAGCCCGGCCATGTCGATCTCGTTGTCGAAGTGGCCGATGTTGCCGACGATTGCCTGGTGCTTCATCCGCGCCATGTCGTCGGCGGTGATGATGTCCTTGTTTCCGGTCGCGGTGATGAAGATGTCCGCGGTCTCGACGACGTCGTCGAGCCTGGCCACCTGATAGCCGTGCATCGCGGCCTGCAGCGCGCAGATCGGGTCGATCTCCGTCACGATGACACGAGCGCCCTGCCCGGCGAGGGACTCGGCGCAGCCTTTCCCGACGTCGCCGAACCCGCAGACGACGGCGACCTTCCCTCCGATCATCACGTCGGTTGCGCGGTTGATTCCGTCGATCAGCGAGTGCCGGCAGCCGTAGAGATTGTCGAACTTCGACTTCGTCACCGAGTCGTTCACGTTGATCGCGGGGAAGAGCAGGTCGCCGGTCTCCGCGAACTGGTAGAGGCGATGAACCCCCGTCGTCGTCTCCTCGGTCACGCCCTTGATGCCCTCGGCGAGCCGCGTCCACCGCTGCGGGTCCTCGGCAAGAGAGCGCACGAGCAGCTCGAGGATGATCCGAAACTCCTCCGAGTCCGCCGAGGCGGGATCGGGCACTGCGCCGGCACGCTCGAACTCGACGCCCTTGTGGACGAGCAGCGTCGCGTCGCCGCCGTCGTCGAGGATCATGTTCGGCCCGCCCTCCGGCCAGGTCAGCGCTTGCTCGGTGCACCACCAGTACTCCTCGAGCGTCTCGCCCTTCCAGGCGAACACCGGGATCCCGCGGGGCTCGTCGGCCGTCCCGTCAGGGCCCACCGCGATCGCGGCAGCCGCGTGATCCTGCGTCGAGAAGATGTTGCACGACGCCCACCGGACATCCGCTCCGAGCGCAACGAGCGTCTCGATCAGCACCGCCGTCTGGATCGTCATGTGAAGCGAGCCTGTGATCCGCGCGCCTCGCAGCGGTTGCTCCGCCGCGAACTCGCGCCGGGTCGCCATCAGCCCCGGCATCTCGTGCTCGGCCAGCTGGATCTCCTTGCGGCCGAAGCCCGCCAGAGAGAGGTCGGCAACCCTGAAGTCAGTCGTCGTGAGCGATGCGCTCGATGTCATGCGTCTGCTCCTCGCAGTCGTGTGGTCACGCGACGCGCGCGGGAAGCGCGATCGCCTCGAAGTGGGTCATCTGCTTGAACTCGCCGAAGCGCTGATCGATCTCGTCGTGTGTCAGGCGCTGCACGCGCTCCGTTCCGAAGGCCTCGACGTTGAAGGATGCGAGCACCGATCCGTAGACCATGGCACGTCGCACGAGGTCGTCAGTCATCGGCTCGCCGGCGTGCGCGTCGAGGACGCCGACGAAGCCGCCCGCGAACGAATCCCCCGCACCCGTCGGGTCGAGCACCTGCTCGACTGGATAGCCGGGAAGCGAGAAGAATCCGGCGTCGGTGAAGAGCGAGGCGCCGTACTCGCCCTGCTTCACGACGACCGTCGACGGGCCCCAGGAGCGGATGGCTCGGGCCGCGCGAACGACGCTCGACTCGCCCGCGAGCATGCGCGCCTCCGCGTCGTTCAGGAGAACGCAGTCGACCGACGAGATCGTGGCGACGAGCGAGTCGCGCGCCGTCTCGATCCAGAGGTTCATCGAGTCGAGCGCCACGAACGACGCGTCGCGACACTGCTGACGGACGGCGCGCTGGAGGTCGGGCTGGATATTGCCGAGGAAGAGGGTCGATGCGCCGGCGGATTCGCTGGAAAGGTGCGGCTCGAACGCTCCGAAGACGTTCAACTGCGTCTCCAGGGTGTGCGCGGTGTTCAGGTCGAAGTCGTAGCGACCGCGCCAGAAGAACGTCGCGCCGCCCGGCACCTGCTTGATGTCCGAGGCGTCGATTCCGCGCTCCGCGAAGACCGCGAGCTCGGCCTCGCCGAAGTCGTCGCCGACGACGCCGACGACTCGGACGTCGGTGAAGAAGCTCGCGGCCAGGGAGAAGTGCGTCGCCGATCCGCCGAGCATCCGCTCGCGACTCCCGAACGGCGTCTCGACCGAGTCGAACGCAACCGAGCCGACAGAGGTGAGCGCCATCGGATCAGGCCGTCTGCAGCGACGAGGCCTGCGGCTTCACGCAACGCGTCCGCCTTGTCGGTTCGCTCCCACGTGAAGTCGTGGTCGTCCCGACCGAAGTGTCCGTAACGGGCGGTCTTCGCGTAGATCGGCCGCCTGCAGGTCGAGGTCGCGGAGGATCGCCCCTGGACGCAGATCGAAATGCTCGCGGACGAGCTCCTCGATCCTGGACACCGGAACCGCTTCGGTACCGAAGCAGTCGAGCTCGATCGACACCGGCTGCGCGACTCCGATCGCGTACGCAACCTGCAGTTCGCACCGCTCCGCGAGCCCGGCTGCGACGACGTTCTTCGCGACGTGTCTCGCCGCGTACGCCGCCGACCGGTCGACCTTCGTCGGATCCTTCCCGGAGAAGGCCCCGCCGCCGTGGCGCGCCATTCCACCGTAGGTGTCCACGATGATCTTCCGGCCCGTGACGCCCGTATCGCCCATCGGGCCGCCCGTGACGAACCGTCCGGTCGGATTGACGAGCACGAAGCCCTTCTCCTCGAGGCGAGCCTCGTCGTACAGGTGCTTCGGCAGGATCGGGTGGAGCACGTGCTCGATCACGTCCGGCTTGACCATGGACTCGATGTCGAGGCCGTCGACGTGCTGCGTCGAGAGCACGACGCGCTCGATCTCGACCGGGCGGGGAACGCCGTCGTCGCCGACCTCGTAGCGGATCGTCACCTGAGCCTTCCCGTCAGGACGGAGATAGGGGAGCACCTGCGCCTTGCGTACCTCGGCCAGCCGTCGGCAGACGGTGTGCGCCAGCTGGATCGGCAGAGGCATCAGCTCCGGAGTCTCCGTGCAGGCGAACCCGAACATCATCCCCTGGTCACCTGCCCCGACCAGGTCGAGCGGATCCTCGTCGCCCGGAAGGTGGCGAGTCTCGTACGCCTCGTCCACTCCCTGGGCGATGTCGGGCGACTGGCCGTCGATCGAGACGATGATGCCGCACGTATCGCAGTCGAACCCGAACTTCGCCCGGTCGTAGCCGATCTCACGAATCTTCTCGCGAACGAGCCGCGGGATGTCGACGTACATCGTGGTCGTGATCTCGCCTGCGACGACGACGAGCCCCGTCGTCACGAGCGTCTCGCAGGCAACCCGTCCGAGCGGGTCGCCGGCGAGGATCGCGTCCAGCACCGTGTCGGAGATCTGATCGGCGATCTTGTCGGGATGCCCTTCGGTTACCGACTCGGACGTGAACGGGAAGCTGCAGGCATGCATCGTGCAGCTCCTTCAGTGGTAGAGCGAAATTGGTATAGAAACGTTGCCCGGCTTCTACGCCCACGTTTCACGCGGCGGGTCCGATCAACGTCAAGAGCTCGGCGGCGCCGGAAAGCGTGGTGCATCGACCTGGGTTCGGGGGTCGGCGGCACGGACAGGGCGCTCGTCGAAGCCGAGCTCGCGACGCACGATGTTCGCGCCCTGCGCGAGCGCAGTCGCCTTGTAGAAGGCGACGAGGCGGTTCGGGCCTCCTCGACCGAAGCCGCAGTCGGAGGAGACGATGAGACTCTCCGGGTCGACGTAGTTCAGCGCGTACCGGATGTCTTCGGCCACCTCGTCGGGCCTCTCCACCTGGAGCGACCGGTGGCTCACGAAGCCGACGGCAAGCTTCTTCCGCATCCGCTCGCGGTAGGGGCGGAAGAGCTCGAGGTCGGCGTAGTCGCGGTCCTTCATCTCGACGGTCCAGACATCGCCGTTCACGCGCTCGAGGAAGATCTCGATCGCCTCCGCATACGAGGTCTTCTGGAGGACCCGCTGCATGTTGGCGTTGCCCCAGCAGGTGTGAACCCAGACCTCGACCCCGTCGAGGCCTTCGATCTCGTGGTTGAAGCACTCGATCAGGAAATCCATGTACTTCGGATCGCTCGACGAGGAGGCGACGAAGTGCATCAGCGGCTCCTCGATCTGGATCACCTTGCAGCCGGCCTGGGCGAGCTGGCGAAGCTCCTGGTTCATCACCGTGGCCATGTCCCACATCAGGTCGCGCTTGTTGACCGCGTACGCGTCCGTGTCGAGGTCGAGCATGCTCGCGACAAGCTGGGTCGACACCGTCCCGAACTTCACCGGACGATCGGTACGCGACTGCGCGATACGCCAGAGCTTGTCGAACTCGAGCGGGCGACCGGCGCCGACCGGGCCGACGACCTTCGGCAGCCGCCAGCCGCCGAACACCTCGGCAAGCAGCGTTCCCGGCGGGTAGATCCACTCGTCGCTCGCCGCTGCCGACCGCTCGCGGGAGAGCCCGGCGAAGCGCTCGACCGGGTACAGGACCCAGGATTGACCTGCCAGATCGACATCGAGGTGGTAGTCGCCGTTGGTCAGGATGTCGAGGCCGGCCCGCTCCTGATCCGAGATGACCGTTGCGATCGCATCGCCGAAGGGTTCGCGGTACGCGAGATCGACGAGTGCATCGGACACGGTTCGCCCACTCAGGCCACCCAGGAACCACGGTGGCCGCGGCCACGACCCCGTGACGGCCGTCGGAAGCATGATCCCGTCGGTGACCGTGAACATCGTCGTCAGGCGAAGTACCGCGGCGGCGGCGCATCCTCGGCGTCGTCGCTGAACATCTTTGCCATGGCTGCGCGGAGATGGCGTTCCATCGCGAAAGCAGCGAGCTCCCCGTCGCCGACACGGACGGACTCGAAGATCGCGCGGTGCTCGGTCGCGATTCGCGCCGAATCGGCCGCAGTCCAGCTCATGTTGTGCATGGTGACGAACAGGCCCTCGCTCATCGCATCCCAGATCGGCTCGAGCAAGCCGGCGAGGTAGTCGTTCCCCGTCAGCGCGACGAGCGACCGGTGAAAAGCGGCGTCGAGCTCGTCCGGAAACACCGCGGGCTCGGCCGCACGCTCGAGCGCCTCCACGCTCGCTCGCACGAGCTCCAGCCCGCTGGGATCGAGTACCGCCCGCCGTGCGGCCGCCCGGGCGACGCCGACCTCGATCAGGAGCCGCGTCTCCATCACCTCAGCAGGACTGGCGTCGCCCGCGAGCTCCCCGTCGCCCTGGAGGCCGTCCCGATCGTTCACGAAGGTTCCGCTTCCGACGCGCGTGTGCACCAGCCCCTTCGACTCGAGCGCACCGAGGGCTTCGCGAATCGTTGGCCGGCTGACGCCGAAATGTGTCGCCAGCTGCCGCTCGGACGGGAGCCGCTCGCCGGGTGCGAAGCGGCCGCTCATGATCAGGACGCGCAGCTCGTAGGCGATCGTCTCGTATGCGCGCCGCGCCGAGGGCAGAGGCGTACCCAAGCGCTCACCAAGCGAGCCTGGAAGCTGTCCCATGGGTGATCCAAGATAGCACCGTGCCCGTCGAGCTCTGAATCAGTTCTTCGGAAAGCGGCGGGCGATACGGTATCTCCGTGGCCATCGCCAGCGCTCTTCGCAACGTGACCGCAACACGCTACGTTGCACCCCTGCGGGAGGGAGGCTCGCTGCCCGGACTGGTCGAGGCCGACGACGACGGGCTGTACGTGGTGAAGTTCCGTGGCGCCGGCCAGGGCCCGCTCGCGCTGGTCGCCGAGGTGGTCGGCGGCGAGCTCGGCCGGGCGCTCGGGCTCCCTGTGCCCGAGCTCACCACGGTCGAGATCGATCCGGCGCTCGGCTCCGCCGAGCCGGATCCAGAGATTCAGGATCTGATCATGGCGAGTACCGGCACGAACCTCGGAGTCGACTTCCTGCCAGGAGCCTTGCCGTACTCGCCCGCAGCGGACGACCCGCCTGACCCTGACCTCGCTGCCGACGTCGTGTGGTTCGACGCACTGCTGACGAACGTCGACCGCACAGCGCAGAACCCGAACCTCCTCATCTGGCACGAGCGGCTCTGGCTCTTCGACCACGGTGCGGCGATCTACTTCCAGCATGGCGGACTCGAGCCGGACGACCACGCCCGCCGGCCGTTCCCGCAGATCGCCGACCACGTCCTCTTGCCGTGCGCCGGCTCGATCCTCGAGGCCGACGAGCGCCTTGCGCCGGAGGTGAGCCGAGAGATGCTCGAAGCGATTCTCCGGCTCGTTCCGGAAGCCTGGCTGGTGGCGTCCCCGGCCAGCGACTACGTCGAGTACCTCGAGACGCGCCTCGCCGCGCCGCGGAGCTTCTTGGAGGAGGCGGAGCATGCCCGGACAGCGGCGTAGCCCGTTCTCGTACACGATCGTGCGCGTCGTGCCGCACGTCGAGCGGGGCGAGCGCTTCAACGCGGGCGTTGTCCTCTTCTGCCGGCCGCTCGACTATCTCGGAGCCAAGGTGGGGCTCGACGAAGCGAGGTTGGCCGCGCTCGCCCCGGGCGTGTCTCCGGACACCGTCCGGTCGCATCTCGAGGCCCTGGTCAGAATCGCCGAGGGCGCCCCGGACGCGGGCCCGATTGCGAGCCTGGCACCATCCGAGCGCTTTGGCTGGCTCGCGTCCCCCTCGAGCACGATCATCCAGCCATCACAGGTTCACACAGGCCTTTGCGACGATCCCGAGGCGACGCTCGCCCACCTCTTCGCCGAGGTCGTGAGCTCGTGACATCCGAGCGGCGCAGCGAATACCGCTACTTCGTCGCCATCCCGACGCGCTGGAAGGACGTCGACGTGTACGGGCACGTCAATAACGTCGAGTACTACTCCTTCTTCGACAGCGCGCTGAGCGGGTATCTGGTCGAGGAAGGCGGGCTCGATCCGAGGACCAGCCCGGTGATCGGGGTCTGCGCGGAGTCGGCGTGCAGCTTTCACGACGCGCTCGGGTTTCCCGAGACGATCGACGCCGGTGTGCGCGTCGGCGAGTTGCGAAACCGGGCCGTGCGCTACGAGATCGGCCTCTTCAAATCGGGCAGCGACATCCCGGCGGCAACCGGGCACTTCGTCCACGTGTTCGTCGATCGGGCGACCATGCAGCCGGTGCCGATCCCGCCTTCCCTGCGCGGCGCGCTCGAGCGACTCATGGTTCCCGAGCATTGAGACGACGACCGGCAGTCGTCGTCCGGTCTGCCGGTCTGAAGGAGCGCCTCAGCGGTTCGGTGTCCCCGTGACCGCGAGGTCGCCGGGCTCCCACACCTCCTGCGTCCAGTGCTGCTCGACCTGAGGGGACGAGAAGAACGCGATCACGCGGAGATCCTCGGAACCGGTGTTCTCGAGATCGTGAGCCGTTCCCTCCGGCAGCACGAAGACGTCTCCGGCCCTGATCGGCGTGGCACCTTCATCGCGAAGGAGGTCGCCGCTGCCACCGAGGATGAACTGCGTCTCCTCCGTGGTGTCGGTGTGGCGCCCGAGCCGCTTGCCAGGCGGGACGGCGAAGTAGACCGTCGCGGACTTGTCGGCACCTGAACCGCCGTAGGCGAAGTAGCCACCGACCCATTCGGCGTCGTTCGACGTGCTCGACGCGAGCTCGACCGTTTCGAGCTTGTCGACGTTGATCGGATCCATCGGTCGCCCCTCTCTCATCGTGTGCGGCCGCCCAGGGGGAGGCCTCACACGTGATATTCCTGTGCGGCACCTCTCCGGCACTCACCAATCCGAGTGAACTCGTAGCCCCCGAACGAGTGCTCTACTAGACTCAGCCGCGCTTCCGGACGAAAGGATCGTCGCATGGCCCAGAGCTTTCCCCCCTCCGAAGAGTTCCGCCGGACGGCCCTGATTCGCGACGAGACGCCGTACCGGGAGGCTGCGGCCGACACCGACGGGTTCTGGAGTGGCCTCGCGCGCGAATTCATCAGCTGGTTCGAGAAGCCCTCGAAGGGGATGGAGTGGGACCCGCCCCACGTGCAGTGGTTCGCCGACGGCGTGTTGAACGCATCCTGGGAATGCCTGGACAAGCAGATCGAGCTTGGCCGGGGCGACAGGATCGCGTACCACTGGGTCGGCGAGCCCGTCGGAGAGACGCGAGACCTGACGTTCGCAGACCTCAAGCGCGAAGTGTGCAAGCTGGCGAACGGGCTGAAGAGCATCGGCGTCGAGCGGGGCGACCGCGTCGGCCTCTACATGGGCATGGTGCCGGAGCTGCCGATCGCGATGCTCGCGTGCGCCCGCATCGGCGCGCCGCACGTCGTCGTCTTCGGCGGCTTCTCCTCGGAGTCGCTTGCCGAGCGCCTCGCGAGCGTGGACGCGAAGGTGCTGATCACGCAGGACGAGGGCTGGCGCAAGGGAGGCAGGGTGCCGCTGAAGGCAAACGCCGACGGAGCCGTAGCCAGCGTACCGAGCCTCGAGCGTGTCGTCGTCGCACGGCGAACCGGCGGCGCGGTCGCCTGGGACGACCAGCGTGACATCTGGTGGGACGACCTCGTCGAAGGTCGCGAAGAGGAGCTCGAGCCGGCGCGGATGGGAGCGGAAGACACGCTGTTCCTCCTCCACACATCCGGGACGACGGCGAAGCCGAAGGCGCCGCAGCACTCCACAGGCGGCTACCTGCTCCACGTCTCGGTCACGCACAAGTGGATCTTCGATATCCACGACGAGTCGGTCTGGTGGTGCTCGGCCGATATCGGCTGGGTCACCGGGCACTCGTACATCGTCTACGGCCCGCTCAACAACGGCACCACGAGCGTTCTGTACGAAGGGGACCCCGCCTACCCCGACTGGGACCGCTGCTGGGAGATCATCGAGCGCTACGGCGTGACGTCGTTCTACACCGCCCCGACGCTGATCCGATCGTTCGTGAAGGTGGGAGACGGCTATCTCGACGGCCACGACCTCTCGTCGCTGCGCGTCCTCGGTACCGTCGGCGAGCCGATCAACCCGGAGGCCTGGCTCTGGTACCGAAGGATGATCGGCAAGGAGCGCTGCCCGATCGTCGACACCTGGTGGCAGACGGAGACCGGGGGGATTCTCATCAGCCCGCTGCCCGGCGTGACCGCAACGAAGCCGGGCTCGGCAACCGTGCCCTTCCCCGGCATCGCCGCGCGGATCGTGAACGACGAAGGGCAAGAGGTGCCGCGCAATACCCCTGGCTACCTCGTCGTCACGCAGCCCTGGCCCGGGATGCTCCGAACGCTCTGGCAGGACGACGAGCGCTACTCCGAGACGTACTTCTCGAAGTACGGGCCGTCCGTGTACTTCACGGGTGACAGCGCCCGGCAGGACGAGGACGGCTTCTTCTGGCTGATGGGGCGAATCGACGACGTCATCAACGTCGCCGGGCACCGTCTCTCGACGACCGAGATCGAGTCGACGCTCGTCGAGCATCCCGCTGTCGCTGAGGCCGCCGCCACCGGCGCGTTCGATCCCGTCAAGGGCCAGCAGATCGTGTGCTTCGTCCTGCTCAAGCACGGCCAGACCGCCTCCGACGAGCTCGCGAGCGAGCTTCGCGACTTCGTCGCCGAGCGTATCGGCAAGATCGCAAGGCCCGCTGCCGTCCTCTTCGGCGACGACCTGCCGAAGACGCGCTCCGGGAAGATCATGCGTCGCCTGCTCAAGAACATCGCCGAAGGACAGGATCTGGGAGACACCACGACTCTTCGCGACCCCGGCATCGTGGACGACCTGAAGCAGCAGGCCGACGTAGCCCTCGGCCGTTCCTGAAGCCCGCGAGGCTGCCTGCTATTCACCATTCCTGGCCACAAGCGGCTTCTCGACGCGAAGTACACTGAGGACCGTGCCTTCCCTGCTCCTGAAGGACGGTCCTCTCGCCGGACAGCGCGTCGCAGTCGAGTCCGAGCTGATCGTCGGGCGAGTGGATGCGGATATCACGATCGACGATCCGCTCGTGTCCCGGCGCCATGCCGCAGTCCGGCCCGCTGCAGGAGCGATCGAGATCCAGGATCTCGGCTCGATGAACGGCACCTGGGTGAACGGCGAGCGGATCACGGCGACGACACGGCTCGGCCACGGAGATGTCGTCAACGTGGGAACGGCCTCGATCGAGGTCGAGATTGCTCCTGGTGAGCAGCACACGATGATGGCACCGCTCACCCCTACGGCACCCGCCACGGCACCCGGAACGTCGGAGATCGCCGAGCCACAGGCGGACACCCCGCCGCCGAGCCCCCGACCCGAGTCCCCGACCCCGCCGCTGACGCCGTCGCTGACGCCGTCGGTCGAGCGCTCTCGCGAAGAACCGCCGCCTGGGCACGAGGGCGACGAATTGCGCCCGGTGACTGCGCTCTTTGCCGACGTGGTCGGGTCGACGAGCCTCGGGGAGCGCCTTCCCCCCGACGAGGTGAAGGTCCTGATCGGCGAATGCGTCAACCGCATGACGAGAGCAGTGGAACAGTACGGCGGAACGGTCAGCGCGTTCATGGGCGACGGGATCGCGGCCTTCTTCGGGGTCCCGGTGGCTCATGAGGACGATCCGGAGCGGGCGGCCCGAGCGGCGCTTCGCATCGTGGCGGAGCTCGGCGAGTACGCACGGGAGGTCGAGGCGGCCTGGCGGATCTCGGATTTCAACGTCCGGGTCGGCATCAACACCGGCGCCACTGCCGTCGGTCTCGTCGGAGCCGCAGATCCCCAGGCGGTGTCGCTCGGCGATACGAACAATGTCGCCGCACGCCTGCAAGGCGTGGCCGCTCCAGGCACCATCGCCGTCGGCCAGGCTACGGCGACGAGCCTCGTCAACCGCTTTCTTCTCGAGCCTCTCGGCGAGGTCACCGTCAAGGGACGCGTTCAGCCCGTACCGGCCTGGAAGCTTCTCGGTGTCCAGACCGCAGACTCGGAGACAGCGCTCACGCCGATCGTCGGGCGGGACTCCGAAGTCGCGCGCCTCCAGGGGATCGCCGACGAGCTGGTGGCCGGGCGGGGCCAGATCCTCTTCCTGCTCGGCGACGCCGGCATCGGCAAGACCCGCTTGCTGGCCGAGCTTCGCGAGCGCGCGGGCGACAGGGTGACCTGGCTCGAGGGGCGCTGCTTCTCCTACGGCACGAGGCTGCTCTACGGTCCGTTCATCCAGATGCTCCGGGGTTGGGTCGGGGTCGAGGACGGCGAAGCCGAGCTCTCCGTGCGCACCAAGCTCCGCGCCAAGCTGAGCCTGCTCCCGGCATCGGAGATCCCAGACGTCTTCCCCTACCTCGCGCGGCTGCTCGCGGTCCGGCTCGACCCGGATGACGACGAGCGCCTCAGACAACTCTCCCCAGAGGAGCTTGCTGTCGAGATCCGTCGCGCATACAGCAGCTGGGTCGCAAGCGTTGCCCGCCAGGGGCCCGTCGTCGTCGCGGTGGAAGACCTCCACTGGGCAGACCCGCCGAGCTGCGCCCTCGCCGAGCAGCTCCTCGAGCTCGTCGAGCTCACGCCGATACTCGTCGTTGCCACCTCCCGGGTCGATCCCGCCTCTGACGGCTGGCGGCTGCGTGTTCTCGGGCTCAGTCAGTACGTGCATCGAGCCTCCGAGCTTCCGCTCGAGCCGCTGTCGGACGCAGCCGCCCACGCGCTCCTCGAGTCATTGCCGCAGAAGCGCGAGCTGTCCGAGGCCGAACTCGACCAGATCGTGAAGGGTGCCGAGGGCAATCCCCTCTATCTCGAGGAGCTGCGCAACGCGTTCGTCGCAGGCAGCGGTCGCCGCCAGCAGCTGACCTGGGCGCCGACGATGACCGGAGCACATTCGCTGACGCCGACGCTCGAAAGCCTCCTGGTCGCGCGGATCGACCGGCTTCCGCGCGGCGCACGCCGGCTCGCGCAGGTGGCTGCGATCATCGGTCGCAGCTTCCCGTTGCCGGCGCTCAAACACCTCGTGGAGAGCGACGAGCTGGAGGAGGACCTCGCAGCCCTCCTGCGCGATGACGTCATCCGCGAGGTGCAGCGTTACCCCGAACCGGAATACACGTTCCGCCACGGCCTGTTGCGCGAGGCCTCGCTCTCGACGCTGCCTCCCGCCCGTCGCCGAGAGCTCTACACCGCTGTCGGGAACGCCTTCGAGCGCATGTTCGCCGCCTCCCTCGACGACAACCTCGAGGTCCTCGCCCACTACTTCGCCCGCGGCGACGATCTGCGAAAGGGGCTGCAGTATGTGGAGCGAGCCGGTGAGCGCGCGTCGCAACTCGATGCCGTGCGCCGCGCCGAGGATCTCTGGAACCGCGGTCTGAAGCTCGCCGAGCAACTGGACGACCGCGAAGCGATAGAGCGCCTCCAGGTGAGCCTGAGCACGCTCGAGACACGCTCCCACGGCGGTATTTCTCGGGCGGAGTAGCCGCGCGGCGGAGCGTCCCACCGCGTACGACGACTCCGCCGGCTCGAACTACGCGGCCTACGGCCGCTGCGCGGCGCCTCCGGCGCCTTCCCCACGGGGATACGCCGGCTCCGCCGGCTGAACTACGCGGCCCTACGGCCGCTGCGCGGCGCCTCCGGCGCCTTCCCCACGGGGATACGCCGGCTCCGCCGGCTGGACTACGCGGCCTTACGGCCGCTGCGCGGCGCCTCCGGCGCCTTGCCCCCCGGGGATACGCCGGCTCCGCCGGCTGAACTACGCGGCCCTACGGCCGCTGCGCGGCGCCTCCGGCGCCTTTCAGGTGGCTTCGATTCGCTCCTTGATCACCTGCATCTGCTCTTTCGTGCTCTTGTTCAGATACTCCTCGGCCTGCTCGTCGGATGCCGGCGCGTCGGGCTTCATCGAGAAGTCCTGAACCCACCGCATGAGTGTCCCCTCGTCCGCCTCCTCGAAGAACCACTCGATGTTCATGTATTCGAACGGCCCCGTCTCGATGCGTCGCGCCTTCGTCGTGTGCGTCGACGGATCGACCTCACGTTCCGACACCCAGCTCCATACCTTTCCGTCGTACTCGGGATCGGGATGCGTGGTGAGCCGGAAGGTCGTCTTCGATCCCTCGCGCTCGAGGATCTCCGCACTCGCGTACTCACTGAAGAGGCTCGGCCAGCCCTCGACGTCGTTCATTCGCTCCCACACGACGTCGAGCGGCGCGTTGATGACGATGGAGTTGTCCGTTGCGGCCATCTCTCTCAACCTTCCTGCTCGTCGAGGCGCCGGTTCGTGTACTCGATCGCCTCGCCGATCGTCGAGATCTGCTCGGCATCCTCATCCGGAATCGTGAATCCGTACTCCTGCTGCATCGCCAGCTGGATCTCGACAAATGCCAGCGAGTCGAGCCCCATGTCCTCGAAGCTGAGAGCGGGATCGTCTGTCACCCTCTCCTCGGGGACGCCGACGCGGTTGACGAGGATGTCCTTGACGTCCTCGAAGGTGAACTCCCGACTGGACACTTACGTACCTCCTGTGGGGTTGGCTGGTCGCGCCAGGGCGGCCAGAGCTGGTAGCTGCTCCTCGGCGGCTCGACGACCGGCATCGAGAAACAGATCGGCGAGGTGGAAGTCGCGCCAGCTTCCCGGCCCGAAGCGGGGCGTCATGACGACGTCCGCACGGGCCGCGTGCTGCTCGCTCGCGTCGAGCTGAGTGAGGTCCATGACCTCGAGGAGCGTATCGAGCATCCGCGAGCCTCGCGAGGCCCCTTCATCGGGCGGGGGCGGAGCTTCGGTGGGCCAGGCGGGAAGTGTCTGGCGGCTCATCAAATTGACCGACACGGTGACATCGGCGCCCGCGGCCGTGGCGGCCCCTGTCGGCACCGGTACGAGAGCGAGACCGTCGACGAGCCGCTGGCCGTCACGCTCGTACGGTGGGAAGAGGCCTGCGACCGCGGTCGCCGCGAGCAGCGCCTCCCAGAGCGGCCCCTCCGTCACGACTGCAGGTTCCCGCGCGTTGAGGTCGACGGTCATGACCGCGAGCGGGATCAGCAGGTCGTCGAACGTCTTGTCGGCAGTGCTCTCCCGAAGGACCTCCGTCATGGCCTCGACCCCTGTCGACTTGCCGGTCAGCGAGAGCTTGAAGATCTGCCCGACGACGTCGGGACGGAACGCATGGCGCATGGTCGCGTCGATCTCGGGCACACCCATGCCGAGTGCGAGCCACGACCCCACCATCGCGCCGATGCTCGATCCTGACACGCAGTCGATCGCGTAGCCCGCCTCGGCGAGCACCGCGAGAGCGCCGATGTGCGCGTACCCTTTCGCACCGCCGGCGCCGAGCGCCAGCCCCACCTTCGTCCGCGACAGGTGACGTCCGAGCCAGGCGAGACCGGCGGCATCCGAGCTCCCGCGCTCGAGCACGCGTACGACCTCGGTGCGGTCAATCGCTGCGCCTCTCGTCCGCCGGCCCTCACCGCCGGTCGGGGCGAGGACGACCACCTCGACCCGCTGGTCGGTCCGCGGAAGCTTCTCGACGAATGCGCCGAGCCTCAGCATCTCGGCCTCATCTCCGACGACGGCAACTGTCCGGTCGACGGTGTCGACGAGAAGCGAGAGCGACTCCGTGTCGAGGTCGGCGACGAGAACTGCTGTCCCGTGGTCGGCCAGAAGGTCGTCGAGGGACCCGAGCGCGTGATCGGCAGCCAGCCGGGCATCGATTCCCGCGACAGGTCTCGGGCTTGCCGCTTCCGTCGCCGCGAGTATCTCGGGAACGAGCCGCATGACGGACTCGCCGACGAGAAGCGCGACGGCTTCGCCTCGCGTGCGCTGCTCGACCGCCTGGGAGGTCGTCCGGGCAAGCCGGCTGCTGAGGATCCGGTTGAGGTTCAGGAGGACGTTCGGATATCGGCGGATGAGCTCCGCGAAATCGGTCCGAGCGAGCTCGAGCGCCGTGGCCCTGGTTCCGGCGACGACGGTAGCCGACCGCTGCTCTCCGGTCAGGAGCGACATCTCTCCGATCACGTCTCCGCGCCGCAGCCGTGCAACCGCACGGACGTTGCCGTCGGGATCGGTGACGAGCACACGCGCGACGCCTTCGGTGATCACGAAGAGGCTGTCGCCCGGCTCGCCCGCCTCGCAGATGACGTCACCGGCCGAGAAGCGCTTCGGCTGCATGAGCCAGGCGAGCTCCTCCAGGTCGCCGGCGTCGAGACCTTCGAAGAGCGGGTTACGTGCGAGCGCGGCGGCGACCATGCGCCTGCTAGCCGTCCGGCTCGCCGTCGACCGTTGCGAGCGCCCGCCGATCGACCTTGCCCGACGGGAGAAGAGGTAGCTCGCCGACGAACCGTGTCGAGTAGGGGAGCTTGTACCCGGCGACATGCTCGCGCGCGAACGCGAGCACGCCCGCGGTCGTCAGGTCGGAGCTCGGCCGGCGAACGATGAAGGCCCGGAGCGTCTCGCCGAGGCGCTCGTCGGGCACGCCGACGACCGCCGCCTGCTGGATGTCGGGGTGCTCGAGCAGTGCGCCCTCGACCTCTGCAGGGAAGACGTTGAAGCCGCCGACGTTCACGATCTCCTTCGCGCGGCCGGCGACCTCGAGGTACCCATCCTCGATCGTCGCCAGATCTCCGGTCCTGAACCATCCGTCCCGGGTCAGCGCCGCCAGCGTCTCGTCTGGACGCCGGTGATAGCCGGGGGTCGCCGCGGAGCCTCGCACTTCGAGCGCACCGAGCCTGTCGCCCGCGCCCCGTGACCCGGTGACCCGCAGCTCGAAGCCGGGAAGCGGCCGCCCTGCGCTCGTGTGCCGCCTGTCGGGTGGGTCATCCGGTCGGCAGCAGGAGACGGCGCCGGTCTCGGTGAGCCCATACAGGTTCAGGATGCGCATGCCCACGTCGTCGAGTCGCGCGAGCTGACCCGGCGGAGGGCTCGCACCCGCGGCGAAGCCGCGGATACCAGGTATGCCTGCCGGCCTCGCGGCGAGGAGCGACGAGAACAGCGCCGGAGAACCGTGGAGGACGCTCACCTGCTGCTTCTCGATCGCCTCGAGGAGCGGGCGCGGCGAGAAGGTCGACTCGACGAGGAGAGCCGAGGCGCCCGCCGAGATGCTCGCGAGCAGGCAGGTGAAGCCGAACGCGTGGGCAATCGGCACCACGAACGCGCTCCTGTCGTCCTCGGCAAGGTCGAGGATCGACGCCAGCTCGCGCGCTGCGCCACTCTCGCGAAGGTGACTGACGAGCGCACCCTGTGGCGCCCCCGTCGTCCCGGACGTGTAGAGCAACCCGCCGACCTCCGGCCCGAGGGGCTCGGCCTCACGATCAGCGCTTCCCGCAACCTCGGATTCGACCTCGCCGAGCAGGCCGAGAAACAGGGCGCTCCGCACCGTCGGTGACGCGGGCAGCAACCCGCCGAGGAGCGCGCGAAACGAGAACCCGAGGTGTGCGTCGACGGAGAGGACGAGCGTCGGCTCGGCGTCCTCGAGAACCCGCCGGATCTCGTGCTCTCGAAGGCGCGCGCTCAGCGGCACGGCCACTGCCTCGAGCATCCACGTCGCGAAGAGCGCAACCACGAGCGCGGGCACGTTCGGGGCGATGATGACGACCCGAGCGCCTCGCAAGCTCCCTGAGCGCAGCATGCGCTCGGCGAGCTGCTCTGCCGCCGAGCTCAGGGATCGGTAGTCGAGCTCCGAGCCTCCCCAGACGAGGGCCGTCCGCGCCGGGTGCCGCCGCACGGTCTCGGCGAGGAGTGAGTCGATCCGGCAGGCTGTCGTCTGGGAGGCGACCGCCATCCGCGTCAGGCTGTCTGTGCGGCGCCTCGGCGGAGAACCATCGCCGCGTTGAACCCTCCGAAACCCCGCGCATTCACGAGGACCGTCTCGAGCGACGCGTCTCTCGCCGATCCCACCACGAAGTCGAGTCCGCAACCCGGTGCGGGCTCGTCGAGGTTGATCGTCGGAGGAATGCACCCGTCCCGCATTGCGAGAGCAGCCGCGGCGACGTCGAGCGATGCTCCACCCGCGTACAGGCGACCGGTCATCGTCTTCGGGGCAGTCACCGGAACCTTTGTGCCGCGAGCGCCGAAGACCTCCCGGATCGCCTCTGCCTCGGCGGCGTCCGACTCCGGAACCCCTGCCGCGTCGGCGAAGATCGCGTCGATCTCGTCCGGACCGACCCCGGCACGCCCGAGCGCGAGAGACATCGCACGGGCCAGGTGTCGCGAGTCGCCCGGCGCGCGCTTCGCGTCCTGCGCGTCGTTGGTCGCGCCATAGCCGATGACCTCGGCGTAGATCTGAGGGGCATTGCGTTCCTGCGCCGTATCGAGCCCCTCGACGATGATGATCGCACCGCCCTCTCCAGGCACATAGCCATTCGCGCGGGCGTCGAACGGGCGGTAGGCGTCGGCGGCCTCGGAGGCGTCACTCAGCCGACCGTTCTGGAGCTGGCACGTGAGCGCGTATGGGCCGATGGGAGCCTCGGTTCCGCCGCTGACGACGAGGTCGACACCTCGCCGGATCGTCCGGCGAGCATGCCACAGCGCATCGAGCGCGCCGGCGCCTTCGGCGATGAGGACGCCGCACGGTCCCTTCATGCCGTGCTTGATCGAGATCTGTCCGGTGGTCGCCGCGTAGAACCACGCGATCGACTGGTACGCGCCGACGAAGATCGGCCCTTTACCCCAGAGGCTCTGGATCTCACGCTGCCCGAACTCGTTGCCGCCGGACGAGCTTGCCGTGATCACGCTCATCCGCTCCGGCTCCTTGCCTTCAGGCTCGAAGGCTGCATCTGCAAGGGCCATCTGGGTAGCGGCCAGCGCCATCCACGTCCACCGATCTGTCTGGACGATGAGTCGCTGGTCGATGTAGTCCGAGGCCTCGAACCCATCGACCTCGCCGGCGAGCCTCGTCGAGTACTTGGACGCGTCGAAATGCGTGATGGGACCGATGCCGCTCCGGCCTTCCTTCGTAGCCTGCCACCACTCCTCGGTGCCGATTCCGTTCGGAGCGACGACTCCGAGGCCCGTTATGACTGCGCGCCTGGAGATGGGTGTCGACGTGATCACCGTCCCGCCTCCATCAGCTCGCTCGGTCGCGCGAAGATCATCGCGGACTGGAACCCACCGAATCCGCTACCTGTCGAGAGCGCCACGTCCACCTCGCACCTCCGCGCGACGTTGGGGGTGTAGTCGAGATCACACTCGGGGTCGGGGTTCTCCCAGTTGGCCGTGGGCGGGACGACCCCCGTCTCGATGGCGAGCGCGCACGCTGCCATCTCGATCGCTCCGATGCCGCCGAGAGAGTGCCCGATCATCGACTTGATCGAGCTGATCGGCACCTTGTACGCATGGTCGCCGAGCGCGACCTTGTACGCCGCAGTCTCGTGGCGATCGTTCTGCTTGGTGCCCGACCCGTGCGCGTTGATGTAGTCGATGTCGTCGGGCTGCAGATCACCCTGGCGCATCGCGTCCATGATCGCCTCGGCCATCTCGGCGCCGTCGGGACGCAGACCGGTCATGTGGAATGCGTTTCCCCTGCTCGCGAATCCGGCGACCTCGCAGTACACGTGCGCACCGCGCGCAAGAGCCGACTCGAGCTCCTCGAGCACGAGCACGGCGGCCCCCTCGCCCATGACGAATCCGTCTCGGTCACGGTCGAACGGCCGCGACGCATGCGCCGCGTCGTCATTTCGACGCGACGTCGCCTTGATCGGGTCGAAGCACGCCATCGAGATCGGGGAGATACCCGACTCGGCGGCGCCGGTGATGACGATGTCGGCCTCGTCGTCCTGAATCAGCTGATGCCCGTAGCCGATCGCGTCGATGCCCGAGGTGCAACCGGTCGATACGACGACCGCGGGGCCATGGGCACCGAACTTGAGGGCCGCTTCGCTCGCGAGAGTGCTGGGCACGAGCCCGTGATACAGGAACGGCGACGCGTACTCGGGGTCCACGAGCCACTCCTGTCCTCGGTTGGAGACCGCGACGTAGTCCGCTTCGAGGATCATGGTTCCGCCGACGGCGCTGCCCAGGCTGACACCCATCCGCTCCGTCTCGACGGAGGTGAGATCGAGGCCCGAATCGCGCATCGCTTCCATCCCGGCGGCGATCGCGAACTGGACATACCGGTCCATGCGCCGCACTTCCTGGTCGTCGAGACCGGCAGCGAATGGATCGAAGTCGCACTCCGCCGCGATCTGCGACCGAAAGCCGGACGGATCGAAGAAGGAGATTGCACGGGTCGCCGTCCGACCCGACGTCACGGTCTCCCAGAACGCGTCGCGCGTGACGCCGCCGGGGGCGACGACGCCGACTCCGGTGATGGCACTACGTCGCATCGCCGCTCGCGTCCGGCCATCGCTGCTCGGTGTCGACATGACCCATGTCCGGCCTCGGAGCGAGCGGTCCGAGGTGGAAGACGATGAATGCGTCTTCATCCCCCTCGTTCATGAGCCGGTGCTTGACCTCGATCGGGATGAATATTCCGGAGCCGGCCGCGACCGGCTGGGGCTCCCCGTCGAGCCGCGCGACGATGTCTCCGCGTACGACGTAGATGAACTCTTCCGAGTACGGGTGATAGTGCTCCGCGATCCAGTCACCGGGCCCGATGGTCGCGACACCCATGAAGCCGGAGGTCGATCCCACCGACTTCGGGCTGAGCAGGGTGCGAACGTCCCCGCCCCGGCGGTTGTCCGGTGCGACGTTGTCGACAGACTGTGTCCGGCCCTTCGATCCTGCCTCCATGTGTGTTTCCTCCCTGGGAGTCTCGCCCGATGCTGACTTGCGCAGTCCACGCCGTCAAGGCCCGCGCGGGGGAACCTTGTCCGAGAGACCTCTCGATGCAATACTGGCTCGCGCTTTAGAACGGGATTTCGAGATGGGCACGCTCGCATTCATCTATCCGGGTCAGGGGTCGCAGAAGGTCGGCATGGGCTCCGATGTGCTCGAGGCCGAGGGCGACCTGTACGCACACTATCTCGCTGCGGCTGAGTCGGCCTCCGGTTTGCCGATCCGGCGCTTCGGGCTCGAAGGGCCGGCCGAGTCGCTCACCCGCACCGACGTGGCACAGCCCGCGCTGTTCGCGCTCTCGATGGCGCTGACGGATGCCGCACGGGCGCGCGGCATCGTGCCCGACTTCGCGGCCGGGCACAGTCTCGGGGAGTACACGGTGGCCGCGGCCGTCGGCGCGATCTCGGTCGACGACGGGATCGAGCTCGTCAGCCTGCGCGGCCGGCTGATGGCGGAGATCCAGTCCGAGCGGCCGGGGGCGATGGCTGCGGTGATCGGCCTCTCCGCCGACGCGCTGGAGGCACTCTGCGATCAGGCATCTGAGGACAGCGGCAGCGTGACGCTTGCGAACCTCAACACCCCGACGCAGATCGTCGTCTCCGGTGAGGAGTCCGCAGTCGAGCGCCTGATGGAGCTTGCCGGGGAAGCAGGAGCAACGCGCGTCGTGCGACTCCAGGTCGGTGCCGCCTTCCACAGCGAGCTGATGCGCCCCGTCCAAGAGCGGATGGCCGAGGCCGTGGCACAGGTCGCGTGGAGCGACCCGAGAGTCCCGGTCGCCGTGAACGCTTTGGGCCGCATCGTAGGAACGGCGGATGAGCTCCGCGAGGCCCTCGTCGCTCAGATCGCGAGCCCCGTCCGGTGGGTCGACTGTGTCCATGCGCTCGTCGAGGCCGGCTGCTCGTCGTGCCTCGAGCTCGGGCCGGGTCGCGTCCTCGGCGGGCTCGTGCGCCAGATCGACCCCGCTGTGGACGTTTTCTCGGCGGACTCGCCGGCGCGGTTGGACGAGTTCGCGGCCGCGCGCGCGTAGCGCGTGGCTTAGGTCACTCGTACCGAGACCCGTTTCACGACGATCTCGTTCACGGTCAGCAGGCAGTACCAGGTGCCCTTGGGAAGCGGCTGGCCGCTTTTCACGAACGTGCTGATATTCGTCGAGAACCGCTTTCGCACCTCCCCGACGAAGTTGAATTGTGGCGTCCGCCAGACGAGGCGAACCGCAGTCCGGAGCTTTGGCGCAACGAGGAAGTGGAAGCGAGCGTAGAGCTGTTTCACGGATCCCTTCACCTTCCTGACCGCCTTGCCTCCTGGTGTGAGGCCGATGGATGCCTTGTCGACGATGCCCTCGGGTGGAGCCGGGAGAGTCAGAGTCGCCTCGACAGGCGTGAGAGCGATCCCAGAGCTCGTGCCGACGACTCGGAGCAGGTACGAGCCGGGCAGCGCCCTGTGAGGGAGGTCGAGTTTCCCTGAGTAACCGCCAGATACGACAGTCAGCGTCCTCTTCGCCGCGACGGCAGTTGGCTTCGGATCGACCCGCCGCAGAATGATCGTCAGTTCGGACGGCTCGCCTACCGTGCCCGCGAACGCGACGTTGCCCGTGAGCCAGCTCTCCTTCCAGCTCGCGGTCAGCGTCGACGTGTCGAGCGTCAACGTCGCGTCGGTGGTCGCGGGGTGTACGGCCTCGACCGTGATGAGCGCCGCGACGACCGCCGCGAGTGCGATTGCTGACACCATGCTCTGCCGACGGATCCTCACGTACCGATCTTGCGTCTGCACCGGACTCAACCTACCGTGATGCCGCCGCTCGACCCGGTCTCGGCCGGCTGGTCGGAGCCTCCCGAGGTGGAGCCGCCCGAGGAGGAACTGTCAGACGACGACCCGGTAGACGACGAGCTCGTCTCGGCCGCAGGTGCGGTGACGGTCAGCACAACGGCCCCCCCGTCTTCGCTCCGTCGCGCGGTGAAGCTCTCGTAGGAGTTCTTCGCCGCCGAGAGAGTGACAACCAGCCGCCCCGGTCGAGGCTTGACGGCGACAGCAAGACCACCGAGCTCGCCTCCGTCGACGGTCGCTGCGATGCCACCCTGCCACAGTTCGACGACAGCGCGTCCGCCGGCGATGTTGCGGGTTCGCACAACGAGGCCAGACGCATGCAAGCGCCCCCCGTCAAGTCGGATCGTAGCCGTCAGTGTCCTTCCGCTCTTGGTCATCTCGATCCCCGCTGCCGTCACGGACTGCTGACTCCTGCTGCGCAGCGCGCGGATGCGGCGCGTCCCCAGGACGGCACCCGTGAGCGGATCGAGCCGGCTCACCGTGCCGTCTCCTGCGTTCGCGACGTACACGGCATCCCCCGAATCGCCTCCCGCGAGAGCGACAGGGCGCTTACCGACGTGGACTCTCGTGGGCTCGCTCGCGGGGCTGGCCGTGTCGACGACGGCGACCTCGTTGACATCGGGAAGGGCGGCGAAGAGGTTTCCGCTTGCCGGCGCCACCCACACGGCGGCCGGAGGGCCTCCGAGCGAGATCGTCCGCGTTACTGCACCGCTCGCAAGGTCGTAGATGGCGACGCCGTTGCTCACCGGGACATAGAGCTTTTTTCGGAACTCGACCATGGTTCCGGACGGCTCACCCTCGATCTCAACGGCATTCCCGGACAGGCTGCCGTCGGCGACCGTGTACTCGATCGCGCCGTCGGCGCTCGACGCAACAAAGATCCGCGTCCCGTCTGTCGTCACACCGAGACCGGACGGGCGGAAGGGAAGATCAGTGCAGGGATCGAGCTTGCCGTCCTCGAGCAAGCACAGTCTTCCCTTTGCGTCCCCGGTCGGCCGGGTGATCGCAACCGTGTCGCCAGCGGCCACAACCTGTGCCTCCGGCCCGAACTTCGCCGCGGATATCGGGGTGAGATCGCCGGCGCGGAGGAGGGTCACGGTCTCGTCGTCCGCGACGACGACGTTCTCGGCCGAAGCCGCCAGCGCAACCGGCGAGGCCGGGCTTGGCACGGCTCGCTGCTGCTGAAGGCTCGAGGGATCGAGCGTGGCGACCCATCCCCCGGGATCCGAGACGACGACCGTGTCGGGCCCGAGGGCAAGCCCGAGCCGGTCGCTTGCAGAGAGCGCGGCTGCAGGCACGGCTTCGGTGGTCGTGGCTGTCGTCTCCGCGCTCGCCTGCGTCGTCGCCGACGCGGCGCTCTCCGTCGCAGCCGTTGACACGGTGCCGGTGGCCGCTGACTTGGCCGAATCGCCGCCTCCGAGCGAGACCGCCAGTACCGCGGCCACAACTCCCGCCACGCCGAGAGCGATCAGGGCCAGGACGAGTCCCATCCGGCGCCCCTGTCTCCCTCGGCCCAACGGCGTCCGCTGGTCAGGCGGGAGAGGCGGAACACCATCGCCGATCGCCTCACGGGGAGCACCTGGCAACGTCCTCTCGGCGCGTGCTGCCTGGGTCACTTCAACGGCGCCCTTCGAGGGCGCTTCGGCGAGTCTCGCAGCTTCCGGCGCGACGGCGAGCGCGGTTTCCGTCGCAGGTACCGGGGTCGAGCGCGAACCAGCCGCGACGGTGCCGACTGCTGATTCGCCGTCTTCCCGGTCCACGACGTCGTGTGGCCGCGGCGGGGGACTCAGCGCTCGCTGCGTCTCCTGAACCCGCGAGCTGTCCGTCAGGCGAGCACCCCGTTCCCAGCGAGGCCCGAACATCTCGACCGCGATCTCGACGAGGTGCTCCGAAGCGTCGCTCGCTCGCCGCGTGCGGGTCTCGGGATCCTTCACGAGCAGTCGGTCGACCCAGCAGGAGAGATTCCGGTCGAGCGCGGGATTCACCTCCCGTACGGGCGGGATCTGCTCGTTCACGTGCTTGAGGAGGATGGCCATCGGGGTCGTCGTGCCCTGGAACGGAACCCGTCCAGCCACCATCTCGTACGCCATCACGCCGAGCGAGTACAGATCCGTCCATGGACCGATCTGACCGGCGAGCGCCTGTTCGGGCGCCATGTAGTCCGGCGTTCCCAGAAGGGTGCCCGTTCCCGTCAGCATCGAGCCGGGAGCGTTCTGGTTGATCGCCTTCGCGATTCCGAAGTCGGCGATCTTGACCGTTCCCTCGGCCGTTACCATGACGTTCTCGGGCTTCAGGTCGCGATGGACGATCCCTCTCGACTCGGCATGCGCCAGACCGGCGAGGAGCTGTTCCAGCACACCGACCGCCTGAGCCAGGGAGAGCGTCTCGACGAAGGGACGGAGCGATCCTCGCTCCACGTACTCCATCGAGATGTAGGGCGTGCCGTCGTGCTCGAAGTAGTCATGCACGGTGACGATGTTCGGGTGATTGAGCGAGCTCGTGACCCGAGACTCGCGTAGAAAGCGCTCGGCGAACGACGGATCGGACACGTAGAAGCCACCGAGCTCTTTGAGCGCGACGAGACGATCGAGATCGGTCTGACGCGCGAGGTACACGGTGGCCATGCCGCCCCGGCCGAGCTCTCGCACGATCTCGTATCGCCCGACTCGGGACGCGGCTGCTCTCGTCGGCATCGGCTGATCCTCTCGCGCCTAGCAGAGACAGAGACCGGACGGATCCGGCTGCTGCGTGCTTCACTCGTGCCGAATGTACTGTCGCTCCGGGCAGGCGAAACCGCAGTCCCCCAATCAGGGGAGGTCGCTCTAGAGCCGGTACGAGAGGCGCGAAGCGACGACGGCGTCGGCGAGTCGCGCGTAGAGCCGTGTGTTGTCGATCGCGGTCGCCGCCTGGCTCGCGAGCGCGGTCCCGATCTCGACATCTCTGTCGTCGAAGCTGCCCGAGCGCTTGTTGATCACCTCGACGACGCCGATCACCCGCTCCTTCGTGCGCATCGGCACGGCCAGCACGTTCCGCGTCTCGAAGCCGGTCTTCTCGTCGATCCCGCCGAAGAAACGCGGATCGGCGGTCGGGTCTTCGACGATCGCCGGTTCGCCGTTCGCGACCACCCAGCCCGCGATACCGGCGCCCGCCGGGACGCGCTGCTTCATGACATCTTCGGCCGGCTGGCCCGCCGCCGCCTCCACCGTCAGCTCCCCTGTCTCCTCGTCGAGGAGGAACAGCGAGCTCGTCTCGGCGTCGAGCAGCTCGGCCGCCGAGCTGAGGATCAGGCCGAGAAGCTCCTCGAGCTTCAGCGTCGAGTTCAGGAGCCCGGAGATCTCGACCAGGCGATGAAGTCGCCCGACCTCCTCGTCCAGACGCCCCCGCAGCTCTGCGATCTCACGATCCTTGTCGTCGGGCATCGGTCGGTCCCCCTTCTAGAGTGCCGCGGCCGCGGCGTTCTCCTGGTCGGCCATGAACTCCTCGACGAAGCTCGTCGAGACATCGCCGGCCCGGAAGCGCGAGTCGGCCAGAATCTGCTGGTGGAACGGGATCGTGGTCTTGACGCCGCGACCTGAGATCTCGAACTCTCCGAGCGCACGCTGCATCCGCTCGATCGCCCGCTCCCGGTCGGGCGCCCACACGATCAGCTTCGCGATCAGGGAGTCGTAGAAGGGACTGACCGTCCAGCCCGGGTAGCAGTGGGAATCGACCCGAGTCCACGGGCCCCCCGGCGGCACGTACGTCTCGAGGCGGCCCGCGGTCGGCGCGAAGTTCGCGTCTGGATCCTCGGCGTTGATGCGGCACTCGATCGAGTGACCTCGAAACTCGACGCCCGCCTGGTCGACGGAGAGCGGCTCGCCGGCCGCGACCCGGATCTGCTCCTGGATCAGGTCGGTGCTGGTGATCATCTCGCTGACGGGATGCTCGACCTGGATACGGGCGTTCATCTCCATGAACGCGAAGTTTCCCTCGGTGTCGAGCAGGAACTCCATCGTTCCGGCACCGGTGTAGCCGACCGAGAGCGCTCCCTGGACAGCCTTCTCGCCGATCTCCTTCCGCATCTCGGGCGTCAGATGGATCGAGGGCGCCTCCTCGATCAGCTTCTGGTGGCGCCGCTGGACGGAGCAATCGCGCTCGCCGAAGTAGACGCCGCCGCCGTGCTGATCGCAGACGATCTGGATCTCGGTGTGCCGAGGGGCCTGCAGGTAGCGCTCGATGTAGACCGCGCTGTCCTTGAACACCGCCTGGGCGGTCGCCCGCGTCGACTGGTACAGGGTCGGTAGCTCCTCGCGACTCCAGACGACGCTCATCCCGCGCCCGCCGCCCCCCGCAACCGCCTTGACGATCACCGGATAGCCGATCGAGTCGGCGATCTCCCGCGCCTCGTCGACGGTGTTCACCGGGTCGACCGTCCCGGGCAGCAAGGGAAGGCCGGCCTTCTGCATCAGGTCTCGTGCGGTCGCCTTGTCACCGACCCTCTCCATCACTTCGGGGCGAGGCCCGATGAAGGTGATCCCCTCGTTCGCACAGATCTCGGCGAAGTACGGGTCCTCGGAGAGAAACCCGTACCCCGGATGGATCGCGTCGGCACCGGTCTTGCGCGCCGCACCGATGATGCTCGGAATGTGCAAGTAGCTGCGCCCGGCCGCAGGCGGTCCGATGTGAACCGATTCGTCCGCGAAGCGGACGACCGCGGACTCGGCATCGGCCGTCGAGTAGACGGCCACGCTCCCGATCCCGAGCTCTCGGCACGCTCGCGCAACGCGGAGCGCGATCTCACCTCGATTCGCGATCAGGACCTTGGCGAACACGGCGCGTTACTCGTCCACCGGCTCGAAGATGATCAACGCCTGCTCGAACTCCACCCACGCTCCGTCCTCGACGAGGATCTCCGCCACGCGTCCGGCCTCGTCGGCCTGCACGTGGTTCATCAGCTTCATCGCCTCGACCACGGCAACTGTCTGGCCGACGTCGACGACGTCACCCACCTCGACGAACGGCTTTGCGCCCGGCTGTGGGGCGCGGTAGAAGGTGCCGACCAGCGGAGCGAGGATAGCGTGGCGCCCGTCGGTCTCGGCCGGCGGAGCACCCTCTGCAGCGCTGCCGGCCGCGGACGCCGCCGGAGCGGCAGGCCCAGCCGGGGCGGGCTGCACGACGGCACCGGCGGGCATTCCTCGCTCGATCTCGATGCGGTACTCACCGGCCTCGACACGCAGTCGCTGCACGGTGCTGCCCTCGAGCTTCTTTATGAGGTCGCGGGCCTCCTGCCAGACGGACTCGATCAGCTCGCGGTCTGGGGCGCTGGCGCCCTTGTCGGGATCGGTCATCGGCTCTCTCCTGTCGCGGGCAGGACGGGTTGGCGCCCCGGGGCACCGAATGCCCGGAAGCGGTCGTAACGTCGGTCGAGCAACTCCTTGGCGGGCACGCCCAGCAGCTCACGGAGCGTGCTCGTGATGGCGGTCTTGACGTTCGCGGCGGCGGCAGCCGGATCGGCATGCGCTCCGTCGGCCGGCTCGGGAACGATCGCGTCCATGATCCCGAGGCGGACGAGGTCGGGGGCTGTCAACCGCAGCGCTTCGGCTGCCCGAGCTGCCTGGGCTGCGTCCTTGAAAAGAATCGTCGAGCACCCTTCCGGGCTGATCACCGAGTAGTAGGCGTTCTCCATCATGAGGACGCGGTCACCGACGGCAAGCGCCAGTGCGCCGCCGCTTCCGCCCTCACCCGTCACGATGGTGACGATCGGGACGGGGAGGCGGGACATCTCCATGATGCTCTCGGCGATTGCAATCGACTGCCCGCGCTCTTCGGCCCCGATCCCGGGATATGCGCCCGGCGTGTCGACGAAGGTGACGATCGGCATCCCGAATCTCGCCGCGTACCGCATCAGCCTGAGCGCCTTCCGGTAGCCATCCGGCTGAGGCATGCCGAAGTTGCGCTCCATCATCTCGCTCGTCGAATGTCCCTTCTGATGACCGACTACCACGACGGCCAGGTCACCGAGACGGGCAACGCCGCAGACGATGGCGGCGTCCTGATCGAACAGCCGGTCTCCGTTGAGCTCCTGGAAGTCGTCGAAGACGAAGCCCACGTACTCGAGGGTGTTCGGCCGGTCGGTGTGACGCGCGAGTTGGACGACATCCCACGGTGCGCGCCCGGCGTACGTCTCCGGATCTGTCACCGGCTCGGCGCCATCGCCGTCCGGAAGCCGTTCGCGGAGCGCGTCCGCGTCGCTGTCGCCGCTCGAAGCAAGCTCGTGGAGCGCGAGGAGCTTCCGGAGCGTCTGACGGAGATTCTCACGTGGCTCGACGATGTCGAGCATGCCGTGATCGAGCAGGAACTCGGCAGTCTGGAAGCCGTCCGGCAGCTGCTGGCGGATCGTCTGCTCGATCACCTTGGGACCGGCGAAACCGACGTAGCTCGACGGCTCGGCGATCAGGACGTCTCCAAGGGTGGCGAACGAGGCGGTCACGCCCCCGTAGGTCGGGTCTGTCAGCAGGGAGACGTACAGGACGCCTTCTTCGTGGAGGCGTGCGATGGCCTGGCTCGTCTTCGCCATCTGCATGAGGGACACGCAGCCTTCCTGCATCCGGGCTCCGCCCGAGGCCGCGATGGTCAGGAGCGGCGTTCGAGTCTCGAGCGCGAGCTCGGCAGCCTGCGTGATCGCCTCCCCGACACCGCTTCCCATGCTGCCGCCGATGAACGCGAAGTCCATCGCCGCGACCACGATGGGGTGGCCGTCGATCGTGGCCGTCCCGTAGACGACCCCCTCCCGGCTGCCCGTCTTTCGCTGGGCAGCCGCGAGACGATCGACATACGGCTTCGAGTCTGTGAAAGCGAGCGCATCGAGTGGCTCGATCTCAGCGCTCAGCTCGACGAAGCTGCCATCGTCGAGGAGCTGCTGCAGGCGCTGCCTGACAGGCAGACGGAAATGGAAGTTGCACTCGGGGCAGACGCCCAGATTGCGCCTGAGACGCTTGTGGTACACGAAGGCGTCGCAGGACGGGCACTTCGTCCATTCGACCTGAGAGGTCTCGCGCGGGGGTGCGGCGACGTCAGGCAACAAGAGCCTCCGCGTGAAGGCGCCGGTGCTCCGCACGCGACGCGCCGAGGACGGCATCGATCTCCTCCCGGGACGGGCCGGGACGATCTTGCTCGCCGAAGACCTGGCCTACGACGAAGGCGAGCACGTCTGTGGTGCGCCCGAGCCGGTCGATCTTCGTCGCGTCGACCGCCAGGTCGAGAGCCCTGCGCAGGTGTCCGCGCTGGATCTCGACCTCGATCAGCCCGTGATAGGCGTACACCTCGTGCTCCGGATCGTCGTCGAGCGCCCGAAGGCGTTGGAAGGCGGCCGCGGACTGGTCGCCGCGTCCCAGGGCGAGGCAGAGCTCGGCGACGTCGAGCGTCGCAATCGGATCGTCCGGCAGGCGCTCCTCGACACGCATCGCCACCGTGAGCGCTTCTCCTAGCTTCCCGTCTCGCCGGTGGATCTCGAGCAGGCCGCGATACGCGTTGACGCTCGTTGGATCGAGTTGCGTCGCCTGCTTGAGATAGGCGACCGCGTCGCCGGTTCGCCCGGCGCCGAGCGATGCGAGCCCCACGTCGAGGAGTGCTTGCGGATCGTCCGGAGCAAGCTCGACTGCACGCCGAAACGCTTCCCGGGCGGGGTCGATGCGGCCCAGTCCGGCCAGCGCATCGCCGAGGTCACGCCACGTCCGCACGTTGCTCGGGTCAGCCGCAGCAGCAGCCTCGAGGTATCCGACGGCATCGTCGAGACCGAGCTCCGCGCTCGCGCGGCCGGCCACATGCAGCAGCACGGGATCGTCTGGGCGTTCCGCGAGGCCCAGGAGCGCCGACTCCCGCGCGCTCTCGAAGTCGCCGGCCTCGAGACTCGCGACGGCGGATTCGACAAGCTGGTCGTTCGACGTTCCGGTCACGGGTCGGCGTTGGCGTCCCAGGAATAGAACTCTCGTGCCGTCGCGTCCTTCGGCGAGCGCCAGGTCTCAGGATCGTACGGCGAGATGTAGGCGTCGAGCTGGGTCGAGATCTCCTTGAAGAGCGGGTGCGCACGGATCTGGTCGACCGCGGCCTCGAAGTCCTCGTCGGTCTCGACGTAGTGGACGTAGATGTCGTCGAGCACGAAGAGGCTCCGGTGGACGACACCGGCCAGTGCCGGTAGCTCCGAGTCGTCGGACTCGGCGAAGATCCGGGCCACGTCGTCTTCCGAGCCCGGTTTGATCCGAGCCACGATCACGCCCCGTTTGACGCCACGTCCTCCCATCGCCTGTCCGGCGACAGCATAGGGGCCTGCGCCCGGGGAGTCCAGCGCCCGGACGGGTTACTCAGGCAGTGCCCCCGGCCGCGGCAAGTACCAGGGCTGCTGCCACCTCGGGTGCGAGAAGGTCGGTATTGACGACGAGGTCGTAGAGCGTCGGGGTCTCGTCCTTCACGCCGTAGAAGCGCTTCAGGTAGTCGATCCGCGCGAGATCGCTCTCCTTCACCAGCTTCTTCGCCTCGGGCTCCTGCAGGTTGAGCTCTCCGGCGAGTCGAGTGGCTCGCACGTCCGGTGAGGCTGTGACGAGGACCCGCACGAGCCCCGGGCGGCCGGCTAGCGGGATCGACGCAGCGTGCGCCACGATCACGACCTGCCCTTCCTCGGCGGTCTCACGCACGACCTGCTCGATCAGAGCGCGGTAGTCCTCGCTCGATCGCGCCTCGGATGGCGTGGGCACTCCACCGCTCATCATCGAGATGCCGGAGGCGTCTCGCATGAGCTCCTCGAGCACCCGCCGGGTCAACGACCTGCGGCTCTCGGCATCCGCGACGAGGTCGACCGGTACGTCGAGCTTTGCCGCCGCACGCTCGACGATCTCCTCGTCGACGTAGCGGAACCCGAGCTTCTCGGCGACCAGGCGCCCCACCGCCTCACCGCCCGCGCCCATGGGCCTGGAGATGCAGACGAGGTCGGTCATCTCAGAGGTCGGCACGCGACGGCGATTCTACCGGCCGTGGGCGGAGTACTCGCCTCAGCTAGTCCGCGGGCTTGCCTCATACCGCCGCCGCAGCTGTCGAGAGGAAATCGCCCAGCCAGGGCAGCGCGGCGAACATGACGCGTCCGACGGACGAGTTTCGGGACGGCCTGATCGCGAAGAACAGCGGATGGCCGCGCTTGCGGCCCCGACCGAGGGACGCAGCCAGCGAGTGGACTGGTCGCAGGAAGGCGATCTCTGCCCCGAGCCCGACCGGGTACTTGCGCAGGAGCATTCGCTCGATCCGCTTTCGTTCGGTCGCGGGAAGCTCCTCGGACTCTCCGGGAATCGCCTCACTCCGGGGCTTGCCGCGCGAATCGCACGCTGCGATCGAGACTGATGGATTGTTACGGAGCCGCTTGACCTTGTAGGACTCGGAGTCCGTTCGCATGAGCACACGGTCGTCGTCCACGACGCACCAGACTGGCGTCGTCACCGGGCTCCCGTCACGGCGAAAGGTCGTCAGGCTCAGGTACGAGCGCCTGCCCCGGAACGGCTCCAGCGGATCGTCGGTCATCTGATCGGCTATGGGTGAGGTCTCGTGTGTTCGAACGTCTGTCATCAGACCCTCCTCGGTTCTTGGTCACACCCCGGACGCACCCGCGCTCGGGGCGCGCGTCTCCTCGCGGACGACGTACTTGTACGACCGCGCCTCGGCCATGCACTCCCGGAGCGGCCTCGCGAGCTCACGGTGCTCCTCGGTGGCCTCCCAGGCGAGGAAGTCGTCGATCGACTCCCATTCGCTCGTGATCAGCCAGCTCGACTCGTCGTCAGGCGCCTGACACACCTGGTCGACGATGTGGCCCTTCACACCCTGGGCGACGTCGTATCGCATCGATTCGTACGCCGCGAGGAAATCCTCGTTCATCCCCGGGTTGACCGTGATGACGAAGACGACCCTGCCTTTGCCTTCTCCGCGCTGCGCGGACACCCTCGACCCCCGGCCTATAGCGCCAGTGTGAGCGCGAGTTTCTGGACCTTCCCGTCCGGCGTGAAGGTCACCTCCCATGGCATGGCGCCGTCGATGCCCCCCCAGTCCTTGAAGTCGACGACAGCACGCACGCTGTCCTCCCCGAGAGGCTCGACGTCGCGGAGGGAGAACCTCGCGCTCGCGTTGATCCGGTTGTGGGGGGCAACGACGCCCATGCCGTTGAAGGCGCTGTCGATGATCATGCGGACGCCGGGATCGCACCACTCCTCGACAGGGCCCGTGTCGCCCGTCACGAAGAAGTCGTTGAACACGTCGGCGAAGACGAGGAACATCCGCGCCACGCGCGCCTTCTCCGCCGCCGGGTCGACCTCGACCTCCGGCTTGTCCTGGACGGAGTGGATGACGATCTCCGAGATGAGGCCGCGATCGTTGAACTCCGTCTCCTGCATCCCGTAGAGCGGTTTCGGGGCGTTTCCGCCCTCGAGCTGACGCCACGAATACACCCGCCCGCCCTCGATCTTGTAGATGACCTGCAGCACAACGCGAGGCGAGTTTCCGCCGACCGGGAGGAAGTGCTCCCAGATGATCTTTGCGCCCTCGATCCCGTCAACCCGGTGGTGGATGGTCAACAGGGCATCCGGCGCGAACCACTTCTTCACGAACGGGACAAACTCGCGGGTGGGCGCCACCTCGTTCAGATCGTCGACGTACCTGGTCAGAAGCGCCTGCTTATCCGATGTTTCGACTGCCATCGGTACTCCTCCCTGCTCGGATGGGGATCAACGGGGCTCGCCCGCGTCGCGGGCGAGCAGCCGCCGCGCGTTCGCGAACGAGATCTTGTCGGTTTCCTCCTGGGGCAGGCCGAGCCCCTCGATGACGTCGAGCATCGGCCTGGGTGACTCACCGACGGGCGGGAAGTCGGACCCGAAGACGACGTGGTCGATACCAACCGCCGCCATAGCGGCCTCGACTGCAGCCGGGTGATAGCTCGCTGTATCGAGGTAGAGCTGCCCCACACGCTCGCTCGGCTTCCGCCCGTCGAGCAACGGCTTCAACTCGGCCTCGAGGGGAACGGCATCCGCCGGGGGGCCCTTGTGCGGCCCGTCGTCTCCCGGGGGGACCCTTGCCGCCGGGAGGCCCACCACCGCCGGGAGGCCCACCGGCGCCCTTCATCGCCGCGCGTCTCTCGAAGCTGGCGAGCACCTGATCGAGGCGACCGAGGATCATCGGCAGTGCACCGCCGGAGTGTGCAACAACGAGATTCAGGTTCGGGTAGCTCGCGAGCGTATCCGCGATGAGCATGCGTGACAGGCAGATGCCCGTGTCGTACGGCAGCCCGATCCAGGCCTCGAGAACCGGATCGCCGGTGCGCTCGACCGTGATCGCCGACTCGGACGGATGCATGAAGAGCACGGCCCGTTTCTCGTTCGCGAACGCGAGCGCGTCTGCGGCCTCCTCCGAATCGAGGTATCTCCCCTGTCGGCTGGTCGGGAAGCAAAAACCGGCGAAGCCTGCGTCGAGCGCCCGCTCGGCTTCGGCGAGCCACGGTGCACCGCCGAAGACGTCGATTCCGGCGAGCGCCATGAAGCGATCCGGCTGGCGCGCGACGAGGTCGGCGAGGAAGTCGTGCTCGGCCTTCGCCTCGTCGAGCTCCCGCTCCGTTCCCTCGAGATCGGAGAGGGCATGGGACAGCACCGTCAACTCGATCCCCGCCTCGGCCTGCCGCTCGAGGTAGCCGTCCACGTCGAATAGGTGCCGGAGAAACCGCGGCGCATGCGGATCCTCGCGAGCGAGATGTGCGTGGAAGTCGATTGTCAAGGTGAACTCCTCCCGGCACGGGGTGCCGGCGATCTCCGGGGGCACCGCCTGAACGCGTCCGGATGTCAGCCGGCACGGCGTCGCGATCGTAACACCGGACGGGCCGCAAGGCGTGGGTGCGGCCTGACAAGAACTGCACGACTTTGACTTTTCACCCTTGACGGGAAGCCATCCGCGTGCAACCGTCGCATGAGGCTGTGGCGTCCGTCTCTTGCCTGTTCAGAGCAGCCGCAGAGTTGACAGGAAGGAGATCCAGGTGATTGTGCAGCACCGAGGTCGACATCGAGATCGAACGGCCCGCCCGTGAGATCTTCGACTACCTGGCAAACGGCGAGAACATGCCGGAGTGGATCGGCCAGTTCAAGGCAGCGCAGAAGGCGACCGAGGGCCCGATCCGTGTGGGCACGACGTTCCGGTTCAGGCTGGACGGCGATGCCGCCACGGGTCCCGAGGAGCTCCCCGCCGATGCGCCGACGCTCGAATGGATCGCCTACGACCCGCCTCGCTATTTCGAATGGAGAGGCTCGGAGGTCACGCGCGGGCCCAAGACGACTGTGGCGCCCAGGGGGAGTTTCACGCTCGAGGAGATATCCGACGAGAGAACGCTCGTCCACGGAGTCTGGGCGCCCGAGGTGGAGGGGCTTCCGAGCATCGCGAGCCCGTTCTTCAAGCGCGCGTACAAGAAAGACCGAGTGCAGGACTGCGACCGAGTCAAGGTCCTTCTCGAGGGCGCGGGTAGCAGATCGGAGGCGAGGGCCGGCGCAGGCCACTCCTTCTCGAAGATCAGAACGCTCGTGATGACGATCTGGCGGTGACGGTCGGCAACTGCGTCTGACCCTCGGGCGGGGGATGAGAGTCGATCGGAGCGGTCGAAAGACCTTGACTCCGCACCGCTTTCCGGCGAGTGTTGCACGCATGGCGACGTCGACCGCAGAACGACGGTGTACTCGTCGTCCTCGCGCGAGGGGCGTGAGGGCACCTGAATAGCATGCCGGGCCGCGCAATCGAGGTTCAAGGCCTCATCCGAGAGTTCAAGAAGGGCCCGCGAGCCGTCGACGGCATCGACCTGCACGTCGAGGACGGCGAGATCTACGGGTTCCTGGGGCCGAACGGCGCCGGCAAGTCGACGACGGTGAAGATGCTCGTCACGCTGCTCCCCCCGAGCGGCGGCCGAGCGACGGTCGGAGGCTTCGACGTCGCCAAGCAGGGGGCGGAGGTGCGACGGGTGATCGGCGTCGCACTTCAGGACGCAGCGGTGGATCCGCTCCTGACCGGCCGCGAGCACCTGCGACTGCAGGCCGGTCTGCACGGGTTCTCCCGCGCGGAATCGCAGGCGCGCGGGGAGGAGCTGCTCGAGCGGGTCGGCCTCTTGGGTGCGGGCGATCGGAAGATCGGCACGTTCTCGGGCGGCATGAGGCGACGGCTCGACCTCGCACTATCCCTCGTCCACCGGCCGAGCATCGTCTTTCTCGACGAGCCGACGACCGGCCTCGACATCCAGAGCCGCACCGCCCTCTGGGACGAGGTCCGCCGGCTGGCGAAGGACGAGGGCGTTACGATCTTCCTGACGACCCAGTACCTCGAGGAGGCAGACGTCCTCGCCGACCGGATCGGGATCATCGACCACGGCCACATTGTCGCCGAGGGGACACCCGCGGCGCTCAAGGCCGAAGTGGGACGCGCGACGGTCGAGGTCGTTCCGGAGCGCGAGGAGGACAGGGCGCGCGCCGAGAGCGCGCTCGTCCAGTTCGGCGACATCGTCGCCGGCGCCGGGAACGCCGTCGCGGTTCGATTCCGTGATCGCTCGGCGAACCTCGTCGACGTCGTGCGCGCGCTCGACGGCGCGGGAATCGCGATCGCGGACCTCGAGCTCCACGCCCCGACGCTCGACGACGTCTTCCTCGAGAAGACCGGCCGCAAGCTCGAAGGCACCGGAGCAGGACGAGGAACCCGAGCCTCCCGCCGCCGAGCCCGAGGCCGACCTCGAGGCAGCCGTCGGCGGCCGGAGCCGGATCGAGCGGGTCCCGACCGAGATGCTGAAGGTGTGGATGGCCGAGCGGCGAGCCCATCAGATCGAAGGGGAGACTGGCCTCCCCCTCCTGGACCCTGCTCATGCGCGAGGGGCCGCTCGCGGGGCAGCGTCTGCGCGTCGTCGGCCCGATCGTGATCGGGCGCGAGGGCGTCGACGTCGTCATCAGCGACCCCGAGATCTCGCGCCGCCACACGGCCATTCGGCTCATCGAGGGAGCCGTCGTCATCGAGGACCTCCACTCGCTGAACGGCACCTGGGTGAACGGCAGGCGCATCGACTCCCTGACGCTCCTCGCCCCCGGAGACCTCATCACAGTCGGAAAGACCGTGATCGAGGTGCGTCCCGACGCCTCCTCCTGAGGTGGAACACGTCGAGCATCTCCCGCTGAGCGTCTCGTTCACGACGCAGCTGCGCCTGCTCGCCCAGCGCTCGATCTCCGCGGACGCTCCGCGACACCGGCGGGGTCGTGTCCGCACTCCTATTCCCGCTCGTCCTGTTCGCGATCGTCTCGTCAGGACTCAGCGAAGTCGACCTCGATACCCGGCTTCCCAACCACCAACTTCACGAGCTTCGCCCTCACGATCGCTTTTGCGAACGGGGCGATGGTGATGATCGCCAACACGGGGCAGGGGATCGCGACGGACGTCGAGAGCGGGTTCATCAACCGGATGGCCCTGACGCCGATGCGCGGAGAGGCTCTCATCGTCGCGCAACTCGCCGGTGCGGTCGTCCTCGGGATCATCCAGGCGGTGGCGTTCCTCGCGATCGGCTACGCGGCCGGCGCACGCATCGAGGCCGGCCCGCTGGGTGTCATCGTCCTCGTGGTGCTCTTCCTCGCCACGCTTCTCGGCTTCGGCGCGGTCGGCATCTTCATCGGCATCCGCACCGGTTCCGGACAGGCCGTGCAGGCCCTCGCCCCGCTGACGCTCGTCTTCCTCTTCTTCTCGTCGGTGAACATGCCGCGCAACCTGATCCAGACCGACTGGTTCCGCTACATCGCGACCGCGAACCCGGTCTCGTACCTCGTGGAGGGGATGCGCAGCTTGCTGATTACCGGCTGGGACGCAGAGGCGCTCGCGCTGGGCTTCGGCGTCGCCCTGACGATCTTCGTGGTCGCCCTCGCAATGTCGACGAGAGCGCTCAGCCAACGACTGGTGCGAACGTGAGGCGCGCGAACTTCTTCACGACCGCCCGCCATATCGCAGGGCGAAGCCTGCACGAGACGTTCCGGAATCCCGTCCTGATCGTCCCTCCGATCGTGATGCCGTTCTTCCTCCTCCTCGCGTTTACAGGATCGCTCTCCTCGCTCGGCGAGGTGCAGGGATTCGAGCCCGACCAATACACGGCATTCCTGTTCATCTTCTGCCTCATGCAGGCGGCGGCGTTCACGGGCGTCATGGGCGGCATCGCGATGATCGAGGACTTCGAGAGCGGCTTCATCGCGCGGTTGATGGTCACCGCGCCGAGCCGGCAGGCGATCCTCGCCGGCCACTGCGATCGCAACGATGTGTCGCGCCGTGCTCGTTCTGGCCGTGCTCACCGGGCTCGGGTTCGCGATCGGCATGGACGCCTCGGCGGGCGTGCTCGACTATGTCGGCCTCTACGGGCTCGCCGGCCTCCTCGCGCTCGCCTCGGCGCTCTGGGCCGGCGGAATGGCGATGCACATGCGCTCGTCCAGCGCCGGCAGCATCATCACCCTGCCGATCTTCATCCTCCTCTTCCTGACGCCCGTGTTCGTAACCTTGTCGGCGCTCACGGGCTGGCTCAACTCCGTCGCGAGTGTCAACCCCTTCACCCGCTTCATGGAGGCTGGAAGAGGGTTCCTCTTCGGCGAGCCGGTCGACGTGATCTGGGCGTACTCAGCCGTCTGCGCGATGGTCCTCGTCTTCGGCCTCTTCGCCGTCTGGGGCGTGAAGCGGGCCGAAGCGGCCGGCGCGACGTAGCTCCTACTCGCGGCCGCGAAGCGCGCTCAGGCGCCGGTCGAGGTAGTGCCCTGCGCTCACGAGCGCGAGGTGCGTGAAGGCCTGCGGGAAGTTGCCGAGCGCCTCGCCGGTCCGGCCGATCTGCTCCGCGTAGAGGCCGAGATGGTTCGCATAGGTCAGCATCTTCTCGAAGGCGAGGCGGGCCTCGTCGACACGGCCGGCACGGGCGAGCGCCTCGACGTACCAGAAGGTGCAGATCGAGAACGTGCCCTCCTCACCTTCGAGCCCGTCCGGAGATGCCTCGACGTCATAGCGATAGACGAGGCTGTCCGAGACGAGGGTCTCGCCGATCGCGTCGAGCGTCGAGAGCCAGCGCGGATCGGTCGGAGCGATGAACTTGGCACTGGGCATGACGAGGATGCTCGCGTCGAGGACGTTCGCTCCGTACGACTGGACGAAAGCTCCGCCGGTGCTCGCTCCAACCCTTCGCCATGATCTGGTGGTAGATCTGGTCGCGGGTCGACTGCCAGCGGATGACGTCTGCAGGGAGGCCTCGCTCGAACGCGATGCGGACGGCGCGTTCGATCGCGACCCACGACATCAGCCGCGAGTAGGTGAAGTCTCGACGGCCGCCGCGGATCTCCCAGATGCCCTCGTCGGCCTGATCCCAGTTCTCGCAAACCCAGTCGACGAGTCGCGTCAGGTCCGCCCAGGCGTCGTGGTAGGGCATCCCCTGCTCGTCCTGAGAGGCAGGCCCGCCATAGCGGTTGTAGAGGTACACGGCATCGATCAACTCGCCATAGATGTCGAGCTGGAGCTGGCTCGCCGCGCCGTTGCCGATCCGAACCGGTGCCGAGCCACGATAGCCCTCGAGGTGGCCCGAGCACCTCCTCCTCGAGATTCGACCGGCCGTCGATCCCGTACATGATCTGCAGCGGCCCTGCCTCCGCAGGCCTCGGTTCTCGGAATCGCTCTGTCAGCCAATCCATGAAGGCCGCCGCCTCCTCCGTGAACCCGAGGAGAAGAAGCGCATAGAGGGAGAAGGCCGCGTCGCGGATCCACGTGTAGCGGTAGTCCCAGTTCCGGCCGCCGCCGAGCTGCTCGGGCAGGCTCGTCGTCGGCGCTGCGACGATCGCTCCCGTCGGCTGGTACGTCATGAGCTTCAAGCGTCAAAGCCGACCGGTGGAGCATCTCGCGCCAGCGGCCCTCGTATCGCGACTGGCCGAGCCAGCGCCGCCAGTAGTCGACGGTCTGCTCGAACGCCTCCCGCGTCTCGCCCTCCGAGTAGAAGCGCGGGACGTACGTCTCGGGAACTTGCTCGAGCACGAAGGTTGCCGCCTCTCCCGCATGCAACGTGAATTCGCCGCACGCGCCGTCATCGCCGAATTCGAGCGGCACGGCGGTCTCGAGGGCCAGCGACAGCTCCGCGGAGCGGAAGAGGACACCGCGCTCGTGGAAGATCGTCTCATGCGGATCGCGGCCGTAGTTGAACCGCGGCTGCGCGTCGACGCGGAAGCGCATCTCCCCGCGCACTCCGAGCACGCGCCGGATCAGCCGGTGCCGGTGTGCCGCAGCACCCTTCTGGATCGGCATGAAATCCTGCACCTCGCCGACGCCTCCATCGGTGAGGAAGCGCGTGATGAGGACGTTCGTCTCGGGGAAGTACAGCTGCTTGGGAACCCAGTCGTCGGTCGCAGGGGCAATCCGGTAGAAGCCGCCGCGACCGGCGTCGAGGATGGCGCCGAAGACACTCGGCGAGTCGAAGCGCGGGCAGCAGTACCAATCGATCCGCCCGTCGGTCCCGACGAGGGCGATCGAATGCAGGTCTCCGATGATCCCGTGCTCGGCGATCGGCAGATACGCCATGACGCCCCGGCGCTGCCCAGTCCCGCCCGACGTCACGTGCGCAGCTCGTCAGTCGTCATGAGCCGGCGCGCCTCAGCCTTGAGCATCCGGAGCATGACGACGGGATTCGACAGCAGGAACCCTTCCACGTCGTCAGCGGCGACGACGAGGCAACGCAGATGAGCTCGGGCGACGACGTCTGCGACTGTCGCTTCGCCGAGCAGCGCAGAGATCTCGCCGAAGAAGCTGCCCGTCGAGAGCATGGCGAGCTCCTCGTCCTCGAGCACGACGCCCGCCGTGCCCTCGATGATGATATGCAGCCCGGTATCCGAGTCACCGCGGCGCACCACCCAGGTGCCCTCGTCGTAGGACACGTCACGCGTGAAGGCGAGAAGAGCCTCGATCTCGTCGTGCCCGAGATCCGTGAACAGTGCGAGTCGCGAGACGCTTTCGAGCAGGTCGTGAGCCACGCGGGCACTCTACTTTCCCCTACGGTTGGCGGGGAAGCGCCGTATGTTTCCTCGTCCGGGGCTTGGCCAGGCGGGCCAGGTACGTGATACTGCCTCGACGGGCGACGCTTAGCGATACGGAGGAACCATGGCAACTGCGCTCTCTGAGCTTGAAAACCCGGCGCCGTCGGACGAAGAGCTCGAGCTGATCGACCGCTACTGGCGGGCGGCCAACTATCTCGCGGTGGGACAGATCTACCTGCTCGAGAACCCGCTCCTGCGCCAGCCGCTCGCGCTCGAGCACGTCAAGCCCCGCTTGCTCGGCCACTGGGGCACGACGCCCGGCCTGAACTTCATCTACGCACACCTCAACCGTGTCATCAACGCGCACGACCTCAACATCGTCTACATGTGTGGACCTGGTCACGGCGGGCCGGCGCTCGTCGCCAACACGTACCTCGAGGGCACCTACTCGGAGCTCTACCCCGATATCTCCGAGGACGTCGAGGGGCTGCGAAAGCTGGTCAAGCAGTTCTCCTTCCCCGGCGGCATTCCGAGCCACGCGGCCGCAGAGGTTCCCGGCTCGATCCACGAGGGCGGGGAGCTCGGGTACGCGGTGTCGCACGCGTACGGGGCAGCGTTCGACAATCCCGACCTGATCGTCGCGTGCGTGGTCGGGGACGGCGAGGCCGAGACCGGACCGCTCGCGGCGGCCTGGCACTCGAACAAGTTCCTCAACCCGTGTTCCGACGGCGCCGTCCTACCGATTCTCCATCTCAACGGCTACAAGATCGCGAATCCGACTGTCCTCTCCCGGATCGGCCGGGACGAGCTCGAGAGCCTCTTCGTCGGGTACGGCTACAAGCCCTACTTCGTAGAGGGAAGCGATCCCGCGACCATGCACCGCCTGATGGCCGAGACGCTCGACCAGGTGTTGGGCGAGATCGCGGCGATCCAGCGCGAGGCCCGTGCCAAGCCGGCGGGGGATGCAGTCCGTCCCCGCTGGCCGATGATCATCCTCCGGTCACCGAAGGGCTGGACCGGCCCGAAGGAGATCGACGGCAAGAAGGCCGAGGATCACTGGCGTTCCCATCAGGTCCCGATGGCGAACGTCGCCGGCAACCCGAAGAACCTCGCGGTGCTCGAGCAGTGGCTTCGCAGCTACCGGGCGGAGGAGCTGTTCGACGACGAGGGCAGGCTCCTTCCGGAACTGCGGGCGTTGGCCCCGAAGGGCACGAGGCGTATGGGCGCGAACCCCCACGCCAACGGCGGCCTGCTCCTGCGCGACCTGCGCCTGCCGGACTTCCACGACTACGCGGTCGACGTTCCCAGCCCGGGCACGACGATCGCGGAGTCCACCCGTCCGCTCGGCGACTACCTGCGGGATGTCATGAAGCTGAACCTCGCGGAGCGGAACTTCCGGGTCGTCGCCCCCGATGAGCTCGCCTCGAACCGCCTGGGCGCCCTGTTCGAGGTCACCGACCGGGCCTGGCTCGCGGATCGGATCCCCGGGGACGACAACCTGTCACCCGACGGCCGGGTGATGGAGATCCTCAGCGAGCACACGTGTCAGGGCTGGCTCGAGGGCTACCTGCTGACCGGGCGCCATGGCCTCTTCACGACCTACGAGGCGTTCGTGCACATCGTCGACTCGATGTTCAACCAGCACGCGAAGTGGCTGAAGGTGACGAGCGAGGAGATCCCGTGGCGTCGCCCCATCGCGTCGCTGACCTACCTCCTCAGCTCCCACGTCTGGCGCCAGGATCACAACGGCTTCTCCCACCAGGATCCGGGATTCCTCGACCACGTCGTGAACAAGAAGGCCGAGGTGATCCGCATCTACCTCCCACCCGATGCGAACACGCTGCTCTGGGTGGCGGAGGAGTGCCTCGAGAGCCGCAACTGCGTGAACGTGGTCGTCGCCGGCAAGCAGCCCGCCCTCCAGTACCTGGACATGGAAGCGGCGGTCAAGCACTGCACCGCCGGGATCGGCATCTGGGAGTGGGCCTCGAACGACCGCGGCCACGAGCCCGATGTCGTCATGGCCTGCTGCGGCGACATCCCGACGCTCGAGACCCTCGCGGCCGTCGATCTGCTGCGGGGCTACTTCCCGGATCTGAAGGTACGGGTGGTCAACGTCGTCGACCTGATGCGTCTCCAGCCGCAAGACGAGCATCCACACGGGATCTCCGACAGCGACTTCGACACGCTGTTCACGACCGACAAGCCGATCATCTTCGCCTTCCACGGCTACCCGTGGCTCATCCACCGTCTCACCTACCGACGGCGGAACCACTCGAACCTGCACGTGCGCGGGTACAAGGAGGAGGGGACGACGACGACGCCGTTCGACATGGTCGTCCGCAACGATCTCGACCGCTATCACCTCGTCGACGACGTGATCGACCGCGTTCCTTCCCTCGGTGCGAGCGCGGCGTACGCGAGGCAGGAGATCCGCGACCAACTGCTCGAGCACACGCAGCACATCGCCCGCTACGGCGACGACCTGCCGCAGATCCGCGACTGGAAGTGGCCGCACGGATAGGCAAGCCGGCAGAGCCGGCGCGCAGCGGCCGCGCCGAAGGCGCCAGGCCGCGAAGCCCAGGGCCGGAGGCCCGTATCCCAAGCCGGCAAAGCCGGCGCGCAGCGGCCGCGCCGAAGGCGCCAGGCCGCGAAGTCCAGGGCCGGAGGCCCGTATCCCAAGGCCGGCAAAGCGCGGCCGCAGCAGCGCGCGCGAAGCGTCTCGGCGCAGGCGCCGGATACCGGCCGCGACGGGTCGTACGGGGCGAGGGCGGGTCAGCCGCCTGACGAGGTCAGGTCGGCCGTCCAGACCGCAGTGTCGCGCTTCTCACCGGTCTGATTCCAGCCAGACGCAACGAGCTCGTCGCCGACCACCGCGATCGAGTTCATCTGCTGCGACCCGTCGAAGGCCGGAACCCTACCCTCGTCCACCCGTGTCCACGTATCGCCGCCGTCGTCGGATGTCCATACCGCGGGTACCACCAGATCTCCCTCGCAATCCGAGCAGCCGACGGCGACGAGGACGTCGTTCGCCTCGACCACGCCGAAGACCTGCTGGTCACCTGGGCCGCCCATCGCGTCCGGCTCCACACGCTCCCAGGCCTCGGCGTCGTCCGAGAGCCAGACCGCGCCGTCCCGGTCTCCGGCCGCCGTGACGACATCGCCGACAGCCACCAGGCGGGAGGCGTTGACGACATCACGCATGTCGAGCTCGGGCCGCGAGTCGGTGGCCCAGAGCTGCCCTGGGGTACCGGTCAGGATCCAGCTTCCTCCGTCGGAGCGCCAGACCGCCGCGTCCTTGCCGTCGTACCCGACCGCGACGAACTCGGTCCCGTAGCCGACGACGCCGCGCATCTCTTGGTAGTTGTCCGCGCGCAGGCCGTCGACGTCCTCACGCTCCCAGCTCGCGCCCTCGTCGCTCGAGACCCAGACCGCGGCGTCGGTCGCGAGCGGAGTGCCGCTCTCGTCGCGGCCGGGCCCTGCCGCGCCGACCGCGACGATCCTGCCCCTGCTGACGGCCACGCGGTTCATCTTCTCGTACGCGCTCGCCGCCGGCCCTATGTCGACCGCCTCGAAGTCACCGGCAAAGGGCTGATCTGTCCTGAGCCAGACGGCGGCAGCCGTGTCGCCCTGAGGCGGCTCAGCCTGCTGGAAACCGACGGCGACGGCTCCGCCCGCGCCGAGAGACGCGATCCCAAAGACGACCTCCTCACCAGCTTGGCCGAGCGCCTGCTTGGCGACGCCCGAGCTTCCGCCGACGGTCACTGTCCAGAACACGGCATCGTGCTCGCCGCCAAGGCCTTCGGTGCCGACTGCGATGGCCGTTCCGTCCTCGATCATTGCGACACGCTGGCTCTCCTGGCTAACCGCGGCGCTGAACGCGTCGCTCTCGACGCCGGTCCAGGCAGGATCGGCTGCGGCCGTCTGGCCGGTCGTCGTCTCCCCACCCGTCTCGCCGCCCGTCGTCGCTGCCGTCTCAGCGGTGGTTGCGGTGCCCGCGGCAGTGTCGTCACCGCCACGCAGCGTGAACACGAGCACCACCGCAACGGCGACCGCCGCGACCGCTGCTGCAGCAACGAGCCAGGCCCACCGGCGCCGTGGCCGCCCGCCGGTCGGTTCGATCTTGGGTGGGACCGGCGGAGGCGGTGCGGCCGGCGGAGGCGGTGGGGCCGCCGGACGCGTGCGAGTCGGCAACCGTCGGCGGAGGATTCGCCACAGTGGCGGCCAGCTAACGGTGGAGCCGCGAGCGTGACGTCCTCTGACGGGGTCAGGGCAGCTCGAGCCGCGTCGATGAGTTCCGAGCAGGTCGGATACCGGTCGTTCCGGTCTTTCGCCATGCCCTTTGCAAGGACGGCGTCCAGAGCCGGTCCGACATCGCTACGCACCTCCGAGACCCGAGGCGGCGGGTCGTTCAGGTGGGCGTACATGACCGCGACCTCCGTCGTGCGCTCGAACGGCCGCGACCCGGTCAGGCATTGGAAGAACAGGCACCCGAGCGCGTAGACGTCGACCCGGCCGTCGAGATCTCGCCCTTCGAACTGCTCGGGGGCGGCGTAGTCCGGCGTACCGAGGAACACGCCGGTACGCGTGACCCCGACCGAGCTCGTCATCTTCGCGATGCCGAAATCGGTGAGATAGACATGGCCGGCGGACGCGCTGTCGCCGGCGTCCGCAATCAGGATGTTTCCGGGCTTGACGTCTCGATGCACGAGCCCTCGCCCGTGTGCGGCGTCGAGCGCGCTCGCCACCTGCGCGAGGATCTCCACCGTCCGTTCAGGGTCAAGCGGCCCGTCCTTCTTGAGGAGGACGCCCAGGTCACGGCCGGCGACCCAGCGCATGGCGATGAAGAGGAGGCCTCGAGCCTCGCCGGCCTCGTAGATCGGCACGACGTTCGGGTGGTCGATCAATGCAGCGAGGCGGGATTCCCGCTCGAACCGCGCACGGAACTCCTCGTCGGATGCGAGGCCGGGCGCGAGAACCTTGAGCGCGACCGCACGCCCGAGGCGGAGTTGCTCGGCTCTGTAGACGACACCCATGCCGCCCCGCCCGACGAGTGCATCGATGCGGTATCCGGCGAGCTCGCTGCCGATCGCCAGGTCAGCAGTCACGATGCGCCATGTTCTCGCAGTACGACAGCCACGGCAACCCAGGGCACGAACGGGTGTAGATCGGGCCCGCCCTCGCTGCTAGGCTGCCAACTGCGGTGAACGAGAGCGCTACCCGTATCGGGTCCGACGTTGCTGGCTATCGCCTCGAGGCGCTCATCGGCCGTGGCGGCATGAGCGTCGTCTACCTCGCCGAGCACATGCGGCTGGGCAGGAAGGTCGCGATCAAGCTCCTCGCGCCTGCCCTGAGCGAAGACGCGGGCTTCAGGGCACGATTCGAGCGCGAGTCGCAGCGGGCCGCCGAGATCGACCACCCGAACATCATTCCGATCTACGACGCGGGCGAGGCTGACGGCGAACTCTACATCGCGATGCGATATGTGCGCGGACCGGATCTCAAATCGCTGCTCGCGCGCGACGGAGCTCTCAGTGTCTCGCGGGCGCTGTTCTTCCTCGAGCAAGCGGCGAGTGCGCTGGACGCCGCACACGACAGAGGGCTCGTGCACCGAGACGTCAAGCCGGCGAACATCCTGGTCGAGGAGCCAGCCGAGCGTGTCTACGTCACCGATTTCGGGGTCGTCAAGCACACGCTGTCGCGCGGGGCGACGAAGACCGGCTTCTTCGTCGGCACGACCGACTATGCGGCACCCGAGCAGATCGAAGGACAGCCCGTCGACGCGAGAACCGACGTCTACGCGTTCGGCTGCGTTCTCTACGAGTGCCTCACCCAGAATCCCCCCTTCGACCGGGATTCGGAGCTGGCGGTCATGCATGCGCATCTGTCTCAGCCTCCGCCTCTCTTGTCGGACAGTCGCGCCGACCTTCCGAAGACGCTCGACCGAGTGATCGCAAGGGCGATGGCGAAGGACAAGGACGAACGCTACGCGTCGTGCACCGAATGCATCCAGGCGGCCAGAGCGGCCGTCCTCGACCAGCCCGTCCTCGCGCCCAGAGACGATCAGAGTCCCGGGGCAAACGTCACCGTTGCGGCAGCCGCTCCGGCGGCTGCGGCCGGGGTGACGGCATACGCGTCCGAGCCGGGAACGACACCACCACCGGGCCAGGACACGTCGCCGCCCGCGACGGAACCGCCGCCGCCGCCACCCACGCCGCCGCCACCCGGACCCGGGGGCAGTGGGCCTTCTCGCAGTCGCTCGTGGATCGGAATCGCTGCGGCCGCGGTCGCCGCAGCCGTCGCAGCTGGGCTCATCGTCTTCTTCCTCACGCGCTCCGACGACAGCAATTCAACCGCTTCACCGTCCACGACCGCCGCCGCCACGACGAACGCTGCGACGACGCAGGGCACGGCAACGGAGACCACCGCCACGACGGCAGCAACCACGGCAGGGACTGATACAGGGCCGGACGCAGTGTTTGCCGCCATCGTCCCGAACGAGGTCTTCAAGCACTGTGCGGTCGCAAATACTCCACGCGAGGGCGCAACGGCGACGGCACTGTGTGCGCCATCCGACGAGGACGGCACGAACTTCTTCCCCGATCAGCTCGAGATCTCGACCTACCCGGATGCGGCATCACGCGATGCCGCCTTCAACAAGATCAGAGAAGAGCAAGGGATCGAGACCAACACGGGGGCGTGTAACGGCGTTAGTTGGGGCGGCGAGGGCCCCTGGCTGCATCCGACGAACCCGGGCGATCCGAAGAAGCCCGGAGGGAAGAAGCTGTGCTACTTCGACGGCGACAAGGCTGTCCTCGTCTGGACGCACGAGAAGCTCGGCCAGGCGACGCACCACGACATGCTGGGAATCGCGACGCGAGGGCGGAACCGACCACGCTGGACTGTTCGGCTGGTGGCGGTTCTGGACGCACAGGATCGGGCTCACCACCTCCTGATCAGGCGCTAGAAGCCAGCTGCCCTGACCTACTCCGAGTCCGTCGAGCCGTCTGTGGAGGTCGTCGAGGTATCTGTCGTCGAGGTCTCGGTTGACGAGGTGGGAGTCTTGCCGAACGTCAGCGTGTAGACGAGCCCGTCCGGAGCGCTTCCGTCGAGCGGGTACACCGCAAAGGCTGCGGTGTCACCCTGGCGCAGCTTGCCGACCGCGCGACAGTAGCTCTCGCTCGTGTTGTCGAGCTTCGTCGTATTGCCGGCGGCATCCTCGATGGCGTACAGGAGCGAATCGACAGGCACGCCCTGCTCGCCGGTCGTGCTCTCGAGGGCAGCGGCTGCCGGGGTCCCGGGGATCACGGTTGTGATGACGATTCCCCCTGGAAGACCTGCGTCGTCGAGATCCTTCTGCGATGGGATCTCCCAGTCGATGCCGGCAAAACCGACGGACTTGCCGTCGGCGAGACCCGGCACGATCTCCTTCACGCGGTCGACGCCGATTGCGAAGTTCTGGTTCTGCGTTGAACCGCCCCCGAACGTATTCACGCCGAGGAGGTCCTCATCGAGGCCGAGGAGAGGGCCGCCCGAGTTTCCGGGGTTGATCGGCGCGTCCATCTGGATGACGTTCGGGTAGGCGACGAGCTCGCCGACCGGCGTGCTCTCCGTCTTGACGACCGACACGACCCCTTCCGTGGCGACGAGTGGATCGCCCTTCGAGAGCGTCGTCGGGTAGCCGAGCGCGACGACCTCCTCACCCTGCTTGAGATCGGCTTGCGATCCGAGCTTCATCGTCTCCAGGCTCGCGGTGTTGCCGACCTTGAGCACGGCGAGATCCTCACAATCGGCAACGCCCACGATCGAGGCGTTCTGCTCCTTGCCGTCGGAGCTGACCACGGTCAGGAAGGGGTAGGCCCTCGTCACGTGTGCATTCGTGACGATCAGGCCCTTCTCGGCGTCGTACACCCAGCCGGTTCCGTCGCCGGCGGTTACGGCACCCTTCTTTGCCGACCCGCGGATCTGGACGACAGCCGGCTTGGACGAGTCGATGATCTCGGGAAGCGACGCCTGGGACGACCCCGAGTCGAAGACACCGGTCGCGAACAGGATCCCGAAAGCGAGGCCCGCAACGGCAAGCACGCCGACGACGACCGCGAGGATCTGCGTCCGGCGGAGCGACTGCTTGAGCTGGATCCGCTCGATCCGGGACGGAGTCGCTGCGGGGGCGCTGTCGACCCGGGCGCCCGCAGCGGCGGGCCGGGCAGCCGGTGGCGGCGCCGGCACCGGAGCAGACACGGGCGGGATCGGTGGCGGCCGCTTCGAGAGCTCCGTCGGCGCAGCAGGGGCGGGACCCGGCGTCGTCGGCGTACCCGAAGGCTCGGCGACCGAGACCTCGATGACGGTTTCGCCGATCTTGACCCGTTCGCCGCCGTTCAGCGGCGTCGGCTTGTCGATCCGCTTGCCGTCGACGAACGTCCCGTTCGTCGACCCGAGATCGGTGAGGATCGCGCGTCCGTCCGGCAGGCATTGCACGGAGGCGTGGTGCCGAGAGACCTTCTCGTCGTCGAGCACCAGCTGGGCGGTCTCCTCGCGACCGATGACGAACCTGTCGCCGGTCGCCTCGACCCTCTGTGCGGTTCCGTCACCTGCGTGAAACGACAGCCACATACCGATGTCCCCCCAATTCGAGATGTGCTACGTCACTGAGTGGAACTCAAGGGCGTTTCGGCGACGCTGTCAAGCCCCAAGCGGGGTCAGACGGTCAGCTGGGTCGCGATCCGCTCGAGGCGACGCCCGTAGTCGTCGAGATCGAGCTGGATACGGGCAGCGCCGGTGTCCATCGCTGCCTTTGCGACCGCCCGCGCGACTCGCGGCAAGAGCCGGCTGTCGAATGGCTTCGGGATCACGGACTCCCGGCCGAAGGAATCACCGTCTGATGGCTCGCGGGCGAGCGCGGCGACGGCGTGCGCAGCGGCAAGCTTCATCTCCTCGTTGATCGTGCGGGAGCGCGTGTCGAGGGCGCCGCGGAAGATGTGCGGAAAGGCGATGACGTTGTTGACCTGGTTCGGATAGTCGCTGCGCCCGGTCGCCATCACGAGGTCGTTTCGCGTTCTCAGCGCGAGGCGATAGTCGATCTCCGGCACCGGATTCGCCATGGCGAAGACGATCGGATCGGCTGCCATCGCGAGAAGCATCTCGGGAGTGACGATTCCCGGGGCGGACACGCCGACGAAGACGTCCGCGCCGAGCATTGCCTCGGCCAGCGTGCGCGCGTTCGTGTCGGCGGCGAGCTCATCCAGGTAGTTCCCGTCGCCGCGCCCCCGGTAGACGACCCCCTCCACGTCGCTGAGGACGAGGTTCCCGGGCTCCACGCCGAGGAGTAGGAAGAACTTCGCGCACGCGAAGCCCGCGGCGCCGGCGCCCGAGAACACCACTCTCACCTCGTCGATTCGCTTTCCGACCAGCTCGAGCGCGTTCAGGAGGCCGGCACCCGCCACGATCGCCGTGCCGTGCTGGTCGTCGTGGAAGACGGGAATGTCGCAGCGACGCTTGCACTCCTCCTCGACGAAGAAGCAATCGGGCGCCCTGATGTCCTCGAGGTTGATGCCGCCGAAGGTGGGCGCGAGCGCACAGACGATGTCGGCGAAGCGCAGAGGGTCACGCTCGTCGACCTCGATGTCGAATGCGTCGACGTCGGCGAAGCGCTTGAACAGGACAGCCTTCCCTTCCATCACGGGCTTCGACGCCGAGGCTCCGATGTTGCCCAGGCCGAGCACGGCGGTGCCGTTCGTGATCACGCCGACGAGGTGGCCCCGTGACGTGAAGTCGTAGACACGGTCCGAGTCGTCCCGGATCGCCACGCAGGGCTCCGCGACCCCCGGGGAGTACGCGACGGAAAGGTCGGCCGCCGTCCCAACGCGCTTCGACGGGGAGACCGTCAGCTTCCCCGGTTTCCCCAGAGCGTGGTACGCAAGGGCCCAGTCGGCGAGCAGGCGTTTCCGAAGCGCCGCAAACTCGTCCGCCTCCTGCCCAGCGGATCTGCCCAGGATCTCCGCATCCAGCTCCTGCAACCTCTCGACCATCAGCTGCCCGAGCGACTCCATCAGCTTCACGGCTGCCGGCTCCTGCTGGAGCACCAGGTTGAAGAAGGCTGCCGTCGGCACGAAGAGCACCTGGCACGGTTCGAGCGCCCGGACCTCTGCGGTGTGGACGTTCGCGTTGAAGAGAGCCATCTCGCCGACAACGCCATGCTCGCTCACCTGTGCCACCGCTCGCCCGTCCTTGACGACCTCGACGCGACCCGATTCGATGATCGAGAAGCCGGATGCCGGCGCGCCCTCCTCGATGATTCGCTCTCCCGTGGCATAGGCACGCACCTGTCCAACCGAGGCGATGATCTGCCGTTCCGCTTCGGTCAGGAGGCTCACCGGCGTCGCGAAACCAGCTTTGCCGACCATCACTCGAGCGAGCCTATCGCTCCCGATCAGGCTCAGCCGCGAGAAGACGCGGGCGGGCGACGGATCCCGACGTCGTCGAGGGCTGCATCGACGAGCGCGTCGTGCCGCCCGTCCTTGAGGTCTCCAAGGGGATCCTTGGTGTACTCGAGCAGGGTCCCGTACGAGAGTCCGAAGGCGGCACGCATGGCGAGCAGCCGACGCCGCTCGGGATCGTGGGTGTCGATCAGAACCTGGTTTGCGGCAGTCAGCTGGCGGATCTGCTTGATCCGGCCGGGCAGCATCGCGATGAGCGCGAGGATGGCCGGTACCGCGAACGTGAGCAGTCCGAGTACCAGGGCGAGGTGATGTACCGCGTCCGAGCCCTTCTTGCCCAGCACCGCGACGTTGCCTCCAGTCTGCTCGCCGGCGCCCTGCAAGGCGTCTGCGAGCGCACCCCCGATGACCGGAACTCCGTCGACGGCCCCCGCCGCCGAGCTGAATCCGCCCTGCACCGACTGACCCGCATCCCGCACGCCCGTGCCGAGAACCGTGAGGGCGTCGACCGCGTCGTACACCTTGAAGGCGATCCAGCCGAAGAACACGAGCAGCCCGAGCAGGACGAGATCGCGCACCACGGTCGCGTTCCGCTTGGCCGGCACGTCGGGGTACAGCTTCAGGGCGCTCGCGATGCCCGCACCCTAGATATCGGTGCGGTCGACGCACCTCGGCCAGGAGTGCCGCGCGATCAGCCGTGCATGCCTGTGCTCAGCCGGTGGAACCGTCGCCGTCGAGCTCGTACCGCTGGATTCGAGGCGGGATCTCCGGTGAGAGCATGATCCGCACGACGGTGTCTTCGCGCTCACCGTGCAAGACGTAGGAGCCACGGGTCGCGCTCTCCGGGCTCAGCTCGCCGGCGGACATGACACCGAGACGCTCGCGCGCCGCGGCTGCCTGCACTCGCCGGCGGTCAGCGGGCTCGTCGAGGAGCACGTTCATCGCGAAGATCTCCCCGGCGAGCTGGTCGTCCCACTCGTTCAGGAGGCGCGTGAGACCGTCCCGGGCCGCGACCAGGCCGGACGACACGGGTTCTTGTGGTCCCGCCGGCAGCGCGTCCAGATCGTCGAGCAACTCGAGCGCCTCGAGCGTTGCGATCCTCATGGGTGCGTAGGTGAGGTTTCCGAGAGCGACGACGCCGACGCCGTGCTCCGGGAGCCAACGCATGTACGACCCGAACCCGGGAAGCCCCCCGGCGTGTCCGACCATCGACCGAAACCGGAGATCGTTGAACACCATCAGACCGAACCCGTAGCCGCCCGCGTCCAGCCGATCCGTGTCGGCGTCGTACTCGGACGGGAACGCCCGGTGGACCTGTTGCATCTCCCGGCGTGACGCTCGGGAGAGCGGTCCGACGTCGAGGTCATCCCGAGGTGGGAACGCATCCAAGAGGAATGCGATCCAGCGAGCCAGGTCGGAGACCGTGCTCCAGAGACCCGCCATCGGGGCGAAATCGCCATCGTCGAGCGGGGCCGATTCCTCCTGCCACACCCCGTCGACGAGCCGGTACCCGGTCATCCGTTCGGCCGCCGGCGGTGGCCGCCACGTCGTCGAGCCGAGTTCGAGCGGATCAAGGATCCGCTCCCGCACGAACTCCTGTGCGGTGGTGCCGGCGACGTTCGTGACCACCCGTCCGAGCATGACCCACCCGAGATTCGCATACTCGAACGCGATACCGGGCGCTCGGGCGAAGGTCGCCCCGGCGCGGAAGACCGTATCGACGGCAAGCTCGTCGAGATCCATGTGGCGGTCGCCCCAGTTGTCGTCTTCGGGCAACCCACTCGCCATCGACAGCAGATGGCGGAGCGCGATCGGCGGCGAATCCACGGTCGGCGGCTGCAGCGCGCGGAGCTCGGGGACGTGCTCGGCGATCGGATCGTCGAGCGCGAGCCGGCCCTCGTCGCGGAGCATGAGCAGCGCGGCCGCCACGAATGACTTCGTCATCGAGCAGATCCGGGAGGGCGAGTCAGGCCCGGGGGTCTCGTCGGCTCCAACGCGCATCGATCCGACACCGCCGGAGTGGACGAGCTCGCCGCCGACGATCAGCCCGTACGCGATCCCGGGCACCCGATCCCGCTCGGCAACCCGGGAGAAGTGATCGTCGAGCGCGGCGAACGCGGTCTCGTCCATTACGCCAGCCTCGTGATCAGGGGGAGTTCGTCCATCGGCCCGCGGACATCGTAGTGCGCTCTTGCCACCGAGGTCCGGGCCGTCGGGACCTGGTCCAACCCGACGACCGGCGTTCTGTATGGAAGAAGGACGTTCTTCGTACGTTAGACTTCCGTGGAGGAGCTTCGCGACGCTGAACGCGTGAGAAGGGAAGGCTCGGAATGGGAATCGACGTGAGCCATGCGAGCACTGTCGAAGTCGGGTACGACGAGTTCTGCGGCGCGCTCGCGGCCCGGGATCTGAAGGCCCTTTGGAGTATCCAGACCATGCTCATGCCGAACGTTCCGCTTCCCGCCACGCAGCCGTGGCTCTGGAAGTGGGACACGATCTACCCGTTGGCAAAACGGGCGGGTGAGATCATCACGGTCGAGCGCGGCGGCGACCGGCGCGTGCTCGCACTCGCGAATCCGGGCTTGAACGGGCTTCCGTTCACCAGCTCGACCCTCTGGGGAGCGATCCAGTATCTCGGGCCGGGCGAGTCCGCGCCTGCACACCGCCACACGGCGTCGGCGGTCCGCTTCGTCATGACCGGAACGGGCGTCTACACCACGGTCGACGGGGACGCGTGCCAGATGGAGCCCGGCGACCTGATCCTCACCCCGAACTGGAACTGGCACGACCACAACAACCACGGCGACAGCGAGATGGTCTGGTTCGACGGCCTCGACCTACCCCTTGCGACGACGCTCGAAGCGATCTTCTTCGAGAACCACCCCGACCACGTTCAGCCGGTCGACGGGCACAACCTCTCGCAACAGACATACACGGGAACCGGCCTCAGCGACCTCCAAGCTGAGCACGTCGCCGGGCACTCGCCGCTCCTCCGATATTCGTGGGAGGACACGGATCGCACGCTCACCTCCCTCGCCAAGGCGCACGGGGGCACGACCGTTGCGCTCGAGTTCGTCGACCCGACGACGGGTGCACCGGCGATTCCGACCTTTGGCTGCGAGATGCACCGTGTGTTCCCGGGACGCCGCACAGAAGGCCGTCGCAAGGTGGGCAGCGCCGTCTACGTCGTGTTCCGCGGCACCGGTCGGTCCGTCGTAAACGGCCTTCAGCTCGATTGGTCACCCGGCGACATCTTCGTGACGCCCTCCTGGGCGGCGGTCGACCACGAAGTCTCGGAGACCGCAGATCTCTTCGTGCTCACCGATTCGCCGGTCCTCAAGGCCCTCCACCTCTACCGTGAGGAGCGGCTGACCGAGCCGCAGCACATCGGCGCGGTGTTCGAGCCGCGATAGCCGCTCGTGCCAGAGTTCGCGACCTTCGATCCGGCAACGCTCGAACGGCGCGACCTTACCGCGCTGATCAACGGGCTCGTTGCGCCGCGCCCTATCGCCTGGGTTTCGACAGTTGCCGAAGACGGTACGCGCAACCTGGCGCCCTTCAGCTACTTCAACGCCTTTTCGACTCAACCCCCAACGGTCGCACTCGGGCCGGGAAGCCGCGGCGGCCTCCACAAGGACACCTTGACGAACGTCAAAGCCACGGGCGAGCTCGTCGTCAACGTCGTCTCGTTCGAGCTTGCGCGAAGCGCGAACCGGACGAGCGCGGAGTTTCCGGAACACGTCGACGAGTGGGAGCTCGACGGGCTCGACGTTCTCCCCTCCGAGACCGTGCGGCCCCCGAGGGTCGCTACTGCGCCCGCGTCGCTCGAGTGCCGCGTGCACACGATCGTCGACCTCGGGAGCGAGGAGCTGCCGACGAACTCGGTTGTCGTAGCGACCGTGACACGCATCCACGTGCAGGCTGCCGCGCTCGACGGCCCCCGTGTCAGACCGGAGGTTGTCGACCTCGTCGCACGCATGGGTGGAGATCTCTGGTGCACGACCCGCGACCGTTTTACGCTGCCGCGTCCCGGCAGTGCCGATCCGGCGGAGGTAGTCGCCGAGGATCTTTCGGCGGTGCCTGCAAGATGAAACCAACGAGATGAGCAAACGTCGCTACATCTCGGGATCAGGACAATCTAGGCGCGGAAGCGGTTCCGGAGCGAGCCGAGTTCGACGACCCGCACCTCGACCTCGTCGCCGTCCTGCAAGTAGCCCTTCGGGGTCATGCCATGCCCAACGCCTCCGGGGGTTCCGGTGGCGATCAGATCTCCCGGCTCGAGTGTCGTGATGCTCGACGCATCGGCGACGAGCTGTGCCGGGGAGAAGACCAGATCGCCGAGGGACGCCTGCTGGCGTACATCGCCGTTGACGGACGTCCGCAGCTCGAGCGCGTCGAGGCCCGGCAGCTCATCCGTCGTCGTGATCCAGGGGCCGACGGGTGTGGCCCGCTCGAAGTTCTTGCCCGCGAACCACTGCAGCGTCCGGTACTGGAAGTCGCGCATCGATACGTCGTTCATGAGCGTGAAGCCGGCGATGTGCTGGTGCGCCAAGCTCTCGGGCACGTCACGGGCGGTGCGGCCGATGACCACGACGAGCTCGCCCTCGTAGTCGACCTGCGTCGAGCTCGGGGGAAGCTGAATGTCCGCGTACGGATCGGTGAGCGAGCGGGTGAGCTTGGCAAAGAGCGTCGGGTGCTCCGGAAGCTCGCGGCCCATCTCGAGGATGTGCGCGCGGTAGTTCAGCCCGACACAGATGACCGCGCCCGGTGCGAGAACGGGTATCCGGAGATCCTGCGGCTCGAGAGCGACCGCGTCGCCGTGACGTTCGGCGGCCCGAGCTGCGTCGAGGCCCGCGTCCTCGTCGCGCAACAGGGCTCCGACATCCGCGTACTCCGAGACGGGGATCGCGGCGTCGCCGACCACGACGACGGCGGTCGTCGAGGCGCCCGAGCCAATCGTCCCGAGGCGCACGCTCAGACCTCCGCCTGGTCGCCGAGTCGTCTGACGAGGTAGTCCCACACCGACCGCACGGCCGCGGGAGGGTAGATGTTCGCCCGCTTGGAGAGGGACTCCTCGGGAGGCGACCAGGTGGCCCAGCCCCCGTGCCCGCGGACGAGTAGCTGTTGCGCGCAGGCCCGCTCGAGGATGACAGCGCGAACGGCCGCAGTCTCGACGTCAGGCCCGACGGTCACGATCCCGTGGTTCACGAGGAACACGGCGCTGTGGCTTCCGAGTGCATTCGCGACCTCCCGACCGAGCTCGGCGGTCGTGATCAGGTCGGCCGTACGGTCGAACCGCGGAATGTCAGGGGGAACGAACATGTTGGCGGCGTGTGAGACGGGTAGGAGCTTCTGGCCTGCCGCTGCGAGGGCAACAGAATGCTCGGGATGCGAATGGACGACTCCGCCGACGTCCGGTCGCGCAGCCATGACCTCGGTGTGGATCGGGTACTCGACGTGTAGTCCGCCCTCCCCCTCGAGGACACGCCCCTGTGAGTCGACGAGCAGCACGTCATCCCTCGTGATCTCGTCGAAGCCGAGGCGGCTCGCTTTCATCCATACACCGCGGCCCTCGGGATCCCGCGCGGAGGCGTGGCCCCATACGAGATCCGAGTGCCCGTTCGCCGCAAGTACGCGGCAGGCGAGCGCGACGGTCCGTCTCAGGTCGTCGGACGTAGGGGTCGCTGCCATCGTCTCCTCCTTGGTCATCTAGCCGAGGGGAAGGCTCACCGTCTTCGTCTGCGTGAACGAGAGGAGCTCTTCGAGGCCTTCCTCCCGCCCCGTCCCCGAGTCCTTGACGCCTCCGAACGGCGTCCCGAGATAATGCGCGGCCACGCTGTTGATCCAGACGTAGCCGGCCTCGAGCTCCCGGGCGACCCGGTGCGCGCGCCTCACGTCGTTCGTCCACACGGCCGCGGTGAGACCATACGGGGTCGCATTCGCCATGCGAATCGCCTCCTCCTCGTCCTTCCACGTGAGGATGGAGAGGACTGGACCGAAGATCTCGTCGGCGGCGACGGACATCGCCGGTTGCACGTCTGCGAAGACCGTGGGCTCGACGTAGAAGCCACGCTCGAACGGCCTCCCACCGCCGGTCACGAGAGTCGCCCCGTCACCGGCGGCGCGCTCCACATACGACATGACCTTGTCGAGCTGGGATTTCGAGACGAGCGCGCCCATCTCCGTCGCCTCGTCGAGCGGCGGCCCGACCCGGACAGCGCTCGCGATCGCTCCGATGCGCTCGACCACTTCCGTCGCGATCGATTCGTGGACGAGGAGCCGGGATGTCGAGCCACACGACTGACCTGCGGTGGAGTTGAGGTTGAGGCCGGCGACGGCGGCTCGGGCCACCGCCTCCGGCTCGGCATCGGCGAAGGCGACCAGCGGATTCTTGCCGCCCAGCTCGAGGGTCACGACCTTGATCCCGGCCTCGGCGGCGGCGAGCTGGATCGCTCGGCCTGTTGGCACGCTCCCGATGAATGCGATTCGCCGGACGTCCGGGTGACGTACGAGCGCGTCGCCGGACGCAGCGCCCTGACCCGTGAGCACCGTGAGCGTTCCGGCCGGAAGGACGTCGGCGAAGAGCTCCCCCATGCGCAACGCCGTCAGCGGCGTCTGATCCGGCGCCTTCAGAACGACCGAGTTGCCGGCGACGAGCGGCGCCGCCGAGCGCCCGGCCGCAAACATCAGCGGATGGTTGTAGGGGACGATGCGCGCCACCACCCCGTAGGGCTCACGCACCGTGTAGTGGAGGTGATCGGCCGTCGCCGGGATCGTCTCCCCCTTCAGCTCGAGTGCCCAGTCGGCGTAGAGCCGCATGAGATCCGCAGCAATATCGACATCGATCCGCATGGCCCTCACCGGATTGCCGCTGTCGAGCGCGTCGAGAACCGCAAGCTCCTCGCGATGCTCGAGGAGGATGTCCGCGCAGCGTCGCACGATTGCCGCCCGCTCACGTGGAGCCACACGACGCCATTCGAGCGCCGCGCTCCTGGCCGCGGCGACGGCGACGTGGACGTCGGCCACAGTGGCGGCGGGAACCTCGGCGATCCGCTGCTCCGAGGACGGGTCGACAGATTCGTACGTCGCTCCGTCGGCCGCATCGACGAGCTCTCCGCCGACGAGCATCCGCCAGCGACGCGACCGTGCCGAAGCGACGATCCCGCCGATCTCATTCATTGATGTTCTGTTCATAAGAACCTATTTCTGTTATACAGAAGAACCCTGATCGACGTTCCACCCGACACGACATCGTGAGACGCGCTGAGACCGATCCCGTAGTGGTTGCCGGCGGTGGCATCGGCGGTCTTGCCTCTGCTCTCGGTCTCGCCCGGCAAGGCTTCGACGTACGGCTGTTCGAGCAGGCGCCGGACTTCTCCGAGATCGGCGCCGGCATCCAGGTCGGCCCGAACATGATTCGCGCATTGGGGAGGCTGGGCGTCGCCGACCGCGTCCTTGCGGATGCCTGGGAGCCGGGGAACCTCGTCATGCGCGACGCGCTCGACGGCTCGGTCGTGACGGAGATCCCGCTCACGGACGGCTTCCGCGAGCGGTTCGGCGCCCCCTACACGGTCACCCATCGAGCCGACCTCCTCGATGCGCTCCTCGAGGGCTGCAGGGCGGAATCCGCGATCGAGCTCGCACTGGGCAGGCGCGTCGAGTCGTTCGAACAGGACGGCGAGCGCATCGTCCTCGATGTCTCCGGGGACGGTGCGGTAGAGACAGGGGCGCTCGTCGGCGCAGACGGCCTGTGGTCGCGCATTCGTGCATCGATCATGGGCGGCGAGAAACCGCGGGTCGCGGGTCACGTCGCGTACCGCGCGGTGCTTCGTCGAGACGAAGTCCCGGAGGACCTTTGGGGTCCGGACGTCGTTCTCTGGGCCGGCCCGAAGAGCCACCTCGTCCACTATCCCCTCCGCCGTGGCAAGCTGTTCAACCTCGTCGCAGTCTTCCATTCCGACCGTTACTCGGAGGGATGGGACGAGACGGGAGACGCCGACGAGCTCTGGCAGCATTTCGAAGGGGTGCGGAGCGAGGTCAGCCGCTTGCTCGAGCTCATCGAGACCTGGAAGTTCTGGGTTCTCTGCGACCGCGACCCCAAGCGGGGCTGGACATCCGGGCGCGTCACGCTCCTCGGCGACGCCGCTCACCCGACGCTCCAGTACCTTGCGCAGGGCGCGGCAATGGCGATCGAGGACGCGGTCGTGCTCGCACGAGAGCTCAGAGACGCACGTGGAGACGCGGTGACCGCCTTCCCGCGCTACGAGGACGCACGCGTCGAGCGAACCGGTCGAGTCCAGCTCACGTCCCGCTTCTACGGCGACATCTACCACGCCGCGGACGTTGCCGCCGAGATCCGCAAGACGATGCTCTCCGGCCGGACACCCGAGCAGGCCTGGGCCGGCATGCAGTGGCTCTACGGCCACGAGCTCTAGCGCTCCCCGACGCACCGGTGGCGTCCCTCAGTGGTGCGAGAGGCCCGCGTCGACGTTGATCGTCTGACCCGAAACGTGCGCGCTGTCGTCGGACAGAAGAAACGCCACCACCCCCGCCAGGTCGGCCGGCGACGCGTGGCGCCTGAGGCACTGGGCCGCGAGCATCGCCTCCTTCTGCTCCGCCGTCACCGTCTCTCGCGGAACCTCGGTGTAGACGGGGCCAGGCGTCACTGCGTTCACACGGATCCCGAACACGCCGGCCTCACGCGCCATCGAGCGCGTCAGTGCGAAGACGCCACCCTTCGACGCGACGTAGTGGGCGTAGTTCGGCCGTCCGAGCCAGATCACGCTGGACGAGATGTTGACGATGCTCCCGCCGCCCGCGTCCCGCATCGACGGGAGCACGGCCTTCGACGCGAGCCACACCCCGCGGAGGTTCACGGCCATGAGCGCGTCCCACTCCGACACGGAGAGCTCCCAGAACGGCTTCATCGTGATCGTGGCGAAGATGGCCGCGTTGTTGACGAGGCCGTCGATGCGCCCGAAGTGCCCGACCGCGTCCGCGGCCATTGCGTGACAGCTCGCCTCGTCCGACACGTCGACCGCTGCGAAGATCGCGTCATCTCCGAGCTCGGCTGCAACCGCAGCCCCCTTCTCGGCGTTCAGGTCGGCGACGACCACGCGTGCGCCGTCGGCCACGAGCCGACGCGCGTACTCGCGCCCGATCCCCTGTGCGCCGCCGGTGACGACGACCACCCTGTCCTTCAGGTTGCTCATCGCCGGCCCCTCAGACGGTGAAGGTTCCCCCGATATCGATCCTCACCACGTATGGCACTTTCCGCTCCTCAACGATCCGGGACGGCCGAGAAAGGTCGGCGGAGGCTATCAGCTTGTTCTGCTATGCGCAAATCGCGTTCGCCTAGCAGAACAACTGTCTCCTACGGGAGCGACACCTGAATCCTCTGCACCGCCGCTCGCGCCACCTCCGCGATCTTCGGAGCGTCCGCGGTGTCGAATCGTGAGAGCGGTACCGACACCGAGATTGCGCCTCGAGGAACGCCGTGCCTGTCGCAGATGGCGACGCCAACCGCTCCGATGTCGGGCTCGCTCTCGCCGATGTTCGTGGCGAACCCCTCCCTGCGGATCTCCTCCAGCTCGGCCTCGAGCGCTTTCCTGCTCGTCGTCGTGGCCTCGGTGACGCGCGGGAGCGTGGTCGACGGGTACAGCTCTCGGACCCTCTCGACGGGAAGCGCGGCCAGAAGCGCCTTGCCGGCGGAGGTCGCGTGGGCGGGCAGGAGAACACCCGTCCGCCGCCCGACGCGAACAGCACGAGGCGCCTCCACCGAGTCGAGGAAGAGCACGGCGGAGCCGTCCAACTCGACAAGGTGGACGGTCTCGCCGAGCTGGGTTGCGAGAGACTCGAGCTCCGGTCGGGCGAGGCTCCGGACGTCGAGATCGCGGACGACAGCGAGTCCGAGCTCGACGAGCGTCGGTCCTGCGAGATACGTACTCGAGCCGGAATCCTGCTGAACGAACCCGTGATAGTTCAGCATCTGCATCAGCCGGTGAGCCGTGGAGCGGGCGATCTCGAGCTCTCTGCTCGCGTCGGCGATTCGCACCGAGCGGCGTTCCGTGAACATGAGCAGGAGCCGAAGCGCGTTGTCGACCGACTCGATCGGATAGCGGGGCTTGGCGGGGGTATCCGGCACGGTCGTCACGGTCGCGAGCAGTCTACGCAACGATGTCCGCGGCTCCATGCGACCGCTTCGGCCTCGTCGGGGGACCACAGCGCATATCGTGCAGGCGCCTGATCAGGCTGTGCGAACTGAAGGAGACGAGCCGATGACCGATTCTCTCTACCACTACTGGCCGATCACGCATCGACCTCCGATCGAGTGGCCGGAGGGAAAGCGGCTTGCCTTCTACGTCGCGCTCAACATCGAGCACTTCGAGCTCGGGAAGCCTTCGACGAGCCTCTTTCCGGGCACCGCCGGACTGAAGATCGATCCCCTGAACCACGGGTGGCGCGAGTACGGGACGCGGGTCGGGATCTGGCGCATGATCGAGTGTCTCGATCGGCATGACCTGCGCGCAAGCGTGCTCCTGAATGCAGACGTCTGCTCGGAGTACCCGGCCATCGTGGATGCCGGGGTCGAGCGCGACTGGGCCTGGCTCGGACACGGGCGCAACAACTCGTCTCTCTGGACTGACTTCGACCCGGACGCGGAACGCGATGCGCTTCAGACGATCATCCGGGAGATCACGGCTGCCACCGGCCGGCCTCCCAAGGGCTGGCTCGGGCCGGCTCTCGTCGAGACGGCGAACACTCCAGCGTTGCTCGCCGAACTCGGTTTCACCTATCTCATGGACTGGTGCAACGACGACCAGCCTTACCCGCTCAATGTCGGCTCCGTGCCGTTCATCTCGGTTCCCTACACGGCGGAGGTCAACGACATTCCGCTGTTTCTGGTCAGCGGGTTGACGGGGCCGGACTTCCTGCAACTGGTCGTCGATCAGTTCGACGTCCTGTACGAGGAGTCGAAACGGCGAAGCGGCGGAGTGATGGCCGTGTGCCTCCACCCGTTCCTCGTCAACCAGCCGTTCCGCCACAAGTACATCGATCAGGCCCTCGCCTATGTTCGATCACACGACGACGTGTGGTTCACGACGAGTGACGACATCGCGGACTGGTATCTGACGCACTGCTACGCCGAAGCGCGTCAAGCACTCGATGCGTTCGTCGGCGAGAGCTCTCGCGCCTGAGGCCGGCTGATGAGCGCAGAGGACCAGGCGGCGCTCGAAGCCTTCAGGGCTCGGGGCTTCGGCTTGAGGATCGGTTTCGGCTCGCGGCCCGCCGTCATCGTGATCGATCTGCTGAACGCATTCACCGACCCTGCGATGCCGCTCGGATCGAATCTCGATGCTGAGATCACCGCCACGACAGCGTTGCTCGGGAGCGCCCGGAGCGCCCGCATACCGATCTTTCACACGACGATTGCATACGAGGAAGAGGACATGGCCGACGCGGGGGTCTGGCTTCTCAAGCAGCGTGGCTTGCTGTCGCTGAGGGCCGGTACGACCGCCGTCGAGCTCGATGCCCGACTGCAGCGACAGGGCGACGAGCCTGTCATACGGAAGCAGTACGCGAGCGCGTTCTTCGGAACGGATCTCGTCTCGCGGCTCAACGCACGGCAGATCGACACCGTCCTTCTCACCGGGTGCACAACGAGTGGATGCGTGCGTGCAACCGCCGTTGATGCTGTCCAGTACGGGTTCCGGCCGATGATCGTGCGAGAGGCGGTCGGAGATCGTGACGAAAGGGCGCACAGGCAAGCGCTTTTCGATCTGGAGCAGAAGTACGCGGACGTCATCGGCCTCGACGAGACGCTCGCGTACGTGACGAGCCTCAGCGGCTCGACAGTACCGGCGCCAGCGAGGAGCTCAGCGACGCCGCAGGGCTAGCACGGCGGTCCCACCAGGCAGATGCCGAGGTCGTTCATCGCTTGCTGGTTCGCGACGGCGTTCTGTTGCGAGAGGTTCGTGTTCGAGCCCGAGACGCTGTCCAGGAACACCGAGGTCGGCCCGAGGTCGAGTGGCAGGGGCTCGCTGGCCTCGCCGTTCGCAAGCGGTAGGTTCTTCAGCTGGAGAGTGAGGATGCCGTCCGCCAGGTCGTCGGTGGGCTCCGTCAGTGTGACTGGCACCGCACGCGCCTTCGCGCCCGTTGGATGAATTGTGAGGGTCGCGTTGGGCGGATCGGTCGTGAACCCGAACTCGCCCCAACGACTCAGGAGCTCGCGTGCGGGCATCGTGCCGGCAACCCGGAAGGGCCGATCGCTGAACCATGTGATCAGCGGATCGACGCCGATCAGCCGAAGCTCATACCCGGCGCTCGTGGGGCGCGCGGTCGCTTTCGGGACGTCCAGCACGAACAACAACGTCGGCTCCTCGCTTTCCTCCGCCGTGGTGTCCGCCTGGCTCGTCCCCCCACACCCGAACGCCCCCGCGACCACCGTCACGAGAAGCGCGCACCAGACGAGATACCGCATGGAAACCTCCGAGGACTGGGATATCGCTGCGACCGTTATCGGCAGGGGCACGCGAGCCCGTGAGCCCAGACCTCGCCGTCGTTCCGACCTCTATGTGATGAAGGAGCTAGAGGAGAACCCCGACTCTGCGAGCCAGATCAGGCCAACTGGCAGCAACGCTCGGAGTCGTGTTCCAACACGCTTCGACGCCCCGGCCACCGTTACGAACACAGCTACGAGAGCGATGGTGGCCTTGCGGTCTTTGGACAGATCCCACACGACGGTCAGCGACTTGTATCACGGCGTCATCGCGGCCGCTCGACGACCCGTGGGACGATCCTTGTGCGTGCCCCTCATTTCATCGAGTAAGGTTGCTGGCAACCCGACAAGGAGACTCTCATGACGCTCGCACGTGTCGTTACGTTCGACGGTGTCAGTAGCAACCGGGTTGAGGAGATGAAGCGCGAGATGGAGCAAGGGGAGCGACCGGAGGGGCTTCCGGCGACCGAGATCATCGTGCTCCACGACCCCGAGGCGGAGAAGTCGATGGCGATTCTCTTCTTCGAGAACGAAGACGATTACGGCCGAGCCGACGCGGTACTCAACGCGATGCCGGCAAGTGACACCCCTGGGCAGCGAACATCGGTTGGGAAGTACGACGTGCCGGTCAGAATGACTGCCTGAGCCGAACAGCCGTTGCGGCTTTACCACCAGTGAATACGTGGCGAGCCCGATGCGGCAGGAGCTCTGAGGCCGCAGGCTGATCGTGTGATGCCTGGGACGGTGACCGAGGCTGTGGACGCTCGCGCGCAGCAGGGCACCGTGCGAAGTCTCGTCTCATGGCTCACTCCCGAGCTCTTCGCCCTTGCCGCGCTCGTGGGCATCGCATGCGGGGCGCTCCTCCACCTCGCCGGAGACCCAGAGGCGGGTGACGCCGTCTGGGCGGCCACGACGGTCGCGATCCTTCTCCCGCTTGGCTGGTCGGTGGCGCGGTCGCTCCTGCATGGGAATGTCGGTGTTGACGCAATTGCCCTCATTGCGATGGTGGGCGCGCTCGTGCTCGGGGAGTACCTCGCCGGGATCGTCGTCGGCCTGATGCTCGCGGGCGGCAACGCGCTCGAGGCGCGAGCCGCACGACGCGCCCGGCACGAGCTGACCTCCCTCGTGGAACGCGCGCCCCGCATCGGGCATCGGCGGCGGGGCGACCTGGTCGAAGAGATTCCCGTAGAGGAGCTCGCCGTCGGCGACCTCGTCGTCGTCCGGGCCGGCGAGGTTGTGCCGGCGGACGGCGTGGTTGCCTCTGACGAGGCGATCGTCGACGAGTCAGCACTCACTGGCGAGCCGCTTCCTGCAACGATCAGGCGGAGCGCTCCGGTCAGGAGCGGAACATCGAATGCGGGCGAGGCGTTCGAGATGCGGGTGAGCCGCCCCGCGTCCGAGAGCGCGTACGCGGCCGTCGTTCGGCTCGTTCGCGAGGCCGAGGCAAACCGGGCACCGTTCGTCCGTCTCGCCGACCGCTACGCCGTCGTTCTCCTTCTCGTGACGATTACGATCGCTGGCATCGCGTGGGGCCTCTCGGGCGATCCGATCCGTGCTCTCGCGGTGTTCGTGGTCGCGACGCCGTGTCCACTCATCCTCGCCGCGCCGATCGCGTTCGTCTCAGGCATCTCGCGAGCGGCCAGGGCCGGGATCGTGGTCAAGGGCGGCGGGGCGATCGAGAAGCTGGGCGACGCCCGAACAGTGCTTCTCGACAAGACCGGAACATTGACGCTCGGGACACCGCAGGTCGATCGCGTGCTCCCGTTCGACTCTGTCCCGGCCGACGAACTGATCCGTTTGGCGGCCTCGGTCGATCAGCTCTCGGCCCACAGCTTCGGTGGCGCGATCGTTCGCGAGGCGCACGATCGCCAGCTTGCGCTGGCCTTTCCGTCAGAGGTCGAGGAAGGGCTCGGCCAGGGAATTCGCGGACGGGTCGACGGGCATGTGGTGGCAGTTGGCAGCCCTGATTGGCTGCGCTCCCTCGGTTACCCGGAGGCCCCACCCGAATCCGCCCACGATCTGGGCGGAGCCGACGGAGCCGGTCGAGCGACGGTGCTCGTCGGGATCGACGGCGGCCTCGCCGGAGCGGTCATCATGGCCGACCACGTTCGGGCGGACGCGGCCGAGGCCGTGCGGGAGTTGCGGCGCGTGGGTATTCGCCACATCGCGATGGTCACCGGCGACCGAGCGGCCGTCGCCGATCAGGTGGGAAGACAGGTCGGGGTCGACCGTGTCTACGCGGAGCAGTCTCCCGACGACAAGCTGGAGGTCGTCCGCTCGATCCAGGCTCAGGAGAATCTGCGACCGGTCGTCATGGTCGGCGACGGCGTCAACGACGCGCCCGCGCTGGCGCTCGCAGACGTGGGCATCGCAATGGGAACGGCCGGCGCAACCGTCGCATCCGAGACGGCGGATGCCGTAATCCTCGCCGATCGTATCGACCGGGTGGCGGCGGCCGTCTCGATCGGGCGCCGCTCGCTCGGAATCGCGCGGCAGAGTGTTCTCGCGGGAATCGGCATCAGCGTCGTCGCGATGGGCTTCGCGGCAGCCGGCCTGATCCCGCCGGTCGCCGGTGCGCTGCTCCAGGAGGTGATCGACGTCGCGGTGATTCTGAACGCGCTCCGAGCGCTCACCGATTGAGACTTGGCCTAGGTCCGTTCGGCGCGGCGCTTGATTCCTCGCAGCATCTGACCCGCATTGAGGAAGTCGCCCGGGCCGATAGCCAACTCGACGAGTGGCCAGGCCCACCAGGGATCGTATGCGGCACGTGCGCGAATGAGGAGCCTGGTGCGTCCGAGGCCAAGCGGCCGTACGACGAAGGCCCAGCTGAAGCTGATCGAGCGGATCGGCCTCAGCAGGTGCCGCGTGGAATGAAGAACGAGCGCTTCGTCCTGCCGGACGAGTGCGACTGTGAAGAACACCGAGCCGTCCTCGCTGTCCGGGATGACGTCGCCGACTTCGAGTTGCTGAAGGCCCGGCACGATCTCGTCCGTGCTACAGCGATCGATGCGCCACATCAGCCGATCCAGCCAGTGGGGCGTGTACCAGCCGCCACGGCGCGACGGATAGCCCATCTGCACGATCCACGGCCAGACGTCAGCGGGCGGCGCTTCGACGGTGATCGCCCGCGTGGATTGCCACATCGGCTGCGGCACGAGCCGGTCGCCGGGTAGCCCGAGTCTCGTTTCGGAGCGCGTCGCACCCGACCGCCGCCCGATGCGATGGACGACGTAGCCGGCGACAAGCATGCCGCCTGCGATCGGAACACCGCGCTTCAGGTCGGCCTCTTCGCGACAGCGCTCACGACGGAACTCGGGGCCGTTCCGGCGAACAGGGCGACAAGCCCCTCGCTCCAGGCGGTAATCGCCTCCCAGTCTCGCCAATCCCCGTCCGGCACGGAGTTGAACCGCGGCGAGCGGCCCTCGACCAACTTCCTCGGTGGAGCCGTGTCTCGTCGTGTACGCGACCAGAACCCGGGGCATTGCGCTCGTCCGGCTAGGCCGACGCCAGGTCGCGCGCGCTGGCCGCAGTGGCCACCTTGTCTGCGAACGCCTCCGCAAAGCGTCGGACAGCGTCGTAGTCCGTGTAGTCGTGATCGTGTGAGGTGTCGCGCTCGTCCGCCGGCCTGTGGAGGGAGCGGAGGATGAGCTTGAGGAGCAGACGGGTGAAGAAGTCGTACTGCGACCACGCAAGCTTGCCCGCGAACGTCTCGACCGTCGCCGGCTGCCAGCCGGTCGACAGGACGAACGCATCGATGAGAGCCTTCGTCTGCTCTGCCGACTCAGGGCTCGGGTCCGCCGCCGTCAGGCAGACCTGGAAGAACGCCGACGGAAGCGCCGACAGGCGATCGCGATGCTTGGTGACAAAGTCGTTGACCTCGGGCTGGTACTTCGTCTTGTGGACGGATGCGCCGACGATCACACCGTCGACATCCGCTGGTATTCCGGACAGCTGATCGCCGGCCCGCTCGACCTGGACGTCGAAGCCACGACCCACAATCGATTCGCGCATCCGCTCCACAATGGCCGCGGTATGGCCTTCCGTGGTGCCGTAGACGATCAGGATCTTCATCGTTGCCTCCATTACGAGTGGTGACGGTTCATCCCACGGGGTTCTCCAGCGGCGATTGGGTTTCGTGAGGACGGTGAGCTGTCTGCCCAAATGTGAACCAATCCTGCGGCCACGGCACATCCGCAAATCCGCCGAACCCCGTCCGTGATTTGCCGCATTGAACCTGGTGGGTCGGCCCGAATGGACGAGACTGCGGCATTTCCACAGTCGAACTCAGCGCACCCACCGATGCCAACATGACTGCGGCCGACGAGCATGGAATCGAACGCTCCGCAAGAACGAGCCCACGCAAAGGGGACATGAACATGAAAGCGATCGTGGTCGGATATGACGGTTCGGCCTGTGCGAAGCGCGCACTCGAACGAGCAACCGGACTCTGCGGTAATGGAGAGGTACTCCACGTCGTCGCCACGTCGCACCCCACGCCTCAGGTCAAGGGAGCAGTCACGTTCGCCGATCCCATCGAGGCAGAGGACTGCAGGCGAGCGCTCGATGAGGCAGGGACGATGCTCCGCGAGCGAGGCATCGCGTCGAAGCTGATCGAGGCCAGAGGCGATCCCGCCAAAGTGCTGGTAAGCGCGGCCAAGGACGCGAACGCCGATCTGATCGTCGTAGGCACGCACGGACGCAGCTCCGTCGGACGATCGCTTCTCGGGTCGGTCAGCACGAGCGTGGTGCATCACGCTCCCTGTGACGTGCTCGTCGTCCGGTAGACCAACCTGGACTGGAGGGATTCATGGTGCTCCTTGTGATCAAGAAGAATCGTCCCGCGTGGCAAGGAGCCGCTCTTGCGGCTCTGCTTGGTGTGTTCGGCATAGCCGTTGTCGCGCTGCTCTGGAAGCGCCTCAGCACGAAAGAGGCTGCGGACATCGAAGAGAGAGACGTACCCGACGGCCAGCAGGCCATCGAGCTTCGCAACCTCGCCGATCGCCAGAGGTGATTCATCGCTGACCGAGCAGCGCCTGGTCGAGGAAATCGACGATGCGCTGTTCGTACTGACGTGGGCGTGCCTCGAGACCGCCGGTGTGTTGCGCCTCTGGAATCTCCCAAAGTGCCTTCGGTTGCGCGGCTGCCTGGTAGTAGGCCGGGGTCAACGCCCTCTCTGCGGCTTGACCTCGACCGCCGTAGATGAGGTATACGGGCCGTGGTGCAATGTTGTGAACGAGCCGCTCGAGCGAAGGTGGCGGCAGGTTGCCTCCGAGGACGATGGTTGCGGCGGTCAGGACAGCATCGAATGGGTATTGGAGCCAGATCTGGATTCTCGGGACGTCGTTTCGCGCCAAGCTTTCGCGTACCGAGCGCAGGCCCGCTCCCTCGGAGACGACTGCCCTCAGGCCGTTCGTCTGTGCGGCTGCCTCGAGGAGTTGTTCCCCACCAACCGACAGGCCAAGGCCGCCGATCCTGCCGTCTCTGACGTCGGACTGGGCTTCCAGGAAGGTGACCGCGGCGTTGACGTCTTCGGATGAACCCCAGCCGAGCCCGTTCGGATCGCCTTCGCTTTCTCCCTGTCCACGCATATCGAGCATCAGAACGCCGTAGCCATGGCGCGCGATCATGCGTGCCTGCGGCACGGCTCCGGTGCGTCCGGGAAAGACGATGACCGCGGCGCCGTTGCGCGAAGGGACATACCAGCCGGCGAGGTCGAGCCCATCGCCGGTTCGTATCGTGACCTCTCGATGGGGCCTGCCAAGATCGGCGGGTCGGACGACGGTGCGCGGCTTGTGCGTCACCACGATCGCGACACAGATCGGCGCGACGATCCAGTAGGCGAGGACCGCGGCAGCGAGAGTCACGAGGATACGGCGGAGATAGCGACGAGGGTCGCGTCTACGAGACTGCCAGAGAAGCCACGTGCCCAAGCCGCAGAGCACGACCCCGCTGGGGATGAGCAGAAACCCGGTCCAATCCTCACCCTGTGCCCCGACGGCGGCCGTCTCGGCGACTGCGACACTGGCAGCAACGATCGCGAGCAGACCGAACAGCAACGCCAGAACCGCGCGAAATCCGGCACGAAGTCGCGTGTAGAAGACCACGGCGAGTACGACAGAGGCGGTCGGCAAGACGACGGCAAGGATGTGATCCGTTCGGGCTGCGCCAGGTTCGATCGCCAGAAACGAGGCGACGAGAATGTGCAGGACGATGACGCCCGTTGCCGTCGCAAAGAGAAGACGCTCCCGGGCTCCCGGGGAACCGAGCATGGTCGGCCGCGACAGGCCTCGTTCTCGTGTGGCTGGCTCGGCCGCCATCACCTGGCCTCGGTCACTTCATGCTCGTCCTCGTTCAGCACGCTCCTTGATCCCGAGCAGCATCTTCCGCTCCATCACGAAGTGCGGGAGCTCGAGCAGAACGGCGTAGGCGGCACTCCCGATGCCTCTCGGAACTCGACCACGGGCGATGAGCCGTGTCTGCCCCTCCTCCGGCTCGAGCACGAAGTACCACCCACCCTCGAACGCAAGCGCGCGGTTCGGATCGAAGCGAGTGAGCTTCAGCCCGCTGGCCCAGTGCAGGAGAACCGTCTCGCCGACGTCGCGCTGCTGCCATTCCGAATGGATCCGATCGGCATTGCGCAACCGGCAGCCCGCGAGGTTCTCGAGCCACTCGTAGCTGTAGAACCCCGCCCGGTCTTGCCCGATCTGCGCAAGCCAGGGCCAGACCTCCTCGACCGGCGCGTCAACCGTGACGGCACGCGTCGTCTCGATACCGGGATCCTCGACCGTCTCGTCACCAGGGTAGGACCGTCCGCGTTCGGCCGGTGTCGAACCCCAGTTCCTGAGCCAGGGGCGGGCGACGACGACGTAGCAGGTGAGGCCAGCAAGGCCGGCAACTGAGAGCGGCGAAGGCCGGCGACTGCCCGCCAGCGCCCGGCACGTTGCGCCAACGCTCCAAGCGGCTAGCGCGGCGAGCACGACTGGGCCGCCGAGCATGACCCCGAATGCCCGCCCTGCGTCCAGAGCCGAGCTCCTCGGTTCTCGGTCGTCGGTTTCCACCGTTTCTCCTTCCGCGCTCGTGTGTTGCAGCCCATCATCATCGGCGGCCTTCTTCATCTGCCCGGACGCTACGGACTTGGGGAGAGGGCCGCATCCGGTCTCGCGCGGATCGACCTCCGGACGAATTACTGACTCCGGGACGGCACACCCCGCGCGATCGGCCCACCGGCGGATGCGGACTTCCCGCAGCCCGGATCAGCGGCCGTCCCGATGTCGTGACGCACGAGTGGAAGGAAGATTGAGGCGTGGGGACGAGCTACGCAGCTCTCTGGCGCTACGGCACGGGGCCGATCTGTGCAGGCCAGCTCGTGATGACGCCGACGGGCCTCTACCTCGACGGAGCCGATCGGTCTGGTACGACGAGAGCCGCGAGGGCCGGCGCCGAGGAAATCCTGTCGATCAGGATCGGGCGGACATCTGCGGAACGGATCGATGGCCGCTCGTCCTTGATCGTCGAGCTCTCCGGGGGCGACAGCCTGGTCATCTCGAGCGCTTCGGGCCTGGGGCTCACGCGTGAGATCGCCGAGCAGGTCAGCCGCCTCGCGAACGCCACTGCCGGCGCATGAGTCGCCGAGAGCCCACCATTCGGCCAGAGCCCACCGTTCGGCTTCACTCACAACCCGCCTCGTCCGTGAATACTTTCTAGGTGATCGGCCAAGAAGGGCGTCTCCGCTTGCTCGTCGAGACAGGCATCGCGCTGAGTTCAGAGCTCTCGCTCGACGCCGTCCTCCAGCGGCTCGTCGAGGCAGCGGCTGCAATCACCGGGGCTCGCTACGCAGCGCTCGGCGTGATCGACCAGGCCGGTCGCGGACTCGAGCAGTTCAGGACGACCGGTGTCAGCCAGAGGCTCATCGAGGAGATCGGCGATCTGCCGGTTGGGCGGGGCATTCTCGGCGTACTGATCAAGGATGCGACGCCGCTCCGCCTGCACGATCTGCGCGAGCACCCACGCTCGGTCGGCTTTCCGCCCGGTCATCCGCCGATGAGGACGTTCCTCGGCGTGCCGGTGGCGCTACGGGGCGTGGCATACGGCAACCTCTATCTCACCGAGAAGGAGGGCGATCAGGACTTCACCGAGGACGACGAGGAACTCGTGCAGCTCCTTGCAGCACAGGCCGCCGTGGCAATCGAGAACGCGCGCCTCTACGAGTCGGCTCGGCGGTGGTTGCGACAGCTCGAGTCGATGACCGAGGTTGGAAACGCGATCGCGAGCGAGACCGACCTTCCCGCTTTGCTGGAGCTGATCGCCAAGCGTCTGCGAGAGCTGATCGGCTGCAGACTCGTCTTCATCGCGCTCCCAACCGGAGAGGAGACTCTCCGCGTCGGGGCAAGCGACCACGACGGTCATGCAAAGGGGCTTGGCGTCGAGCTGTCCCTGAGCGACTCGAAAACCGGTCGCGTTCTCGAGCGGCGCCGTCCCGAGCGGGTCGATTCCCTGATCGACGATGTCGAGTTCAATCGCGACGCCATGCGACGCTTCTGCGAGTTGACCGGCTTGCCGGTCCCGTCCACCGGTCTCTTCGTCCCACTCCTTGTCCAGGACCAGGCCATCGGCATCATCTCGATTCACGACAAGGTCGGCACCGACGAGCACGATCTGCGCTTCACTGATGACGATGTACGCGTGGCGGAGTGGTTCGCCCAGCGCGCCGCCATCGCTGTCGACCTCTCCCAACGGGTGCAGCGCGATGCCCTGCGACGGGTCGTTGCCGCGCAAGAGCTCGAGCGCAAGCGCCTCGCACGGGAACTCCACGACGAAACCGGGCAGGCTTTGACGTCGATCCTCCTCGGCTTGCATGCGCTCGAGGAGGCTCCGACGCTCGACGAGATCCGTTCCTCCGCCGCAGCGCTTCGAGAGATCACAGTCCAGACTCTGCAGGACGTCCGCCGGCTGGCAGTCGAGCTGCGGCCCAGCGCTCTCGACGATTTCGGACTCGTGCCCGCGCTCGAGCGACTCGCCGAAGGGTTCCATGAGCAGACCGGGCTCACGGTTCAAATCGAGGCGAGGGTCGACGAGCGTCTTCCGGCCGACGTGGAGACTGCCCTCTACCGGATCGTCCAGGAAGCGCTGACGAACGTGATCAAGCACGCCCGGGCACGAAACGTCAGCATCCTGCTCACACGAAAGGGCTCGACCGTTGCAGCCGTGATCGAGGACGACGGTCGGGGGTTCTCGCCGGAAACGATGAGCAACGAGCGGCTCGGCTTGCTCGGCATGCGTGAGCGCCTCGCGCTCCTCGACGGCACGTTGAAGGTCGAGTCCTCACCGGGTGCTGGGACGACGATCGTCGCCGAGGCGCCGGTCTCGTGATCCGGGTTCTCATAGTCGACGACCACGCCGTCGTTCGTGCCGGCCTGCGACTGCTGCTCGAGCGCGAGGACGACATCGAGTGTGCCGGAGAAGCCGGCAGCGCCAACGAGGCCGTTCGCGAGGCTCGGTACCTGAAGCCCGATGTCATCCTTCTCGACGTCACGATGCCCGAGCAAACCGGGATCGAGGCACTCCCGGCGATCCGGACGGCGGCCCCTGACGCAAAGGTGCTCGTCCTCTCGATGCAGGATGATCCGAACTACGTTCGTGAAGCGTTCGCGGCCGGCGCGCTCGGCTACGTCCTCAAGGAAGCGGTAGATGCGGAGGTCGTGACAGCCGTGCGCGAGATTGCTTCAAGCCGTCGCTATGTCCATCCCACTCTCGGCGCGCGGCTGATCGCAGCAGAGGCGGAAGCGAGATCCCGCGTCGAAAGCGATCCTCTCTCGGAGCGGGAGCGCGAAGTGCTTCGACTGCTGGCGCTCGGCCACACCAACCAGGAGATTGCGAAGATGCTCTACATCTCCGTTCGAACGGCAGAGACGCACCGCGCGCACATCATGCAGAAGCTCCGCCTCACGACCCGCGCCGAGCTCGTCCGCTACGCGATTGCCAACGGCATGCTCGAGGAGTAGTTGGCGCTAGCTTCGATACCGCCCATCATCCCTTGCGAGCCAAGTCCTAGCTCGAACGGATTCAGGCAACCGAGCGGGAGAATCGCTGACGTAGCTCGTCTGGGAACCTCGCCGTCGTCAGCCTGAGAGGCATGAAGTCCGGACCATGCCGCCTCAACCATGTCCGTACGGCCGATGTAGATCGTTGCTCCGGCAATGACGACGAGCAGACCCGCGACGGCGGCCAGCGACGCAACCGTGCCCATGTGAATCGTGAGGAGCGCACCGATCAACGCTCCGACGAACATCGCCAGCACGGCCGTGAGTCGGCGACCGATCCGCGAACCAGCGGCGAGATCGGTGAGGGTCATCGTCAGCACGGTGGTCGTGAGCTCGGGAACACCGAGGCGACGGACAGCGGCGTTCTGGAGGCCCATGGCCATGGCGAGCGCCGCTACCACCACGTACTGGGACGCTCGACCGAGCGGATCACCGACGACGGCAGCGATCGTGACGGCAGCGGCGACCGGGAGAAACTGAAGAGCGGTCGACGTCCGCAACAACTGGAGTCGATGTTCGCTCAACCTCGCTGCAAGGCGTCCACCAGCGAGACCGCCGACCAGGAACGAGCCGAGAGCGATCAGCGACAGCCCGATCGAGAACCCGCTGGCGCCGGCCAGAGCGAATCCGAGGAAGACGACGTTCCCCGTCATGTTCGCGACGAAGACGTGACCGAGACTCAGGTAGCTTGCCGCGTCGACGAGTCCGCTGACGAGGGTCAGGAGAACCAACAGCGGAGGCAAACGATCGTCGAGGCTCCGAGTGCGCGGCCAGACCGTGTCACGCATCTCCGCCCATGTACTGCTTGCTGACACCCCGAGACCTCCACGAGTGACCGGGTATCCCGATATCTGCATGTTGCGTTGCGCGCTGGCCGTCAGCTGGCTTGTGGTGCACTCTCCAGGGGCGTTGCATCGCTGTCTCTGAGGTACTGGTGGACGAAGGCGATGGCCATGCTTCCCTCACCAACTGCGGCCGCGACGCGCTTGACTGGGCCGCATCGCACGTCGCCACAGGCGAAGATGCCGGGCACGCTCGTCTCGAGCAGGTAGGGGTCGCGCTCGAGCGGCCACTGCCCTGTGGCGTGAACGTCTGGGCCGGTCAGCACGTACCCTCGGGCGTCGAGGGCGATCTCGGGCGGTAGCCACGCTGTCTCCGCGTCCGCACCGATGAAGATGAACAGGCCCCCTGATTCGACCCGAGCGGTCTCGCCGGTCTCGGTGTCGCGCACATCGATCGCCTCGAGTGAGAGCTCGCCATGTGCGGTCACCACTTCCGTCCGGTGCATCACTTGGATGTTCGACCGGGTTGCGAGCTGATCGACGAGATAGCGGGACATACTCTTCTCGAGGCTCGCGCCACGGCAGAGGATGGTCACACTCCGTGCGTGCGTGGAGAAGAACATGGCCGCCTGCCCCGCCGAGTTGCCCGCACCAACGATGTGGACGTCGAGGCCGTGCGTACTCGCCGCCTCGCTCCGTGCCGCACCGTAGAACACCCCTTTCCCGGCGAGTCGGTCGGCACCCTCGATCGACAAGCGCCGCCACACCACGCCACACGCAAGGATGATGGTCCGCGCCCGCAAGACGTCACCGCCATCGAGGTGTACCTGACGGGTTACAGCATCGATCCGCGTAATTGCCCGCGTCACGAGGATCTCGGCTCCGAGCCTTCGCGACTGCTGCAGCGCACGGCTCGCGAGTTCATCACCTGACACCCCGGACGGAAAGCCGAGGTAGTTCTCGATCCGAGACGACGTGCCGGCCTGGCCCCCTGGGGCTTCCCGCTCGACCACGATCGCACGCAACCCCTCGGACGCCCCGTACACGGCGGCTGCCAGCCCGGCGGGCCCAGCTCCGACGATGACCGTGTCGTACTCGGCATCGACTGCCTCCGTACCCAGGCCCAGCAACTCGGCGACCCGGCGAAGCTGCGGTCGCACCACGGTCTTTCCGTCGACGACCCGAATCACCGGGCAATCTGCCTCGGCCGGCAGCGGGCCACCCCACTGTTCGACCGCATCCGGCGCATCCGGCGTGAGCCATCTGAACGTGATCTGGTTGCGATCGAGGAAGTGGCGCAGATCCGTGCAGGCCACGTCCCAGCGATGACCCACGATGATCGCACGAGGCGGCCGTGGTTCCGCCGCGATCCCTGCCAGGCCCCGCGGACCAGATATCCGTTCGCCTGCGAGCCTGCCGATCTCCTTGCCGACGTCAGGCTCGACAGCCGCTACGGCGTGGTAGTCGTGAGGCTCTAGTCGCATGATCCGCGACGGCTCGGCAGCCCGGAACCCGACCGGGAACAACGTCCCGAGCGTGATCGGAACCTCACCCATGACATCGCCGGGCCGTCGCTCGCCGACGACACGCTCGATGCCGTCGACAAGCTTGACCACCTCGATGCGACCATCGAGGAGTGCCAAGAGCGCGCGTTCGTCTCCCTCGTGCGCGGCGTACTCACCTGCCACGAGAACGATGTCGGCAGCTACCCGAGATAGCCGCTCGCGCGCGGCCGCACCCAGGGACGCGAAAACGGTGATCGATTCGATCTCCTCAGGCGTCACCACGGCAGGTACACGCTCGGCCTTTGCCGCGCCCTCACCCTGTCCGCCGAAAGACCCGTCAAGTCGACATCAGTCGGATCGCCTCTGCCGCTCGCTGCCATGGATGCCAAAGCTACACCGCAAGCGACCGGGAACGCGTGGGTCGCTAGCGCGCAAGCACTCCCAACGCCATCGCGGGAGGCGTGTAGGAACCGTCCTCGTTGCGGTAGGGCAAGACGTTCTGCTCGATCGCCGCACGCGTCGCTTGCCGATCGTCGTCGGGGAGTGCGTTGATCGCTCCTGCCATCGCGCCACTCAGACGGACGAGCATTTCCCACAGATCGTCGAAGTCCTCGAAGCGAAACTCGAACGCGATCTCCTCCAGTTCAGGGTCACCGAAGCCCGCCCCCGTAACCAGCTCGCGAATGCGCCCGGGATCTCCCATCGCGAAGATTCCCGGCGCCCCTGGCTCGGGCGGAGGCAGGTGACCCAGTTGGACGATCGTCATCCCTGGCACGGCCGCCCAGGGGTTACGGTCAGGGGGTCCCCAGACTGCGAAAGCCAATGGGCCGCCGCCTTTCAGCACGCGCCTCGTCTCCTTCAACGCCGCGGCGGGGTCAGCCATCAGCATGTAGCCGAAACGGCAGACCACGCCGTCCACGCTGGCGTCGCCGAGATCCATGTTCTCGGCATCGAGCACACGGTGCTCGATGTTCTTCAGGCCCCGCGCCTCGCTCTGGCGACGAGCGACCGCCACCATCTCAGGCGCGAAGTCGGTGGAGATCACGCGGCCACCGTTGCCGACGCGCTCTGCGACGTGGAAGCCCAGGTCGCCGGTCCCGGCCGCGATATCGAGGACAGTCTGGCCCGGCTGCGGGTTCACCTTCTCGACAAGCCATTCGGTGACCGGACCCGTGATGTCCATCAACCACTCTCGCCGATCTTCCCAGCCCGGGGCCATCTGCGCCCAGTTCTGACGGCTTTGCTCCCGATACGCATCGAGGTCGACCATGCTCCCGCCTCCTGTTCGTCGCTGCCGCGGCGACCTTATCGGGCTCTGCCGGGAAGCGCGCGCGGCCGACCTCGACCGACACTCATGCGCCAGCGCGCGTCCGAATGCCGAGGCTGTCCATCATCGCGGCGGTTGCGTCGTACGCTTCCGTGACCCACTCGACGATCTGGTCCGGCTGGGGAGCGTATTCGAGCTCGAGCGAGAGGACTCCGTCGAACTCTGCCTGCACGAGCGCCTCGAGGTAGCGAATCAGCGGTGTGTTGCCGCGACCGGGTGGGAGATCGCCGTGGGTCTCGCCGTTGCAGTCGGAGAAGTGCGTGTGGATGATTCTTCCCTTGAGCTTGAGGATCTCGGAGGCGTCGAGTCCCATGAGCCAGAGATGCGAGCAGTCGAGGTTCGCCTTGACGGCGGGGTGGTCGACGTCGTCGATGAACTTCGCGAGCTTGTCGATCGTGTTGACAAGTGAGAGGTCGAATGGCTCGAGCTCCATCGCGAGCTCGAGTCCGCGCGAGGCGGCGTAGTCGCCCAGCTCCCGCGTCGAATCGACGGCCCAGTGCCACTGGGCCTCGGGAGGAATCACCTCGTGCTGCCAGATGTACTCGCCGAGGGCGACGACCATCAGCTTCGCGCCCAGCTCGACGCCGAGATCGACAACACCCTTTGCCCGCTCGAGGTGGAACCGCCGAATCGACGGATTGAAGTCCGAAAAGCCGAATGCGACGACGATCACCGACGGCAACGCCAGGCCCACTTCGGCCACGTCTCGCACGAGAGCCGCCCGCGTATCCGCCGAGAGGTCGAGTGGGTCGGCGAGGACGTCGACTGCGTCGAACCCGATTTCCTTCATCTTCTCGAGCCCGGGCCGACCGTCGTACTTCGATCCGAACCACGCGGAGTTGATCATTCCCAGTTGCACGTCGACCTCCTCGTTCCAGATGACATATGTCTGTGGCTCCGTCGATCGTCAGTCGGACGTCAGATCGAACGGGTCAGGGCCAGGCTCCAGTTGCAAGTGATCGACGATGAGGAAGTAGCTGCGCGCGACGTGCGCTTCTGCCGCGCCCCTGACGCGCTCCGGATCGTCTGCTTCTACCGCCGCCACGATCTCGCGGTGCTCAGCCACCGAACCCCCCACGTGATCGCCGCTCATGAGCACGTCCCACGGGAACCCGTCCCAGAGCTCCTCGAGCTGTCCGGCCAGACTGGGAATCCCGCAACGCTCGAAGAACAGGAAGTGGAAGCCGCGGTTCGCGGCACTGATGCTTGCTGCATCCCCGGCGATGTTCGCAGCCTCCATCGTGTCCGTGAGCTCGTGTGCTCTTTCGATATCGAGACGCGAGAATCGGCGGGAAGCGCGAGCAAAAGCGTAGGGCTCGATCAGACGGCGCATGACATAGACGGCCTTGAGAGCTTCGCTGTCGACCAGCGGGACGCTGACTCCTCGGTGAGGTTCGCCGACGACGAGCCCCTCTGCTTCAAGCTCCCGCAACGCCTCTCGAACGGGGGTGATGCTCACCTGGAACTGCGCTGCGACATCGTCTTGCTGAATGCGAGCGCCTCTCGGGATTTCCCCGCTGAGGATGAGCTGGCGCAGTTCGGAGACAACCCGGTCCTTCTTCGTCGTGCTCGGCGAGATCAGCGTCATCGGGACCCGTCGTCTCGTGGGATTGCCTCGACCGCCCAGTAGCGTGACCGCAGCTCGGCTGCGACCCCAGGTGCACTGACGACGAAGAGGTCGAATGTCGTGTCGGATTCCTCGGACGCCTTGTAGCCGTGTGGTGTGCCCGGTGGGATGTGGAAGATGTCGGACGCGCGGGCCTCGTGCGCCTTCCCGTCGAGAAAGACAGTCCCCTCACCGCCCAAAACGAGGTAGATCTCGTCGCCGTATCCGTGCACGTGCTCGGGAAACGACTGGCCTGGCTCGGTGCGAATGAGCACGTACTCGAACTTCCGCTCCGGGAGCGCCATCCAGTTGATCGGCAGCAGGCACCGCGACCCCGGGAACTCAGCGACCAGCCGCTCCTCGTAGAGGTTGCCGACGAGCGAGAGCCACTCCTTACGGGCCTGGAGCGTGTCCGTCAGCTCGCGTACGCGCTTGGCATCTGGCCCGGTGAGATTGTCCCAACCGTGACCGCGATAGAAGGACTCGTCATAGGGCTGGCTCATGCCGCCTTCCTTTCACTGTCGATGACGAGGGTCGTGCCGACGACGTTGTGTACGAACTGGTCCGGGAACGCCTCCATCGCGAGGGCGATCGCGCGGAGGCCGCTGCAATGCATGGGCGCGACGATCTGCGGTTGGAACTCGCGCAGCGCGTCGATCGTCCGCTCTGCATTCTCCTCCGGCACGCCGGGAAAGCCGGTGTGGAATCCGCCCATCACCGCGTGCACCTGTTCGACACCCGTGATCTTCTGGGCGTAGCGAATGGTGTTGATCACGCCGGCGTGACCGCAGGCCGTCATCACGACGAGGCCCTTGCCCTCGACGTTGATGACAACGGCCTGATCGTCGATCGTCGCATCGTCGTCGACGAGCTTCCCATCTCGCTCGAGGAACACACCCGCGGGGCCACCGTCCCTCACCGGAACGGGGGGCTCGAACGGGATTGCGCGCTCGATCTGCCCGGTGGCGATCGCGCCCGGGCCGATGTCGACGGGGTCACGAGACTCTACGATCACGGCGCCGGAGCGCTCCATGACGTCACGGTCGAGCCCTCGGTTGATCCGCATGACGACCTCCCCCTGCCCGTCGATGAAGTACTTGGGGAGGAACGCGTCGGGGTGGATTGCCACCGGGAGCGAGGTGCGACGAGCCCGAAGGATCCCGAGCAGGCCGCCGAAGTGATCTGGGTGGCCGTGGCTGATCACTGCGTGCTCGAGTTGGTCGGCTGACCGCCCGAGCGCTTGGAGGTTGTGCGTGATCACCATCTCGGTGAGCCCTGTGTCGAAGAGGAGATGGTGGCGTCTGTCTCCTTGCCGCAGCTCGATCCAGTACGAGATGCCGTTTTCCGTGCAGACCGGTATCCCGTGGGGCGGCGCGAAGTGATCCAGCAGCCCGAACCGGCGAACCCCCTCGGTGGGTGTCAGGAGCATGTCGACGTGGTTGTCGACGAGAACCGTGATCCGCACGTGTTCGACGGTGTCCATGGCTCAGTCGACGTCGAGCTCGAACGGATCGGGGCCGAGCCTGTCGGCCAGGTGCTGGACGAGCTCCCGATATCCGCCGGCGATGTGGTTCTCGACCGCCTCGGCGATCGACGGCATGTCCCCGGCGCGCACGGCGTCGAGGATCGAACGGTGCTCGACTGCAAGCCTTGCCGTATCGCGCAGGATGTGCAGGATGTCCCACGGGTAGGCCATCCAGAGATCCCGGATGCGCCGCGTGAGAGACGGGATGCCGCACCGGTCGTAGAGAGCGAAGTGAAAGTCGTGGTTCGCCGCGCTAGCCCGCGCTCCATCCCCCGCCGCGCGAGCCGCCGTCATCCGCTCGATGAGCTGGTTCACCTCGTCGAGCTCTCGTCGCGAAATCCGGAGGGCGGCACGCTGCGCGGCATACGGCTCGACGAGACGCCGCGCGATGTAGACGCCCTTGATCGAGTCGAGATCGGCCTCCGCTACACGCGCGCCGCGGTAGGGCTCGCCGTCGATGACCCCTTCGACTTGGAGCTGCCTCAGTGCCTCCCGAACCGGAGTGACGCTCGACGAGAACCGGGTCGCGAGCTCGTTCTGGCGGATCCGAGAGCCCCGCGCAATCTCGCCGGAGGCGATCAGCGCCCGGAGTTCCTCGAGGATCCCGTCCTTCTTCGTGAGCTGCCTAGCCATCCGCCGTTGGTCTCCCATGATCTGCGCCTGTCAACGCAACCAGATCGGCGGCGTGCTGATTGAGCCTCGGTGGCCGCGATTCCCGATCCCCGTCGGGGTCGAACAGGCGCTCTGCGATGCCGACGAACGCGCTGACCGCGGCGTCGTCTCCGCCGTCGATCTCCGCGATGATCCCTCGCCGGCGCAGCACGTCGTGCGTCGCAAGTTGCGACATCCCGTTCACAGCTGCGTGCGCGATCCCTGCGCCATCGAGCGTGCTGACCGCGTCGGCGTAGCTCAGCCGTCCGAGCGCGCTTCCGACGAGACTGGCGATCGTCTCGCGATGCGCGAGGCGATCGAGCGTCGTCGCAAACCGTGCGTCGATGCCGAGCGTTGGATCGTCGAGCAGCGTGGTGCACAGCCTTTGCCATTCGGCGTCCTGGTGGACGGCGAGCAGTATCTCCACCCCATCCGCACAGCGGAATACGCCGTATGGAGCGAGCGCGTGGTGATGGTCGGCCAGACGTGGGTAGACGACGTCGGCGTTCAGGTAGCTCAGAAGCATCGGCGCCGCGAACTCGGTCGCAACGTCGAACATCGACACGTCCAGCCGCCGACCGACACCGAGCGAGTCGCGATCACGCAACGCGGCGAGAACGAGGAGCGCTGCGTAGATCCCGGTCGAGACGTCGCAGATGGACACGCCGATACGACAAGCCTGATCCGGCGTGCCGGTGAGGCTCATGAACCCGACCTCTCCCTGAACCAGCATGTCGTAGGCCTTCCGATCGCGAAACGGGCCGTCGTGCCCATACCCCGAGATCTGGCAGTGGACAAGCTGCGGGTACCGCTCGTCGAAGCTCGAGTCGGTCAGGCCGAGACGGTCGGCTCCACGCGGGCTCAGGTTGTTGACGAGAACATCGGCCGATTCGAGCAATTCGTCGAAACGCGCGCGCTCATCTGGCTCCTTCAGATCGAGCACGACGCTCCGTTTGTTGCGGTTCAGCCACCAGAACTGGGCGCCCTCTCCCGCCACGTGGTCGTCCCAGTAGCGCGCGAAATCACCTCCGCCGGGCCGCTCGACTTTGACGACGGTTGCGCCCAGGTCGCCCAGGATGCGCGTGCAAAGCGGCCCTGCAACGGAGTGCTCGAGAGCGACCACGACGATTCCGGAGAGGGGCATGCGCTCCGTCATCACGCGAGAGGCGGTGGGATCCGACTGGCGGGACCGGGTGCGCCAAAGGCCACGTAGCCACCGTCGGTCTCGAGCGTCGTGCCGGTGACGTACTCCGACTCCGAGGAGGCGAGGAACACGACCGATCGGGCGACATGCTCTGGCGTGCCGAGCCGGCCGAGCGGGATCCGATCCAGGAGTTCGCTCTCGGAGATCAGTCCCGACTCGATCGCGTCCCTGGTGAGACGCGTATTCATGTACCCGGGCGCCACCGCGTTCACCCGAACACCTCGCGAGGCCCACTCGACCGCCAGTGCGCGCGTGAGCCCGACAAGCCCGGTCTTCGTGGCGCAATAGGCCGCCCGGCCAGGGCTCGCGATCCGCGAGTGCACCGACGCGAGGTTGACGATCGAGCCCCGCCTGGCTGCCAACATCCGCGCGCCGACAACCTGACAGCAGCGGAAAACGCCGGTGAGGTTGATCTCCACAACGTCGTTCCAGACAGCCTCGTCGTATGCCTCGGATGGCCCGACCCGGTTGATACCCGCGTTGTTCACGAGGACAGAGATCTCCCCCAGCCGCTCCACGGCCTCGGAGAGGGCCGCTTCGATCGACGGTCGGTCGCGAACATCGAGATAGAGCCCGACCGTCTTGCCGCCGATCTCGCCGGCGAGCGCCACGGCCGCCTCTGTGTCGACGTCCGTCACGGCCACCGAACAGCCTTCGGCTGCGAGCGCACGGGCGATTGCAGCACCGAGCCCCCGCCCTCCGCCCGTGACGATCGCCACATCCTGCTCGAGCCTCACGGACGCCTGCCCATCCCCCCGCGACCGCAGGCTGGGAGAAGCGGTGCACCAGCGTTCGAGAGGCGCGGAACCTGTGTCATCCCGGGCCGAGAATACCGCATTGGCGAGAATAATGCATCTTTCTTCTCTTTCATGCATCATCCATGTGAAGATGCCCAACCCAGCGGTCGCAGTGAACACAATGATCCGCGAGGCCACCCTCTGTCCCGCACGAGAACTGCCGCGGCGGAGTGGAGCGGCATGACGCCTGCAGAGCCAATGGGAGCAGCGTCGCCGGTCGACCGGGGCGAACTGCAGATCGCGTATCGGCAGCTGTACCTGATCAGGCGGTTCGAGGAACGGACGGCCGAGCTCTTCGCGGCCGGCGTCGTGACCGGTACCGCACACAGCTGTATCGGACAGGAGGCGATCGCCGTCGGAACCGCGTCCGCACTCCGCGCCGATGACTACATCGTGGGACACCACCGCAGCCACGGTCACCTCATCGCGAAGGGCGCGGACGTTCGGCGCATGATGGCCGAGCTCATGGGCAGGTCAAGCGGCTATTGCCGCGGCCTGGGCGGCTCGATGCACATCGCCGACATCGAGCTCGGGGTACTCGGCTGCAACGGCATCGTCGGTGCCGGCCTCCCGATCGGATGCGGATCGGCTCTCAGCGCACAGCTCCGCGGTAGTGGGCAGGTCACTGTCGTCTTCTTCGGAGACGGAGCCGTCAACCAGGGACTCACACACGAGGCGATGAACCTCGCCTCCGTCTGGCAGCTACCGGTCGTCTTCGTCTGCGAGAACAACCAATTCGCATTGTCTACTGAATGGCGCGAGGTGAGAGCCGTCGAGAGCATCGCCGAGCGGGCCGCGGCGTACGGAATGCCCGGAGCGACTGTCGACGGCAACGACGTTGTGGCGGTACGGACCGCCGCCGAGGCAGCTGTACGCCGCGCTCGAGACGGCAACGGCCCCACATTGATCGAGGCCACCACCTATCGCAGGATGCAACACTCGATGCGGACGAACCTCCCCGATCGGCGCGATCCTCACGAGGAAGAGGTGTGGACACGCCGCGATCCCGTCGCTCGCGTCGAGTCGGCTCTCCTCGAGCTCGGTGTCGAGGCCGAGTTGCTGGGCGCCGTGCGTGATGGAGTCGACGCAGAGCTCGAGGATGCGATCAGGTGGGCGGAGGGAGAGCCGGTCGTCGGTGAGGGCGAGCTCGACGACGTCGTCTACGTGCCCCACGCGCCTGAGAGGTCGTCGCCGACCAGTAGCGAGCGCCCCTTGGATTTCTACGGCGCCGTGCGAGAGGCACTCCGCCTCGAGATGGAGGTCGACGAGAGCGTCGTCGTGATAGGCGAGGATGTCGGGCGGCTGGGCGGGATCTTCCGTGCCACGGAGGGCCTGTGGGAACAGTTCGGCGAAGCCCGAGTCCGGAACACGCCGATCTCGGAGGGAGGATTCGTCGGCATGGCCGTCGGCGCAGCCCTCACTGGCTTGCGGCCTGTAGTCGAGCTGCAGATCTTCGACTTCGTCACGCTTGCTGCAGACGCAATCGTCAACCAGGCCGCGAAGCTTCGATTCATGACCGGCGGAGCCGTGCACGTTCCGCTCGTCGTGCGGGGCCCGTCGGGCGGCGGCATCCGCCTTGCGGCCCAGCATTCGCAAAGCCTCGAGGCATGGTTCGCGCACATCCCGGGGCTCGTCGTGGTCGCCCCATCCTCTCCCGCCGATGCCAAGGGCCTACTCGCGGCAGCCATCCGCGACGACAACCCGGTGGTCTTCTTGGAGGCGAAGTCACTGCTGTTCGGCGAGAGCCCGGTGCCAGAGGGGCCCTACGTACTTCCTCTTGGGAAGGCCGACGTCAAGCGTGCCGGATCCGACGTCACGGTCGTGGCGACCCAGGCTCTCGTACCCGCGGCGTTGCGCGCGGCAGAGCGACTGCATCACGAGGGGACAAGCGTGGAGGTAATCGATCCTCGAACCTTGTACCCACTCGACCTCGACACGATCCTCGAGTCGGTGGCGAAGACCGGCCGCATCGTGATCGCTCACGAAGCAGTCCAATTCTGCGGCATCGGGGCCGAGATCGCCGCCGCAGTCGCCCAGCACGGCTTCTGGAACCTCGACGCACCGATCGTTCGCGTCGGAGCGCCGCACCGGCCAGTCCCCTATCAGAAGGACCTCGAGCAGTCGACGCTGCCGGGCACAGAGGCAGTCGTCCAAGCGATCCGAAGTCTTCAATGAACGAGCGCCGACTCCTGGAGGGCGCGGATTCGTCGACGTGAATCGCAGGGGGTTTGCGCCGGTCACGCTCGTCAGTGAGTCTTACGAGTTGTGACCGAGAGCTTCGTCGAGCGGCATGGCCTTGCCGGGTTGCATCATCTGGATCGTCTTGACGAGACGGTCGCGATGTTCTCGGAGCGCGGCGTTCACACGGTGTTGGTGAGTATGTGCGACGTGTCTGGCACGAGTCGGGTGAAGGCGATCCCGGTGGGCCGGTTTCGCAGGGCATGTCGAGGAGGGTGTCGGCTATCAGTCGGGGGTGCTGTCTCTCGACTTCGCCGCGGATTTTGTGAGCGGTACGGGCTATGGATTCGAAGCGGCCGGCCAGTCGTTTCTGTTGTTTCCAGATTGCGACTCGGTGTTCCTGAGTCCGTGGAGCCCGGGGACGGCGGTTGTGATGGCGGATCCGTACTTCTCTGATGGGAGGCCCGCGCTCGCAGCTCCGCGACTGACGTTGCGACGGGTACTCGACCAGCTCGGCAGGCTGGGTCTCGACGTGACATGGGGCTGGGAGTTCGAGTTCTACACCTTCCGTCGCGAGAACGGAGAGCTGGTTCCGACGACGCCGGACGGCCAGGCGCTCCACCAGATCCGCTACCGGCAGGCCGAGCCGCTGATCGAAGCGCTACGGCGCAACCTTGCAGGGGCGGGCATCGACCTGACGGACATGATTCACGAGTACGGCCCCGGGCAGCTGGAGATCAATTTCGATCCGTCAGCGGGCCTCTACGGCGTCGACCGCGCGTTCTTCTTTCGGCTCGCGGTAAAGGAGATCCTCCGCGAGCAGGGCGTTATTGCGTCGTTCATGACCAAACCGCTGAATGGGCGCGCAGCGAGTGGCTGTCACGTGCATCTGTCGCTCGCTGGTCGCGGACGGGCTGAACGTCTTCTCCGACCCTGCCGATCCCGACGGTGTCTCGGCGGCTGCTTCGCTCGTGGGTCGGCGGGCTGGTCAGGCACGCGCATGGGCTGACAGCTCTCGTAACGCCGACCCTGAATGGCTACAAGCGCTACGCCCCCAACTCATTCGCACCGTGGAACGTCAGCTGGGGCTTCGAGAACCGCACGACCATGATCCGGATCCCGCTCGACCGAGACTCGGACACGCGCGTGGAAAGCAGGCTGCCGGAAGCGGCCACGAACCCGTACGTCGCTGCCGCCGGAATGCTCGCGGCCGGCATGCTCGGCCTCGACGAGGGGCCCGACGACACTCACTTCGTTCCCGGCAACGCGTACGCCATGAACCTTCCAGGTCTTCCGGCCTCGCTCGCCGAAGCGCTGGCGGCGCTCCGGGCGGACGCCGCGCTACAGGCGTCTCTCGGAAGCGAGTTCCTGCAGCTCTACCTCGGAATCAAGGACAACGAGATACGGCGCTTTCAAAGACACGTGACGGACTGGGAACAGACCGAGTACCTCGAGCTCGCGTGACCGGCGCTGCCGACATGCTGTCTGTCTAGGCCGTCTCCTCCGCGGGCGAGAGGATGCGTTCCGTCCGCGTGGACGGAACGCGAAGTGCCGCGAGGAGTCCGACAACCATGGACGCCGCACCGATGATGAACGCGATCGTGAAGCCCTCCTCCGTTGGAAAGGAGCTCGCGAGAACCGTGCCAGCAATCACGCTTGCCGAGATCTCGCTCCCGACCGCGCCGCCGACTGTTCGCGCGATCGTGTTCATACCGGTCGCGACGCCCGTCTGCTCGGGGGGGACCGCCTCCACGATCAGATTCGCCATCGCGGCGTAGGCGAACCCGATGCCGGCCCCCAGGACGGCCGTTGCAAGGTAGATCTCGACCGGCTCGCCGTGCGCGAGTGCAAGGAGCGTGAACGCGATTGTCGCGAGGATGCTTCCGAGGACCAGTGGAACCTTGGACCCGACCCGAAGGGACAGGCGTCCGGCAAGAGGGCTGACGAGCAGCATCATGATCGTTGACGGGAGGAGATAGAGGCCCGCCTGGGTGACGCTCGCACCGAAGCCGAACCCCGCCTCGGGTGGCATCTCGACGAACTGGGGAACGAGGACGAAGGAGCTGTACATCCCGACTCCGAGGAGGAGGGCAGTCGCATTGACCGTCCAGACGCCTGGGAGGCGCATCATGCGCATGTCGACGAGCGGTACTCGCGTGCGCGACTCGAAGCGAACCCAAGCCGCCGCGAGGACCAGCGCGGCCGCGAACATGCCGATCACCCTTGCTGAGAGCCACCCCCAACTCGGCGCCTGGCTCACCCCGAGAAGGAGGAATACGAGCCACGCCGACAGCAGGACGGCCCCAGGCACATCGACTCGGCCCGGACTCTTGACCGGCGACTCGGGGACGAAGAGGTACGTCGCGATAGTTGCCACCACGATCACGACGAGTGGGATCCAGAAGAGCCAGTGATACGAGAGGTGCTCGACGATCGGCCCGGCGAGGACGATCCCCGCGCCGGCGCCGATTCCGAGAATCGCCGAGATGAGCGCGATACCGGTCGGGACTCGCTCGCGCGGAAACTCGTCCCTGATGATGCCGTAGGCGAGCGGGAAGATCGCGCCTCCGAAGCCCTGGATCACACGGCCGATGATCAGCACCGTGATCGAGCCCGCGAGGGCGGAAACGAGCGTTCCGACGCCCATGCCGGCAAGAACGACTACGAGCATTCGCTCCTTGCCGAACATGTCCCCGAACCGCCCCAGGATCGGCGTGGCGACCGACGCGCTCAGCAGGTAGCCGGTGAGGATCCACGCGGCCGCGGTCGTCGAGGCGCCTAGATCCCTCTGGATCTCGGGCAGCGCCGGAGCCACCATCGACTGGAGCAGGGCAAATGCGAGCCCGCCGCTCGCCAGCACCGCGAACGTCAGACCGAAGTGCGGACGGCGCCCGCTCACAGCGCGTGGGCGGCGCGCCAAATCCTCCAGAACATGAATTGAGTATATTGAAATAGGGAGTCGACTACGGTCTCTCTTCGATGTTGGAGCACGAGTCACTTCAGCCCGAGCTCGGTAAGCGGTTGCGGTCGCTGCGCCGGGCTCGGGGACACACGCTGACCGAGGTCGGCAAGGCCACGTCCATCTCCGCGTCGTTCCTCTCCCTCGTCGAAAGCGGAAAGAACGACCTCGCCATCTCACGGCTGATCCGGCTCTGCGAGTTCTACGACGTGAGCCTGCTCGAAGCCCTACCCCCGGTCGCCGAGCCCGACGCCGCGGTGCTCCGCCACGGACACCACGCTCACGTGAGCTCCCCGGGCGAAGGGATCAGGATGGTTCTGCTCGCTCCGGATGCGAACCGCCTCATGCTCCCGGTCAGCATCGAGTTCGATCCCGCGGGCGGATTCGCCGAGTTTTCCGACTACCCGGGAGAGACGTTCCTCGTCGTGGTCAGCGGAACGGTCGATGCCCAAATGGACGACGGCGAAGCGATGACGCTCGAGACAGGCGACAGTGTGTACCTGAAGGCTGGACGACGATACCGCTTCCGGAACGGCTCGCAAGAGCGACCCGCCTCGGCGTTCGCCGTCGTCAGTCCACCGAGAGGGGCCGCGGCCCCGGACCGACGGTCAGCCGAGCAGTCCCAGGGGTGACGGTCGAGTGGCGGGGAGGCCTAACGGTCTGCTTCGGGAGGGGCGTGGTGGCTTGGCGGAGGTCCGGCACAGGCACCGTCGCCTTCTGGTGGATCTACTTCGACCGCGGCGCCGAAGCAGGACTCCGGGTCATCTCCACCGTCACCGACCCTGGGCGCCTTGGCCTGACCGCATACTCCTACTTCCACATCCCGATGGTGGCCGGCATCATCACCGCTGCCGCCGGCGACGAGCTGGCCATCGCGCACCCCCGGCGACGATGTCGACGCCGCGACTGCTTGCGTCATCCTGGGCAGTCCCGTCCTCTATCTCGCAGGCAACACCCTGTTCAAGTGGGCGCTTGGCGGCACGTGCCGCCGTCACGGCCGGCCGCGATCCTTGCTCTCGGCGCGCTCATCCCCGTCGCCCTGGTCGCCTCGACGCTCGTCCTTCTCGCCGCCTCGACGGCCATCCTCGTCGCTGTCGCGCTGTGGGATACACGGGCCGGACTCCGGCTTCAACACGGGCAGGATGCTGTGCCTACGCGTTCTCCGTAACGCGCGAGCCGGGTCCTCAGGAGTGCACCTTTCGGGGGATTCGTCCCTTGCGTCGGCGTGGAGCCGGCCCTAGAGTGCCGTCCTGACGTTCGAACCCACGCGAAAGGACTGGTAGCGGATGCGGACTGCACGGTGGATCGGAGCCTTCGGACTTCTCGTCGCCGCCCTGCTCGTCGTCGCCCAGTCCGTAGGCGCGAGCGCAGCAGCGCCGGTGCGATTCGGTGCCAACCTGACCACCTCGAGCCAGCCCTCGAACGCGGAAGGCGGCCAGAGCTGCGACCAGAACAGCGGGATCCCGAGCGGCGGCGTCTGCACCTGGGTCTCGGTTCAGGCATATCACAACGGCGGCCACGAGAAAGCGCCCAAGACCGGCACGATCGGCAAGGTTCGCCTCGTCTCCTGCGTCGCCGGCAACTTCCGGCTTCAGTTCGCCAGGGTCAAGGGCTCTTCGCGGCAGGCACGCGTCGTCCGGAACGGTCCGATCATCTCGTACCAGGCCGATCCGCGTCAGGTAGACGACGACGACAACACCGTCTGCGGCGGTGACGACGGTGACGACTACATCATCCAGACCTTCTCGGTGAACGTCCACGTGAACCGGGGCGACCTCATCGCAATCAGGACGGCAACCACGGGAACGCTCTACTGCAGCGGGGGAAGCGGAACGCTCCTCTACAGCCCGCCGCTCGGGCGCGGAGGGCCGTTCCGCAACGCGACAGACAGCGCGAGCTGCAACCTTCTCGTCCAGGTTCAGTACAAGTCGTAGACCGAGGCAGGCGAGGCGCTCACGCCGACACGCCCACCCCGGTCGGGGGCCAGTGGGCGGCGGAACGCCGACGGAGCATCGCGCGGAATGTCCTCGTCGTCTCGGAAAACAGCTCACCGGTGCCCCAGTCCACGATGACGCCGTACTGACGAATGACGTCGAGCGTGTCGAGCTCACCCGACCGGAAGCGCTCGGCGACCGTCTCCGGATCCTCCTCGAGCCATTCCCACCGCTGGGCGCGGATCCGCGCCCGCTCCCTCCCGGTCGCGTCGAGGTCGAGCTCGTACATGGACAGCTCCGCGTCGATCTCGCGCAGGACGACACCGTAGTCCTTGAGAGCCCGCTCGATGGACACGTAGCCGTCGGCCAGGTCCTCCTTGACCGCCTCCGGATCGCGCTCGAGCGGATCGCCAAAGCCGCCTCCGCCCGCGGACGGCCGGGTGAACGAGTCGCCCTTCTGGACCGGGACGTCAGCAAAGACCGCTCCCAGGAAGCGCTCGCCCTCGGTGCCTTTGTTGAGCCACACGCCGTGCGGGTTCGAGGGCAGGCCACCCTCGAGGCCCCAGGTGATCGACCGGGCCCGGTCGCAGAGGTACGACATGACGGTGCTCTCCGCCTCGGTGAGCGTCCCGCCCTTCTCGACTCCCACGCCACCCCGATAGCGTCCCGGCCCCCCCGAGTCGGTGACGAGCGCATGGCCCGTGGTGAGCACCGGGGAGAGCCGCTCCTGGCCCTCGAGCGGCTGTACCGCCAGGCCGACGCCGAAGACCGGCGCTGTCCCGTTCGAGCCATCCCGGCCGTTGCGACCGCCCCAGCCTCCGACCATCCAGTCGTACCACATGAAGATCGGCTTCTCGGCCTGTCGCGCGTCGCGCCCGCCGACCAGGAGGTACTCGAGGTTGAAGGAGCAGGCGAGAGCCCGCTCCGGGATGATCCCCGACCATAGCTCGAAGATCGCGTTCATGATCTTCTCGTAGGGGCCGGAGCAGAAGCCGGTGACGGCGGTGGGCCAGACCGCGTTGACGACGGTGCCCTCGGGCCCGAGATCCACGTTGATGACTCGGTAGAAGCCCGAGTTCAGTGGTACGTCGGGGAAGAACGTCTTCGTCCCCGCGACCACACCGGAGAAGGTCGTCCCGTAGCACGAGTTCAGGAACGACCCGACGACTGGGTGCGACCCGGTCAGGTCGTAGTGGATCTGGTCGCCTTCGATCGTGAGCCTGACCTTGATCGGGATCATGCCCTCGCCGGCAGACGGGTCGTAGTCCATGTAGTCCTCGGTCTCCCAGCTGCCGTCGGGAAGCTCCGCGACCCGGTTCCTGGTCAGGCGCTCGACGTAGTCCTGGACCTCGACGAACGCCGTCATCACGGTCTCGCGGCCGTACTTCTCGATCAGACGGAGGATCTCCCGCTCGGCCACGCCTGTGGCTTCGTTCTGTGCGTGGAGATCGCCCTCCGCGTCGCTCGGCGCCCGCGTGTTCGACACGATCATCCTGACCACGTCGTCCCGGTAGCGCCCCTCGTCCCAGATGCGCACGGGCGGGATGCGCAAGCCCTCGGCGAAATGTTCCTTCGCCCGGACGTCGAAGGATCCGGGCACGCTCCCGCCCACGTCGGCCCAGTGCCCGTTCGAGAGCGCGAAGGCGATCACCTCCCCGTCATGGAAGATGGGCCGCACGATGCGCACGTCGTTGAAATGCGTGCCGCCGAGGTAGGGATCGTTCATCGCATAGACGTCTCCGGGGCGCATCTCGCCCGCGAACGCCTCGATGATCGACTTCGCGGTCGTGTGGAGCGTCCCGACGTGAACCGCGATGTCCTGGCTCCCCTGCATGATCGTGTCCCCCTGCGCATCGCAGAGGGCCGACGAGAAGTCCCGCGCATAGATCACGAACGAGTGGCACGTGCGGAGGATCTGCTCCGCCATCTGGTCGACGGTCGTGACGAATGCGTTCTTGAGGACCTCGAAGGTGACCGGATCGAGCGTGTACGCGCGCTCGCTCCTCATCGCGCGACCTCCGTGTCGTGCATCCTGATGTTGCGCCACTCGTCTATCTCGGCCCGCCAGCCCGGCGGAACGACGACTGTCGAGTCGAACTGGTCGACGACTGCTGGGCCGTCGAGAGTCGCACCTGCCGGGATCTCGCTGCGCTGGTAGACGGGCGTCTCGTGTGTCGAGCCGTCGTCGAAGCGAACCGGCCGTGTAGCCCGCGGCGCGGGCACCGTGCCATCGAGCGGGTGCCGGGCGAGCTCCGGCTTGGGCGTCACGCCCACGGCCTGCACGCCGAGACGGTACACCTCGACTGCCGCGCCGTCCCGTCGGTAGTTGTACTCGCGCTCGTGCTCGGCGTGAAACCTCGCCACGGCGGCGGCGATGTCGAGTGGCGAGTCCACGGGGATCGACAGCGAGCGCCACTGGCCCAGGTAGCGCATGTCGATCGTCCGCTGCAGGTGCATCTGCGCGGGGGGCACGTTCTCGGCCTCGAGGCGCTCGCGAGCCTCGGTCTCCAGGATCGCGAACTGGGCCTCGACCGCCACCGCGTCGACGCCGTCGACCCGGCTCAGGAACATCGTCGAGAGGTCGTGGCGCACGTCGACGAGGAGGCAGCCGAGCGCCGAGGTGATGCCTGGGTTCGGCGGCACGAGGACTGTCGGGATCGAGAGCTCTTTCGCGAGCGCCGCGCCGTGCAGCGGCCCCGCTCCGCCGAAGACGACGAGCGCGAACTCGCGCGGGTCGTAGCCGCGCCGGATCGAGATCAGCCGTACGGCGTCAGCCATATTCGCGTTCGCCACCTGGACGACAGCGTTCGCAGCCTCGTCCAGGCCGAGACCGAGCGGCTGGCCGACCTCGGCGAGGATGGCCCTCTCCGCGGCCTCGCGGTCGAGCCGCATGGCGCCGCCGATCAACTCCTCGCCGAGCCGCCCGAGGACGAGGTTGGCGTCCGTGTTCGTCGGCTGCTCGTTCCCGCGGCCGTAGCAGGCAGGCCCGGGGTCGGCGCCGGCCGACTGCGGACCGTTTCGGAGCGAGCCACCCTCGTCGATCCAGGCCAGTGACCCACCGCCGGCGCCGATTGTGAGCACCTCGATCGACGGGAAGCAGATCGGATAGCCGTACTCGACGAACCACTCCTTCGTCATTCGCTCCTGACCGCCGTAGACGAGCGAGATGTCGGTGCTCGTCCCTCCCATGTCGAGGCCGATCGCGTTCTCGTAGCCGCAGAGGCCTGCGAGGTGGCGGCTCGCGATCGCGCCCGCGGCGATGCCGGAGGCCGCCAGGCGCACGGCGAACTGCTTCGCCGCGTGCGGCGTCATGACCCCGCCGCCCGAGTGGAGGAGCAGGAGGTCGCCCTCGTAGCCGCCCTCCCCGAGCCGGTCGCCGAGGCGCTCCACATACCCGCCGACGAGCGGCGCGAGCACCGCATTCGCGACGGTCGTCGAGAAGCGCTCGTGCTCGAAGATCTCCGGCAGGACCTCGGCCGACGTCGAAACCGCGATTCCCGGAAGCTCCTCCTCGAGGATCTCCCGCATCCGCAGCTCGTGCGCCGGGTTCGCGTAGGCGTTGATGAAACAGACGGCAACGGTCTGAACGCCACGCTTGCGTAGAACTGAGGCCACGCGGCGCGCCGCCGGCTCGTCGAGGTCTGTCACGACGCGGCCGGCATAGTCGATCCGCTCGCTCACCTCGAAACGGTCGCGGCGGCGGATGTACGGCGGCGCGACATCCTTGTACGCATCCCAGAGATCGTCCTTCGTGCCACGCCGGATCTCGAGCACGTCGCGGAACCCCAGCGTCGTCACCATCGCGGCCGGCGGGAGCCGCCGAGTGAGCAGCGCGTTCGTCGCCACGGTCGTCCCGTGGCAGAAGAGGACGACGTCCCGGAGCTCGACGCCGGCCTCCTTCACCCCGGCCAAGACGCCGTCGATCGGGTCGGCGGTCGACGGGACCTTCGAGACCTCGACGGTCCCGCTCGCCTCGTCCATGACGCAGATGTCGGTGAACGTACCGCCTACGTCGACAGCTACCCGTACGTTCGCCAGAGATCCTCCTTCGATCGAACCGACCGGCGGCAATCATCCCTGATAACTCGCCCGCGGTGCGCCTTCCTCATCAACGCTAGGATCTTGAGCCATGCCCAGCGCGTCTCGATCACGTGTGCGACTCTGTGTCCTCGTCTCGGCGTTGACGGGGGCTCTGGCTGCGCTTCTTGTGGGTATGACCGGTTCTGTCGAGGCGCGTGTTGCTTCGACGGAATCGATGACGCGGGTAATCACGATTGGCGCGGTCCTCGACCTTTCTGCGGGCTGGACTTCGTTGGGGCGCTCCAGCCGCGTTGCCCTGAAGTTGGCCGTTTCTGACGCGAACGCGGAGCTTCGCCGCCGTGGGCTTGCCTATCGCGTCGTGCTGCGGATCAGCGACGCCGGTGGAAGCCCAGAGGAGGCCGCTCGGGCTGTCCGGCGCCTTGCCGCGGCCGGTGTGCGCGTCATTATCGGTCCGGAGGGAAGCTCTGAGGTCGCGGCTGCTCGGCCGGTCTCTGATCGGTTGAAGGTCCTTCTCGTCAGTCAGGGATCGACGGCGCACTCGCTGGCTCTTCGTGACTGGGTCTTTCGCTTCGTTCCTGACGACGTGGACGAGACTCGTGCCGCTGCGGCGTTGATTGCCCACGACGGGGTGAGCGCGGTCGTTCCGATCTGGCGTGACGACGCCGGCAATGCCGGGCTTGCGAGCTCGATCCGCCCGGCGGTGAGCGGCGAGGGCGGCACCGTCTCCGACGGTGTCTCCTACGCGAGCGATGCTCCTGATTTCCCGGCCGCCGTCGCGTCGCTCTCCGAGCAGGTGGCAGCGGCTGTCGCAGCAAACGGGGCCGATAAGACAGGCGTCTACCTGGCCGGGTTCGACGAGGTCGTCGAGCTTCTCGCGCTCGCTGCAGATGATCCTGTTCTGGCGTCGGTGCGCTGGTACGGGAGCGACGGCGTCGCGCTGACGCCCGCCTTGATCGCGGACGAGGCGGCTGCCGCATTCGCGGCCAAGGCCGGGTACCCGAATCCGACCCTCGGGCTCGACAAGGCCGCCGAACTGCGCTCCGCTCACTTGCGGGCCCGGATCGAGCGTCGGCTCGGCCGCGAGACTGACGCGTTCACGCTGGCTGCGTATGACGCCCTTCGCGTCGGCGTCGACGCGATCGTGGCCACGGGCCCGACGGGGTCGAAAGCACGCCTGCGGCAGAGCTTCATCGCACACGCCAACGGGTACGTTGGAATGAGCGGGCGGATCGAGCTGAACGCTGCCGGAGACCGCGCCTTCGGAAGCTACGATTTCTTCTCCGTTTGCCCCGCGACCTCGGGCTACGAATGGCTTCGCACCTGGAGCTTCCTCGCGCCACGCCAGGGCAGCGGAACCCTTGTCGAACGAGCGAGCTGTCCAGGCTAATCGGATTGCCGCTTCACGAGCTGGCCCGGAGCTAGCCCCAGCTGCGTCTCAGTCGAGCCCGAATCGGCGAACGAGGCGCCACCCGCATGAGAACTCGTGGCTCATCAGCCAGACCTCGTCGACCGTCTCCGTGACGGGCAACGCGGGGGCGAGGTCACTTGCGATCCGGTCAAGCAGGCTCGGGTCGTTGCTCTCAGCCACCGTCACATGCGGAATCACATCGGCGTGGCGCCCGCCATAGGGCGGGTACGCAGGAAACGAGCGGACGAGCTCGGCAGTCATCGCGACAAGCTGATCGGCTGGGGCGGGCGCGAGGTACAGAACACCGGGAGGTCCGGGAAACCGAGCCGGCCCTTCGAGCGAGAAGACAAGCGGGGCGAAGGGCCGCAGGGCATCCTCGACACGGGCGATCACGGTCTCCTCGATCGCGTCGGCATCGACGAACGGCCAGAGAAGCGTGACGTGAGCCGGCATGCCGTCTGCGCCGTCTGACGTCGTCGTGCGCCGGTACTCTCGGATCAGCGCCTGGGCCGCACAGGACGGAGCAACGAGCGCGCTAGGCGCCATGGCAGGAGCCTCGGCCCGACCTGCTGCCCAGCAGAGCGCCTCCTCTCGCCACGCGCGAGAACTGGTTCCGACACACCGACGCAGGAGACCTAGTCAGGAATCGGGGCCGCTCCAGTCGAACGGGAAGTGTTTGCTTGAGCGACCCGCCCAGTCCCAGCTGAAGCCGAAACCGTCGGCGCGATCCGCCGTCGCCATGCCCCACGTCGCGATCTGTCCGGGACCGACCTCGGCACCGGGGGAATTGTGCAGCTGCACTCGCGCGCCTGCCGCCGCTGTCGGGCCAGTCAGAGCCTCGGCGCGCGCGTCGACTCTCCCCGGAATCTCCACCTGCCAGTAGGCAAGGTCGTCCGCGATCTCGAATTCGATTGGTACGTACTCGATCCCGCGAACCTCGCCGACGAGCTTCCCGAACTCACCAGGCCAGCCGCCGGCCTGTCCACCGAAGATGATCTGCAATGCGTCGCGCTGGGCGTCGTCTGCACGCTCGTCGACGAACATCCCGAGCGCCACGCTCGCCTCGCCCGCCCAGATGTTCCCCTCGAAGGCGCCGAGTGCGACAACGTTGAGCCCGTCGAGTACTACGTCGCCGTAGCGACCCTCGTTGACATGCCAGGCGAGCACGCCCTCGCAGTCGCCCTCGCTCGGAGCTTGAGCGAACGTGCAGGGACACGGAATCGTGCACTTGCAGACGTCGAACCAATCTCCAGTAAGCCGCCACTCCTGTACATCAGCCACGGCGTCCCTCCCCTCTCTGGCTACACCGCCCTACCCCGTCGCCGCGACGCTACGCCCAAGTAGCAGAAGTGTCAAGATCTCGGGGACTCGCGGCTCATCCGGCGAGGCCTCAGTGCGGCCTCTCGTGCGCATACTTGCAAATGACGAACCGTGGCCGTATCGTCGCCCAGCCATGGCGGATGCGGGTGTTGACGAGGGCGCTGAGCAGAGCTTTCTGAGGCGCGTCGTGCCGGGCCCGGTCGTACTGGCGGCGCTGCTTCTCGGCGCAGCGCTGGTCACGTGGATCGTGACTGTCGAGCGCATGGAAGGTATGGACGCGGGCCCAGGCACTGACCTCGGGGGTTTGGGCTGGTATGTCGGCATCTGGGTGACGATGATGGCGGCGATGATGCTGCCCTCGGTCGTGCCGATGGTGCTCATCTTCGCGAAAGTCGCGCGCGGCCGGGCCGAACGCGGGCACGCCTATGTGCCGCCATGGATCTTCCTCGCCGGCTACCTCGTGGCCTGGACGTTGTACGGTCTGCTCGCGTACGGCATCTTCCGTGCGATCAAGGCTGCCGACTGGGGTTTCCTAGCCTGGGGCGCGCACGGTCCGCTCGTCGCTGGTGTCGCGATCGCGGCAGCTGGCATGTACCAGCTGACACCGCTGAAGGAAGTGTGTTTGCGACACTGCCGCGGGCCGCTGCACTTCATCCTTCACGGCTGGCGGGACGGACGAGTCGGAGCCGCCCGGATGGGCATCGAGCATGGCCTCTACTGCGTCGGCTGCTGCTGGGGCCTGATGATCGTGCTGTTCGCCCTGGGTGTAATGAGCCTCGTCTGGATGGCCGCCGTCGCCGGGCTCATCTTCGCCGAAAAGGTACTGCCACACGGCGACCGGCTAACACGACCGATCGCTGTACTGCTAATCGCGCTGGGAATCTGGGTGGCCGTCGCGCCAAAGGCGGTGCCCGGCCTCACCCAGCCCGACAGCCCCGCGGCCCGAATGATGCGAATGAACGACGGAGCAAACCCCTCGATGAACGAGGACGAGATGAACAGGAGCCAGAACGGCTCCATGAAGACGGATCAGATGAATACGGGCCCGGCGACAAACGATGACTCGATGAATCCCTGACCGACCGGACACCGCGTGGCGAAAGGGGATGAGCAAGCCCCACCACCCCTCGCCGCAGAGCCCGCCCTCGAGCAGAGCCCGTGCTGCTCCTCGTGAGGCCTTCATCATCCAGCCGCCCAGCTCACGCGAGTTGGGCTCGTCACCGCGCGCTACGGTGAACCCATGACAAGCTCTCACCGCTCAGAATCGCGGCGAAACAGCAATTCCTCCGGGCCGCCCTTCAAGCGGCGCGTCCGGCATCGCGGTAGCCGCGCGCGCGCATCCGGTCCGAGGACCCTGTGAGACCCCGCTCAGCAGTTGGCGCGTCGCCGGAACGTACGTAGAGGCGTGCAACTGCGAGGCGGTCTGCCCCTGCCGAGCCGTCGGGGGCGTGAAAGGCGGCCGCTCGACCTACGAGACGTGTGATTTCGCGCTCTCGTGGCAGATCCTCGAGGGATATGCCGACGATCTCGACCTCTCCGGCTTCGGAGTCGTCCTCGCCGGGTCCTACGCCGACGACGAGCCCGGCTCGCCATGGCGGGTCTCCCTCTATCTCGACGAACGCGCCCCGACTCCCGAGCAGGATGCGCTCGAGGCCATCTTCCTCGGCAGAGCCGGCGGCACGAGCTTCGACAACTTCGGCCGCCTCATCGACCTCGTCTACGCCGTCCGACCCGCAGCGATCGAGCTCGAGCACACCCGGGGCCGCGAGCGGTTCCGGGCCGGCCACATTTGTGCGAGTCGAGGGTTTCCGACCAGTCGACGCGGGCAGCACGGTGTCGTGCGGCATTCCGGGCCACGACCACCCTGGGACGGAGATGGTGACCGACCTCCAACTCGTCGACGACGGGTCACTACGCTGGAAAGTCCGCGGTCGCTGCGGCTTTGCCACGGACTTCGACTACGCCGGGGACGCGGACCAGCCCTTCGCGTAAGAACTACACTTAGCGCTCACGCAGAATGTGTTACTCACCGGGCTGCGATCTAGGTCTGGGGGATCTGGTGTTGGACGTTGGTCACTCGCGCTCCGCCGACATCGAAACGGCTCCCGCCGGGGCGAAGGGGCCGGTGCTTCTCGCCACGCTGGGCGTGCCGTTCGAGCCGGCAGCTGCCGAGTTCGCGGTAGACGCGGCCGTCGAAACGGGGGCACCTTTCATCGTCGTCAACGTCGTTGAGATGGTGCTGGGGCCGAGTGCAATCGTGCTCGGTACGAGCTGGGAGCTCCACGACGAGGCGGACACCCGAGCTCTCGCGGCGCCGGCCGGGCTCGCCGCGTCGCTCGGAGTGAAGGTCGAGCGCCTGCGGGTCTGCAGTCCTCATCCGATCGATGCGCTGATCCAGGTGATAGGCGAGTGTGCGCCGAGCCTGCTCGTCTTCGGCCCCGACCGTACCCGTCTCCGGCGGCGCCGCTACCGGAAGGCCGTCGAGGCAGTCTCCGAACGCGTCGCCTGCCTCGTCTGGCTAGCCGACTGATACCCGGCGAGACCGCATGAGCTCGGCGATCTCCCTGTAACGCGGAGATTCGCCACGTAAGATCCACATCCATGCGTGCGCCCCCGATCACCGTGCCATGCGAATGTGGGGAAGTGCGGCTGGTTCCGTACGGTGAGGTCTGGAAGTGCGAGAGCTGCGGGCGCAGCTGGAATACCGCTCAGATCCCCGCCGACGAGTACTGGGGCGTGATGCGCGAAATGCGCCGCGACCGGCTGCAGGTGATTGCGATCGCCCTCGGCGTGATCGCAGTCATCGTGCTCCTGGGAATCTTCGTCTCGACCGCGTTGTTTCTGGTAGTCCCGGTTCTCCTCGGCGCGTGGTTCATATGGTTCATGCCAACGTGGCGACGGAAGGTGCGTCGGCGTGCGCGTGAGCTGCCACGGTGGAAGCTCCATGCCGAATGATGCTCTGAGCATTGGCACACCCCTCCTACAACAGGAGAGGATCCTCGTGGCACGAGAGAGTGTGCGTCGGCGTTTCGCGAACCGCCGGCGTTAGCGAACTACGAGTACGTCGCACGGCGCATTGTGAACCAGCGCTGTGCTGACGGATCCGAGTAGCGCGCCCTTTATCGCTCCTCGCCCGCGAGTCCCGACGACGATCACATCAGCTGCAACCTCCGTCGCGGCATCACGAATCGCCGTCGGAGGGTCTCCCACGACCTCGATCGTACGAGCATCAATCCCTCGCTCGGCCAGGGTGCGCTTCGCCTGTTCCAGTTCTTGACCCCGCTCTGTGAGCTCTTCGGGGTCGACCCCTCCCGAGCTCCGCCCACCCATCGGGTGGAGCGCCGCGGCAACGCTCACTACGGCCACCGTTGCTCCCTCTCGCGCCAGTTGGGCTGTCCGCTCGAGTCCGCGCTTAGCAGACTCGGAGCCGTCGTATGCCACCAGGATAGACCTCATCTCGCAGATCCCCGTGCCACAACGCTTGTTGGCTCAGATTCCCCTGGGGGCATCGACGGTGCCTCTTCGCGTAGCGAGACGCGGGCCTTGTCCTGGACGACGCGGCGGTAGATGTACAGCACAACCGAGATGAGGAGTACTCCCACTCCGATCCAGAGCTCCTTCTTCCCGCCGTAACCTGAGAGGCCAGCGCTTGTGGCTCCAACAACAATGAACAACGCGTTCAGAGCGGCAAGTATGACGGCGATGGGTATCCAGATCGAGTGAAGCTTGATTGGGCGCGGCCAGTTTGGGCGATCCTTTCGCAGTAGAAGGAAGCCCGTGATGGCGAAGAAGTGCGCGGCTATGTAACCAAGATTGCCGGCCACGAGGATCGCAAGCGGGGTCGCGACAAAGAAGATCAGCGCGAGGTTCACAATCAGGTCCACCGTCATAGCTCGGCCTGGCACGCCCCGCTTGTTCAGGTGGTACAGCTGCCTGATCGTCATATCGTCCCGCGCGATTCCGTAAAGGGCTCTCGAGCCGTCCGCCGTCGCTGCGTTCATCGCCAGCAGGAACGCCGCGATGAGTATCGCGACCATCAGGTCGGAGGCGCCGCCGACGATCGAGTCGAAGGCCGGAACCCAGAAGGCGACCGGGTTCTCGGCAATCTGCGCCTGGGTCAGGACCCCTCCGACGCCGAGCGGAACCGTTGCATACACGAGTAATGTAAACAGCCCGGCTGTTTTGAGAGCCTTTGCCGTATCGCGTTTCGTATCACGATATTCGGGCGCGAAGCTCGCAGCAATCTCGATCCCGTACGCTGTCCATCCGATGATGTACATCCAGACGATTGCGAGCTTCCATCCTCCCCATGGCCCCGCAAACTCCCATGTCAATTTCGAACTGTCCCAGTCTCCCGTTATGTACGGGAAGATCATGAACACGACGATCGGAATCAGCAGAAGGCCGCTGGTCGCATAACCAACCCACACGGCGGGCTTGATGCCGAACACGTTGAAGAGCCAGACCAGGACGACGCACCCTGCGGCGATTACGTGGGGTAAGCCGACGTCGACGAAGCCAGCGTCAACCGTCCAGGTCTGTCCCGGAGCCCATTCCGCCTGGACGAGATAGCCGATCGTCTCGCCGAAGATGGCGAGAACGCTGGACCAGGCAAACCAGTAGCCGAACGTCGCGATCGGCCCGATGAGAGAGAAGTACCGGCGCCAGCCCTCGTGGGCATACAGCGCGATGCCGCCGGGTTTGTCCGGGAACATCGCTGCAGTCTCTGCGTAGATCCAGTTCTGGAGGACTCCGATGAAGCACGAGGCGGCCCAAAGGGCCAGTGCGCCCCACGCGCCAACACTGGCGATGGTGTAGCCAAGGCCCGCGAAGAGCGCGCCCGGTATCGCCATAGCGAGGATGAAACCGTCGTACCACCGCATCGCCTTCAGCAGTTGGCGTTCTTCAATCGCGGCCTCAGTCACCGGATCCCCCTCTTGTCGGTGCCCCTCGAGCGGCAGGGAAGGGCAGTAAACTACTAAAGTAGTTGCTAGATTTCAAGACCCGCTTCTCAGCTGCGGGGCCGCTTCCTCTCGGGGTCGTAGAAAGGCAGGTTGGCCACCCGCGCCGCCAGGCCGTCCACCTCGACTCTCGTGCCCGTGGCTTTCGCAACGTCGCCGTCGAGCATCGCGAGCGCCAGCACCCGTCCGAGAAGCGCGCTCGCGCACGCGACGGTGAGAGTTCCCACCTCCTCGCCGTCACGAAACACGGCTGTACCCGGCTCGGGAACCGTCGCTTCTTCGAACTCGAGCCCTCCGATTCGGTGAGTCGGCTCCTTCTCTGCCAGTCGAACTGAGGGCGTCCTTGCCGATGAAGCCAGGCTTGTCGAGTGCGACGGCCCACCCGAGATTCAGCTCGAACGGCGTGCTCTCGCCGGGCATGTAGTCGAAGGTGACGAAGATCAGGCCCGATTCGACTCGGAGGTAATCCGCTGCCTCGAGTCCGTAGGGGCGGATGCCGAGGCCCGCATTGGCTTCCATGAGGGACGTCCAGATTCGGGCGGCGCTCTCCGGGGAGGAGAAGATCTCGAACCCCAGCTCGCCGCTGTAACCGGTTCGTGAGACGACGCACTGCTCTCCGGCTACCGTGCCGTGCGCGCAATGGAAGTACGGCAACTTGGAGAGATCGATCGTGCATTGAGCGGAAAGCGCGTCCCGCGAGCGCGGGCCCTGCAGCTGAAGGCTCGCGAGCTCGTTACTGAGATGAACGATCTCAACGTCCAGATGCCCGGTCGCCTCCCGCAGGTGATTCTCGGTAGACGCGATCCCGGATACGACCATCACACGGTCAGCCGCGAATCGGAAAACGGTGATGTCATCGAGGATGGATCCGTCACTGGAGCACATCGGGGTGTAGTGGACGCGGCCATCGACCATCGCAGCGCAGTCTTGCGTCGTGATGTGGTCGACCGCCCTGATTGCATCAGGTCCCCTGAACTCCCACTTCCGAAGCCCCGAGCTGTCGACAAGCCCCACCTGGCGTCGAACGGCGAGGTACTCGTTCTCCGCATCGCCGAAGTTCGCCGGCCAGGGCCACCCGTCCCATTCGAAGAACTCGACACCCAACTCTGCCTGGAGGGTCTGCAGCGGCGTCGTCATGGCTTTCTCGCCTCGCCCGCCGGCCTCAAGAGCGCCGCCATGGTGATCGCGGGACTGCGAAGCTCGTAGTCCTCGCCTGTGGCGTTCAGTAGCCGCCGCTCGCGGATGTATGGCAAAGCGACGGCGGGATTTGGCGCGTCGATCTCGCGCGCGAGACGATGTCCGCTGAAGACGGCCTCGGCAGTCAGCGACGGCAGCACACAGTCGCCGATCTGGTAGATCCCGCTGATGCCGGCACCGGCGAGTACGTCGGGATCGTCGGAGAGCTCTCGGTACAAGGCGTCGTCAGATATCCGCTGTGTGACGAGCACGATGGTGTCGAACTCGAGCTCGTGCTCCTCCTCAGTCCACGCGTCGGCGAGCGTTGCCTTGCCGGGATCAATCCCGGTCAGGACCTGCTCGAGGACAATCGTGACTCCTAGTGCGCGCAGAGTCCGGTTGAGCCGAGGGAACTCCAGGGTGTAGTGGGTGTAGGGTGCGATCGCTTCGAACGGGGTCGCGTAGGTCACTTCGTGGCCATCTCGGACGAGCTTCTCGGCCATCCCGACACCCATGAAGTAGGTCTCGCAGTCGTAGACGAGCACGCGCTTCCCGACAGCCTTTGCCCCGACCATGATCTGATCGGGCGTAGCGACATGGGGGAGTGACGCATCGGCTCCGGGAATGGGCTCGTTCGTGATCCCCTGAAGGCCGTCGGTCGACCAGTGTGAGCCGGTAGCCACGACGACGATCTCGGCCCCGTACTCGAGGACAGCCGAGGGGTCGAGCGTCGTGCCCGTGATCACCTCGACGTTCTTCAGCTTGTTGAGCTGGATACCCCGGTAGTTGACGACCCGAGCCCATTCGCCCAGTCCGGGAAGCTGCGGAACCCAACTCATGTGGCCGCCGATGGCCTGGGCCGCATCCACGAGGTGGACGCGGCGCATGCCGCGCTTTCCGAGCACCATGGCGCACTCCATGCCGGCCGGCCCCGCCCCCACGACGAGGACGTCGTTGTCCCAGTTCTCGGCCTGCGTGAACTTCTCGGGATGCCAGCCGCGACGGTACTCCTCGGCCGATGTGGCGTTCTGGGTACAGACGAGGGGCGGACCGCCGATCTCCCAGCGCGAGATGCACACGTTGCAGCCGATGCACTCCCGGATGTCGTCGAGTCGCCCCTCTTCGATCTTCTTCGGGAGGAACGGATCCGCGATGGATGGCCTCGCGGCGCCGATGATGTCCGCCTGTCCGCTTCGGATCACCTCGATCATCGTGTCCGGGTTGGTAAAACGGCCGACGTTCAAGACGGGCTTGTTCGTGTGCTCCTTGACCTTGTAGACGTGCGGCCGTTCGTGGTTCTCCGGATGGGTGCGCGACGGCGCAGCGTCCTCGCCCCACTCGACGGCGTTGCCGACGTTGATGTCCCACATGTCGACAAGCTCATCCATGTACTCGATGAACTGGAGCCCTTCTCCGTCTTGGCGGATCCCCCGGTCGCCGAGCCCGACCGGAAGGTCGAGCGTGTCGACCCCGAAGCGAACAGCGATTGCGCAGTCGTCACCCACCGCCTCGCCCACGAGCTCGAGAACCTCACGTCCGAACCGGCAACGGTTCTCGAAAGAGCCACCGTACTCGTCGGTCCGCCGGTTGAAGAAGGGCAGAAGGAACTGATGCAGCAACGCCTCGGTGTGCGCGTAGTAGATGGTGAGAACGTCGAAGCCGGCGTCGCGGGCTCGCTTACAGGCGTTCACGTACAGCTGTTGGACTTCAGCGATGTCATTCCGGTCCATCTCCTTGCAGGCACGCATGAACGCGAATGGGCTCGCGATCTGGGAGGGGCCACGGGCAGGCACGCGACTGTCGTGGCCGCAGGCATTGGCGCCCCCGTGCCAGATCTCGACAGCAGCGAGCGAGCCTTGCTCGTGGACCATGTCGCACATGAGGCTGAGGTTCCGGACGTCACCATCGTCCCAGAGCCGTGCGCTGACGCGGTGGGTGTCGTCGCTCTCGGGCCCGATCGAGCAGTACTCGGTCGAAACCGTCCCCCAACCGCCCTCGGCTTTCATCGCACGGAAGTGCGACTGGAATCCAGGCCTGTCCGAGCCGGCTCCGTTGCAGTGAGCCACCTGGAAGAACCGGTTCGGCAGCGTCTTCGGGCCGACCTGGATGGGCTCGAAAAGGATGTCGTATTTTGGATCTCGCGCCATCTCGCCTACCTTTCGTCGTCGCTCCTCGACGTCGCCTTCAGCTGAGCACGAAGAGCTCCTTGAACGGCGTCTCGGTGAACCTCCAGCGTGTCCTGGTTCCCGGAGCGAACGATGCGATGCTCCCGGGGACGAGCTCGAGGGACGGGCCGTCGACGATCTGGATCGTCACCTCCCCTTCGAAGATCTGGATCGTCTCGTTCATCGTCATGTCGTAGGGAACCTCGGGCGGGAACTCGCCTGGACCGATTCGCCAGAGCCCTGCGTAGTACGCACCCTCCTCCCCCTCCTCCAGCCGCAGCCAGTGGACTTCGCCGATCTCGAGCTCGCCGAGCGAGAAGGGCTCCCAGCTCTCCGCCGAGGCGTGCGAGACGAACGGACCCTTCACTTAGGGACATCCCTTCTCGTGAGACACGTCTCTCGTCACTCGCAAATCAACCGGCGAGGAGCTGCCCGGCTTTCCGTGCTGCCGAAAGGCCGCTCTCGATGGCACCGTCGATGAATCCGTTCCAGCCGTTCGCCGTGTCGGATCCGGAGAGGAAGACGCGCCCCTCCGGCTGCTGAACGTCGCGAAGGTAGCGCGTGAGCTGGTTCGGCCGGTACATCGACCATGTCCCCTGAGCGAACTCGTCCGCGGTCCAGTTGTGAGCGTAGACGTCGACTACCTCGTGCCCCGGCAAGAGCTCGCTCACGACTTTCGCGACTGCATCCTTGTCGGCCGGGTCCAGCCTCGCGGCATCGGGACCGAACGACACGAAGAGCGTGTCGCCGCCGACCTTGTACTCAGACTGGAGGAAGGTGATCCCGTGCGCGCTGGGCGCCGTTGCGAAGTAGCTGACTTCACCGCGGACGCGGATCCAGATCTTGACGCCGTGCGACGACTGACCTTCCGTCGCAATCGCCTGCTTGCCAGCTGACAGCTCAGGCGTGAATTCGATATTCCTCAGCGTGTTGACCGGCACGGCGACGATGACCGTCTTGGCCACGAGCGTCTCGCCGTCGCGAGTTCGTACCGCCACTCGATCCGCGTCCTGCTCCACCGACGAGACTGGGGTCGAGAGCCGAGTTTCGAAGCCCCCATCGGCCGCGATGGCATCGACCAGACTCTTGGTTCCCGTCGCGATCTTGTAACGAGCGATGCAGTCCCACATCAGCTGTGCGTCGAAGCCAGACAGGGCATGCCAGCGCAACGCGGCAACCAGTCCAGTCTCATTGCAGTAGGCGCTGCAGCAGGTGGACCAGGCACCGTCGTTGATGTCCTGCGTCTCTCGATCGAAGCCAAGCTGGTCGACCCGATCCTGGATCGAGAGGGCGTCAACTGCAGAGATGTCGCTGAACAGCGGATCGTGCGGGCGCTCGAAGACATCCCTCGAGTCGAAGCACATCCGGTTGGTGCCGTCGTTGAGGATCGACCAGAGCTTGTCGGCGGGCCCCTGCGTAAGCTCCTGGCCGACCATCCAACCGGCGCGGTCAGCGGCGGGGCTCTCTGCGAGCTCGAGCCCGTAGCGTCGGAGCTCGGCCCATACGTGCGGCTGGTGCCAGTGCACCCAGGTTCCGCCCATCTCCACCTTGGTTCCCGCGAACTCGGATGTCCACGTCCGGCCACCCAGGCGATCGCGTGCTTCGAGTAGCACCGTTCGGTTGCCTGATTGCTGAAGTTCCCGTCCGGCGGTAACCCCGGCGAACCCGCCGCCGATGACGATCGCGTCATGGGTGATGGACATCGAACTCCTTGGGAACCGCGGCCCGACCTGGCGTGAGCCGACGATGCCTCGAGGCTTGGCTAAGGCTGCTCAGGCTTCTTGGGTCAGCCGCTGACGACGAAGAACTTCTTGAACGGCTTGGAGATCGTCCAGGTTGCAACCTGGCCTTTTGAGAACGACACGATGTCGCCGGGCCTGAGGTCGACGGACTCTCCGCCCTCCGCTTCGATGTGAACCTCGCCCTCGAGAACCTGAAAGGTCTCATCGCCAGGGAAGACGTAGGGAATGGTTCTCGGCTGGCACGTCCACAGGCCGGCGTAGAGTTGGCCCTCGCCGCCGCTTTCGGTGCGAAGCCAATGCACGTCGCCCACATGCTCGTCTCCCACCATGAACGGCTCGTACTCGTCGGCGGACACATTGCTCACTGGGATGGTCTTGACGGTTGCCATGGGTCGTTCAACCTCCCTCGCTCGATCGTTGTCAGCGGCGGGCTCCGCGTGAACTCTGAAAGCAGGTTTTGACTTCTATAGCGGAAGACACGTGCTGTCAAGGGGCATGAGCCCGCGATGCCCGGTCGTCATGGGCTCGGCCCGCAGCCGGCTCATTCGAGGTCGATGTCGACTGGCATAGGCAGCATCGCGTACTGCCCGCCATCGACCACGATCGTTGCGCCGGTGACGTAGGAGCTCGCAGAATCAGCGAGCCAGACGACTGCACTCCCGATGTCCTCTGGCTCGCCGACCCTGCGCATCGGGTTGATGATCTGCTTGCCTGACGCAATCTCTTCGGTCAGGTACGGGGCCGACATTGGCGTCCGAACCCAACCGGGAGCGATCGTATTCACCGTGATCCCGAATCGGCCGAGGTCGAGAGCCATCGAGCGGGTGAGTGCGTTGACGCCACCCTTGCTCGTGTTGTAAGCGGAGCAATCCGGCTCCGAAGCGAGCGCGTTGATCGATGAGATGTTGATGATCCGACCTGGCCGAGCCTGCTCGACCATCAAGCGAGCGGCCGCCTGACCACAGAGGAAGGTTCCCTTGAGGTTGACCGCAATCGTCTGGTCCCAGAGCTCCTCGGAGAAGTCGAGGAACGTGTAGCCGGCGTTGTAGACGCCATGCGAGCAGACGAGAATGTCGAGGCCACCGAAGCGGGATACGACATCGTCGAATAGCGCTCGAACGGATCCCGCATCTGACACGTCGCTAGGCCGACCGGCAATGTCCCCGAAGGAGGACAGGAGCCGGACGGTCTCATCGAGGTCTGCTTCGGTTCGGGATGTCACCTGAACCCGCGCGCCTGCCTCGAGAAGCTGGCGCGCCGTGCCGCGCCCGATTCCGCGGCCGCCTCCTGTGACAAGCGCGACCTTGCCGTCCAATGCCATGTTCGTAGCTCCTTTGGGAAAACCGTTCGCGCCAAGCAAAGATATGGCCTAGCATGTTTGAAGGTCAAGCCCGTGAGGAAAGGCAGTTGTTCGGATGAGCCCTGGTGTTACCCTGATCGCCCATGCACACTGAGCCCAAGGCACGCGCTGTGGTCGACAGTCTCGTCGAGCGCACGATCTTCACCCCGATCCGCCAGGGCAGTGCCGTCGCCGAGACAGTTGCCCGGCTAGGGCAGGCGATCGCCCTCGGACTCTTGCGCCCAGGCGATCAGCTTCCTCGTGAAACGAGCCTTGCGCGTTCCCTCGGCATCTCGGTCGTAACGCTCCGGGGGGCTCTGTCGATCCTCAGAGAGGCGGGCCTTGTCGAAACGCGTCGCGGACACGCCGGAGGCACGTTCGTGAGCCGAACGCTCCCCGGAACGCTCCCCGTCCCTGGGTCGGCGTTGCCGCCGGAGGAGGATCTCCGCGACTTTGCAGATTTCCGCTCCGTCGTCGAGGGCGGGGCGGCGGCACTTGCCGCGGAGCGTGTCACCGAGGAACAGATCGCGTATCTCGACGAACTCGTGGAGTTGATGGATGAGATTTCGGACTTCTCGGCGTGGAGCGAGCGAGACACTCTGTTCCATCTGATCCTTGCAGATGCCTCTCGATCGCAGCGTTTGGTCACGGAGGTCACAGCGCTCCGCTCTCGCGCGTATCAGGTCTCGGCTCTCTGGGATCACAACCCGATCTCGACCTTGAGGCTGTCGAATCGAGAGCACCGCGCGATCCTCCGCGCCGTGAAATCACGGCAGCCCAGTCGGGCACAAGCGGCGATGAGGAAGCACGTGCAAACGACCTTGGCGGTCTGGCTCGGCCTCGAGCCCGGCCTGAGCACGACGGGAAAAGACAGAGGCGCAGTGAGCTGGTCGCCGGTACCACCCGTACGTCGTTAGCGCCTCGCCGTCTTGACACGAATGTTCCGATGAGGCATAGTCGCGGGCGTTAAGAACTGCTTACAGACTTTTGGCTTCTACTGTCCTTAGACTCATGGTCTTCCGAGGTGGTGTAGGAAGTCGCCTCACGCACGCCTACGCCTGAGGGGGATCTCTCTATGTCGACACGGTATGAGCTCGTCGCCAACTACAAGGAATGGACTGCGTCAGACCAGTTCGGCGACGAAGTCGCCGAAGCGACGAGATTCATCGAGAGCGAAGGCATCGAGGCGGTGTACTTCGTCTCGCCGTCCATCGACGGTCGTCCGATCGGGAAGCTCATCACGCGGGACCTCTTCGAGCGTGTAGCCAGGAGGGGTATCCGAATGCATCCCCTCGCGGCGACGGATTTTCGCGCGACGATCTGGGGCGACTCGATCGGCTTCAGCGAAGAGGACCCTGAGGGTGCGATGGTTCCCGACCTGACAACGCTGCGCCGACTGCCCTGGCAGCCGAAGCTCGCGCGAGTCCTGTGCTTCTACTACGACCTCGACACGAATGAGCTCTTCGACCACGACTCTCGAGGAACGCTCGCTCGTCACGAGCACACGTTCCGCGAGGAGACGGGGGCGAACATGTTCGTGGGCATCGAGCCGGAGATGATGTGGCTCCGGCGCAAGGAGGATGGCGCCCTCGAGCACACGACGGACGCGCAGGCCTTCTACGAGGTCGCATATCTCGAGGAGTTCGAGCCGATCATGCTCGACCTACTCGAGTACGGACAGGCGATGGGTCTGCGGATCACCCACTCCGATGCGGAAGACCGCTCGCAGATCGAGGTCAACCAGGCGCCGGGGACACCGCTCGCGTACACGGACGACTTCTGGACATACCGGCAGCTGTGCCGCATCGTGGCGCGGAAGCACGGACTCATCGCGACCTTCATGGCGAAGCCGTTCATGGGGTGCTCCGCCAACGGCCACCATCACAACCTCTCGCTCATGAGCGATTCCGGGGAGAACGTCCTCGTCGGAGACCTCAAGGGAGCCTGCCTCCTGAGCGAGATGGGCGTGAACTTCCTCGGTGGCTTGATGGACCACGCAGACGCGCTGACCCTCGTTGGAGCACCGACGGCCAACTCGTACAAGCGGTTCTGGGACATCGGCTACTGGGCACCGTTCCACAAGTCGTACGGCTTCAACAACCGTTCGTGCCTCTTCCGAATCTCGGATATCGGGCGCATCGAGGCACGCCAGATGGACGCATCGTGCAATCCGTACCTCACGGTCGCCTCCTGTCTCGTCGCAGGCCTCGACGGCATCCGTCGGCGCATCGATCCGGGCGAGCCGATCCAGGACAACAAGATGAACGACCTCCGGGTTCCCCGTGAGGAGCGAATCCCGATCACCCTGACCGAGGCGATCGAGGCCTTCAAGGCCGACGACCTCATGCGCGACCTCTTCCGCCCACGACTCTACGAGACGTTCCTCGGCATCCGGCAGAACGATCTCGACCGATTCTGGTCGCAAGTTTCCCCTTGGGAGCTCGACTTCTACCTCGAACGATGGCCCTGATGGAACGCCTAGGCGAACGACACGACAGCGGTCGTGTCCGGCCCCTCGTCGGCATCACGGCGGGGTCGTACGACCTGCCCATCGCCGAAGGCGTCCTGCCGTCGTACTGCGTCGATCGATGTAACCCGCGGGCGGTCGTCCAGGCGGGAGGCAATCCCGTGATCATCCCAGCGGTGAGCGAGGCCGACGAGGGAGCTCCGGAACGGTATGCCGACATGCTCGACGCATTCGTCATCGCGGGAGGTGTGGACATCGCTCCGTCCGCGTACGGCGGACAGGACGTAGCGGGGGGAACTGAGCTCTACGACCACGTGCGCGACGAGTTCGAGATCGAGCTCGTTCATGCGGTTCGCCGCCGGGGCAAGCCTATTCTCGGCGTTTGTCGGGGGATGGAGCTGATCACCGTCGCTCTTGGCGGAACCCTCGTCGACGACGTGCGCCACGACGTCGAGCCCATTCCGGTCGACGGTTTCGACCGCATGGTTCTTCATCAAGTAACGCTGACCCCCGGGAGCCTCGCCGCCTCGGTCTACGAAGGAACCGCAGTCGACGTCGGATGCTTGCATCATCAGGCCCCCGGCACGGTGCCGTCCGCCCTCACCGTCACCGGCCGAGCACCCGACGGCGTCGTCGAGGTGGTGGAAGGCGACCGCTCCAGCGGCTTTCTCCTCGGCCTCCTGTTTCACCCGGAGTACATGATCGAGCGGAACGACGTGCATCTGAGGCCGTACAGGGCTCTTGTCGATGTAGCTCGAGAAGCAAACGCCGTCGAGGAGTGCGGGGCCCAGGCATGACGTCTGCCCTCGACGACCTGAGCAGTATCGACATCGCCGATCCGGCGATCTACGAGGGCGGCATACCGCACGATCGGTTTCGTCTCCTCCGAGACCACGAACCGGTTCACTGGCATCCGTGGCCCGACCGAAGCACTGGGTTCTGGGCAATAACACGGCACGCGGACATCCTCGAGATCTCCAGGGATACCGACACGTACTCGTCCGCCGCTGAGCATGTGTTGCTCGTGGATCTCGACCCCGACGAGCTCGAAGCGCGCCGCTCGCTCATCGAGACCGATCCGCCCGAGCACACGCGTCTGAGGCGTCTCGTCAGCTCGGCGTTCACTCCGAAAAAGGTTGCCGACTATGAGCAGGCGACGCGCGGTATCGCGACGGACTTACTCGACAAGCTCGTCGCAGCTGGCGGAGGCGATTTCGTGACGGCCTTTTCGGCACCGCTTCCCATCAATGTGATCGTCTCGATCCTTGGAATTCCGGCAGAGGACTCGCCGTTCATGGTCGAGCTCTCCAACCATCTCGTCGAAGGCACCTCTGGCGTCCCTCTTGACCCGACCGCATACGGGAATACCACTCGGCTTTCGCTTCTGCCGTTCAGCAGCCCTGCATCTCATGCGCTGTTCGAGTATGGACGCCGTCTTGGAGAGGAGCGCAGAGCCGACCCGCGTGATGATCTCATCAGCCGCCTCGTCTACGCGGAAGTCGACGGTGAGTCGCTGAGCGACATGGAGTACTGCAACTTCTTCCAGCTCCTCGTCTTCGCGGGCAACGAGACGACCCGGACCGCGATATCGCAGGGCATGCTCGCTCTGATCGAGAACCGGGGCGAGTACGAGCGCCTCCTGGCCGATCCGGCGCTCATTCCACGGGCGGTAGAAGAGATCCTTCGCTGGGCCAGTCCGATTCTCTACTTCCGCCGCACGGCCATGCGCGACACGGAGGTCGGAGGCGTCGAGATTCGCCGCGGCGACAAGGTCGTGATGTGGTACGTCTCCGGGAACTTCGACGATCGTGTCTTCGTCGATCCCTACCGCTTCGACGTGGGTCGCACGCCGAACGAGCATGTCACCTTCGGTGGGACAGGCCCGCACTACTGCCTCGGCGCGTGGCTGGCGAGGCTCGAGATCAGGGTTCTGCTCGAGGAGATGGTGTCGCGTGGTGTACGGCTCGAGCTTGACGGAGCTCCCGTGCGAACTCGCTCGAACTTCGTCAACGGCGTTCAGACCCTTCCCGTTCAGGTCGTTGCCACGTCGTGATCGAGGCTCCGTTCACCCGATGAGCCCCGAGCCTGTCCCCGCAGCCCAGCCGGGGGGCGCGCCGGTTCTGAGCGATGTGGTCGATCGAATGCCTGGGTGGAGTGACGGCACCGTCGCCGCGCAGGTCATGAAGGGCGGACTGAGCCACATCACGCACCTCGTCGAGGTCGGTGAGGAGCGGTACGTCGTACGACTTCTCCGAGAAGACATCGATCGGTTCCTCCTGGGAATCCCGGCGAGGATGGAGATCGAGAACACCATACGGGCGGCCGAGACGGGAGTCGGCGCTCGCGTCGTCGCAGCGTTTCCCGAGCTGCCGGCGCTGGTGCTCGAGTACATCGACGGCGTGACGTTTCATCCAAGCGACGTCCGAGAGCGGGACAACATCAGCCGCATCGGGCGTGCCTGTCGACGTCTCCACGACGACTGCAGACCGTTCGGTAATCGCTTCGACATCTTCCGCCATCTCGAGGGGTTCCTGGAGATCTGCGAGAAGAATGGTCTGCGCAAGCCAGACGAGTACGAGTCGTACCTCTCGACGGTTGCCCGGATGGAGACGACTCTGGCCGCCCGGCCTTGCGGGCCCGCTTCCTGCAACAACGACCTACTCGCCGAGAACATCATGGACGACGGCACGATCCGGCTGATCGACTACCAGCTGAGCGGGCTGCACGATCGTTGCTTCGAGCTCGGCGACCTCGCCGCCGAGAGCGACTTCACGGCCGATGACGTCGAGCGTCTCTGCGACGCCTACTTCGGGGAGCGGCTGCCGACACAGGTCGCCCGAACCCGCCTGTACCTGATCATGTCCAACTTCACCTGGACGCTCTGGTTCTCCGTCCACGCAGGAATGCTCGAGCCGAATGACGACGTCGAGTTCGACTACTGGGAAGAGGCGCTCGACAAGTGGGGCCAAGCCGTGCGCGACCTCGAGTCGGCCGACTTCGGCCGGCTCCTCACGCAGGCGACGCGAGGATGAAGGTGCTGGTGGCGTTCTTCCGTCAGGAGGCGTCGGCGCGGATGCGCTCGCCCGTGGGGTCGAAGAGCGGCTCAGGCGTGATCTCGCCGGCGATCCACTCGCCGAAGACTTCGACCTCGACAGGCAGTCCCGCCTTCGCCAGGTCCGCCGGGAGGTAGGCGTAGGCGATCGACTTTTCGATGGAGTACCCGTACCCGCCGCTCGTGACGCGTCCGATCGGAGCACGGTCGACTCGTACCGGCTCGGAGCCGAGTGCGACGGCTCGGGGATCGGCGAGCGTCAGGCAGCAGAGCTGCCGTTCTGGCTTCGAGTGGAGCGCCTCCTTCCCGATGAAATCCTTCTCGTCGAGCTTGACCGCAAAGCCGAGCCCGGCCTCGAAAGGAGTGTCCTCGGGGGTGATGTCGGCACCCCAGACTCGGTAGCCCTTCTCGAGCCGAAGTGAGTCGATTGCCTTGTAGCCGCCGGCGAGCAGTCCACGCTCACGGCCGGCGTCCCAGATCGCGTTCCAGAGCGCGGGGCCGAACTCCGTTGGACAGTAGAGCTCCCACCCGAGCTCCCCGACGTACGTGACGCGAACCGCCAGACACGGGACAGGCCCGATGGCTACCTCTTTCGCCGTCATGTACGGGAATGCCGCGTTCGAGAGGTCGGCGACTGTTAGCGGCTGGAGGATGTCGCGGCTCATCGGGCCCCACAGTCCGAGGCAGGTGTATGCGGAGGTCACGTCGGTGACTTGCACCGATCCGTCTTCTGGAGCGTGGTGGCGTATCCAGGCGAGGTCGTGCTGTCCAAAAGCCGTTCCCGTGACGATTCGGAAGCGCTGCTCGCCCAGCCGGGTGACCGTGAAATCGCATTCGATGCCCCCACGCCGGTTGAGCATCTGCGTATACGTGACGCGACCCACGTCCCGCGCGACGCGGTTGGCGCACAGGCGCTCGAGGAACTCGGGCGCACCTTCACCGGAGACCTCGATCTTGGCGAAGGACGACTCGTCGAACAGCGCCGCTGCCTCCCGGCACGCTCGGTGCTCCGCCCCGATCGCCGGCGACCAGAGCCGACCGGCCCACCCTCGCGGCCGTAGCTCGGCGTCGCCTCGTGCTTCGTTCGGTTCGAACCAGTTCGCCCGTTCCCAGCCAGACTTCTCGCCGAACACGGCACCCAGATCGCGCAGAAGGTCGTAGGTGGAGGAGACGCGCAGTGGCCTGCCGGCCTGGCGCTCATGCCCCGGGTACTTGATGTCGTAATAGGTTTCGTAGACCTCTTTCGTTCTCGCGAGCGTGTACGCGCGTGACCGGTACGCCTGGCCGAAGCGACGAGAGTCCATCTCCCAGGTGTCGAGCGAGGGAGCTCCCCTCGACTATCCACTCGGCGATCAGGCGACCCATCCCGCCGGCACCCGCGAGTCCATGGGCGCAGAAGCCGGCAGCCGTCCAGAGGCCCCGAACGTCCGTTGGCCCGAGGATGAACTCGTTGTCGGGGGTGAACGCCTCGGGCCCGTTCACGAGGCGGATCACCTCCATCTGCTCGAGGGAGGGGACGCGTACGAGAGCGTTCTCCATCAGTTCCTCGAAGCGAGGCCAGTCCTCGGCCAGCAGCTTGCCGTTGAAGTCCGCTGGAATACCCTCGAGCGCCCACGGCGCGCAATGACGCTCGTAGCCGCCCATTATCAGCCCGCCCGACTCGGGGCGGAAGTAGACCAGGAGCGACGGGTCGCGGATCGTGGGCATGCTGAGAGACAGGCCGGTCGGCTTCGTGATGAGGTATTCGTGAGCCATCGGGATGATCGGAACGGTCACGCCGGCGAGCGCACCGATCTCCCCGGCAAACATGCCGCCGGCGTTCACCACGACCTCTGTCTCGATCTCTCCCTTGTCGGTCTCGAGGCCCGTCACGCGCCCGCCGTCGACACGGATTCCCGTGACGCGAGTGTGTTGCGCGATTTCAGCGCCGCCGCGTCGGGCACCCTCTGCGAGTGCGTACGTCAGCTGCGCCGGATCGATATAGCCATCGGTCGGGAGATAGGCGGCACCGAGCACCCCGTTCGTCGTCATCGGCGGGAAAAGCTCCTGCGCCTCGTCGGCAGTGACGAGTTCGAGCGGGAGGCCAAATGTCTTCGCCCACCCGGCTTGGCGCGCGAGTTCCTCCATCCGCTCCGCGGACGACGCGAGCCGAAGAGAACCAACTTCGTGCCAGCCCGTGTCGAGACCCACCGTCTCGCTCAGCGTGCGGTAGAGCTCGACCGACCACATCATCATCCGCGTCAACGGCAGAGAGCTACGGAGTTGTCCGACAAGCCCGGCGGAATGGAACGTCGAGCCGGAGGTAAGCTCGGCTCGCTCGACGAGAAGAACGTCACGCTTGCCGAACTGGGTCAGCCAATAGAGGATCGCGCAGCCGCCGACGCCGCCGCCGACAACGACGATTTCGGCCCTTTCCCTCACAGCTCAACCCAGGGATACGGATCAGACAAGACGTGCATCCGTGCAGATTCTCCCTTCCTGTCCCGCGATGCCGCGGACAGCATGATAAGCAGGACGCGATGAATTTGTCTAGACCTTTGGATTCCCCGCAGCCTTGCGTCGTGTCATGTGGCCGGTGAGGGGGGCCTGAGCGGGGTACTCGGGCAGCCACACGACGAGTCGCGCGCGATCGCCCCGAAACAGGTCGCGGGCGAACTCGACGGGGACGCCTTCCTTGCTGTACGCGATCCGTTCGACGAGAAACAGCGGGGCGCCCTTCTTCACCCCGAGAATTCTGGCTTCGTCGAGGCCTGCCGGTAGCGCCTCCAGGCGTTCGACCGCCTCTCTTGGACGGTCGGCGTAGACCTGCTCGAGCAGGTCATAGAGCGATCCGTCGAGGGAGAAGTCGAGGAGTCCGGGGTAACGAGCAGCGGGGAAGCATGAATGCTCCAGCGCCAGGTGGTCGCCGTTTCCCGATCGGATGCGGACGAGCTCGTAGACGGGCGCCCCGGCTGACAGCCCTAACGCCGTGGCAACGTCCGTGGTGGCCGGGCGTTGGGCAGCAGATACGACCTCTGCTCCAGCAGTCATCTCGAGTCGCCTCAACTGCTCGGAGAAGCCGGCAAATGTCGTCAGGTCGAGCTCGACCTTCGGACTGGACACGAACGTCCCCCCGCCGCGGCCGACCCTTCTCGTCACGAGCCCACGCCGCTCGAGCCGCTCGAGCGCATGTCGCAGCGTCATTCGGCTCACGCCCAGATGGTTCGCCAACTGCGGCTCTGCCGGCAGGCGCTCCCCTGGGGAGAGCCGACCCCGAGCAATCTCCCGCGCGACGCGTTCCTCGATCTGGGCGTAGGCGGGCAGGCCAGGTTCGAGCTCGATATCGGCAAGTGCCTTCGGTATGCGCTGCATCGCCCCGGTGCGCGTAGCTCGCGCAGGAGAGGCTGATGCTATCCGAGTCGGGCACCCGGACCCGGGAGCTCGCGCGGCGGCGTGAGCCCTTGCCGTTTTCGTTCGCGTACTCTGAGGCGGATTGGCGCCGGGGAGATCCTCGAGCAACCCGCACCGAGACCTCGGCGCACGACGTCGCCGGCAACGACCCATCACGAATGCCTTCGGAGGGATCGCATGAACGAGTACGACAACTTCATCGACGGTCGGTTCGTCCCGTCCACGGGCAGTGACCGGATCACCGTCGTCAACCCGGCCTCGGGTGCCGAGATATGCACCGTTCCGGAGAGCACAGACGCGGATCTCGAGGGTGCGCTCTCGGCTGCGGCTGCGTGCCAGCCCTCGTGGGCGGGGACGCCCGCAATCGCACGGGCCGGCGCTCTACGCTCGATCGCCGCACGGATCAGGGAGAACGCTGAGCCGATCGCTCGCGCGATCACCGAGGAGCAGGGGAAGGTGCTCGGGCTCGCCCGCGTCGAGGTGGCGTTCACGGCCGACTACATCGACTACATGGCGGAGTGGGCACGGCGGATCGAGGGAGAGATCCTCGAAAGTGACCGGCCCGGCGAGAGCATCTTCATGTTTCGCCAGCCGATCGGCGTGGTGGGCGGGATCCTTCCGTGGAACTTCCCCTTCTTCCTGATCGCTCGGAAGGCGGCGCCGGCCCTCGTGACCGGAAACACGATCGTGATCAAGCCGAGCGAGGAGACACCTCGCAACGCTGCGATGTTCTGTGAGCTTCTCGCCACGGCCGACATTCCAGCCGGCGTGATCAACGTCGTTCACGGGCGGGGACCGTCTGTCGGCAAGGCGCTCGCGTCCTCCCCACACATCGGGATGATCACGTTCACAGGCAGCGTCGAGACAGGCGCCGCGGTGATGGGAGCAGCAGCCCGGAATATCACGAAGGTGAATCTCGAGCTCGGCGGGAAAGCGCCGGCGATCGTGATGGGTGACGCGGACATGAACCTAGCGGTGGAAGCGGTGAAGGCCTCCAGAATCATCAACAGCGGACAGGTCTGCAATTGCGTCGAGCGCGTCTACGTCCAGGACAAGGTTGCCGACGAGTTCGTCGAGAAGCTCGCGAGCTCGATGAAAGCGGCGCGTTTCGGAGACCCGCTGGCGGACGAGACCGTCGACTACGGCCCCCTGATCAACGAGGCCGGCTTCAGGAAGGTCGAGACGCTCGTCGCAAGCGCGATGGAATCGGGTGCATCGGTCGTTACCGGAGGTTCCCGTGGTGCCGGCGATAACGGCTACTTCTACGAGCCGACCGTCATTGTCGATTGCCGCCAGGACATGGACATCATCCAGCGAGAGGTGTTCGGCCCCGTCGTACCGATCGTGACGTTCGGCGATATCGACGAAGCGATCTCATACGCGAACGACTCCGACTACGGGCTCACGTCGTCTATCTACACCCGTGACCTCAACGTCGCCCTCCGAGCCTGTCAGGACCTCCGCTTCGGCGAGACGTACATCAACCGTGAGCACTTCGAAGCGATGCAGGGCTTCCACGCCGGCTGGCGCAAGAGCGGCGTCGGAGGAGCAGACGGAAAGCACGGCCTCAACGAGTTCCTCCAGACCCACGTCGTCTACATGCAACGATCCTGAACATACGTCTGCTTCCGGCGGCTCCGCCGCTCCCTGATCTGGGGTCGTGGTTGCTGTAAGCTTGCCCTCTCAGCGGAACAGGCTTCTGCGTATCAGAATTAATTCATCGGTGGTAGCCGCATCTTCGAGAGAAGGAGAGAGAGGAGAGAGGAGCATGGCGGTGGACTCGGGAGGGCCCGCGGAGAACGGCGAAGGCACGACGTCGTACGTCATCGGAATCGATATCGGCGGAACCTTCACCGACGCTTGCGCCACCGACAGCCGGGGCACGATTCTCGCTACGAAGACGCCGTCGAGTCCGCCGGACTACGGCGACGGTGTCATCCAAGTGCTGGAGGACCTCGCCGGGCTCCTCGACATTTCCACGTCGGAGATGCTCGCACGCACGTCGTACATCTGCCACGGGACGACATCGTCACTCAACGCTCTCGTCACGGGGGCCGTCGCGAAGGTCGGCTTCCTGACGACGCGTGGGCACGCCGACTCCATCGTGGTCATGAACCTCGAGGGCCGGTACGCAGGACTCGGGCCAGAGGAGACCCAGCACGTCGTCCGTACGAACAAGCCGGCCCCGCTCGTTCCGAAGGCTCGCGTACGTGAGCTGACCGAGCGCATCGACCACAAGGGTGCCGTCATCGTGGCACTCGACGAGGCAAACGTCCGTGAAGCCGTGTCCGAGCTGCTCGAGGAGGGCGTCGAAGCGATTGCGGTCTCGCTTCTCTGGTCCTTTCGCAACCCGGCGCACGAGCGGCGTGTCCGGGAGATCATCCACGAGCTCGCGCCGGGTCTCTACGTCGGCCTGTCGAGTGAGATCAGCCCGCGCATCCGCGAGTACTCGCGCAGCACGACGACGATCATGAGCACCCAGGTCGCTCCGCGCCTCCGCGCGTACCTCGAACCCCTTGATCGCCGGCTTCGCGACATGGGTTTCACGGGCGCGCTGCTCATCATGCAGGGTTCGGGCGGCACGATCTCTGCCGAGGACGCGGGGAAACATGCAATCACCACCGTGGGGTCGGTGCTGACGGGTGGCCTCGTCGGATGTGTCAACCTCGGCAGCCAGCTCGGGCATGGCAACGTCATCTCGACCGACATGGGCGGCACGACATTCCTCGTGGGCATGGTCGTGGACGGGCGCCCGGTGACGGCGAGCAGCATGACGATCAACCAGCACACGGTGAGCCTCCCGATGGTCCAGATTCACACCATCGGAAGCGGCGGCGGCGCGATCGCCTGGGTCGACGGCGGCAACAACCTCCATGTCGGCCCACGCAGCGCCGGGGCAGTGCCGGGGCCCGCGTGCTATGGGCTCGGCGGTACCGAGCCGACGATCACCGATGCGGACGTCGTGCTCGGGATCGTCAATCCGGACTACTTCCTGGGCGGGCGTCGGGTCCTCGATCGTGGCCTTGCCGAGGACGCCGTCCGCCGGGTCGTGGGTGACCCGCTGGGCCTCTCCGTGGACGACGCTGCGGCCGCGATCTTCGCGATCGCGAACGCCCAGACGGCAGACGTCGTCCGGCATGTCGTCGTCAACAACGGGCACGACCCGCGTGACTTCGTCCTCTACTCGTATGGAGGCGCAGGGCCTGTCCACTGCGCCAACTACGCGTCAGAGCTCGGTGTGCGTGAGATCCTCGTCCCGCTCGGGCAGACCGCGGCAACGTTCTCGGCATTCGGTCTTGCCGGCTCCGACGTCGTCATCTCGGTCGAGCAATCGGCACCGTCGAACTTCCCTCCGCCGTCTGAGCGGGTCAACACCATCTTCCGCGACCTCGAGGAAGAGGTGCACGCACGCCTCGGCGCCCAGGGGCTGACCTTCTCGTCGATCGACCTGCGGCGCGAGATCGACATCCGCTACTCGCTGCAGCTCGCCGAGGTTGCCACACCGGTGAAGGGCGGCGAGTTGACGGAGGCCGACATCGTCGGAGCTGCCGAAGAGTTCGAGGCCATGTATGAGCGCCTGTACGGCAAGGGGTCTGGCTTCGCCGGAGCCGGCATGCAGTTCATCACGTATCGCGTCTACGCGGTCGGCCGACTGACCACAACGCCGACGTTGCCGGAGCTGCCTTCCGCCAACGGGACGTCCCCTCGACCGAAGGGTCGTCGCCAGGTCTACCTCGACCCGCGAACCGGTTGGGCCGACACCGACGTGTACGACTACAGCGGGCTGGCCGCCGGCCACCGGCTCGAGGGCCCGGCGGTCGTCGAGGCGTCCACGACGACCGTGGCAATCCCCGAAGGCGCATTCGGCGAGGTCGACCGACTCGGGAACCTCATCATCCGTTTCGAGGAAGGGAGCTGACGTGGCATTTCCGGTACCTGGCTCCGAGCGGTTCGCGTACGTTCCGCGTCCCGGCGACGAGATCCGGCTGGGGCTACCTGAGAGCCTCCGTGTACACACCGTGTCCGATGACGTCATCGACGAGATCGATCCGTTGACCTACGAGGTCATCCGGCACCGGATCTGGGCGACCACGACCGAGATGGGCGAGGCGCTCAAGCGGATGTCCGGATCGGTCGTCGTGACGGACTGCAACGACTTCGGCACTGTGGTGATGGACGAATGCGGTGAGTCGGTACAGGCGGGTTTGTACAACACGTTCCTCGTCGCGTCGATGGACATGGCCGTGAAGTGGACGCTCGAGAACCGGGCGGAGAAGCCCGGCATCGGCGCCGGCGACATGTTCATCACCACGGATCCCTGGGTCGGGGGCGGACTGCACCAGAACGACGTCGCGCTCTTCGCCCCGCTCTTCTGGGAGGGAGAGCTCTTCGCGTGGACGTCCGCGACCGCGCACCAGGTCGACCTCGGCGGCGTTGCGCCGGGGAGCTGGAGCACCAAAGGCCTCGACGTCTTCTGGGAGTCGCTCCCGCTGCCGCCGATCAAGATCGTCGAGGCAGGCGAGATCCGTCCGGACATCGAGGACTGCTACCTCCGTCGGTCACGCGTTCCCGGACTGGTCGCCCTCGATCTCCGCGCGAAGCTCGGCGCAAACAACGTCGCCCACGAGCGACTCACCGCCCTGATCCGCAAGTACGGGCCGGACACCGTGAAGGCCGTTATGAAGCGGATGATGAACGATGCCGAGAACCGCCTCCGCGGTCGTCTTCGAGAGCTTCCGGACGGCACCTGGAGCGCCGTGGCGCATCAGGACTCCGCCCGTGAAGGCGATCGGGGCGTCTACAAGATCGTCGTCGCCATGACGAAGCGCAACGACACGCTGACGTTCGACTTCACCGGAACGGATCCGCAGGTCGACGGTCTGATCAACTGCACGTACGCCGGCCTCAGGGGGGGAATCATCGCCGGCGTTCTCCCACTGCTCTGCGGCGACATCCCCTGGGCACCGGGCGGGCTCTACCGGGCGATCGAGATCATCAGCGAGCCGGGAACGCTCAACAATTGCGAGTTCCCCCACGGTGTCGGGAAAGCGCCGGTGGCCTCAGCTTGGGCGACGACAAACGCAGTCCTCGAATGCGTGTCGGGCATGCTCGACACGAACATCGAACTCCGGCAGAACCTGATGAGCGTCTGCTGTGGCACGTGGGACCTTGCGATCCTCGCCGGAGTCGACCAGCACTCGAACCCCTTCGTCACCATGCTCTGCGAAGCGATGGCCGGCGGGATGGGCGCCCGCGGAGATCAGGACGGAGTCGACACCGGCGGCCTCCCTTGCATTCCAATGGGTCGTATCGCCGACGTCGAGATGAACGAGTTCGCGTTCCCGATCCTGTATCTCTGGAGGCGGGAGGAGACGGATTCCGGTGGGCCGGGCCGCTTCCGCGGTGGTCTTGGCGCGTCGCTCTGCTTCATTCCCCACGACACGCCGATCAAGGGAGTTCACCTTGTCGTGTCGCAATCCGGAAAGGCCGTCCCGCAGGCCCAGGGGATCAGCGGCGGCTATCCCGGGAACAGTGCCTACGACGTGCTGGTGAGGAACTCGAATGCGCGCGAGCTCCTCGCTGCGGGAGCCCTCCCGCAGAGTCTCGAGGACCTGGGCGGCAACTACGTCGAGGTCGCCCCTCACCTCGAGACCGATGTCGGGTGGGACGATGTCTACTTCACGAAGTGGCAAGCCGGCGGAGGGTACGGCGACCCCCTCCTCCGAGATCCGGAGGCCGTCGTCCACGATCTCGCAGAAGGCAAGATCACTCCGAAGGCGGCGTTCGAGATCTACGGCGTTGTCGGCGACGCATCGGGGAGCGATCCGGAGGCAACCGACGAGCATCGACAAGCTCTTCGGAAGGCTCGCGCCGACGAGACGGTGGCTGTCGATGGCTGAGCACGACCTCACCGACGGAGTGCGCGTGGACGACAACCTCGTGCTGGACTCGAGCGGGGTCGTGCGGTGCAGTCACTGCGGGGCCGAGGTCGGATCGCGTTCGCAGCCGACCTCCGCAGCGCTCCTCCGGGAAGGCCCTCCAACCCTGGCTGGGCCACAGATCCTCGGAAACCCGGCAGCGGTGACCGACCGGCCGATCGTCTTCCGCCAACTTCTCTGCCCGGGTTGCTTCGTCTCGATCCAGGCGGAGATCGCACCCGCGGACGAGGTGTCGCATCGGGGACGGTCGCTCTAGGGCAGGCGCGTGCGTTCGAGGTGCTGGCTGGCGTTTCTGGGCCGTCGGTCGCCTACGCCGCCGAGCGGCGCTAGCCTCTTCGCCCTAACCACACGGGCCACCGCGCTCGCGGATTCCGAGCGAGGTCGGGTGGTCATCTAGACTGGCCGGCCAGTCGGGTCGAGTCGAAGGGAGCACGACGCATGGGTTTCGATCAATACCACGAGCCCCCGGATGAGCTTCCCTCGCAGACGCGGACGTTCGCTCGGTTGAGCGCGTCGCTGACCGAGGAGGCGGAGGCGATCGGATGGTACGAGCAACGGCTAGCCATTGAGCCTGACGCCGAGGCGCGCGCGATCATGCGCGACGCGCAGGGCGAGGAGTTCAAGCACTTCTGCATGGATCTGGAGTTCCTTCTGCGCAGGACGCCCGTCTGGCAGGAGATCGCGCGCGGAATCCTGTTCCAGGCCGGCGACATCGTCGAACATGGCGAGGCTGCGGAGGCCGCGGCAGGAGGCGGAGAGGCGGATGGCTCGGAGAGCGGCCCCGGCTCGGCGCCTGACAGCTCCGGATCGCTGGGCATCGGCAGCCTCAAGGAGAGTGTCTCGTGAACCACCTGCTCCGTTCGCTCGCCCCGATCACCGACTCGACCTGGTCTGTCCTCGATCAGGAGGCGACCGATCACCTGCTGCCCGCTCTCGGAGCGCGTAGGCTGGTCGACTTCTCGGGCCCGCACGGGTGGCAGCATTCCGCGACCAATCTCGGGCGAACGACGCAGCTGACCGCCAGTTTGACCGAGGGCGTCACAGTCGCGCAGCGCCGCGTGCTACCGCTGGTCGAGCTGCGCGCCGGCTTCCGTGTCGCGCGAGCTGAGCTCGCCGACGTCGAGCGGGGAGCGGTCGATGTCAGCCTCGACGATCTCGACAGCGCCGCCAGGCGCATCGCGCTGGCAGAGAACACCGCCGTCTTCGCCGGCCTCGAGTCTGCCGGAATGATCGGGATCGCCGAGACGTCGTCGCACTCCCCGATCCCGCTGGGGAGCGATTGCGCGCGCTACCCGGCGCAGGTGGCCAAAGCCGCCGAGGCGCTGGCAGGAGCGGGCATCGCAGGCCCATACGGGATCGCACTCTCGCCGGCCGCCTACACGAGGGTCGTCGAAACGACCGAACACGGAGGCTACCCCCTCTTCGAGCACCTCGGCCATATCCTCGGCGGTCCGATCGTTCGCGTGCCAGGGGTCGACGGAGCGGTTGTGCTCAGCCTCCGAGGCGGCGACTTCCTCTTCGAGTCAGGACAGGACATCTCCATCGGGTACGAGCGTTCTGACGACTCGGACGTCCTCTTCTACCTCGAAGAGAGCTTCAGCTTCCGAGTGGCGACACCCGAAGCGGCGCTCGTGCTCCCAGATCCGGCCGACGGGTAAGCCCAGTCGAGCCGCGTGTCGAGCAGTTAGTGCGCCGCGAGCGTTGCTCGCACGCGGGCGGCGCGCGTTGCGGCTGAGAGAGTGGCGATGTCGTACGCGCCGTAGTGGCGGCGCCCGTTGATGAAGAAGGTCGGTGTGCCCGAAACGCCGCTTAGGTCGGCGCTGTCGACGTCCTCGGCGACACGCGCCAGACTCGTGTGACTGAGGAGCGCATCCCCGAAACGTTCCACGTCGAGTCCGAGGTGTTCCGCGTATCCGATCAGGTCGCTCTGGCGGAGGGCGTCTTGGTGATCGAGAAGGAGGTCGTGCATCTGCCAGAAGGCGCCCTCGTCTGCGGCTGCCTCGGCGGCCCGTGCGGCAAGGTGGGCCCGAGGGTGAACGTCGTTGAGCGGCAGGTGGCGCCAGACATAACGGACATCGCCGTGCTCGCGCAGGAGTTCGCGGACGACGGGCTCAGCCTGCCCGCAATAGGGACACTCGTAATCGCCGTACTCGACGATCGTGACGGGTGCGTCGAGGGGCCCGCGAATATGATCGCGCTCTGCATCAACTTCGGTGTAGAGGTCGACGAGCGGCTCCGCGGTCCCGAGGAGCGCACGGACCCGTAAACGCCGCGGGAGCAACGCTGTAGCGCGGAACAGCAGCCAGGTCACGATCGACGCGCAGAGGGCGGCGGAGAGGATGCCGAGCTTCGCCTCTTCGAGCTCCACCCCATCGAAGGCGAGCGTCGCGACCAGGAGCGACACCGTGAACCCGATCCCGGCGATTGTGCCGCCGCCAGCGACTGCTGCCCAGCCGACGGGCGGCCGAAGCCGTCCCCTGGTCACGCGGGTGAGCAGCCAGGACGCGCCGAGGATGCCCACGGGCTTGCCCACGACGTAGCCGACCAGGATTCCAAGTGTGATCGGGGAGGTAAACGCTCGGGCGAGGAAGCCGCCATTCAGGGCGATTCCCGCATTCGCGAGCGCGAACAGCGGCACGATCAGGTAGCTCGTCCACGGATGGAAGAGCTGCTGGAGACGGTCGTTCGGGGAGATCGCAGATCTGAGCCCCTCACCGGCCGAGCGTGCGAGCTCCGGCGTGGGCTGCTCGCGGAACTTGCGGAACCGCTCGGTCGCGCGCTCGAGGTCTGACCTGGCCGCCGGGTAGGCGTAGGTCAAGAGCCCCATTGCCAGTCCGACGATAACCGGCTCGACGCCCGACTCGAACAGCGCTACCCAGACCGCCGTGGCGAGCGCTGCGTACAGAAGCCCGATGCGCACTCCGAGCGCGCGTGCAAACAGAACCGCGCCGAACAAGCCGATCGCGACCAAGAGCGCTACGACGTTCAGGGTTTCTGTGTAGACGGTCGCGATTACGACGAGCGCGACGATGTCGTCGACGACGACGATCGTGAGCATGAATGCCCTCAGACGGTCGGGGAAGCGCGGACCGACGAGCGCCAGTAGCCCGAGCGCGAACGCGGTGTCGGTCGACATGGCGACTCCCCAGCCGTACGCCGACGAACGGCCGGCGTTGAAAGCCAGATAGATACCAATCGCCACCGTCATCCCGCCGATCCCGGCGAGCAGCGGCAGCGCAAACCGGCGCCGCTCGCGCAATTCGCCTAGGTCGAACTCCCTGCGCGCCTCGAGCCCTACGACGAAGAAGAAGAACGTCATCAGCCCGCTGTTCACCCAGCCGCGCAGATCCAGTGCCAGCCCCCAACGGCCTATGTCGATCGAGAGTGTCGTCTCCCACAGCGAGTCGTACGACTCCGCGTTGGCGTTCACCCACACCAGCGCTGCGACAGTCGCGGCGAGCAGGATCGCCGCGCCGCCGGTCTCGGTCCGCAGGAACTCCCGTAACGGCGTCTCCAGGCTCCGGGCCCACGCAGTCCGGCCGGAGTACGGAGGCGCGGGACGCTCTATCGCGTCGCTCACGTACCGAGCATGTCGATGTTACTGCTCGTAGTGCTCGACCACCTCCGGCCGGCGTACGTCGGCCGCGCCTGGATCCCGACCCGCTTCCCGTAACGCCCGCCGTTGGCGCAGCAAGTCCCAGCGCTGGTCGAGCGAGACCTTCAGCTCGGTCGAGCGTTTCCGATCGGCCTCGCTCGAGTCACCTGCTGACTCGCGTTCCCACAGCTCATGCTCCTCCGCAACGAGCTTCTCGATGCTCTCGTGGATCTGGCGATCGTCCATCACTCCTCCTCAGGTTGTGCTCTTGGGGGCGAGCTTCAGGTCGGCGAGGCCGCGCAGGTCGACGCAGGTGACGTCGCGCACGGTCACAAGCACCATCAGCACGCTGGCGCAGCTACGGCAACGCACGACCGTTCCCGGCGCACGAAGATAGACATCGACCTCCGCCACCGGACCGCCCGCGCCACAACTCGCGCAGACGCCGGTCGCTGTCGTCATCTCGGCGCCGAAGACGTCGAACAGCAGGCCAGCGATGGCGTTTCCATCGAGTGCCTCCATCAGCGTCCCGGCCTTCGGGGTGACATCCTCGGCCTAGACACCGGTCGATCCAAACCGTTCGGTCCTAACTCTTCCCTGCTCGTGTCCAAGGGCGACGAGTCCGCTGGCCGCGGCCTCGACGAAGCCCGTCGGGCCACAGACATAGACGAGCGGTCGCTCCTCCGGCCGCCAGGCGACCTCGTCGAGGAGCTCTTGGTCGATCCGGCGCCGATAGCCGCTCCACTCCTTCGGCCAGTGGCGGGTGAGCGTCAGGCATATGCAGACCGACTCCTCGGCGGCGAGGTCTGCAAGCTCGTCCCGATAGATCACCTCGTCGAGTCCCCTGGCCGAATAGAGCAGTCGCACCGGGACGGTACTCGCGATCGCGGCACGATGGCGCAGGATCGAGCGTAGCGGCACGATCCCCGAGCCGCCCGCGAGCAGGAGCAACGGCCCACCCGAAGCGGCCTCCCAGACGAAGTACCCGCCGATCGGGCCGCGAAGCTCGAGCTCATCGCCTGATCGGAGCTCATCGATCAGGTACGGCGAGACCTCGCCGTCGTCGAGCCGTTCGACCGTGAGGACGAGGCGTTCGTCCTCGGGCGCCGATGCGATCGAGTAGCTGCGCTGCGCCTGGTAGCCGTCCTCGGCGGTCAGCCGGACGTCCACGTGTTGGCCGGCCCGGTGACCGGGCCACTCGGACACGTCGAGCACGATGCTCTTGGCCCGCTCCGTCTGGTCGACCAACTCGACCACCTTCGCGATCCGCCAGTTCAGTCTCCCCAGTAGCGCTGCTCTCGCCATGGGTCTCCGTAGTTGTGGTAGCCGTAGCCCTCCCAGAAGCCCGGCTCGTCCTCATCGCGCAACTCGAGCCCGCGTACCCACTTCGCGCTCTTCCAGAAATACAGGTGCGGGACGAGCAGCCTCGCCGGACCACCGTGCTCTGCCTCGAGCGGCTCGTCGTCGTAGGCGAACGCGATCCATGCCTTGCCGCCCGTAATGTCCTCGAGCGGCAGGTTGGTCGTGTAGCCGCCGTCGCTCCAGGCGGTGACGTACTCGGCGCTCGTTTCAACGGCGTCGCAGATCACGTCGAGCGAGACGCCAGTCCAGACGGTATCGAGCTTCGACCATTTGGTGACACAGTGAATGTCGACCGTTACCCTCTCGCTCGGCAGAGCCGCGAACTCTTGCCATGTCCACGACACCGCCTCGTCTACTGCGCCGCGGATCGTGAACGACCACTGATCCGATGCAGTCTGCGGAGTCGGACCAGCAGAGAGCACGGGAAAGTCGTCGGTCACGTACTGGCCCGGCGGAACCCGGGCCGGATCAACCGACGAGCGCCGACGGCCACGAAAACCCCGAGAGACAGGTGACATCACACCCGTACCCGACGAACCGAGGCTCGGAGGACAAGCAGGCGCCCTCCGACCACGCCAACACCAACCCGTAGATCCTTAGATACTTCCAACCGGACCAGCCTATCCATGCGCATCCAGAAGCGCACACCCGCGTTGGCCTAGAAGGCCCACGAGCCAGCTCGCGACAGAGCCAGTGATCGTCTTCAATGCGGCCGGCTCACCCGAGGCCCCTGCTCGGGATCCACTCCGGAGCTCACGCTGCGTGCGGGCCAAGGCTCATCCGCGCACCCTAACCGGGGCTCCAGACTCGGCGACCACCACGACTTCAAGACCGCACCTTAGTTCTGGCTAGCGTGGATTAGTAGTCGTTGCGCGCGTCTGCTGTCTCGGGGCGATTTCGCCAGTCGGTCGACACGGACCAGGCCAGGCTCGTCATCACCGGGACCCACGTCAGGGCGGGAGTTCCTGATCGACATGCGTCAGCAGGAAACCCTCAGCCCCGAGGACGTCCCTGACGTGGCACCCGGTGGCCGCGCCGACAGTGGAGTCGGGAGCAACGGTATCGTCCTGCGGCTATGCCGGCCGTGAGGATCGAGGCCTTTTCCGAGGGTCACCTCGACGATGCCGCCGGCCTTCTGGAGGAACGTCATGGGCTCCACCGCGCGGTGGAGCCGCTGCTGCGCGAGCAGGTCGACTTTCGCGCCGAGGTCGAGACCCTGTGGGCCCGCGACGGGGCCTCCGGAGCTGTCGCGCTTCGGGGCGGCCGGATCGTCGGGTTCCTGCTGGGGGCGCCGCGTGACGACTCCTGGGGAGCGAACATCTGGGTCGAGGCCTCAGGGCACGCTGTCGAAGAGCCCGAGGATGCGCGCGACCTGTACGCGGCGGCAGCCGGACACTGGGTCGAGCAGGGACGCACACGCCACTACGTCCTCGTGCCGGCGGACGAGGCGCTGGTCGACCCGTGGTTCCGAGTCGGCTTCGGCGGCCAGGCGGCGCACGGCCTTCGCGAAGTCCCGGTACACACCGAGGTCGCAGTGCCCGACGGATTCGAGATCCGTCACCCGCGAGAGAGTGAGATCGACACCCTCATCGGCGTTAGCCTCGCCCTGCCCAGGCACCAGCAGCAAGCGCCGGTCTTCTCCGGGAGACCGGTCCCGACCGAGGAGGAGGAGCGGCAGGAGTGGCTTGACACCTTTGCGGACCACGAGGAAGAGGTGCTGATCGGATATCTGGACGACCGGCCGGTCGCCTGCTTCTCCGTGACCTCGATCGAGCGCTCGCGAGAGCACACGGGCCTGGCTCGCCCCGAGCGAGCTGCCTTTCTCGGCTTCGCCGCCACCCTGCCCGAGTCTCGAGGGTCGGGGATCGGCGTTGCGCTCACCGATGCCTGCTTTGCGTGGGCGGCCGAGCACGACTATCCGACGATGGTCACGGATTGGCGGGAGACGAACCTGCTCGCCTCGCGTTTCTGGCCCAAGCGCGGCTTCCGCCGCATGTTCCTCCGCCTCTACCGTTCGATCCCCTAGTTCGACCGATCGCAATGAATGTCCCGTCCTCATCGAGATCGAGGAACGTTCGTTCCCCGTTCTGTAGTTGAAGCCGCGGCCCTGGACTCAGTTCGGCGCGTTCCAAGGTGAGCAGGTTCCACCCAGCCTCACGGGCGTACGGCCGATGCTCAAAGAACTGACGGACGCCCGCGTCGCGGGTGAGAGGGTGACGGCCGTTCCCGTCGGTTTACGGCTTGACGTAAATCCAGCGAGTAGAGGCCGGGCAGTGCCCGGCCTCTAGCAGTGGTTGTCGCGTTTGTTGGCTAGGCGGCAGGCGCTGCGGGCTTGTCGCGAACTGGCCTCATGGCCCCTTCATCCCGATCTCGCCTGGGGCGGACGCCGAGGTAGAAGAGGCTGGCGGCGAGGACGAGGAAGAGTGCTCCGGCGACGGCGCCGACAGCGGTAATCGCATCGCCGCTGACGATGTAGCGGGCCGAGTCGATGTCTGCGTTCTGGGCCCAGACGGCGCCGCTCAGAAACGCGGCCGCGAGGCCGGCGGCGAGGCTTCCGGTGATGATCTGTACTGCTCTCATGATGGTTCCTTTCTCGGTTTCGTGGTTCGTCGTTCAGTACATCGAGCCTAGAGGCCCGCCGCCTCGCTGACATCGGCTGCGGGGACGATTCGTGATCGTCCGGAAGTACCATTTGCGCTGCTCGGGGCCTCGTTCTCAGGTATGAGAAGACCGCGTTCTCAGGGCTAATCTCGGGCCAAACCTGACCGCCCCGCTTCGCGACTTCACCTGGCTGTTTGAGACGCGATGCCCAAGGCCGGAATCCATCGGAATGTGCGGGCTACACTCGATCTGTGTTCCGTCTGGTCGGCCTTGCGATCGCTCTCAGCGTCCTGGCCGTGGTAGCGGGTGGATGCGGGACGACTACCACCACGACCGTCACGGAGACAGAGACGGTGTCCGCCCCGGCAGCCGCCTCTCCTAGCGAGATCGTCCAATACGGCCACATCTCGTCGCTGACGCCCAAGGGTGACCACTACGAGATGCGCTTCGACCCTGCCTGGTTGCTGTCAGGAGAGACGGCGAACACCGCTGCCGCCGAGGATGGCGCGGTCGAGCCAGGACAGCCTGTCCCGAACGACAACTACGTTGTCGAGGAGGGCCACCGGCTCCTTACCTACCTCGTCCCGAACGACACCCATGTCACCGTCCTGACCAGGAGTGGTGACCCGGCAGATTTCGGCGCGACCTCGATTACGGTCGCCGAGTTGGCGCAGATCGTCGACGGCACGAGCACCATCGACTTGTTCGAGCCCTTGGACTCCGGCGTCTGGATAACGGTCAAGGTCGACACCGTCCAAAGGATCGCCCAGCAATACCGGCCCTAACGATCGCCAGCATCCCGAGTCCCTTCCGTGGCGTGTCGGCCTGGCCGCGGGTCCTGTAACCTCTTTTTTCCGAGGTGGAAGTGTGAGCGGCGAAAGGGGCGGAGATGCTCTTCCATGTGACGTGGGCGTTTGTCGATCAGAGTGAAGAGGCAGAGAAGCGATCGCTTGCCGTGTTCGCGCAGTGGCAGCCTCCAGCGGGCGCGGAGTTTCAGGGGTTTTACGGGTTCGCCGACGGCACGGGCGGCGTCGCGATCATCGAGGCCGATAGCGCGGCCACGATCGCCAGGACGACCTCGCCATGGACACCTTGGCTTCGCTTCACCGTCACCCCGATCGTGCCTATCGAAGAGGCGACCGGGATTGCAGGGGAGGCCATCGCGTTCCGAGATTCGGTGTCCTAGCCGGCCACCCCCGGCTCGGAGAGACCCGGAGGTTTCGATCGACCCAGCGGGAAAGGGTCGACCCTCTACCCCTGCAAGAGCGCGCGGACGACCCAGGAGATTCCTCGCTCAGGGCCAATGACCGCCCGAGCATGTAGACGCACGCGCGCGAGCGGGCGTCGAGTCTCCTAGCCGGGCAAGGGCGAACCTGCTCCCGCGGAACCCGCTACCGCCGCCCCTGATACCGGTTGCAGGTGCCACCTTCGACGCCACCAGGAACTCGCCCCCAACCCCCTTCAGGACTCGGCCGATCACGGGGTCGTTGCCGGTCGCAAGGTAGTCCTCCGATCTATTCACCATTGACGCCGCACCCGACCGAGGACTCGATCACGCGCACGGGTCGAGCGGCGTCCCTGGCTCTTCCGCCGGCTCTGGCCTCGCTGTTAGCCGCCGAGCCCGATGCGGGCGATCTCGACGCCGCTCGACCCAACGGGACTCCGGTCAATCTCGGACATGACCCGAGCCTATTAGGCCTTCATCTCCTGGGCCAGCCGTGCCGCGTCCGAGACAACGCTCCGGGAAGGAGCGACCATGCCATTCGCGAACGCGTCCGATGCGCGGGCGGTCTTCCGGAGTGAGGCTCACCTGGCGCCGCAGCCGGGTGACCGAACCTCTACCTTCGGGCCGTTCATGGCCTCGGGTTTAGGCCCGAACTGCGGTAACTGCCTGGCGTCGCTGGTCGAAGTCCTCCATGCGCACGATCAAGCCTTCTCTGAACGAGGCGACTGTGAACCGTCCACGGTTGGGATCAGCGTCGGGGAACGCGACCAGCACGCGATCCTCGAAGGCTTCGATCTCTGGTTCCTGGGCGAACAACTCTGGGTTTCCAGCCACCCAGTGCTCGAGTACCTCACGGGCCTCCGCTCTGCCGCGTCAGCCAGGCCGGTGCGCCCACCAGAGGTGTCCACGCCGGACACCACGCCAGTCGATGTCCTCGTGCATGAACGAGACAACCCGTTCCACGTCCCCGCGTCTCAGCGCGGCCCAGGCTTCACGCGCCAGATCGGCGTTCGAGCATGCCACTCGGGCGAGTATGCCACGCCGGCAGCCGGATTGATCCGGTGACCTGAAGTCGCCGTAGATGACCGAGCCGACCGAGGATGCGTAACGCCGCGCGCGCTCCGTCGGCATCTCGAAGACGACACCGCAGACACAGACAACACTACGCGGAGTCGGATCGCCATTGACCACCCAAGTGCGCGCGCACCCAGGGCAATCCTCGTGCCACGACACCTCGCGGGATTCCATCGGGTTGCGAGTGTAAGCGGTGGCGATCGCATCCGAAACTGGACGGAAGCTCAGGGTCGCCCTTGCGCCCGGCAGCTCCGAGGGACCCCCGCGGTCGGGTTGACGGGCGGACTCGGCGGCGCAATCCCGGGAACACGACCAAGCTGTTGACCGCCGCTGAGAGGTTCCACACGGTCCCCTAGCAACTCGCCGTGCGAGCCTAATGGATCGCTTAGAGTTGATCGCACTGCGTTGTCAGCGGAGGCGGCCGGTGAGTGCAGAACGCATACACGAGGGCTGGGTCGTTTGTGAGTCCGGTCCGCCCGATGCGGATCACGCGGTCCTCCTGCTTCCGGGAGCCCTCGCCACTGCAGTCTTCTACGACGACATGCTCGCGGAGCCCAAGCTGAGCGATGAGCCGATCCGATTCGTGGCCGCCACGCTGCCGGGATTCGGGGGCACCAAGCCGCTGGGCGACCTGAGCATGGAGAGTTACGCCCGGCTCGCGGGCAAGCTCGCCGTCGATTTCGGCTGTGGCGTCGTGGTCGGCCATAGCCTGGGCGCCAACGTCGCGCTCGAGATGGCGGCTGCATCCGAGTTTTCAGGCCCGCTCGTCCTGCTCTCGCCTTCCTTCTCGCGAGTGGACGAGTCAAAGTTCCCGCGCGCGCTCGATCGCCTCGGCCGCGTGCTCGGGCACTTCCCGTACTCGGCGATGTTGAAGATGATCGGGCCAGCGATGAAGGGCAGTCTCGAAGGTCTGCCTGCCGGCCGACGCGATGCGTTGATCGCGGAGCTGCAGAAGAACGACCCTCGCTTCCTCCGCCGGCAGACTCGCTCCTATTTGGAGTACCTGGATCGCCACGGCTCGCTCGCTCCGCGACTGTGCGACTCGGGCGTTCCGGTCTGGGTTGTATTCGGCGACCATGACGACATCGGACTCACGTCTGAGGAGCGGCGTGTGCTTGAACAGTGCCCGCACGTGACCCTCGTCGTGATTCCGGACGCCGGGCACTTCGCGCTCAACCAGAAACCCGGCCGGGTTGCCGAGCTGGTCTTCGACGCTGTCTCGAGCGTGGCCCCGACCTAGTAGATGTCTGAAATGGACGCCCCGGGCTCGAGGAGAGGACAACCCTCGAGCCGCAACCTGCCGTGGAAGGACGAGTTGCGTCGGCCGCGAAGGCGTCCGGTGCGGGGGCGGCTCCCGGGGTGAGGATCACCCGGTGCCGCAGCCGGGTGACCGCCGCCCCCGCTAACGACCAAGGAGCCTGAACTCGAGCGGCGAACCGGCCGCCATGGACGCGTCAGTTGGCGTCCGGCACCGGCTCGAAGTCCAAGCTCGTAGGCTTTCAGTTCGCGCTCTAGGTATCCGACGAGTCTGTATGACTTACGCTGACCCACTCAGACCAGGAGACGATTCCGAGGTCCGGGTTTGGCTCCTCGTCCAGCATGGTTAGGTACTCGAGTAGGTGGCCGTCGGGATCGCGGAAGTAGAGGGAGGCGGCCGGCATCCAACCGATCACGCTTGGTTCAGTCGTCTTTGCGCCGAAGAACGACAGCGGCGTGATCCCCTTCGCATCGAGCCGTCTTGGCGCGTCCATGATGTCCTCCAGGGCCACCTCGAACGCTAGGTGTAGCGTGAGGCCGATCGGCGCCGTGCCGAGCGACCAGAGGCCGAGCATCGAGCGCCCGGGATCGCCGATCCAGAAGAAAGCGGCGCTCCGTCCGGATACCTCAAAGGCGAGCTGAAGGCCGACGGCATCGCGGTAGAAGCCGACGGACCGCTCGAGATCGCTCACGGTCAGGTGTGTCTCGAAGAGCCCACGTACCGGAACCGGGTCGGCCATCGCTGCTCCCTCCTGAGCTGGTTGACAGGGCTAATAGCACACCGTCTCCGCGCCCGCCCCCTTGAGCCGCCCCCGGTAGCCCCGCCGCTTCGCCCAGGCTGTTGGTCTGGACTGTGTACAGGGCCGCGGTTCAGACCACGATTCGGTTACGCCACTCGGTGAAGGCGAGGGCGAGGTCGAGACGGCCGACAGCTTGGAGGCGGGCGGTGTGATCGTCAATGTAGTAAAGGTAGAGCGGGATCAACTGCTCACGCAAAAGGGTCGTCGCCTCGGCGCCATCGGGCTGGGCAGTCCGCCAACGGAAGGCGGCAGCGACGAGGGTGGCAGCCGGCGCCTCGTCCGTGGCCAGGTAGTGGTCTGTCGCGGACTGGTTTGTCCCGACCAAGCCCGTCTCGGCCGTGTAGAGGAAACGAACGGGGAAAAGGACGAGCTTGGTAACACGGCGGATCCCCCGGGCGACCAGCAGCTCCGGTCGGCGGATCTGTTCGACAGCATCGTCTCCTGCTGAAGTAGGGGGACCCACCCCTTGGTCGCGCGGCTCTGATGTGGGCGCGATGCCCGCCAGAGACTCAAGGGCGAACTCGGCGCCACTGACGAGGAGGTCAGCTCGACTAGGCCAGGGTAGGCCCTCGCGGATGTCTACCCCGAAAAGGAGCCGCCCATGCTGGAGTAGATCCAGCCGATCAAGCGGAGGTAAACGCCCCCCGACCTGCTGCCCCCCGAGAGTTGACGGCGTACCCCAGAACACCGACAGCCGCTCATGCAGAACCGACCCCCGGTTCTTCAGCACGTCCGCGAGTTGCTGAACCGTCTCGGGGTCAGAGCCGCGCAACGGGTCGGCGAGAACCAACCCAAGGTCAACGTCGCTAACGAGGAAGCTGAACCCACCGTGGGCCAAGCTGCCGAGAGCGTACGCGCCCACCAGTCGCTCCCCAAAAGCCTCGCAGTAGGCGCTCACCGCCTCGGCGAGCACAGCCTCGGCCTTCTCGACTCCGCCCGAGAACTCGGCGCGTTGAGACGCCACGACCGCACCCTACCTGTCGGCCAACTCAGTCTGAAAAGCGCCTTGCTCGGCGCGGCCAACGGCCCTTGCCCGTCGGGGTAAGACTAAGCGCTGTCCTTCCGGCGGCCTCGTCCCGGCCAACGCAAGTGACGAGATTGCGGTCCCCCGAGCCCGGCGGATTGTCGGAGAACGCTCCCGGACGGCACTGGTCGATACCAGCGCGGTTCTCTCCAGATGAGTCCCTTTGCGGTGGACTACCTGGCCGCATCGAGCACTGCCCATCGCAAGAAGAGCGCCACGGTCTGGACCCCAGACCAGGCCAGGATCGGGGCCGCTCGCTCCATGTCTATCCAGGGTGAACTCGTGCCCGCCGACACCCGTAAGCGATTCCTAACGGCAGAAAGGTCTTCCGTCTCGACAGTCTCGCTCAACGAGTGGCGCGCCAGGGCTGGCGAGAGTCTTGCCGCAGAGGTTGGTCACGGGCCTCATGCGAGCCGTCACCAGCCCGTTGGCGGAGGCGTGAGCCTTCGAACGCCTCTGTGCGACCGGCTCGGAATCGAGCTGCCGATCGTGCAGCACCCGTGTCGCCGGCCCCGCAGCTTGCTGCCGCTGTCGCGAACGCGGGTGGGACCAGCACGAGCGCCTCGACGTCGCACTCGAGGAGGGCGTCAGGATCATCTCGCTCTTCTGGGGCGACGCCGAGCCCTACGGCGAACTCGTTCACGATGCGGGTGGGCTCGTCGTCCGTACGGTGGGAAGTGCCGTCGAGGCCCGCCGGGTCGTCGATGCCGGCGCCGATGTCGTCGTCGCCCAGGGCGTCGAGGCGGGCGGCCACGTGTGGGGCGAGGTCTCCACGATGGCGCTCGTTCCGGCCGTAGTCGACGCAGTCGCACCGGTGCCGGTCATCGCCGCCGGCGGGATCGCCGCCGGCGGCGGCCTGGCCGCCGCACTCGCGCTCGGTGCCCAGGCGGGCTGGGTCGGTAGGCGCTGCGTCGCGAGCGAGGAGGCGGGTGCGCATTCCGAGTACAAGCGCCTCCTCATCGCCGCGCGCGAGACTGATACCCGACACTCGGAGCTCTTCGATATCGGCTGGGAGCGGGCACCCCACCGCACGCTCACGAACAGCACGCTGCGCCTGTGGGAGAAGGCCGGCCAGCCTGAACCCGGTGTTCGGCCCGGCGAGGGAGGCGTGATCGCCCACGGCGCCGGCGGCGAGCCGATCGTCCGCTACTCGTCCTCGGATCCTGAGCGTGGCATGACCGGCGACCTCTAGGCGCTGGCGCTCCACGCGGGCCAGAGCGTCGGGCTCATCCACCAGGTGCTGCCGGCAGGCGAGATCGTGACGGCGATGGCCGAGGAGGCAGAGCGCTCGCCGCTCTTGGTTAGCCTGGGCGCTCGAACCATTCCGAAGCGTCCCGAGCTGGGACCGATCGTCTGAGTATGATCTCTGTCCATCCCTCATCGCTTTGAGCATGGAGGTAATCATGGCTGGCGTGGAAGCACGTACGTTTGACTCTCCCGATGAGACCCGCACGCCCGACAAGACGCGGGTGGAGATTGTCCGGATCGGCAGCTCAACCGCCGCACGAATGACGCTTGAGCCCGGTTGGCGCTGGTCGGCCTGCATCAAGCCGATCGTTGGCACCGCCAGTTGTCAGCTTCGACACGTCGGAGTCGTGCAGTCGGGCCGCATGCTCGTGACGCACGATGACGGCACTGAGCTCGAGCTTGGACCAGGCGCAACCTACGTGATCGAGCCTGGCCACGACGCGCAAGTTGTCGGCGATGAGCCGTTCGTCGGCTTCGAGTTCGAGTCGAGTTCCGCCGAGGAGTTCGCGCGCGGCTAGAAGCGCCCGAGGCTACACGCTTGGTTCTACCGGAATAGTGGTCCAGCCGAAGGCTCCTGGAGATCCATCGCCTGGTCGCGATCGTCGGCGGCGTCGGCGGCCGACCCGGCCTTTGCGGAGGACGAGGAGCGGCCCGGGCACGCCTAGCTCAGCGTTTCCGGGCGTCCTAGTAGTTGTTGAAGACGCCGCCTTTGCTGCTCGGCCGCCGGAGTTCCGGGGATCAAGGTTTGCCGGGTTTGATCCGATGGCTAACGTATTTCGATGACTGCGCTTCGTGAGTTGCTTGGCCCGGGTGTTCGCATTGCCGACGGTGGCGTCGGCACCGGACTTCAGGCCTATTCGCTCGGCGCCGGCCAGCCGCCGGAGGAGCTGGCGATCGACGCTCCTGACGAACTCGTTGAGCTGCACTGTTCGTTCATCCGGGCCGGTTCGACGATCATCCTGACGGATACGTTCGGCGCCAATCCGATCCGGCTCGTCCATTCAAAGTACCAAGACGCGGAACGAGTGAACCGGGCCGCGGTTGATTGCGCGCGGCGGGCCGTGGAGCTATGCGGCAAGGGCGTGCTGGTCGCTGGTTCGATCGGGCCGACCGGTGAGCTACTCGTGCCGCTCGGCACGCTCGAACCCGAGGAGGCCCGGCAGGCCTTCGCGGTCCAGGCCGCGGCGCTCGCAGGGTGTGATCTGCTTGTGATCGAGACGATGTTCGCGATCGACGAGGCGACTGCCGCGGTACTCGCCTGCCGCGAAGCGACAACGCTTCCGTTGGTCGTCTCGTTCTCGTTTGACGCGGGTGTTGGCGAGCCCCGAACGATGATGGGGCACAAGATCGAGGACGTCGTGCTCGCAATGGCCAACCTCGAAGTGGATGGGATCGGCTTCAACTGCGGAAAGTCTCTGGAGGCGGCGAAGGCGATCGCCGAGGAATTCACCGTGCAGATGGATATTCACCGCGTCGACCTGCCGCTCTGGGTCAAGCCAAACGCCGGCCTTCCCGATCCCCTCTCGGGGCGCTATCCGGCCGAGCCCGCCGACATGGGGACGTTCGCCGCCTGGGCGGCCACGGAGTTCGGGGCGATGGTGGTCGGTGGCTGCTGCGGGACGACCGGCGCCCACCTGCACGAGATCGCCAGCCGGGTCGGTTAACGACCGTACAAGCGCTCGTCACGCTGCCCACAACGAGACTCGAGTCGGATCAAGAGGGTTGCCTCGAAGGACACATCTGATGTAAGCCGGCCGCCGTCGGCCGTCAATCGGTAGGTATCACCTAGGGCTTCACGCGCGGCGGTTCGGCATACCAACGGCTCGACTCTTGACTGCAGCACCTTGTCGCCTCTCATCCTGGCAACGAGCAGCGGCTCGTGCATGGCCTCTTCTCGGCGCGGCAGGCGATGACGCTCGCTCACCGATGAGGAGCGTGAACAGGTGGAGCGGGAGCTTGGCGGCGGCGACTGGGGAGACTTCGACCGCGAAGAGCCGCCGTGGGGCAGCCCTTCGCGATCGGGCGTTGCCTGTTTCGGCGCTACTTGCAGTCGATGCTCAGGTTGTCGTGCTGGACGATCACGTCGTCGCCGTTCCTGGTGATGTGGGCAATCTCGTGGACGAGGAGATTGTTCCCTGGCCCGGGGCCGATCAGTTGGAAGGTGTTCACGTAGGTGAGGGTGTACTGGCCGTTCTGGAGATTGTCGGTGGACGTGCCCCGCGTGACGCCCGTTACGCGGTATGTGTCGCCGGTGATCGCCCCGACCATGCTGCCGTGCGGCTGGAACTTGAACTGGTCCGAGACGTGGTTGCCATTGACGGTTGAGGTGATCAGGTTATGCACTTCGATCGTGCCGGAGAGGATCTCGCCCGCGCCGCCGTTTGCGCAGGGTACGTACCCAGCAAAGGCGAGCGATACCTGCTCGTTGGTGGTGACCTCCGCCTGAGCTGCGGTCACGCTCGCGACCATTCCTACCGTGGCGAGCGTGAGCAGTACGAGAATTCGCTTCATCGTCTGTCCCTTCCTTCGCACGTCGCTTAGCTTGTCCATCGTTCCTCCTATCCGCTTGTTGTCTGGCCCGGCGCCCGGGCGCTTGGCAGGCATGAGACGCGGGCATGGTTGGAACTCGGTTGAGTCGTGGTTAAGGGCGGGTAACGCCGAGCAGCGGTCGTCTGTGCTCCCGATGCGTTCGGCGAACCGCACTGAGGTGTCCAGGTTGTGTCGCCTGGGCCTACGGGCAATGGCATCTGAGAAGCTCAAGGACATGAGCTCCGTGCTGGTCGCACGGGTGGGTGAGCGTGGTCTAGTCTGGACTGTCACCGAGTGGTCCCGACACTCGGGTTTTCTTTTTGAGTTGTTAGAGTGGACGGCGCCCGTTGGGGCGCCGTCCGGTTCTCGGCTCACTCTCGCCTTCGACTGCCAGGTCTGAGGAGAGGAGTGAGCCGCGTGTCAGAGGATGACGTGTTGTTCGGCTACCGGTTGCGTGTGCTTGATTACGCGGCGCGGACGTCGGTGAGCGAGGCGTGCCGGGTGTTCGGGATCCACCGCTCGACCTACTACGTTTGGAAGCGGCGGGTGGAGCGGCATGGGCTGGAGATCTTGCGGCCGAGGGAGCGGCGGCGGCCGCGGATGCCGCAACAGCTATCGCCGTTCGTGGAGGAGCGGATCGTTGCGTTCGCGCTCGGCCATCCTGGGTATGGGCCGCGGCGGATCGCGAGCGAGCTCGGCCGCGGCGCTGGGGCGGGATCATCGTCAGCCATAACGGCGTCTGGCGCTGCCTGCGCCGCCACGGGCTCAATACCCGCGCGAAGCGGCTGTCGCTGGTCGCTGGCTACGCGGCGCCGTATCAGCCGCCGCGGGAGCCGCCAGCCCGAGCGGCACGTCGAGGCCGACCGGCCGGGCGAGCTGGTCGGCATCGACTGCTTCTTCGTCGGCCGGCTCACCGGCACCAAGGGCGCGGTCTGGCAGCTCACCGCGATCGACGTCGCCTCATCGTTCGCCTGGGCCGAGCTCGTCAGCTGCCCGCAGCGGCAACCCGACCGGCGCCCAGACCTCGAAGCTCGCGCACCGGGTCGCCGCCGACCTGCAGGCCGCAGGCTGGCAGCTGGAGCGCGTCCTCACCGATAACGGCGGCGAGTTCCGCTCCCCCGACTTCCGCTCCACGCTCGACCGAGCTCGGCGTCCGCCACACCCTGATCCGCGCCGGCCGCCCCCAGACCAACGGCGCCGTCGAAGCCCTGCACCGGCTGATCCTCGAGGAATGCTGGCGGCCCGCCTTCGCCCGCTACCTGCACGTTCGCTTCACCGGCCTCAAACGCGACCTCGCCGACTACGTCGACGACTACAACTACCGCCGCGCCCACAACGGCCGCCTCACCCAAGGCCGCATCCCCGCCGACATCGTCTACGGTGCCCGCAAGATGGAGACGAGATGAGCCGAAACTGTCGGCACATCCCGGTGACGGTCCACTCTAGGGTCCGGTCGGCTCACGCTAGCCTCGCCCGCTCGCTACGACAGGATCGAGGATGCCGTCGCGAGGTCAGGAGGAGCAGCCGCTGCGTCCGGCGGCGGGCTTGAGTCCGTCATGTTCAAGCCGAGGTCGCCACCTGCCACGACGGCTCAACACCCGAGGAATGCCGCCGATGACACTCCTGCCGACACGAGAAAGGCGACGTAAACACCAAGGGCGACAAATACCAGCCGAACCTGCCTTCAGCACCCAGCGGCCGCCACCACCCAAATGTCGGCGCGCGGCACGACAGCGCAATCCCGGCCACGAGAGGGGAGTAGACTCGCGCCACATCGCGGCCTCAGCCGACCTCGGTGGCCATGCTCGTGCCGGTAGTCGTTCCAGTCCACGCGCCCGGACAGACGCACCGAGTGCTTCCGGGGATGCGGCTGGGGGGCTCGGGCCAATTAGACGTACGCGCGCGAGCGGACGCAAAGTCTCATAGCTGGTCGAGGGCAGCTTCGTTAGTGTGGTGTCGGCGTGATGCGGTATGTGGGGAGCGAGGTGGACAGGCCGGCAAGCCTCTGCGATTTGCTTCGCGTGGGCCTGGACGCGAATCCCGACGGCGTTGCTCTGATCTGTGGGGACACACGCTGGACGTGGCGTACGCTTGATCGCCTGAGTGGTCGCCTCGCAGAGGGCTTGCTCGGACTCGGGTTGAAGCCGGGTGATCGGGTCGCTTCGCTGATGCCGAATCGACCGGCGCTGGTCGTCCACTATCTCGCGTGTTTTAAGGCGGGGCTTGTCGCGACTCCTCTCAACTACCGCTACATGGGACCGGAGATCGATCATGCACTCGAGATCAGCAACGCCCGCGTCCTGCTCGCGCACGTGGAGCGGGAGGAGGATCTCGCGGCGAGCGAGCGCGCCGGGCGGTTGCCCTTGGGCCGGATCAGCTACGGAGCGAAGCGCCGGAGCGGTCTGGCATTCGAGGACCTTGTCGAGGGAGAGCCGGCTGTGGAGCGGCTACCGGCCCCCTCCCCGTCGGCCCCGGCCGTGATCTTCTTCACGTCGGGCAGTACCGGGCGCCCGAAAGGGGTCACTCACACGCATGAGACCCTGGGCTGGATGCTTGCGATAGCCGCGGCAGGGCTCGAGCTGAGCTCTGCTGATCTGCTCCTTGCGGGCTCGTCGCTCTCCCACGTCGGGGCCTTCTACGTCTCGTTCGCCGCGCTGAGCGTTGGCGCCGGTGCGATCGTGGCCCGGACGTTCGATGGAGACGAGCTGCTGCCTCGTCTTCGCGATGACCGTCCGACGGTGCTGTCGATGCTTCCTTCGGCGCTGTTCGCGCTTACTCGCGACCATGGTGCTTCTCACGAAGACTTCGCCTCGCTGAGGCTCTGCCGTGCCGCAGGCGACACCGTTTCGGCCGAGCTCGAGCGGGAGTTCACCGAGCTGAGCGGCTTTGCGATTGACGAAGCGTACGGCTTGACGGAGGTCGGGCTGGTAACGGTCAGCCCGCCTTCAGGTCGCATCAAGCTCGGTTCGGTGGGGCAGGTCGTTCCGAGCGTGTCGCTCTCGATTCGACGCGATGAGGGGCAGGAGCTACCCGCCGGGAGCGAAGGCCGCCTGTGGATCAAGACCCCTGCTGCCACGGTCGGCTACTGGAACGATACGGCCTCGACGGAGGCCGTCTTTAGCGACGGCTGGCTCGACTCGGGCGATGTGATGCGAGTCGATGAGGACGGCTACTTCCACTTCTGCGGACGCAGGAAGCAGATCATCGTCCACGACGGCTCGAACATCAGCCCCCAGGAGATCGAGGGCGTCTTGGTCGAGCACCCGAGCGTAGAGAGCGCTGCGGTGATCGGGATCCACGACCTCGTCCACGGCGAAAACGTCCGCGCCTACATCACGCTCAGAGAGGACACCGAGCGTCCGACCAGCCAGGAGCTGATCCAGTTCGCTCGCGCGAAGGTCGGCTACAAAGCGCCGGAGGAGATAGTCGTCCTCGACGAGATGCCACACACCGCCACCGGCAAGACCGACCGGATGGGCCTGAAGCGGATGGCCGAGGCGAATCTCGCCCCGCGCAGCTAGAAGCTGACCGTCCAGCTGAGCAGCCGTTTGTGCGGCTCTTTGTTTCCCTCGCACGTGTACGTCTACGAGACGGTTGGGGTATGGGCGCCCCGTTGCGACGACATCGCCGGGAGATCAGCGGACTTGGAGCACACCCTCGATCTCGACGGAGATACCCATGGGCAGAGCTCCCATGCCGACCGCCGAGCGCGCATGCTGGCCCCGCTCTGGCCCGAAGACTTCGATCAGCAGGTCGGACGCGCCGTTGGCAACTTGCGGCTGTTCGGCGAAGTCCGGAGCAGAGTTGACCATGCACAGCAGCTTCACGATGCGTTCGATCCGATCGAGATTGCCGAGCTCCTCCTTGGCGGCTGCGAGGAAGTTAATGATCGTGAGCCGCGCTGCGCGCTGCCCCGTCTCGACGTCGAGGTCACGGCCGAGTTTCCCCAGGTAGACGTAGTCGCTGCCGTCGTAGGGCCCGTGGCCAGACACGAACAGGAGTTCCCCCACCCGCACCGAGCCGACATACGTCGCCACTGGCGGGGGCGGCGACGGCAACTCGATGCCCAGCTCGCGCAGACGCGTTTCAGGAGACGGACGGGTCATACGCTCCTCCTTGCGATTGACATTCGCGGCCGTGCGCTCGGAGCCCTACCGGGGATCCGTTACGAGCCGTAGAGCTCCAGTCGACGGCGGGACACTACGCTGGAAAGTCCACGGCCGCTGCGGCTTCGCCAACGGCCCCGGGGGACCGAACTTACTGTAAACGAGTCGACGCTGGCCGCTCGGCGAAAAGGGGAGGCTTGCTGGGCCAGAAAGCCGGCGACCCAGATCGGAATCCGCGGCCCTGCTGAAGCGGGCTCGCGGTGCTACCCTCGGAACCGCTCAAGGCCTCCAGTGCCGCGGTCCGCAGCCTGTGGCTACGAGCCGCCTATACTGCCTAGGCTCCGAGGGGCCAAGAGCCCGAGGTCAAGAGTCGTGAACAGCACCGCCGGAACCGCCGCTGCTCCCACACCGGTGACTCGCCGGCTCACCTTCGCCACGGCGATTGCGCTGGCGGTGCTGTCCGTCTCATCGCTCGCGGCATTTCAGGGAGTCGCGCAAGGAGCCACCCCCGCCACCGGTTTCGCACAACCGTATGCCGGAACGCCGAAGTACGAGAAGTACGCGCCTACCGAGGCCACCAGCGCGCGCCAGGTCAACCGGCCCCTTGGTTCGAAGGCGGCGGATCGGATCGCGCGCAAGCTCGGGCTCAACAAGCGGCAGGTCTTTACGGCGAAGCAGTACAAGCTGTTCGTCAGCGGCAAGGGGGTCGGCGGCGACCCGGCTGCCGCGAAGCTGGTCGACGAAAGCGTTCGCATCCTCACGAACACCACGGGCAATCCCCTCTACGCCAACGTCAATGGCACGGTGACGCCCATCGTGCTGGGCAGCTACGGGCTGATGGTGAACACGGCCGGGATGCTGGAGAGCCCCGCGAACACCGACGCACCAACGAGGCAGGTGAACACCGTCATCCAGCCGGGTGGGTACTTGTCCAAGTGGTGCAGGCAGAACGGCGCCCAGGCATCGCTCCGGATGCTCTACCGGTCGGCCTACACCTCTGAAGTCGTCTACGGCAACAAGGCGCAGCAGCAGTCGGGCGTCGCCCAGCTGGTTCCAAACCAGAAGGGCGCAAGGAGCTCGATCGTGGGAATGTCGATGGCGCCCTCCATCTGGATCGTCAACTTTGCGCTGATCTACACGCTGAACCCCAGGCTGGCAGCGAAGATGCCCGCCCGGTGGACGCCGATCCCCGCCAACGTGGCGCAGGCGATCGCGGCGAGCCCCACCGGCCAGGTTCCGTTCAGCGAGTACGAGTCGTCGTTTGCCGGGTCGTAGGAGTGCGAGCCGCTCGCCTCAGCAGGGGCGGCGGTCACCCGGCGCGGCACCGGATGAACCTCACCCCGGTCTGCACCGGAGGCGCCGGCTCCGCGAGGCCGACCGGGATCGGTCTGGTGAAGATCGGGTGTCTAAGTGGTCCGCTCACCGCCGCCGAGCGCCGGCGCATCACCTGTGCGGCCAGGCCTGTCTGCGCTGGCACGGCTCCGGAGCAGATGCGCTCGAGGGCCAGCCGGCTGCCCGGGAGGCCGTTGCGCTATCGGCGACGCGCCCGGCATTGAGCCTGGGCCTCCACCTCGACCTCGGCGAATGGGTCTACCGAGATGGGACATGGATCGAGGCCTATGCCGTCATCGATCTTGACGATCCCGCGCCCATCGAGGCCGAGGTGGTGCGCCAACTCGAGCAGTTCCGCGAGCTGACGGAGCGTGCACCGACACATCTCGACTCAGGAGGCGCTGAGCGAGGGTGGCATTCACCCTCTCCTTCGCACGGTGGTCTCGCTCCTAACGACGACACCGGCGCAGCCACACCAACGCAGCGAGGTGACGAATTCGGCCGCTGCCCGAATGTTTGAGACTCGCAAAGGCGAGGAACGCATGCCTCGTGCCCGTTCTTCACGTCCCGCTCCGATCGTGCGACCCCGTTCGGATATTCCTCCGACTACGACCGCGCAGGTGCTGGCTAACGCTTCGTGATGACAGGGTCGTCAGTGACGAGGAACTTGACGTGCAAATCGCCGGCATTGTCGCGCCGCCGATCGTCGATGCATGGGTACGGCTGCGGAGTTCCGGCCGAGTCCTTGCAGGTCGGCACCTGTTGAATGACCAGGCCGGTCGGTTTCTCTAGGCAGAAGACGAAGTTCGCCACGCCCGTTCCGGGTGCGACCGATTTGTCGTATTCCGCACCGATCTGGATCGGGTTGTCGTTGCCGTGGCCGGTCGGCGGGTTGACGACGATGGAGTCGCCTGTCCCGTTGGCGCATGCGCCCGCGAAGTCGACGAGGGTGATCGTGAGGTTGCCGGGATTGCCGCCCGCCGGCGCGTAGACCTGTGCTGCTGTCGTCGTCTGGGGAGTCGTGTCGTTCCCGGTGGATCCCACGCACGGCTCCAGCGGATGATTCGCGCAGCCCACCTCGACAGTGACGATGTCGAACTGAGCGCTCGTCGTCGTGATCGAACCAACGGTGGCCACCAGTGTGTAGTCGATACCCGTCTTGTCGATCGACAGGTCGTTGAACGTCGCGGTACCTCCCACAGTGCCTCGCACCTTCGTGCCGGATAGCGTCCCGCTGCCAGGGTTCGAGCCGATTGCCATCGTCACCGTGGCTCCTGCCGGGTTGCCGTAGGCATCCGTAGCGAGGATGGTCACGGCGGGAGCGATGACGGTTCCGAACTTCGTGTCGGTGGGCTGTTGGCCAACGCCGAGCTTCGCCACGGTTCCTCCGGCAACGTCGAACTGGTTGCTGCCCCCGGCGACCGACCCGTCGGAAGCGTTCAGCGTACGCGCCGTCTCGGCCTTGTATGCCGTGACGGTGGTGCTGGCGACGCCGGAGACGAACGAGAGCGCCCCGTAACTCGGTGTGCACGGCGAGATCCCACCGGACCCGCAGCCGCTCGTGGTGACGCCGAGGTTGCCGCCGAGAGTCGGCGAACCAGCGTAGTTCGTCTTCACGTTGCCGTACGCATCTGACGCTGTCACCGTGATCGTGAAGGCGACTCCCGCGCTCTCGGTTGGAATCGTCGCGAAATCGAGAGACGACAACGGCCCGGCGTTGACTGTGAACGTGTTACTCGAGGCGAACACCGATCCGTCGCTGACATTGAGCTGGCGCCCGGCCTCTGCTTTGTACCCGGTCACGCTCGCGGATCCGACCCCAGAAGCGAACGCGATGGCGCCGTACAGGGGCGAGCATGGGGAGGAGGCGCCGGAGCCACACCCCTTCGTCGACGTGCCGAGATTGCCCGAGAGCGTCGCACCCCCGGCATAGTTCGTCTTCACATTGAGCCACGCGTCGCGCGCGGTGGCGGTCACGGAGAACGATGTTCCGGCGCTCTGCGGATCTGCGACGGCGCCGACTGCGAATGACGAGAGCGGCCCGGGCAAGACGGTGAACGGGTTGCTCGCCGTCACGACCGAGCCGTCGGTGACGTTCAGCGTCTGATTCGAACCGGCCAGATAGGGTGTCAAGATCACGGTCGCCGCGCCTCCCGAAAACGACAGTGGCCCGTAGGACGGCGCCTGACCGCTCGGAGCGTTGCCGAGCCCTCCGAGAACGGCCCCGCCTGCGTAGTTCGTCTTCTGGTTCCCGCACAGGTCGAAGGCCTTGACCGTTACCGAGAAGGGCGTTCCAGCCGTTTGCTGGGTAACGGACGAAACCGTGAAATGATCAAGCGCGCCAGGCTGCGTCGTGGTCGTCGGCTGCGACCCACTGATCGTGAAGTCGTTCCCTGCACCGTTGAAATCGTTCGACTGCTTTGCCGCGACTGTCCACACCGACGTACCGATCGCACACGATGCAGACGCGGTGAAGACGACAACGAGTGACTGGCCCGGGCTCAGCCGGTTGGCGGAGTTCGGACCGGGATTTCGAAGGTACATCGTGCGCCCGTCGCCGGAAAGCGTCGGGGTACTCCAGGTCTTCGTGCCGCCGGCGGCGGTGGCCGAGACGAACCCCGTAACCGTATAGCCGGTCGGTACGGTCACGTTCGCCGATCCGAGATCTTGCGAGCTCGACTGCGAGTTCGAGATCGTCAGCGTGTACGTCGAGCCACTTGTGGTCATCGAGGCCGTGAATTTCTTCGACGATCCAGCAGCCTGTGCCGTCCCCGCTCCAAGTGAGACCAGAGCCACGAGGACAGCTGCGGAAGCAAATCCGCGCCGAGCGTTCACCAGAAGTGCGAGAGGCCGCATATTCGCCGTTCCCCTATCTCGATCAGCGCAGCCCGGACGCCCGGGATGCCGCAGGTGCCACCACATGCTGGCAGACGAACCCGTCGTGGTCAATGAGAGCCGCACAGCTCCGGGCCGTTCCGGACAGGTCATCCTCGGGACATGCCATGATTCTGTGATCGAGATCAGCTCGAAGGGGAAGCGCGCGATCAGCCGTCCCAATGGCCCAGGTCGCGATCGACAACGCGACCGGCGGCCTGCGCGGGCGTGGGTGGATTGGGGAACTTGACTCCGCCGGGCGAAAGGAGCACGATCCTTCAGCGGTTGGTCGAGACCCGGTGTTTTTGCGGCACACGGGGCTTGTGGCTGAGCCGCACGGTGAGGGTAGAAGGTGGCTACCGCAGGCTGCCTCCTCTCGCCCTGCGCGAAACGCTGACCGTTACAGAGCGAACGGGATTAGCCAGCTCCGGGTCATGCGGAGCAGCCAGCTCACGGTATTGACGCGCCTCGAGGCGATTGTGCGGCCACTCGCGCGGGCCAGTTCACTTCGACGGTGGTCTTACGACTCGTCTGTCTCGCGTGACGTCCGGCGTAGAACCCAGCCGCTGAGCGTGAGGACGAGGCCGATGATGATCAGCGGCAGCGTGAAGACGTTGCCCGTGAAGGGCAGTTCCCCTGCGTACATGTGTGGTTCCTCCTTCTAGGTTGTGCGTAGCGGGGAGGTGACTCCCAGGTGCACGATTCGACGACTGGCTGGCAGATGGTCTTGACGGTCGCGTGGATGAAGACCGCGCGGTACAGCCAGTCGACGGCGGGCTTGCCGACGTTCTCGGCGAGTGCGAGCACGACGCCCCGGCCTGCTCCGCGATGAGCGCCGTCCGGTCGCTGGAGCCGTCCGACACGACGAAGACCGCTGCCTGCCCGGCGACTGACCGCACCGTCTCGCCGATCGTCGCCTCTCCGTCCTTCGAAGCGACGACGACAGCGACCCGGCCCTTGTCTTTGACGTTTGTCTCGGTCATCTCAGAAGGGGTAGTTACCTGTCCCCCTTCTGGGTATGAGCGATCGAGGGGCGCCTGTCAAGGCGCCGGGCGCCCGGCTTGAGTAGTCAGGGGCGAGCGTCGGACGGCATCGACTGGTCACCTGACGGGACACGGATTCTCTTCCACAGCGTCACGTTCGATTACCACCAGGACCTGCTTCCCCGCACATCTCGTCGCTGACCCCGAAGGGTGACCACTACGAGATGCGGTTCGACCCTGCCTGGTTGCTGTCAGGAGAGACGGCGAACACCGCTGCCGCCGAGGATGGCGCGGTCGAGCCAGGACAGCCTGTCCCGAACGACAACTACGTTGTCGAGGAGGGCCACCGGCTCCTTACGTACCTCGTCCCGAACGACACCCATGTCACCGTCCTGACCAGGAGTGGTGACCCGGCAGATTTCGGCGCGACCTCGATTACGGTCGCCGAGTTGGCGCAGATCGTCAACGGCACGAGCACCATCGACTTGTTCGAGCCCTTGGACTCCGGCGTCTGGATAACGGTCAAGGTCGACACCGTCCAAAGGATCGCCCAGCAATACCGGCCCTAAGGATCGCCAGCATCCCGAGTTCTCTTCCGTGGCGTGTCGGCTCTGGCCGCGTGGCGCTTCGTAGACGCTTTATGCGACAACAAGGTCTTAGGCAAATATTGCACTGCGATCCTTCTTGCGCTGTTGGGCATCGTCAGGCGTGACGTGACGGAGGTGCTCCGTCTACCCGTCGTCTACCGACGCGCGCGTTAGACCGGACGAGCCCTACGAGCAGGTGGCTGCCGAGATCCGCCGGGCCATCGTCGAGGGTGAGGCAAGCAAAGCCACACTCGAACTGGCTCGGCGGTCAGGGATCTGGGCCGCTCCAGTCGAATGGGAAGTGCTTGCTCGACCGGCCTGCCCAGTCCCAGTTGAAGCCGAAGCCTTCGGCTCGGTCGGCGGTGGCCGTGCCCCAGGTCGCGATCTGTCCCGGGCCGACCTCGGCACCGGGGGCATTGTGCAGCTGCACTCGTGCGCCTGCCGCCGCTGTCGGGCCGGTCAGAGCCTCGGCGCGCGCGTCGACTCTCCCTGGAATCTCCACCTGCCAGTAGGCGAGGTCGTCGGCGATCTCGAATTCGATTGGTACGTACTCGATCCCGCGTACCTCGCCGATGAGCTTCCCGAACTCACCGGGCCAGCCGCCAGCCTGTCCGCCGAAGATGATCTGCAACGCGTCGCGCTGGGCGTCGTCGGCACGCTCGCCGCCGGAGCCCCCCAACCGCTATGAGCGCCGCCACCCCGGGGAGCTCGTCCACGTCGACATCAAGAAGCTCGGCCGCATTCGCGGCGCGGGCCACCGGGCGACGGGGAGCCGCGCCTCGCAGAAGCGCAGCCGACGCGAAGGACGCTTGCGCGGGGTCGCGGGCTGGGAGTACGTGCACGTGATCGTCGACGACCACTCCCGCCTCGCCTATGCCGAAGTCCTCGAGGGCTCAACGCCAACTGCGCCGTCGCCTTCTTGCGTCGTGCCATCGCCTGGTTTGGCGAGCGCGGAGTACGAGTCGAGGCGGTCATGAGCGACAACGGCTCCTGCTACCTCGCGCACGGCTACGCCGACGCGCTCCACGAACTCGGCCTGCGCCACCTCCGCATCAGACCCGGCAGACCCCGCACCAACCTCGTCAACGGCCGACTTCATCGCGTCTCTGTCGTAGGCGTCAAAGCCTGTAAACGGGGGCTGTCTCGATCGGGGTGCCGAGATTTGAACTCGGGACATCCTGTCCCGCAGGGGTAGCAGCAGAAAATGGCCGGAAGTAGAAAATACCTGCAATTCGTACGATTCAAGTCGACGCGAGATGCAGCTATTGGCAGCCGTTGGAGGCAAGCCTGTTCTCCCACGTGTTCTCTCGCTCCGCGAGCGCCATGAGCCCCGGAGTCCAGCTGCCTGCTCGATCTGGTGCCATGCACGGACGTCGGAACGTGAATGCCTAGCCGCCCGGACAGGTATCTTTCTGCTAAGGGTGCCGCGGCAACATCCGTGCTGGGCGATCTGACTGCCTGAACGGCTTCAGCGCAGCCACTGAGGCGTCGATTGAGATCGTGCGGCGACTCTGATGATTCACATGCCGCGATCAGTGGAAGAAGTACCGAGCGCGTTCCAATGGATCCCTTCGTCACCGTCATCATCCCGACTCGTAATCGCTGGTCTTTGCTCTCGCGGACTCTCCACGGCGCGCTGGACCAAGAGGATGTCGCGATCGAAGTCATCGTCGTAGACGACGCGTCGACTGACGGCACAGAGTTGAGGCTTGTCGGCATAAAGGACAATCGGCTCCGGGTTCTTCGAAACCCAGAGTGCCTGGGCGTGTCAGCTTCGCGTAATCGGGCAATCGCTGAGGCCCGAGGCGCCTGGCTCGCATTCCTCGACGACGATGATCTGTGGGCTCCGTGGAAACTCCGAGGACTTCTCGATTCCGTGGCCGAGACCGGCGGAGCTCGCTGGGCGTGCAGCGCCGCTCTCGTCGTGACCCGGGCGACCGACATCCTCCAGTATTCCCCCGCGCCCCAGCCCGAGACCATCGCGCCCGAGCTCCTCAGGCGAAATGCCATTCCCGGCGGATGCTCCAACGTCGTCGCGGAAACGACGCTTGTTCGGGAGGTCGGTGGTTTCGACACCGAACTCTCTCTCCTCGCAGACTGGGATCTCTGGATCCGGCTCGCATTGGCCGCCCCTGCGGCCGTCTCCCAGGAGCCGCTCCTCGCCTACGTTCGCCATCCTCTTAGCATGGTCGCGGGAGGCCAGCAGGACGTGGTTCGCGAGATCGACTTGCTCGTCGCCAAATACAAAAGCCAGGCCGCCGTCTACGGCGTCCGGCCGGATCTTCGCGCCCTCTACCGGTACTTCGCCCGCGCTCATCGCCGCGCGGGGAGACGCTTTCCTGCCGCACGCCTGTACGCGAGGATCGCCGTCGCCTACGGAAGCGTCACCGATGTCCTCCGCGCCGTCGGAGTCCTCTTCGGCGAAGGAGTGCTGAGAGCAGGCCGTTGGATGAAGCACAGCAAGCCCCGAGATGCGCTCCCCAGGCGTCCCGCCTGGCTCGACGAGTACGAGCGCCTCGAAGGCGCCGCGATCGCGGGCCAGAGAGCAGACCCTCACCGGGCCGCCAGCGCTCGCCTCCGGTGAGTCGCCGCCTGATACTCCAGACCGCAAAGGTCTTCCATGTCTCGCTCGACGAGCCGCTGCACCCGCTCGAGGTGGAAGAGGGATATCGCGACGTTGTCCTAATCCTGACACGTCATGGCCAAGCCATCGGACGGGTCACCGCGCCCGCCCTGCGCCTAATCTCAACCGACATCCTGGCGTCGATGATCACGCGCGCACTCGGCGATCAGCTTTGGTGGCGGACGCACGTTCGGACGGTGCGCCGCGCTGCCGGATTGCCGCACCCGAAGACGATGACCCCGACAGTGTCAGCGGTGGTATGCACGAAGGATCGTCCCGACGTGCTGGCCAGGTGTCTCGAAAGCCTGCTCGAACTCTCGACACCGGCACACGAGATAATCGTCGTCGACAACTGCCCAAGCAACGACGCGACACGAAGGCTGTGCGAGAAGTACCCCGTCCGCTACGTGCTCGAGAACGCGGCTCCCGGCGTCTCCCGCGCGAGAAACCGCGGGATCATGGAGGCCACAGGCGACCTCGTTGCATTCACCGATGACGACTGCGTCGTCGATGCGCACTGGCTTGACGACCTCGGGGACGAGTTCGAGGACTCCCTCGTCATGGCCGTTGCCGGCTTCGTCGGCCCGGCGGAGCTCGGGACGCGCGCTCAGTATCAGTTCGAGCTCCACGGTGGATTTCATCGCGGTTTCGAGCGTCGTGTCTTCAACGGCGCGTGGGACGATCCGGTCACCTCGGCCGGCCCCGCCGGCGCCAGCGCAAACGCCATCTTCCGACGGTCGATCTTCGAGGAGGTCGGCCTCTTTGCCGAAGACCTCGGCCCGGGCACACCAGCCCGATCCGGCGAGGACACCTATACCAACTACCGAATTCTGGCCGCTGGATACAGGATCGTTTTTGATCCGAAACGCATCGTCTGGCATCTTCACCGAAGTGATGATGTGGGTCTTCGGCGAGTCCTTTACGATTACGCCGCCTCGTCGTTCGCATACGCGACTCGCTGCCTGATCCGCCATCGTGAGCTGAGCGCGTTTCGGTTCTATCGTTGGTGGTGGTTCCACCACATCCCGCGGGATCTGTGGCTGATCGTCCGGCGGCGGGAAAGCAGAATCCCCCTTCGATGCGTTTTCGGAGAGATACGTGGTACGTTCGCCGGTCCCTGGCGGCTCCGTAGGTCAGCTCGAAGTCGGCGAGCCGTACCGCCTCTCGTACTTCCGCCCCTGAAGGCGAGTCGGTCCGCCGGGGCGTTGCGTGTCGCGGACGAAGCGCCATCCCTGTCGACTGTCATTCCTTCACACAACCGGCAGGACATGCTGGGTCGTGTCCTCGACGGCCTGGCCCAGCAAACGTATCCCGCGAGTCGTTCCGAGGCGGTCATCGTCCTCGATGCGTGCACCGACGGAAGCGCCGAGATGCTCCGCTCCCGTGAGACCCCGTTCCCCATTCGAGTTCTCGAGGGCGCCCACACTGGGATTGCTGCCGTGCGGAACACGGGAGTTGCTGCGGCTACCAATGATGTCATCGTCTTTCTCGACGACGACATCGTGCCGGAGCCGTCATGTCTTGCCGAGCATGCTCAGGCGCATCGCGATCGAGCCGATGCGCACGTTGCGCTCGGCTACTGCCCGCCTGTGGTGGACGATGGTGGCTGGTGGGCCCACGTGCTGCGGTCGTGGTGGGAGGATCACTTCCGTCGCAAGCGCGAACCGAATCACCAGTGGAGCTACTTCGATCTGACCACCGGAAATTCGTCGCTTCCTCGTTCGCTGCTGCTCGCGTTCGGCGGCTTCGACGAAGATTTCGCTAAGCGCCACGAAGACTGGGAGCTCGGTGTTCGGATGCTCGAGCGCGGCGTCAAGCTCGCGTACTACCAACAAGCGGCTGCGTGCCACCACCTTGATACGAGTCTGGCGACAACGGTTTGGAACCAGCGACAGGAGGCAAGGGACGATGTGCTCCTGGCGCGGAAACACCCGCACGTGATGGGCCAACTCCCGCTTGCGAACTATTCAGGAGGACGCCCGGATGGGAGCTCGCAGTTCATCGACCGGTACCTGCCATTGGCAGACCGGCTTGAAGCAGCTGGAATGCGGCATTCCTGGCAGCGGCTTGCGCGTCGCCTTGCGCGCGAGGGCTACGTTGTGGGCCTGAAAGACGCTGTGCCTTCGGCAGAGGACTTCTTCGCCCTTGTCGCACCGATCTGGACACAGTCGCCCGAGAAGGTCGAGTGGATCTTGAATGATCCGGGTCCTGCATCCATGCCGGCTGTTGGCTCGATCGAGCTCGCGGTGGAATACGATGGCACCGCGCTCGGCCGCGTCGTCGCAGTTGATCCCGGCGACCACTGGGAGTGGATTTCCGTCGCCGAGCGGGTGGCGGCGGAGACTGCTTCAGCTGCGCGAGCCGCCTATCTCCGCCAGCGACTCGGTCTCGCAGAGCCGGATGGCGATACCCGATCTGAGCTCGAAGCTGTCCGTGTCCGTTAGGCTCCTCGACCTCGACCTCGCGGCACCGTCGGATCTGCCAGACGTCTCCGTCCGTTATGGCTGGATTCGCGTGCTGATCAAGCTGAACGGTTCGCCGGTCGGGTTTCTGCACGTTCGGAACACTGGTCAGCACCTGGATGCGGTCACGGTCAGTCAACAGGCTACGGTGGAGCTCGCGGGACCACTCGGGCGGAGATGGAGGCCGAGCGTCTCAGGCAAACGAATGACGTGCCGGCCGCCCAGCCCGAGATCTCGGTGGTGATCTGCACCAAGGACCGGCCAAAAGAGCTCGAGGGCTGCCTCACGGCACTCGGCGCCCAGCGTTATCCGCAGTACGAGGTGCTTGTCATCGACAATGCATCACAGGGTGATGCGACGCGTCAGGTTGCCGAGCGATGGTCGGCGCGATACGCGCGCGAAGACCGTCCAGGCCTGGACTGGGCTCGGAATCGTGGGCTCGCGGAGGCGAGATCGTCGATTGTCGCCTTCACTGATGACGACGCGCGACCGGATGGAGGTTGGCTCGACGGCGTCGCCGCCGGCTTCTCATCCGATGATGTGCAGGCGGTTACCGGGCTCGTCGTTCCGGCTGAGCTCGAGACAAGGGCGCAGAGAGTGTTCGAGGATGCTTACGGCGGAATGGGTAAGGGCTTTCGGGTGCTCATCCACTCTCGCCGTGGTCGCGCGATGACGTACCGGCCAGAGCGATACGGCGTTGGCTGCAATATGGCATTCCGCCGTGAAGCCCTCGAGAGGCTTGGCGGCTTCGATCCCGCGCTCGATGTGGGAACAGTCACCGGGGGCGGTGGAGATCTCGACCTACTGCAGCGTCTCATCGAGTCGGACGCGGCGATCCTGTACCGCCCCGACGCCATCGTTCGTCACGCGCACCGGCGCACTATGCGCAAGCTCAGGCGCCAGCTCTTCGATAATGGCCGCGGATACTCGGCCGTTCTCTGGGCTTGTTTCCTCCGCGCCCGCGGCCTCGAGCGTCTCCGGGTCGTGTGGCGGTACTGGAACTGGATCTGGCGCTGGCATCTGCGGCGGATCGGCCGACGCGTTATTCGGCGCGAACAGCTGCCGTTTCGGCTGCTCATGGCGGAACTCGCGGGCGCGCCGCTTGGACCGTTCGCGTACACGCGATCGCGCCGCGGAGCTGCTCGCATCGCCCGGTCGGAGGGGGCGAGGTGACGGTAACCGCCACCGTCGAACGGAGCACGAAGCCCCTGTCGCATCGCCGGTTGCGGCGCATCGCACACCACAAGGACGTTGCCGTTCACCTTGTTCGGCTCGAACTCGCGAGGCGGCACCGCGGCACGTTCCTCGGGTGGGTTTGGTCATTCACGCCACCGCTCCTTCAGCTCGCCGCGACGTACTTCCTCTTTACGAAGGTCATTCCGCTCAACGTCGAGAACTACCCGCTGTTTCTCCTCGTTGGCATCCTCGCGTGGAGCTGGTTTTCGCGCTCATGGAGCGAGGCGACAACATGCCTCGAGAACAGCCGGGACCTGGTCCTGCGGCCGGGTTTTTCGACAGGGCTGCTTCCGCTGACGGCTGTTCTCGTCGGCTTGGTCGACTACCTCCTCGCTATGCCCGTCCTGTTCATCGCTCTTGCCCTGACGACCGGCGTGCGTCCCGAAGCCGCGTTGCTCCCCGTTCTGTTGCTCATCCAGTTCGTATTCATTCTCGGCCTCGGCTTGCTTTTCGCGCCGCTCCAGGTGTATCTCCGGGACACCCGCCAGTTCGTCACACTCGCGATCTCTATCGGCTTCTGGCTCACTCCGATCTTCTACCGCGCGCGCCAGGTGCCGCCTGAATTCCAGTGGATCCTCGACGCGAATCCGATGGCGTATCTCATCGAGGCCCAGCGGGCCATTCTGCTCGAGAAGACCCCCGTTCCAGGGCCTGCGGTGATGACGATGGGCTGGGTCACGCTTGCAGCCGTGGGAACAATGATGGCCGGGTATCTGGTGTTTCGAGCCGTACGCCACTCGGTGCCGGAACAGCTGTGAGTAGAGACGTCGCACTAAGCATCGAGGGCGTCTCGAAACAGTTCACGCGGAGGGGCCCGCGGCCGGCAACGCTGAAACAGCTCGCGGCGCATCCGCGCTCCCATACGAGACGCGACAAGTTCTGGGCGCTCCAGGACGTCAACCTCTGGTCCTGGCCGGGCAGACGGTGGGATTGATCGGTGCCAACGGATCGGGCAAGTCGACTCTGCTGCGGCTGATCGGCGGTATCGGGAGACCGACACGGGGCAGGATCCTGAGGGACCGCGAGATCGGGGCGATGCTGGCGCTGGGAGATACGCTCGACCCGCTTCTCACCGGGCGCGAGAACGCGATCACCGCAGGGATCGTCGCTGGATACCGCAAGAAGGAGGTCGTTGCCAGACTCCACGATATCGTCGAGTTTTCTGAGCTCGAGGAGTTCATCGATCATCCACTTCGGACGTACAGCGACGGCATGAAGCTCCGTCTCGCGTTTGCAGTGGCGATCAGTGCCGAGCCCGAGGTGCTTCTCATCGACGAGGTCCTCTTCGGTTGGCGATCTGCGCTTTCAGGAGAAATGCTTTGCGCGACTCGAAGACCTTCAGTCACTCGGTACCACGATCGTGTTCGCGTCCCACGACGAAGTCCAGGTGCGAAAGCTCTGCGAACGGGTCGTCTGGCTCGCCCGGGGGCGCATGCAGGGTGAGGGAGGACCCGACGATGTCTACGACGCGTACAAGCGAGCAATGGAGTCAGAAACGGAAAGGCGTGCCTCAGCGCTAGGAACCGAAGCGCGCCATGACATCGACAGCGGCGTGACTCGCTTTGGCACGCGGGAGGTCGAGATAGTCGACGTACGCGTCGTACCGGACACGATTCGTACGGGTGGGCCACACGTCGTGACTCCCATCCGCATCGAGGTCGACGTCGAGACCTCCCTGTCCGTCGACGAGCCGATCATCGGCGTCTCGCTTCATCGCGTAGCCGATTTCACGAAGGTGCTCGACGTCAGCACGGAAGGCGACGGAGTGCGCGTCGGACGGCTGCAGGGACGGCGCACGGTGACCCTCACGCTCGAGCATCTCGACATTGGACCTGGCTCCTACAGCTTCGATGTCGGCGTCTATGAGCGCAACTGGGCGTACGTCTACGACTACCACTGGCACGCCTACCCGCTCGAGGTCATCTCGCCGGGTAGCAGCTTCGGTCCGGCTCGCCGCTGGACCGAGACATAGAGCGGAAGGCGTAGCACGAGAATGAATATCCGCCGCCTGTTTGCGCCTGGCAGATCGGGTGAAGCCGTGAACATCGCGCCTGCCGCCGAAGTGCCTCAGGGTCCACAAGTGGCCTATCATCCAGATCTCGTTCCTTCACTCGAACTCATGCGCAGCGAGGGAATCGAGGTGATCGAGGATTGGTTCAAGTGGGGTGAAGAGTGGAGCATGCTCCTCCGCGTCTACGGGCCACTCGGTGGCACTAGCCGGGTACTCGAGATCGGCTGTGGACTTGGACGAATCGCGTTTTCCCTCCGGTACATTCTGTCCCCGGGCGGTACGTATAACGGCTTCGAGATCGTACGAGAGAAGGTCTCTTTTCTCGAACAGCGCTTCGAGCCCGCCTACCCGAACTTCCGTTTTACCTGGGCTGACGTCCACAATTCGTATTACAATCCAGCTGGGGCATCCCGCGCGTGGGAGTACCGGTTCCCCTACGAGGACGGGCGGTTCGACGTCGTCTTCGCAGCATCGGTCTTCACGCACACACTGCCTGACGTCGCCCGCCATTACTTCCTCGAGTCGGCGAGGGTGCTGCGTCCGGGGGGACGATGTGTCTTCAGCTTCTTTCTCCTCAACAACTACGATCCGGCGCGGCCGAGACCTTTTCCGTTCGGACACTCCCGCTTCAACCTGGATCACGCATTCGGAGAGTGGGCGAATGATTTCGCCATTGCGAATCCCGATAACCCGGAGCAGATGACCGGATTTAGGATGTCGCTCTTGGAGAAATTTGCCGCCACAGCCGGTCTGCGCCTGATCGAAGCGGTTCCCAGCCTGTGGTGCGGTCGGTTCTCGAACTGGATCTCGACCCAAGACGTCCTCGTGTTCGAGAAGCAAGGCATTCGCTGACGACCTCCACCCGCTTGCGAGCGGAGTCCGATCGTTTGCGTGCTCAGCACTTGACGGTCTAGCCGGCCACTTCGAGCTGCGGGTCTGCGACGGGGTCGGCCCAGGCGCGGCGATCGCCAACACGGTCGCCGAGATCGCCCTGACCCGTCTCGGCAAGTACGTCGACCAGTTGGCGGACCCGTGCCGAGCTTGCGCTCGCCGCACGATACGCCGATATCCTGGCCGGAAGCCAAGATGGGCACGGAAGTTCACACGCGACCCTTCGCCGCCGCGATGAGTCGCTGGTTGTGGGTCATTGTTATAGCCACGGTTCTGGCTGGAGCTATCGGCTACGTCATGTCATCGCGGTCCCGACCGACCTACGAGGCGACGGTGCGGATGCTGGTCGGCCCGTACAGCGCCGACGGCAACACCCAGAAGACAGCCGGGAGCCTGGCTGCGACGTACACGTACTACGTAACCAGCAAGGCGATAATTGACGCGACCGCCGCTGACCTAGGAGCGGCGGTCGACGACCAATACGCGTGGGGTGAGACGCTCGCCCGAGCAGATCAACTCACCCGGATCCTCTCGATCAGAGTCAAGAGCGACGACGCAGAGCTGGCTGCCAGGATCGCGAACCTGCTCGCCGCAAACCTTGCAGCCGATGTCTCGAGACGAAACCCGAGCCCCGAGGCCAGCCTCACGGTCATCGACCCGGCGCAGCCGCCGGCCTCGCCTATCGCACCGAAACCGCTTCGTACAGCGCTTGTATCGGCGATCGCCGCGTTTCTCGGTGTCCTCGCGCTCGGCGTGCTCGCCGAGACGACCGGAATTGGCCGCGCCCGGCGAAAGCTAGCACCAGACGCGCGGTAATGGTGAGCGATGGCAGAAACCTCAGGCGGCTCATGTCATCGGGTCCCAAGCGCGGCTGCGGACCGGCGTGGTATCCCGACGGACGCTGCTTCGCCTTCAACTCCAGCGCGACGACAACTCCGAGATCTATCTCACGGCGGCCAGGAACCGGCCATCGCCGGCTGACCGCCGGCATCAGCCGGACGCCTTCGTCAGCGGGCGGCCGGTTGTCGACCCTCACGTGAGGCTCACCCGCCGCCCCCGACGTCCCCGAGGCTGATTGGGTTTGGAGGGGTCGGCGCCAGGGCCGGCCAGAACCCTAGCCCGGGGCTAGCGATGAAGAACCCGGTTCCAGGGTTTCTTTACAGGTACTTCACTTCCGTCGCACATGTCGCGCGGCGAGTCGGAGGATGTGGGGGACGGCGCTTCCCGGCAGCACCGCGGCGATCCTCACCTTGGGAACCGCCTCGTACCGAAGGGTTCGCGAAGGCCGCACTCGCCGCCCTGCCGGCGGACGTTCACGGGGCGGCACCACCACACCTAGCCCGTCGGCCTACGTTTGAGAAACCAAAAATGGGGCTAAGCGTGCGGCGTCTTCATGAAACTTTGACGAGCCAGAGACTCGAGCCTACGCCGTACTGGCATAGAGGCATCTGGCTGAGGAGCACCTCGAGATGGTGGTGGGCCAGATACGAGTTAAATATGGCGATTCGGTACGAGGCATTGCATTGCAGGAATGCTCTGAGAAGGTAGGCCTCGTTCCAGGCACGGCCTTGGTAGATCCAATCGGACGGATACTCGAACGGATAGTACACGTCATGAAAGTGGATGTAAACGCCTTTGCGCAGGAGTGGAAGAATACAAAAGATCAGATAATTGACATCACTTCCAATCTTTGAAACGTGAGTAGAGTCGATGAAGACAACATCGTTTTCTTCAAGTTCACTAAAATAGGTATCATCAGTATTTTGTACCTCGTCCGCAACTATCTTAAGATGTCCTTTAACCGGATGGCTTTCGATAAGATCTAGAAGAAGTTGTGGAAATGGATCAATGAATAGACATTTCACTGAACCGTCAAGGAATAAATCATTCGTGTCAAGGCTTACTGCAGACGAATATCCTGAGCCGATCTCGACAAGTCGTTTGGGCCTAAGATGACGAAGCATTGAATAGAGAATAAGCGCCTCGCCATAACGGAAGTTATCATTCTCGAAGTGATAGCGACGGTTTATTGAAGGCTGAGAGGAGAATGGCTGTCCTTCGTAGAACTGGCTCAGGTTTCGAAGTAATGCCATTTGGCCATCTACGTTCAGATCGATCTCAGGAAGTGTCGCAGGAGGAGGAGCGAAAATGACGTCCTCGCGGGCCCGGACTTCAGTCAGCGACGGAATCGGTGAGTAAAAATGGCCAGGTGGAAAGCCTAATTCATAGGTGGCCAACTTCTGACGTAGCCGCTCAAGATCATCGCTTTCCTCTGGAATTTCCATCTTCAGTGTCGTTCTGGCGATCTTACAGGGGGTGGAGCGTTAACATCCTCTCAGCTGAGACGGTCGAGGCCGCGGGTCCCCTCCCTTTTCCGGGCTATGAGCGAGACACGACGCCCCCTCGAGCGCGCGCCCATCCCGTGAACCCAGATGAATAGCCTGTATCTGACTAGGTTCGGGCTCTCAACCGGCTGATCCAGTGCAGGGCGACGAGGAAGTGATCGCAAGGTACAGGGCGCCGTCACGACACTCCCCGTCGTTCGAGCGTGCGTGTGATACGCGACAACCGGGGTGGATGCGGTCTCACCCGTTATCGCGATTGGCTCTTGAGGTCGAGCCGAAGGCATCCCGCTCCGTCACGCCGCGGACCGCTCCTCGGCGAGCACCTTGCGGGCGATGCGGAACGCGGAGACACCCGACGGGACGCCGGCGTAGACGGCGACGTGGAAGAGCGCATCCCTCATCTCCTCGTCCGAGCAGCCGTTGCCGAGTGCAGCGCGGAAGTGGGTTCGACTCCTCCCACCGGCCTGACGTCGCGAGGATCGCGAGCACCAGGAAGCTCCGCGTTGGCCGCGGGAGCGCGTCCCGCCCCCAGCAGCCACCCCAACAGTACTCCGTCACAAAGCGCTGGAAGTCGGCGCGACTCGTCGGTGTCGTGCATCGCCCGGTCGACATATTCCGCTCCGAGCACATCCCTCCGGATATCGAGCCCCTTTCGAAGACATCCTGACTCATCTGCCTCCTCCTCCCTCTCGGTTGCCGAGAGCAGCCTATGCGCAGTGATTTCGCTCAGAGCCGACGGCCGCCAGCGCGCCCCATGGGCAGCTCTGTTCCCCACCGTTCCCCCGGCTAACAAACTGGAAGAACACGAAAAATAAAGGCCCTGCAAGTCAGGGCCTTTCGATCGGGGTGGCGAGATTTGAACTCGGGACCTCTTGTCCCCCAGACGAGCCAGGGTCTTACCCCCTCTTACCGTGTAGTCCGGATTTCGCTCAACTGAGCCACATTCGAGGAGGCCACCGCCGGGCTGTCTACCCCCTGATCCCTCTGAGTCGTTTCCAAAACGTTTCCAAAAACGTCCCCGATCCGACTCCAACCTCGCCCTGGTCTCCGCATGACGGTGCCCATCGAAGAGGTGCGAGTACACGTCCAGCGTCACGACCGGCGAGCTGTGCCCGACTGCCTGTTCACGAAGACCGGGTCAGCGCCTTGGCGATCAGCAAGCTGGCGAAGGTGTGGCGGAGATCATGGAAGCGCAACTTCGGCGTCTCCTTGATCCCGGCCGCCGCGACCGCCTCGTCGAGGCCCCGCCGTGACACGTTCCGGAAATGCAACGGCGTCCCCACCCTCGAGGCGAACACCGGATCCGTCTCCCCCACCCGGCCGCGCCTCAGCTTCTCCGCCGCCAGCAGCCTCCCCAGCGCAGGCATCAACACCACATCACGGACAGCCTGCGGCGTCTTCGGCTCCCGACGCACCCCCGACCTGTCCAAGCTGCTTCCGCACCCTGATCACACCCACCGCGAAATCCACGTCCCCCCAGGTGAGCCCGAGAAGCTCACCCTGACGCAAACCTGAGAACACCAGCCGTGCAATCAGCGCCCGATACGGCCTCGGCGAGCCCGCGATCACCAACGGGATCTCCTCCCGCACAAGATCCGCTGCGCCCGCCGCTGAGGGGTCGGCCGCTCCCCCCGCTCCAGCCTCGCCACCGGGTTCGCCACGGTCAGGCCCGCCGCTGCGCCGCACCCAACACCCGGCCCAACGGGATCAGCCGTTCTTCACCGTGTACGCCGACCTGCCCGCCCCGCGGATGTCGGCGATCAGGCCGGTGATGTCGTCGTCCGTCACCTTCGCGAGCTGGCGATCCCCCAGCTGGGGATAGACGTGAACGCGGAGCATCCCCCGGTACAGCGTCCGCGTGATTCCGACAGGTTCGCCTGCCCGGCGATCCACGACTCCGCGAACGCTTTCAGCGTCACCCTCGCCGGGGCGACCCGCTCCCCCTTGCGCTTCCGGCCCTTCACCTCGTCCAGCGCCTCGACAGCGTCCGTGAGGTTCCCGTCGACGGACTTCCAGCGGCGCTTCCCGGTCGAGTCAAGGAACGTGATCTCGTAGCGGCGCGTCCGGCCGTCCTTCCCAGCCGGAAGTACACGCCGGATGTCCCGCCACTCGAGTTCGGCGAGCCGGGTCTTCTCAGATAGGCTGGTCTGCATCGAAGCTCACTCCTTCGGTGTCACGGCCCGGGAGCGTTTGCGCGTTCGCCGGGCCTCTCTGTGTGTACAAGCCAGTTTACCTGCCCGACTCCTAGTCGCCGTGACAAGCCCGCCCCCGGAAACCCCTGCACACAGCCGGGTCTGGAAACCGTTTGGAAACGTAAGCGGGCCACCCCAACACCCCCAGGCGGGCTCCGGGACGCCGCGGTCGGCCCCCCTCTTGGAACCTTGCGGTCGGGCGTATAACCGGCGTACGCGTCACGGCGAGGCTGGCGAGGAGCTGGGGTGTCGGGTGGAGGGGCGGGCAAAGACGCAGAGGGAGCTGGGGAACCGGATCCGGCGTGAGCTGGATCGAGTTGGGGTGTTCCAGGGCAAGTTGGGCCAGGAGATCGGGCTGTCAAGGGGGCAGGTGAACCGTCTGATCAATGGTCATAACGTGCCGCACCAGCAGACATCAGAGCGGCTGGCTTCGTTCTTCCATCGGCCGATTGAGTTCTTCGAGGTCGAAGAGTTGCCAGCTGCCGGACGTGGAGGCGATAGACGCCGAGGTGCGTGAGCATTGCGCGCACGAGTGGTCGCCCTGGAACTCGGGCTGGCGCGAGTCGAGTCCCGTCTGGGGACGGCGCGGATCTCGTAAAAACATACGAGTCTTTCCAAGCCTTGCTCTGACAGCGGGTTTGAGGGGCGGAGCGGTCTCGTATATCTGTACGAGCTACTCGAATGGGGTCTCCTTCCTGAGTTTCTGGTCGAGCCTGGCGACAATCCGCTGTTCGGTGTCGGGGTCGAGGGGCCGGGAGTAGTCGGGATGGCCGGGCTTCGGCGTGGTGTCGATCGGGCGTCGATCCTGTCCTTCGTCTTGGGTGTCCTGGTCTTCGGCTTCGAGGTCGTCTTCGGGGCGACGGGCGCTGTCGGGGACGGTGAGGGTGAGCTGGCCGCTGTCCCCCGCCGAGCCAGCTGCTGGCGCCGAGCTTCCGGGCGGCCATGCTGTTCGGGTGGACGCCCTTCACCCTCGGGACACGGGCCGTCCCCTTGGTCACCTCGGCGCGTCCTTCCTCCCGTGCTGTCTCGCGCGCCTGAGTCTTCGCGAGCGCCCTCTCACGTTCGGGCGTGGCTTCCGTCGTTTGCCTCTCGGCATCGCTTCCCCTTCCCTCGGGTTGCTGTCGGCATGAAGAGCTAGTGACCAGCTCCGCTGGGGCCTCGGCTCCGCTCGCTCCGCTCGCTGCGCTCGGCCGACTTCTTGTCGCTTCGCTCCTGAAGAGCCTCGGCCGGGCATCGTCCCTGGCGAACACGCCCTGCTCTTCCCTTCACCCTGCTGCTCTTGCCGGGTAACCCCGCCCCGGCGACGCACCGGTGAGCCCCCTCCCCCTTCGGAGACTCGCGCTCGAGCCCGTGCTAGTTGTCGACGTTGGCGGCGCGCTCCATGTGGGCGCGCCCGGATAGCGACGCCCTGCCCTCTCCAGGCGAGAGCGCCTAGTCCGGCCGGGATCACGGGCGGCCCGGCCGGACGCAGAGACTCCAGTTAGAACTGATGTGGGGGATCCTCAACCTCCTTCCTCGTGCCCGTCGCCGTCCTTCCGTGTGCCCGCGCTAGCGGGCGCTCTGCCGCCTGGCCGCTCAGAAGCTCCCCCCGGTTTGCCCGGGCAAACTCAGCTCCCCGGTTTGGCTGGCCCAGAAACTCAAGTCAGGCATGCCAGCCGCCGTTCGCATCGGCGCCGTCCGCAAGCAGGGCACGCCGCAAGGTCGGCCCATGAACGAGCACCCGGTCCCCCTCATGCACACGCCCCGGCAGATCCTTCCTCGCGTAGAGCGTCTTCGGGGAGACGCACAGCCAGTCCGCGGCCTCCGGAATCGTGAGCCACTCCCGCTCGGTCTCGCGCTGCGCGGCAAGCTGTTCAGTGACGAGCTGCGCAGCCGCCGTACTGGTTTGATAATCAGGTCGAACAGTTCGTCGCTCTATGACTTCAGTGCGCTTAGAGCGCCGCGCGCGCCGCGCTGATCCGCTCCTCTTGCCAGGCCGAGAACTCTTCGGCCAAGGCGGGAGGTAGGGTGATCGAGATCCGGGATCGGCTCGTCCGCCTTGACTAGCGTCAACACCCGCGCGTTCGGGCCCCCACTCGAGGGGAGCTCCGCCCGTCGTGGAGAAGGTCGGTCGAAGCTGACCATAGGCTCGACGATCAGCTCGGTGGGAAGCAGGCTCTCCACCCACGCGTGATTCCAGCAGGAGCGGGTGCGGCCTTCGGGTAGTGGTCGCTCCACCACGGCCAGCCCGATCACCCGGCAGACATGGACGCCGACCATGAACGCCGGGGGGATAGATCCGGATCGGCACACGGCCAGTGCCAGCGTGCCCGCCTCGACGGGTAGCACGCCGACAATGTTACGGGCCTCAATCTCTCCGGCCACGGATGCTTCGTTCGCTCGTTCACAGCTCACCGTGTGCTCCTTTCGCAACAAGGCGCGAGTCCTTTCGCTCACGCTTGATGTCGTTCGATCGCGGGCGTACCACCCGCCCGCCTCGCGGCAGCTCGGCCGGGCACCGGGCTTGCCAGCCAGCACCGCTTCGGCGAGGAGGATGGCCGCGCTCCCGAGGCGACTTCAGGACGACTGGAGCGGGCAGCCCGCGAGCTTCTGTTGCCGGAGGTGAGCTCACTCCATCGTGGGCGCGCCCCATACGCGCCCCCTGCCCGGCCCGGCTTGCCCGCCGGGTCGAGCCGTTTCTTGAGCCCTTCTGCGATGAGATCCTCAACATCCGAGAGGAGGAAACGGGTCGACTTAACGCCGATCCCTACCCGCCGGAGATCACCGGACGACGCAAGGCGGGTGACCGTCCGCGTCGACACACCGAGAACGCGTGCGACCTCAAGCCTACTCAGGAGCCGAAGGCCATCGGCCGGATCAGACCGGGGATATCCTCCAACCTGGTGACTCGTCATGCCCCCAGTGGAGCCGATTTGTCCTCAAACATCGAGGAGCGTTTTCAGCGTGCGATCAGCTATTTCGTTCTTCCCGAGGCGCCGTCGATTCTCGGTTGTCTGGCGGCTTTCGATCCGCGACCGCATGCCCCGCGGCGCACCCGTCGTTGAGATCCGAACACTTGGCCTGCATCCCAACGCAGCGCGCGAACGCCCGCTCCGTCCGGATCCCCAGATTCGGAAATCCGGATTCGCGCCCCGCGCCGGCCCTGGGCGCAAGCCGAGGGGCGAACTCCCAGACGCCCCCTTCGCCGCCTACCTCGCCGACATCGACGGCGAAAGCCGAGCAGAGATAGCGCGCTTGCTTCACGTCAAACGCGAGCTACTCAACCACGAGACCGGCCGCGAAGGATCGCGAACCGCCGACACCTATGTCGCAGCGGGCCGACGGACGCTCCACGCGATGGGCGCGTACCCGTGGGCGTTGACAGACGACGACAGGGAAGCTCTCGAAAGAGTGGTGGCAAGAGGAGCGCTACGCGCTGGAGCTGCTTGCCTGGTTTCTCTCGGCACTTGCAAAGGAACATCGCGCCCGAGCACTCAGGCTCATACCACGTGTGGGGCCCTTCAGCGAGCGGATTCGACGACGCTCGAGCGGTCGAAAACGACCGGCCGTTTGTCAACCCGGCTAGGTGTGGGAGCAGAAATTCAGGCAGGTGCGGGCCATACGAAGCCAGCTATGTGGCTGCTCTTCATGGTTTCTTGAGCGCTGGGCACGTTGGTTGAAGCTGTGGTCGCATACGTACGGGCGAGGAGTAGTCGAAATGGGTCGGGCGCCGGGGCTTGGCGGGCCCTGCGACAGCCTGTCACTCGCCGTGGTCGAGGTCGTCGGCGCTAAGCATATGCTCGACCTCCTCGCGTTCGGCCATGACCGTCGAGCGATGGAATGTTGCTGAGCTTCTCCATCTGCACGGTGACGATATTCGCGAGTTGGGCACGCATCCGCCGCTCGAACCGGCGGAGATCAGCGTCCACATCGCCACTCATGCCTGTCGTCGCTCATCGGCCCAGTTTGTCCGGCGGACCCCGCCGACTCAATGACGGACTACCTGCCAGCCTCGGCGACGGCCACGCGATCGTCCTGTCGCTCCGCTGCGAGGCGCTCAGCCTCCCTATCGAGCATAAGCACCGATCGCGGCCACCGTATGCGGGAACCGCTCCACCGGATCGCCCCGAACGGCTCCCACTGCTCGAACGGGCGCATCCCAAGCAGCTGTTTACCATCGGTGGCTACCCCGACTGGGAGGAACGCGCCCAGATTCTCGCCATGCGTGCCAGGGGCCTCACGTTTCGACAGATCGGCGAGGCCCTCGGGGTCAGCCGTCAAAGTGCTCACCAGGTCTTCTGGAGGGCTGTACGCGACCTCAGACGGCGCCGTACGCTCAACGGCGAGTCAGGCTGGGAGTAGCTCTAGCCGACTTACGAAACACACGAGGTCGCGTTACAGGGGATCGGTTCGCGCGTCGCCCCCGCCATTCGGTATCCGCGCCACCCCGATCCTGGATCGGCGAAACACGGATCGGCGCCGCCATCGCAGCGCAGTTATCCGGTCGCACTGTCCTAGGGTCGCCACTCAGCAGCCGCTCCAGCTGCTCGCGCTGGTCATCCGTAGGAAGCGACTCGAGCGAGGGGATGCTCTAGAAGCATCATGTCACCCTAAACCCCTGTACTCCCCTCCCGGTGCGTCCACAAAGGAAATCCGGTTGGCTGACCCAATCGAATGGAGGAGAAATGCCGCTCGACCACCAACGCGCACACCGCTTCGCCGAGAAGTGGTATGCGGCGTGGAATTCGCACGACCTCGCCGCGATCCTCGACCACTACGCCGATGAGGTCAAGATGGCATCTCCGCTCGTTTCCAGGTTGACCGGGCGCGCCGACGGCAGAATCGTCGGAAAAGACGCTTTGAGCACCTACTTCGCCGCCGGGCTCGAAAAGTATCCCGCCCTCCACTTCGACCCGATCGAGCTGTTCGTCGGCGTCGACAGCCTCGTGCTCCACTACCGTGGCGCCAAGCGGCGACCTCGCAGCCGAAGTCGTCTTCCTCGACAGCCAAGACAAGATCACTCGCTACCTGGCGCACTACACCCAGCCGTAGCTTGTAGCCGTTCGGTCTGGGTGCGTCCTGTGTGTACCCCCGCTCTGAGCTGAGAGAGGTCGTGTGAGCTCTGAGCGCGCTTGTCATGTGGTCACGCGCGGTCGATCGGGATCTGGCGTCGGTGGCACCGGATCGTCTGGCGGTAGCGGCTCCCGCTCGGGTCCTGCCTCGGCCAAGCCGCCCGCGCAGTTTCGTCCGTTTGAAGTCCGGCGCCTCCCCGCGACTCGCACCGCGTTACGCTGTTCTTGTGGCTGTTGTCACCTTCGAGCTCCGCTCGGGCCAGACCAGCGTTTTGGCGACGGACGCTGACCTCATCCGGAACGAGCTCCATGCCCTCAACGACCCATCGGGAGATGCCGATCACCTCGCAGTCGCGATTGACCACGCCCTCCAAGACACCGAGCCAGCGGGCGGTGTTACAAGGGAAGAGGGCTACATCGTCGTCGTGCCGCCAGGCGGGCAGACGTTCGCGCTGATGTATGTCCTCGAGGGGCTCTTTCAGGTGGGAAGCGAGCCGGTGCAAAACCTTTGGCGGCTCGTCAGCGCCGACATCGCCGACGCGCCAGTCAGGTATCGAGTCATGCGCAGAGGCAAGGTCATCAGCCCCATCATGAGCGCGGAGAAGCCTTTGACGGTCGGGGAGTTCGTCCCGGTCGATGGGGAAGACGTTCCGGTCGTGAGGATTACCCAGGTTTTCGGCGAGGACGTTGACGCAGAGATCGAGCTCCAGTAGTGCGGGCGCGCCGCGGTCGCGGTGTGCTTCCGTCCGCTCGTGATGCCGTCGCCGAGCTCAACGTTCTTGTTCGCCACGAGGCTTGTATTGCCCGCGCCGCGAGATGGAGTGGATGGCGCGCGGTGATGTAGGGACGCCTCTGCCGCTGACGGGCCGCTACGCGGTTCAGGGTGCTCAGGTGCGCGCCGGGCTCGAGCTGTGGGCCCGGCACACCGGCGTTCGACTTGTGCTCCTCGACGACCGCAGTGACCCGCGGCGGGCGGCCCGACTGCACGAGGATCTTGTCGCCGGTGGGTGCCGCTTTGTGCTCGGCCCGTACGGGAGCGACTCGACGCGAGCGGTTGCCCGCGCGCGGGCGGGCCGTGTCGTCTGGAACCATGGCGCAGCCGCGGACGACGTCCAACGCCTGCCGGGCGTCGTCTCCGTACCTTCGCCAGCGAGCCGCTACCTCGTTGCCCTTGGCCGGGCCGTCGCGCGGCTAAGTCCTGGAGCGCACGTCGTGGTCGAGGCGGCGCCCGGCCGCTTCGCCCGCTTCGCTTGCGCGGAGCTCCAGCGTGAGGCGGCTGTGCTGGGGCTCAGGCTCGTCCCCAAGCCAACCAGGGCAGACGCCGTCCTCTACTGCGGTCCCCTCGAATGGGAACTGGAGCGCTTCCGGCTCCGCGAGCCCGGCCTTCTACTCGGCGGTGTCTCGCCCGGTCTCGCCGCCTTCGCGCAGCTGCTCCGGGATGATCCTGAGGGCCTGCTTGCGCCCGTGCAGTGGCACCCGGACCTCCGCGTTGAGTCCGAGCTCGGCCCAGTCACGATCGAGCTCGAAGACTACGTCGCCGCCCAAGCCTACTCAGCCTGCCTCATCGCCGAGCGCTGTGTCGAGCTCGAACCCACGAACCCGCTCGCCGTCGCGCGCCGTCTCCGCACGACCACGTTCTTTGGCGGCTTCGAACTCGGCCCGGACGGTCTCCAGGTCGGGCATCACCTCTCGGCCGTTCAGTGGTGCAAGGGTCGCCGCGAGCTTCTCCTCGCGGACGCCGGCTAGCAGCGCGGGACATTCTCAGAAGGGGCGCTGTATGGCGCCCGTCTGGAAGGGCTCAATTCGCGAGGCTTCCACCTTCCTGAACGGGTCGTGGAACGCGTCCCCAGCCGAGCTGCCTTAGTCTTTGCTCGCGATCACGTCGTCGATCCATCCCAGCCCTGCCACTGTGTGCGGGAAGCCGATTGTCGTGAGGGCGAGCAGAGCGACGTGGCGGACCTCATCGGGGGTGATGTTCTCGGCCAGCGCCCGGCGAGCGTGCGAACGTACGGCGCCCTCTGCTTGAGCGCCGATCGCCACCCCGAGCTTGACCAGACGAGCACTGCGAGGATCCAGAGGGCCGCCCTCGTAGCAGGCCTTCGCCAGCTGTTGTTGGGCTGCGTGGACATTCGGAAAGACACGCTCGAAGCGCTGATAGATATCGGGCAGGTAGCTCATCGCTAGACCTCCTTCTCGGCACTGCTGGCTCGGGCGGATCCAGACGGCTGGTGTGCCGCGTGACGACCTCGCGGAGCGCGTTTCCCAGATATGACGAATGATCGGCCGTCTCCGCCCGGTGTGTACTGGGCATTTGGCTCCCACTTGTCCGGAAACACGTTCCTCCACCGGACATTCAAGCTCGTTTGCCGCGCAGTCCATGCACCCCGCAGGGTCGATGATGAGGGCCCGCTCGAACTCGTGGAGGCAGTCCACTGGAGACGAAATACACATCCTGAACGCGGGGACAGCGTGATCTTTTCGGGGACCAAGCGGCGCCGCCATATTCTCATCTGACAACGATAGTCTGCGCACGTTGCACGGGTGAGCAGACTCAATGCTCCGGAGAGACGTCGGTCGTGAACCCGGCGGGGGGTTGGGCACGGCGCTCAGGGGTGGAGGATCGAGGAACCGTGGCGATTTCTTGCACGCTCCGCAGCCGTAGCTAGAGAGGGGGTCGTCGCCCAGTCGGCCAGCTCGCCCACGATTTCTGCGAACGCAGATCGACATACTGCTGGCTATGCGTTCCCAGGTGCGCCTCACAAACCACTGGAGGAACTCCTCCAGCGCTTGCGATAGACCGGGAGGCGATCTGGCCCTGGGAGAATCAAGTCTTCTCTGGAGCGGTGGACGCCGGCAGTGCCTGAGCGCGGGGTGACGCCGGGGTCGCTGCTGATCGATCGGTTCTTGCCGCGCTACGACCTCTCGGTGGTGCACGCGAGCGTCCTGGCGGCTCGGCCGGAGGACTGTTACCGAGCGGCTCGCCAGCTCGACCTGTTTCGCGACCCGATCATCCGGACGTTGCTTGGCCTCCGGTCGCTACCGAATCGTCTCGCCGACCGCCTCGGCAGGCGGGAGCGGACGGCACCGACGGCGGCTGAGCCTCCGCGGACGTTCAGGTTGGACGACCTGGTCCGCTACGGCTGGGTTCTGCTCGACGAGCGGCCGAACGTCGAGATCGTGTTCGGCCAGATCGGTCGTCCCTGGAAGGCGGTCGCGGCGTCGAGCGGGCCGCCTGTCGCGCCGGCCGCGTTCGCCGACTTCGACCAGCCGGGGTTCGCGAAGATCGCCTTCAACCTCCGAGTCGAGCCCTACGGGGCCAGCTCGTCGATCCTCACGATCGAGACGCGGGTCGCCCTGACCGATCCGCAGAGCCTGCGACGCTTCAAGCGCTACTGGATCCTGATCGCTCCTTTCAGCGACCTGATCCGACGGATCGCATTGCGACTGGTCGCCGCCGACCTGCGCCGCTCGGGCCACTCGTAAGAGAAGAAGCGGCTTCGGTCGAAGCGGCGCTTGGGTGTCTGTGCGATCGTTCACGCGATGACGAAGGCCTACCGGCTTGGTCTGGCCCGCCGCCTGGTCAACTCGCTTGTGAAGGGACTGCTTCGCCTTGGTCTCGCAGGCGGACACACCTACCTGCTGAGCGTGTCCGGGCGACGAAGCGGCCGCACCTACTCGACGCCGGTGATCCTGATCGAGAACGGCGAGCGCTGGCTGGTCGCGCCCTACGGCGAGGTGAATTGGGTGCGCAACGCTCGCGCCGCCGGTCGAGCGACGCTCAGCCGCGGACGGCACCGCGACCAGGTCAAGATCAGCGAAGTCCGCCCGCAGGAGAGCGCCCCCGTGCTCCGCGAGTACCTTCGCCGGGTCAGAACTGTCCGGCCGTTCTTCGACGCGTCGCCGGACTCGCCACTCGAGGCATTCGCGGCCGAAGCCGACCGGCACCCGGTCTTCCGCGTCGAGTCCCCGTCATCGTGACCGAACTCGCGCTTCGCACGCCGCGCCCCGACCCCGGGAAGCTGATGGCCGAGGTGAGGATCCCGACTGCTCGGGGCGACCTGCCCGCCTATCTCGCGACGCCGATGCGAGCGGCCCTGGCCGGGCGTCGTCGTCATCCACGACGCCCTCGGCATGAGCCACGACCTGCGAAACCAGGCCGACTGGCTGGCTGGCGAAGGCTACCTGGCCGTCGCGCCCGACCTGTTCTCCTGGGGCAGAAAGCTGACCTGCCTGCGCTCGATCGGCCGCGACTTGCGCGCCCAGCAAGGACGAGCATTCGAGGAGGTGGAAGCCGTGCGTACCTGGCTGGCCGGGCAGGATGGCTGCACCGGCACGATCGGCGTGATCGGCTTCTGCATCGGCGGCGGTTTCGCCTTGCTGCTCGCCCCCGGCCACGGGTTCTCGGCCTCGAGCGTGAACTACGGCGTCGGAGCTCCGAAGGGCGTGTACACCGAGCGCTTCCTGGCCGACGCCTGTCCGATCGTCGGCAGCTACGGCGCGAAGGATCGCGCGAACCGGGGCACCGCCGCCCGGCTGGAGCGGACACTCACGACGGCCGGCGTCGACCACGACGTGAAGGAGTACCCCGAGGCCGGCCACGCCTTCCTCAACGACCACGACCCTGCCGACGTGCCGATCCTGTTCGTGGTGATGGGGAAGTTCGCAGGCGGCGGCGGCTACCACGAGCCCTCGGCCCAAGACGCGCGCCGCCGGATCGTCTCCTTCTTCAACACACACCTGAAGGCATGAACCCGCAGCCGCCTACCCGATCGGCGCCTCCTCTTCCAAGAGCCGCTTCAGGCTTGTCCAGACCCGCCGCTCCTGCCGCCGACCCATCCACGCCACAAGCGGCACGAGCAGCCTCATCGCGCCCGGCGTTTCCACCCGCCACGACCAACGCATCCGCGTCCCCTCCGGAACCGCGTCGAAGGTGAGGCTTCCCGCGGTCAGCAACGGCCGCCCCTTGCCTCCCCGCGGCAGCGAGCGCGAGGTCGAACCGAGCAGCCGCGGCCGCTCGAAGGCGGTGAACTCGACCGTCATGTCGAACACGCGGCGCATCATCGTTATCTCGACCCCGAATCGAGAGCCGAGCCCGATCGGCTCCGGCGTCAGCAACTCGACACGCGACATGCGCGAGTTGAAGTTGGGCTCGTGGCGCTCGTCGGCGACGTAGTCGAACACCCCCTCGACCGGCCGCCTGATCACGATCTCGCCCTCGACCCGCGCTGTACCGCGCTCCCTCGACATGGCCCAATTCTCGCGCTCCCAATCGCTCGACACTGAGAACAGTGGCGGTCCCAGGCGCGAGAGCCCTCATGCCAGAGACCATCCGGGCCTCGCCGACGGGCACATTCGAGACCCGCCTCAGAGGGCGGTCGAGCAGGAGTTGCCTGCCCGGTCGGGGCCTTTAGAGCACGAGCACGTTCGCGAAGACCTGCCATGCGAGCAGGCTCTTCGCGACGAGGCTCAGCCAGAGATACCAGCGCTCGCCGTAGCGGTAGTCGCGCCACCGCCCGACCCGCTTGTACTGCAGGGCCTGGTTCACGGCGAAGCTGTTGAAAAGAACGAAGAGCGAGACGAAGATCGCATAGACGAACGTCGGCGGTGCATGTCCACGCCCCGCCGAGACCCCGATCTGCACCGCGATGGCGATCCACGCCACGGCGCCGACGACGCAGCCGAGCACGAACGGCAGCCAGCGCGTTCGCGCACGATCCGGCGGGTTGAGCAGCTCCATCAGCCAGCCGAGGAAGATCATCGCCGCGTTCGGGGCGAAGAGAGCGAGCAACGCGACGTAGTCGGCGATGCCGGTCAGCATCGCGATCAGGACGACCATCAGCGATGCCGACAGCGAATACTCGATCCAACGGAGGATTGACGCCCGCTGCGAGGGCCGCTCGTAGCGGGCGCGGAACGGCGGCAGCGCGACGAGCGCGTGGTCGAGCGCCGCGAGCAACAGGAACGCGCCGACGAGCGGGCCGATGCGGAGGTCGAAGAGCAACTCCTGCTTCGGCAGCCCGCTTCCCGGCTGGGCCCTCCATGAAGGCGCCTGTCACCGGCAGCGAGAAGTCGGTCGAGAGCGCGAGGATCACCGCCGCCTGCGCCGCGTGGAGCGCCGCCAGCAGGCGCGTTGCCACGTCGAAGCGACCTGTCTTCCATGCCTCTGAGCCTACTGCGGTTCGGCAGTGGTGAACGGCGCGAGACGGTCGTCTAGGAGCGGTTCAGCCGCCAGATCTCGAGGTTGAGCGCCGCCGCATAGGTCGACCACGCTAGGTACGGCGCGTAGAGCAGCCCGGCCCGACGGTCGACGCGCGCGCTTGCGACCGCGGTGGCCGCGACGGCGGGCAGGAGCGCGCAGATGACAACCGCGCCGGCGCCGGTTCGGCGTGCGCCGAAGAAGACCGGCGTCCAGGCAGCGTTCAGCCCGAGCTGCAGCCACCACAAGTGTTGCCGGTGGTGCGGGCGCTGCGGCGAGTTGCGCGGTCGCTCCCGCGTATCGCTCCAGCGCACCGCGAAGCTGCGATGCGTTCTCGGTCAACTCCTGAGTGAGGGAGCCGGGTACCAAGTGTCCTTCAAGGCGGTATCTCGCCGCCTGCCCGAAGGCCGTGTGATCGAATCGCGCCGACCGAGCTCGCGGAAGGCGTTATTCGAATAGCGAAGCGGACGGCTGGGAGCTGCGTGAAGCTGGCCCCGCCGGGAAGCCCGCGGCAGCGCTCCTTTTGCCGGGCGTCCTCGCCTCGGCTGCCTTCTACGATGACGTGCTCACCTGCGCCACTCTGCCAGCCCGATGCCCGCTGCGCGAGGACGAGCTCGAGCTGTGGGCCGCGGCCACTTCCCCAATGAGCAGGCCGCCGTGAAATGCCTGTATCTCATGATCAGAAGCCTCGACCCGACCGGCCGCGGCTGGGCACGCTGGGTCACCCGCAGTCAACCGCAATCATTAACCGTGGCAACCGCAGTTACACCGAAATCAGACAGACCCACACGGTCACCGACGGATGCACGTTAGCCGTCGACGAGGAGGCTTTGGATCGGGCCGAGCAGTCGTTCGGAACGTCTTGAGACACCGGGCAGGCTGATGAGGTGGTGGGTTCGCGGCGCGCCAGCCCGGTGGCGTGCGAGCTGGTCGTCTGCGGTTGGTTTCCAGACGGTGTCGATGAGCTCGGTGGCGTCGCCTTGGACGCGTTCTGCTGGCAGCTCGAGGTGCTCCGCCCAGAGACGCTGCCGGGTTTCGCGGACGAGCGCAGGGTCGCGGCTGATGATGTTCAGTTCGGTGTCGTTGAAAAGAGAGTGATCGTTCAGGTTTGCTGATCCAACGGTCAGCCACGCGTCGTCGACGATCCCGATCTTCGCGTGGACGTAGAGCGGGCCGCTGTGTGTGCCGCTGCGAGCGTTGATCGTGCAGGCGAGGAAGCGGCCGGCGCCGTCGTCTGCCTCTGCCAGCACGCCCAACTGGCCGCGGGTGTCGTCGGCGCCGCTGTTTGGCTTCGCTGGGAGGAGAACAAGAAGACGGAATGCGTCGCACGGGGGCTGGCGGAGCTTCGCGGCAAGGATCTCGACGATCTCAGGCGACCAGAGAAACTGGCTCTCGAGATAGATCAGTCGACGGGCGGAGCGCAGCGCCCGAACATACGCCTGAAGTATGCGAAAATCGCCGCGCGGAGCAAACGGATAGATGTGCTCCGGAACTGTCCGGACCAACTGTGCCTCAGTGGCCCCGGTTGGCGCCGCGTCGGTTACGTCGAGGTCGGCGCCGGTCACGGCCCGCCAGCGCTCCGCGAAATGACGCGCGACGTCTCCGACCAGCGGCCCCGTAATGCGCGCCGCTGCATCATGCCAGCCAAGCCGCCCCCTGACAGGGATGTTCGTTCGAGTCGTAGCGATCACCGCCGAGGTTAGTGAGATCGACGCCTCCGACGAACGCAATCCGGTCGTCGATCAGAACAAGCTTCTCGTGATGGCAGTGCATCGGCCGCTCGTGACTGTCAAGCGCGCAGCGGATGCGTGTCCCGCGCACGAGTTCGTCACGGATCGTCCGCACCTGCGACCGATGCGGCGTGAAGATCGGCAGCGGCGCGCCTGCCCAGAGAAGAACGCGAACGTCGACCCTCCCCGCCAACTCCGCAAGGAGTTCGCGCAGCCGATCCCGAGACGGGCCGCGTGTAAGAGCGAAGTCGGGGGCGACATGCCATCCCGCGATGTGAACATGCGACGTCGCCTCGCGAAGCGCACTCCGCGATCCGCGGTAACACTCGTGCCCCATCGACGAGAACCTCGACCGTGTTCCCGACCGCGGCGGCGGCGCGCCATCAGCCCAAAGCGCCTCCGACCAAGACAATGCGTCAGCCCAGCCGGTGCGGGCCAAACGACGTCGGTGATGTGCACGCACCAGCCGCTCGACCCCGTCACCCAAACGCCGATCGACTCGATCAACCAACGCAGGAAACACGCAACCCCCCAGCCACATAACATCAGGCTCCCATCAGCAACGCTCGAGTCTGACAAGCGGACCTGCGGGGCCGATCGGTAACAGAAACCTATCGGGATCGAGCCCGCAAGCGGGATCCTGTGGTATTTGAGGCGTCCGTAGCGCGGCGGCCGAGGGACCCGGCGGTCTCGATCGTCTCAGCGGGGAGGGGGTCAGCGCGCCCCCCGGGCCGCTGGTCAGAGCCAAGAGAGCACCCTCCGCCCCCAGGGAATTACCGTGGTACAACAACCCGGGCTCACTGGGGCCCTCAGACGAACGCCCGAACACGCCATGACACCTGTTAGACGTACGCGCGTGAGCGGACGTCAAGTCTCCTAGGTGGGCAACGGGGGCAACGGGAGGGACCGTCTCGATCGTCTCAGCGGGGAGGGGGTCCGCGTTAGGGGACACGTCCTTTTACGTCAGGGGACACGTCCTTTACATCAGACGTACGTGCGCGAGAGGACGTCAAGTCTGATAGCTGGCCGGGGGGCCCGCGGGCGAGGGGCCCGACGCCGGACTCTCGCCGGCGGAAAGGGGCTCGAGACATCAGACATGGGCGCGGATGGTGTCCCGGTCTGCGCTCGCTCGCTGCCGACCGACGGCCAGTCGACGGGCTTGCGCTAGTGGGCAGGTGCGCATAGATTCGCGAGGTGCCTGGCGAAGGGCCAGCGGGCGTTCTTTTCGATCTGCCGGGTGTGACGCAGCGCGACTACGACTCACTGATGCAGTCGCTTGATATTGGGTCGGCTCCGCCTGAGGGCGCGCTGTTTCATCTCGCGGGTCCGCATCCAGACGGAGGCTGGCTGATCGTCAGTGTGTGGGAGTCCCTGCACGCGTTCGAGCGTTTCGCAAACGAGCGGCTGCTACCGGCCGCCCGTGCGCTCGGCGTTACGCCGGTGCGACCGCGGATCTTCCCGGTCTATGAGTTGTTGGCGCGAAACACCATGCTCGGCCAGGCGGAGTTCGGTTCGACGTTCTCCGATGCCGTCGTCGCGCTGGCGGGTCGGCACGCGCGGAGCGGCGATCCCCGGTAGCGAAGCCCTCCGCCCACACGCCAGCGCGCGTTTGCACGATGCGACCGGTGGCTTTCGCGCCGCTAGGCAAGTGCGAACTCTTCCCCAGCCGTTGTTGATGTTGTGGAAAAAATGCGGCCGGTTGATCAACGCACTCAGAGGGTTTTATCCACTGTTTGGCGCATCGATGCTGCTGCGCGCGGTAGGCCGTTCACGCTCGATCGTGCTTGCAATCTTCGGCGACACTTACACGATCCCGCGCCCAGGCCCACCCAAGGGCAAGTCCGGATCTGAACCAGGAGGACGCGAGGCCGTAGCAGCACGCTACGCTGCCGGGACTGCCTGCGCTAGTGGCATGTCTAGACCTATCGGAACGAACCGGTGCGCCCTCGCGCGCGGAGGGGCTATGAGGAAGCTGGTCGTTCTTCTCTGTGTCGGGCTGGTTGCTTCTCCCACGGCCAGCGGAACGGGGAGCTGGCCAGGCTCCGCAGGCTTGTTTCGGCCTACGGCCGTGGTTGCTGCCTGTGGCGTCGAGCGCTGGGATGTAAAGACGCTTACCGACCCCGACGCCGCCAACGTGAGGTTCACGCCTAGATGGACGACCGTTGATCCTCTGCGCCGGCTCCGATCGCCCGGAGTTGGGCGCGATGATCCTCGTATCGGTGGTGTGGAGACGACGACCTACCGCCTCCGGGGACGGCTGGTCGAGATGAAGTACGAGGAGGACAGAGACATCCACCTCGTGATCGCCCAACCGGGAAGACGAACCCACACGATGATTGTCGAGTTCCCCGCCTACTCCTGCACCCGGGGCGCGCTCAAGCGGCAGAAGATGCGAACCGCTCGTTCCGCCCTCCGCGCCGCCTGCGGCAGGGCTTCGCGCTCGACGTTCTCGCGGCTGCGCGGCAGCGCCACGATCACGGGCGTCGGCTTCTTCGATGTGAAGCACGGACAAACCGGCGTTGCGCCCAACGGGATCGAGCTGCACCCCGTGATCGGCTTCAAGCTCACCTCCGCAACGTGCGTCAAGGGCTAGCGACGCGGAGAATCAATCAAGAAGCATGCGGCGAACTGGGCGAGCTTTGCGGGGGCTTCGTCGTCATCGACCGCTACTACTCGGCACGTCGTAGGCGAGGGCGCGCGGGCGGGCCTTTGCGGCGGGGCGGCCGAAGGTGCGGAGTCTATTGTGGTAAGCGGCGGCTACTAAGACAACCGGGACTACGGTGACATGACGTTTACACCGGTCACGGTGGCCAAGAGAACGGCGTCCAGGTCAGAGACCAGGAGTCGGCAGTCGGCAACAAGGCGCTCGCCAGAAGCCGCGAAGGTCGCCGATAATGAGCCGCTTGAAGGAGGGCTTGGAGGCCCGGGAGCGGGAGCTCGAGGCGGCGCGGCTGCGCTGCCTCCCGGCGTCGAGTAGACCCCGGCCCCCCGATCCGAGAGCGGCGCGGACCCGGTGCGGCTGCCCGACCCGCATCGCGTCGCTCGGCTGAGCCAGCGCGCTTCCCTCGCGTGCGAGAACCAGACACGGGCCGACGGCTTCGCCCTAGTTCTCGACGGTGACGAGCGTCCCGATCGGCGTGTAGGGCCAGACCGTTGCTGCGGCGTCGAGCGGAAGCTCGACGCAGCCGAGGCTCTGCGGGGTTCCGAAGGATGCGCGCGGGAACGCGTGGATCGCGTCGCCGCCGTTGAAGTAGCTGATCCAGCGGACGCCCGGGTCGTTGTAGTGGCTGCCGTCCGGGTTCGTGCCGCTCATGGTGCCGACGGGAATGTGCTCGAACACAGGGAACGTGCCGAGCTGAGTCGGCGCGGCAGGGACGCCGGTGTTGCCCGGCGAGGTGAGTACGGTCCCGCCGTTGTGCCACAGGGTCAGCGACTGGGGCACGTTGCGGTGCACGTAGACGTAGCTGTATCCCTTGTCGCGGCGCTTGCCGGCAATCGTGTCAGCGATCAGCGCGCGCCACACCTTGTCGCCTGCGATCCCGTCGACGGTCAGCCCGTGCTCGTCCTGGAACGTCATCACTGCGCCGCGGGTGATGGTTGTGGGCACGCTGTCGCTCCAGAGCGCGCGCAGCTCGGGCGGCGTGTTCGGGTACCGCCACGAGAAGGCGCCGTCGGGCGGGTCGACCGCGGCACCCAGCTGCGCGCGCAGGGTTCGGGGCACGTGCTTCCCCTTTGGGCTCCAGTCGACCGGAAGGTATCCGGCCTGGGCGAGGAGCTGGTGGAGGCGCAGGATCGACGCGGGCCGTACCTTCCAGGACAGGCGGCGGGTCGTCTCGAGGCGGCGTCCGGCGATGGCGACTGCTCGCGGCAACGGCAGCGCGAGGTCGTCGTCGAAGCCGGCGCCGAAGCGCGAGGGGAGGAAGACGAGGGTGTGCGCGTCGGGCTGCCGCCAGTGACCCGACGTGGTCGGCGTGAGCTTCGGTCTTCCCGACCCGAACACCGCGTCGACGGGCGTCGAGAACGTCAGGCGCAGCCTGGAGGTCGGCATGAGCAGCGTCCCCGGCGCCGGGGACGCGAGGACCACCGGAGCATCGGCGGGCGGGAACCAGCCGAGTTTCACCGGTTCGCCGAGCCGTTCCCACGGGCGGGCCGCCGCTGCGACCTTGAGCGTGCCGGCGCGTGACCCGCTGTCGAGAAGCACGGATCGAGCGGGCCGATCCAGCGTCCGGCGGCGGAGCCGCCCCTCTGCCCCATAGGCGACAACGCTCACGGTGCCGTCGAAGTCGAGGCGGAGCGGCGAACCGGGCTCGACGGTCAGCCAGCGCTTGGCGAGGTGCACGGTCGGAGTGCGCAGCACGAGGCGCTCCCGGCGCTCGCCTCCGAGCGCCCAGGCGAGCCAGCCGGGCCGTCTGACCACGACCGTGACGGCAACGAGCTCACCGGGATCGAGCCGCCCGGCGGGCGTCAGGCGGTTGCCCTCGACCGCGAGCGGAACAGCTCGGCCGTCGCCGTCGACGACGACAGCCTGCGCGAGGTGCCCTCCAAAGGGCTCCACGGCGATCCGGGCGAGCGCGCTCGGGTCGGCGGCGAGGCTCACTCCCGACCAGACGAAGGCCGCGACGATGACTCCCGCCGCCGCGAGCGCGAGGAGCCCACCGAGGCCCAACACGATTCGGAGCCGGCCGCGACGGCCCGAGCGGTGGACACGGCGGCGCTGCACGGGCGAAGTCCGCCGTCCGACCGCCACGGCCCCAAGGATAGCGCGCCGCCAGAAGGAGGCCCGCGCTCACGCGCCCGCACACGCCGCGCTCAAGTGGGGCGTAAAGATGCCAAGCAGCGTGCCGTGGCTGCCTGAGTGACCCCGCAGCAGCGACGCTAAGGTTCGGTCATGAGTGAGCATCGCGACAAGGATGAGAACGACGATTTCTCAAGCGCCATCGAGGCCGTGGAGAGTAAGGCTGATCGCGCGGAATCCGATGCTGACAAGGCTCTCGATCGCGTTGAGGGCGTAGAGAGTAAAGCCGATCGCGCGGAATCCGATGCTGACGAAGCTCTCGATCGAGTCTACGAACTCGAACGACAGTTGACGATCCTCCAACACGATGTGCTCGATCTACTCGCCCGGATCGAAGTCTTAGAGCGCAGCCCCTAACCCAGCCGCGACCCTATCACCAGGCGATGCCCGCGACGCCGGAAAAGAGCCTTCTCTATGGCTGAAATCGAGACCGTGACTTCATCGTCTTCGCGAAGTGTTCGCGGCGCTTGGTGACACGGGCTGCAACTCGGTGTCCGCAAGCCGAGCCGTTCTCGTTGAGGCTTCTGCGGTTCAGCTGATCTCGAGCACAACCTTGCCTTGGGCGTGTCCGGCTTCGACGAGGGCGAGCGCGTCGGCGGCCTCGTCAAACGGGAAGACTTTCATGACGAACGGGTTGAGCGAGCCGGACTCGACGAGCGCGGCGACCGCTTCCAACACCCTGGCGGTCGCGTGCCCGTTTCCAGCCGGGCTGCCCCCGTACTCGGGGTTCTGCCACGGCGAGCCGGGCTCGATGAAGCTGCGGCCGGCCGCGCTTTGAACTGGTCGCACGCGGGCTGTATCGATCCTTGTGATTGGGGACAGCTCGTTGGGCCTCCCGGGTTCCGCGCCCATCATTCTCGTCTTCTTCGACAAGACTCCTCGTCACATGCCACTCGACGACTCAGAGAGCGCCGGCGTGATGCCTCAGACGGTGCGGGGTCGCCATGGCTCGTGCTCGTGCGCGAGCCAGACCAGCTCGGGGTCGAGCGCACGCACCCGCAGCTGGCCTTCGGTGTGCGGCTCGTCGAGCTCGCCGAACCAAACCGCCACGTCGCCGCCGACGACGACCGGACGCCCGCCAGTCTCGACGACGACCTGCGAGTCATGCGGTGGTGGTGGTCGGTACGGATGCGCTACGGCGGAGAGTTGGGTGCGCCGTACACATCCGGAGTTGCACGTGATGAGCGCCGGTCGCGTGATCGAGATCTACAAGGAGGCCGGGCTTCCCGAGCGCTTTTGTGGAGCGGTTTTCGCTTTCGGCGACGTTCGGGGGACGCACGCGTTGGGGCATACGCGGATGGCGACGGAGAGCCGGGTGATGACGGAGGCTCGCACCCGTTCTCGACGGGGCTCGACCTGTGCCTGGTGCACAACGGCTCGCTGTCGAACCACAACAGCCTGCGTCGTGTGCTGCGCCACGAGGGCATCGAGTTCGGGACCGAGAACGACACGGAGGTCGCGGCCGGGTACCTGACGTGGCGCATGCGTGAGGGCGCTCGCTGAGCGAGGCGCTGAGGGCTGCCTCGAGGATCTCGACGGCTTCTACACGTTCGCCGTCGGCACGGCCGACGGCTTCGCGGTGCTTCGGGATCCGATCGCGTGCAAGCCGGCGGTGATCGCGGAGACCGACGACTGGGTTGCGATGGCGTCGGAGTACCGGGCGATCGCGGTGCTGCCGGGGGCGGCGGCGGCACGGACTGGGAGCCCGAGCCGGCGCCGTCGTACGCGTGGGAGAGGGCGCGGGTCTGATGGCGGCCGTCGCTGTCGCCGCGGCTCGAGATCGTCGATCTCGCAGCGACGCCGCTGCGGGAGCTCAACCAGCGCCTGCACGATCTCGCCCGGCGGCGCCGACGACCGCGGCGCTGGCGGGTGGTCAACCCGTCCGGGGCGCACGCGATCGCGTGCGGCCTCGACGCGGACGTCGAGGTCGAGATCGAGGGTCACGTGGGCTACTACTGCGCCGGCATGAACAAGCGCGCGACCGTTCGCGTGCACGGGAACGCCGGTGTCGGCCTGGCCGAGAACATGATGTCCGGCACGGTGATCGTCGACGGCAACGCGAGCCAGGCGGCGGGTGCGACCGGCCGCGGCGGGCTGCTCGTCGTCCACGGCGACGCTGCTGCCCGCTGCGGGATCTCGATGAAGGGCGTCGACATCGTCGTGCGCGGCTCGATCGGGCACATGAGCGCGTTCATGGCGCAGACGGGGCTGTCTCGTCGTGCTGCGGCGACGCCGGCGACGCGCTCGGCGACTCGATCTACGAGGCCCGCCTGTACGTCCGCGGCGACGGTCGCGAGGCCTTGGCGCGGACTGCGTCGAGAAGGAGCTGCGCGACGAGCACGTCGACCGAGCTCGCGGAGCTGCTCGACGCAGGCCGGGCTCGACGACGTCGATCCGTCCGGGTTCCGCCGGTACGGCTCGGCGCGGCAGCTCTACAACTTCCATATCGACAACGCGAGCGCCTACTGATGGCGACGACCGACACCCCGGGCGAGCCGCGGATGCCCGGCCGGGTCGCTGTGGCAGCCGGGCTGCGCGAGTCCGCCCTGTTCGACCGCAACGTCATCGCCGAGATCCAGCGGGCGGCGCGCGAGGGCATCTACGACATCCGCGGCTTCGGCGCCAAGCGCCGCGTGCCGCACTTCGACGACCTGCTGTTCCTCGGCGCGAGCGTCTCGCGCTACCCGCTCGAGGGCTACCGCGAGCGCTGCGGCACCGACGTCGTGCTCGGTACGCCGCTTCGCGCAGCAAGCCGCTCGAGCTGAAGATCCCGGTCACGATCGCCGGCATGAGCTTCGGCGCGCTGTCGGCGCCCGGCCAAGGAGGCGCTCGGCCGCGGCGCCAGCGAGGTCGGCACGTCCACGACGACCGGCGACGGCGGCATGACGCCGGAGGAGCGCGAGCACTCGAGCCGCTCGTCTACCAGCTGCTGCCCTCGCGCTACGGGATGAACCCCGACGACCTGCGCAAGGCCGACGCGATCGAGGTCGTCGTCGGCCAGGGCGCCAAGCCCGGCGGCGGCGGGATGCTGCTCGGACACAAGATCTCCGACCGCGTGGCGGCAGATGCGCGACCTGCCGAAGGGGATCGACCAGCGCAGCGCCTGCCGGCACCCCGACTGGACGGGCCCGGACGATCTCGAGATCAAGATCGGAGAGCTGCGCGAGATCACCGACTGGGAGAAGCCGATCTACGTCAAGGTCGGCGCCACGCGCACCTACTACGACGTCGCAGCTCGCCGTCAAGGCCGGCGCCGACGTGATCGTGCGTCGACGGCATGCAGGGCGGCACCGCCGCCACGCAGGACGTGTTCATCGAGCACGTCGGCATCCCGACGCTGCCCGCCGATCCCGCTCGCCGTCGAGGCGCTGCAGGAGCTCGGCATGCACCGCGAGGTGCAGCTGATCGTCTCGGGCGGGATCCGCACCGGCGCCGACGTCGCCAAGGCGCTCGCGCTCGGCGCCGACGCGGTCTCGATCGGCGTCGCCGCGCTGATCGCGCTGGGCGACAACGCGCCCGAGCACGAGCGACGATACCAGAAGATCGGAGCTCGGCGCCGGCTACTACGACGACTGGCAGGCGGGCCTCGACCCGGCCGGCATCTCGACCCAGGACGACGAGCTCGCCGCGCGCTTCGATCCGGTGCTCGGCGGCCGCCGGCTGGCCAACTACCTGCGCGTGCTGACGCTCGAGACCCAGACGCTCGCGCGCGCGTGCGGCAAGTCCCACGTCCACAACCTCGAGCCCGAGGACCTCGTCGCGCTGACGATCGAGGCCGCCGCGATGGCGCGCGTGCCGCTCGCCGGGACGAACTGGATCCCCGGAGTCAACGAGCCGGTCTAACCGGCGTTAGCTTAGACAAGACGGACCCGCAGCCCGGCGTCTACGTCGCGCGGTCGTTGGCTGAAGCCGTTGGCGCCCTTCTGTTGGCCGGCGCTCCGAGGCGGGCGTCTCAAATGACGTCGAACGCCTGTCTCTCCGTCCTGAAAAAGGATCTCCCGTCGAAACAGTAAATACCCTGCAAATAACCATGTTATGGGGAACGGATGGGCACGAACACTGGCGCGAATCATCCCCTCGTGTCCGGTGGTCGCAACTGATCTCCCGCGGCTCGTCGACCGCATGCCCGTGGCAATGCCAGCAGCGATGCTGCTAACTAACTACGCGCTGGAGACTATCGTCTCATGAGTCGAGGCCCTGGCGAGGGGACGACTCGGAGACAGGACCTCGACCTCACGAGCAGGGTCGGGGACGGAGGTATCCTCCCCGGCTTTCTTTTGCTCCTCTCTGACCCTAGCAGTGTCAACGCTGAGCGAACGCGTGAACGCCTCCGACGAGACGAACCTCCGGCCCGACGACGCCCAGTGCTCGGCGACCCAGTCCCCATCAGCGGGTACAGCCTGTGATGGTGAAACCAAAGGCTAGTGCGGTCAGTTCCGTTCTACAAAGGTGGCCGTAGAGGCCGGTGCGCCGGGGTCCCCGGGCTCACTGCTTCGGACCATACCCCGGGGGTGCGGCGGGTACCGATGATGGCTGTCGCAGTATGACCGTGCCTTACTTTCTTTCCACCGAGCACGCTGGAGCGATGAAGCCGGTCCTCTCCATGCTGCAGGTTGCTGTCTCCCGGCGGACCTCTAGACCGTAACTGCCTTCGGGTGGGTGATCTGTACAGGTAGCGAACGAAGTGTCATGGCGCGGGGCTTGTGGCCCTGCTGCTGGTTCGCCTATCCGAGAGGTGCGTGATGGCAGAGCTTGAGGAGATCCTGGCCTAGCTGGCGGATTCGACCGAGGAGGTCGTCCAGAGGCTTGAGGGCATGGACGAGTTGAAAGCCGATGATGGCCGGAAGGGCGTGAGTAGGTTCGTCGGTCAGAACGCGACGGAGGAGGGCGCCGGGCCGTCGCGGAGCGTGGCGGCTACCACATCGCGGAGCCGCGCTCGCACGGGCGGCGGGACAAGTCCGCTGAGGGCCTCGCGGGCGTCGTGACGAGGCCCTGGGGGAAGGATCGCATCAGCGGGCAGCTACCTCGTAGGGTGCCGGAAAGAGCTCAACTCGAACAGCCGTCAAGATCTCAATGTTGGCTGCTAACTATCTGATCAGAAATGGGACCCAATGAATGCAGGTGACTATCTTCAGAGTTACGCCGACGGCTGGATGCGCGGAGATCCCGGAACGATCTTGCGCTCGGCTAGCGAGAACTACGTTCTCGACGATCCGGCTGTTGGTCAGGTCTCTAGAGATGGCTTCGAAGCTTACTTCGTCGAGCTCTCTCGCCGGCTCGATGTCGTGCGTGGATGCCCCGCCGGCGACAAGTTCCTCGAGTTGGCGAACGTCGCCACTTTCGGAAGAAGGCGACACTCTGACTGCCTGGTGTTGGTGATCGTATGTCGACACTCCGATCCAAGGCTCTGGACTGATCGCCGTCGATGGCGGGGGCGTCGTTTCTGAGCCTTGCCTACTATGCCTCGTTTCCAACCTGAGGACTAATCCCCTTCGCCGAAGGTAGGTCTCTCTTCGGCCCGCCGCGCGTCGGCGACGGGGTGTTGAGGCGCATCGACGCCGAGGTGAACGAGGTCAGCCAGACGCT
>CAVQCG010000002.1:0-188690 GCA_963710975.1 uncultured Thermoleophilia bacterium | reverse complement strand
GGTTGGACTCATGATTCGCCTGCGCAGGCTCGACCATGTCTGCCTCCGCGTCGCCGATCTCGACGAGGCGTCGCCGCGGTGGGCGATCCAGTTTGGGCTCGTCGAGCGGCGGCGCGAGGACGGCCGGGCGTTCCTCGCCTGCAACGACGAGCCGTACTGTCTCGAGCTCCGTGAGGACGACGGTCCGGGCCATGACCACACTGGCTTCGAGCTCGCCCGCGACTGCTCCCTCGACGACGCGCGGCGCCACTTCGAGACGACCGGCGTGCCCTGGGAGGAGCGTGAAGGGGCTCTCTTCCTGGAGGACAACGAGCACCGAGGGATCCAGATCATGCCGTACCGTGCCCCGGAGACCGAGGTCGATCGCTGGCCGCAACACGCTCGTCCGTCGACGACGGTCCATCTCGGCGGCCCGCGAAAGCTCGGTCATGTGAACTGCCTGAGCGGGGCGATCCAGGACGGAGCAAGGTTCTATACCGATGTCCTCGGAATGGGACTGACGGACTGGCTCGGAACTGGCGGCGTCTGGTTTCACATCAACTCCGACCACCACGTGATGGCGCTGGTCGGCAAGGGCTACGCGCATTTCCACCACCTCGCGTTCGACACGGTGGACATCGGGAAGCAGCGCGACATGCTCGACCACGTCGCCCGCCACGGTCGCTGGCTCGGCTGGGGCCCTACGAGACACGGAATCGGCGGCAACATCGCAAGCTACGTCCGCATCGTCGAGGAGGAGTGCTTCGTCGAGCTCTACTGCGACATGGAGCAGCTCCAGGAAGACCATGTGCCACGGGTCTATCCGGACGATCGCTATTCATCCAACACCTGGGGGCCGCTGCCGCCCCGCTCGTACTTCCGCTTCGACGAGGCCGCGGTCGAGTCCGAACGACAGAGCCTCGAGAGCCTCGGAGTGCCCTTGCCGCAGGCCCCGAGCAGCGAAGCCCAGTCTCAACTCCTGAAGGAGACCGTATGACGTCCACTGAGACCACCCCGAAGGTTCGGGCCAGAACGGGTAAGGAGTTCCTCGACGGCCTCGCCCGAGACTCGCGCGAGATCTGGCTGAACGGCGAGCGCATCACGCACCCGCTCGACCATCCGGAGCTGGCCCAGGCTGCCCACTCCATCGCCCGAGTCTTCGATCTCCAGCACGAGCACGCCGACGAGATGCTCGTGCCATCGCCCGACGACGGCTCGCTCGTCAACGTCACGCACATCATCCCGCGGTCGAAGGAGGACCTCGAGCGGCGGCGCAAGGCTTTCGAGCTCACCGCCGCCTCGACCGCAGGAATGATGGGCCGGACGCCCGACTACCTGAACGTGACCTTCGCCTGCTTCGCTGGACGCGCCGACGTCTGGGCGCGTCGCGGCAACGAGGACGGGGCCGCGAACGTCATCGCCTACCAGAAGCTGATGCGTGACAGCGACCTGTCCACCACGCACTCGATCATGAATCCGCAGGTCGACAGGTCGAAGCCCGAGGCCGAGCAGGCCGCCGGCGAGGTGGCGCTCCACAAGGTCGGCGAGACAGAGAACGGCATCGTCGTTCGAGGGGCTCGCATGCTCGCCACCCTGGCGCCCTTCGCGGACGAGCTGACGGTCTATCCCGGCTCCGACATCCGACCCCAGGACGGCAACTACGCGCTCGCCTTTGGGATCCCGATGTCCACTCCGGGCCTCAAGTTCGTCTGCCGTGACTCCTTCTCGAAGGGTCGCAGCCACTTCGACTATCCGTTGTCCTCACGGTTCGACGAGATGGACGCCGTCGCGATCTTCGACGACGTCGAAATCCCCAGGGATCGAGTCTTCCTGTCTGGCGACCCCGTCGGCTACTCGGAAGTCATCTCGGACACGGGCTGGCGCGGGCACATCATGCACCAGGCCTTCACGCGCGCCTACGTCAAGCTCCTGTTCGCGTTCGGCCTGGGCCACATGATCGGTAACACCACCGGTGTCGTCCGCTTCGACCACATCCAGGAGAAGCTCGGCCAGATCTGGAACATGGCGGAGCTGACCCGGGCGTCGATCGTCGCCGCAGAGGCTGGCTCGGCAATCGACGAGGGCGGCGTCTGGTACCCCGACGATCGCCCGTTCATGGCCCTGCGGGGAGAGATGCCGAAGTGGATGCCGCGCGTCAACGAGCTCCTGCAGCTGATCGGTGGCGGCGGCTTCATGTGCACGCCGTCGGAGGCCGACCTGCGCGGCCCACTCGCAGACGACATCGGGAAGTACTTCCAGGCAGCCGGGGCGGATGCGGAGCAGCGAATCCGGCTCTTCCGTCTCGCCTGGGACTTCGTCGGCTCCGATCTCGGCGGACGCGGCGAGCTGTACGAGCGCTTCTACCTCTCCGACTCGTACCGCATGACCGCGCTCGCGTACAAGATCGCGGACAAGCAGCAGGCAATCGACCTGGTCGACCAGTTCCTTCACGACTGATGGCCGACCTGCAGGGCTATTCACTCCCCCGTTCGCCCGAGGGGCGAGCAAGTCTTGTGCCGAGCCCACCGTGGCACTACGCAGGCGACCTGCTCGTGATCGAGTACTGGGCCGATCCGGACGCGGTCGCTGCCGTCCTGCCGCCCGGCCTCGAGCCCTACGCCGAGGATCCCGGCCGTGCTGCGGCGCTCTTCGTCGAGTGGCAGTCCTGCACCGACTCGCGGGAGGAGCTGCTCGATCCCGCCCGCAGCCAGTACAAGGAGTTCTTCCTCGTCGTCAATGCGCTGCTCCGCGGCGAGCACGTCACAACCTGCCCGTACATCTGGGTCGATCGGGACTACGCGCTCGTCCGTGGGTGGATGCAGGGCTTTCCGAAGAAGCTCGGCTCGGTCTGGTTGACTCGAACGTACGGCCTCGGAAACCTGGCCGATCCCGGCGTCAAGCCGGGCGCAGTCTTCGGCGGAACGCTCGCCGCCAACGACAGGCGCCTGGCGCAGGGCACGGTCACGCTCGAGCGCGTCTCGGAGGCGGGCCCGGTTCACAACGACCCCCCGCTCGTCAACGTGCGGCATTTTCCGCGGCTCGCCGCCGGACGTCACGACGATCCCGCAGTCCACGAGCTCGTCCGTGCGAAGAGCCACGATCGCGCCGCCTCGGAAATCTGGGAGGGGTCGGCGACGTTGGAGCTCTTCGGGGCGCCGAACGAGGAGCACGACCGCCTCGCCCCCGTGCGTGTGGGAAAGGGGTTCCGGTTCTCGTTCGCGTACACGGTCGACGACCTCCAGACCGAGAAGGAGCTCTGATCCGATGGCGACATTGACCGAGAACCGCGTCGAGGTCGCGGGTGTCGCCGTCTCTACCGATCACTACATCGGCGGAGAGCGCGTGGCGAGCGCCGAGCGCTTCCCGGACATTTCGCCGATCGACCAGCGCGTCATCGCGGAGGTGTCCCGCGCGACCGCCGACGACGTCGACAAGGCCGTCAGGGCGGCACACGACGCCTTTCCCGCCTGGGCCGCGCTCGGTCCCGCCGGACGGGCACCCTACCTCCATCGACTCGCCGACCTGATCGACGCCAACGTCGACCGGCTCGCGGCCGTCGAGTGCGAGGACATGGCGATGCTCCTTCGCTCGCTCCGGGCACGCGTGATCTCGCGCGGCGCGCGCAACTATCGCGCATATGCCGATCTTGCACAGGCCTACGAGGAGCGGGACTGGCACTCGAACGGCACCTGGAATCGCGTGCTGCGCATGCCCTCGGGACCCGCCGCGGTCATCACCCCGTGGAACGCGCCGTTCATGCTCTCGACGTGGAAGACGGCACCTGGCCTGGCTGCCGGATGCACCGTCGTCTTGAAACCCGCGGAATGGTCGCCGCTCGCGTGCTCGCTTCTCGCCGACCTCGTCGCCGACGCCGGCTTACCACCGGGTGTCTTCAACATCGTCCAGGGGATTGGCGAGGAGGCAGGCGCCGCGCTCGTCGCGCACCCGCTGATCCGACGCGTCTCGTTCACGGGCTCGCCCGAGACGGGACGGCTGATCGGCGTCTCGGCCGCGAAGAACCTCGCACCCTTCACCGCGGAGCTCGGCGGGAAAGGCCCGCTGATCGTGTTCGCGGACGCGGATCTCGAGGCGGCAGCGAAAAGGGCGGCCGGGCAGTACGACGACGCCGGGCAAGTGTGCCTCGCCGGCACGCGGCTCCTCGTCGAGGAGTCGATCGCCTCCGAGTTCCTGGAGCGCTTTCACGCGCACGCCGACGCTCACGTGCTCGGCGACCCGCGTGACGACGCGACCACGGTCTCGCCGCTCATCCACCCCGACCACTTCGCACGCGTCGCTGGCTTCGTCGACCGGGCCCGCGAGGCCGGCGACCGGATCGTCCGGGGAGGCAAGCCGGCCGAGATCGGAGGGCTGTGGTACGAACCGACGCTCGTCGAGCCGCGGTCGAACGACTCCGAGATCGTGCAGCGAGAGGTGTTCGGGCCGGTCCTGACCTTCCAGACCTTCGCGGACGAGGCGGAGGCGATCGAGCTCGCGAATTCGACCGCATACGGTCTTTCGGGGATCGTCTACACGGGCTCGGCGGGCCGTGCAGAGCGGGTGGGCCGAGGAGTCCGCGCCGGGACGGTCTGGGTCAACACGTTCCTCGTCCGCGACCTGACCGCGCCCTTCGGAGGGGTCGGCATCTCGGGGATGGGACGCGAGGGCGGCAACTATGCGCTCGACTTCTATTCGGAGCTGAAGACGCTCCAGATCCTCGAAGGAACTACGGCCTAGGACGATGCCACGTACAGTCGCAGGCAACCCGAGCGTCGCCTGACCTGCGCCTGAAGTCCGCTACGACGATGGTGACCGCGTGCTGAGGTCGCGCCTCAGAGCCGATTCCACCGGTGCCGCTCTCTCCCGTGTCGACTTCGGCGGAAGCGGGGCTCCCTGCCTCCTCGTCCACGGCCTCGCCGGTTCGGCTCTCGAGTGGCGGGAAACCCCGGCGTGGCTCTCTGCACGAGGGCGCGTCGTCGCGTTCGATCAGCGCGGACACGGGGCGAGCGACAAGACGCCCGGTCGCTACACGCGAGACGCCTACGTCGCCGACGTGATTCCGTGCTCACGTGGCTGGGAGAGCCATCGGTCGTCATCGGCCAGTCGATGGGCGGGACGAACGCGTATCTCGCTGCGTCGCGGCGGCCCGATCTCGTCCGGGCGCTTGTCGTGGTCGAGGCCGGGACCGACCCCGACCCCTGATGTTGCGCAGGTGGTGGGTGCGTGGCTCCAGGCCTGGCCGGTTCCGTTCGCTTCCCTTGCGATAGCTCGAGCGTACTTCGCTTCGATCGACGTCTCGCCCCTCTGGGCTTCGACACTCGCGCGCTGCCCCGACGGCTACAGGCCGCAGTTCGAGATCCAGGAGATGGTGGAGTCGGCGGCCGCCGACGCCGATGCCGACCACGCAGACGAATGGGCGCTCGTCAGCTGCCCGACGCTTATCGTCGCCGGCTCGGCCTCATCGTGGGGAGGGAGCGAGCCCCGCCGGATGGCGTCGTCGATTCCACACGGGTCGTTCGATCATGGTCGAGGGCGCCGGCCACGACGTCCATCTGGACTCGCCTGACGGATTCCGCGAGGTCGTCGAGACGTTCCTGGGCTCTCTGGCCTGAGGTCAGAGCACCGCGCGCGGCAGCCGGAGAGGCTCAGCTCTCCACGGCCTGAACGCCCGCCGAAGGACGGGCGAGCGCCACGCCGATCACGATCAGCACCATGCCGGCGAGAGCGAGAGCGCCGAGCCGCTCGTCGAAGAGGAAGAACGCGAGCACCGCCGTAACCGGCGGCACGAGGTAGAAGAGCCGCGCGACGCCGGCCGCCGCGCCGTGCCGCAGCAGGTGGTAGAGGAGCGCGACGGCACCGCACGAAAGAACGAGCGACCCCCAGGCGAGCGCGAAGATCACGTCGACGTTCCAGTCGACGTCGAACGAGCCGACGACGGGCGCGAGAATCGCGTAGCCGGCCAGGCAGACGACGTACTGCACCGTCGTTCCGGTCCGGAGATCGATTCGTGAGCAAAAGCGTTTCTGGTAGAGCGTCCCGATGCTGATTCCGACGAGCGCTAGGAAGACGGCTGCAAGGGCCTCGCGCCCGAGGCCGTCGAGGCCGACCTTCTGCCGGACGACGAGGACCACGCCGACGAGGCCGATCGCGAACCCAGCCCACTGCCGGGAAACCACCGTCTCGCCGAGCCACAGCGACGCCAGAACGACCGTCAGGAGTGGCTGAAGCCCGACGAGGATCGCTGCCGTTCCCGCCTCCATCCCGTCTGAGATCGCGACGAAGACACCGCCGGTGTAGAGACCATTGACGAGGAGGCCGGCAACGGCCAGGTGTCCGAAGTCGGCCGCTCTCGAGGGCCAGGCGGCCCGGCCGGCGAGGCTGAGCGCGAGCATCACGACAACCGCGACGGCAAAACGGTAGACGAGGAAGGTCAACGGATCCGCGGACGGAAGCGCATATCTCGCGACGACGAATCCGGTGCTCCAGAGAAGGACGAAGAGAAGCGGGAACCCCACGCTGGCGCTCGTCGATCTGCGGGATGCCGGCGCCGTCACCGCGGTGACGATACGTGAGGCATGCCGGGCGGTTATCGTCTCGCCCGTGCGACTCGAGGGAAAGACCGCCATCGTGACCGGAGGCGGAACCGGGATCGGTGCGGCGATCGTCCGACGGTTCGCGGCCGAGGGCGCCTCTGTCGTCGCGACCGGGCGCCGCGCCGAACCGTTGGAGGAGATCGCATCCGAGACCGGGGCGCTTCCGTGTCCGGGCGATGCCGCGGAGACCTCCGACGCACGCCGCGCCGTCGAGCTCGCCGTGGAGCGCTTCGGACGCCTCGACATCCTCGTCGCGAACGCGGGCGGCGAGGGAGGAGGGCCGGCGCTCGCGGCACGAGACGATGTCTGGCGGGCCGGCATGCGGGCGAACCTCGACTCGGCGTTCGTCAGCGCACGCGAGGCACTTCCGTCCCTGATCTCCTCCGGCACCGGCTCGATCGTGATCGTGTCCTCGATTGCGGGACTCATCGCCGGCCCTCAGATGGCCGGTTACACGACGGCGAAGCACGCGCTGATCGGGCTGATGCGATCCATGGCGGTCGACTACGGTCCCCAGGGAGTCCGCGTCAACGCCCTCTGCCCGGGCTGGGTGCGGACACCGATGAGCGAGCGCGAGATGGACGATCTGTCCTCCACACGGGGGATCAACAGGGACGAGGCCTTCGATCTCGTCACGCGCGACCTGCCGCTCCGCCGAGCCGCCGACCCGTCTGAGATCGCGGCGGTATGTCTGTTCCTCGCCTCCGACGAGGCGTCGTTCGTCACGGGCGCGGTCGTGGTCGCCGACGGCGGCTCGACCGCGCTCGACGTCGGCACGATCGCCTTCGCGTAAGCGCGTCTACGTGGGGAAGCCCGGTGGGCCGCCGACCAGCTGCGGGCTCACGACCGGCCGCGCTGCCGCAAGGCCCTCGAAGAGCGCGGGCAGCGCGAGTACACGCTCGAGTGCCTTCTGGTCGAGACCGCTCGCGGTGGAGATGTCGTTCGTCTCGAGTACCACCGCGGCAGGCTGAAGGGCTCCCCCGGCCTGCGCCGGGAGGGAGACCCGGAAGTCCTCGTCCTGCCGTGCGTGCCATGCGACGAGGTAGGGATACGGGTTGATGACGCCGTCGTAGCCGAGCCCGAGCAGCGCCTTCGGATGAATCTCGAAGTGGAGATGGTACGGGGTGCCAACCGCGTCGCCGGTGTTGCCGACGAAGCCGATGACGTCTCCCGCCTTGACGAGCGCTCCATCGACGGCGAGGGGTGAATACGCCGAGAGATGAGCGTAGTAGTACTCGTTACCCTGCGTGTCACGAAGCCACAGGCGCTGGCCGCCCAGGTGGTTCCAGCCCACGGAGAAGAGCCTTCCGTCGGACACGGCCAGGATGGGCGCGCCGAGCGGCGCAAAGATGTCGTTTCCGTGATGCCAGACCGTGTCCGCTCGCGGCGCCCCGAAGTCGTCCGAGAACGAGACTTGCCCGTAGACCGGAAACACATAGCCGGCGCCGGTGATGTCAGGCTTCACGTCCGGCGGCGGGTTGCGCACGATCGCGGGCTGGTCGGGCCGGGAGCCCGGAGCCTGTGGCGTCGGATCCCTCGTGGGACGGTCGCCGCCGCCTCCCTCGGACGACCCCGATCCGCCGCTACCGCCGGAGCCTCCACCGTCGTTCCCACCGGCCTGGTCGGCAGGGGGAGCCGACGCCTCGGCAGCGGCCTCGGCGTAGCCGATGAGGATCTCGGAGCCGGCGGGCAAGCCGCCATGATCGGCGGTGACGTACACGTGGAAGCCGGTGACGAAGCCGCGATAGCCGGGAGCGCTCCCGTCGCCCTGCTGCACCGCCTGCTCGAGAGCGATCGCGTATCCCCAGTCGCCGAGCTCGACACGGCTGTTCGGACCGACGACGAGCCCATTGCCGCCGACGGCCAGACCAGAGACGGAGGAACCCGAAAGGTCACCGGACGCGCCTGAGCTCGCGGCATCAGCCTGTGCCGCCAGGGAAACGGTCGCAATGTTGATCTCGCCTGCGAAGAGAGAGACGCGTCCGACCGACGCAGACGCGCTGGCGTGCGCTGCGGCGCCCGGACCGGTCTTCGCGCTCGCCGATGCCGACTTGATGGTCACGATGCTGCCGTCCGCCGGGTACCCGAAGCCGGACGCCGAGGCCGAGTCGGCGGGCGGTGCCGACGCGAACCCTGCAGTCGTACCGTCCTGACCGGGCACCTTCACCACAACGGCGAAGGCCGTGGCAGAGGCGTCGGTTCCGTTCGCAGCGGGCGCAACGCCTGCGACAAACCAGACCGCGAGACCGGCTATGAGCCCGACGAGGAGGCGTCCAGACACAGTCGGAGCGTAGCGACTCGATCGCCGGAGCGGCCAGCCTCACCGTCATTGCTCTGCTATCCCTCCTCGATAGTGCAACATGGCCAGCAGCTCAGGATCTGGGTCGGTCGGCTCGTGGTCGCCGCTGTCGCGGTGATCGGGATCGTGATTGCCGTCGACGCCTTCCGGGACGGCGGGAGCGAGACCGAGCGTCCAGTTGCGACGCCAAGACCCGAGCTGGTCGGTCCGGACGTACCCCAGCCTGGGGCGCTCACAGGCACTCTGACCGTGGCGGCAGGCGACGCCTGCCGCCTTCAGACCGTCGGCCTCGCGGATGCGAGCCTCGGGCCTGAGGGAACGCGAACCTCCTGCGGCCTCTGGGCGGCTCCCGCAGGCGACCTTGCCGTCGTCACAAGAGGACATAACGGGTTGTGGAGCGAGCTCTGGCTCGCCCGCCTCGGCGAATCGCCTCGGCTCCTTCGTGAGCTCGGCTTCGTGCAGGGCGCGCCGAGCTGGTCACCCGATGGGGAGCGTGTCGCGTGGTGCGCTCCCGAGGCGACGACCACGGTTCTCACCGTTGCGACCGGCAGCAGCCGAACGGTGCGCGGATGCCGTCCCGCTCTCACGGCAGATGGTGTCCTGACACGCCCCGACGAGCCCATTACCGGGCAGGTGCTCCGCGACGGGAAGCCGATCCTGGACGTGCATGACCTCAACCGGCCGTTCCGCCTTCCCGATGCCACGATCGACGTCCTCGACTTCGATGCGTCCCCGGACGGGCTGCTCGCCGTCGCGGTCGCGTCCTTCAGCGACACGCTGCCGCGGGCAGTGCTGGAGCTCTGGCGAGGTCACACGCTCGAGGGTTCCGTCTCCCTTCCCCTCCTGGTCGTGCCGGGGCGAGGCGTTCTCGGCGAGCTCGTTCGATTCAGCCCGAACGGGAGTGAGATCGTCGTTGGCTTCCCGCGCGGCGTGATCGAGCTGCTCGTCGTCGACACGGAGAGACGCCGGATCGTTCTCGACCCGGGTCCGTCGCGCGGCTTCACGTGGTCCCCCGACAGCACCTGGTTCGCGCGCTCGACAGGCAAGGAGATCGTCATCGCCGGCACCGAGCGCTCGGAGGCGACGTACGTGCTCCCGCTCGAGGTCTCGGCCCTCGCCTGGCGCTGACGGCTACCGCTGCCAGAGCTCGTCCGCCAGGCGAATCGCCTCGACGATGCCGTGGTAGCCGGTACAGCGACAGAGGTTCCCGGAGATCGTGGTCCGGATCTCCTCGTCCGACGGCCCTCGCGTCTCGCGCAGCAGCTCGTACGCCGTCATCAGAAACCCGGGCGTACAGAAGCCGCACTGCAGCCCGTGGCTCTGGCGGAACGCCTCCTGGAGCGGATGCAGCTGCCCCGGGGACGGGGCGAGCGCCTCGACTGTCGTGACGCTCGCTCCCTCGAGCTGTACCGCATAGAGGATGCAGGAGCGCACGCTCATCCCGTCGAGGAGAACGGTGCACGCGCCGCAAACCCCGTGCTCGCAGCCGAGATGAGTACCGGTGAGACCCAGGTCCTCGCGCAGAAAATCGGCCAGCGTCCTTCGGGCCTCGACCTCGCGCTCGACAGCCGCGCCGTTCACCTCGAGACTGACCATCACGCTCGATGCCATCAGTTCGCCCCCGCACGCTCGACGGCCGTCGAGAGCGCCCGCTCGGTGAGCACGCGGACGAGCCGCCGCCTGTATGCGGACGAGCCGTGGAGGTCAGACGGGGGGTCGCACTCACTCGCGGCCGCCTCGCCGACCTCGGCGTACAGCTCGGAGGCTGGACTCTCGCCGACGAGCATGCTCGCTGCGGCAGATCCGTCGAACGGAACCTGGGCGACCCCCGCGCAGGCCAGACGAGCGGCGGAGACCGTCCCCGCGACGTCGAGGGTGACGGCGGCCGCGACGCCGGCGATCGCGAAGTCTCCGTGACGCTCCGCAACTTCGAGCCACGCGTAACCCGTTCTCGGAGTTGCAGCCTGGAAGGTGACGCCGAGGAGGAGCTCGTCGGCGGCAATGGACGTCGTGAGCGGCATCACGAAGAGGTCGCCCGGCGACGTGACGCGGCGCCCTCGGCCGCTCACCAGCTCGACCTCGGCTCCCAGCAGGACGGCGACGGCCGGCAGCTCGGCGGCCGGATCGGCGTGGGCGATGCTCCCGCCAAGCGTTCCCCGGTTGCGGATCGCGACGTGACCGATGGAGAGTGCCGCTTCGGCAGCGAGCGGGCAAGCGGCACGGATCGCCGGATCGCGTTCGAGCACGCGCTGGCGCACCATCGACCCGAGTCGGACGCGCCCGCCCTCGATCTCCACGCCGTCGAGACCTTCCACACGGTTCACGTCGACGACGACAGCAGGGGCGGCGAGCCTGAGGTTCAGGAGCGGCCCGAGGCTCTGGCCGCCCGCGAGCACCTTGGCGTCGCCTCCGTACCGGGCAAGCAGGTCGCAAGCCTCCTCGACCGTCTCGGGGGCGCGGTAGTCGAAGCGGGAAGGCTTCAGCCGAGCGTCCCCATGGACAGAACGGCATCGTCATGGAAGGGCAGAACGCGATCCTTGCCGACGTCGAGAATCCTCAGCATCGAGTCGTAACAGAGGATCGGATCGATGTGCATCCCAGTCGGGATCACTTTGTACGTTCCCTTCGCGAGCACCTCGGCTGGCGGGTAGAAGTTCTCCCGAATCGTGCACATGCCCGCGATCACGTACGTCCCGTCCTCCGTATCGACGACAACCGACTGCCCACCCGGGCTGTGGCCGGGTGTCAGCATCGTGCGGACGCCCTTCGAGATCTCCACGTCGCCCTCGACGAACTCGACGTTAAGGCCTCCGATCACCTCGTAGTGCGCCTTCGGAGCGTAGGTCGAGTTGAAGAGCGGATGGACGGGAATGCGCTCCCACTCCGCGCTCTGGATCAGGATCTTCGACTTCCGGAACTTGATCGTGTTCATGCAGTGATCCCAGTCGAGGTGGGTCTGGATGAACGTGTCGATGTCGTCGAACGTCAGCCCCTGCTCCTCGAAGTGCTGCTCGATCGGCTTCACGTCGATGACGTCCTGGAACGTCTCGCCGGCGAGCTGGAGCGGCGACTCGCCCCGGATCTGCGCTCGGTAGTCCCCGGCGCTGCATCCCGCGTCGACGAGGATGTTGCGCCCCTCGCCCCGGATGAGCCACGAGACGTACGGGATGTCGACCTTGTCCCCGAAGTTGTGCATGTAGGTGAAGCGGCTCTTCTCGCGTTGCGGTCCGAGCGCGACGACCATGGGCGTGATCGTGTACATGGAGCCTCGCTTTCGAGTCAGTCCGGGTTCAGAAGGTTCGACACGCGCTCGGGTGTCAACGGCAGCGTGTCGATTCGAATGCCGAACGGTGCCAGCGCATCGGCCACTGCATTCGCAACGGCAGCCGGGGTGGCGATCAGCCCGGACTCGCCCATCCCCTTGATCCCGCCGGGCGTGAACGGTGAGGGCGAGATGCAGTGCTCGACCTCGATCGCCGGGACGTCCGTCGCGCTCGGGAGGAGGTAGTCCATCAGACTGCTGGCCTGGGGCTGGCCGCCGTCGTCGTAGACCACGCGCTCGAGCAGCGCACCGCCTATTCCCTGTGCGACGGCCCCACGGACCTGCCCCTCGACGATGGCGGGGTTGATCATCGTGCCGCAGTCCTCGACGGCGACGACCCGCTGTACTGCAACCTCGCCCGTCGAAGGATCGACCTCCACGATGGCGACGATACAGCCGTTCGCGTACGTGGCCTTCGGATCGTGAAACGCCGACACCGCCAGGTCGGGCTCCGGGAGCGCTTTCCGTACGTCAGGCCGGAAGTAGGCCGCCTCCGCAATCTCGCGGAGGACCACGGATCGCGTCGGCGCGTCCTTCAACTGCACCCCGCCGTCGCCGATCTCGAGGTCGGCAGGGTCAGCCTCGAGCAGCTGCCCGGCGATCGCGAGCACACGCTCCCTCAGCTCGTCGGCGGCCTTGAGCACAGCTCCACCGAGTACGACAGCGGTCCGGCTGGCACGCGTCCCGGGAACCGAGATGGGCGTCGCGGCCGTGTCGTTCGCCGTCAGGACGACGTCGTCCACGCCAACCCCGAGCATGTCTGCCACGAGCTGTGCGACAACCGTCCCGTGACCCTGTCCCTGCGACGGCGTCCCGATCGCGACACTCACCTCGCCGGAGGGCTCGATGGTGACCCGCGCAGCGTCGTGAGACACGAGCACCCAGCTCGCCTGGGCGCTGCCCTCGGTCCCCCACCCGGTCGGCTCGGCGTACGGGCTCACACCGATGCCCAGCCAGCGGCCTTCTCGCCTCGCCGCCGCCTGCTCGACGCGGAAGGCCTCGTACCCGATTGTTGCAAGCCCCTTGTCCAGAGACTCCTGGAAGCTGCCCGAGTCATAGATCATCCCCGTGCAGGACTCGTAGGGAAACTCGTGCGCGCGGACCATGTTCTGACGCCGCAGCTCCGCCGGGTCGAGGCCGAGCTCGCGGGCCGCGTCGTCGATCAGCAGCTCGCGGGCACAATGCCCCGCCGTCCAGCCGACACCGCGGTACGGTGCGACCGGTGCCTTGTTCGTCAGGACGGCGAGCACCTCGTAGTGGAGGTGCTGGAGCCGGTACACGCCCGGCATCAGCACGGCGGACAGGTACGGCTCGATGAGGGCGCTCGCGTTGTTGTACGAGTACGCCCCCGCGTCGCCTACGATCCTCGTCCGCAGGCCGAGAAACATGCCGTCCGCATCGAGGGCGAGCTCGCTCTCGATGATCTGCTCCTTGGCGTGCGGCGCCGCGATCAGGTTCTCGCGCCTGTCCTCGATCCACACGACTGTCCGGCCGACGCGGCGGGCCGCCAGTGCAACCGCAAGCTCCTCGGGGTGGATCGGAATCTTCTGTCCGAACGCACCACCCACATCGGGTGTGATGACGCGGATCCGCGCTTCGCCGATAGCCGTCGCCATCGCAAGTCGGCGGCGAAGCAGATGCGGTGACTGGGTCGAGCTCCAGAAGGTCAGCTCGCCTGTCGCCGGCTCGAAGGTCGCCGCACAGCCGCGCGTCTCGAGCGGAGCGGCGACATACCGGTTGCCGCGAAAGACCGCGCCGACCACGTGAGCGGCTGACGCGAACGCCGCCGCCGGATCTCCGAGCGTCCGCGAGCCGCGGTACACCACGTTCGTTCCGAGCTCGGGAAAGAGGAGTGGTGCGCCGGGCGCAGCTCCAGAATCGACGCCCGTCACATGAGGCAGCGGGGCGTAATCGACCTCGACGAGCTCCGCGCCGTCCTCCGCCTCGTAGCGGCTCGACCCGAGCACGAGCGCGACCGGTTCGCCTGCGAAACGCGCAACCGGTGCGAGGGCGTACTGCGGGGTCTTCAGCAGACCCTCGATGGGCAAGACGTCGACGAGCGGAACGTGCGGGAGATCGAGTGGCAGGAGGACGGCCTCGACCCCGTCGACCCCAAGTGCGGCGGACGCGTCGATCTCCACGACCCGTGCGTGTGGGAGCTGGGACCGGACGAACGCCGCGTGCAGCGCACCGGGGAACAGGAGATCGGCCATGAACCGGCCGCGACCCGCAAGCAGGCGCGGATCCTCGAGGCGCGCAATCCGCTGACCCGTCCAGCGACCAGCGAGGGCGAGCGGCGGCGAGTCAGGCGGGTTGGACGACAGACGAGATACGATATATTAGGACGCCGTGGCGGCCACCGAGGAGCGCGCGATCGCCGAGGCCCGCGCAGAGCTCGAACGGGCGCTGGCGCGCTGGCGTGACGCGACGGGCGACCTCGCGGAGGCGACGACCGACTCCGGGATCCCGGTCTCGCCCCTGTACACGGCACTCGACGTGCCCGAGAGCGAGCTCGGCCGGATCGGGCTACCCGGTGAGTACCCGTTCACCCGCGGGATCTATCCGAGCATGTATCGCGGCCGCCTTTTCACGATGCGGCTGTACTCGGGCTGGGGCGGCCCCGAAGACACGAACGCACGCTTCCGCTACCTGCTCGGACAGGGCCAGACCGGCCTCTCGGTCGCCCTCGACCTGCCGACCCAGATGGGTCTCGATTCCGACCACGAGCTCGCGGCGGGCGAGGTGGGGAAGGCCGGCGTCGCGATCGACACGCTCGCCGACATGGAGCAGGTCTTCGAAGGAGTCCCGCTCGACACCGTCTCGACGTCGTTCACGATCAATGCCACGGCCCCGATCCTTCTGGCGATGTACCAGGTGGTCGGCGAGAAGCAGGGCGTCGAGCCGGCCCACCTTCGCGGCACGGTTCAGAACGACATCCTCAAGGAGTTCCTCGCGCGGAAGACGTACATCTACCCGCCGGGACCGTCGCTACGGCTCGTCGCCGACGTCATCGAGTACGCAATCCGCACGCTGCCCGCGTTCAATCCGATCTCGGTTTGCGGCTACCACCTGCGCCAGGCAGGTTGCGACGCTACCCAGGAGATCGCGTTCACGCTCGCGAACGCCTCGGCCTACGTCGCCGCGCTGGTCGAGCGAGGCCTCGACGTCGATGCGTTCGCCGGCCGCTTCTCCTTCAACATCTCGACAATGCGCGACTTCTTCGAAGAGGTCGCGAAGCATCGGGCAGCCAGGCGCCTCTGGGCGCGCATCATGCGCGACCGCTTCGGCGCGCGTGACCCGCGCTCCTGGACACTCCGCCTGTTCTCGGGGGGCGACGGAACGACCCTGACCGGTGTCGAGCCTCTCAACAACGTCGTCCGCACCACCCTGCAGACGCTGGCCATCGTCCTCTCGGGAGCCCAGGCCGTGCACACGATGGGCTGGGACGAGGCGCTCGCACTTCCCACCGAGGAGGCAGCGCTCCTCGCGCTCCGTACGCAACAGATCGTCGCGTACGAAAGCGGCGTGACGCGTACCGCCGATCCTCTCGGCGGCTCGTACTACCTCGAGTCGCTGACGAACGAGCTCGAGGAGCGGGCTGCTCGGCTTCTCGACGAGGTGGAGCGCGAGGGCGTGCTCGAGGGTATCGAGAACGGCGATCTCGAGCTTGCGATCGCCGAGGCTGCGTACCGCCAGCAGGCAGAGATCGAGAGCGGTGAGCGCGTCGTGGTCGGGGTGAACCGCTTCGTGGGCGACGACGCCGAGGAACAGCCTGTCGAGATCCTCGCGATCTCCGAGCAGGTGCGCGATAGACAGCTCTCCCGGCTGGCCGAGATCCGGGCTTCCCGTGATCAAGCCGCCGTCGCTGCCGCCCTGGCGTCTGTCTCGGAGAGCGCGGCGTCGCCGGCGACGAACACGATGCCTGCGATTCTCGGCGCCGTTCGCGCCTACGCAACCGTCGGCGAGATCTCCGATGCGCTCGCGACGGTGTTCGGACGCCATCGAGCCTCGCGGATCGTCTAGTGCTCAGTTCCGGAAGTCCCTTGATGTTCCGGCGTGCGAAAACCGAGCCGGGCAAGGACGCAGGGAGCGCGCGTACTGGTCTAGTACGCGCGCGACCGAGGACGCCGCACGGCGACGGTTTGCAGCCACCGGAACGCGAGATGACTCCCGGGACGGTGCACTAGTGGCGCACGTGCTCCCGGCGGTAGCGGTCGATCACGTCGGGATCGCGGTTCCGGTCGCGACGGGCAACCCGCTCGCGCGGGCGCTCGGCGCAGCCGATCTCCCCTTGCAGGAGATGCCGAGCGGTGTCGCGATCGCCCGCTTCGGCCCCGGCGATCAGCTCGAGCTCTTGACACCCGCACGCCCAGGAAGCCCGATCGAGCGCTTCCTCGAGCGACGGGGGCCGGGCCTGCACCACGTCGCGTTCGAGGTGAGGAGTCCGCTGCTGGCCGTGCTCCAAGGGCTCCGTTCGTCGGGCATCGAGGCGGCCGGAGGCATCGAGCCCTCGTCGGATGGGCGCGCGTCGGTCTTCCTCCATCCTTCGACCACCGGCGGAGTCCTCGTCGAGCTGCTCGAGGGCCCGCGCGCCGCGTGACGGTCGGCTCGTTTCCGCTCGAGGGCGTGAAGGTCCTCGACCTGACGCAGTACGTCGCCGGCCCGTACTGCACGCAGGTGCTGGCCGACCTGGGAGCAGTCGTCCTCAAAGTGGAGCGGCCCGGAAGCGGCGATGTCTACCGCAGTCAGGGGCCCGTGTTCGTCCACGGCGAGAGCGCGAGCTTTCTGACGCTGAACCGCGGGAAGCGGTCGATCGAGCTCGATCTCGGCGAACCGGCGCACCGCGCTCGCATCGACGAGCTGCTCGCCGAGGCGGACGTCCTCGTCGAGAACATGCGACCCGGGGCGCTCGCGAAGTTCGATCTCGACTACACGTCGGTTTCGGCCGATCATCCTCGGCTCGTCTACTGCTCGATCTCGGCGTTCGGCCAGGAAGGACCGCTGGCGGGCGCAGGCGGCTACGACGTCACCATCCAGGCGCTCTCGGGGCTGATGGCGATGACCGGCCACCCCGGCCAGGCGCCCGCGAAGATCCCGATCGCCGCGCTCGACTTCGGCAGCGCGCTGTACGCCGTCGTCGGGATCCTCGCGGCCCTCGCTCAGCGCGAGCGCACAGGGCGTGGGCAGCAGGTGCAGACGTCCCTGCTCGAGTGCGCACTCGGCTGGCTCTCGATGCACATCGTCACGTACCTTCTTGGCGGCGAGGAGCCCGGCCCGCTGGGCTCTCGGAGCCCCTTCTTCGCCCCCTACGAGGCCTATCGCACCGCCGACGGCTACCTCGTCGTCGTCGGAACCGGAGGTCGGGACGCGTGGGGAAGCCTGTGCCGTGAGCTCGGCCTCGACCGGCTGATCGACGACCCGCGCTTCGTGACGAATGCCGACCGGGTCGTCAACGCAGAGGAGCTCCGCGACGAGCTCGAGGCGGTGCTCCAGACCGAGACCAACGAGCACTGGGCCCCTCGACTGGAGGCCGCCGGCGTGGCCTGCGCCCCGGTGCAGCGTCTCCACGAGGTGCTCGAGTCGGAGCAGGCGCGGATTCTCTCGATGGTCGGGGAGCTCACGCACGCGGCGGCCGGCCCCGTACCGACGGTCCGGCTACCGCTGACGCTCTCCGACACGGGATCGTGTTCGAACCAGGCTCCGCCCGTCCTGGGAGCGGACGCATCGAGAGGGTTCGGACCCTGACCGCTACGGCGTGGCGTCGGGCCACTGCACGAGGCCGTACGCCATGTCCCAGAAGGCGAGCTCGAGGCGGGTGCTCATCGTGAAGATCTCCGAGAGCCTGGCGACTGTGGCTCCGTCGGCGCCCTCGACCATTGCGTCGAAGTCCGACTTCATCCGGTCGACGATCCCACGGTAGGCCGGATCACCGAAGAAGCGGATCCACTCCGCGTACACAGGATGGTCATGGACGAGACCCTCGGCGAGAAGGGACGAGCCGATGTCGCCGTAGCTCCAGGTACACGGGACGATCGCCGCCATGATCTCGGGTGGTCCACCCTTCACCGCCGTCGCGACCAGGTAGCCGGTGTAGGCGACGGTCGAGGGCGCCATGAGCGCTGACCCCCCTCGATCCTCGGCTCCGCCCTCGACGACGCGCCGCAGAAGCTCGCGGTTTTCCGGGATCTCGGTGTCGAGGACATTCGCGAGATCCTGGGCGAACATGCTCATCGTCGCGACATCCTCGGCCTTGCTCGCTCCGATCGCGATCGTCCGCGCGTACTCCTGCAGGTACATGAGGTTCTGCTCGATGTAGAAGCGGAAAGCCTCCGCAGGAAGCGTCCCGGCGGCGAGCTCCCGGATGAACGGATGCGCGCGGAGGGACTCCCACACGGGCGCACAGCTTGCGCGCAGCCGTTCGCAGGTCGTCACGGCGAGGCGATCGCGATCTCGGCGAAGCGGGCGATGGTGTCTCGCCGGTCCTGACCGAGTGGGAAGATGCTCATCCCGCCGACGCCTTCGCCCCGGAGCCAGTCGAGCTTCTCTCGAGCGGTGTCCGGATTGCCGCAGAACGCGATCTTCTTCACGAGGTCGTCGGGAATCATGCGAGCGGCCTCCTTCGCATGCTGGAACTCACCACCCGAGTAGGCTGCGTTGACCGAGTCGATCAGCTCGTCGCTCATCCCCGCGAGCTTCGCATAGTCGGGCGCTGTCTTCGGGAACCACGCGGCGATCGACCGTGCCGACTCGACCGCAGCGGCCTCGTCGTCTGCGATTGCCCCGTAGAGGAAGAGCGTCTCGTCGAACATCGGTCGCCCGCCGACGGCACGGCCTCGCGCCACGTGCTCCCGGGCGAACGCAAGGCCCTCTGGGAAGAGCCCGGCGAGGAGGATGAGGCCGTCGGCGACCTCGCCGGTCAGCTCGAGCGCCTGCGGCCGGCTCGCGGAGATGTAGACCGGCGGCTCGTCGACCGGAGAGCGGAGATGTCCGCTCACGAACTTCCAACGACCGACTTCGCCGTCCACCGTCTCGCCGCGCCACAGCCGGCGCATGACGTCGATCGAGTCCCGCAGGGTCTGCAGCTTCGCCATCGGCAGGCCGAGCTCGTAGAGCGGCCGGTCGCCGACTCCGATCCCGCAGGCGACCCGCCGCGGAGCGAGCTGCTCGAGCGATCGGAACGCGTTCGCGGTGAGAGCAGGATGGCGCGTCAGCGGATTCGTGACGGCCGTGCCGACGGTGATGCTCGACGTGGCCTGCAGCGCCAGGGTCGCGTAGACGTAGCAGTCGCCGGCATGCATCGACGAGTCGGTGATCCAGAGGTTGTCGAACCCGAGACTCTCGATCCACTTGACGAGCTCGACCCATTCGGTCGGCTCGTACACGCCCTGCAGGGTGACGCCGTAGCGCATCACCACACGACGACGTTCCTGCCGCGCACCTGACGTGCCTTCAGCCGTTCGAGCGCCGTCCCGATGTCGGCGAGCGGATAGCGAGTGTCGATCGTCACCCGCAACCTGTCGTCGGCCGCGAGCCGCACAGCAGCCTCGAGATCGCGGCGAGATGCAGCGACAGACGTGATCACCTGGATCTCCGAGAGGATCAGCTCGATCGGATGGATGTTCAGATGATCGCCCGTGTACCCGATGATCACGAGCTTCCCACCGCGTCCAAGGGAGCGGATCCCGGCCTGGAGCGTTTGCTCGGTTCCGACGAGCTCGACGTAGTGGTCGGCTCCACCGCCGCCGGTGAGAGCCTTGACCAGGTCGGGCAGGCGGTCGTAGCCCTCGCCGCCCTCGAGGAGGATCGTCTCCCAGGCGCCCAGGTCGGACGCGAGCCCGGCCTTGTCGGCCGAGTCGGCGACTGCGATCACGCGCGCGCCGGCGGCCAGCGCCACCTGGACGGCCATCAGGCCGACGCCGCCGATGCCGTTCACGACAACGGTATGTCCCAGGCCGATCGCCGCCAGCCGCGACGCATGAACCACCGACATGCCGCTACAGGCGAGCACGGCGGCGGTCTCGAAGCTGACGGAGTCCGGCAGAGGTATCAGGTTCTCCGCAGGAGCCCGCACCAGATCCGCGAAGCCTCCGTCGAGCGAGAAGCCGAGCTGCCCTACCGGGTCGGTGCAGAGCGACTCACGACTCGACCGGCAGGGCGTGCAGCGCCCGCACCCGACCATGTTGTAGACGGCGACCCGATCGCCCGGGCTGACCGCCGCACCGGCAGGCACCTCGGCGACGACACCTGCGCTCTCGTGCCCGAGGATGAAGCGCTCGTGCGGCGGCGGAATCATTCCCTCGAGGAAGTGGAGCTCCGTGCCGCACACGCCGGCGGCGCGCGCCTCCACCAGAGCCCAGCCGTCCGCGGCCGGATCCGAGACGTCCTCGACGCTGACCCGCCCGCCGTCGACCAGCACTGCTGCCTTCATCGTTCCTCCCTCACGTCTGGCCACTGCTCGCAGCGATAGGCCATGTCCCAGAAATGATGCTCGAGCCGTGTCGCCATTCTGAAGATGTCGAGCAGACACCTGCGGTGAGCGTCGTCGGTCTGCTCGGCGAGCTCGTCGAGAGTACGGCGCCGGCTCGCGATCAGCTCGACGTACTCATCGCTCGCAAGGAAGGCGACCCATTCCGAGTACACGGGGTGCGCGACGATCCCGTCCTTCAACCGGAGCGCGATGTCCGCATAGCTCCAGGTGCAGGGGAGGAGCGCGGTCATGATCTCGAGCGGCCCGCCCCGGCTTGCGACAGAGAGCATGTACCCGGCGTAGGCAACAGTTGCGGGGCCGGCCACGCGTCGCTCCGCCCCGGTCGGCCGCGCCCATGGCGACGAGCCGATCGAGAAGTACCCGGTTGTTCTCGTTCTCTCGATCGACGACGGCGACGAGCTCCTCCGCAAAGTGCCGCATCTCGCGCTCGTCGCTGGCGGTGGCCGCCCCGAGCGCGACAACCCGTGCGAGATCGGGGAGGAAGAAGTGGAGGTCCTGCTCGACGAAGAAGCGGAACGTGTCGAGCGGCAGCGTTCCGGCCGCCAGCTCGCGAAGGAGCGGGTGCTCGTGCAGGCCTTCCCAGAGATCGGCGCACTCAGCGCGGAGCGACTCGCAGAAGGGCACGCTATCTGTGCCCTCTCGCCGGAGCCCCTGACGTCGTAGCCACGTTCCAACAACTCGGCATGGTGGCCTTCGGCGTGGCCCGGCTTTGCCGGGCTACGCCACACCGCGACAAACGCGAGACGAATCAAGGAGGGGGCCCGTGGGGGAACCATGGGTTCCCCCACGCTACGAAAGGTCGACCCAGACGGTCTTCGTCTGCAGGTACTGCTCGAGCGCCTCGCGGCCGAGCTCCTTGCCGTAGCCCGATAGCTTGAAGCCCCCGTACGGGATCGCAGCGTCGAACATCCCGTAGGTGTTCACCCAGACGGTGCCAGCCTCGACCTTCGCAGCGACGCGGTGCGCACGCTTGACGTCGCACGTCCAGATTCCGGCCGCCAGACCGAAGTTCGTGTCGTTCGCATACGCGATGGCCTCGTCCTCGTCCGAGAACGAGCCGACCATCGCAACCGGGCCGAAGATCTCCTCCCGCATGATCGTCATCCCCGGGTCGACGTCGGTGAAGACCGTCGGGCGCACGAAGTAGCCACCGGCGAGGCCCTCGCCGCTCGGCCGGTCGCCGCCGTAGACGATGGTGGCGCCCTCGTCGACACCCGACGCGATGTAGCCGCTGACGCGGTCGCGCTGCTCGGCCGAGACGAGCGGACCCATGTCCGTCTCGGGATCGAGCCCGCTGCCGAGGCGGATCTCCCGGGCTCGGTCGGCCAGCCGTTCGGCGAACTCCTCCTTCACGCTCTCGTGCGCGAAGACGCGGGCCCCGGCGATGCAGCACTGGCCCTGGTTGAAGAAGACGGCTCCGTGTGTGCCCGCGAGGGCGGCGTCGAGATCGGCGTCCGCGAAGACGAGGCTCGGAGACTTCCCCCCGAGCTCGAGCGAGACGCGCTTGAGGTTGCCCTTGGCCGCCTCGACGATCTTCTGGCCCGTCGTGTGCTCGCCGGTGAAGGTGATCTTGTCGACGCCTGCGTGCGACGCGAGCGGCGCGCCCGCGGTCTCCCCGAAACCGGTCACGATGTTGACGACCCCGGGCGGAAAGCCGACCTCGGCGAACAGCTCTGCGAGGCGCAGGGCCGCGAGTGGCGTCTGCTCCGCGGGTTTCAAAACGACCGTGTTCCCCGCAGCCAGCGCTGGCCCGAGCTTGTAGCCGCACATGAGAAGCGGGAAGTTCCACGGGATGATCGCTCCGACGACGCCGATCGGCTCGCGGCGCATGTACGTGTGGAAGCTCCCGAAGGAGGGCGTGCCGACCGACCCTTCGATCTTCGTCACCCAGCCCGCGTAGTAGCGAAAGAGCTCGGAGCAGAGCGGCACGTCGACGACGAGCGCCTCACCAGTTGGCTTGCCGTTGTCCAGCGTCTCGATCTGGGCAAAGTCGTCGGCGAGTTCCGCGATCCGGGTGCCGAGGTTCCACAGGAGCTCCGCGCGGCGCGCGGGCGGCAGATCTCGCCAGGCCGGAAACGCGCCGCGCGCCGCGCGAACAGCGTCGTCGACGTCGAGCGGGCCGGCGGACGGCGCGGTGGCGATGACCTCGCCGGTCGCAGGGTTCAGGACGTCGAACCGATCGCCCGATGCGGCGCTGACTTCCTCACCGCCGATCAGAAGCCCGTGCTCCTCGGAGAGGAACTCGGAAACCCCGTCCAGCACCGCCGTTGCCATCGCCGCCACCTCGATTCAGACCGATGAGATATCAGATACGAGAGGCGCCAGCGTACCCTCGCGACGAGCGACGGGTCAAGCGGCTGGAGTTACAGTCCGAGGAAGGTGCCGGCGAGTCAGCCGGGAGCGGCTCGTGGCTGCCAGAGCGGCCAGATGGGGCCTGTCCACTGGGCCGGGGGCTCGAACACGACGCGCGTGTACCCCGTACCGTCCGCCCTCACCGTCGAGATGGCGTTGCCCTCGCCGCTCACGAACGCGATCCGGGAGCCGTCCGACGACCAGCTGACGTTCGGCGAGAAGCCGCCCCCGCGCACGCGACGAGGGGCTGCTCGAATTTCGCCGCGGGCGCGGTGTGACGGTAACGGGCACCCCTGAGCGCGGTGCTGTCGTCGAACGCACGCGAGAGTTGCTCGACTTCGCGCGCCGCCAGGGCTACCGCCCGGATGAGCTCGTGCGCATCATCGAGCAGCTCGGCTGACCGTCAGACAACGAGAAGCCGGCGGAGAACGCCCTCGAGCTGAGCAGCGCCTAGCTCGAGCGTGTCGGCATCGATCCGTTCCTCGAGCGTATGCATCCCGGAGCCGTGAGCGGCGCCGAGCGTGAGAGCAGGGATCCCGAGCGCAAGGGCTGCATTTGCGTCGGTCGACCCCTGGCCGAGCTCGTCGGGGAGCCCGAGTGAAGCCCGAACGGCGCGAACAGCGTGAAGAAGCGGCTCGCTCCGGTCGAGCCGGCCCGCGGGACGGCGTCCGAGAAGCTCTACCGACATGCTGAGCGGAGGCTGCACTGTGAGCGCGTCGAGGCCGGCCCTGAACCGCTCGAGCGGCTCCTCGTCGAGCGCACGCACATCGACGGCGAGCTCGGCCTCGTCCGCGATGGTGTTGATCGACCGACCGCCGGAGACGAGACCGATGTTCACCGGGACATCGGCGGAGGACTTCTCCGCAAGCGCCGCGCCGAGCTCGAGCAGCGCGTGGATCGCACTCGGACGTCCGCGGTCGACCCAAGAGTGCCCTCCGGGCCCGGTGATGCGAATGCGGGCGCGGATGCTTCCAACTGCGTCGACGATCATGTGGTGCAGGCCGTGGCCCTCGAGCGCGAGCACTGCCTCGGGCTCGAGCTCGCCACAGGCTGCCGTGATCCCGCAGAGGTTGCCGAGACCCTCCTCGCCAACGGTGAAGACGAGCGCGCCAGGCGTGAGGTTGTACGTGCCGAGCAACTCACACACGACATGCATTGCGACCACCACGGCAGCCGCGTTGTCGCCGATGCCCGGCCCGACGAGCCACGGCCCGTCTCGCTCGAAGCGGAGCTCCGTCCCCTCCGGGAACACCGTGTCGACGTGGGCGGCGACGAGCAGCTTCGGCCGTCCTTCCCCCCACCGCCAGACGAGGTTGCCGACGCCGTCGCGGTACCGACGGCCGGGCGCGGCGCCGAGGCGGCGCTCGAGCCAGTCGATGCGCGCACTCTCAGCGAACGTCGGCGCCGGGATCGAAGCCAACTCGAGCAGATCGGCGATCAGCGAGTCGGTCGACACCCCAGCCACGTCAGACGGGATGGAGCGGCGTGCCGTCGAGCGCGAGGCTGGCCTGTAGGAGCGCGCAGTCGATGTGTGAGCGCGCGTCGACCGATCCCCCGTAGGCGACGTTGTTCCCCACCGCAACGTGCGCGCCGCCCACGATGCCCTCGAGCTCGAGAGCCGAGCCACCGGGACGCGAGTACGGGTTGAGGCCGATCGAGACCTCGGCGAGATTCCACATCCGTTCGTCGGCCGAGCGCTCGAGCGCATCGGCAAGCCGCCACGACTCGGGGCCGGCCAGATCGACAAGGCGGCCACTCTCGAACCGCAGCTCCACCGGGCTCCCGAGCTGATCCGGCCCGAGGAAGAGCAGCGACCCGTCGACGACGACCACGCCTTCGGCGGATCCCTCGACAGGGCTTGCCCCGACCTCGATGTCGGGTGGAGCTGCGTAGCCGCCCGGCTGGTCGGCCATCCCCCAGAGCGGCCTGCCGCGTCGACCGTCGAAGCTTCCCCGGAGATCGGTGCCGGAGGGTCCGGTCAGATGGAACTCCGTCGCCGCGTCGAGCCGCTCCGCAAGGAGCCGCGCCCGTTCCCCGATCGCCGTGAAATCGGCCGCGAACGGGCCGTGTGGACGGAGCGTCGTCCAGGTAAGGCCGGGGACGGTGAGGTATCGCGCTCCCTGCTCGCACGCGCGGCGGCGGGCCGAGCACGAGCCGATGAAGACCGAGGTGAGCTCGAAGATCACGTCAGCTTCGAGCATCGCAGCGCTCACGGGGCCCGGCGGATCGTCGCCGGGAAGCTCTGCAGGGGCCGACGAGACGATCGCGACGTCGAGGCCGAGAGCCCCGAGCGTGTCCGCCATCGCGCTCACGATCGCCTGATCGGCCGCAGAGTCGGTGACGATCAGGCTTCGCTCGCCCGGCTTGACGCCTCCGCAGGTCGCCGCGAGAACCCGCAGCGCCGCGAGGCACTCGAGCCGGGCGGCGGTCATTCCGGTGCCAGCAGGATTGCCGCCATCGCCGTGTTCACCTTCGCCGCAACCTCGATGTCCGCGATGTCGAGCCACTCGTTCGGCATGTAGACGGGCTCGCGCCCTGGACCGAAGATCACGGTCGGGCAGTGGTGCCCGGTGCTCGCTGTGTCGGCCAGCCAGGATCCGGCGCCGTACTCCGGGACCTCGCCGGTGACCGAGCGATACGCCTGGTCGAGTGCGACCGTGAGCGGATGGTCTCGCTCGATCAGGTGGGGACGCTTGCGATCGGCGAGCACGACGTCGTATCGGGCTTCCGGATCGCGGGCCAGCGCCCGCTCGACGGCGCCGAGAATCAGCGCCTCCACCTCGGACTCCTCGACACCGGGCTGGGGGCGCGAATCGACCCGAATCGTGCACTCGTCCGGGATCATGGATGGGCCTCCCGGCGGGAGACCGCCGTAGATCCGACCCACGGCGGTGTAGAGCTCGGGCCCGAACAGCTCGGCGACCCAGTCCGGGAGCTCGGGCATGTACCGAAGGGCCTCGACCTCCTCGATCAGCGGCACCATCTTCGCGATCGCGTTGACGGCGAGGTGACGATGGCACGTGTGGGCGGCCTTGCCGATCGACGTGATGTCCCAGTAGAGGCGGCCTCGGTGGCCGAGGTAGATGTTCAGGTCCGTGAGCTCCGCGAGCAGCGAGTAGTCGGCAGCGTGATCTTCGAAGAACCGGATCGCCCCCTGCTGCTGGCCCATGTGATCGGCGACGGCGGCAACCAGAATCCGACCCCGCCACGCCGAGCGATCGCCGGGCCATTGCCGCGGCGGCCTCGACGACGCCCGCAACGCCGGCCTTCATGTCCATGACGGCGTGGCCGTGAAGCCTCCCATCCTCGAGCCTGCCCGAGTAGGGATCGTCCGTCCAGCCGATGCACACGGGCTTCGTGTCGATGTGTCCCGTCAGCACGAGCGTCGGGCCCGGCCGACCCGACTCGACGACACCCACGACATTCGGGCGGTTCGGAAGCGCGTCCTGGAGATAGACGTCGTCGAAGCCCATGCCCTTCATGCGGGCGAGAAGCGCGTGCGCGAGCTCGCCCTCCTCGCCCTGGACGCTCGGGATACGAACGATCTCCTGTGTCAGTGCTACGGCATCCGCCGCGTCGACGAGCTCCGTGACGGCTTCGAGTTGCGCGGGTGTCGGGGTGATGGACAACTGGATCAGATATGAGATATGAGCGTCGTGAGTCTAGGCCGCCGGAGCTGGGAGCGTCAAGCGGCTCGCCCTGAGCCTCCGGGCGGCCGAGATACGATGTACGACCGCTGATGGCAATCGAAGCTCGCGAGAAGATCCTGCCGGCCCAGCTCGAGCGCCGTGTATACGAGCGCGTGCGCGACGAGATCGTGTCCGGTGCGCTACGACCCGGCGAGCAACTCGTCGAGGCCCGGATCGCCGCTGACCTCGGAGTCTCGAAGACACCCGTTCGCGAGGCGCTGATCCGCCTTCAGCGCGACGGCCTTGTCGAGATCGAGCCGTATCGCGGGGCACGGGTGCTCGAGCCCTCGGCGACGGACATCCGCGAGATCCTCGAGCTGCGGCTGCTGATCGAATGCCAGATCGCCCGCGACCTTGCCGCACACCGTCCGGCGGGCGTCCTCAAAGCCCTCGAGTCGTCGGTAGCCGAGAGCAGGACTGCGCTCGCGACCGGAGACACGCCGCGCGTGCTCGACAGCCTGACTGCCTTCTCCGACATCCTCGCCGAGGCCTGCGGGAACAGCCGCATGCTCAAGCTGCTCGTCGACCTGCGAAGCGTGCTGCTCGTGATCGGCAAGACGTCGCTCAGGGCTCCCGGTAGGGAAGAGCGATCGATCGCCGAGCACGAAGCGATCGTCGCGGCGATCAGGAACGGCGACGAGGAGGAGGCGGCGACGGCAACCGCACGGCACATCCATTCGATCGAGCACGACTCGCTCGAGCCGGCCTGACGCGATCAGAGAGAGAAGTGCCGACCCAGGGCGCTCGCCTGCTCGTCGATCGCCTCCCGCTGCCAGTCGGGGAACTCGCGGCAGACCGGCTGGCCCGCGATGAACATCTCATAGGGGTCGTCGCTGCGGGTGGAAAGCCGCGCGAGCGTCTCGATCACCGCCAGCCAGCAGAACGGGGCGTAGACATGGCTGTACCCGCCCTCCTGCACCGAGACGACGCGCCCCTCGCACGTCTCCGAGGCAGCCGCGAGCAGGCGCTCGGCGATCGAGGCAAAGCCGGCGGCGGTGACTCCCAGGCGCGAGAGCGGATCGAACAGGCTCGCATCGACACCGCAGGCAATGACGAGGAGCTCCGGCTCGAAGCTGGTGAGCGCCGGCAGCACGATCCGGTCGAGCGCGTAGAGATATCCCGGATCCCCCGTGCCCGCCGGGAGGTTGACGTTGACGTTCGTTCCCAGCCCATCGCCCTGCCCCACATCCTTCGTGAAGCCGGAGTCGGACGGGAAGCTCCGATCCTGGTGGATCGAGACGGTGAGAACGCTCGGATCCTCGGCGAAGATCCATTCGGTGCCGTTGCCGTGATGCGCGTCGATGTCGACGACCGCGACGCGGCTGAGCCCGAACTGCTCCTGCGCGGCCTTCGCGACGACGGCGCAGTTGTTGAAGATGCAGAAGCCGTAGCCCGAGTCCCGCCACGCATGGTGGCCCGAACGACGGAGCATCGCGTGCGCGGTCGCAACCTCGCCGTTCATGACGAGCTCCATTGCAGTCAGGGCCGAGCCAGCACTCAGGAGCGCAAGGTCGTACGAGCGGCCGTCCATCGGCGTGTACCCGCCACCGGCATCACCGCCTCCTGCCGCTGAGACGGCCTCCATCTGTTGCACGTGCTCGTGGGAGTGCACACGCGTCAGCTCCTCGACGGTCGCCATCCGAGGCTCCACGATCCGCAGAACCGAGTCGAGCCCGGCCTTCGTGATGAGATTCCGAGTGCGCGAGATCCGGGCCGTGTTGTCGACGTGAAGATCGTCCTCGATGAGGCCGTCGATGGGCAGGTATATCGCGCCACGCCCCATGTCGTGAGTCGCGAAGCGATCGTCCCAGCAGAGCGCAGTCGTCACCGTGTCATCCCCTCCCGCGCGCTCTTGACGGCGGCGCATGGTTCGTTGACATGTCGCGAGGAACGGTCTAGCGTAGCGCGGCCGTATCTCATATATCAACGGTGTCCGTCGAGGGTGTTCGCTAACCAGCCGGTGTCTCAGTCCGTCGTATCTCAATGCCATGGCAGGTGAGCGCCAGCTCGCGACGCCGAGCGATGCCCGGATGCACGAGCGGGAAGAAGCGAAGGCGAGCATCGAGATCCAGGGTGTGCGGCAGACGTTCGGCGACGTCGTCGCGCTCGACGGAATCGACCTCTCGATCTCGCCGCATACGCGTCTCGGGATCGTCGGCCCGAGCGGCTGCGGGAAGTCGACCCTCCTTTCCGATATCGCGGGACTCCTGGAGCCCGACGAGGGAACCATCTCGATCGGAACGGCGATGACACCGCGTGAACGACTGGCCCGTTGTGTCCTCATGCCACAGAAGGACATGCTCCTGCCCTGGCGGACGGCCCTCGACAACGCGTGTCTAGCACTCGAGAACCGCGGCGTCTCCCGCAAGGCCGCCCGGGAGCGGGCGCGGCCGCTGTTCGAACGGTTCGGCCTCGGTGAGTTCGAGGGGCGGACACCGAACGAGCTCTCGGGCGGAATGCGCCAGCGGGTTGCGTTCCTCCGCACGCTCATGTCCGAGAAGGATGTGCTGCTCCTCGATGAGCCCTTCGCAGCGCTCGACTCCATCACGCGCGCCCAGATGCAGGAGTGGCTCCTTGGTGCCCTCGAGGAGGAGCCGAAGACTGCGCTCCTCGTCACGCACGACGTCGACGAGGCGCTCCTCCTCACGCACCACGTAGTGGTCTTCTCCGCGCGACCAGGGCGGATCGTCCAGCACTTCGAGACGAACTTCCCGCGCCACGTGCCGCGACGCGAGATCGTCACGTCCGCCGAGTTCGGCGCGTTGAAGGAGCAGGCTCTGGAGGCGCTCGAGTGCTGACGGCCGAGAAGAAGCCCCGAGAGCTCGGCGTCGCCCAGCAAGCGCAGGTTCGCGACAGCGAGGTCGCGCCCGTCACGTCCTCAAGGCCTACGGACCGCCGATCCTGCTCGTCGTCACTCGCGATCGGCGCTCTGGGAGCTGCTGTGCCGCGTCCTCGACGTGCCGGACTATCTCTGGCCCACGCCGTCGCTCATCGTCAGCACGCTCGTCGACAACGCGGGAGGGCTCGCATCGGACACGTGGGTGACCCTCAGGGAAGTCATCTACGGCTTCCTGATCGCGGTCGCGGCCGGTCTCGGGATCGGCATCGCGCTTGCACCTCTCCGGAATCCTTGCGGCGATCCGTTTACCCGATTCTGATCGCCTCCCAGAGCATCCCGACAGTCGTCCTCGCTCCGGTGCTCGTGCTCGTCATGGGTTTCGGCATCGGCCCAAAGCTCGCGATCATCGCGCTGTTCTGCTTCTTCCCGATCGTCGTCAACACGGTCGACGGCCTCGGCTCGGTCGACCGCGAGTACATCCGGATGATGCTCACCCTCGATGCGTCGAGGATGTCCATCTTCCGTCGCGTCGAGTTCCCGTCTGCGCTGCCGCTTGATCTTCTCCGGGACCCGGATCGCCGCCACGTACGCAGCGATCGGTGCAGTCTTCGGCGAGTGGGCGGGCTCCGAAGCCGGGCTCGGCTACCAGATGCTCCTGGCTCAGGGACAGCTCGACACGCCGCGCGTGTTCGCCGCCGTGCTCATCGTCACGCTGATCGCGGTCGCGCTCTTTCTCCTCGTCACGCTCCTCGAACGCCTCACGATCCCCTGGGCCAAGGCATGAGCCGTTCATGCCACCCGATGCTGCATCACGCGCCACGACGAAAGGAGACCACCCATGAGATCCCGTCTCGCGAAGCCACGCTGGCTCCTCCTCGCACTGGCGGCGGGCTGCTCGCACTCGCCGCCGCCGGGTGCGGCGGAGGCAACGATTCGAGCAGCGCAGACAAGCCGCAGCAGCGACCGCCGGGCCCACCGAGCACCGAGAGCGCCGGCGGCAACCGACACCGGTGCGACACCGACCACCGAGACGGCTGCGCCGGAGCAGGCAAACCTCAAACTCGCGCTCGACTGGTTCCCCAATCCAGACCACGTCGCTCTCTACTACGCGCAGGACAAGGGCTACTGGACGATCAGAATCTCGACGTCGAGATGAAGACGCCGTCCGATCCCTCGGCTGGGCTGAAGCTCGTGGCGACGAACAAGTTCGACCTCGCCGATCTACTACGAGTCCGAAATGTTCTTCGCCGGCCGAGAAGAGCCTGCCGGTCATCACCGTCGGCTCACTCATCCCGAACCCGCTGAACTCGATGATCTCCCTCGCCGGCTCCACCGGTGACGGGGCCGAGACGATCTCCGGGTGCGAAGATCGGGATACGCCGGTCTCCCGTCCGACGACGCGATCGTCACGACGATGCAGAAGACGGAGGGCCTAGCCCTGAGGGACGTGAAGGTCGTGAATGTCGGCTTCAACCTCGTGACCGGCCCTGCTCTCGAAGAAGGTCGACGCCATCATCGGCGGCTACCGGAACGTGGAGGCGTTCAGATCGCGATGGAGACCGGCGAGCAGCCGAACATCATCCCGCTCGAGGACATCGGCGTCCCGACCTTCGACGAGCTCGTGATCGTCGCGAACAAGGATCGGCTCGCCTCAGATCCCGCCTATGCGGACGCCGTTAGGCGGTTTCTCGCCGGAATGGTCGCAGGGTACCGAGGCGGCAGTCGCCGACCCGGAAGGCGCGACCGACATCATGGAACAGGACTGGCGAGCAAGGACTACACGAAGGAGTTCCTGGCGCGAGAGCGTCCCGGCGACGATCGACCTGCTGACGCCGGCCGATGGAACGGCCATCGGTTGCCTCAATCTCGACAACTGGGCGACCTACGGCACCTGGATGTCCGACAACGAGCTCCTCAAGGCGCCGATCGACGTCGCCGACGTCGCGACGAACGACTACGGAGACGGCTGCTAGCAGCGGCTGCGAGGGTGGGGCCATGGTTCGGCCCCACCCCGCACCGGCTCAGCTTCTCGTCACGGACTCGAGGTCGGGAACGTCCATCCGCTCGACGACCTCCCTGAACGCGCGGTTTGCCTGCGCGAGAACTTCCTGCTCGTCGATGGTCGTGAACTCGCGATCCTCGTAGACCACCTGACCGTCGATCACGACCGTCTCGACGCAGCTTCCGTTCGCCGCGAACACGAGATGCGAGAAGACGTGATCTTTCGAGCCTGGCATGAGCGGCGTGAACATCTGGCTCTGCGTGTCCAGGAGGATCAGGTCCGCCTTCTTGCCGGGCGAGAGCTCCCCGGCATCGATCCCGAGCCCGGCATTGCCGTTCTTGCACGCCATGCGAACGATGTCGGGTGCCTGACCGAGGCTCGCGTCGACACGTGCAGCGCGATGGAGGAGTGACGCAAACTTCATCACCTCGAACATGTCACGGCTGTTGTTGCACTCGGCCGCGTCGTGCCCGAGCCCGACGTTGAGGCCGGCCGCGAGGAGCTCCGGAAGGCGGGCGATGCCGTTGCCGAGCTTCGCGTTCGAGCTCGGGTTGTGCGAGACCTGCGTGTGCGTCTCGCGGAGAAGCGCGATCTCGGCATCCGAGAGCCAGACGCAGTGCGCAGCGATGCAGTCCGGCCCGAGAATCCCGTTGTCGTAGTAGACCTCCGCAGGGCGCCGGCCGAACATCTCCTTCGAGATCTCGACCTCCGAGAGAGACTCGTTCAGATGGATGTGGACACCCGTGCCGAGATCGTCCGCCAGCGCGCGGGCTTCCCGGAGCAGCTGCTCGGACGCGAGCGGCAGCCACTCGATGCCGACCAGGATCTTCACGCGGCCGTTCGCGGCACCGTTCTTCTCCCTGAACGCCTTCTCGTTGTCGGCGAGCGTGTCGAGGTTGTGCTCGTCCGTCGCCACGTCGTTCGAGAGCACGGCGCGGATGCCGATCTTCTCGGCAGCGTCGGCAAGCGCCTCGAGTTGCCGCCACATGTCGTTCACCGCGGTCACGCCGCACTTGATCGACTCGCTGTAGCTCGCCAGCGCCGCCCAGTAGGCGTCCTCCGGACTGACCGCGCGAATCATCGGGTACCAGCACGTCTGGAGGTATTCCCACAGCGGGAGGTGATCGCTCCACCCCTTCATGAGTGCTGTGTGGTAGTGGAAGTCGACGAGACCGGGCATCACGATCCGGTCGGTCGCATCGATCACCCGAGCCCCGTCCGTCGTCGCCGTGACGTCCTCGCCGACCTCGACGATCCGGTCGCCGTCGATGACGACCGTCCCTCCGAAGTGCACGTCGTCTGCCTCGTTGAGCGTCACGACGATGCCGTTCCGGATGATGATTCGCTCGCTCACGGTCGTCCTCCGCCGGTTGCAGGGCCAGGATCGTACACCGTATATCAGGTCTCCTCGAACCGGCTTCCGGGCGCTCCTGGGCGAACCTGAGACCAGACAAGTCGTAGTGCGGTACCGATCAGGAGAACCGCGAAGAGAACGCGCAGGACGTCCTCCGAAAGCACCTCCGCAAGAGCCGTTCCGCCCACGACGCCGGCCGCGGAGAAGAGACCGATCAGGATCGCCGGCCGCCACCTGACGTTGCCGTAGCGGCTCTGGCGCCACGCCCCGACGACCACGACGGGGAGCATCGCAGCAAGCGACGTCGCAGTCGCGTCGAGCTGACTGAGGTCCCCGACGATGACGAGCGCGGGCACGAAGAGGATGCCTCCCCCGACGCCGAACAATCCGGCAAGCGCGCCCGCCGCAAGCCCGGCCATCACGGTCTCGAGAAGATCGACAGTCATTGGAGGAGGATCCGCACCGCGATCACGACGAGGAACGCTGCGAAGAGGAGGACGAGCGTGCGACTCGGGACGCGCTGCTGAAGCCACGTGCCGGCGAGCACGCCGGCGACTGCCGGGAGGCCGATCAGCGCCGCTTCGCCCCAGTGGACCCGGCCGAGAATTCCGTAGGCAACAGCTCCGAAGAACGCCGTGAGGCCGATCGCCCCGAGAGAGGTACCCGTGGCAGGTCTCGCGGCGAACGCGCAGAGCATGATGAGCATGGGGACGATGACTAGCCCGCCGCCGACGCCGAGGAGTGCGCTGAAGAGGCCTGCGGTGAGCCCGATTGCCGCGAACGCAAGGGTTGAAGACCTCGCGGCGGGCACGGCCGTATTGTAGGAGGGTGGGTTCGGCCGCTCTTCTCGCCCCGATCGCCGCCGCTCCCGAACGGGCTGCGCTCATCCTGGACGTCGACGGCACGCTCGCCCCGATCGCGCCACGACCCGAGCTTGCTGCGGTACCCGCCGCGACGCGCGCCGAGCTCAGCCGGCTCGTGAGCCGGTACCTGCTGGTGGCCTGTGTCAGCGGGCGGCCGGGTGAAGAAGCGGCAGCGCTCGTCGGTGTGCTCGGCGTGCGCGCAATCGGAAACCACGGGCTGGAGCTGAGTCCCGCGGCATCGGAGATCGAAGCGACGATCTCCTCGTTCCGGACAGAGATCGGGGGGTGCTGGCCCGTCGAGGACAAGACGCTCTCGCTCTCGCTTCACTTCCGTGAAGCTCCGGACGAGCAGGCCGCGCTGGCGACGCTTCGCGGCATCGCAGATCGAGCCGAGGCCGCAGGCCTCGAGGCGCGGTGGGGCCGCAAGGTGCTCGAGATCCGGCCCAGGGTCGACGCCGACAAGGGCACGGCCGTCCGCTCCCTGATCCGCGAATCGGGCGCACGGCTCGGGCTGTACGCCGGCGACGATACGACCGACCTCGACGCCTTTCGAGGACTGACCGACGCCGGTCTCGACCACGCCGTCCGGATTGCCGTCACCTCGGAAGAGACCGACCCTACTCTGCTCGCTGCGGCCGACATCGCGGTCGCGGGACCGGCCGGGCTGCTCGAGATCCTGAGGGCGCTCTGATGTGGGTCGACGAGGAGCTTCTCGCCCCCGTTCGAGCGTCGTACGGAACGCCGGAGATGCTCGAGCTGCAGCTCGAGATCTCCGAGGAGGAGCGCGACCTCGTCCTTCACAGCACGCGCAAGGGGCGCCACCACGACGTGACGTTCTTCGTCCTGAACGACGAACGGCTGGCGCTGATTCGCAAGCCGCATTACGAGCCCGGGCTGTGGCGGCCACCGGGCGGTGGGCTCAAGCCAGGCGAGCCGCTCGAGACGGGAGCGAAGCGCGAGGCGTACGAAGAGCTCGGCGTGGAGATCGAGCTGACGCAGTACCTGGTACGCACGAAGGCGGTCTTCACCCACGGGAACGTGACGATTCCCTGGGAGACTCACGTGTTCGCGGCTAGCACGGAGGCGGTCGAGCTCGACCCCGTCGATACACATGAGATATCGGCCGCCCGTTGGGGAACACTCGAGGAGCTGTCAGGACCGATCAGGAAACGACTGCTCGCAACCGGACGGGCGCTCTGGCGCTACCGGGTCGCGCTCCACGACGCCGTCGGCGAAGCTCTGAGCTCCTAGCCCTTGGCTGCTTCCGCCTTGATGACGTCCCAGGCCCGCGCCACGTCGGCTTCGGTTGTCCGCCCATTCCCGATGGCGAGCCGCAGCACGTACCTTCCGTCGAGACGGGTATGGGAGATGAAGAGATCGCCCGTCGCATTCGCCCGCTCGAGAATGCGCTCGTTCTCCTCGTCGCTCGCGTCGTACCGAAAGCACACGACGGAGAAGGGATGCGGGGCGCAGACCTCCCACCCGGGCTCCTGCTCGACCCAGGATGCGAAGAGCTGTCCGAGGCGGACGTGCTCGCGAATCACCCGCTGGAGCCCCTCCCGCCCGTAGCAACGGATCACAGCCCAGAGCTTGAGCGAGCGAAAGCGGCGTCCGAGCGCCGGGCCGTAGTCCGAGAGGCTGTCCGTCACATCGCTCGTTCGCAGGTACTCCGGCGTGAGGCTGAAGGTCTGCCGAAAGACCTCCGGGCGGCGAGTCCACAGAGCCGAGCAGTCGACGGGGACGAAGAGCCATTTGTGGGGGTTGACGACCAGTGAGTCGGCCCGCTCGACCCCGGCCTGCGACCAGCGAAGCTCCGGGCAGACCCACGACGCCCCTGCGTACGCCGCATCGACGTGAAGCCATGCCCCGGACTGCTCGCACAGGTCCGCGATCTCCGGCACCGGATCGACCGCCGTCTGCGAGGTCGTGCCGACAGTCGCGACGACACAGGCCACGTCACCGGCGCCGATCTCGTCGGCGAGCACGTCGGTGCGCATGCGAAACGCCGCGTCGGTCGCGACTTTGCGGCACTCCAGATCGAGGAGCTTCGCAGCCTTCTCGACGGACGAATGCGCTTCCTCGGAGCAGACCACCGCGTTCCGGCCGGTGTGGTGTCGTGCAGCGATGAGCGCTGCGAGGGTCGACGTCGAGGCGCTGTCTTCGATGTGGCCATGCCATCCGGCAGGAAGCCCGAGTAGCTCTGCGAGCCAGCACATCACGTGCAGCTCGAGCTCGGTCGCCGCCGGAGATGTCCTCCAGAGGAAGGCGACCTGATTGAGCCCGGCCGCGAGCAGCTCGGCGAGGATCCCGGGCTCGGACCCGGTCGTCCCGAAGTACGCGAGGAAGCGCGGATGCTGCCAGTTCGTCATTCCCGGGAGCAGGATCTCGTCGACGTCGCGGAGCACCGCCTCGAACGGCTCGCCTTCGTCCGGGGGAGACGCCGGAAGGGCTGCCCGGATATCACCCGGCTCGACTCGCGCGAGCACCGGAAGCTCCTCGACCCGCTCGAGATATCGCGCGAGCCATTCGAGCGTCGCCGCACCGTCCCGGCGGAAGTCGCTCACCGAGCCATCATCGCCTTGACCTCGTCCCAATCGTGCGTGTTGACGACCTGCGCCGACGTGAGCCAGGCACGCCGAGCCTGCGCAACCGCGAGATCCATGTAGTCGAGCGCCGCGGTCGAGTGAGCATCGCTCGAGAGCACGATCCGGACGCCGGCCTCGGCCGCGGCGCGCGCGTGGGAGTCGCGGAGATCGAGCCGATCGGGCTGACCGTTGACCTCGAGGCACGTTCCCGTCGCAGCGGCTCGCTCGAAGATCCGCGGAAGGTCGACGTCGCAGGCGGCGCGGCGGTTGATCTTCCGTCCCGTCAGATGGCCGATGCAGTCGACGTGAGGGTGCTCGATCGCGGCGAGAATCCGGCTCGTGATCGACTCCGGCGGATCCCGGAAGCCGGAGTGAATGGAGGCAACGACCCAGTCACGAGCCGCGAGGACATCGTCGGGAAGATCGAGCGAGCCGTCGCCCCGGATATCCACCTCGACGCCCGAGAGCAACTCGATGTCCGCCAGATCGCGATTCAGGGCCGCAATCTCCAGGGTCTGGCGGTCGATTCGGCCATCTCGCAGCCGCTTGGCGTGGTCGCAGATGGCGTAGTAGCGGTAGCCGCGGGCCCGAGCGGCTTCGACCATCTCCTCGAGCGTCGCCTTCCCATCGGACCAGTCCGTATGCGTGTGGAGGTCGCCGGCAACTTCCGCGCGCTCGACGAGAACCGGGAGGCTCTCCGCGCGCGCAGCCTCGAGCTCGCCGCCGTTCTCGCGAAGCTCCGGCGGGATCCAGGCATACCCGAGGTACGCGTAGAGCTCCTCCTCGGTCGCCATCTTCGCGATATCCCCACCGTCAACGGTCTCGACGCCGTACTCCGAGACGGAGAGCCCTTTGCGAACCGCGTCCTCTCGGAGAGCGACGTTGTGCTCTTTCGACCCCGTGAAGTGCTGCAGCAGGTTCCCGTAGCACTCGGGTGGAACGACGCGCAGGTCGAAGCGAAGCCCGTCGTGCGACACGACCGTCGCCTTCGTCCCTCCCTTGGCCACGACCTCGGCGACCCAGGGGAGCGCCGTGAAGTGCTCGATCAGCGCTGTCGCGTCGGTCGCGGTCGCGATGACATCGAGGTCTCGCACCGTCTCGGTTCGCCGGCGAACGCTGCCGGCCTCCGACACCCGGTCCGCGGCCGGATGCGCCTGGAGCTCGCGCACCACCGACTCGACGAACGGAAGCGCCCGACCGAGAAGAGCCCGGCCCGTCGCCGTCGCCTTGCCGGCCGGCGCCGTCAGCGCCTGAAGCACGCGCTCCTCGGTCTTCGCCCCGAGGCCCGGAAGGTCGCGCAGGCGCTCACCCTCGGCAGCGGCGCGCAGCTCCTCGACGTTCGAGATCCCGAGCTCCTGCCACAGCCTGCGGGTCGTCTTCGGGCCGAGGCCGGGCACGTGCATCACTTCGACCAGGCCGGGCGGGATCCGATCGCGGAGCTTGGCGAGCGCCTGAAGGTCGCCGGTCTGCGACAGCTCCACGATCTTGCTCTCTATCGTCCCGCCGATCCCGGCAAGCCGTGTCGCCTTGCCCTCGAGAGCAAGCTGCGCCACCGGAACGGCGGACTCACGGATCCGGGTCGCAGCGCGACGGTAGGCAAGCAGACGAAATGCGTCGGCGCCGTCGAGCTCGAGGAGGTCGGCGAGAAGCTCGAAGCTCGCGGCGAGATCGTCGTTACGTGGCAATGCCTGACTCATCTGAGCGCGATGATATGCAGATGCTGGTCGTCTGCCTCCCCACCTTCAACGAGCGCGACAACGTGGAGCGAATGGTGCGTGCGCTCGGACGCGTCTTCACGCAGCACGAGCTCGACGGTCGTGTGCTCGTGATCGACGACGCGTCACCCGATGGAACCGGCGAGATCGCGGACCGACTTGCGAGAGAGCTGCCGTACGTCGAGGTGCTCCATCGTCCGGTGAAGGAGGGGCTCGGCCCCGCCTACCTGGCAGGCTTCGGCGTCGCACTGGAGGAAGGAGCGCGGCTGATCCTGACCATGGACTGCGACTTCTCCCACGACCCGGCCGACGTGGCGCGCCTGGTAGCCGCCGCCGACGCGGCCGACGTCGTGCTCGGCTCCCGCTACGTCGACGGCGGCGGCACCCGCAACTGGGGCGCAACACGCCGCACGATCAGCCGGCTCGGCTCGCTGTACGCGCAGATCCTCCTCGGTCTTCGTGTCCACGACCTGACCGGGGGGTTCAAGTGCTACCGGCGCTCAGCCCTGGAGGCCATCGATCGCGGGCGCGTCTCCTCGAAGGGCTATGCGTTTCAGATCGAGACCACGTACCGGGCCATCAGGGCCGGCCAGCGCGTCGTGGAGGTCCCGATCGTCTTCGCAGACCGTGAGGTAGGGGGCTCGAAGATGAGCGGCTCGATCGTCCTCGAGGCCATCTGGAAGGTGCCCGCGCTCAGAGTCGCGGCGCTCACTGGACGCCTGTGACCCAGACGTATACTCGGCGGCCCATGGCCGGGATCGAGGAAGTCACCGACGAGACGTTCGAGAGGGACGTGCTCCAGGCTGGCCGGCCGGTCGCCGTCGACTTCTGGGCTCCGTGGTGCGGGCCCTGCAGGGCGATCGGCCCGATCATGGAGGCCCTGGCTGCCGACCACGGTGAGCACGTCGGGTTCGTCAAGCTGAACATCGACGAGAGCCCGGCGACCGGCGCGCGCTACAACGTCCTTTCGATTCCCACGGTGATGCTCTTCGCCGACGGCGAGCCGCAGTCGTCCATCGTGGGAGCGCGCCCCCAGGCGCACTACGAGAACGCCTGGAGCGGCTGGCTTCATCCCACCCCGTAACGCTGCCTTAACCAGGCAGTTCGTAACATCCCGGAGCCTCTTGCTAGGCTGAATTTGCCCGTACCTCGTAACAGTATGGGCTTCCCCTCGTGCTTGATCCGATCATCAACATCCTGAATGACCAGACGCCGCTCTTCCCACCGCTCGGGAAGATCGTCGTCATCGCCGCCCTGTTCGTCCTGGCCTGGCTCGTCGCGCGGGCAAGTGGCCGGATCGCGCGTCGATTCCTCGGGTGGCACGACCGCCGCCACCGTGCTGTCGAGGAAACAGGCAAGATCGCGAACGCCAAGCGCCGCGAGACGCTCGTCGCACTCATTCGGGCGGGAATCGCGATGGCCGCGTTCACGACGGCGACCGTGCTCGCGATCGGGCAGCTCACCGGCGGCATCGACAGGCTCGGCGCGATCGCCGGAGTCTCGTTCGCCGTGATCGTTGCCGGGTTCGCGGCCCAGCGCGTCCTCGCGGATCTCATCGCCGGGCTGACAATGTTCCTCGAGAGCTGGTACTCGGTCGGCGATCCGGTGATCCTGCAGGCCGGGCTCGAGCTCCAGGGCGTCGTCGAGGACATGTCCCTGCGTCGGACCCGTCTGCGGGCGCTGAACGGCGAGATCATCAACGTGCACAACGCCCAGATCCAGGCCGCACGCGTCCTGCCGCGAGGCGTCAAGAATCTGGCCATCGAGCTCTTCGTCAGCGATCGTGCGGACGGTGAAGAGCTGGTCGAGGGGGTCATGCAGCTGCTCCCCGACGGCCCGACGACGTTCCTCGAGCGACCGCGGGTCGCGACGGTGGAAGAGCTCTCCGAGAGCCTCACGAGGATCAGCATCGTCGCCGCGGTGGCACCGGGGCGCGAGTGGCTGGCCGAGGGTTTCCTCGCGGATCTTCTCAAAGAGCGTGCCGCCGACGGACTCATCGTCCACGGACCGGTCACGCTTGCCGTCGACGAGAGGGCAGCGCGAAGCTACGCGCGGGCGACCTCAGGGACTCGCTGGCAGAGCCGGAAGACGGAGATCGCAGCCTGATCAGCGGGCCGGGCCGAAGTGATCCCAGCCCGAGACGTCGAGTAGCTCGCCCCCGCTCCGCAGCCTGACCCCGCTTCCGTCGACGCACTCCCCGATGACCGGGAAATCGAACCGGCGGGCATCGGAGGCCGACACGACGGCCAGGAGCTCATAGTCCTCCCCCATCGTCCAGAACGGGTCCGGGCCGAGCTCGGCGATCCGCGGGAAGAGGGGAAGCATGTCCGCGTCGAGCTCGAGGCAGCAGCCTGACTGCTCCGCGATGTGGCCGGCGTCGCTCGCGATCCCGTCCGAGAGGTCGATCAGGGCGTGTGCAACCGGGGCGAGAAGCCGGCCCGCGTCGAGTCTGAACGGCGGCCGGCGATGGGCCTGCACGAGCTCCTCGTACCCGTCGAGACCACGCTCGAGCGCCCGGAGGCCCGCGGCCGAGCCCCCCAAAGGCCCCGTAACGACGACGACGTCTCCGACCAGTGCCCCCGCGCGCCCCGGGACTCGTTCGCTGCGACCGATCGCTGTGACCGAGAGATACAGCCGATCGGCCCGCGTCGTATCGCCACCCCTGACAGGGATGCCGAGCTCGTTCAGCCCCTCATACAGGTCGATGACGTGCTCCACCGGTGTCTCCGCAGGCAGGCCGAGGCTGACGATGAGCGCCTCGGGCTCGGCGCCGGCCGCGGCAAGGTCGCTGAGGTTGACCGCCGCGGCCTTGTAGCCGAGATCGCGCCACGTGAGCCAGTCGAGCCGGAAATGAACGTCCTCGACGAGGGCGTCCTGGGTCACGACGACACCGTCCGCGAGAACAGCCGTGTCGTCGCCGACGCCGAGTGCGAGCCCGCGTCGTGCGAGCTCGCGGATCAGCCCGAACTCACCGAGCTCTGACAGTCGCAAGGCCGAAGACGTCGACGGGGCCGTTACCCGACCCGATACCGGTGAGTCCGTGACGGACGGCCTCGGCCGCGATCACAGCCGCACCCCTGGCGGCGTCCTCCAGGCTCTCTCCCCGCGCGAGCAGAGCGGCAAGGCTTGCCGAATGCGTGCAACCCGACCCATGGGTCGCGGTGTCCGGATAACGCTCGGTCGGAATCCTGACGTGGCGCGCGCCGTCGTAGAGCCAGTCCACGGCATCGTCGCCGTGCCCACCGGTCACGACGACTGCCGGAGCCCCAAGATCGACGATCGCTTCGGCAAGCGCCCTGCGATCGGCATCGTCCCGGTACGGAGCCCCGACGAGGGCGCACGCCTCCACGAGGTTCGGGGTCACAACCGTCGCTCGCGGGAACAGGCGGGCAATCAACAGCCCGACCGCATCTTCCTGCAGAAGGCGCGCCCCGGAGCTCGCGATCATCACGGGATCGACGACGAGCGGGGCCGGCTGGAAGTCCAGAAAGTCCGCGACCGCCTCGACGACCGGGCCGCTCGAGAGCATCCCGGTCTTGATCGAGTCGAACCCGATGTCGTCTGCAAGTGCGTCCAGCTGGGCGCGCACGAACGCGGGCGGCACATCATGGATCGCCGTCACGCCCCGGGTGTTCTGGGCGGTCAACGCGACGATCGCGGTCATCCCGTGACAGCCGAGGCTCGCGAATGCCTTCAGGTCGGCCTGGATCCCCGCCCCTCCGCCGGAGTCTGAGCCAGCAATCGTCAGGCAGCGAGGCACCACGTCCCCTGACGTTACCATCGGACGATGGCCACGCTCGTTGCGCCCTGGGACGGCCTTCTCGAGGGCGAGGAGCTCGCCTCGCTGACGCACGAGCCTTCGCGGCAACCGGTGCTCGCACCGCTTCCCGCTGACCTTCACCCGCGAGTCGCAGCTGCGCTCGGCTCACTCGGCATCACGGAGCTCTTCAGCCACCAGGCGGAGGCGTTCGAGGCAGCGGCTCGCGGCGAGCACGTCCTCGTCTCCACGGGAACGGCAAGCGGGAAGACGCTCGCGTTCAACCTCCCGGTTCTCCAGGGAATCGCGGAAGACCCGAAACGGCGCGCGCTCTACCTCTATCCGACGAAAGCGCTCGCTCAGGACCAGGCGCGCTCTCTGGCAGGCTTTACGCTTCCGCGCCTGCGGGCAGCGATCTACGACGGGGATACCGAGCCTGAGCGGCGCTGGCAGATCCGGAAGTGGTCGAACGTCATCCTCACGAACCCCGACATGCTGAGCGTCGGAGTCCTGCCGCACCATGACCGCTGGGCGGACGTGTTCCACAACCTCCGGTACGTCGTCGTCGACGAAGCACACGTCTACCGTGGGGTCTTCGGCTCCCATGTCGCCAACGTCCTTCGCCGGCTGCGGCGTATCGCTCGCCTCTACGAGGCGGAGCCGCAGTTCCTGCTTGCGTCGGCGACGATCGGCAACCCGGGTGAGCTGGGCACGGCTCTCGTGGGTGACGATGTCACCGTGGTCGCAGCGGACGGCGCGCCGCGCGCCGAGCGGACGATCGCGCTATGGAACCCGCCCTTGATCGACGCCGAGCTGGGCCAGCGCGTGAGCGCGCTCGGCGAGTCGTCACGCCTCCTCGCCTCCCTCGTCGAGCGAGGGCTCAGAACGATCTGCTTCACGAAGAGCAGGAAGGCCGCGGAGCTCGTCCACCGCTTCGCCTCCGAGCGACTCGAGCGCTCTCTGGCAGAGCGACTGTCGCCGTACCGCGCCGGCTACACACCCGCCCAGCGACGGGAGATCGAGCGCCGTCTCGTCGACGGCGAGCTCCTGGGTGTGACCGCGACGGACGCGCTCGAGCTCGGCATCGACATCGGCCTCCTCGACTGTGCCATCTCGGTGGGATTTCCCGGAACGGTCGCGAGCCTGCGCCAGCAGTGGGGCCGGGCCGGGCGCCGTGAGGCGGGGCTCGGCGTCCTCGTCGCGAGTGAAGACGCTCTCGACCAGTTCTTCATGCGCGAGCCGGATGCGCTCCTCGGACGGCGGGTCGAGGCCGCGATCGTCGATCACACGAATCCCCGCGTTCTCGACGGACATGTCCGGGCCGCTGCGTTCGAGGCGCCCGTGAGCGCCGACGACAGGGAGATCCTCGGCGAGCATGCCCTCGAGCGCGCGAAGCTGCTGGCAGAGCGAGGCGAGCTCAAGAGCTCACCCGCGGGCTACGTCTGGGCTGGACGCGACTACCCGGCCGGCAGGCTCTCGCTTCGCTCGACCGGATCCGACGCGATCGCCGTCGTCGAGACCGCCTCGGGTCAGATCCTCGGCCTGGTCGAGGAAGGGCGTGCCTTCTCGACGGTTCACGAGGGAGCGGTCTACCTTCACCTCGGCGAGTCGTACCGGGTGCTCTCGCTCGACCTCGACGCCCGTGCTGCGCTCGTCGAGCCCTTCTCGGGCGACTACTACACGCAGACGAAGCGCGAGACGACAACCGCAATCGAGGAGACACGGCAAGCGGAGCCACGGCTGGGGCTCGAGCTCTCGTTCGGCGCAGTCTCCGTCACCGACCAGGTCATCGGCTACCAGCGCCGGTCGATCGCAACGGGCGAGCAGATCGACCTCTGCACCCTCGACCTGCCGCCCCAGACGTTCGATACGGAGGCCGTCTGGTTCTGCCCCGAGCGGGAGATGCTGCCGGACGGCGACGAGCTGTCCCGGTTGCTCGGGGCACTACACGCCGCAGAACACGCGCTCATCGCGATGCTGCCGCTCTGGGCGATGTGCGATCGCTGGGACATCGGCGGCCTCTCGACGAACGTCCACCAGCAAACTGGACGGCCGACGATCTTCGTGTACGACGGGCACCCTGGCGGCGTGGGAATCACGGAGCGCGGGTTCGCTCGCTTCGAAGGCTGGGTCGCCGACACGGAGCGACTCCTGGCCGGCTGCCCGTGCGAGCACGGATGCCCGTCGTGCGTGCAATCACCGAAGTGCGGCAACCTGAACGAGCCTCTCGACAAGGCCGGCGCTCTCGCCCTACTACGTCAGATGCTCGGCGCGCAGTCCGCTTGATCAGAGGCCGGCGAACGCGCGTTCAACCGCTTCCGCGGGAGTCGTTGCCTGCACGACTCCATCTCCGGCGATCTCGGGCCCTGCGCCGAGAACGACGACCAGCCGCCCGAGCTTCCGTGCCAGCGCGATCTCCGATGCGGTGCCCCACTCTCCTCCAACTGCGATCACCGCATCGCCGCTCGCCACGACGGCGAGGTTCCGGGCATGCCCGATCCCGGTTGCGACAGCGTGATCGATCCAGGCGTTCGCCGCCGTACGCGACTCGCCCGGGAGGATGCCGATCGTCGTCCCACCGGCTTCGCGTGCCCCCCGAGCGGCCGCCTCCATGACGCCACCGAGGCCCCCGCAGACGAGGGTTGCGCCCCGCTGCGCGATGAGGCGCCCCACCTCCCTTGCGAGCTGGACGACCGCCGGCTCGGCCCGAGCCGCACCGACGACGGCAATCTGAGCTCCGGCCATCCGCCTACCGGACCGACTTCAACGCGCGGGTCAGCGACTGCTTGCCTGCGAGGACGCCCGCGAACAGGTCGCCGTGACGGTCGATGCGACCGCGAACGACCTCCATCGTGAAGTCGCGCGGATCGAGAGATGGTGTCAACTCGTCCCACCGTAGCGGCGTGGACACCGGGGCGCCGGGGTGCGGCCGGACAGAGTAGACCGATGCGATCGTCGCCCCCTGCCGGTTCTGGTTGGCGTCGATCAGCACCCCGTGGCGCTTGGCCTTCACCCACTGCGTGGTCACGAGATCCGGGTGAGTCCGGGCCAGCGTCCCCGCGACGATCTCGGCGAACTCCCTCGTGTCGTCGTACGTCGCGCGCCGGGCGATGGGAACGAGGACGTGGATCCCGTCTGCCCCACTCGTCTTCGGGAAGCCCTCGAGGTCCAGGGCATCGAGCAGCTGCTTGACGAGGAGCGCGACCTCGACGGTGACGGAGAACTCGACGCCATCCGAGGGATCGAGGTCGAAGAGGACGAAGTCGGGACGGTCGGGACGGTCGACGCGCGAGTACCACGCGTTCATGTCGATACATCCCATGCTGACCATCCACGTCAACGCGAGCTCGTCGTTGACCAGCGGATACCGGATCGTTCGCGTGCGCTTTCCGTCTCTCGAGCTGGCCGGAAACGAATCGGTTGGGATCCAATCCGGCATGTGCGACGGCGCGTCCTTCTGAAAGAAATGCCCTCCCTCGATCCCATCCGGATAGCGCTTCATCGTGAACGGGCGGTTGCGGAGATGCGGGACGAGAACGGACGCGATACCACGGTAGTAGTCGAGGAGATCACCCTTTGTGATGCCCTCGCCTGGCCAGAACACCTTGTCGAGGTTGCGAAGTCGTAGCGTCCTCGAGCCGCTTCCGACCTCCAGCTCGACAGGGCGCTCGTGCGTTACCGACCCGCTTGGCTTGTCTTCGCGGAGCCCCTGATAGGACGGTGCCCTGAGCCGCCGTTCCGCAGTCCACTCGACGAATTCGACCTCGCAGACGAGCTTCGGGGTGACCCAGACGACATCGTCCTTGCGGACGCGCGGCATCTTCGGCAGGACCTTGAACGGTGTCGTCGTCCGCTCGAGCGGACGAAGCCTGCCGAGCAGCCGATCGATCTCGGCGTCCGTGAACCCGGTGCCGCAGTTCCCGACCCAGACGAGATCGTCTCCCTCGAAGACCCCGAGCACGAGTGCGCCGAGCGAGGCTGCCCGCCGTCCCGTTCCCCGCGTGTACCCGGCGATCACGAACTCCTGTCGGTCGTGCACCTTCACCTTGATCCAGTCACCCGTTCGCTTCCCGGGCTGGTAGCGCGATTGGCCGCGCTTCGCGACAATTCCCTCGAGCCCCTGCTCGCGTGCCGCCCGGTACAGCGCGTCGCCGTCGTCGAACGTGTCCGAGACGCGAACCGTCCCGCCATCGCGGTCGACGAGGGCCGACAGCATCTCGTGCCGCTCCACGAGCGGAAGGTCGAGGAGCGGCCGGGCGTCCAGCTCGAGCAGATCGAAGAGATAGACGACGGTCTTGCCCGAGCCCTGTTGCATCTCGGCGAAACTCGGCCGGCCGTGGGAATCGAGGGCGCAGATCTCGCCGTCGACGACGCAGTCGGGGCTGCGGAGCGCCCCTGGGAGAGCGCGTGCGATCGATGCAAACCGGGCCGTCTGGTCCTTCCCCGTGCGGCTGGTGAGCGACGCTTCGCCACCACGTAGGCGTGCGATCGTCCGGTAGCCGTCCCACTTGACCTCGTAGAGCCAGCCCGGCCCCTTTGGCACCTCGCCGGCCAGCGTGGCGAGCATCGGCTCGTACCTCGTCCCCGTGGATGCTTCTGACCGATCCTCGTCCTTCCGCAGGAGCAGCCAGTTCTTCTCATTCCCATCGAGATGCGCGGGAACGAGCGTCCACACGCCCTCGAGACGCTTGCCACGAAGGCGGACGGTCAGGCCGCCGTCGGGCTTCTGTTCGAGAAGCTCGTAGGTTCCTCGATCCCAGATCTCCACGGTTCCGGCCCCGTACTCGCCCTTCGGGATCTCCCCCTCGAACGCGGCATACGCAAGCGGATGATCCTCGACGTGAACGGCGAGATGCCGCGAGCCACGATCGAGCGGCAGCCCCTTCGGAACGGCCCAGCTGGCGAGAACGCCGTCTCGCTCCAGCCGAAAGTCGTAGTGGAGGCGGCGCGCCGCGTGGCGTTGCACGACGAATATGGGGCTCTCGTTGGTCTCCGAGGCGCTCTCGAACGGCTCGCCTGTGCGAGACGGGTCGCGCTTGCGCCGGTACTCCGCCAGCCGCGGCGTTCTCCTTCCCATCACACGATGGCGAAGCCTTCGTCAACAGTTCGCGGCCACGCGGTACCGGATCCGAAACAGGACCGGGGATAACCCTGTGGATCCCGTGGATACTCCAAATGGGGGAGGTCAGGCGGCAAAGACCCCCATTTCCCGGAATTTGGCGCGGCGACGGCGAATCCGAGCCGTTGGATCGTCGCCTCCGATATCGTCCAGCGCCGAGCGAAGACTCTCTGCGAGGAGCGCTGCGGCCGCGTCGTGATCGGTCTGTGCGCCACCAGCCGGCTCGGGGACGATTGCGTCGATCACCCCAAGCTCGAGACAGTGAACCGCATCGGGCTTGAATGCCGCTGCCGCCTTCTTTGCCTCACCCGCGTCGCGCCACAGGATGGTTGCGCAGCCCTCGGGGGAGATGACCGAATACATGGCGTTCTCCTGCATCAGCACGCGGTCGGAGAGCGCGATCGCGACCGCGCCGCCGGATCCACCCTCACCGATCACACAGGCCACGGTCGGCACGCGGAGCCGTGCCATCGCGAGTTGCGACCGGGCGATCCAGCCTCCCTGGCCGTGCTGCTCGGCCGATACGCCCGGGTAGGCACCGGGCGTATCGACGAGCGAGAACACCGGGAAGGCGTGGCGATCGGCCATCTCCATCAGCCTGATTGCCTTGCGGTAGCCCTCGGGAAGCGCCATGCCGAAGTTCCGGCGCGTTCGTTCGTGGATGTCTCTGCCCTTCTGATGCCCGATCAGCCCGACCGTCCGGCCGTCGAAGCTTCCGAGACCCGCAACGATTGCCGCGTCGTCCGCATTGCAGCGATCGCCATGGATCTCGACGAAGTCGTCGAACATCCGCTCGATGTAATCGAGGGTGTAGGGACGATCCTGGTGTCGCGCAAGCTGGACGGCGTTCCAGACCTCGTCCTCCGTCGGCTCGGCGCCGATTCGGTCGACCTGACGCTTCAGGCGGTTCAGCTCACCTGAGACACCGGCGCCCCGAAGCAAGGAAACGTCGCCGAGCTTCGCCAGACGGTCGCGCAACCTGAGCTGCTCGACCGCGCCCGACACCTGAGAGACTCTCCGTCTAGCCGTCATCGGCGAAGAGCGCGAGAAGCCGCCCGAGGAACGGCCGGATCTGGTCGCGGGCCAGGATGTGATCGACATGGCCGAAGCGAATGTTGGACTCGGCCAGCCCGAAGTCGTCGGGAAGCTTCTCGCGAACCGTCTGCTGGACGACGCGGGGGCCGGTGAAGGAGAGCAGCGCGCCGGGCTCGGAGACGATCACGTCCCCGAGGCTCGCGAAGCTCGCCAGAACGCCTGCGGTCGTCGGATGACTCATGACGACCACGAACGCGCAGGGCGCCTCACGCAGTGTCTCGACCGCACACACGGTCTTCGGCAACTGCATCAGCGAGAGAATCCCCTCCTGCATCCGCGCGCCGCCCGAAGCCGTGACGCAGACCAGCGGAACGCCGCGGTCGGCTGCGCGATCGCACGCCCGCGTGAACTTCTCGCCGACGGCGCTTCCCATCGAGCCACCCATGAACGCAAAGTCCATGACCGCGAGCTCGCAGTCGCGGCGCTCGATCTTCGCCTCGCCGATGACGATTGCGTCTCCGAGTCCGGTGGAGACCTCGGCCTCGGCGATCCGCTCCACGTACGGGCGAAGATCGAAGAAGCGCAGGGGATCGGCCGATCGGAGTCCTGCCTCCTCTTCGAAGAACGTCCCGTGGTCGACGAGCTGCTCGATCCGTACTCTCGCCCGGATCGGGAAATGGTGGCCGCAGTGAGGACACACGCGGAGCACGCGGTCGAGCTCGTCGTCGCGATAGTGCGAGCCGCAGCTCGGACACGTGTTGGCATCGCGCTTCGGCGGTTGGCCATCGTCGCCCGGCGCGCCACGGTTCTCGATCGACACGTCGATCCGGCTCGCCATGACCCCCATTCTAGGTGTTGAGCCCTACAGGCCGAGCGCAGCGCACAGGACGCCGAGCGTAGCGACGTTCCGGTCATCCCCAGTCAGTCCCGTCAGCCCGGCTCCGACCAGCGGGCGCGACTCGACGACGTCTCGGAGGAGGCGCTGAACCTCGGACAGGCTGAGGCCGCCAGGCTCGGGCATGAACGCCGAAACGGGCTCTTCAGGGTCGAGCACGTCGACGTCGAGGGCGACATAGACCGCCGCCACGCCCTCGAGCGCCGGACGGACACCTTCCGCGCCGACGCCGAAGGCCGCTTGCCTCGATGAACTCCGTCTCCCCGGAGTCGAGGCTGCGGGCGCCCACGAGCACGACATCGCTGGCCGACACGGCACCGTCGTCGATCAGCGTACGCAGCGGCATTCCCCACTCGTTGCCACTCGGAGACGTGTCCGGCGTGTTCAGATCTCCATGCGCGTCCAGCCACACCACACCCAGCCGTTCGTGGCGTGATGCGAGACCCTCGACAGCCCCGACGTGGGCACAGCAGCACCCGCCGAGGACGAGAGGGCGCTCAGGCAGCGCAGCGGCAACCGCAAGCGTCTGCTCGGGAAGCGTGTCCTCCTGGATGACGGCGACTTCCGGGTAGGGCAGAGCCAGCACCGCGCCCGCCGCCATCGCCTCACCTCCGCGACCCCAGGCTCGCGGAACGCGTACGAGCCCCGCAGCGAAGGTGGCTCCGCAGGAGTGGCATTCGTAGCCGGCACCGATCGCGACCGCGGTGAGCGTGCGGCAGTGAGGACAGCGGGCGCGCAACCGGCTCATGCGAGCTGCTTCTCGAAGATCAGAGCCGATTCGACGGCATGCATACCAGCCCGCTCGTAGAGGCGAGTTGCCCCCGTCTCGTTCGCCGTGTCGACCCCGAGCCCGATCTGACGCTCCCCACGCGAGTAGAACTCGGCGAACGCCCGCGTCAACAGCCCGAGGGCGAGGCCGCGCTTCCGGGCACGCGGGTGAACCCCCAGGTCGTTCACCCAGCCGATGTCGTTCACCTTCCAGGTGCAACGGGCAACGCCGACCATCTCGCCGTGTTCCTCCGCGACGAGCCAGAGCGTGGGATCGAACCGCGGCGAGCCCATCGTCAGCTCACGCCAGCGCTCGAACGGCTCGGAAAGATATCCCCAGTGCTCGGCGAATGCCTCGTTCACCGTCCGGTGAAACGCCTGGTCGTCGGCGCCGGGCCGGAATCCTCGGATGTCGACTCCAGCGGGAAGGGAAGTCGGTACTGGAGGATCCTGGAGATCGATCAGCATTCGCGCGAACCGGCGGGCCGCCGCGTAGCCCAACGACCCGAGCAACGCCTGCGCGGCGGTGTCCTGCTCGAGGACGCCGTTGTGGATCTCGCGAAGCCCGAGCCCCCGGGCACGAATCTCAGTCGACTCGACGAGATAACGCCCGAGGCCTCGCGCACGAGCTGCCGGCACGACGTAGCCGTCGGCGATGGCTCGCTCGTCACCTTCTCGGTAGACACCCGCGTAGGCAACGCATGCGCCGCGCGAGTCGTCCACGAGCCAGACGTCCTGTTCGAGATCGAGCTCGCGCCACTCGTCGGCCAGATCCGCTTCGGTGGTCTCCGCAGATTCGAGGAAGCCCTCCTCGAATGCGCGGATCACCTCCGTCGCGCTGACTACGTCACGCTCCGTCGCGGTACGCGAGACAAACCCCGACGGCACGCTCACGACCGCTCGTGGGTGTCCTACCCCTTGAACTTCCGGAAGATCAGGCACGCGTTGTGCCCGCCGAACCCGAAGTTGTTCGACAGCGCGACGTCGACCTTTACGTCACGCGCCTCGTTTGGGATGTAGTCGAGATCACACTCGGGATCGGGGGTCTCGTAGTTGATCGTCGGAGGGACGACGTCGCGCATGGTCGCAAAGACGCTGAGGATGGCCTCGACCGCCCCTGACGCCCCGAGGCAATGTCCGGTCGCGCCCTTCGTCGACGAGACGGGGGTTCTGTAGGCCTTCTCGTCGCCCAGTGCCACCTTGATGACGCGCGTCTCGCTCGAGTCGCCGACCGGCGTCGACGTTGCGTGCGCATTGATGTAGTCGATGTCGTCTGTCGAGATCTTGGCGTCCGCGACCGCCATCACGAGCGCGCGGGCGGGTGCGCGGCCGATGGGATCCGGCTCGGTCATGTGATGGGCATCCGAAGAGAGGCCGTAGCCGATCAGCTCGGCGTAGATCTTCGCGTCACGCTTCTTCGCGTGCTCGAGCTCCTCGAGGACCAGCATTCCGGAGGCTTCGCCCATGACGAAGCCGTCGCGGTCGGCGTCGAACGGCCGGCTCGCCTTCTCGGGCGCGTCGTTGCGGCGAGAGAGCGCGCGCATCGCTCCAAAGCCGGCAACTCCGACCGGCGCGATCCCGCACTCGGTACCCCCGGCGATCATCACGTCGGCTCGGTCGAGCCTGATCTGATCGAGGGCGTCTCCGATGGACATGTTCGACGCGGCGCACGCCTCGCACTGTGCCGAGAGCGGCCCCTGCGTTCCGAGCTCCATCGAGACCCAACCCGCGGCCATGTTCGGCAGGATCGACGGGATCGAGAAGGGGCTGCAGCGGTCGGGCCCCCTGTTGATCAGCTCGAGATGGCAGTTCTGAAAGCTCCAGAGGCCGCCGATCCCCGTTCCGACGGCAGCACCGATCCGCTCGGGGTCCGCAGCGATGTCGATGCCGGAGTCCCGTTCGGCCATCCGTGCCGCAGCGATCGAGAGCTGGGCGAACCTGTCCATGCGGCGCGCGCTCTTCCCGTCCATCCAGTCGGTCGGGTCGAATCCACGAACCTCGCACGCGAACGATGCAGGGTAGCCCGTGGGGTCGAACTGGGTGATCGGACCGGCCCCGCTTTTTCCCGCGATGATGTTCTGCCAGAACGTCTCGGGGTCGTTCCCGAGCGGGGTGAAGGCCCCCATCCCTGTGATGACGACCCGCCGTCGACCGTTGTCCGCTGCCACCCGATTGCCTCCTACATCCCGAGACCGCCGTCTACCTGGAGCACCGCTCCGGTCACGAACCTGGCCTCCTCTGAGCAGAGGAAGCGTACCGCACCCGCCACGTCACCCGGCTCCCCGAGCCGGCCGAGAGGCGTCGACCCGAGGATCAGCTGCTTCAGCTCGTCCGGGAGGCCGTCGGTCAGCTCCGTCGAGATGTAGCCGGGCGCGATCGCGTTCGCACGAACACCACGGCTTCCCAGTTCCTTGGCCAGCGACAGCGTGAAGCCGATGATGCCGGCCTTCGAGGCCGCGTAGTTCGTCTGTCCCGCGTTGCCGTGCACGCCGACGACGCTCGTCATGTTCACGATGGCGCCGCTTCGGCGCTTCATCATTCCCCTGGCGACGGCGCGGCAGGCGTTGAACGTCCCCCTGAGATTCGTCTGGATGACCTCGTCCCATTCCTCGTCACTCATGCGCACGATCAGCGTGTCGCGGGTGATGCCGGCGTTGTTGACGAGGATGTCGATCTGTCCGAGCTCGTCCTCGACACGCATGACGAGAGCGGCGACCGCCCCGTCGTCGGCGACGTCGGCCTGCACCGAGATACCGTCGATCTCACCGGCGAGCGTGTCCGCTGCCGGGGCGCCCGCACGGTAGTTGATCGCGACCCGCGCCCCCGCGGCGGCGAGCTCACGGGACACAGCCGCACCGATGCCTCGTGACCCGCCGGTCACGACCGCCACCTTGCCGTCCAGACGGCAGAAAGCGTCAGTCATACGTGGAAAGCACCTCCTCGAGCTTCGCGAGCGACGCGGGATCGCCCACCGAAAGCGTTGTCACCGACCGGTCGATACGGCGAATGAGACCGCTCAGAACCTGCCCCGGACCCACCTCGACAAACAGGTCGACACCTCGTTCGACCAGTGCCGCCACTGCCTGCGTGAAGCGAACGGGGGCAGTGAGCTGTTCGATCAGGAGCTCCGCGAACCGCTCGCGACCCTCGATCGCCGCCGTGACGGTGGACATGAACGAAACGGCCGGTTCGTGCCAGCTGACCCGCTCTGCGGCCAACCGTAGCCTGCTCCCGGCCGACGCGACGAGCGGGCTGTGGAACGCCCCCGTGACGCGAAGCCGCACGGCGCGGCGGGCTCCCTGTTCGGTCGCCGCTGCGATCAGCTCCTCGACGGCTTCCACGCGCCCGGAGACCACGACCTGCCCGGGACAGTTGTAATTCGCGGGCCAGACGTCGCCGATAGCGGCACAGAGTCCCTCCACGGCGGCGTCGGGGAGGCCAAGCAGCGCGGCCATCGTCCCGGGCTGCTCCCGAGCCGCCGTCGCCGTCGCAATCCCTCGCTCGCGAACGAGCGCTACGGCCTCCGAAACCGAGAGCGCATTGCACGCGCCGAGCGCCGAGTACTCGCCGACGGAGTGGCCGACGACGACCGACGGCGCCACGCCGAGGGTCTCGACGGCACGCAGGCAGGCTAGAGAGGTCGCGACCAGTGCAGGCTGCTGGATCTCCGTCTCGGTCAGGGCCTCGATCGGCCCGTCGAAGCAGAGCCGCGGGAGATCGAGCCCGGCCGCCTCGGACGCCTCCTCGAACACGGCTCTCGAACCCGGGATCGACTCTGCGAACGCCTTACCCATCCCCACGTCCTGCGAGCCCTGGCCCGGGAAACAGAACGCGATGGTCATCGTGGCATCACCCCCCAGCGGAGAAGCGTCGACCCCCAGGTCATGCCTGCCCCGACTCCTGTCATCAGGACGGTGGCTCCCGGCTCGATGCGGTCTTGCTCGACCGCCTCTGCGAGAACGAGCGGGATCGACGCAGCCGAGGTGTTGCCGAGTCGGGCTATGTTCGTCAGAGCCTTGTCTCGCGGAAGCCCCAGCTTCCGGCACGTGCTCTCGATTATCCGCATGTTCGACTGGTGCGGCGCGTAGAGGTCGACGTCGGCGATGGTCAGCTCGCATCGCTCCAGAAGACGCTCGGCGGATTCCGGGACCTCCCGTGTCGAGAACCGGTAGACGGCCATGCCGTTCATGAAAATCGTGCCCCCTGCCGGAAGCCTCAGATCGTCGGCCCTCGTGCCGTCGCACCCCAGTTCGAACCCGAGGAATCCTCCTTCCCGCACCGCCTCGACAACGGCGGCACCGCTGCCGTCGCCAAAGAGGATCGCGGTTCCCGGGTCATGCCAGTCCGTCACGCGAGAGAGAACCTCGGCGCCGATGACGAGCACACGCCGAGCCAGGCGGGAGACGATCAGCGCATGAGCCTGTGCCAGGGCGTAGATGAACCCCGTGCACGCGGCAGACACGTCGTAGGCCGCGGCGCCCGCCGCGCCGATCGCCGCGGCAACGCGAGCCGCCGTGGCCGGAGTCAGCGCATCGGGAGTCCCGGTGGCAACGATCACGACGTCGACCGTCGCCGGATCGGCACCCGCTCGGCCGAGTGCGGCTCGAGCGGCCTCGACTGCCAGGCTGGTCGTCGTTTCCTCAGGCGCTGCGATACGTCGCTCGAGGATGCCGCTCCGCTCGACGATCCAGTCACTCGAGACGCCGAGTCGCTCACCGATCGTGTCGTTGCCCAGCACGGTCTCAGGGAGGTACGCGCCGATGCCGGTGATGCCGACCCGGGTGTCGTCCGAGGCGCGGGCGAGCACCCCTACTCGTCCTGCGCCGGCGAATCGGCAACGGCAAACGTCAGGGTTCCCCGAACGGCCAGTGCGCCGTCCACCGTTGCCTTCACCGCACCCTTCCCGACCGGGCCCCGCACACGCTCGAGGCGGCACTCCAGCTCGAGGGTCTCGCCGGGGCGGACGATGCGCTTGAACCGCACGTCGTCCATGCCCGCGAAGAGAACGAGCTTCCCTCGATTGGCTTCCTCGGAGAGAACGGCCACGGCTCCCGCCTGCGCGAGCGCCTCGACCATGAGGACTCCGGGCATGATCGGATTCCCTGGAAAGTGTCCCGGCAGATACCACTCGTCTTCCCGCACGGTCTTTCGGGCAACGACCCGCGAGCCAGGCTCGAGCACGATGACCTCGTCGAGCAGGAGGAAGGGCTCCCGATGCGGAATGATCGCTTCGATCTCCGCCCGACCAAGCGGAGTCACGCCGTCGAGTACTCCTCCAACCGGCCGCGGAGGCGCTCCCGGCCGCGATGCACGTAGCTCTTCACCGTGCCGACGGGCAGGCGGACGACCCGGCCGATCTCCTCGTAGGAAAGCCCGACTGCGTCGCGAAGGAGCACCACCCGGCGCTGCTCGGCCGAGAGCCGGGCGAGGCCGGCCCCGAGCTCGCGACGGAGATCGGAGAGAAGTACGAGGCGGGAGGGATCACCGTCCTCGTCCTGTCGTGAGTCGGACTCGTCGTCGAACTGGTCGCTTCGCCGCAGGTATTGCCGCGCCGAGAGGTCGTAACACGTGTTCACGACGAGTCGGTGGAGCCAGGTCGAGAACTGGCAATCACCCCTGAACTGCCGAAGCTTGAGCGAGACCTTGAGGAGCGACTCCTGCGCCGCATCGCGGGCATCCTCGATGTCACCGAGAATGCTTGCCGTCATCCGTGAGACACGGGCCGAATACCGCTCGACGAGCGCCTCGAGTGCCCGGCCGTCACCGGAGTTCGCGCGCGAGACGAGATCGGCGTCGCTCAGTCGTCCGTACTGGAGAAGCGGCCGAACAGACGGCAGCGACAGGCGGCGCTCGGTTTCGGTAGATGTCACGGCAAGACTAGTGTACGCCGCTCGATGCCCGGAATGCTCGCGCCCGAGGTCGTAGAGCCTCTGCTGAAGGGCCGATTCGGCCGTCCGTACGTCTACGCAACACGATGCGACTCGACGCAGCGCGCCCTCGACGACCGGCTTCCCGAGGGCGCGCTCGCCGTGTGCGAGCTGCAAACGGCAGGGCGAGGTCGGCTTGGCCGCTCCTGGTCGGCGCCGGCAGGTGAGGCGATCCTGTGCTCGCTCCTGCTTCGTCCGCCTCCGGATCGTGCCGTCCCCGAGCTGACCCTCGTCGCCGGACTCGCCACTGCGCTGACGGTGGAGGCGGCGGTTGCTCGCGCGACTGGGATCAAGTGGCCGAACGACGTTCTGGTCGACGGTCGTAAGGTCGCGGGCATCCTCGCGGAGACGCGGGGTGACGCCGTCGTCGTCGGGATCGGCCTCAACGTGAACCAGGACAGCTCGGATCTCCCCGCCACCTCACAGACGGGCGCCGCATCGCTCTACACGGTCGACAGCCGGCGACGCGAGAGAGCGCCGCTCCTCGCAGCGCTCCTCCTGAACCTCGAGGAGCAATACGACCGTTGGTCCACCGAAGGCCTGGTGAACCTGATCGAACCGATTGCCGCCCGGGACGCTCTCCGCGGTCGCGCGGTCTCGGTGTCCGGAACCTCGGGCATCGCCGGAGGAATCGCGTCCGACGGCCGGCTCGTCCTCGAGACGTCGCAGGGACGGAGACTCGTCGCAAGCGGCGAGGCGACCCTCTCCGTCTAGCTAGAATCTCGTCAGGCCAGACGTGCGGACCATCCGCGCCTTTCTCCCGCTCTTCGCGGCTTTCTGCGCTTCCCTCGCTCTCACAGGAGCGGCAAGCGCGCAGGCGCAGCCTCGCGTGCTTGCCGTCGAGTTCGCGAGCGACGTCAATCCGGTGACCGCCGGCTACCTGATCGACGCGATCGAACGGGCTGCCAACGACGGCTACTCGGCCGTGACGATTCTGCTCGACACTCCCGGCGGTCTCGCCGAGTCGATGCGGAAGATCGTCCAGGCAGAGCTGGCCTCACGGATTCCCGTCATCGTCTACGTGTCTCCGGACGGCGCGCGCGCGGCCTCTGCCGGCGTCTGGATCGGCCAGGCCGCAGACGTGCTGGCGATGGCTCCGCAGACCAACATCGGCTCCTCGACACCGATCTCCTCTGACGGCAACGACATCCCGAAAGACCTGCGGCAGAAGGTCGTCAACGACGCGGCCGCGTCGCTGCGAGGGCTTGCCGAGGAACACGGCCGCAACGGGGCATGGGCGGAGGCCGCCGTCCGCCAGGCCTCGAACCTGACCGCCCGGCAGGCGCTCGACAGGAACGTCATCGACGAGATCGCGCCGGATCTGCCAACGCTGCTGAACCAGATCGACGGACACGAGACGATCCCGAAGGGATTCGTCCTCGACACGGCGGGCGCGAGCGTCACGACCGTCACGATGTCGCTCTGGGATCGCATCCTCGACGTGATCGTCGATCCGAACATCATCGTGCTGCTGATGTCGCTCGGCGTGCTCGCGATCACCGTCGAGCTCTTCAACCCAGGGCTGGTGTTCCCGGCGGTGTTCGGAGTGATTGCGCTCATCGTGGGCCTCTTCGGCCTCAACGTGCTCCCCTTCAGCTGGACCGGGGTCCTCCTGATCATGGCCGCCTTTGCGTTCTTCATCGCTGAGGCGTTCATCACCAGCCACGGGGTGCTCGCGGTTGCCGGGGCAATCAGCTTCGTGATCGGCGCTCTCATGCTGTTCGATCCGGCGGGCCCAGGCTTCCAGGTCTCGCTCTGGGTCGCGCTCGCCGTCGGAGCAACACTCGTCCTCCTTCTCGGCATTGCCCTCACGAAGGTCGTCGCGGCACGACGAGCCCGCCCGATGACCGGCGCCGAGGACATCCTCGGCCAGGTAGGCATCGTCCGGCAGAGCCTCGATGCCGACGGGCTCGTATTCGTCCGCGGGGAGACATGGCGCGCCCGCAGCTCGACCGGCGAAGTGATCCCCGAGGAGACAGCCGTCGTCGTCGACCGCCTCGCCGATGGACTGGTGCTCGAGGTCTCTCCCGTCAGCAAGCCCGTCGCCGAGGTTCCGGCGGCGGCGCCGGCCGCCCGACTACCCTGGTTCGAGCGCCACCGGCCCTCCCTCCGATGAAAGGACAGCCATGACCACTGGGCTGATTGCGGCCGCTGTGGTCGTCGTCATCGTCATCTTCTTGCTCTTCGCGTCGATCAAGATCGCACGCGAATACGAGCGAGGGGTCGTCTTCCGGCTCGGGAGGCTGCTCACGCCACCGAAGGGACCTGGCCTCTTCTTCCTGATCCCGATCATCGACAAGATGGTCAAGGTCGACCTGCGCACCGTGACGCTGAACGTCCCTCCGCAGGAGGTGATCACGAAGGACAACGTTCCCGTACGGGTCAACGCTGTCGCCTACTTCCGGATCGTCGAGCCCATGAACGCGATCGTCCAGGTCGAGAGCTACCTGAACGCGACCTCGCAGATCGCCCAGACGACGCTCCGAGCCGTGCTCGGCCAGCATCAACTCGACGAGCTGCTCGCCGAGCGCGACAAGATCAACGCGATCCTCCAGCAGATCATCGACGAGTCGACGTCCCCCTGGGGCATCAAGGTGTCGGTCGTCGAGGTCAAGGACGTCGAGATCCCGACCGGAATGCAGCGGGCGATGGCGCGTCAAGCGGAAGCCGAGCGTGAACGCCGCGCCAAGGTGATCGCCGCAGAGGGCGAGTTTCAGGCATCGGAGCGGCTGAAGGACGCGGCGAACGTGATCAGCGTCAACCCGACGGCTCTCCAGCTCCGATTCATGCAGACTCTCGTCGAGATGAGCTCCGAACGGACGACGATGATGGTGCTTCCGCTCCCCCTCGAGCTCTTCAAGCCGTTCCTGGAGCGCAGCGCAGATCGAGACGGCACCGCCGGCTGATTCGAATTCCTGTGACGGCCGGGCTCCGCCGGGATTCCCTTTCGGGACGGCTCGCCGCGATCGCGCCTGGGCGTGACCGCAGGCCGGGGGCTCCGGGCGATGGCGTGGCCGGTGAGGAGGAACCGCGGTGCCCATTTTGCGAGGGCAGGGAGAGCGAAACCCCACCCGAGGTCTACGCGACGGGGCCCGAGGGCAGGATCCCGGACACTCCGGGCTGGCGCGTCCGCGTGGTTCCGAACAGATTCCCAGCCATCAATGGCGCCGACGGGAGAACCGAGGTTGTCGTCCACTCACCGCGCCACGTGCGGTCGATGGGCGAACTCGACGACGGCGAGATCACCGAGGTTGCGAACGCATGGCAGAGCAGAGCTCGAGCTGCACGCGCCGACGGCTTCGCGTACGTCCACGCGTTCGTCAACGAGGGGCGGAGCGCGGGTGGCAGCCTGCCGCACACCCACTCGCAGCTCGTCTGGCTCACGGCAGAACCGCCCGTCGTCGACCATGAGCGAGCACACGGTGGCAGGCTCGCGGCACAGCTCGACGAGGAACGAGCCACCGGCACCCGAGTCATCGCGGAGCAGGATGGCCTGATTGCGCTCTGCCCGTATGCCGGACGCGGCCCTTACGAGCTTCTGATCGCTCCGCTCGAAGTCGAGCCGGACGGCCTGGCGAGCGCGCTGCTGCCTGCTGCGTTGCGGCTCCTCGGCGAGATGCTCCGCCGGCTTCGGGCAATCGAAGGGGACATCGCACTGAACGCCTGGCTCCATTCCTCGGCGTTCGGCTCGACGACCGGCCACTGGCACCTCGAGGTCCTGCCGCGAACAACCGTGGCGGCAGGGCTCGAGCTCGGCGCCGGGATCTACGTGAATCCGCTGCCGCCCGAGGAGGCTGCAGAGCGGCTGCGGTGAGAGCTCAGCCCGACTCGTCGGGGTCGGGCTCCTCCGGCTCAGGAGGGTCGTCGGCCAGCTCGGCGCCAGCCATGGGAACCCCGTCGGGCAGCTCCTCGCCGTCCGGATCCGCTTCGCCCTCGACAACCGGAGCGATGCTCGAGACCTGCTCGTCGCCGCGGAGCCGCATGACGATCACACCCTGGGTCGAGCGGCCGAGGCGCTTGACCTCCTCGACCGGCATACGGATGACCGTGCCTCCGGTCGAGATCAGCATGACCTGGTAGCCGTCCCGTACAACGCGCGCGCCTGCAAGCTGACCTCGAGCTTCTGTCAGCTGCACCGTCTTCACGCCGAGGCCACCGCGACCCTTGCGCGGATAGTCGGCCACGCGGGTGCGCTTGCCGTACCCATTCACCGTCACGACGAGCAGATCTGCGTCGTCCTGCGCGATGTTGATCGCGATCACCTCGTCGCCCTTGCGGAGGCGCATGCCCTTGACGCCGGCGGTTGCCCGGCCCATCGGACGCGCCTCGCGCTCGTTGAACCTGATCGCCTGACCCTTGCGCGAGATCATGAGGATGTCGTCGTCACCGGACGAGTGCCGCACGCCGACGAGCTCGTCGTCTTCCTTCAGGTTGATGGCGATGATGCCGTCCGCCTTCAGCGGCGTGTTGTACTCGGCGAACCTGGTCTTCTTCACCATGCCGTTCTTCGTCGCCATGACCAGGTACTCCGCGTCCTTGAAGTCGCGGGTCGCGATCACCGCTCGTACCTGCTCGTCCTGACGGAACGGAAGGAGATTGACGATTGCCCTGCCTTTCGACTGCCGAGAGCCGAGCGGGAGCTCGTGCACCTTCAGCCGGTACACCTTGCCGACGGACGTGAAAAAGAGGATGTAGTCGTGCGTCGAGGCGACGAAGAGGTGCTCGATGTAGTCGTCGTCCTTGAGGTCCATCCCCATCACCCCGATCCCGCCCCGCCGCTGCTCGCGGTACGCCGTGACAGGCAGGCGCTTGATGTAGCCCGACCGCGTGATGGCGATGACCATGTCCTCTTCTGCGATCAGATCCTCGAGCTCGAGCTCCTCCTCGGCCGCGACGATCTCGGTGCGGCGATCGTCGCCTCTCGAGTAGATCTGTTTGATCTCCAGCAGCTCCTCGCGGATGAGGCTGTCGATCCTCGCCTCGTCCGAGAGGATGGCGCGGAGCTCCGCGATCCGCTCCTGGAGATCGCCGAACTCGTCCTCGATGCGCTTTCGCTCGAGGCCCGTGAGTCGGGCGAGCCGGAGATCGAGGATCGCCTGCGCCTGGATCTCCGAGAGCGCGAAGCCGTCCATGAGACCCTGACGGGCCTCATCCGAGTCGTCTGATGCCCGGATGAGGGCAATCACAGCGTCGAGGTTGTCGAGCGCGATGAGGTAGCCCTGCAGAATGTGCGCTCGCTCCTCGGCTTTCCGAAGCTCGTACTTCGACCTCCGGGTGACGACTTCGCGCTGATAGTCGAGGTAATGGGTGATCAGCTCGAGCAGGGAGAGCGTGCGCGGGACGCCTCCGACGAGTGCGACGGCGTTGTAGCCGAATGTCGATTGGAGGGCCGTGTGCCTGAAGAGCTTGTTGAGCGCAACCTGCGGCACGGCATCTCGCTTCAGCTCGACCTGAATCCGCATGCCGGTCCGGTCCGAGTGGTCGGCCAGATCCGCGATCTCGGTGAGTACCTTGTCCTGGACGAGGTCGGCGATCTTCTTGATGACGCCGGTGTCGCCGCCCTTCTTCACACCGTAGGGCAGCTCCGTGATGATGATCGCCGACCGACCGCCACGAAGCTCCTCGATGTGGGCGCGCGCGCGCATCACGATGCGGCCGCGGCCTGATCGGTACGCGTCTCGGATACCGCTCCGTCCGACGATGATCGCTCCCGTCGGAAAGTCCGGGCCCTTGACGTGCCGGCTCAGCCGCTCGACGTCGATGTCCGGATCGTCGATCGTCGCAACGACCGCGTCGATCACCTCGGAGATGTTGTGCGGCGGCATATTCGTGGCCATGCCGACGGCGATGCCGGAGGAGCCGTTTACGAGCAGGTTGGGGAAGCGGGCCGGGAGAACGACCGGCTCGCGCTTCGACTCGTCGTAGTTCGGCTGGAAGTCGACGGTATCTGCGTCGATGTCCCGCAGCATCTCGGTCGCGAGCCTCGCGAGACGGCACTCGGTGTAGCGCATCGCCGCAGGTGGATCGTCGTCGACCGACCCGAAGTTTCCCTGTCCGTCGGCGAGCGGGTAGCGCAGCGAGAACGGCTGCGCCATCCGGACGAGCGTGTCGTAGATGGACTGGTCGCCGTGGGGGTGATACGAGCCCATGACGTAGCCGACGACCGTCGCGCATTTCTTGTACGGGCGATTGGGCTGCATGCCCGACTCGTGCATGCCGAACAGCACGCGCCGGTGCACGGGCTTCAGGCCGTCGCGGACATCTGGCAGCGCCCGGCCGACGATCACGCTCATCGCGTAGTCGAGGTAGCTCGAGCGCATCTCCTGCTCGAGCTCGCGCGGCTCGATGCGTCCAGGCCCGAGGGCCCCGGTCTCGACCTCAGACATGGCTCACCTCAGACGTCAAGGAACCGGACGTCGCGTGCGTTCTTCTCGATGAACTCGCGTCGCGGCTCTACCTGGTCGCCCATGAGCGTCGAGAACAGTCGATCTGCATCGGATGCGTCCTCGACCTCGACCCGGATGAGCAGCCGGCGTGCCGGATCCATCGTCGTCTCCCAGAGCTGCGTGTCGTTCATCTCACCGAGCCCCTTGAACCGGCTGACGTGAATGCCTTCCTTCGCCAGTTCGAGAGCGGCAGCGCGCAGCTGCTCGAACGTCAGCGCCGTCATCGCCTTCTTCCCATGCCGGACGACGAATGGAGGAGCACCTACCACCTCGACGAGCTTGCCGTACGCGCGACGAACGTTGGCATAGATCGGCGAGCTGAGAAGCTCGAGGGGGACGGTGACATGCTGGGCAGCACTCGTCTCCGTCTCGATCACCTTGATGCGAAGCGAGGCGTCTTTCGATTCGAGCAGTGCGAGCGAGTAGCCGTTGTCGTCCGCCGTTGCGATCGACTGGGCGAGGGCTTCCGCAGACGTGGACTCGGACTCGACGAGGCGATGCATGATCATGAAGTCGCCGGCAGGTGCGCCGTAGTCCGCACGAAGCCGGTTCGACCAGCCCTCGAACTCCGAGAGGGCACGCACGAAGCGGCTCCAGCGGGCCTCGCTGATCTTGACCTGCTCACCCGCTCGGTCCGTGATCTCGAGGTCTCCGACTCTGTCGCGGACGAGGAGCTCCTCGAGTTGAGCGTCCTTCTCGAAGTAGATCTCCTTGGTGCCCAGCTTGACCATGTAGAGCGGGGGCACGGCGATATACACGTGGCCTCGCTCGATCAGCTCCGGCATGTGGCGGTAGAGAAAGGTCAGGATCAGCGTGCGGATGTGCGATCCGTCGACGTCAGCATCGGTCATCACGATCACGCGGTGGTAACGGAGCTTCGCGATGTCGAACTCCTCGCCGATGCTGGTGCCGATCGCCGTGATCATGGCCTGAATCTCGTTGTTCGAGAGGACCTTGCCGATGCGGTTCTTCTCGGTATTGATGATCTTCCCGCGGAGCGGCAGGATCGCCTGGTAGGTGCGGTCGCGGCCCATCTTGGCCGACCCGCCTGCCGAGTCTCCCTCGACGATGAAGAGCTCAGCCGACTCCGGGTCGCGGATCGAGCAGTCTGCAAGCTTCCCGGGTAGGGACATGCTCTCGAGCGCGCTCTTGCGGCGCGTGAGCTCGCGGGCCTTCCGCGCAGCGAGACGCGCGCGAGAGGCCGAAACCGCCTTGGTGATGATCTGGCGAGCGTCCGCGGGGTTCTCCTCGAGAAACTCTGCGAGGCGCTGATTCACGATCTGCTCCACGACGCCCCGGACCCAGGGGTTCCCGAGCTTCGTCTTCGTCTGTCCCTCGAACTGCGGGTCGCGGAGCTTCACGGAGATCACGGCGGTCAACCCCTCGCGCACGTCCTCACCCTCGAGGTTGTCCTCCTTCTCCTTGAGCAGGCCCTTCTCGCGTGCGTACCGATTCAGCGTGCCCGTGAGCGCTCCCTTGAAGCCCGACAGATGGGAGCCGCCTTCGTGCGTGTTGATGTTGTTCGCGAACGAGAACACCGACTCCACGTACGAGGAGTTCCACTGCATCGCCACCTCGAGATTGCCCTGCTCGCTCTCACCCTCGAAGTACACGATGTGCGGATGTACCGGATCCTTGGCCTGGTTCACGAAGTTGACGAAGTCCTTGATCCCGCCTTCGTAGTGGAATTCCTGTCGCTCGCCGCCGGCACGTTCGTCGATCAGCACGATGCGGAGGCCCCGTGTCAGAAATGCCGTCTCGCGAAGTCGCTGTGAAAGCGTTTGCGCCGACCATTCGATCTCGTCGAAGACCTCGAGGTCAGGCAGGAACGAGATCGTCGTTCCGGTCGGTCCGTCCCAGCCGCCGGTCGCCTCCATATCGGCGTTCGGCACGCCGCGAGTGAACTCTTGCCGCCATACCTTGCCGTCACGACGCACCTCGGCAACAAGCCACTCCGACAGCGCGTTCACGACGGAGACGCCCACACCGTGGAGCCCTCCCGAGACCTTGTAGCCATCACCGCCGAACTTGCCGCCGGCGTGAAGCTTCGTCAGGACGACCTCCAGAGCCGGGCGTCCCTGGTCTGCCATCACGTCGATCGGGATGCCGCCACCGTTGTCGACGACTCGGATCGAGCTGTCCGGGTGGATCGTGACCTCGATGGCGTCGCAACGACCGGCGAGCGCCTCATCGACCGCGTTGTCGACAACCTCGAAGACCAGGTGGTGCAGCCCTCGCGATCCGGTCGAGCCGATGTACATCCCGGGGCGCAGCCGGACCGGCTCGAGACCCTCGAGAACGGTGATATCGCTGGCTGTGTAGCTGGTCTCGGTCATAAAAAAAGCCCTGCAGATCGCAGAGATTTAGGTATTTTTCAGTGTATCAGACGGGTCGGCCGCGGCCCTCGTTCGGCGAGCCCGTGCGAGGGAGGCCGACGCCGCGCTCGCAACCACTCTGCGGAGCTCGTCGTTCTCGATGGCAGCGGCGATCCGGACGCCTTCTGCTCGGTCGGGGGGCGTCGGCGGCGAGGTGGATCGTTGCACATCCGCCACAGGGTCGGCACCGGCTTCCGGAATCGGCCCGACGACGAACGACATGCGGGGTGGAGCAAGGTCCCCCAGCTGTCCGCGAACTGCGGACTCGAGGTGCTTCAGCTCGAACGCCCAGGTGCTCGAGCTCGTGTTGACGACGAGAGTCCCGTCTCGCGTGAATCGTGAGGGCCACGCGTTTCGTGCAATCGTCTCACCCACTGCCTGCGGCCACGCCCGCGCCACCGATGTGATTCCGGCCGAGCCTTCGCGCGCACCGCCGAGCCGGTCGAGCTCGAGCTCGACGGTTTCCCCGAGACGCTCTGGGAGCCGCGATCTCTTCCCTGGAGAGCTCACCGTGCTGCCGCCCGGCCCGGCGTCACGTCGATCACGAGTGCCGGATCGGGGCTCGCGGGCGGGAGAGACTGCAACGACGTCGCCGTGATGAATGCCTGCCCGCCCGTCGGAAGCCCCGCCACGAGCGAGCCCTTGCGCCGGTCGTCGAGCTCGCTCAGGACGTCGTCGAGAAGCAGAAGAGGCGCCTCTCCGCGCTCCTCGGCAAGAACGGCGGCCTCGGCGAGCACCAGGGCGAGCACGGCGACCCGCTGCTCGCCCTGAGAACCGAATGCGCGCAGGTCGCGAGACCCGGCCGTGATCGAGACATCCCGCAGGTGGGGCCCCGCGCCGGTCGTGCCTCGTTCGACATCCCGGACGAAGCGTTGCTCGAGCTCCTCGACGGTCACCCCGCGGCCTGCGTACGAGATGGCAGCACCGATCAGCCCGAGCGTCTCCGCGTGATTCGAGAAGCCCGGGGCGAGCTTCGCGACGACCTGTGCACGTGCGGTGTCGAGCTCCGAGCCGAGGCCGGCCACTGCTTCTGTCCACGGTGAGACCCCACCCTCACCCGCAAGTCCGGCCCGGACGCGACGGAGCGCCGCGTTTCGCTGCGCCAGGGCTCGGGCATAGTCCCCCGGAAGGTCGCTCCTCGCCGGCAACACCCGGCCGATCGTCCTGTCGAGATAGGTGCGCCGGACGAGCGGTCCGCCTTTCACGACAGCCAGCCGGTCTGGCGTGAATGCCAGCACCGGGAATCGGCGTCGCAGAGTGTCACTCCCCGCGACGGGCAGACCATCGAGGACGAGCCGCTTGTCGCCGGTCGAGTCGACGGTGACCTGGCTCGTGAACGTGCGGGGCCCTGGTTGCGTTCCGCTCATAGAGATCCGAGCAGCTTCCTCCCCGAATCGGATGAGCCGCAGCTCGCGCCGTGTCCGAAGCGCGAAGCCCTGCGAGCCGATGTGGACCGACTCGAGGAGGTTCGTCTTACCGGCCCCGTTCGGCCCGACGACCATCACGAGGCCCGGCACGAATTCGAGCTCGGCTCGCGCATACGAGCGTACGTTCCTGAGAGCGAGCTCTGTGACGATCAGCCGGCAAGCCTGATTGGCATGATCAGGTACCAGAAATCGTCGCCGGCGCCCGTGACCAGACCCGGCCGCAGTGGGCTGATGAGCTTCAGATGCACGTCGGTCTCCGGCACCGACTCGAGGCCTTCGCGGAGAAAGTCGGGGTTGAACCCGATCTCGAGGATGTCGCCGCTGTAGGCGATCGGAAGGGTTTCGTGCGCCTCGCCGACATCCTGGGTCTGAGCCTGAATCGTCAGCTGCCCTTCCTCGAAACGTAGCCGCAGCGGCGAGTTGCGCTGGGCCATGACCCCAACCCGCCGGACGGCCTCGAGGAGCTCCTCGCGAGGCAAGCGCATCTCCACCTCGAAGCTCTCCGGGCGCAGTTGCTTGTAGTTGGGGAACTGCCCGTCGATCCGCCTGGCGGTGAGTACGACTCCGTCCACTGCAAAGACGACCTGGTTGTCCTGGACACCGAGGTCGATGTGCTCCGACTGACTTCCCTGGGCAACCCGAACAAGCTCGCCGAGGGCTCGCGCGGGGACGATTGCCTCGAGCTCCTGTCCTCCGTCGGCCGGAAGCGACGTCTCCTTCACGCTCAGCCGGTAGGAGTCGGTTGCGGCCATGACGAGCGTCTTTCCCTCGATCCGCATGAGGATGCCCGTGAGTACCGGCCTCGACTCGTCCTTCGAAGAAGCCCGGCTGACGCGGTTCACCGTCTGCAGAAACGCTTCACGGTCGAGCTGGAAAAGCGAACTCGCCTCGACGTCCGGCAGGCGAGGGAAGTCATCGGGGTTGTACGTGTGGAGGCGGTACGAAGCCGCTCCACACGTCAGCAGCACGACACCCTCCGACTGCTGATGCTCGAGCGTCACATCGCCGGGAGGGAGGAGTCGCACGATGTCGACCAAGCAGGCGGCCTGGAACGACGACCGCACCATCTTCCTCGACCGTGGCGGGAACCGAGACGCGAAGAGACATCTCCATATCGGTTGCGGCCAGTGCGAGCACGCCGTCTTCCGCCCGAAGCAGGATTCCGGCGAGGATCTGAACGGATGTCCTCGTCGAGACCGACCGGCCGACGAGCTGGAGTGCCTGGGACAGATCGTCCTTCGGGCAAGTGATCTTCACTGCGCTCCCTTGAGTGATCTCTGTGGTCTCTACAGCCATGGTTACGGTATGAGAAAAAGAACCTCGTTGTAGTAATAGGGGCTGTGCAGACTGGGGAGGACTGTCTCAAACCAGGTTGTGGTGGGGCTTTGACGCGAAGGGCTCATCTGGGGAGAAAACGTGGTTGTCGACAGCTCGCCGTGTGACATCTCTGTTCTCCCCGGTCTTCCCAGATGTTTCCCTTCGTTCTCCACAGCCATCAGTGGACTTGTTTGATCCGAGCGGTGAGTTCCTGGACCAGGTTGTAGACCCCGCGGTCCTCTCGGATGAGCTTGGTGATGTTCGACGTCGCATTGATGACGGTCGTGTGGTCGCGGCCACCGAATCTCTCCCCGATCTTCGGGAGAGAGCTGTCGGTGAGCTCGCGGCAGAGATACATGGCGACGTGTCGTGGGTAGACGACCGAGCGCGATCGCCGTTGCCCGAGAAGTTCTTGCATCGAGATGGCAAATCGCTGGGAGACGATCTCTTGGATGCGGTCGATCGAGATCTCGGGCGGGTCGCCCTGCGGAAAGACGTCCTCGAGCACCTCCTGGGCCAACTCCACCGTCATCGGCCGGCCGGTGAGTGAGGAGAACGCCACGACGCGCGTTAACGCCCCTTCGAGCTCGCGAATGTTGGTCGAGATTCGTCCTGCGATGAAGGTGAGCACCTGCGCATCCGGGATGTGGATTCCGTCCATGGCCACTTTCTTCCGCAAGATCGCGATGCGAGTCTCCAGGTCTGGTGGCTGGATATCGACGATGAGCCCCCACTCGAACCGCGACCGCAGCCGTTCCTCGAGCGTTGCGATGTCTCTCGGCGGGCGATCGGACGAGAGGATGATCTGTCGCCCGGCCTCGTAGAGGGTGTTGAAGGTGTGGAAGAACTCCTCCTGGATCCGCTCCTTGTGCTCCAGAAACTGGATGTCGTCGACGAGGAGAACGTCGTAGTGGCGATAGCGCTGCTTGAAGGCCTCGACCCGCTTCTCGCGGATCGAGTTGATGAAGTCGTTGGTGAGCGTCTCGCTCGTGACGTAGCGGGCAGAGAGCTTCGGAGAGTGCTGGCTGACGTAGCCAGCGACCGCCTGCAGAAGATGTGTCTTCCCGAGGCCTGTCCCTCCGTAGATGAAGAGCGGGTTGTATGCCGCCGCCGGGGCTTCCGCGACGGCCAGTGCGGCTGCGTGCGCGAACCGGTTCGACGATCCGATGACGAACGTGTCGAAGGAGTACTTGAGGTTGAGACCCTCGACGCGCCTCGTCACAGCCGGCCCGGCCGGTCGCTCGACAGGCGCTTCTCCACGGACGACCAGGTGAACCGGCCTGTCGTCGCCTACTGCATCGCGGATGACTGCCCGGAGAAGGCTTCGAAAGTGCTCCTCGATCCACTCTCGGGTGAAGTCGTTCGGGACGGAGATGACGACGCCGGACTCGCCGATCTCCGTCGCCCAGACCTCGCCGAACCAGCTCTGAAAGGTTTGCTCGCTCAGCGCGTCCCGAAGGCCTTCCGACGCATCGGACCACACGCTCTGTGCCGTCAACTCGACTTGTCGCTCCACTCTTCGCGCCTCGCTCCTCCGCCGGGGACGGGAAGCGGCGATCATAACAACGGCTTCTGCTTCGCTCAATGCGCGCTCACGGTCCGTTCAAACAGCCGGGAACCGAGCGATTTGCAGGGGAATACGAGTATCCACAGCGCTCTCCACAGCTGTGGATAATCGAACGGACATGAGCCGGCGTGCGGGATCGGGGCTGTGGATTGCCCGTACTCCAACTCGGTCCTGCGCGACACCTCGATTCGCTCCTCTATACTGGCCGCGGCCGCACCGAGAGCCACCCGCGCGAACTCTCACGATGAAGCGAACGTACCAGCCCAATGTCCGTCGCAGGAAGCGGCGCCACGGATTCAGAGCCCGGATGTCCACCCGGGCCGGCCGCGCGATCCTCCAGCGGCGCAGGGCGAAAGGCCGGAAGCGGCTCTCGGCCTGACGAGTCGCCGGTACGGCACGGGCCGATGAAGCGTCGCCATCGACTCTCGCGCTCGCGCGACTTCGACACCGTCTACCGGCAGGGCCGCTCCGTCTCGACGCGCTACCTCGTGCTCTACTCCTTCCCTCGCGACGACACCGAGACCGATCCCCGGATCGGCTTGGCCGTACCACGCCAGGTCGGCGGTGCGGTCGAGCGAAATCGGATCAAGCGCTGTCTGCGGGAGGTCTTCGTCGGGCTTGCTCCCGAGATACGCCGAGGCCGTGACTACGTGCTGATCGTCCGGCCCGGCCTGGTCGAAGCCGCCGAGAGCCAGGGCTCGGAGTGGCTCGCTGCCCGTGTGTTGGAGGTCTTCGGAGAGTCACGCGCCGCGGAAGTCGTGCCCGGATGAAGTACCTCGGCATTGCGCTCGTGTACGCGTACCGGTACACGCTCGGGCCCTTCCTCGGGGGCCGCTGCAAATACCACCCGTCGTGTTCCCAGTACGCGATCGATGCGCTCCATCAGTACGGCCTGCTTCGCGGGTCGGCGCTCGCCTTCTGGAGGCTGATGCGCTGTAACCCGTGGAGTCACGGCGGGGTTGACTACGCGACGGACCAGTCGCTGTTCGGGCGGCGATCGGCATGATGGTCCTCCTCGCTGATCTCGCGGGCATTCTCTCCCCGATCACGAGGCCGCTGACGGCCGTCCTCGAGTGGCTCCACGGCTCCGTCGGCATCTCCTGGGCGTGGTCGATCGTCGTCCTGACATGCATGGTCAGGATTCTCCTCGTTCCGCTGACCGTCAAGCAGGTCAAGTCGATGCAGAAGCTGCAGGAGTACGCCCCGCAGCTGAAGGCGATCCAGCAGAAGTACAAAGGCGACAAGCAGCGCACGAACGAAGAGGTCATGAAGTTCTACCGGGAGAACAAGGTCAACCCGGCAGCTTCGTGTCTCCCTGTTCTCTTCCAGATCCCGGTCTTCATCGGCCTCTACTACACGCTGAAGGACTTCGAGAAGAACATCCTGCCGAACTACCCAGGCTCGAGCCTCGAGTTCCTGAACGGCCTCGTTCCGAACATCACCGAGAACGTCAACGCGCACTGGTCGGGGTATCTGCTGCTCGTGATCTACGTCGGCAGCCAGCTTCTCTCCACGTTCCTCATGTCCACGACGATGGACAGGACGCAGCGGATCCTCTTCCTCGTGATGCCGTTCGCGTTCGTCTTCTTCATCATCCGCTTCCCGGTCGGCCTGATGATCTACTGGGTCACGACGAACCTTTGGACGACCGGGCAGGGGATCGTCACGCGACGGATGTTCCCGAGGACGCAGGTTGCGCTCCCGAAGAAGTCGAGCCGGACCGAGCCTGTGGCAAAGGCCGAGCCTGCGGCAGCCCCGAAGACGAAGCAACCGGCCAAGGCCCAGTCCAAGACGGCGAAGGCATCCGCCTCGAGCGCCAAGGCAAAAGACGGCACGGCGGCGACCCAGCAGGCCGGGTCGGGGCAGCAGCCACGGCCGGTTCGGCGCCGGAAGAAGAAGGGCCCGAGAGCCCGCCGATGAGCGACGCCGGCGAGGGCCCGTTCGACGCCGGCGACGCTTCGCTCGAGACCGAGGCGACAGGGGAGACCGTCGGAGAGGCGAAGTGGACGGCACTCCGCGAGCTCGAACGTCGCTTTCCCGGTCTCGACAAGAGCACGGTTGAGTTCGCCATCCTCTCCGAGGGAGAACGGGGGCTTCTTGGAGTCGGGTTCGTTCCGGCCCGTGTGATCGCGAGGGTCGGAGCTCCTCCGCCGGAAGCTCCGGCGCCGGCCTCCGCTCCGTCGTCGGCAGCTGCGGAGCGTCTCGGGGAGCTTCTCGAGCACGTCCGCCGTGCGTTCGGCGTCGACGCGTCAGTTGCTGTCACCGAGTCGGCCGAGAGTCTGACGGGCACCTTTCACGGTCGGGATCTGGGTCTCGTCATCGGCAAGCACGGCCAGACAATCGACGCGATCCAGTATCTGGCGTCGGCTGCGGTCTCGCGCGTGGCCGAGGATCGCCTCGACGTCGTGGTCGACGCGGCCGGATACCGAGATCGCCGGCGAGCGACACTCGAGTCGCTTGCGGATCGGGCGGCGTCCCGGGTGGTGTCGTCCGGAGAGTCGGTTCCTCTCGATCCCATGACGGCAGCAGAGCGGAAGATCGTGCACCTTCGCTTGAAGGAGCGAGAAGGCGTTGTGACGTCGAGCGAAGGGGTCGATCCGAATCGCCACGTGGTCGTCGGCCCTGGCTGAGCGGGGAGCGACAACCGACCACAGACTCGTCCGGTGGCTCGAGTTACTCGTCGCCACCCCGGGGCTGACGGCGGTGACGGCACCCGCCGATGCGTGGGCTCTCCACGTCGAGGACGCGCTCGTGGCACTTCCCCTGATCGATGCTGGGCCGGTGGTGGACGTCGGTTCGGGCGGCGGATCACCGGGCATTCCGCTTGCCTCAGCCCGTCCGGACCTGACCGTTCACCTGCTCGAGTCCCAGCAGCGAAAGTGCGTATTTCTGAGAAAGGCCGCGATCGAGTTCGATAACGTGACCGTGGTACACGCACGCGCTGAGGATCACGGGCGAGCAGCAGGCCGAGATCTGTACGCGGTGGCTGTTGCCCGGGCCCTCGCACCGCCGGCAGTCGCTGCGGAGTGGTGTCTTCCGCTGGTTCGGCCCGGCGGACTGGCGATCATCTATGCGGGCGCGACCACGGCCTCTCTCGACCGAGTTGGCGCGGACCTTGGGGCCAGTGGGCCCGAATCGCTTCCGCAACCCGGCAGCGCCACACGCCAGTTGCTCGTGTTTCGCAAGGTGGCACCCACGCCTCCGCGATTTCCTCGCAGGTCGGGTATGGCGCGCAAGCGACCTCTCGCCTGAGCCTCGGGCCGTCCACCTTCCTGACTAGACTCGATCGAGTGACTGGTGGGGTCTACGCGGTTGCGAACCAGAAGGGCGGCGTTGGCAAGACGACCACCGCGCTCAACCTTGCTGCCTGCCTCGCCGAGGCGGGCGAGGAGACCCTCGTCGTCGACCTCGACCCGCAGGCGAACGCGACGTCAGGCCTGGGTGAGCACGCGAACGGCACGTCGTCGTACGACCTGCTCGACGGTGCGTCCCTCCGCGAGGTCATCCACGAGACGCGATTTCGCAACCTCTACCTCGTTCCGTCGCGGCCGGATCTCGCCGGCGCAGTTGTGGAGCTTGCGCGGCTGGCGGACGGAGAGTCGTACCTTTCCCGGTCGCTCGCAACAGCGGAGGACAGGTTCTCGTTCGTCTTCGTCGACTGCCCACCGTCGCTTGGCCCCCTCACGGTGAACGCCCTCGCCGCCGCCGACCGCGTGATCGTTCCCGTGCAATGCGAGTACTACGCCCTGGAAGGTCTCGCGCAACTCCTCGGGTCGATCGACCTCGTCCGGGCTCGCCTCAACCCCCGCCTGACCGTTGCCGGAATGCTGTTGACGATGGTCGACGGACGCACCAGACTCGCGGCCCAGGTCGCGGCCCAGGTGCGCCAGGCATTCGGCGATCTGGTGTTCGACGCAGTCGTCCCGAGAAACGTCCGCCTGGCGGAGGCGCCCAGCCACGGGTTGCCGATCACCGCGTACGATCCCGGCTCTGCCGGGGCCGACGCGTACTACCGCGTGGCTTCGGAGTTGATCGAGCGGCGATGATCGAACCCTCGGGGAAGGGCCGCCGCGGTCTCGGCCGCGGGCTGGAGTTGCTCGATTGGTCCGGTGACGCCGGGGGAGGAGCTCGTTCAGCTTCCGGTCGGGTCGGTACGCCCGAATCCTCGCCAGCCCCGCAAGCAGTTCGACCCGGAGTCGATTGCCGAGCTGGCGGAGTCGATCCGTGTTCAGGGTGTCGTGCAGCCGGTCATCGTGCGGCCCGACGGGGAAGGCGGGTACGAGCTCATTGCCGGAGAACGGCGTTGGCGTGCCGCCCGCGCTGCCGGGCTTGCAACGATCCCGGCTCTCTTGCGGGAGGTCGAGGACCGCGATGCGTTCCTCCTGGCGCTCGTCGAGAACATCGCAAGGGAAGACCTGTCGCCCATCGACGAGGCTCGGGGCTACGCCGTTCTGGTCGACGAGTTCGAGCTCTCGCTCGGCGATGTCGCCGAGCGGGTTGGCCGCTCGAAGCCGTCGGTCTCGAACCGGCTGAGGCTGCTCGATCTGCCGGACGACGTGCTTGCAATGGTCGATGCCGGGGGATTGACCGAGGGTCACGCTCGCGCCGTGCTGGCTGTGCAAGGCGACGCTGAGCGCCGGAGGCTTGCTCGCCGCATCGTGCGCCACGGCATGTCGGTGCGGGCAGCGGAGCTTTCCGCACGCCGGGCCGGTGCGCGGACGAAGGCTCGGCGGCGGGGCGCGGCGCTCGACCCAGCTCTCGCAGAGCGTGCACGCATGGCGCTCGAGCAGCTGACGGGCGCCGCTGCGCGAGTCGGGCGGGATCGCCTCGAGATCGCGATCACGGACGAGACGGAGCTCGGTGAGATCGTCGAAGCGCTCGAGCGTGCATGCGCGGCGATGGCAGCTCAGCAGGACGGATGAGGCCGAGCGATGGCTAGAATGGCGCGTCGCTCGGGCGATTAGCTCAGTTGGTTAGAGCGCCGCTCTGATAAGGCGGAGGTCCCTGGTTCGAATCCAGGATCGCCCATCCTCGAGCAGCGCCGTTTCCCCGGCCGGCGAGCGGCACGGGGTGTCGCGCTACGATACGCCCGAAGGTCCAGCCTCCACCCATTTGCCCCGATGCAGGAGATGGTCATCTACGGAGTGAGCTTCGACATGGTCGGCAAGCAGCCGATCGTGCTCCTGAAGACGTCCGACGGCAACAAGTTCCTTCCGATCTGGATCGGCCACCCCGAGGCGGCGGCGATTCTCATGAAGCTCCAGGGAGCAGCCACCCCGCGCCCGATGACGCACGATCTGATCACCGACGTCCTTGCGCAGCTCGAGGCCCGGGTCGTCAAGATCGCGGTCACCGAGCTTCGTGACAACACCTTCTATGCCCTGATCACGCTGGCTATCAACGGTGCAGAGGTCGAGATCGACTCCCGGCCGAGCGACGCGATCGCACTGGCGGTGCGGTCGGGCGCGCCGATCTTCGCGGCGGATGCGGTCATCGAGGAGAGCGCGATCGAGTTCGAGAACGAAGACGTCAACGAGGAGGAGATCGTCGAGGAGTTCAAGCGCTTCCTCGACGATGTGAGCCCCGAGGACTTCTCCGCGGCGTCGTAGCAAGGCGCCGAAGGCGCCGCGCAGCGGCCGGGGCGGAGCCCGCCAGGCCGCGTAGTTCAGCCGGCGGAGCCGGCGTATCGCTCCGGCGCCGAAGGCGCCGCGCAGCGGCCCGGAGGGGCAGCCGGCAGCCGGATCCCGCCGAAGGCGCCGCGCAGCGCCGGAGCCGCCTGACGCCGGCGTACGGCCTCGAGCGCCGCTGGCGCTCGAGCTCGCGCTTTGTCACGCCGAGGATCCATGCCGTGAGTTCTTCGACGCCATCGGCAGAGAGCGGACGATCCGGTCGTCTCTGTCTCGGCGAGGTGTGCGGCCATCGCCTTCTCCCGCGCGGCGTCGATCATGGGGTAGCCCCGTGCTCCGCCCTGTATGGCGCGGAGCTCGACCACGAGCGCGAGCCTGCGGTAGAGGGTCTGTCGAGCAGCTGCCGATCTGTGTCCGAGATCTGCTCGCGATACGAGATGACGACCGGATCCTCGCCTGCCTGCTCTGCCATCGCACGCCGAGCAGGATAGTCAGGCTGAAACGGCGCCGCAGCCTGCTTGGGCCCTGGTCGACAGGGCTCCGGCGTTGGATACGCCGGCTCCGCCGGCTGGACTTCACGGTCGGCTCCGCCTCGCGACCGCGGTGCGGCGCCCGCGGCGCTCGGATACGCCGGCTCCCGCCGGCTGGACTTCGCGGCCGGCTCCGCCGGCCGCTGCGCGGCGCTCCCGCGCCTTGCTATCCGGCGGCGATGGCGGCTGCCGCGAGGCCGATCGCGTTGAAGGCGGCGTGGGCGGCGACTCCGGGCCAGACGCTGTCCGAGCGAAGGCGGAGCCAGGCGAGCCCGACCGCGAAGAGGACGAGTGCGGGTAGCGCGACGAGGAGGCCGTGAGCCAGTCCGAAGACGATTGCGGTGCCAAGGATGGCGACAAGCGGCCCGAATCGGGAGAGGACGCTGACTCCGAGCCCGCGGAAGAAGAGCTCCTCGGTGAACGGAACGATCGTGATGATGACGACCGCGTTGAAGAGGAACGGTGCCAGCCGGCCTGTCTCCCACTCCTGCGGCGCGAGCCCCTGCTCCTCGCCGGCCTTGAGGATCGGCTCGAGGATCGCCGCGACGACGAGCGAGACGACGACGACGAGCGCCGCGTAGCCGAGGTAGCGGCCGGGAAACGGTCGGAGTCCGAGCGTCTCACGCGGGCTCGGATAGAGCCTGGCGATACCCCAGGTGACGAGCAGGATGACCGTGTAGATGAAGAGCGAGCCGATACCCAGCGAGTAGCTGAAGATTGGTTCGTCACCGCTCGTCGAGTTGTCTCCGGCGAGCGCGAAGGAGGTGGCGATCTGCAGGCCTGCGACTCCCAGCCAGAGCAGGAGAGCGAGACGTTCGCGCGACCGCGTCGGGGACTCGAGGGTAGCCGGGACGAGCGGCCTGTCGGGACTCATCGGGGAAGGAGGCGGCTCGGTCACGGGTTCGGCGGATTAGAGGTGGAGGCGCTCCGGGAGCGTAGCGAGCGGCACGGGCTCGAACGTGAGGCCGGCGGCAGTTGCGCCCTCCCGGTCGGCCGCCTCATCCCCGATATGAACTGCGCGGTCCGCCTGAACGCCGAGCCGGGCGAGCGCGAGCTCGAAGATGGCCGGATCAGGCTTCTCGACGCCGGCGTCGGCCGATGTGAGGACGACCGCGAAGCGATCGGAGACTTCCAGGCGCGCCAGGTGTTCATGCAGGCTGATGTCCCAGTTCGCCACGCACGCAAGTGTCAGGCCGCCCGCCCGGAGCCGTTCGAGCGCCTCGCGGGCTCCGTCCGCCAGGCTGAATGCGATCGATTCGACGAACGGGGTGACGAAGTCCGCTGATGGGAGATCGACGCCGAGATGATCGAGGAAGACGCCGACGCACTCGAGCCGGAGTGTCGCGAGTGCGTCGTGACTGTTGCCGCGAAGTGATCGGGGCCTGTAGTACGCGGCCTCCGCGCGAAATGCGCCCGCCACGGCCTCGAGGTCTCGCGTCACTCCTCGTGCCTGGAGCGCCTCGCGCAACCGCGGCACCGGATCCTCCAGCCGGACGAGCGTTCCGAACGCGTCGACGGTAACCGCGTCGACCGCAGCGGGCGCCCTACCGGAACGCATCCGGATGAAGGGCGACCGCGACCGCTTCGAGCCCTTTCGTCACGTTCGGGCCGGGCCGGGTCACGAGATTGGTCGGCAGGATGACGACGCGACCGCTCTTCACCGCCTTCAGGTCCTTGGTTCGGGGATCGCGCCGGAGGTCGCGGAGGGTGACGCCGCTATCCGAGGTCGCGAGATAGACGTCCGGGTTCGCCCTCCGTAGGCGTGCGAGCGGATACGGGCCGAGACCCTCGTACTCCCGCGCGATGTTCTTCCCTCGCGCGTCACGAATCAGGCTTCCGAGGAGCGATTGGTCAGGCACGGTGATGAAGAAGCCTCGGTCGACGAAGACTGTCTCGATCCCGGCGTCGCCCAGACGCTGCTCGATCTCGGCCTTCTGCTTCTGGAGGGTTCCCGCGAGCTGCCGGCCCTTTGCCGGTTCTCCAACGAGGAAGCCGAGTTCGATCGCCGCCTGCTCGACAGCCGCGATCGAGCGCGAAGGCTGCAGGTAGACCGGCGCCTGGGTACGCCGCACTGTCTGGGCGAGGTCGACGGAGTCGGTGTCCGGCGTGGCGACGATCAGGTCCGGCTTGAGCTGAACGATCCTGTCGATGTCCACGTGCCCCGTGTCCTCGATGACGACGGCGGGCTGCTTGCCTCCCTCGACCCGCACGCCGGCGGGCGCCCCGACGAGGCGGCCGCCGGCTCCGATCGCCGTGATGAGCTCAGCCGAGCCTGCGTCGAGGGCGACGATCCGCTTCGGTTCCGACTCGAGCGTCGTCGGTGCGTCCCCGGCTCCGTCGACCGTGACCGGGTACGAGGGAGCCAGCTCGCCAGTCGGCTCGGACCGCGTGCCGCACCCGGCGAGCACGACGGCGACCAGGACGATTCCAAGCGCGACCAGAGGAGTCGAGCGGCCCATGTCCGACTATCCAAGCATCAGCGGATTGCCCCGTGAGGCACTTCGCCGCCGTGGCAGTTGTCGTGGAGCACCGGCTGATCCTCGCACGAAACCAGGACGAGCCCGACGGCCGTGGGCGCGCGGGCACAGGGAGGAAGCGCCTCCCGTCCTGACGAACTCGCCGCCATGACTCTGAACCAGGTCATCACGGCACTGGTAATCCTCGGTGTAACGCTCATCGCTGCAAAGGTGGTGGACACGATCCTGCTCCGGCGGGGTCGCGGTCGCCTGCCTCCGGGGGCACTGACCCGCTACACGGCGCTGCGCCACATCATCACGGCGGCCATCCTGGTCATCGGCGGGGCGAGTGCCCTCTTCGTCTTTCCAAGCGCCCGTGGAGTCGGTGCGGCGATCCTCTCATCGGCGGCGTTTCTCACGATCATCATCGGCCTCGCCGCTCAGGCGAGTCTGTCGAACTTCATCTCGGGCCTCGTGATCTCGTTCGCCCAGCCGATCCGTATCGGCGACCAGATCGAGTTCCGCGGGATCAACGGCATCGTGGACGACGTCTCGCGAACCTACACCCGAATCCGCACGCAGGACGGTGCCTGGCAGCTGATCCCGAACAGCCTCCTGGCTTCGGACACGATCCGCAACTGGACGATCGTGAACCCGGAGTGCATCGCGTCGATTCGGGTGGAGGTTCCGGTGACCGCCGACCTGGCGCGCGTCATGGCGGCTGTAGCTGCGGAGGCACGCGAGGTTCCAGGTACTCTCGAAGGACGCGAGCCGACGATGACGGTGCACGATCTGACGACTGAAGCCGCCGAGCTCGAAGTCGGCGTCTGGGTTCCGAGCCACGACGCTGCCCGCAACGTCGCGTCCGCGCTCAGGATCCGCGTGTATGAGCGATTGCGCGGAGACGGGCTGCTCGCGACGAGCTGATGGCCGACACGAACGGGAACGGATCCAACGGACGGAACACCCGGTCCGCGCCGCGGAGACGGCGTCGCGAACGCCTGCGGAAAGCCCGGACGCGGCGTCGTGCTCTCGTTGTTCTCGTCATCGCCGTCGTAGTCGGTGGCGCGGCCGCGGTCGCAGCGGCTTCGTTCACGGGGGTCGCGGCCTTCCGCCAGAGCTGCGATCTGACGTCGCTCCAGCCGGTCGCGATCGGCGAGAACTCGTTCGTCTATGCGGCCGACGGCTCGTTCCTGGGTGCCATCCCTGCCGAGAACAATCGTCAGCCCTTGCGGCTCGACGAGATGACGCCCTGGCTCGGGAAGGCCACGGTGGCGATCGAGGACCGCCGCTTCTACGAGCACGACGGGCTCGACTACGAAGGGATCGTCCGAGCGGCGGTCGAGAACTACAAGGCCCAGGACGTCGTCCAGGGTGGCTCGACGATCACACAGCAGCTCGTGCGGAACCTGTACCGGCCCGTCGGGACCGAGCAGACCTTGCAACGAAAGATCAGGGAGGCGTGTCTCGCGCTGAAGCTCGACGCGGCCTGGACGAAGGCGCGGATCCTGCAGACGTACATGAACCAGGTCTACTACGGCAACCGCGCGTACGGTGTCGAAGCCGCGGCTCAGACCTACTTCTCCAAGTCGGCAAGCGAGTTGACGCTGGCCGAGGCCGCCCTCATCGCCGGATTGCCGCAGGCGCCGTCGTACTTCGACCCGTTCACGCGGCAGTTCGAAGCGGGTGCTCGGCGCAACCAGGTGCTCACCGCACTGCTGGACGGCGGCTACATCACCCAGGCCCAGTACGCGAAGGCGGCATCCTCGAAGGTGATCCTAAGGCCGGGAAGCCTCTACACGAAGATTCGAGAGCCGCTCTTCTTCAGTTACGTTCGCGACGAATTGATCCAGGAATACGGAGCGAACCGCGTCCGGGCAGGCGGCCTCCGGGTCTACACGACAATCGACCCACACTTCCAGCGGCTCGCTGCCCAGGCTATTCGAGACACGCTCTACGAGCCCACGGATCCTGCCTCCGCCGTTGTCTCGATCAACCCGGCGAACGGTGCCATCCGGGCCATGGTGTCCGTGGTGCCCCAGGGTCAGAGATCCCAGTTCAACTTTGCAGCGCAGGGCAAGCGTCAGGCCGGGTCTGCGTTCAAGACGTTCGTCCTCACCGAGGCGATCCGGCGAGGTCTCGACCCGGACACCACGACGTACCTCTCGGCTCCGTTCTTCTACCAGGCGAATCCCGACAGCGAGCCGTGGGAGCCGAAGACGTACGACGGCACCTACTACGGCCCGTCGACGATCACCGAAGCCACGCTTCGATCGGACAACTCCGTCTATGCGCGGCTGACACTCGACGTCGGGCCGGAGAACGTGGCAAAGATGGCTCATGCGCTGGGCGTCCGCTCGACGCTCGATCCGGTGCCCTCGATCGGCCTCGGTTCCAACGTCGTCTCGGTGCTCGACATGGCGTCGGCCTACGCGACCCTGGCGTCGGGTGGTGTCTATTCACAACCGATGGCGATTCGCAAGGTCGTTCTCCCCGGAGGCCGGGTCGACAAGGCGTCAGGCTGGGGGGAACCCGATCGCAAGCGCGTCATCCCGGATGGCGTCGCCTACGAGGTCACGAAGATCCTCGAGCAGAATCTCCTCGACGGCACCGGAACGAGGGCGTACTTCGGTCGCCCCGCCGCGGGGAAGACCGGAACGACCGACAATCACACCGATGCGTGGTTCTGCGGCTACACGCCGACGCTCGCAACCGCGGTCTGGGTGGGATATCCGAACTCGACGATCGAGATGACGAGCGTCCACGGGATCTCGGTCTCGGGAGGGAGCTTCCCTGCCGAGATCTGGAACCTCTTCGTGTCACGAGCGCTTGCGCCCACTCCCGTTGCGGACTTCCCTCTGCCCAAGCAACAGGTCGCCTACCGTCCGTGGAGCGGCCAGTATCAGAACGAGGGCGACTACACGGACACCTCCACGACTGGCACGGACACGGGCAAGACGGACACCGCCGGCGAGACGACTACCGGCACTCCCGACGCAGGCGGAGGGACTCCGGAACCACCGCCGACGACCACCCCCGAGCCGGCCCCGCCCCCCGAGCCGGCTCCGCCACCGGAGCCGCCACCGCCGCCCGTCACGATCACCGGGCCCGAGACACCGCGCCAGGGCAACGGTTAGCTCGCCTGCCCAGGTGTCGGCGCCTGGCGCCGTAACGGAACCGTGGCTCCTGCGGTGGTCTCCCGCGATCGCGCTCGGGGCCGGCGCCGGAACCCTGGCGTTCCTCTGCATCGCGGTAGCGGCGGCTCATCCCGAGGCCTCGCCGCTCTCGCCCGACCATGCCGGTGGGGATTCGAGCTGGTCGTGGCTGTATCTCGGCGCGATGAGCGTGGCGCTTGCCCTGTACATCGTCGGAACCCTCGCGCTCGCCCGGCGAGCAGCAGCACTTGTCGCCGTCGTGGGCCTCGCGGTCGTGATCCAGCTCGCTCCCCTCGCCGGTCCGGTCCTCCTGTCGACCGACGTCTACACCTACTGGGACTACGGGCGGATCGGTGCCATTCACGACGCGAACCCGTACGTGGTGCCGCCGAGCGCGTTCCCCGGCGATCCCGCCTACCCCGTCATGGGCGCCGACTGGCGCGACACGACGACCGTCTACGGACCGGAGTTCACGCTTGTCTCCGAGGGGCTCGCTCTCGTGAGCGGCGATTCGCCCGCGACTACGGCCTGGATCTACCGCGGGATCGCGGCGGCGTCGATGCTGGCGCTCGTCGGGCTCGCGGCGTTCATCGCGAGGAGGCGCGCCCTGGCCGCGGCGTTCGTCGGTTGGAACCCGCTCCTCGCGATTCACTTCGCGGGTGGAGGGCACAACGACGCGCTGATGATGGCTCTCGTCCTGGGTGCGCTGGCCCTGGCTGTCGCCGGTCGGCTTCGGCTGGCCGGCACTGCGTGGGTGGGAGCGATAGCCATCAAGTGGACGCCCCTCGTGTTCCTCGTTCTGCGTGCCGTCGAGGCTCGAGCAACGCGCCGGCCCGTCCGCCATCTCGGGTTTGCCGTGACAGCCGTCGCCCTTGCCGCCGTTGCCTTCTGGCTCTACGGGTGGAATTGGGTCGGGGCCATCACTCCGCTTGCGCGCAACTTCGAGAAGCAGGCCGTCTACAGCATCCCGCATCGGGTATCGGCTCTCCTGGGGGTCTCCGAGCACGCTGTAGCGATCGTGTTCGCAATCCTGTTCGCGATCGCGTACGGATGGCTTGTCTGGACTGCTTGGCGAAAGGGTCGAGCCCGCCTCGCGCTTTCGGCAGGGCTGCTCCTCGTTGCCAGCCCGTGGCTCGTTCCGTGGTATGCGGTCTGGCCGGTGTCGCTGGCGGCGGTCGAAGACGACTGGGTTGCGAAGGCACTCGCGCTCGCGCTGTCGGCGTATCTCCTGCGCGACGCGGTACCTCTGTAGATTCTCCTCGATGACCGACGCTATTTCCCTCGATGAAGCCCAGCAGCTCGTTCTCGAACGCGTCAAGCCGCTCGACGCCGAACGCGTCCCGATCGAACGCGCCTACGGCCGCGTTCTCGCCGAGCCTGCGCGCGCGACGTGCGATCTGCCTCCGTTTCCGAGTTCCGCGATGGACGGATACGCGATTCGCTCCGCCGATACCAGCGGGGGCTCGGCCAGTCTCGCCCTCGTCGGAGAGATCGCTGCGGGGAGCCCGGCCGCCCGAGAGCTTGGCCAGGCCGAGGCCATGGCCATCTCGACTGGAGGAGTCGTGCCCGGCGGCAGCGACGCCGTCGTCCCGCTCGAGCACGCCAGCGAACGCGATGGCCGGGTCGAGCTGGGCGCACAGGTGGTCTCGGGCGCGAACGTGCGAGAGCGGGGCGGCGATGTCACAGCGGGTGCGACGGTTCTTGAACCGGGAACGATGCTAGGCGCTGCCCAGGTGGGTGCGCTGGCAGCGGCTGGGGTGGGCGAGGTGCAGTGCGCCAAGCGGCCGCGAGTCGGCATCCTCGTCACCGGATCAGAGCTCAGGCCGCCCGGGGAGCCGCTCGGCCCCGGCGAGATCTACGAGTCGAATGGCCTCATGCTGGCCGCTCAGCTGGCGTCCGCAGGCGCCGTTCCGGCCCAGCTTGGTGCCGTGGCCGACAGCGAGGAAGCGCATCGAACGACGATGGAGCGTGCGTTGCTCGGTTTCGACATGCTCGTGACCAGCGGCGGAGCATCCGTCGGGCCGCACGACCTCGTGCGTCGGGTGCAGGCCGAGCTCAGGGTCGAGGAGGTCTTCTGGCGCGTCGCCATGAAGCCGGGAAGGCCCGTCGCGTTCGGGATGCGACGCGACCATCCGGTGTTCAATCTCCCCGGCAATCCGGTGTCGGCCCTCGTGTGCTTCGAGCTTCTCGTGCGGCCCGCGGTGGAGGGACTGCTTGGGATTCCAGACCCGCTTCCGGTGTTCCAGACCGGAACCCTTCTCGCCTCACTCGTGCGGAACAGCGCACGTGAGGAGTTCGTGCGTGCCCGACAGGAGCGGAGCGACAGCGGGATCGGTCTTCGGCCCGTTGCCGGTCAGGACTCACACATGATCGTCTCCGCCGCTCAGGCCGACGCGCTCGTGCGCGCCCCCCGGGGGACCGGCGTCCTCGAGGCCGGCGTCCTCGTGAGCTTCCTCCCCCTTCGCTAGCCGTCCCCGCTGTCGCGCGCGGACGCCCAGGACGACCGACCTGACCGTCTCGCGAAGCGGCCCGCGCCCGTCACTGCCCGGGCGAGGCGCGTAGGGGGCGTAGCGATCGAAGACGAGCGCCCCACCCAGCTCCGCAGCGGCCCCCCAGATGAGAAGCATCACGAAGTACACCGGTGACGCGTAGCCGACGCTGAACAGAGTGGCCACGTACCAGGGCGCGTCGAACCCGAGTGAATATCGAAATGCGAAGGAGATCAGCAGGCCGACGAGACCGACGAAGCCGATCGCGTAGAGGGCGACTCTCGCAGTGAGCGATCTGTCGAAGTAGTGGGGAATCCAGAGCCACGCATGCATCGACGGCAGCAGGAAGAGGAGCGAGTACGGGTTCACGATCGCGAGAACGGCCGCGACGACACAGAGGAGGAGCATCATCACCGCGTGGCCCGCGAGCTCATCCTCTCGCATCACGTGGCCCTGTCGAACCAGCCGGATCCTCGCCAGGAACCAGCCGAGCGTCGAGAGTGCGAGCAGGCCGAGCAGTGCGCCGAACGGCCAGTTCTGCGCGAGGGCGCTGTCGAGCGGAAGCGGGCGGCCACCCCCGCTCGGGAACAGACCGACGATCGTGAAGAGGACGGCCAGGCCTCCGGCCCAGAACCAGACGAGGAGCCGGCTTCTCAGGCCGCGAAGAGCGGGCCCGAACGACACGCCGCGGCGAAGCAGCCGCGCGGTGAAGTCGATCGTGGTGACCGCGACCGGAAGCAGTGCCACGAGAAGGACGAACTGGATCGCGAAGCCCCTGATCAAGCGACCGCCCACCGCCAGGTAGGAGTCCGTTCCACGCGCGACCTCCGCCGCGCCGTCGAGCGAGGTGATGAGTGCCTGCGCGGAGCGGCCGAGAACACCGAGCTTCTCGGTGTCGATCGCATCGACGGTGTCCATGCCGGGCTCGGGAGGGTGGTCGCCCGCCGATGTGAGCGTCAGCGCCGACACATGGTCGGCCAGGAACGGCGAGTGATCGTAGAGGTTGAAGGGGAAGCCGAGATCGAGGAGCTGGTCGAGGGGCGCCGGCTTCGCGGGTCTCACGCCGGTCTGAGCCGCGACGCTCACCTCGGCGGTCGCGAGAAGAACTGCCGCGGGCGAGCGAGGTGCGTCGCCGCCCAGCTCGATGCGTGCAGGGCCGAGCCCGGCCAGCGCGTCGAGGTTGACGACGGCCAGGACATTACGCGCGAACCGCGGGTCGCCGGCGAGGTGGGCGGCTCCGACGTTCCCGAACGCGCCGCCGTCGGTCGAGACGAAGACCACCGTGTGCGAGAGCGAGACTGTCGAGAGGTTCCGCGCGAGCTCGATGAGCGCAGCCGTCCCCGAGCCGTTGTCGTTCGCGCCGGGTGCTGTGCCGAGGTTGTCACGATGGGCAACGACGACGATCTCGCCAGACGAGCGGACCTGTCCGGGAACGGTAGGAGGTCGTGCAATGAGGTTGGTCAGCTGCACGCGGCCGAGCCCGGGGATGTCGGCGTCGAAGGTCTGCTTCACGATGTCGAGGTTGTATGCGGCGAGCCGTTCCGAGACCCAGTCGGTGGCATCTCGTGCCCCGAGCGTCCCTGGCCGTCGGATCGGGTTGTCCGTTGCGAAGTCGACGGTCAATTGTCTCGCAGAGGCGGTATCGAACGACGGCGGGAGGGTTGCGGCCGGGAGAGGCTCGGGGCGGCTGACCGTGAAGGCGGTGACTAGGAGCGGGAGTGCCACGAGCACCCAGGTCGCCCGGTAGAGGCGCCCGCTGATCGGCCGCTGAATGGTGCCGCGTCGGCGCCGCCGGCGCCCGTCGGCGCGCGTACGTGGCAGGGAGGCGGCCATCGAAGCGGGGGCTATAGTAGATGGGATGGCCCTTTCGCTGCGCGGGGCTTCCGCGGTCTGACGCGGTGGCGAGTACTGCAACGATCCTCCTCGTCGACGACGAGGAGTCAGTCCAGAAGCTCCTCACGTACCCGCTCGAGCGGGAGGGCTTTCGCGTTATCCAGGCGCGGAACGGTGAGGAGGCGCTCGAGCGCTTCGATGCTGATCAGATCGATCTCATCGTCCTCGATCTCATGCTGCCACGGGTCGACGGGCTCGAGGTCTGCCGGAGGGTGCGCTCGACGAGCACCGTTCCGATCATCATGTTGACTGCCCGCGACGACGAGGTCGACAAGGTGCTCGGCCTCGAGCTCGGGGCGGACGATTACATCACGAAGCCGTTCTCGATCCGCGAGTTCCGTAGCCGGGTGCGCGCGCTCCTGCGTCGCGCCCAACTGGCGCCGCCGGATCCCCGTGCCGAGACGATCGAGAGCGACGGGCTCGTCATCGATCTTGCCCGGCGCACGGTGGAAGCTCACTCCGAGCCGGCCCAGTTGACGTACGTCGAGTTCGAGCTGCTGCGTACCCTCGCCGCTCATCCTGGTCGGGTCTACTCCCGGGCAACGCTTCTCGAGGCGCTCTGGGGCAGCTCCGACTTTCGTGACCCGCGAACGATCGACGTCCATATCCGGCATCTGCGGGAGAAGATCGAACGAGACCCTCGCGAGCCCGAGTTCATCTTCACCGTGCGTGGGGTCGGATACCGCTTTCGGGATAGATAGAGCGGACCATGGATAATCGAACGGTCCCGTGGTGGAAGAGCCTGAGCGTACGGCTCGGGCTGGTGCTCTTCGTCGTCGTCGCGGGTGCCGTCGCCATCGTCTACGTCGCGGTGGTACCGCCGCTCGAGTCGCGGCTCATCAATGCAACATTCTCCGATCTCGAGCAGTCGTCGTCGTTGCCTGCAGCAGCGGTCGGGCAGGCCAGTGTCAGCAACCGAAGTCTGTACCAGACCCTCGCTGACACCTTCAGCGTGCAGCTCAACGCGCGCGTGGTGATCCTCGAAGCGGTCGGGAGGGACACGCTCGCGGTGATCGCCGACTCCCGGCCGGGAAGGGTCGACGATGTTGCGAGCGACCCGATCTCGCTCGACGCCTCCAAGTCCGGCCAGGTCGAGCATGGCCGCGTCAGTCGAGGCGGCCAGGAGTTCGCACAGGTTGCGAGGCCGGTCGCGACAGGGGGTCAGCTGGTGCAACCGGCGACGACGCTGCTCGTGTCGCAGCCGCTCGCTGAGAGGCTGTCGGCCGTCAGCGTCGTGCGACGAGACATCCTGATCTTCGGTGGCGTCGCCCTCGCAGTGTCATGGCTCGTCGGTGCGCTCGCAGCGCTGAAGCTGACGCGGAGGATCCAGCGGCTCGACGTGGCGGCCGAGCGGATCGCAGCCGGCGACTTCGACGTGAAGATCGAGGATACGAGCCAGGACGAGCTGGGGCAGCTGGGACGGACGTTCGATCAGATGCGAGAACGCCTCGCGAGCCTCGACCATGCGCGAAGGGAGTTCATCGCCAACGCCTCGCACGAGCTGAGGACGCCGCTCTTTGCGCTTGGCGGGTTCCTCGAGCTGCTCACCGACGAGGATCTCGACGAGGGGACCCGGCGAGATTTCCTCGAGACCGCGAACGGCCAGGTCGAGCGGCTGACAAGGCTCGCAACGGACCTTCTCGATCTCTCCCGGCTCGACGCGGGACAGCTGGGCCTGGCAGCCGAGCCCGTCGATCTCGGTGCTGCCGCGCAGGAGCTCGTGGAGGGATTCGGCGTGTTGGCGGAGGCGACGGGACACGTGCTGCGGCTGGTGCCGCAAACCGGAGATGCCGCTGCGGTCGGCGACGAGCAGCGCGTGTTGCAGATCGGCAGGTCGTTCATCGAGAACGCCATTCGGCACACGCCGGCCGGGACGGCGGTCGACGTGGCAGTCGTTCAGGATGCCGGCACGGCGTCGCTCTCGGTGCATGACAACGGCCCCGGCATCAGGCCCGAGGACCAGCAGCACCTCTTCGAACGCTTCTACCGCGGCGAGGGCAGTGCGGCCTTCGGGAGCGGCATCGGGCTCGCGATCGCACGGGAGCTGGCGATCCGGATGGGGGGCACGATCGAGCTCGAGTCGAGGCCGGGCGCAACGACGTTCCGGTTGGTGCTGCCGGCCGCACCGCAGGCGGCACCGTTTCCACGTGAAAACGCTCTGGTGAGATCGTGAGCCGTCGGCGACCCCGGGCGACGACCGTGGCCGTGATCGCCGTCGCGGCGGCCCTTCTCGGCGGCGCGTCCTCCCTTTTGATTGGCAAGGCGACCGGGTGGCTCGACACGACCGAGACCGTCGTCATCGAGAGCGTCGACTCGACGCCGGCGAGCGCCGCTGCTGACGTGTCGAGCGACGCCCAGCCGCTGCCAGGGAACTCCTTCGATCCGGCAGCTGTCTATCGCGAGCGATCCGGCGGAGTTGTGACGATCTACAGCCTCTTTCCCGGGCACAGCCAGGGGAATGACTCTGCCCAGGCCCAAGGGTCGGGCTTCGTCGTCTCACCGGACGGCTACATCTTGACCAACTCCCACGTGATCACCACCGCCGGCGAGGAGCCGAACGCGCCCGTCTTCGCGGCCGAACAGGTCTTCGTCGAGTTCAGGGACGGTGACAGGACGACGGCGACGATCGTCGGCTGGGATCTCTTCGACGACACCGGCGTCATCAAGGTCGACCCTGCGGATCACGCGCTTGCACCGGTTCCGCTCGGGAACTCGGCCAAGGTGGTCGTCGGCGAGCCGGTAGCCGCGATCGGCAGCCCCTTCGGGCAGACCAGCTCTCTCGCGGTCGGGGTCGTCTCCGCCACCGAGCGCTCGGTCCGGTCGCTCACCAGCCTCTACAACATCGTCGATGCCATCCAGACCGACGCACCGATCAACCGTGGCAACTCGGGCGGGCCGCTCTTCAACGCTCGCGGCGAAGTCATCGGCATCAACGCGCAAATTCGCAGCGACTCGGGCACTGCCGAGGGGGTCGGCTTTGCGATCCCGATCAACTCCGTGAGGCGCTCGATGGAGCAGCTCGTGGAGTCCGGCAAGGTCCGTTACGCCTGGGTGGGTGTGGCGACGACGACGCTGACGGCCTCGCTCGCGAAGGAGCTCGACTACCCGACGACGACCGGAGCGGCGATCGAGTCGGTCGTGCCCGACAGCCCCGCGGCGAAGGCAGGGCTGCGTGGGGGCTCGAAGATCGTGCGCCTCGAAGGAGCCGAGTTCAACACCGGTGGCGACGTGGTGATCGCCATCGACGGAACACCTGTCACATCGAGCGAGGATCTCGTGCGGATCATCTCCGGCCGGCTGTTCCCAGGGCAGACGGCCCGTCTCACCGTCCTGAGGGATGGCGAGCGCATCGTCGTACCAGTCGTCCTCGTCGAGCGCCCGGAGGATCCTGACGCGCCTAGATGAGCGGCCGGAAGACCCGGCCGGTAGTCTGCGCCGCGCCGATGCAGCTCATAAACGTAGGACACAAGTCCCTCGGTGACTACGCGACGCTCGTGGGCCCGAGGCTCATGGGTCAGATCCGGTCGCTTGCAGCGCCGCTCGCGGGCAAGCGCGTTCTCCACCTCTCGGCCACCGCCTTCGGCGGCGGGGTCGCGGAGATCAACTACACGCTGATTCCCCTGATGCGCGAGGCGGGGATCGACACCGAGTGGCGGGTCATTTACGGGCAGAACGAGTTCTTCGAGGTGACGAAGACGATCCACAACGCGCTCCAGGGAAGTCCGGCAGGCCTGGACGACCGGATGAAGGAGATCTTCGAGCACTACAACCGACTGAACGCCGACGATCTCGCCGAGCAGTACGACTTCGTCATCGTCCACGATCCACAGCCGGCTGCGCTCGTCGAGTACGCCCACGAGGCGGCGCCGCACTGGATCTGGCGGTGCCACATCGACCTCTCGGCGCCGAACCTGTCGGTCGTCGACTTCCTCGCGCCGTGGCTGGCGCGCTACGACGCAGCCATCTTCCACCGGCCCGAGTACGTCCCTCGCGTTCCCGCCATGCCGACCGCGTACATCTGGCCGCCCGCCATCGATCCGCTGGCGCCGAAGAACATGGCGCTGTCGCTCGAGGACGCGCGGTACATCGTCGACCAGTTTGGCATCGACATCGAGCGTCCGCTGCTCACCCAGGTCTCCCGGTTCGACCCGTGGAAGGACCCTCTTGGCGTCATCGACGCGTACCGCGCGGTCACCGAGGTGCACCCAGCGGCACAGCTCGCGCTCGTCGGTTCGATGGCGCACGACGACCCGGAGGGCTGGGAGTTCTACAACCAGACGGTTGCATACGCCCAGGACGACCCGGACATCTACATCCTCTCGAATCTCAACAACATCGGCTCGGTCGAGGTGAACGCCTTCCAGGTGACTTCAGCCGCCGTGATCCAGAAGTCGATCCGGGAGGGCTTCGGTCTCACGGTGTCCGAGGCGCTCTGGAAGGGGAAGCCGGTCGTCGGAGGCCGCGTCGGTGGCATCGTCGCTCAGATCCGCGATCACGAGACGGGCTTTCTCGTCGAGTCGGCAGGCGAGTGTGCGGATGCCTGCCTCGAGATTCTCGCCGACCCGGACCGGGCGCGCCAGATGGCGTTGCGCGGGAAGGAAGATGTTCGCCGTCTGTTCCTCACACCGCGGCTCCTGCGCGACTGGCTCGCGCTCTTCAACCGCCTTCTTGGCAACGACACGGGTGAGGCGTCGCTCGCCGCGGTCGGCGAGACGCCGTAACCGACGCCGGAGCCTGCCGGTACCGTACGGGCCATGCGCGACCGGCGCCGACTCATCGTCGTCTCGAATCGTGGGCCCGTCACCTTTCGTCGTGACGAGGACGGTCAGCGCGTGCCCCGACGCGGCGGCGGCGGGCTCGTCACGGCGCTCCGCAGCCTCGTCTCACACCATGACGTGACCTGGATCGCGAGTGCGATGACCGACGAGGATCGCCTCGTCGCTTCCGAGGCTGGCGGCGAGGCGATCTCCGAGATCGCACAGGACGGCTCCCCCTATCGCTTGCGCCTCGTCGATCACGATCCCAAGGCATACGACTGGTACTACAACGTGATCTCAAATCCGACGCTGTGGTTCATCCATCACTATCTCTGGGGCCTGGCGCGGTCACCGGACGTCGATCAGGGGCTCCACCATGCGTGGACTGACGGGTACGTCGCCGTCAATCGCAACTTCGCGGACGCGGTCGTCTCGGAGCTCGAGACGGACCCTGGTGCTGCGGTGTTCTTTCACGACTATCACCTGTATGTGGCGCCGAAGCTCGTTCGCGAGCGCGTGCCGGCGGGCCGCGCTCGCGCACTTCGTCCACGTCCCCTGGCCCCAGCCGGACTACTGGCGCGTTCTTCCCGACGCCATTCGCCGAGCCCTTCACGAGGGCATCCTCGCGAACGACGTCGTGAGCTTCCACACCGAACGCTGGCGAAGGAACTTCCTCCGCAGCTGCGAGGACATCGCGGGTGCCGACTCGCATTTCGAGTCGAGCACCGCATTGCTTGGGGACCGCACCGTTCTCGCACGGGTCGCCCCCATCTCCGTCGATCCGGTCGAGTTCGACCAGCTCGCGGCCAGTTCGCAGGTCCTCGACGAGGAGGCGCGGATCCGAGAGTCGCGCGCGGAGTTCCTCCTGCTGCGGGTCGACAGGACAGATCCGTCGAAGAACGTCGTCCGTGGCTTTCGAGCATTCGAGCTCTACCTCGAGGCGCATCCCGAGATGCACGGTCGTATCGCGATGCTCGCGCTCCTCGACCCGTCCCGCCAGGACATTCCGGAGTACGCGGAATATCTTGGTGCGATCCAGCGCGCCGCGAGGGCCCTGAACGACCGTTTTCAGCGAGACGACTGGCTGCCCCTCGATCTCCAGATCCAGGACAACTTTCCGCAGGCTGTCGCTGCCTACAAGCAGTACGACGCCCTGCTCGTCAACGCGATCTTCGACGGCATGAACCTCGTGGCGAAGGAGGCGCCGCTCGTCAACGACCGCGACGGAGTTCTGATCCTCTCGGAGAACACCGGCGTGCACGAGGAGCTCGCGCCGTGGGCGTTGACGATCAACCCGTTCGACGTCGCCGGCCAGGCGGAGGCAATTCATCGGGCTGTCACGATGTCAGGAAGCGAGCGCAGACAGCGGATCGAGGCGATCCGGGAGCACGTTCGGGAACACGACATCGGTGCCTGGATCGCGGCGCAGCTCGAGGATCTCGACGAGGCTGCCGCGCGCTCCCGAAGTACACTTCCGGCCTAGTGTCCCGTCTCAGAAGTGCGGCGTGCCCTGGCGGCTGCAAACGTGCGCCAGTCGGCGTCCTCGCTCACACCCATGTGACCTGCATATGGGTGCTCCCTGCGTCGTTGCCCGGCTTGGTTTTCGCTCGCCAGGATCACCACCGAACTTCTGAGGCGGAACACTAGTGGGAGACGAGGATCTGCGACTCAGCCACGTAGATGAGTCGGGCGGGATCCGCATGGTCGACGTCGGCGCGAAGCCCGTGGAGAGGCGGAGAGCGGTCGCGACGGTGACCGTTCGGATGTCCCCGGCAACCGCGGCTCGGCTCCGCGATCTGCCGAAGGGCGACGCACTGGCGACCGCCCAGGTTGCGGGGATCATGGCGGCCAAGCAGACCTCCTCGCTGATTCCCCTCTGTCACCAGCTGCCGCTCTCCGTGGTGGACGTCTCGCTCGAGGTCGCCCAGGCCGCTGTCGAGATCACGGCCAGCGCCGAGACGGCAGCCCAGACCGGCGTCGAGATGGAGGCGCTCGTCGCGGCCTCCGTGGCAGCGCTGACCGTCTACGACATGGCCAAGGCGCTCGACAAGGCGATGGTGGTCACCGACCTGCGGCTCGTCGAGAAGACCAAGACGGCTCGATGACGAAGGCGGCAGTCCTGACCGTCTCCGATGGAGTACACAACGGCGTCAGAGAAGATCGGAGCGGTGACCTGCTCGTCGAGTTGCTGGAGGCCGATGGATACGCGGTGGAACGCTCGGTCGTTCCGGACGAACGCGACGAGATTGCCGCGGCGATCACCGATCTCGCCGAGCGAGCGCCGGTCGTCCTGACGACCGGCGGCACGGGGGTCGCTCCTCGCGACGTCACGCCCGAGGCGACGCTCGCGGTTCTCGACCGCCTCGTCCCCGGGATCCCGGAGGCCTTGCGCGCCGACTCGATCGCGAAGACGCCGCACGGTTTGCTGTCGCGGGGCGTCGCCGGGATCGTCGGAACGGCGCTCGTGGTCAACCTGCCCGGCTCGCCCGGCGGTTGCCGCGACGGGTTTGCCGTGATCCAGCCTGCGCTCCGGCACGCCGTCGAGTTGCTCGCCGACACGCCGGCGGGGCCGGCCGGCCACCGGCAGACATGAGCGACGCCACAGTAGTTCGGTATACGAAGCTTTTTTCGTCGCTCGTCAAGATCGAGCACACGCTGTTCGCGTTGCCCTTCGCGTACGTCGGTGCATTCCTCGCCGTCGACGGCGTTCCGAGCGCACACGACCTCGTCTGGGTCACCGTCGCCATGGTCGGCGCTCGCAGCCTTGCGATGGCGCTGAATCGCCTGATCGACGCGGGCGTCGATGCCATGAACCCGCGGACGGCGGGACGTGAGCTGCCGCGCGGTGCGCTGCTGCGCTGGCAGGTCGTCGCCTTCGCACTGGGCTCGCTTGCGGTGTTCCTCGTGGCCGTCTACCAGCTCGAGCCGATCGTCCACTGGCTGTGGCCGATTCCGGTCGTCGGGTTCGTCGTCTACCCGTATCTGAAGCGGGTGACGTGGCTCTGCCACTTCTGGCTCGGCGCCGTGGACGGCCTCGCGCCCATGGGTGCCTGGGCGGCCGTGACGAACGAGCTTCCCTGGCAGGCGTGGGCGCTCGGAGGAGCCGTCGCCTTCTGGGTTGCGGGCTTCGACATCCTCTACGCGCTCTTCGACATCGAGATCGATCGTGCGAGCGGGCTGCATTCGATTCCGTCTCGCTTCGGGGTGCGGGCGGCCTTCGCGGTCAGCAGGGTCTCGCACGTCGTGACCGTCCTGTTGCTCGTCGTCGCCGGGCTCGGCATCGGAGTCGGAGCTCTCTACTGGGCTGGCGTCGCGTTCGTCGCCCTGCTTCTCGCGTACGAGCACTCGCTGGTCTCTCCGCGAGACTGGCGCAGGCTCGACACGGCCTTCTTCACGATGAACGGCGTGATCTCGATCGGATTCTTCGCGTTCGTCCTCGGTGACGTCCTGTGGTGATCCACACCGCAGCGCTCGGCAAGTCGTTCGGCGAGAAGGAGGTCTTCAAGGATGTGAGCTTCGATCTCCCTCGCGGAGGCTTCCTGCTCGTGACCGGCCGGAACGGCTCCGGGAAGAGCACGCTCCTACGGATCCTCGCGGGGTTGCTCGCGCCGTCGGACGGCGATGTCCAGATCGCGGTCGATCGGCGTGCGCTCGGATACGTCGGCCACGAGCCGCTCGTCTACCGTGAGCTGACCGCGCACGAGAACCTCGAGCTGTACGGGCGTCTCTATCGCGTTCCCGAGCGGCGCGAGCGGATCGGGATGTTGCTGGAGCGGTACGGGCTCTGGGAGGCGCGTCACGATCGGACGCAGACCTTCTCGCGCGGGATGCAGCAGCGGCTGGCGCTCTGCCGTGCCCTCCTTCACGACCCCGAGCTACTCCTTCTCGATGAGCCCTACTCCGGCCTCGACCGCGAGGGCGCCGAGATGCTCGACCAGCAACTCGCGGAGCTCGCCTCGGCGAAGACCCTCGCCGTCTCGTCGCACCAGCCCGAGCGGCTGGAGCGACTTGCAACGCTCAGGTTGGCGCTGTGACCGCCTACTTCCAGGACGTTGCGGTCCTGGCGCGGAAGGATCTCGTCCTCGAGCTTCGCTCCCGGGACACCGTTCCGGCGATGCTCCTGTTCGTCGTCGGCGCTCTTGTCGTCTTCCACTTCGCGCTCCCGGACTCCGCTGGCGACGATGCCGCGAGAGGTCTGCTCTGGATCGCGATTCTCTTCACGGCGCTGCTCGGCCTCACTCGCGTCTACGCGGCCGAGCGCGAACGCGGGCTGCTCGACGGACTCCTCCTCGCTCCGTGCGATCGAAGTGCCATCTGGCTCGCCAAGACCATGAGCGTCGTGGTGTTCCTGCTCCTGATGGAGGTGATCGCGCTCCCCGCCTTCGCGCTCTTCTTTGCGCCGGTGAGCGCTGCGATGGTGGTCGCGGTCGTTCTCGCCGACCTCGGGATCGCAGCCGTGGGTGCGCTCCTCTCGGCGATCGCGCTCTCGAGCCGGACGGGCGATCTCATCCTGCCGCTGCTCTTCCTGCCGCTCGCGATTCCAATCGTCATCGGCGGTGTCGGGGCTTCGATCGTCGACGACCCTGGCCGCTTCCTCTGGTTCCTTGGCCTGTACGACGCCATTTTTGCGATCATCTCCTGGGCTTCTTTTGAGTACGTCGTCACGGAATAGGTCGGGGCCGGCGCTTGCCGTCTGCGCTTTTGTTCTGCTTCTCGCAGGGATCGCTCTCTCGCTCTGGTGGGCTCCGACGGACGCCAACCAGGGCTTCAGCCAGAAGATCTTCTACATCCACGTTCCCGTTGCCCTGACCGCCTATGCGTGTTTCGCCTGGGGGGCCTGGAAGGCGTTGCGGCTTCTCTGGACGGGGAAAGAGCGCTATGAGCTCGAGAGCTATACCGCGATCCACATGGGAACGATCTTCGGTGTCCTGACCCTCGTGACGGGGTCCATCTGGGCGCGAATCTCGTGGGGTGTCTGGTGGTCATGGGGCGAGCGGCAGCTCGTCGTCTTCCTGATCCTCTTCCTCTTCTATTCGGCGTACTTCATGCTGCGCTTTTCGGTCGATCCAGGGCCGCGACGGGCGCGAATCAGCGCCGTATATGCACTCTTTGGCGTCGTCCTCATCCCCATCAGCTTTCTCGCCATCAGGATCCTCGGGACGCTGTTGCACCCGGCCGTGTTCACGCGAGAGGGCGTCGGGATGACCGGTTCCATGTTCGCGAGCTTCCTCGTCGTGCTGGGGGGGATGCTCGCGCTCGGATTCGCGCTCTACCACACGGAGCTCGCCGGCAAGAGACTCGACGAGCGGCTTCGCGAGCTCCGGAGAGCTCTCGCGTGAGCACAGCCGAGAAGTACGTGACCGCGGCCTACCTCGTCGTCCTTGCGGTGATCCTTCTCTATGTCGTCATCTACTCGTTCAAGATGGCGCGGTTGTCGCAGGAGATCGCCGAGCTTGCGGAGCTCACCCGGTCACGCGGCACCCGCGAGCCCGAGCGGGCGACGGATCAGGCCCCGGTGGGCTGATGGGCGAGGCAGCACTTCTCCTCGTCTGGCCTGCCCTCCTCGGCTACTCGGAGGCAGCGCTCGCCTATGTCGGCGAGACCATCCGGCCGGGCAGGCTCGGCCGCTACGCGATCTGGGGCGTCCGCCTCGGCTGGCTCGCACAGACGGCGCTTCTCGTTGCGCAGGCCGTCGCCGCGGACGGGTTCCCGTGGGATTCGTGGGCCGGCTCCCTCAACCTCTTCGTCTGGATGTGCGTCGGCGCGTACCTGATCTGGGGCTGTCGGGCGCCGTTCAGGTTGCTCGGCCTGGCGGTGATACCTCCGGCCGCGGTGCTCTTCATCCTGTCGTGGGCGGCAGGCGGTGCAGGAGGCGCGGCCCGAACCGACTTCGGGTCGGTGTTTCTCGCTCTCCACGTGGGTCTCGTCGTCGCTGCTTTCGCAGGGTTTGCGCTCGCCGCGGGGCTTGCAGCTGTCTACCTCTGGCAGAACAGGCGCCTGAAGCAGCGCTCGCCGAGCGTCCTCCGGGTGCGCGCACCGTCCCTTGCCACCCTCGACACCCTGATCGCGCGGACGATTGCCGTTGCGCTTCCGGCGCTGACGCTCGGAATCGGAGTCGGCCTTGGCCGCCTTGGTGCCGACGGCGGCTCGTTCGACGCGATCATGGTGGTCACCCTCGTGACCTGGACGATCTACGCAGGCTTTCTCGTACTGCGATATGAGACCGGCTGGCGGGGACGCCGCGCCGCCTACGTGGCGCTGGCCGGGTTCCTCCTCGTCGTCGCGGTCAGGCTGGCGTCGATCCCGGTGGCGCACTTCTAGGGCTTGGAGACGGCGTGACCCTCGTCCTCGTCGGCACCTCATACCTCGTCGCTCCGGTCGAGCTTCGAGAGCGCCTGAGCTTCGACTCCGGCCGGGGAGCCGAGCTCGCCCGGCGCGTCGCGGGCGGAGACGGGGAGGCTGTTGGCCTCTCGACCTGCAACAGGGTCTGCCTGTACGTGTCCTCGGACGATCCCGGAGCCGCCCGCGCTCGTGCTGTCGAGGAGCTCTCCTCGCTCGCCGGGCTCGCGCCGGATGAGCTCGAGGCGTCCCTCTACACGAGGTTCGACGACGATGCTGCGCTCCATCTGTTCCGCGTTGCCGCCGGGCTCGACTCCATGGTCCCCGGCGAATCACAGATCCTCGGGCAGGTCCGCGCCGCGTACGAAGAGGCTGCCGAGCGCGGTATCACGGGCCCCGTCGTCCACAGGCTCTTCCGCCAGGCGCTTCATGCAGGTCGCCGCGTCCGCAACGAGACGGCGATCGGCGAGAGGCCGGCGTCCGTGTCTGCAGCCGCGGCCGAGCTTACAGCGCGCGTGTTCGACGACCTTCCCTCCCGGCGATTGCTGATCGTCGGGGCCGGCAAGATGGGTGAGCTTGCAGCGGCCGACCTGATCGCACGTGGCGTCGGCTCGCTCGTCATCGCCAATCGCTCGCCCGAACGGGGGGTAGAGGTTGCGGCGCGCCTCGGGGGTCGAGCCGTCTCGCTCGACTCGCTGACCGAGGAGGTGGCGGAGGCCGATGTCGTGATCGCGTCGACCGGGTCGCAGGGGATAGTGCTCTCGGCAGGGCAGGTCGAAGGTGCGCTGCGCGATCGCCGGGGGCGGCCGATCTTCTTCATCGACATCGCCGTGCCACGTGACCTGGATCCGGCGATCAACGAGCTCGACGGGTGCTTTCTCTACGACATCGACGATCTGGAACGAGTTGTCGAACAGAGCCTTGCCGGCCGCCGCGACGAGGCCGAGAAGGCCGAGGCGATCGTCCGGGAAGAGGCGGAGAGCTTCCGTGCCTGGCAGCGCTCACTCGAGGTCGTCCCGGCCATCACCTCGCTCCGGCGCCGGGCCGAAGAGATCAGGTCGGCGGAGCTCGAGCGCGTCGGCTCACGGCTCGAAGGGCTCAGCCCGAAGCAGCGCCTCGCGGTGGAGTCGCTCACAGCCCAGATCGTCAACAAGATCCTTCACGTCCCTACCGTCAGGCTCAAGGAAGCCGCTGCCGGCGCTGACGGGCTCGCGTACGCGGACACCATGCGGCACCTGTTCGATCTCCGCGACGACTCCTGAGGTCGTGGTGCTCGTTCGCCTCGGGTCGCGGGGTAGCCGGCTCGCTCTGACGCAGGCCGAGCTCGCGGCGAGGGAGATCAGAGCCGCCCGCCCGGAGCTCGAGATCGCGCTCGTACCCATCACGACCGCCGGCGACCGCGACCGCACGAGCCCGTTTGGACAGATCGGACAACGAGGCGTCTTCGTCAAGGAGCTCGAGGAGGCGCTTCTCGCCGGACGCATCGATATCGCGATCCACTCCGCGAAGGACATGACCTCGACCGACAACGACGGACTCGTCATCGGCGCGTACCTGCAGCGCGAGGACGCCCGTGACGCCCTCTGTGGTGCGAGCGCAATCCGGGCGGGCATGCGGATCGGTACGGCATCTGCGCGTCGCAAGGCGCAGCTCCTCGCGCTCGAGCCCGGCCTCTCCATCGAGCCCATGCGGGGCAACGTCGACACGCGACTCCGCAAACGCGTAGAGCGTGGCCTCGACGCGATCGTCCTCGCTGCGGCTGGTCTCGACCGTCTGGGCCTCGGCGACGAGATCGGCTACCGCTTCGACCCGGACGAGCTCGTGCCGGAGGCCGGGCAGGGAGCGCTGGCACTCCAGGTACGGGTCGGAGAGCATGCCCTCGTCGGGGACGCCGATCACGCCGAGACCCGCCGGCGGGTCGAAGCGGAAAGGACATGCGTCGCGCGGATCGGCGGTGGCTGTCTCGCTCCGGTTGCCGCCTACCACGACGGAGTGGCACTGACCGCGCTCGTCGCTGCCGAGGATGGCTCGTGGCTCGAACGGGGGCGGGGGAATGACCCGACGGCTCTTGCGGAGTCGCTCATCGCCGCAGTTCCCGCCGCAGGCCCATGAGGGTCGTCGTCACCCGGGCTCGTGAGGCTGCCGGCCCGTTGGCCGAGAGGCTCGAAGAGCTCGGCTACGACGTCGAGGTGTGCCCGCTCATCCGGGTCGAGCCACTCGACGGTCCTCCCGTGTCCCTCTCGGGCTACGACTTGCTCGTGCTGACGAGCGCCCGGGCGGTCGAGGAGCTCTTCCGGCGCGGGGTCGAGGGGGAGCTCCCGCGCATCGCCGTCGTCGGCCCGGGAACCGCGGCAGCGCTCGTCGCCAACGGCGTCGAACCGGATGTCGTCGCCGACGAGTCGACCCAGGACGGTCTGCTGCGTGCGATTCCCCGGCCGGCCGGCCACGTCCTCTTCGCCGCTGCCGAGGGAGCCCGGGACGTTCTCGCCGATGAGCTCGCCGCCGATGTCGTCACGCTCTATCGGACCGTCGAGGAACGCCCGTCGCGGTTTCCCGACGCGGACATCGTCGTTCTGGCCTCGGCCTCCGCCGCGCGCGCGTATGCCGCACTCGGGGGCCATCTGCCCTGTGTGTCGATCGGCCCGATCACGTCGGCGGAGGCCACTCGGTGTGGGTTGACGATCGTCGCGGAGGCCGGCACGCATGATCTGGAGGGCCTCGTGCAAGCGGTTAGGCTTGCCGAATCGCGAGTCGAATCATCACGTTCCTGACCGATTTCGGTCTCGAGGATGCCTACGCAGGCATCTGCCACGGCGTGATCAAGAAGATCGCTCCCGACGTGCTGATCATCGACATCACGCACGGAATCCCGCCGCAACAGGTTCAACGTGGTGCTCTCGCGCTCGCAGACGCGCTGCCGTACATGCCGGTCGGCGTTCACGTGGCCGTTGTCGACCCGGGTGTCGGTGGCCACCGCCGCCCCCTCGCCGTCCTCGGCGCCGACGGACGTCTGTACGTCGGCCCTGACAACGGGCTCCTGCTCGTTGCGGCCGACCGTCTGGGCGGGGTGGAGCGCGCGGTCGAGATCTCGAACCCGGGTGCCATGCTCGAGCTGGTGTCGCCCACGTTTCACGGCCGCGACGTGTTCGCACCGGCCGCCGCCCATCTGGCGAAAGGCATGGCACTGGACGACCTCGGTGAGCCGGTCGACCCGGACAGCCTCGTTCGGCTGGAGCTGGCGCTTCCTCGGATCGAGCGTAGGAGGATCCAGGCGACCGTGCTTGCAATCGATCGGTTCGGCAACGTGCGGCTGAACATCACTCCTGCCGACCTGGCGCGGGCAGAGATCGAGACCGGGGATACGGTCGAGGTCGAGGCGGCCGCACGCCGCTGCGCAGCGCTGGTCGCGCGGACGTTCGCCGATGTGGGGCCCGGCGAGCCGATCCTCTACGAGGATTCGGCACGGAGCATGGCGCTGGCGATCAATCGTGGAAGCGCTGCGCGCTTGATGGCGACGCTCGCTGGCCAGGAGATCACGCTCAGCGTCCAGGGACCGTGACCTCGGCCCTCGGTTGCCGCGAGCGCGCGGGACGGCGGTTCGCCCGCCTCGCGACCGATGCCGTCGTCTCCAGGCCGCGGCTCTGGCGGGTCTTCCGGAGACCGCTGCGAGGCCGGCTCGATCGCCTGGCGCCGGTGTCGGGTCGTGCAGGCGTGGTCACGAGTGCTGCAGTCGCTCGATCGGGCCCTGGATCTCGTGGCGGCACCGACACGAGCCTCTCGACCTCGGGACGGGAACGGTTAATGCGCTGCCCGGCTCGTGGCCGGCAGGATACCCGCAGGCGAACGCGTACGGCACCTCACGGGAGCGTCGTGTTCGCATTCTCCTCGGGGCCGAGTACACCGATCCACGTGGCCCCTGACACGTTGCGCCAGCGCCTCGCGCCGCGCGGCTTCGAGGCGCTCGACGAGGTGTCTGCGGGGAAGGGACGGCGGTCGTGATTCAGCGCGGTCAGGATCGGTGACCAGAGGTTGATGGCGAGGGCCGGAATCGAACCGGCGACACCGCGGTTTTCAGCCGCGTGCTCTACCAACTGAGCTACCTCGCCGAGCGGGGAGAAGTGTAGCGCCGGCATTCGCGGCAGCGCCCGGGTGCGTATCGTGTTTGCGTGCTCGATCGAGGCATCGCGATCATCGGTGCGCCGCTCGACCTCGGCGCAGGGGGCCGCCGAGGTGTCGACATGGGCCCGTCGGCGATTCGCTACGCCGGGCTCGGGGAGCGGATCGACCAGCTCGGCATCCTGGTTCGCGATCGGGGCAATGTCCAGGCGCCGCTCCGGGAAACCGCCGACCCGGGCGATGCGCGCGCGCACTTCCTCGACGAGATCCTCGAGACCTGCGAGCACGTCGCCGCGATGGTCGCCGAGGCGAGTCGTGGCGGGTTGGTCCCCCTCGTTCTGGGAGGTGATCACTCCGTCGCGCTCGGGACGCTGGGCGGCATGGCATCGGTGCACGGGCCTGGAGCCGTCCTCTGGATCGACGCGCACGGCGACCTCAACACCCCGGAGACGACCCCGAGTGGAAACGTGCACGGGATGCCGCTGGCGGCGGCGCTCGGGTGCGCACGAGACAGCTTCGCGCGCTCTGCGTGGCCCCTCCCCGCTATCGACCCGGCCCGAACGGTTCTCGTGGGAGGCCGGTCCTTCGACCCGGGGGAGCGAGAGCTGATCGGCGAGCTCGGGCTCGCTGTCTTCACGATGGCCGAGATCGACCGCCGAGGGCTCGAAGCGGTCGTCCACGATGCGCTCGAGCGCGTCAGCGGCGCGCCGTTCGTTCACGTCTCGCTCGATCTCGACGTGATCGATCCTGATGTCGCCCCGGGCGTCGGGACGCCTGTGCGGGGTGGACTCAGCTACCGGGAGGCGCATCTCGCGATGGAGCTGGTCGCCGAGGCCCAGGTTCTCGACTCTCTCGAGGTCGTCGAGGTCAATCCGATCCTCGACCACGAGAACGCCACAGCCCGGCTCACCGTGGAGCTGGTCGCGAGCGTGCTCGGAGCGAAGATCCTCTGACGCTCGGGCCTATGGCGGGTCGGCGGCGAGGCCACGGACGGCGAGTCGGGGCACGAGGTCGTCGAGAGTCAGGCGTCGTTCGTCTCCTCGCCGTTCCCGGACGGCGTGTAGTAGGTGTGACCCTGGAGCTCCTCGGGAAGGCAGTCGACCTCGAAGCCGCGGGGATCGTCGTGCGGGTAGACGTAGCCCGCTCCGCGCCCGAGTCGCTTCGCCCCGGGGTAGTGCGCGTCACGGAGTGCTGCCGGCGGGCGGAGAGCGCCTCGCTCGCGGACGTCCCGGGCGGCCGCACCGATCGCCGTGATGACCGCGTTCGACTTCGGCGCTCGTGCAAGATACAGCGCCGCTTGAGCGAGATTCAGCCGTGCCTCGGGGAGCCCCACGTGCTCGAGCGCGTGCGCTGCGGCGACGGCCACGAGCAGCGCCCGCGGGTCGGCGTTCCCGACGTCCTCGGACGCGAAGATCACCATGCGCCGGACGAGAAAGCGCGGATCCTCGCCCGCTTCGAGCATGACCGCGAGGTAATAGAGGGCTGCATCGGGATCCGAGGCGCGCATCGACTTGATGAACGCCGAGATGAAGTCGTAGTGCGCGTCGCCCTTCTTGTCGTAGACGAGCGGCCGCTTCCGCGCGGCATCCTCGATGTGGCGCTCCTCGATCGAGCCGTGCTCGGCCTTCGCGCTGAGGGCGGCGAGCTCGAGGATATTGAGCGCTGCCCGTGCGTCCCCACCGGAGCGTCTCGTGATGTGTGACACGAGACTCGCGTCGAGATCCGTACCCAGCTCTGCTGCGCCGCGCGCAACGACCACCGTGAGATCGTCCTCGGTCAGAGGGACGAGCTCGTAGAGCTGCATCCGGCTGAGCAGCGCCGAGTTGACCTCGAAGTAGGGATTCTCGGTCGTCGCACCGATCAGGGTGACGAGCCCCTCCTCGACTGCCGGAAGGAGGGCGTCCTGCTGCGACTTGTTGAAGCGATGGATCTCGTCGAGGAAGAGGATCGTCCGTTCCCCGTGTGCGCCGAGTCGCTCTCGTGCACGCTGCAGGACACCGCGGACATCGGCGACCGACGCCGACACCGCGGACAACTCTTCGAACGAGGCTCCCGTGGCCGACGCGATGATGCGTGCGAGCGTTGTCTTCCCGCTCCCGGGTGGTCCGTAGAAGAGCGATGACCCCACTCGATCCTCCGCGATCGCGAGAGCCAGAGCCGAACCTGCCCCGACCGCCTGGGCCTGTCCGACGAAATCCTCGAGCCGGGTCGGTCGCAACCTGCTCGCGAGCGGCGCGACGGCTCCGAGGCGTTCCGACGCCGCGTCTGCGAACAGGTCGCTCACAGCGCGAAGTATGCTGACTCGGTGGCCACTGTCTCGCTTCGCGAGGAGGTGACGGGACTCCTCCAGGCGCTTGTCCGGCTCGACACCGTCAACCCGCCCGGGAACGAGACGCGGGCAGCCGAGCTCTTACGAGCGTTCCTCGAGCCAAGTGGCGTCGCCTGCGAGCTCCTCGCGAAGGCGCCGGACCGAGCGAACCTCGTCGCACGGATTCCCGGGCGTGACCCGGACGCGCCGAGGCTCCTCTTCCTGTCCCACACGGATACGGTTGTCGCGGATCCAGCGGAGTGGGTCGTCGATCCGTGGTCGGGCGACCTCACCGACGGGCAGGTCTGGGGGCGCGGGGCGCTGGACATGAAAGGCCAGGTAGCCGCGGCTGCAGTGGCGATCGCGAGCCTCGCACGGGCAGGGTTCGAGCCGGAGGGTGACGTGATCTTCGCCGCGACAGCCGACGAAGAGGTCGGCGCCGACTTCGGCCTCTCTTGGCTGTGTCGCGAGCATCCCGAGTCTGTGCGCGCCTCGTACTGCGTCAACGAGGGAGGCGGCGATCGGATCGAGATCGGAGGACGGCCGCTCTATCTCTGCGCCACTGCGGAGAAGGCAAGCTCGCCGTTCGTTCTGCGCCTGCGCGGCCGCAGCGGACACGCCTCCATGCCCGGGGTTGCCGACAACGCCCTCCTGAAGGCCGGACCGGTGCTGGAGCGGCTCGCCGCGTTCGACCCCCCGCTCTCCCTGGGCCCCGAGGCTCGGGCGTTCGTCGAGGCGATCATCGGACCGGTCACCGACGCCGCCGACGCGTTCGCACGGCTGACAGAAGAGGCTCCCCGCGCTGCTCACATGAACGAGGCGATGCTTCGCGCATCCGTCTCGCCGACGATGATCAGCGCTTCGGGCACCCGCAACGTGATTCCCGCGCTCTGCGAGATCGTCTGTGACTGCAGGCTTCTTCCCGGGCAGACGCAGGATGAGGTCGAAACCGCGATCCGTACGGCGCTCGGCCCTGATGGCTACGAGCTCGAGTGGCTCGAGTACGTCGGAGGCACACGCTCGTCGCTTCACACACCGCTCTGGGACGCGATCTCGTCCTTCGTCGAGCACGAGGAGCCGGGCGCCTCCCTCGTCCCGATCCTGCTGACGGGATTCACCGACAGCCATTTCCTGCGCGAGGCATTCGGCACCGTCGCCTACGGCTTTTTCCCGATGCGAGCGATGAGTGCTGAGCTGGCGGCGCTGCTCGTCCATTCCGCGGATGAGCGCGCCGCGGTCGACGATCTCGAGCTCGGCACCGAGTTTCTGGTTTACGTCGCCCGGGAGATTCAGGGATGAGCGAGCAGGTCCGCCTTGGCGGGATGGCGCTCGAGAACGGGGTTCTCGTTCACGGGCCGCGGTTCTGGGCCTGCGCCGTTCGAGGCGACGATGGGGAGCTGCTCGTCGCATCCGACGGCAAGGCACTGCGCTCGGTGGACGTCAAGTCGCCGTTGCTTCGTGGCCCTGCGCGCGTCGCGGAGGCACTGGCCGTTCTCCCCGCCGTCAGGCGCGCGCTTCCTCAGGCCAGGCTGCCGTTCCTCGAGCCGCGTGCGATCGCGGCGATGGCCGGGACGGCACTCATCGTGCGATCGCTTCGCTCCTCGGGCCTGAGCCCGGCGCTTCAGGAGCTCGCGACCGCATTCCTCGCGCTCGTGCCGGCGACGGCAACGCTCAAAGGCTCGGACCTCGCCGCGTATCACGGTGCCGAGCACATCTCGATCGGGAGCTACGAGCACGGCGAGCCGCGCCCACGTGAGCACGAGCGCTGCGGTTCGCACCTCCTGGGGCCCCTCCTCGTCACGACCGTCGCCGGCAACATCCTTGCCGCCCGGCTCGGGACGACCCCGAAGGGACGGGCGCTTGCGAGGCTCGGCGTGGGCATCGGGTCGCTGGCGGTTGCCACGGAGGTCTTTTCCTGGACACTGCGCCATCCGGCCAGTCCCGTGAGTCGCGCCCTCTCCTGGCCGGGGCGCGAGCTGCAGACCCGGATTCTGACGGCCGAGCCGACTCCCGATCAGCTCGAAGTGGCGAAGGCCGCTCTCGCCGAGTGCCTCGAGCTCGAGTTGAGGGAGAGCTCAACTGAGGCAGGAAGCTAACCGGCCGATCGGTAGGATCGTCCCGTGGACGTCCGCGCTCTCCATCATGTGGCCATGGCCGTCGACGACCTCGACGAGGCCGTCGAGCTGTATCGGCGACTCTTCGGCGCAGAGGTCGAGGTACGCGGCCGGCTCGACGATCAGGGAGTCGAAGCCGCGTACCTGCGTGTGGGCAGCGGTCGCGTCGAGCTACTCTCCGCGCTCGGGGACGACACCCCGGTCGGCCGCTTCCTCGCGAGGCGCGGGCCGGGGATGCATCACGTTGCGTTCGAGGTCGACGACGTTGCCGATGCCGTGCGCACACTCATCGGTGACGGCGTGAACGTGATCGACACGGAGCCGCGCCGAGGGCTGGGCGGTCACGATGTCTCGTTCGTCCACCCGGAATCGGTCCAGGGCGTTCTCGTGGAGGTCGTATCGAATGTCTGAGGAACAAGTTCGGCTCGAGATCGGGTTTCAGGGCGGTCAGGTCATGGGCGTCCAGGTCTCATCTGCCGATGCGGACGAGCTCGAGAGCCAGCTCGCATCGGGTGGGGACGGAACGGCTGGCCTCGACGTCGAGGACGGACGCTGCATCGTCGTCCTGTCCCACGTTCTGTACGTCAAGCGGTTTGCGCGCGAGAGCCGTGTCGGCTTCGGCGCCTAGCCGCGGCTAGCGTCGCGGGCTTCGGTGGCGCTCGAGGTCGGGATCGTCGGTCTGCCGAACGCGGGGAAGACGACCCTCTTCAACGCGCTGACCCGCGCCGGAGCCGAGATCACGGCGTACGCGACCGTCGCGTCCAAGCCCAACGTGGGGATGGCGCCGATCAACGACGAGCGGCTGGCACCGGTCGCCGCCGTTGCTCAGGCCCGCAAGGTCACGCCTGCCGCGATCCGCGTCGTCGACGTGGCTGGTACCGGCGCCGCACTGCTCGGCAACCTCCGACAGGTCGACGCGCTGCTCGTCGTGCTCGACGGATTCTCTCCGGACGCGGATCCCGACGGTGATCTTGTTACGCTCGGCCTCGAGCTTCTCGTCGCGGATCGTGACCATGTCGAACGGCGACTGGAGCGGGTGGCGAAGCAGGCGAAGTCGGGTGAGGCCTCGTTGCGGGTCGAGGTCTCCGAGCTCGAACGGGTTCTCGCACACCTCGATCAGGAGAAACCGCTCTCCGACTACCCGAGCGAGCTTCCCGGCGAGCTCGAGCCCCTCACGACCAAGCCGTTCATTGCGATCGTCAACGGACCGGCCGGGATCGACGCGAAGCTCGAGGCCGAGCTTGCCGAGCTCGACCCCGATGAGGCAGCGGCTTTTCGGGACGGGGAGGAATCGGCGCTCGACGAGGTCGTCCACAGGCTGTTCGCCGCACTCGACCTGATCAGCTTCTTCACCGCCGGAGAGCAGGAGACACGCGCCTGGACGCTCCGGAAGGGCCAGACGGCTCTCGAGGCGGCAGCCGCGATTCATACCGACATCGCGCGGGGATTCATCCGTTGCGAGGTCATCCGCTGGAACGATCTCGTCGAGTGCGGCTCGAGGGCCGAGACCGTGAAGCGGGGCCTCCAGCGGCTCGAGGGCAAGGCCTACGTGGTCGAGGACGGCGACGTCATCAACATCAGAGGCTCGTTCGGCACGCCTTCCTGACGGCGCCTTTCACGGCTCTGCGCGATCCGTCGATGTGCTGGCAGAATCCCGGGTCACGGCTCGGGAACGGGCCATGGCGGGCCGACAAGGGAGGAAACGTGACGACGTCTGACCCGGATGACCTACGTGACTTCGCGCGGCGCTACACCGAAGCCTGGTGCGGCCATGACCCGACGCGCGTCGCCGGCCACTACGCACCTGGGGGCTCGCTGACCATCAACGGCACCGCCTCCGCGGGGCGAGCTGCGATCACCGACGCGGCGCAGTCGTTCATGACGGCGTTCCCGGACATGCGGGTGCTGATGGACGATCTCGTGATTCGAGACGAGGTTGTCGAGTACCACTGGACTTTCGTCGGAACGAATACAGGGCCCGGCGGGACCGGCAAGCGCGTTCGCTTCAGCGGCTTCGAGGAGTGGACGATCGGAGACGATGGCCTCATTGCCGCGTCGCTCGGCCACTACGATCAGGCCGAATACGATCGTCAACTCGAGCACGGGGTGGACGAAGAGCCGCGCTAAGGCGACCGCGCCTGTCACGCTTCAACGTCTGACCGGTCTCCAGGTCGCACGCCCCTGCTTCTCGAGATGCCACCAGGCGGCCGCCCATGCTTCTCGTGCCGCCTGACGCCTCGCGTACTCGTGCTCGATCAGCCGGCCTCCGGCGACGGCCCACCGGCCGCTCTGCGGCGTGCCGAGAAGCTGCCGAACCCTCATCTCGGCGACCACAGCATCCTGGTGAGCGCCGAGGATGTCCTGCAAGGCCTTCGCCCGCTCGACGTACCGAGCTGCCGGCTTCCCGACCTCCGGCAAGGCGAGCTCGGCTGCGTAGCGCGATCGCTTGACGCAGAGCCGGATGTCGTGGAGTTCATCGCCACTCGCATCCGGGCCGAGCCTCCGCGCCGCTCTCCGGAGGCGGCGGAACGCCTCCGCGGCGAGATCGTGGAGCTCGAGTGGGGATCCCTCTCCCGGCGGTGCGTGCGGGAGCTCCCGCTCGAGTCTCCCGAACAACGCCGCGCAGCGCTCGCTCCGAATTGTCTCGACGAGGACCTCGCGGGCAGCAGCGCGCTCGCGCTCGAGCTGCTGAAGAGGCCTTGCGATGACGAATCGCTCGCCCGGATCGAAATGAGCTGCCGTCTCGCGCAGGTGCGCGAGGAGCACGTCGAGATCGCGGGCAGGCCCCGCTGCCTTACCGAGCCACCCGAGCTCGAGCCGTAGGCCGTCGGCCCAGGCCTCGTCGAGCAGGGGCCGTGCGGCTCGCAGGAGCGATCGGAGCCGCCGGATCGCCACCCGGAATCGGCGAAGCTCGTCGTCGGTCCACTCCGTACCGATCGTCGCGTCGAATGCCGCGAGACGCGTGGACTGCTCGGTGAGCAGCGCACGAAGTCGTTCGAGTGGAGGCTCCGCGTCCTCTCTGAGCGGGACGGCCATCTACGGAGTGTAGGGCCGGATCCCGACGCGGCAGCTCTCAGGGGAGCGCAGGCAGCGGATCGACTGCGGCGCCGTGGACGCGGATCTCGAAGTGGAGGTGCGGCCCGGTTGCGCGGCCCGTCGCCCCCACTCGTCCTATCGCGTCGCCGGCGTCGACGTGCCGACCGGACGCGACGAGGAACCGCGAGAGGTGGCCGTAGTACGACTCGACGCCGGACCCGTGTCCGATGATGACGAGCTTGCCGTAGCTTCCACCCCAGTCTGCGTAGGTCACCCGTCCCGAGCGGGCCGCGAACACCGTTCTGCCACGTGGTGCGGCGATGTCCACGCCGGGGTGGAAGCGGTTCCACCTGGGACCGAACACGTCGCTGACGGGGCCCGAGACCGGCCACCGGAAGCTGAGCGGAGACTGTGGCGGCGGTGAGCGGAGCGCAGCGAAGGTCGCCCGGCCGGCGACACCGTCGGCCGCCAGCCCCGCGTAACGCTGGAAGGCCCGGACCGCAGCGTCGAGCCGTTCGCCGAAGACTCCGTCGAAGGTCCACGACGGGAACCCGTGCCAGGCGAGCGTGAACTGGAGCGCGGCGACGTCCCAGCCGACCTTGCCGCTCGACAGCTGGCGGCTGCCGAGCTTCGGGCGACCGAGGCGGCCAAGCGCCTTTCGCGTCCGGGGGCCGACGACACCGTCGACGGGGAGGCCCGCTCGGCGCTGAAGCGCCCGAACCGCAGCCGTCGTGCCTGGCCCTTTGATCCCGTCCACCGATCCGTCATAGAGCCCGCTGGAACGCAAGGCGACCTGAAGCGCCGCCACGCCCGGCTCGCCCATCGACTTCGCGGGCCCTGCCTGGAGAAGCGCTCCCGCGAGGAGCGCGAGGATGATGAGTCTGAAACGCATGGCCTCGTTCTCTCACAGCCTCTATCGACCGAAGGGCCACTCCCCTGAAGGGGGTACTTGACGTTTCCCGAGCGCCGGTCATAGTGAGAGTGCCCTGAGGGCCCAATGCGGCTGGCGCTCTCAGGGCTCTAGGCTGCGTCGCCTTCTAGGGTCGAGTGACTGCCTCGATCTCGACTCGATTGTCGTTGAACGTCGGTGCTCGGCCAAGCTCGGTGAGACCTTCGGACGTCGTCGCCTGACAGCTCAGTCCGCCTGCCCAGCTGCGGTTCCACCAGCCCATCGGCGATACCGCCACACCCGGGCGGGTGTCGTCCGAAACGACGACTTCAGCGAGGAACGACCCCCGGTCGTTGAACACGCGAACCCTGCTGCCGTCGTTCAGGTTCCGAGCGGCGCCGTCGTCCGGGTGGACGACGACGAACGGTCTCGGCTGGGCGGCTGACTGCCGCGCCTGGTTGGCGAAGGTCGAGTTCAGGAAGAGATGTGTCTTCGGCGTGATGAGGCAGAGGGGATACCGGGCGGCGAGATGCGTGTCGCCGACTTCGGCCGGCGGGTCGTAGAAGGGAAGCGGGTCGACTCCCCTCGCCTCCAGCCCCGGTGCATTGAGCTCGAGGAGGCCGCTCGGCGTTGCAAACCCACCACCTGCATGCGGCAGCGCGCCTTGACCGAGGTCGATCTTCGCCCACCCTCGCTCTCTGAGTTCGCCCAGGTCGATCCCCGGTGGCGCCGATGCAGCGAAGAGCGACTCCAGCATCTCATCGTCCGACTCCCGGAAGCAGGGGTCGTCCAGGCCGAGCCGGCCGGCGATGAGCCTGAAGATCTCCGTGTTCGGCTTTGCCTCGCCCAGGGGCTCGATCGCGGGCGAGTTCGCCGTCAGGTAGTGATGACCCCACGATCCGAGCACGTCGAGGTGCTCGAGCTGCGTCGTGGCCGGAAGGACGACGTCGGCGAAGTCGGCCGTATCGGTCTGGAACTGCTCGATAACGACCGTGAACAGGTCCTCCCGGGCGAGCCCGCGAAGGACACGGGTCTGGTCGGGTGCGATTGCAACCGGGTTTCGAATTCCAGACGACGAGAGCAGCGACCGGCGGCTCGAGGGCCGGATCGGTGAGCGCGCTTCCGAGTTGCGACATGTTGATCGTTCGCACGGGGCCAGGGCGGAGATCCGCCCGTCGCAGCGAGGAGGTCGTCAGCGCGTCTCCGGTCGCCGTCGGGATGTACGAGAAACCCCCACCGCGGTGGCGCCACGACCCTGCGATTGCGGGAAGACACGCGAGCGTCCGGTAAGCGATCGGTGCACCCAGGTGACGCTGAGCGCCGACGCCGGCCCGCAGGAGTGACGGTTGCGAGGTGGCGAAGTCGCGCCCGAGGCGCCTGATGGTGTCCGCGTCCACATCACAGATGTCCGCGCAGCGTTCGACCGGGTACTCGTCGAGGCGCCCGAGGAGGTCGTCGTAGCCGAGCGCGTGCTCGTGGCACCACTCGGCGTCTGCCAGTCCGGTGTCGACGATAGTCCGCATCATCCCGAGTGCGAGCGCCGCGTCAGTCCCGGGGAGCGGCCTGATGTGCTCGTCGGCAACCCGCGCCGTTCGGCTCCGGTAAGGGTCGACGACGACGAGCCGCGCGCCCGCGCGGCGGGCGGTGAGCAGGAGGCGCCAGAGGTGAGGTGCAGTCGACATGGGGTTCCAACCCCAGACGAGGAGGTAGCGCGCGTTGATCCACTCCTCGGGATCGACCTCGGGCGAGCGACCGTGCGTCACGGCGACCCCGGCGACGCCGGCGCTCGCACAGATCGTCCGCTCGAGAGCGCTCGCGCCGATCGCATTCATGACGCGTGCGCTCATCGAGTCGTTCTGAAGCACCCCCATTGTCCCGAGGTAGCTGTACGGCAGCACCGACTCGCCTCCGAAGCGCGCGATCGCGCCCTGCAGGCCGAGGGCTACCGTCTCGAGCGCTTCGTCCCAGCTCGCCCGCCGGAAGCGGCCGCGACCCTTTTCGCCTTCGCGGACGAGCGGGTGGAGAAGGCGGTCCTCACCGTAGACACGGTCGAGGTAGTTCGACACCTTCCCGCAGAGGAAGCCGGCGGTGATCGGATGCTCCGGGTCTCCCTCGACCTTCGTCGCGCGACCCTGCCCGTCGACGGTGACGAGCATCGCGCATGTGTCGGGGCAATCGTGCGGACAGGCGGCACGGACGACGCGCTCACCGGAGAGCGCCTCGCTCACTGCTCGGGAACCGGTCGGGTTGCTGCAACCGCGTCGAGCTGGTTCGCGTGGTAGAGAACGGACGCCTCCGCGGTTCGGGCGGCACGCTGGTCGTGGTGCGTGGCGACGGCGTGGAGTAGCTCTGCGCGCACGGCGGGATCGAGGCCGGCGCTCCTCTCCTCGATCAGCCGCAACCCGAGATGGACGTGCCCGAGGAGGTTGCCCTCCTGCGTCGGGAGGAACAGCGGTCCGTGGTCGAGTTCCTGGATCCGGCCGAGATCGTGAAGAAGGGCGGCCGAGACGAGGAGGTCGCTTCGAAGCCGTCGGTGCACCGATGCCGTCTCGCGACAGAGGGTCGCGACGCCGACCGTGTGCTCGAGAAGCCCTCCCGCGTAGCTGTGATGCCCGTCCGGGGTCGCGGGCAGAGCCCGGAGTCGCCGGCGCACCTCGGAGTCTCCGAGAAACCGACCGACGATGCCCGCGAGCCCCGGGTGGGAGATCTCGGACGCGAGGAACTCGAGGAAGCCGTCGAGCTCGTCGAGGTCGCGGCGCGAGCCGGGAAACAGGGTGCTCGGGTCGACAGCAGCCTTTTCGAGCGAGCGTACGTCGAGCTGCAATCGGTCACGGAAGCGCTCGACTCGACCGAGCACCCTGACCGCGTCGCCTTCGCCGAATCGCTGGTCGAGAAGCTCGACGTCGTTCCACACTCGCGCATCGATACGGCCGGTCGGATCGACCAGCTCGAGCGCGAGGTACGGGGCACCGGCTTTCGTTCTCAGGCGCTGTTTCCGAGCGACCCCGAAGACCTGTTCGACGAGCCTGTCCTCGTCCAGCTCCGCGATCGGGACCGGGGCGTTCACGACAGGATCTTATGGCGAAGGCTGGCTGGTAAGCTCGCTGCGTGGGCGCCCTCGTCAAGCCGTTTCGCGCGCTGCGCTACGACACCGAGGTGGCGGGCCCGCTGAATGACCTCATCGCTCCACCATACGACGTCATCTCCTCTGAGGCCCTCGAGCGTCTTGCGGATCGGAATCGACACAATGTCATCCGACTCATCCGCCCCCATGAGTACGAGCTGGCGGCGGAGCGCCTTGCCGACTGGCAGGCCCGTGGCGTTCTTGTTCGCGAGGAACGACCCGCGGTCTGGCGGATCGAGGAGGAGTACACGGGGCCCGACGGGGTCTCCAGGGTCAGGCACGGCATCGTGGCGAGGATTCGGATCGAGCCGTACGAGAACGGCATCGTACTTCCCCACGAGCGGATCTTCCCCGGTCCGACCGAGACGCGTCTCGACCTTCTGCGCGCCACCCGAACGAAGCTCTCGCCTGTCTTCATGCTGCACGACGGCGGACCGCCGGTTCGTGTCGAACGGCATCCCGATCTCCAGGCTACCCTCGGAGAGACGACCGCCCGCCTCTGGCGCATCGACGACCCGGTTGCAATCGCCGAGGAGGTCGCCAGGATCGAAGGGCCGCTCGTCATCGCGGACGGTCACCATCGCTACGACGCGGCTCGCCGCTTCCATCTCGAGGAAGGGGGCGAGGAGACCGGCTACGTGATGGCGGTGCTCGTCAGCCGAGACGATCCCGGGGTCACCATCTTCCCGACCCACCGTCTCGTCGAGGGCAGCGTTCCACGTCTGAACGGCGACTTCGTGCTCTCCCCCGCCGGATCGAGCGCAGAGGACGGCCTCGCAGCGCTCCAGCGAGTCACTCGCGACCACCCTGCGTTCGTGTGTGTCGAGCCGAGCAAGGCAACGCTCGTCGAGCGGCGGGCAGCGGTTGGCGCGCTGCTCGACCGCCTCGATGTCTCGGTCGTGGACGGCCTCACGCTCGACCGCGTGACGTACACGTCGTCGCTTCGAGAAGCCGGGGATGCAGTCGAGAGCGGGCGCGCGAGTGCTGCGTTGCTCGTCCGCGCGCCGACCGTCGACGAGGTCGAGACGATCGCCCGTGCCGGCGAGGTCATGCCCGAGAAGTCGACCTATTTCTATCCCAAGCTGATCAGCGGCCTCCTCTTCTCGCCGTTCGACGAGTGAATCCCTGGCTCCAACTGTGCCGTGATGTCGTCGGCGACATCCGCGGCGTGCTGGCCGAGCTGCCGACGAGGACCGAACGGGAGCCCAGGGTCGGTCTCGGCGAAGGCGGCGACGACACCACGGCGATCGATGCCGCAGCCGAGTCGGCAATGGTCCGGCGGCTGGAGCTGCTTCACGAGACGGGCATCGACTTCACCCTCGTATCGGAGGAGCTCGGTGAGCGGGTCTTCGGCGCCGATCCGACCATGCGCGTGATCGTCGACCCGATCGACGGCAGCGTGAACGCAAAGCGCGGGATTCCGTTCTTCTCGCTCTCGGTGGCGGTCGCAGAGGGGCCTTCGATGCGCGACGTCCTCTTTGGCTACGTCCACGACTTCGGGAGTGGGGAGGAATGGCTCGGCGAGCGAGGTGGCGGCGCTCAGCTCGACTTCCGCCCACTCGAGACGCCGGGGCCGAAGGACGAGATCGAGATCCTCTCATTCGAGGCGACGATGACCCATTTCGTCGCCGACAAGGCCGCCGCGTTCCTCGAGATCGCGCCGCGAATGCGCATCATGGGCTCGCTCGCGCTTTCGCTCTGTCATCTCGCGGCCGGCCGCATCGACGCTGTCGTCTCGCTGAAGCCGATCCGGAGTGTCGATATCGCCGCGGCGCAGCTGCTCTTGAGGGAACGCGGGATGGCGATCGGGCTTCCCGATTCCGGCCCGTTCGAGGATGCGCCGCTCGACGTCGTCGGGCGCTCTCGCTGTGTCGCCGGGGCGACCCCCGAGGTATGCGGTCGCCTCGCGGCTGCGCTCGGGCCCTTGACGGCCCCGCTCTGAGTGCCAGGAGCGACTTCGGGGACACCGCCCCTGCACCTCGACTCCGGTGCAGGGGACGATGCCGCTCGCGTCGCAAGCGCGCTGACCGCGGCGATCAGGTCGCCGGTGAGCTTGTTGCCGCCGGTGCCGCGATGGTTTGGGGCGCAGACTCCCGTCGTCGGTGGAAGACGGCCGCAGCGAGAATCAGGAGGCCGATCCCGGTGAGCAGGAGGGCAATTCCGACGACGATTCCGAAGAAGGCGATGCGCTCGGCCATGTAGGAGGTGTTGAGCGCCGTCGAAAGCGCCGTCGCCGTCACCCAGACGTCGCGGATCGCGTTCGCGACGGGCTGGCCGTTCTCGTCCTTCGACGCCTGCGCCGCATCGTTCGTACCCTTGCCGTCGTCGGTCGCGAAGCGTGGAAGCTGCGCATAGGTCTTCCCGCCGGTCGCCTCGAGCGCATGGATCCGGATGTACTGCGCGAAGCAGCGAGCCTCGCTGCCGTTTGAGATCGGCTGGTCGGCCACGTCACAGGTCGGGAGGCTGATGCTCGCAGGAAGCCCCGCCTGCTTCGCTTCGTCTGCGATCGCTTGCGGTGTCATGTCGGGCGAGCCGACGATGAACTCCTGCTTGATGTTGCTGAGCACCGTCGAGCGTCCGTTGATGCCCATGACGATTGCCGCGATTCCAAATGCGACGAGGATCGCGCCGGCGGCGTACCCACCGATCTCGAGCAACGTCCTCCGTCTCTTCATCCTGTTCCTCCTTGTGGGACCGTGCACCGCTGGGGACGCATCGAGAGTCCCACACCGGTGTCCCCTGGAAATCGGGGCGCAACCGGATTCTCCGTACGGATTCACCGCAGACCGCCTGCGGAGTAACCCCATATCGCTTCGGGCGGTCGGCCTTCAGTCCGCTGGTAGCCTGCGTCCCATGGCACCCGAACGCGACCAGATCCTGAAGGCGCTCGAGGGCGTCATCGATCCCGAGCTCGGCAGGTCTGTGATCGAGCTGGACATGGTCAGGGAGGTCGTGATCGACGGCAGCTCGGTCGCCGTCACGATCGCTCTGACAGTTCCCGGTTGTCCACTCCGGGCCAGCTTCCAGGAGCAGGTCGAGCGTGAGATCCTGCCACTCGACGGGATCGACGACGTCACGCTCTCCTTTGACGTGATGACACCCGACGAGAAGGCGGCGCTCACGACGAAGCTCCGGGGTGGCGTCACCGAGCGCTCGAAGGGAATCTCGGTGGACGCGTCCACGCGGGTGATCGCGGTCGCGAGCGGCAAGGGTGGTGTGGGCAAGTCGTCGCTCACCGCGAATCTCGCCGCAGCGCTCGCGACGCTCGGACAGCGGGTCGGGGTTCTCGACGCGGACATCTACGGGTACTCGATCCCCCGGATGCTCGGTATCCGCCAGCGGCCGATCGCCGTCGATCAGATGATCGTGCCGCCGGTACGTGGTGATCTCAAGGTCATGTCGATCGGCTTCTTCCTCGACGACAACTCACCGATCATGTGGCGCGGCCCGATGCTCCACCGAGCGCTCGAGCAGTTTCTCTCTGATGTTCACTGGGGCGAGCTCGACTGGCTTCTCGTCGACATGCCGCCGGGGACCGGTGACATCTCGATCTCGCTCGGCCAGCTGCTACCGCGGGCGGAGGTCGTGATCGTCACGACGCCTCAGCGCGCAGCGCAGGAGGTCGCAGTGCGGGCGGCCGAGATGGCCAGGAAGACGAACATGAGGCTCATCGGCGTCATCGAGAACATGTCGCACCTCGTCGGTTCCGGCGAGGCTGTCTTCGGCGAGGGGGGAGGCGAGCAGCTCGCGGCGGAGATCGGCACGCCCCTTCTGGGACGTGTGCCGCTCGACCCGGCGCTCGGCCGGGCTGCGGACGACGGCGACCCGATCGTCCTGCGCGATCCTGGTGCCGAATCTTCACAAGCGATTCTCGCTCTCGCCGACGCGATCCTGGCAACCCGACGTGAGGTCGGCGTCGGGATCACGAAGACCCTGCCGCTCGTCGGCGCTTGAGCGACTCGTCCGGGATCCATCTCGCCCGGCTGCGGGCGCTCGGATTCTCGGTCGATGACGCAAAGACGCTTGGGGATCACTTCCTCGACGCCGATGCGCGGGGGAAGCCCGGGCATGGCGTCGCCCGGATCGACTTCGTCGCCTCCCTGCCGGGCCTGGATCCGTCGGCGCGGCCCGAGCGGGTGGTTGTCGAGCCTGGATACGAACGCTGGGACGGCTGTGGCGCGCTCGGGTACCTGACGCTCTCGGCGATCTGCGACGCTCAGCTCGCCGACCCGCCGGCGAAGGCTCGCGTCGTCGTCGCCTCCCGCTGCTTTCCGACAGGTGTGCTCGGGTACTGGGTTCGTCGCCTCGCTGAGGGTGGGCTCGTCGCCGCGCTGACAGCGACCTCGCCGCCCCGTCTCGCTCACCCGGGCGGCGGTGCCCCGCTCGCCGGAACGAACCCGTTGGCGATCGGTATACCGAGCACCACTGGTGCGCCAATCGTGGTGGACGTGTCCATGGGCGAGGTCACCCACGGAGACGTCCTGCTCGGAAGAGCGAGCGAAGACGCGCTCGTGCCCTTCGGCGGTGGGCACGCGCACAAGGCGTTCGCGCTCGCCGTCGGTCTGCAGCTTCTCGTCGATGCGCTCGCCGGCGATGGCCTCGGAGCGGTTCTCATCGTCGCACGGCCCGAGGCGGATCCGGTGCCGGCGCTCCGCGAGCGGGCAGGCGGCGCTCGCCTGCCCGGCGATCGTTGACCTACGGCCGCCTCAGCCTGTCCAGCACGACCGGGTCGATCCTGTCGACCCCGGCCAGCCGCTCCTCGAGGTTCTCGATCGCGGCCCAGGCCTCGAGGTCGGCATCGAGGTCGCCGCTCGCGAACCCGCGACGCTCGAGATGCGAGCGAATCTCCTGGGCGAGATCCGGGTCGACCCCGAGCCACTCGTTGGCGGGGGTCTGGCCGAAGAGGAGCTGGTGGAGCCCGTAGAGGCGCGTGAGCTCCCGGATCGGCTCGGTATGGTCGTCGACCCGAAGATCGACGAGCCGATCGCTGCCACCGCCGTAGCCGGCGCCCTCGCGAACCACCAGTAGCGAGGCCGATTGCTGGCCACGACTGTCCCCTCCGGCAGTCTGGGCGGCGGCGAGCGAGGCCAGGAGACGGTCGGCGAGCGAGCTTCCCTCCGTGGCCTCGAACGTCGTCGCGAGCGCTGCGACGGTCTCCTCCGAGACGAGGATGTTGCCCTGGGCGGCATAGCCGGGGCCGGTCTGGCCTCCAGCCCAATTCGGGCACGCGCTGCCGGTGTACGTCGCGGCGCGCCCGATTCGGTCGACCACGCCGACCTGACGCTGATCGCGGCCGTCATCGGTGGCGACGAGGCGGCGGACGACGTCATCTGCGGCGACGCCGTCGCGAAGCAGCGCGAGTCCCTCCGGTCCGTACCGGAGGTTCGCGTACGCCTGCGTGGCGACCGCTCCGACCCCGGCTGCCGCGTACGGGGCGACCGCACCGACGGCCAGGAACTTCGACTGGACGGCAACGCCCCACTCGGCCTGCTCCACATCGCAGGCGACAAGCGAGTACGTCACGGCCTACAGCTCGATGGTCTGACCGGGCTCGACGTCGAGGATGTCGGCGTCGGGCGCGAGCTCCCGCAACGCACTGGGAGTACCGGTCAGGAGCGGAAACGTGCCCCAATGGCACGGGATGCAACGAGGGTTGCCGAGCAGATCCAGCGCCACCGCGGCCTCGCGAGGGCCCATCGTGTAGTGATCGCCGATCGGAATGATCACGAGGCCGGGTCGGTAGATCCGTTCGATCAGCTGCATGTCGCCGAAGACGCAGGTGTCTCCAGCGTGATACAGGCGGAAGCCGTTCTCGAGCTGGACGACGACCCCGGCCGGCTCGCCTGCATATGTCCCGTCCGGCGTGGCACTCGAGTGAAACGCGTTCGTCAGCGTGAACCGCACACCGCCGACATCCTGCGTGCCGCCCTTGTTCATCCCGCCACTCGAGCCGTTCGGAAAGCCCTGCTTCTCGAACCACCCCGCGAGCTCGGCGATCGCTATGAGACGGGGGGAGAACCGCTTTCCGAGCTCGACCGCGCTCGCGATGTGGTCGTAATGAGCATGGGTGACGGCGACGATGTCGCAGCGCTCGGGCTCGAGCTCTGTGTCCGGGCACGAGGGATTCCCCTCGAGCCACGGATCGATGTAGATGCGCTTCCCGCCCGGTGAGTCAATCCTGAAGGATGCGTGGCCGAGCCAGGTCAGTGTTCCGTTCGCCATCGCCGTGTTCTATCAGAGCGGAAGATCGCGAACGGCGAAGAACACGGCTTCGGAGAACGTCGGGTACGGCTGGATCGTGTCTCGAATCACCGCGATGGGGATCGCGGCTCGAATCGCAAGCGTCAGCTGTCCGATCCATTCGCCGCTCTCCGGGCCGACGCCGACAGCGCCGACGACGACCTCACGTTCGGCATCCGCGAAGACTTTGAGGAAGCCGGGCCGCTTCGGGCGCTCGTAGGTCGACGCTCTGGCGGTCGAGTCGATCCTCCAGGTCGAGGCCACGAGGTCGTCTCCGCCGGTGCGACCAACCGAGGCGATCTGCGGATCGCTGAACGTGACCGACGGGATGGCGCGATAGTCGGCGCGTGCGTCGACCCCAGCCATGACTGCAGCCGCGACCCGGGCCTGGTACTTGCCGACGTGGGTGAACATCGCGATGCCGTTCACGTCGCCGATCGCCCAGACACCGCCGGCAGCGCGGAGCCGGTCGTCGACCTCGATTCCCTGTTTCGAGATGGTGAGATCGAGATGCTCGAAGCCGAAACCCTCCACGTTCGCCCGCCGGCCGGTGGCAACGAGCAGCCGCTCGGCCTCGACCGTCCCGCTGCCTTCAAGATGGAGGCGGAAGCCTGGCTCGACCCGATCGAGCTTCGCGCCGAGGCGCAACTCGACGCCCTCGCCCTCGAGTTGCTCCCGCAGGAGGGCGCCGGCTTCCGGGTCCTCTCTGGGCAGTAGTTGCTCGGCGATGTCGACAAGCGTCACATGTGAGCCCATGCGGCAGAAGAACTGCGCGAGCTCGCAGCCGACCGGGCCTGCCCCGAGAACGATGATGCTCTCGGGAACCTCGTGCGTCGAGGTCGCCTGGCGGTTCGTCCAGTACTCCACGTCTGCCAGGCCCGGGACGGGCGGGATGGACGCGATCGACCCTGTGGCGATCACGAGCTTCTCGTACTCGATCTCGTGGTCGTCGACGACCACACGGCCAGGAGCGGCAACTGGACCCTTCGCCGCGAACGACCTCGACGCCCTTGTCCGCGAGGAACTCCTCCTGGCCGGAGTCGTCCCAGCTGCCTGTCACCTGGTCGCGATGCCAGAACACCCGATCAGCCGCGAGGGCGCCCGTGACGGCCTCCGCGGCGCCGGGGACGGCACGTGCAGCGGTAAGGGCCTCCGGCGGCCGCAGCAGCGCCTTGGACGGCATGCAGGCGTAGTACGAGCACTCGCCGCCGATGAGCTCGCGCTCGACGAGCGTGATGGGAATGTCCGGGTCGAGCCGCCGGAGGGCTGCAGCGAAGGCCTCGCCCGTCGATCCGCCTCCGAGGATGACGACGCGGCCCGTCACCGCGTCAGAACGGGTAGGGCAGGAAGTCGACCGCTTTCTCGATCACGTTGATCAACGGATTCACGGCGAAGAAGGTCCCGACGCCGATGACCAGGGAGATGATGACCGCCAGTTCGAGCGCGGTATCTCGAGGCGGCGATCCACCAACCGCGACCGCCACGGTAGCGGGCCGCAGGTACATCGAGCGCACGAGTCCGAGGTAGTAGTAGATCGAGACCGCCGTGAAGATCGCCCCGATCACCATCAGCCAGATCCAGCCTCGCTCGTAGAGGGCAGAGAACGCGTAGAACTTCCCGACGAAGATCCCCGTCGGCGGCAGCCCGATGAACCCGATCATGAACGTCGTCATCGCCGCTCCGTAGAGCGGCCGCTCCCAGCCGAACCCCGCCATGTTCTCGAAGGTCACCTTCTGCCCCCCGAGCTCTCGCTCTCGGGCGGTGACGACCGCGAAGGCCCCGACTGAAAGGGCTGCATACGGAATCAGGTAGAAGAGGAGGGCCCGGCCCCCGAGCTCGTTTCCCGCGGCGATCGGCATCAGCAGGAATCCCGCGTGCGAGATGCTCGAGTACGCGAGCATCCGCTTGACGTTGCGCTGGGTGAGGGCACCGAGGTTCCCCCAGACGAGAGAGATCGTGGCGATCACGCCGAGGGTGATCGTCCAGAGCTCAGCCTGATCCGGGAACGCAGTCGTCAGGAAGCGGAGCGTCAGCACGAGCGCCGCGACTTTCGTCGCAGCGGCCATGAAGGCCGTAATCGGTGTCGGGGCACCGTCGTAGACGTCGGGTGTCCACTGGTGGAACGGCGCTGCGGAAGCCTTGAAGGCGAGGCCGACGATCATCATCGCGAGACCCGCAACCAGAAGGAACTCGTCGCTGCCCGGCGCGGCCGCACCGATGTCGGCAAAGCCGATCTTGTCGGTCGCCCCGTAGACCAGCGCGCTGCCGAACAGCAGGATGGCGGAGCCGAAGCTGCCGGCAATCAAGTACTTCAGAGCCGCTTCGAGTGACTGCGTCCGGTCGATCGTGATCGCGCAGAGGATGTACAGGGAGATCGAGAACCACTCGAGTCCGAGGAAGAGCGTGATCAGGTCGTTCGACGCGACGAAGAAGGCCATGCCGCCGACCGCTGACAGGAGGAGTGCGTACGTCTCGCCGCGCCGCTCGTTGCTGTTCGGCTCTCGGAAGACGACGAGCACGGCGAGCAGGCCAACGCCCACGAGGATGACGTCGGTCAGATCGGTGAGCCGGTCGCTCCTGAGCGAGCCGGCGATGATGTCCTCACCGGTTGCGTCCTTCGTATAGAGGACGATCGCCGCGACGCCGGCGCCGACGAGGGAGAGTGCCGCGAGCGCGGCGCCGAGAGCGTTCCTGGCCGAGCCGGGAACGAACACCGACGCGAGCATCACGAGCGCGACGCCGGCGAGCAGGGCAAGGTACGGCGAGAGGGCGCCCCAGTCGATCGACGGCGTCGCGAACGCGGCGATCATGGCCCCTCGAACTGTGTCGACACGGAGCCTGCGGGCTCACCGGCAAAGCTGTGGTCGGTGACCCCCGCCGGCCAGAAGCTCAGCACGAGGAGGATCGCCACGAGCGGGAGGATCATCACGACCTCGGCCGCCCGGAGATCGGGTGTCTGCTCGAGGACAGCGTCCCCCCGGTTCACGTGAAGCGTCGATGAGATTGCGCGGAGCATGTACATCGCCGCCAGCACGATCGCAATCGCGCCGATGACGGCCCAGCCCCAGCCGCGCGTGAAGATGCCGTTCAACACGAGGAACTCCCCTGCGAACGCACTGGATCCGGGGACGGCGAGCGCGATGACGCCGACCGTGATGAGAGCAGTCGCGAGGATCGGCCGGCCGCGGGCCATGCCGCCGAGGCGCGCGAACTCTCCCGTCCCTGTCCGTCTCTCGACGAAACCGGCCAGGAAGAAGAGCGAGGCAGAGATCAGCCCGTGGTTCACCATCTGCAGGAGCCCACCGTTCAGCCCCGAGTCGTTGACCGCGAAGAGCCCGATCACGATCAGGCACATCTGCGCGAGACTCGAGTACGCGACGACACCCCGGAAATCAGGTTGGCGGAACGCGAGCAGCGAGCCGTAGATCAAGCCGATCGACGCGAGCACGAGGATCGTGTTCCGCATCGTTCCGACGGGACCCGGGAAGTGCGAGATGGCGATGAACAGGAACCCGTACGCCGCAGTCTTCGAGATGACTCCCGAGAGCATTGCCGACACCTCTGCGGGGGACTCGCGGTAGGCGTCGGGCAGCCAGCCGTGGAAGGGCCAGACAGGGGCCTTGATACCGAAGGCGATCGCGAAGCCGAGGAAGATCCAGACGTTGTCGCTCGTCCCCATCGCCGTGAGATCGAAGGTGCCGGCTGTGAGCCCGAATGCGACGATCGCGACCAGCATCAGCAGCGAGCCGAGCATCGTGTAGATGACGAACTTGATCGTTGCCGCCCGCCCGCCGGCGCCGCCCCAGACGCCGATCAGCACGTAGAGCGGGATCAGCATGGCCTCGAAGAAGGCGTAGAAGAGGAGCAGGTCCTGCGCCGTGAACACGCCGACGGTTGCCCCGAGCAAGAACAGCATCAGCCCGAAGTACGTCCGTGGCCGCTCTCGTCCCACCCACAGCGCGTACGTGACGGCGGCGAGCGACACGATGATGGTGAGGCCGACGAGCCAGAGCGAGAAGTCGTAGAGCCCGACCTTGTACGACACGCCGAGATCGCCGAACCACACCGCGGTCGTGTCGTCCTGCAGGCCGGGGGTGCCGAAATCGAATCCCACGACTGCCGCGACCCAGATCCCGAGCTCCGCGAGCACGGCGACGAGCGCCAAGGCACCGGGGAGCCTTCCTCGCCACGGGAGGAACCAGAGGACGAGAGCGGCCGCCATCGGCATGAAGATGAGCCAGGTGGAGAGCATCAGGCGGTCACCTATTGCACCGCCAGGAAGACGACGACGAGGACGGCCAGCCCGCAGGCGATGAGAAGCGCGTACAGCCTGATGAGGCCGCTCTGAGTGTGCGCCACCCGCCGTGCGAGCCCGCGAACACTCGATCCGACCTCGCCAGCAGACCCGAGGATCAGGGGCTTTTCGACGACTCGGTTGAGACCGACGGCGAGGGCGCCCGCCGGACGGCAGAAGACCACGTCGTAGAGCTCGTCGAAGTAGAACTTGTGCTCGAGCGTCCGGTCGGCAAAGGCGAACCTCTCGGCGCACCTTCCGCGGAAGCTCGCTCGGCCGGCCGTAGAGCTTCCAGGCGAGGCCGATCCCGAGCACCGCGGCGACGAGAGACGCCGTGACCGAGAAGACGAGCAGGCCGCCCGTCGCCTCCGGGATCGACTCGACGACGGGGTCGAGCCAGTCGTCGACGAGCGACCAGCCGCCTGGAACCTGAAGCCAGCCGGCGAAGGTGGCAAGCAGGGCGAGGATGGCGACCGGCCACATCATCGCCAGGGGGCCTTCGAAGCGCTCCTTGTGCAGGTGCTTGACGGCGAACTCGGACGGCGTTCCGAAGAAGACGATGAACAAGAGGCGGAACGTGTACAGGCCGGTGAGGAACGCTCCGATGATCCCGAGAACCCACATCGCGATTCCGAGCCCGCCCGCGTCGATGGCGCTCGCGAGAATCGAGTCCTTCGAGAAGAAACCTGAGAACGGCGGGATTGCCGCGAGCGAGAGCGCCCCGACGAGGAACAGCCGGTACGTCCACGGCAGGTAGCGGGCGAGGCCACCCATCTTCCGGATGTCCTGCTCCGCCGATATGCAGTGAATGACGATGCCAGCGGTCATGAAGAGCAGTGCCTTGAAGAAGGCGTGCGTCATCAGGTGGAACATCCCCGGGCCGTAGGCGCCGAGGCCGACGCCGACGAACATGTAGCCGATCTGGCTCATCGTCGAATAGGCGATCACCCGCTTGATGTCCGTCTGGACGAGCGCGATGAGGCCGGCGACCACGATCGTGACGCCGCCGAGCACCGCCGCCGTGTCGTGTACGACCGGTGCGAGCTCGAAGAGCACGTTTGTGCGGGCGATCAGGTAGACGCCCGCGGTGACCATCGTGGCCGCGTGGATCAGCGCGCTGACCGGGGTCGGGCCCTCCATAGCGTCGGGAAGCCACGTGTGGAGCGGCAGCTGGGCGGACTTCGCGACCGCACCGCCGAGGAGCCCGAGGGCGATCAGGATCGCGGCCGTGCTCCCCGCCCCGATCTTCTCGGGCGCCTGGGAGAAGACCGTCGTGAAGTCGAGCGAGCCGATCTTCTGGATGATCAGGAACAGCGCGAGCAGGAAGGTCGCGTCGCCGAACGTGTTGATGATGAACGCCTTCTTGCCGGCTACGACCGCCTGGGGCTTGTACCACCAGAAGTTGATGAGCAGGTACGAGGAAAGGCCAACCATGCCCCAGCCGGCGAGCAGCAAGAGCAGGTTTCCGGACATCACGAGCAGGAGCATCGAGAAGACGAACAGCGCCTTGTAGGCGTGGTAGCGCCGTTCCTCTTCCTCACCGTGTACGTAGCCGATCGCGTACGAGACGATCAGGAAGCCGACGCCCGCGACGATCAGCATCATGAAGACGGAGAGCTGGTCGACGTAGATCGTGAGACCGGCCGTGAAGCTTCCCGCGTTGAGCCATGTCCACAACGTGGATGTGTGCACTCTTTCGTCCGGGTTCTCGCCGAGCAGGGTCACGAAGGCGATCAAGGCACCGACAAACGACACGAGAACGGCTGTTGCGGCGACGAGGCCTGCCTGGCGACCCGATACGCGGCGCCCCGCGAGTCCGATGAGGACGACGGCCACAGCCGGCGAGAACAGGGCGATCCAGGCCGCGGTGATCATCGAGCCCTCACCGTCAGCCCTTCAGCGTGTCGAGCTTGTCCACGTCGAGCTCGACGTGCTTGCGGGACATGGCGACGATGAGCCCGAGGCCGACGACGACCTCTGCCGCCGCCACGACCATCACGGCGAGTGCGAAGATCTGGCCGGCGCCGTTCCCGCTGTGGCGCGAGAAGGCGATCAGGGCGAGGTTTCCCGCATTGAGCATGATCTCGAGCGCCAGGAGGACGATCAGGGGGCTACGCCTGATCAGTACGCCGACGGCGCCTGTCGTGAACAGGATGATCGAGAGGACGAGATAGGCGGCGATCCCGGGGCCGTTCATTCGACCCCTGCCATCTCGCGCTTCTCGGTCGGCTGCTCTGGCGGGAGCTCGTTGCGTGGCGTCCGGTCACGTTTCATGCCCGAGCCGAGAATGACCCCGCCGACCGCTCCCACGAGCAGGATGATCGACGTCACCTCGAACGCGAGGAGATAGTCGGAGAGGAAGAGCCTGCCGATCTCGGCCGGACTGCCGAAGGCGCCTGTGATCTCGGCTTCGGACGACAGCGATCCGTTCATCTCGAGCGCGACGGCGACGACGCTCTCGACCAGGATCGCGAGGCCGACGCCGATCGCGGCCAGGCGGAGCACCGGGTGTCCACCTGCCCAGGGGATGTCCGCCCGTCCGCCGAGATATCCGATGACGAAGAGGAACATCACCATCACGGCTCCGGCATAGACGAGCACCTGGGCTGCTGCGACGAACTCGGCCGACAGCAGGAGGTAGAGCACGGCGAGCGCGCCGAAGTTCCCGATCAGGGCGAGCGCGCTGTAGAACGGGTTCGAGAAGAGGATCACGGCGATGCCGCTCGAGAGCAGAGCGAGCGAGGCGACAACCCAGACGATCCAGGTGATGACGTCGCCTGCCGTCGAGGCGAGGAGGACGGTCAACTATCCACCTTCCAGACGGGCTCCGGCGTGTCGTAGAGCTCCGGGTCCGCGACCGGGACGGTCTTGATCGGCGGCTCGAGGAGCATGTCCTTGGTGTAGATCATGTCGTCGCGGGTGTACTCGGCAAGCTCGAACTCGTTGCCGAGGGTGATCGCGTCGAACGGGCACGCGAGCTCGCAGTAGCCGCAGAAGATGCAGCGGGAGAGGTTGATCTCGTAGATCCGCGCGTGTCGCTCGCCCGCCGAAACCCGATTCTCGGGCGTGTTCTCCTCGGCTACGACCCGGATGCAGTCGGACGGGCACGCGGCCGCGCAGAGCGAGCAGCCAACGCATTTCTCGAGCCCGTTCTCGTGCCGGTGCAGGAGATGGCGGCCACGGAACCGCGGGTAGACGGGACGCTTGTACTCCGGGTACTGCTGGGTGATCGGCTTCTTGAAGACGTTCCGCATGGTGACGGCGAAGCCCTTGAGAGTTCCGACTGGCTGCGGCATGCGCTCAGCTCATTTCACGGCGACGACGAGGATGGCGGTCACGAGCGCGTTGAGTGTCGCGACGGGGAGCAGGACCTTCCAGCCGAAGCGCATCAACTGGTCGTAGCGCAGGCGCGGAAGCGTCGCGCGCAGCCAGATGAACGCGGTGATTGCAAGCCCGAGCTTGATGATGAACCAGATCGGGCCCGGGAGCCCCGGCCCGCCCCAGCCGCCGAAGAAGAGGGTGACCATGAGCGAGCAGAGGACGATCATGTTGATGTACTCGGCGACCTGGAATGCGCCCCAGCGGATGCCGCCGAACTCCGTGTGATAGCCGGCGACGAGCTCGGATTCCGCCTCGGGGAGATCGAACGGCGGCCGGTTCGTCTCGGCGACACCGGCGATGAAGAAGACAACGAAGCCGACGAACTGCGGGATGACGAACCAGAGCGTCTCCTGCTGCTTGGCTGCGATGTCGACGAGCGAGAGCGAGCCCGCCATGAGCACGACGCCCAGCACGGAAAGGGCGAGCGCAACCTCGTATGACACCATCTGCGCGCAAGTGCGCATCGACCCGAGCAGCGAGTACTTCGACTCGCTCGCCCAGCCGCCGACGATGAAGCCGTAGATCCCGATCGAGCCGAGTGCGAAGATCAGGATCAGCGAGATGGGGACGTCGGCGACCCAACCCGTCACGTCGTAGTCGCCCCAGTGCCAGACCCCGCCCCAGGGAATGACGGCGAACGAGAGGAGCGCCGTGAACGTCGCGATTACCGGGGAGAACACCATCAGCACGCCGATCCCCGACTCCGGGAAGAAGTGCTCCTTCCGCACGAGCTTGACGAGGTCGGCAATGGGTTGGAGGAGGCCGAATGGCCCGACGCGGTTCGGTCCGTAGCGAAGCTGCATCCGTCCGAGGAGCTTTCGCTCGACGAGCGTCATGTACGCGAACGTGAGCATCACGATGTTGATGATCACGAGCGACTTGATCACGTCGATCCACCAGGGTTGATTGAGGTTCGATGTGTCCATCGGCCAGGTCAGAGGGTGCTGATCTCGACGACCTCACCGAGGTCGCGCGCGTGATCATCGGCGATTCGGACGACGTTCTGCCGGAGCCGCCGGTTCAGGCGGGCGGTGAGCTCCTTCGACGTGCCGTTCGAGCGCACGGCGACCGGGTCACCGGTCTGTATTCCGAGTGCCCTGGCCTGCACGTGAGGAAGCTCGATCTCGGCGGGAGGCCGCTGGAACTGAAGCTGGGGGATCCGTTCGACGGCCGCGCCGGTGAAGAGAGCCCGGTAGCGGACGACCGAGAATCCGGCGGAGCTCTCGGCGCGGGGCGCCGGAGGTGTGGGTAGGGCGCCGGTGGCAACGGAAGCGCGGGAGGGAAGCGGCGCGTGAGCCTCGATGCCGACGTCCGGCCAGGGTTCGACATCGACTCCGAACCGCTGGGCGAGTCGCGCGAAGAACTCGAGCTCGTCCCAACCGGGGGGCGCGATCGCACGGCGGAGGCGCTGCGCCCTGCCTTCCGCGTTGACGGTGGTTCCGTCTCGCTCGAGGTAACTCGTGCCCGGGAGGACGAGATGTGACTGTCCGGTGACCTCGGTCATGAACATGCTCGTGCTCAGCACGAACCGGGCGCGGTCTGCGAGCTCGAGGACGCGCGGATCGGCGAGTGCTTCGTCACCGGAGACGATCAGTGCGCCGATCTCGCCGTCGCCCGGGGGCTCGCTCCCGAGACCCTTCCCCGCACCGCGCCAGGCAGCGTCGAGCCCCCGTCCGTTCGGTGTCCGCGGGAGGTAGTAGGCACCCGATCCCTCACCGAGGTCGAGCGCCGACGCGAGCGCCGCAACATGCTGTCCCCCGGTCGGATCGTCCTGCGACCAGACGAGCGCCACCCGGCTCGCTTCGCGAAGTCTGCGGGCGACGGGCCTCAGCTCCTCGATCTCGGGTGACTCGACCGCCAGTTCCGCGCACACCGTTGCCGCGGCGTTCGGCAGAACGGCGATCGTCCCGGCCGGGTGAATCGTGATCACCTCGGCGCCGTCGCGGCGGGCCGCCCGTAGCCAGAGGTCGACGACCGGCGCTCGCTCGATGACGGGGTCGTCTCCGACGACCAGGCACACCTCCGCGTTCCGGATCGCCGAGAAGGGCGCGCGAAACGCGTCGAGTGCGGGATCGACCCGCTCCGGAAGAATCGCAGTGTCCGACCCGAGGCCCTGACGAACCAGCCGAGCCATTGCGGTTGCCTGCTCGACGGTTTCTCCGCCCGAGAACGCAACGACGACGGAGCCGCTCGCGGCTCGGAGCCCGGCCTCCGCGACGTCGAGGGCGCGCTCCCATGTCACCGGCTCGAAGCCGCGCAGCTTCACCCGTTCGATCGGCGTCCGGACGCGATCCTCGGCCTGCAGATGATCGTGCGAGAACCGCCCCTTGTCGCAGATCCACCCTTCGTCGACCTCGGGATGGTTCCGGCTCAGCATGCGGGCGACCTTGCCTTCCCGCGTGGTGGCCCAGACGTTGCATCCCACCGGACAGAGGCCGCAGACGGTCGGGACGTTCTGGATCTCCCACGGACGCGCGCGGAATCGGTAGACGGTCGAGGTCAGCGCCCCGACCGGGCACAGCTCGACGACGTTGCCGGAGAAGTGCCCCCGGTAGGGCTCGTCCTCGAACGTCGCGATCATCGTGTGCGCGCCGCGGTTCTCGGCCACGAGCTGGCCGTCCTCGGCGACGTTCTCCGAGAACCTCGTGCAGCGGTAGCAGAGGATGCACCGCTCACGGTCGAGTGCGATCAGCGGTGAGACCGGGATGGGCTTGTCGAGCGTCTTCTTCTCGATGACCATCCGCGTGCTGCCCGGCCCGTAGCGGAAGGTCAGGTCCTGGAGCGGGCACTCACCGCCCTTGTCGCAGTCGGGGCAGTCGAGCGGATGGTTGAGGAGGATGAACTCGAGGACGGCGTGCTGTCCGAAGCTCGCCTTCTCGCTCGTCTGGGCCGTTCGCAGCACCATGCCGTCCTGGGCGCCGAGCGTGCAGGCGGCCTGGAGCTTCGGGAGCCCCTCGACCTCGCAGAGGCACATGCGGCAGGCGCCGAGCGGCGGGCCGAGACGCGGCTCGTAGCAGAAGACGGGGATCTCGATTCCGGCCGACAGCGCCGCTTCGACGACTCCGGTGCCTTTCGGCACGCGGACCTCCCGTCCGTCGATCGTGATGGTCGCGAGCTCGGACGCGCTCAAACAGGCACCTCGAGCTCCGCGCGAGCATGTGCGTTGTGGAGATCCACAGGTGCGGTCAGACCCTCGAGGGAAGACTCCCCGCCGAACGGGCAGCCGCCCTCGTCGATGTGCTGCTGGTACTCCTCCCGGAACTTGGCCACGTAGCTCGCGACGATGATCGCCGACGAGTCGCCGAGCGGGCAGAGACACTGGCCGAGGATCCGGTCGCAGACGTCGAGCAGGAGGTCGAGCTCACCCTGCGAGGCACGCCCGTCCTCGATCCTCCTGAGGATGTCCACCTGCCAGCGAACGCCTTCCCGGCATGGCGTGCACTTGCCGCACGACTCCTGCTGGTAGAACTGCGCGAATCGCAGGCCGAGCTGCACCATGCAGCAGCGCTCGTCGATCACGATGAACGCCGCGGCCCCGAACTGGGAGCCGGCCTTCGCGATGGAGTCGTAGTCGCACATGGCATCGATCTCGGCGGCGGAGAGGATCGGCGTCGACGACCCGCCGGGGATGACTGCCTTGAGGGCTCGTCCCTCGGGGACCCCGCCGCCCAGATCGGCGTCGTAGATGAGCTGGCGGATCGATGTCTTTCCGAGCTCGAGCTCGTAGTTCCCACCCCGGACGACGTTGCCGGAGAGGGAGCAGAGTCGCGTGCCGGTCGAGTTCTCGACGCCGACGGCCGCGTAGGCCTCGCCACCCATGGCCATGATCTTCGGCACGGACGCCACCGTCTCGACGTTGTTGACCTCGGTCGGGGAGGCGTAGAGGCCTTCGATCGCCGGAAACGGCGGCTTGGTGCGCGGCTTGCCGCGCTTTCCCTCGAGCGAGTCGAGGAGCGCCGTCTCCTCGCCGCAGATGTACGCGCCTGCGCCGCGATGGATGACGATCGAGCACGACCAGCCGGACCCGAGAACGTTGGCCCCGACAAGCCCCCGGCTCTCCGCCTCGTCGAGGGCGGCGCGCAACGTCTCGTAGGCGTCGACGTACTCACCGCGGAGGTAGATGAAGGCATGACGTGCGCCGATCGCGAAGCTGGAGATGAGGACGCCCTCGATCAGCAGGTGCGGGACCCGGAGCATGATCTCGCGGTCCTTGAAGGTTCCGGGCTCGGATTCGTCCGCGTTGACGACGAAGTAGATCGGCTTCGCAGTCTTGTCCGGCGTCGGCACGAACTGCATCTTGCGGCCCATCGGGAACGCTGCGCCGCCGCGACCGCGAATCCCGGACGCGACCACCTCCTCCTTGATCTTCAGCGGATCGCCGGCGAGCACACGGCGAAGCTGGGCGTATCCGCCGAAGCGCTCGTACTCGGCGAGCTTGGTCAGGTCGGCCTCGTCGGCGTGCTCGAGAAGGACGTGCCTAACTCCCACGGAGTGTCTCCACGATCTCGGGGACGTCGTCCGGCCTGACGGGCTCGCGGTAGTGGTGGTCGATCGAGACGACCGGCCCCCAGCCGCAACCTCCCGCACATTCGAGGACACCGAGCGTGACCTCGCCGTCGGGGGTCGTCTCACCGGCGCGGATGCCGAGCTCGCGCTCGAATGCCTCGAGCGTCTGCTGTGCTCCGATCAGCGCACACGAGACGTTCGTGCAGACCTCGACGAGGTGCTTCCCGATGGGCTCGAGGTGGAACATGTCGTAGAAGCTCGCGATGCCCTTGCAGTACGCGGGCGTCAGGTCGAGTGCCTCCGCAACTTCCCTGAACGCCTCCGGCGGAAGCCATCCGTAGCGCTCCTGCGCGAGCCGTAGCGCCGGCATCACCGCCGAGCGGCGGACGGGATACTGGGCGGCGAGCTCCTGGATCTCGTCGTACATCGTGCTCACCGGTCGACGTCTCCCATGACCGGGTCGAGGGAGGCGGCGATCGCGATCATGTCCGCGATCAGCGAGTTCGAGAGGCACGTCGCCGTGGCCTCGAGCGCGACGAACGAAGGAGCGCGGAAACGCACGCGCCATGGACGAGGGCCGCCGTCCGAGACGAGGTAGCAGCCGAGCTCTCCACGGGACGACTCGATCACCTGGTACACCTCGCCCTCGGGCACGCGGTAGCCCTCGGTGACGAGCTTGAAGTGGTGGATGAGGCTCTCCATCGACGTGTGCAGCTCGTTCCTCGGCGGAAGCACGAAGCGCCGATCGTCGAGGATCCAAGGACCCTCCGGCATCGCCTCCAGGCACTGGTGGACAATGCGTACCGACTCGCGCATCTCGTCCATGTGCACCTTGTAGCGCGCGTAGACGTCTCCTTCCTGGTAGACGGGAACGTCGAAGTCGACCTGGTCGTAGACGAGGTACGGCTCCGCCTTGCGGATGTCCCAGTCGACGCCGGAGGCGCGGATCATCGGGCCGCTCTGACCGAGCGCGACGGCGTCCTCGGCCGACAGGTGGCCGATTCCCTTGGTGCGTTCGAGAAAGATGATGTTGTTCGAAAGCAGGGTCTCGTACTCGTCGATGCGCTTCGGCATGACGTCGATGAACTTGCGGCATTCGGCGGCAAATCCCGGCGGGATGTCCTCCGCAAGGCCGCCCGTCTGGACGTAGCGCGTGTGCATACGAACGCCGGTCACCATCTCGAACAGGTCGAGAATCAGGTCACGCTCGCGGAACGCGTACCAGAAGATCGAGATCGCTCCGAGCTCGAGGCCTGTCGTGCCGAGCCAGACGAGGTGCGAGTGGATGCGCGCCAGCTCCGAGAGGAGCGTCCGCATCCACTGGGCCTTCGGAGGCGGCTCGACCTCGAGGAGCCTCTCGATCGCCATCACGAAGAGGATCTCGTTCTGCTGGAACGAGAGGTAGTCCATCCGGGTCGGATACGTGATCGCCTTCCACCACGTCTTGTGCTCCATCGTCTTCTCGAACCCGGTGTGGAGATAGCCGATCACGGCTCGCAGCCCGACGACGTCCTCGCCGTCGAGGTTGACGACGAGGCGGAGGACACCGTGCGTCGACGGGTGATTCGGGCCGAAGTTGATCTCGAGGATGTCGTCGTCCTCGCGAAGCGCGTCCGGCACCTGCAGGATCGTCGGGGTCGGACGCGGGATCCGCGAGCCCTCGTAGATCTTGGGATGCCCGGTGAGGGCGCTGATCTCGTGGCCCGTGGTGGTCGCCATTACTCGGCCTCCGAGAAGCGCACGGGCTCGCCGCCGATCGGGTAGTCCTTCCGTAGCGGGTGGCCCTCCCAGTCCTCGTCCATGAGGATCCGCACGAGGTTGGGGTGCCCGTCGAAGACGATCCCCATCAGGTCGAATGCCTCTCGCTCGTGCCAGTCTGCCGTCGGCCAGACGGAGACGACACTCGGAACCGGCTGTCCGTCCTCGCACCAGACCTGGAGTCGGATGCGCCTCGCCTCGGGGATTGCGAGGAGGTGGTACGACACGGCGAAACGGGCCGGCTTCGGCTCCGGAGATCTGGCGAAGCCCCATGAGCCGGGCGCGTTGGCGTCACGCCCGTTCGCGGCTCCCCAGTAGCCGGCGACGCCGATCTCTCCCCAACCGAGATAGTCGGCAGCGGATACGTCCGAGAGCATGTTGAAGCCCTCGGTATCGCGCATGTGGAGGGCAGCGTCGGCGATACGCTCGCGCTCGATCATCACGGTCGTCTCGCCGTAGGCGTCCTTCTCCGAGACGTAGCCGGGTACCTGCTCCCAGCTCACGTTGCGACCCGCCGGAGCTCGTAGGCCGGAGGAACGCCCGCCTTGATCTTCTCCTGCAGGCGGCAGATGCCCTCGACGAGGGCCTCCGGGCGCGGGGGGCAGCCGGGGACGTCGATGTCGACGGCCACGATGCGGTCGACTCCCTGGAGGATCGCGTAGTTGTTGAACATCCCGCCCGAGCTCGCGCAGGCCCCCATGGCGATCACCCATTTCGGCTCGAGCATCTGGTCGTAGATCTGCCTGAGCGGGGCGGCCATCTTGTGCGACACCCTGCCTGACACGATCAGCAGGTCGGACTGGCGCGGAGAGGCACGGAAGACCTCGGCTCCGAAGCGCGCGATGTCGTACCGAGCGGACACGATCGACATCATCTCGATCGCGCAACAGGCGAGCCCGAACGTGTCCGGCCAGATCGAGCCGCTTTGCGCCCACGCAACCGCGCGCTCGACCGTGGTGAGCATCAGCCGGCTCTCGAGGTCGCCGAGCTCCGTCTCGAACTTGCCTGGCCCCTTGTCCTTCATCAGCACGCGCTCGGACGACAGTCCGTAGTCGGCGAGCCGCGGGCGCTTCTCGTCGCCTACCGCCATTCGAGCGCGCCCTTCCTCCAGATGTAGACGTACGCGAGCACGAGAATCGCGATGAAGAACCCGAACTCGGCGACCGCGAACCAGCCAACGGCGTTCAGGACGATGGCGACCGGGTACAGGAAGACGATCTCGATGTCGAACACGATGAAGAGCATCGCCGTCAGGTAGAAGCTGACGGTGAAGCGCTGAGGAGCCGTGGCCCCGGTCGACACGCCGGATTCGAACGGCGTGGAGCGCGCGCGGATCTTCCGCAGCGGACGTGTGCTGAACGCAAACGACGCCATGACGAGCGTCAGAGGAATCGCGAGCGCCAGGAGCCCGTAGATGAGGAGAGGGAAGTAGTCGTCGAGCATCAGGTTGGCGCCCTCCCTCGCGCTCGTGGCGTTGCTCGGCCACCACTCACGCGTCAAGCTTCGTTGCTGGCCAGCGAATCTACCATCGAGCATCCTACAGGCACAAGCGGCGTCCGCTGCACCTCGGAAAACCACGCTCTGAGCGGGGAAGTTTCCCGTGCCACGAGTGTCACAAGCATCGCCGGCGAGGCCGCGGCTTCATCGAGGTCGCCGGTTGCTAGAATCGAGGGCGGAAGCGAGAAAGGAGAACGACCTGTGGTCACGCTCACGGAGAATGCAGCCTCGAAGTTCAAAGAGCTTGCTGCGCAGGAGCCTGTCGGCGAGGCCGAGGTTCTCCGCATCGCGATCCAGGGTGGCGGTTGCTCCGGCTTCCAGTACGCCCTCGGATTCGATCGAGGCCCGCAGGACGGAGACAATGAGATCGAGACGCACGGCATTCGTGTGGTCGTCGATCCACACAGCGCTCCGTACCTCGAGGGAGCCGAAGTCGATTTCGTCGATGCGCTGATGGGCGCCGGGTTCGCGATCAACAACCCGAACGTCGTCGCGTCGTGCGGCTGCGGCTCGTCGTTTCAGGCGAAGGACGAGGTCGAAGGCGAGCCCGAGTACTCGGGTGCGGCAGCGGGCGGCTGCGGCTCCGGCTGCAGTCACTGAGCGCGCTCCTTCTCCGCGTTTCCTAGCATTCGGCACTCGTGAGCCCTGAGCGACCGTTTCGCATCGCCGTCGTCGGCTCCGGTCCGGCCGGGTTCTATGCGACCGGACAGCTCCTCGCCGCCGAGGTGCCGATCGAGGTCGACCTGATCGAGCGACTCCCGACGCCCTGGGGACTCGTCCGCCTCGGCGTCGCCCCGGATCACCCGAACATCAAGGCCGTTTCGAGGGTCTTCGAGAAGACCGCCACACGGCCCGGGTTCCGCTTCCTCGGGAACGTCGAGATCGGACGGGACCTCGAACACGCGGATCTGATGCAGCTGTACGACGCCGTCGTCTACTCGGTTGGCGCGCAGACGGATCGGCGAATGGGCATTCCCGGTGAAGACCTCCCCGGTTCGTGGGCTGCGACCGAGTTCGTCGCCTGGTACAACGGCCATCCGGATTATCACGACCTGTCGTTCGACCTGTCCGGCGAGAGGGCCGTCGTCGTAGGAAACGGCAATGTCGCCGTCGACGTCGCCCGCATGCTTGCGCTTGCCGAGGAGGAGATCGCACCCACCGATACCGTCGACCCGGCGATCGAGGCGATTCTCGGCTCTGGGATCGAGGAGATCGTCATGCTCGGCCGTCGCGGACCGGCGCAGGCGTCGTTCACGACACCCGAGCTGAAGGAGCTCGGCGAGCTGGCCGATGCAGACGTGATCGTCGATCCCGCCGACCTCGAGCTCGACCCTGCCAGCGAGAGCGCGCTTGCCGAGCCCGCGGTCGCGCGCAACATGGAGGTGCTGCGGGAGTACTCCCTGCGGGTGCCTTCCGGAAAGCGGCGCAGGCTCGTCCTTCGCTTCTGCACCTCCCCCGTCGCGATCCTCGGCGATGGACGTGTGGAAGCTGTCGAGGTCGTCCGGAACGAGCTGGTTGCCGACGGCGGTAGCGTCCGCGCCGTTCCGACGGATCAGACCGAGATCATCCCCGCAGGCATCGTCCTGCGGAGCGTCGGCTACCGCGGCCTGCCGATTCCGGGCGTTCCGTTCGATCCGGCGCGAGGAACGATCTCGAACCTGGGGGGTCGCGTCCTCGACGACGAGGGCCGGCTCGTGCCGGGCGTGTACTGCACCGGCTGGATCAAGCGCGGGCCGAGCGGCATCATCGGCACGAACAAGAAGGACGCGAACGAGACTGTGGCGCTCCTCCTCGAGGATCTCCAGTCCGGCGACCTGGCGGGGCCGGGTGGGGCCGCTACAGAACAGGTGGATGCGCTGCTTCTCGAGCGAGGCGCCGGCGTCGTTGCGTACGGCGGCTGGGAGGCGATCGACGCGATCGAGCGTGCGCGCGGTGAGGAGCAGGGTCGACCACGGGTCAAGCTTGCGACCTGGGACGACCTTCTCTCGACTGCGGGCGCCAGCACCGCGCCACCTCGATAGACTCGGAGGCATGGCTGACGCGACCGCGTCGCAGGAGTTGTGGGGCTCCGAGACCCGCAAGGCGATCGACAACTTCCCGATCTCGGGCGAGCCGATTCCGATCGAGGTCGCGCGCTGGCTTGCGAAGATCAAGGCGGCGGCGGCTCGCGTGAACGCCGATCTGGGTCTCCTCGACACCGGGATCGCCGAGCGGATTGCCGGTGCCGCCGACCGTGTTGCGGCCGGCGAGTTCGACGACCAGTTTCCGCTCGATGTCTTCCAGACCGGCTCGGGAACGTCGTCGAACATGAACGCGAACGAGGTGATCGCAGCCCTCGCGGGAGAAGGCATCCACCCGAACGACCACGTGAACATGGGTCAGTCGTCGAACGACGTCTTTCCGTCTGCGGTCCATCTGGCAGCCCTCGACGAGCTCGTGAACGATCTCCTGCCGGCCCTGCGACGACTGGGCGACGCGCTTGGTGCAAAAGCTGCCGAGTGGGTCGACGTCGTGAAGTCGGGCCGCACACACCTCATGGACGCGGTGCCGGTCACTCTCGGGCAGGAGTTCCGGGGATACGAGGCACAGGTGCGCCAGGGCATCCAGCGCGTCGAGGGTGTCCTCACCCGGGTCGGGCAGATTCCGCTCGGCGGCACGGCAGTCGGCACAGGGCTCAACACGCATCCGGAGTTCGCTGCCAAGGTACGCGCGCGACTCTCGGACGCATCCGGCCTGCCGATCAACCCGCCGGCAGACCTGTTCGAGGCGACGGCCGCGCGGGACGGCCTCGTCGAGGCGTCGGGAGCGTTGAAGACGGTCGCGGTCTCGCTGACGAAGATCGCAAACGACATTCGCTTCATGGGTTCCGGTCCGCGGGCAGGTCTGTCCGAGCTGTTTCTCCCTGAGCTTCAGAAAGGGAGCTCGATCATGCCGGGGAAGGTCAATCCCGTCATTCCGGAGGTCGTCACGCAGGTCGCGGCGCAGGTGATCGGCAACGATGCGGCGATCACGGTCGGCGGGATGCAGGGCCACTTCGAACTGAACGTCTTCGTTCCCTTGATGGGCCGCAATCTGATCCAGTCGATCAACCTGCTCGGGGCGGCGGCACGCGTGTTCGCCGAGAAGTGCATCGACGGCATCGAGGTGAACCGGGAGCGTTGCGAGCAGTACGCGGAGATGACGCTCTCGGCCGCAACCGCGCTCAACCCGTACATCGGCTACGACCTCGCGAGTGAGATCGTCAAGGAAGCCGTCTCGTCGGGTCGTTCGTTGCGCGAGGTAGCGTTGGACAAGGGCGTCGCCGCGGACGTTCTCGACAAGGCGCTCGACTACCGCGCGATGGCGCGCGGCGGTCTCGTCTAGCGGGCCGCTTCCCGCCGCATCCACTCGTCACTATTCGGGGCGCTGACGGGCGCCTCGATGGGGTCTGCGCCTCGATGGGGTCAGACCCCTTCGTCCATGCGTCGAAGTTGGCTCAGTTCTGGGAGTTGGTCGACACACTTCGCGCGTGCTCCGAGCGGTTGCGTTGCCTGCCGGAAGGCGATGGACATGGCCGCGGCAGTGGATCCGTGGATAGCGCCGTGTCCTCGGCGGAGAACGCGTTTCGGTTCGGTCACCGGTTTCGCGGCGCCAACCGGCACGCTGAAGGTGCCAACCGGCGCCGGGCGCCAGGCTATCGAGCGGCCAGCTTCTGCTCGTCGGCCCGGTAGGACGACCGCACCAGCGGGCCGGAGAAGACCGAGCCGAAGCCCATCTGCTCGCCCTCTTCCCGGAACATGCGGAACTCGTCCGGATGAACCCAGCGGTCGATCGGCGCGTGCTTTGCAGAGGGTTGAAGGTACTGCCCGATCGTGACGACGTCGACGTCGTGTGTGCGCAGGTCTGCGAGCGTCTCGAGCACTTCGTCGTTCGTCTCGCCGAGTCCGACGATGATCCCCGACTTGGTCAGGATGTCGTAGTCGGCTCGGGCCTTCGCTCGTTGCAGGAGCCAGAGTGCGCGGTCGTAGTCCACCTTGGCACCGCGCATCTTCCGATGGAGCCGCCTCACGGTCTCGATGTTGTGGTTGAAGACGTCAGGCCGCTCTGCGAGCACGGTCGCCAGCGCCTCCTCCTCGACCCCGAGGAAATCGGGCGTGAGAACCTCGACCGAGGTGCCCGGGGAGTGTGCCTTCACGGCACGGATCGTTGCGGCGAAGTGGCCGGCCCCTCGATCGGGAAGGTCGTCACGGTCGACGGAGGTGACGACGACATGCTTCAGCCCCATCTGCTTCGCGGCGTGCGCAAGTCGCAGCGGCTCGAGCGGGTCGGGGGGATGCTCCGGGCGGCCGGAGTGCACGTAGCAGTAGCGGCAGGCTCGGGTGCACGTCTCGCCCAGGATCTGGAAGGTCGCAGTCCCGCGGCCCCAGCACTCTGCGATGTTCGGGCAGCGCGCTTCCTCGCAGATCGTGTGCAAGCTCTGACCGTGGATCAGCGCTTTTACGTCGTAGAACTGCGAATCCCGGCTCGGGGCGCGGACCTTCATCCACTCCGGGCGGCGGGGTCTATCGGCTACCGGCAGCGATTCTGTCATGGACTGGCTGGTTCCAAAGCCCCGGCCCGTCGTCGGCCGGGATCTCGTCGAGGGTAAGCGTAAAGACATCGGCCAATGCCGCGGCGGCTACCGGTCGAACTTCGTCCACTGTCACGGCTCGGCCGAGCTCCCGGCTCAGCGTGGTGAACGTGGCGCTGTCGAGCCCGCATGCGGTGATCCACTCCGTGAAGGGTGCCGGGTCGAGATCGACGTTCAACGCGAAGCCGTGCGTCGTGACCCAGCGGGAGATGTGCACCCCGATCGAGGCAATCTTTCTCGGAGGCTCCTCGACCCAAACACCCGTCAAGCCGTCGATTCGAGCCGCAGCGACTCCGTAATCCGCGAGGGTTCGGATGACGGTCTCCTCGAGGTCACGGCAGTACTTCCTTACGTCTCGACCGTGCCTCGTCAGGTCGAGAATCGGGTAGCAGACGAGCTGACCGGGAGCGTGATACGTCGACTTCCCCCCGCGGTTGGTCTCGACGACCTCGGCCGCGACATCGGGAGGAAGGTGCAGCTCGTCACTGCCGGTGCGCCGGCCGAGCGTGACCGTCGGCGGGTGTTCGAGGATGACGATCGTGTCGGGAATCGCGCCCTGCGAGACCGCCCCGGCAAGGGATTGCTGCAACTCGACGGCCTCGGCGTACGGCGTCACGCCCAGGTTCATCAGGTAGGCGCCTGTTGGCGCCATCTAGTACGCGCCCTCGTCCCAGGTCTCGAGACTGATCTTGAGATCCCGCATGAACGGCGCGGCGTAAGCGCCGTCGATCAGTCTGTGATCGTACGAAAGACAGAGGTTCATCATCGGTCGGATCGCAATCGAGTCGTTTCCGAACTCGTCCGTGAGGACGACCGGGCGCTTGACGATCGCGTCGACGTCCAGGATCCCGACCTGGGGCTGATTGATGATCGGGGTGCCGCCGATCGCACCGAAGCCGCCGGGATTGGTGATGGTGAAGGTGCCTCCCTGGACGTCGTCCGGCAGGAGCTTCTTGGTCCGCGCGCGGTCAGCGAGATCACCGATCGCTCGCGTGATACCGAGCAGGTTCTTCTCCTCGGCGTTGTGGATGACGGGGACGATCAGCCCCTTGCCGTCGTCGAGTGCCACCGCGATTCCGAGGTTGACGAAGCTCTTGGTCACGATCTGATCGCCGCGGATCTCCGCGTTCATCCTCGGCCAGGTGCCGAGCGCATCGACGACAGCCCGCGCGATGAACGGAAGGAAGGTCAGTTTGACGCCGTGCTGGTCGGCGTACTCCTTCTTGAGCTTCTCGCGGATTGCCACGACCCGGGACATGTCGATCTCGAAGATGGTCGTGACGTGGGCTGATGTCTGGATGGAGCGAACCATGTGCTCGGCAATTGCCTTGCGCATGACGCTCATCCGCTCGAAGACTTCGCCCTCGCCCTTCTCGCCCGTGGGCTCCGGCGGAGGCCGGTCGGCGTGCGGTGGAGGCGGCGGGGCGGCCGGCCGTGGCGGCGGCTCGAGATGTGGGGCCGTCTCAGGAGCCGCGGGGGGCGGGGCGCTCGTGGAGCCACGTTCTTCGATGAAATCGAGGATGTCCTTCTTGGTCACGCGCCCGCCTCTGCCCGTGCCGGGGACCGCAGACACGTTGACGTCGTGCTCCCCGGCAATCCGCGCCACGACGGGGGAGACGAACGCGCGTCCCTCGCCGAACCCGTCCTCGTCTGCGGCGGGTGCGGCAGGGGCCGCGCCTGCGGCGGGTGCGGCAGAGGCTGGCTCTTCCTGGACGGGTTCAGGTGATTCGGTGGGCGGGGGCGGCGTCGGGGCGGACACTTCCGTCCCCTCCGGCAGGATTGTCGCGATCGTCGTTCCGACCTCGACCGTCTCGCCCTCCTGGACGGTGATCGGGCCGAGGACACCGCTCGCGGGCGCAGGAACCTCCGTGTCGACCTTGTCCGTGGAGATCTCGAGCAGGGGCTCGTCGGCAGCGACCGAATCACCCTCGGACTTCAGCCACTTCGTGATCGTCCCCTCGGAGACCGAGACGCCCATCTGGGGCATCACGACGTCGACGGCGGTTCCTGTTGCCATGAGGCATTCCTCCTGAAGTCAGTTCAGTACGCAGCCAGCTCGCGCAGGCCCTCGACCACGTCCTCGACCTGCGGGAGGAAGCGCTTCTCGAGGGGCGGCGAAAAGGGTACCGGCGTGTCGGGTGCCGCGATGCGCCGGATCGGGGCGTCGAGATCCTCGAACGCTTCCTCGGCAACGGTAGCGGCGATTTCTGCGCCAAACCCTCCGGTTCTCGTGTCCTCGTGGAGGACCAGCACTTTCGACGTCTTGCGGGCGGAGGCGAGCACGGCGGCCCGATCCCACGGGATGAGCGTGCGGAGATCGACGATCTCGATCGACAGCCCGTCGGCCGCAAGGCTCTCGGCCGCCTCGGCCGCGGTGTGGACCATGGCGCCCCAGGTCACGACGGTCGCATCGTCGCCGGCGCGGTGGATGCGGGCCTCGCCGAAGGGAATCGCGTAGCGCCCGTCCGGTACCTCGTCCTTGAGTCGCCGGTAGAGGTACTTGTGCTCGAAGTAGAGAACCGGGTTCGGGTCGGCAACGGCGGTCGCGAGCAGACCCTTCGCGTCGGCGGGCGTCGACGGGCATACCACCTTGAGTCCCGGGATGTGGGCGAAGCTCGACTCGGGATTCTGGGAGTGGAAGGGCCCGCCCGAAAAACCGCCACCCGACGGGCAGCGGATGACCATGGGCACGGGTGTGCCGGCTCGGTAGTGCTGTTTCGCCGCCACCGTCACGAGCTGGTCCCAGGCGACCGAGACGAAGTCCGAGAACTGCATCTCGGCGACGGGGCGCATCCCGACGAGAGCTGCCCCGGTACAACCACCCACGATCGCCACTTCGGAGAGCGGGGCGTCGATGACGCGCCATTCGCCGAACTCCTCCTGGAAGCCCTGGGTCACCTTGAATGCGCCGCCGAAGGCCCCGATGTCCTCGCCGATCAGAAAGACGCGTTGGTCGCGTCGCATCTCCTCTCGGAGCCCGTCCGAGATCGCCTGAAGGTACGTCCGGACTGCCATCGCTCAGCGAAAGTGCGGCGTGTCGAGCTCGTCCGGCTCGGCAAAGACGCCTTCGAGGGCGCTCTCCGGCTCGGGCCACGGACTGCTCTCGGCCCGCTCGACTGCCTCCTCGAGGAGTCGCTTGACGTCGCTGCGGATCCGGTCGTCCTCGTCCTCGTCAAGCTCGGCGTTCTCCCTCAGCCACCCGCGAAAGCGCTCGATGGGATCCTTGGCCTCCCACTCGTCGAGCAGCTCCTGCGGAACGTAGGAGGCGTCGTCGTGGACCGCGTGGCCTTCCATGCGCAACGTGAGGCATTCGAGCAAGGTCGGGCCGCCACCTTGCCGCGCCTTCTCGATCGCACGGCGGGACTCGCGGTAGACGGCGAGGACGTCGGTTCCGTCGACGACGACGCCGTCGAATCCGTAGGCGTCGGCGCGATCTGCGATGTGCTCGCACGCGTACTCGAGGCGGGTCGGCGTCGAGTAGGCCCACTGGTTGTTGTCGCAGACGAAGAGAACCGGCAGCTGCCGAACGCCGGCGAAGTTCATGGCCTCATGTGCGTCTCCGCGAGCCGACGCGCCCTCGCCGAACCAGCCGACGGCGACACGATGCTCGCCACGGATCCGGAACGCCAGCGCGCAGCCGACTGCGACCGGAAGCATGGCCGGGAGGTGGCTGACCATCGAGATCAGACCGACTCTCTCGTCAGCGAGATGGTTGTTGCCATCCTTGCCCTTGGCAGGGCCGTCGGCGCGGCCGAGGTAGTTCGCGAAGATGCGCCACGGCTCGACGCCGCGAGCGATATGCACGCCCATGTCTCGATGGAGTGGGGCCCCGACGTCGTGCGCGCCCATCGCCGTCGCCACACCAACTGCCGCGCCCTCGTTCCCGCGTCCGGTGTAAAAGCTGCCCGGGATCTTCCCCTGCTTGTACAGGATGTGCCCGCGTTCCTCCATCCCGCGGGTAGTCAGGAGGTTCCGATAGATGCCGAGGAGGTCCTCCCGATCGAGACCTGCTTCCCGGATCTCGTGGAGCGAGCCGACCGGCTCGGCTTCCCTGGCTACTGCCACGGTCACGCCTCCTTCTCCGACTCACTGTACCCCACACCTGCCGGAGCGAATCCCAGTTGGCTCTAGAGTAGGAAGGCCATGGCTGCGAAGCGGAGCTGGATTCAGGAGGAGCGGCGGCGCACGCTCGGTGACTGGGTGGCCTTCTGCCCCGGCTGCGGGCACGCGCAACGCTATTTCGAGGGGCTCGAAGCCGAACTCCCCGACACGTGTCCGACATGCGGCACCGGCCTGGTGAGCCGCTGCCCTAGCTGTGACGCGAGGGTTCCCTCCGTCTTTGCGGTCGAGTGTGAAGGCTGCGGTGCCGCGCTCCGCGCTCCCACCGGATTCGGCGTGCCGATCCGGCGCTCTCCAGCTCGCTGAGAGTCAGCAGCTCGGCCCGAGGCACTTCGTCTCGAAGACCTGCTTCTCTCCGGACTTGCCGACGAACGTCCCGCGCGCGGTATCGCCGTCCTGCGTTCCCTCTCCATCCAGCGTGAGGGCCTGGCCGTCGGCCGTCGTGCCCGTGCATTCGACGGTGAACGCGGATGCGTCCGTCGTGTCGGAGTCGCCGGAGGGTTTCGCTGTCGCGGCACAGTCGAGCCCGCCTTCGACTTCGATGCCTGCCGACGCAAATTGAGCTGCTCCGGCGGTGGCAACAGCCGTCTGGACCGCTTCCTCGTCGAGGGCTGCCTCGTCTCCCCCGTCGCCGCCGCATGCGGCGAGGCCGAGGGCCAGGAGCAGCGCAGCGGCCAGGAGGGCGATAGGCCGGCGGATCTTCGTCATCGTTGTCTTCCTTCCGGTCTTGGTCGTGTCATTTCGGTGTGCTCGGTTCGGTATCGCCGCTCCGCGGCGATGAACTTCGCAGCCGGCTTCCGCCGTCTGCTGCGCGGCCCGCTAGCGCGGTCCTTGCAGGATCTCCGAGAACTGGATGACGGTGACCGTGTCCTCGCCGCTGACCGGGCGGTTGTAGAGCTGGCTCAGGAACTCGAGCATCTCCTCGGTTCGACGCAGCTGCGGATTGTCGTGTGTGATCTCGCGCGGCGAGAGGTCGGCGAGCCGCTTGACCTCGACCCGATCGATCACGGCGTCGAAAATCAGCTCACGCGGACTGAAGCGGGTGCCGGCCAGGACGCGAACGATCATCCCCTTCTTGTACTTCGACGACTTGTCGCCGAGCCGGATCGTCGCGGTCTTGCGACGGCTCCTGAGCTGGTCGGCGACGATCGGTGAGTAGAAGTTGAGAGCGTAGGTTGGCATCGTTCGACCCGGTTCGCGGGCGAATCATAGAGGGTTCTCCTGCGCGAGCCTCTTCGCGGCGAGTCGCGCCATCTCGCGCTCGCCCCCGTAGCTCAGCAGGCGCGGGGCCTCGTCGAGCGGGAGCCAGCGGGTCTCCGCCACTTCGTGCAGGTGCTCCGGCGGAATCTCGCCAAGCCTCCCGCTTCCGTAGCGGAAGAGATAGAAGCTGACGATCTTGAAGATCCGCTCGCCGTCCCACGTGTAGACGTAGCGCACGTCCCCGAGCTTCTCGATCAAGTGTCCTGTGAGGCCGGTTTCCTCGAGTACCTCTCGTTCCGCGGTCGCAGCCGGGGATTCGCCCGCATCGACGAGCCCCTTCGGGAGCGCCCAGACAGCTGCTTTTCCGCCCGGACGGATCGACGCGACGTACCAGCGGCCACGCATCCGTCGAACGACGACTCCACCGGCCGAGAACTCGCGGCGCAGCCCCATGTCAGACCTCCTGGCACTCGGCTGTCCGCGAGTGCCAGGACTCGCTTGCGAGCGGGGCCGTTGTGCGCTACAGTTGCGCCGGGCAAGTCTTTGGCACTCGCATGAGTAGAGTGCCAGCTCGGGAAATCACGAAGGAGGGAGTGCTTCATGGATCTGAAGCCACTGGGAGATCGACTCATCGTCCAGGTCCTGGACGAGGAGGAAGTCCTGGCGAGCGGCATCGTCCTACCGGACACCGCCAAGGAGAAGCCGCAGCGTGGGCACGTCCTCGCGGTGGGCCCTGGCCCGCGGGACGAAGACGGCAAGCACGTCGAGATGGACGTCGAGGAGGGTGACGAGATCATCTTCTCCAAGTACGGCGGTACCGACATCAAGCTCGGCACCGAGGAGTACCTGATCCTCCGCGAGTCCGACGTACTCGCCAAGGTCGTGAAGAGCGACAGCAAGAAGTCCAAAAAGGCCGCGTAGGAACTACGGAGGAACGCTGAATGGCACACAAGGAGCTCAAGTTCGATGAGGATGCCCGCCGCGCGCTCGAGCGTGGCGTGAATGTCCTCGCAAACGCAGTCAAGGTGACGCTCGGCCCCAAGGGTCGGTACGTCGTCCTCGACAAGAAGTTTGGCGCACCCACGATCACGAACGACGGCGTCACCATCGCCCGCGAGATCGAGCTCGAGGACGTCTTCGAGAACCAGGGTGCACAGCTCGTCCGCGAGGTTGCGACGGCCACGAACGACGTAGCCGGCGACGGCACGACGACGGCGACCGTCCTCGCGCAGGCCATCGTCCGCGAAGGCCTCAAGAACGTGGCCGCCGGGGCCAACCCGATGGCGCTCAAGCGCGGCATCGAGAAGGCCGTCGGCAATGTGGTCGACGATCTGAAGGCACAGTCCAAGGAGGTCTCGGGCAAGGAGGACATCGCCCGTGTCGCCACGATCTCGGCGCGCGAGCGCGAGATCGGGGACGTCATCGCCGACGCGATCGAGAAGGTCGGCAAGGACGGCGTCGTGAACGTCGAAGAGGGCCAGACATTCGGCCTCGAGCTCGAGTTCACCGAGGGGATGCAGTTCGACAAGGGCTATCTCTCTCCCTACATGATCACCGACGCCGAGCGGATGGAGGCAGAGCTTCAGGATCCGTTCATCCTGATCGCCAACTCCAAGGTCGGCGCGGTCAAGGACATTCTCCCGATCCTCGAGCAGGTCATCCAGGCCGGTAGGCCGCTCCTGATCGTCGCCGAGGACGTCGAGGGCGAGTCGCTCGCGACGATCGTCGTCAACAAGCTCCGTGGCACGTTCACCGCCGTCGCCGTCAAGGCGCCGGGCTTCGGTGACCGCCGCAAGCGCATGCTCGAGGACATCGCCATCCTCACCGGTGGAGAGGTCATCACCGAGGAGATGGGCCTCAAGCTCGAGAACACGAAGCTCTCCCAGCTCGGTCGTGCTCGCAAGGTCGTCGTGAATAAGGATTCAACGACGATCATCGACGGCGCAGGCGACAGCGAGGGCATCAAGGCCCGCATCAAGCAGCTCAAGGGCGAGGTCGAGAACACCGACTCGGACTTCGACCGTGAGAAGCTGCAGGAGCGGCTGGCGAAGCTCGCCGGCGGCGTTGCAGTCGTCAAGGTCGGCGCTGCAACGGAGACGGAGATGAAGGAGAAGAAGCACCGCGTCGAGGATGCGCTGCAGGCCACCCGGGCTGCCCTCGAGGAGGGCATCGTCCCCGGCGGTGGCGTCGCGCTTCTGAACTCGGTGGGCTCGATCGACCTGAAGGGCCTCGAGGGCGACGAGCGCACCGGCGCATCGATCATCGTCAGGGCGCTCGAGGAGCCGCTGCGCCAGCTGTCGGCCAACGCCGGGCTCGAGGGCTCGGTCGTCGTCGACAAGATCCGCAACAGCAAGAAGGGCGAGGGCCTGAACGTCGACAGCGGCGAGTACATCGACCTCGTCAAGGCCGGCATCATCGATCCGACGATGGTCACCCGGTCGGCGCTCCAGAACGCTGCGTCGATCGCGAAGAACATCATCACGACCGAGGCGATCGTCGCCGAGGCGCCCGAGAAGGCGTCGGCCGGCGGAATGCCCTCCATGCCAGGCGGCATGGACGGGATGATGTAGGGCAAAGCAGCGAAGCTGCACGCAGCGGCCGCGCCGAAGGCGCCAGGCCGCGAAGGCGTCACGGGGGCCGGCTTGTCCGGCCCCCGTACTTTTCGTCTGGGAGTTTCTCCTTTGCGACCCAGCGCTCCGGCTCGTCGCGGGAGCAGAACACGAGCGGGGTCGACGCGAGGACCAGGACTCCGGCGACGATCATGGCCCATCGCATCGCGCTCACGAACGCGGTGGGGTTGCTCCACGGGCCTCCGGCTGCCGCGACCCCGATCGCGGTGAGCGCGGCGAGGCCGACCGCGGCCCCGACCTGCCTCGACGTGTTCAGCACTCCAGATGCGACCCCTGCGTGCTGCACTTCGATCGCGCCCATCGCGACTGTCGAGAGAGCGGGGACGCAGAGGCCGTAGCCGAAGCCGATGATGACGTACGCCGGGATCGAGAGCGCGAAGGAGGAGCCCACACCGAGGGGTGCGAAGGCGAGCACTCCGATCCCGCTGAGCAGGGTGCCGACGAAGACGACGCGGCGCGCTCCAAAGCGCCCCTGGATCTGTCCTGCGATGACGGACACCGCGAGGAACGGTACGTTCATCGTCAGCCAGGAGACGCCGGTCTCGAGCGCCGAGTAGCCCTTGACGTTCTGGAAGTAGAGGGAGATGAAGAAGAGGACTCCGGCCAGGGCCGCGTAGAGGACGGCGTACAGCGCATTCGCGCGCGCGAACACCCTGCGCCGAAAGAACCCGAGCGGAAGCATCGGATCCGGGTCCGCGCCTCGCGAGCGACGAAGAGCGCGAGCAGGACGGCAGCGGCGCCGAGGAACCCGAGCGTGAACGCCGACGTCCAGGCGTGGTCGTCGCTCTCGATAAGCGCGAACGTGAGACAGAAGAGGCCCGCCGACACCAGTGCGGCACCGATGAGGTCGAGCCGGCGCGCGTTCGGGTCGCGCGACTCGCGGACGTAGGCGAGCGTCAGGAGGGCACCGGCAATTCCGACGGGCACGTTCAGCCAGAAGATCGCCGACCAGTCGAAGGCGCTGATCAGCAGCCCGCCGAGGATCGGCCCGCCGGCGAACCCGAGGCCTGCGACGGTGGCCCAGATCCCGATTGCCCAGGCGCGCCGCTCCGGTGGGTACGCGTCGACGAGGATCGACAGCGAGAGAGGGGCGAGCAATGCTGCCCCGGCCCCCTGCAAGGCGCGGAACGTGATCAGCATGCCGTCGGTCGTCGAGACGGCGCAGCCGATCGAGAAGATCGTGAAGAGGACGAAGCCGGCGACGAACACCCGCTTGCGTCCATAGCGGTCGCCGAGCGTTCCGGCGACGAGGATCAGCGACGCGAGCGAGAGGACGTAGGCGTTGATCACCCAGACGAGGTTGCCGCTCGAGACGTCGAGCTCGCGCTGAATCGAAGGCAGGGCTACGTTCAGCGTCGTGACGTCGAGCAGGATCATGAACTGCGAGCAACAGCAGGCGATCAGCGTCCAGCGCCTGCGGGCGTCGGTCATCCGTCTACGAGCCGGCGATCAGCCAGCAAGCGGCGGTGTGGCCGTTGGCGCCGCACGGAATGAGCGCGACCGGATCGTCGGCCTGGCAGCGGTCGAACGCCTTCGGGCAGCGCGGATGGAAGCGGCAGCCGGACGGCACGTGAACCGGGTTCGGTGTCTCTCCGGTGAGGATCTGGGGCTTCGAGCGATGGCGAGGGTCGGGTTTCGGCACCACGGAGATGAGCGCCTGTGTGTACGGATGCTGCGGATTGGAGACGACCTCCTGTGCGGGCCCCTCCTCGACGATGCGGCCGAGATACATGACCGCGATCCTGTCCGCATAGTGGGCCGCGGTCGAGAGGTCATGGGTGATCATGAGGATCCCCAGACCAGACTTCCGCAGCCCGTCGAGCAACGAGAGGATCCCGGCTCGGACGGACACGTCGAGCATCGAAACGGGCTCGTCTGCGATCAGGAGCTCCGGCTCGAGGACGAGGCCGGCAGCGATCGCGACCCGCTGGCGCTGCCCGCCCGAGAGCTCGTGCGGATACCGTTCGGCGAACAGCTCCGGTGGGGTCAGGCCCGCCCGTACGAGCGCGTCGAACACCATCTTTCGGCGCTCATCTCCGTTCTCAGCAAGTCCGTGGACGAGGAGCGGCTCCTCGATCGTGTGCCGGACGCGGAAGCGCGGATCGAGGGACTCATACGGATCCTGGTAGATGATCTGCATACGCCGGCGCAACGGCCTGAGCTCGCGAGACTTCAGCCGCGTGATGTCCTGGCCCTTGAAGCGAATCGTCCCGCTTTCCGGGTCGATGAGCCGTAGCGCGGTCTGCGCAGCCGTCGTCTTTCCGCACCCCGACTCGCCTACGAGCGCGAGCATCTCCCCGGGGCGGATCGAGAACGAGACTCCCTCGACTGCGTGGACGGTCAGCTTGGGTTTGCGCGTCATGGTTCCGACGATGCCCCGGGGCACGCCAAAGTGAGTTACGAGGTTCTCGACCTCGAGTAACGGGACCGAGCCGTTCGTGCTCACGACGCTGCCTTCATCGCCGGATCGTTGAGGTGACACGCGGCCTCGTGTCCTGCGCCGACCGGGATGGGCCGCGGCTCCACGGTGCGGCAGGGGTCGAAGGCTCGGTCGCAGCGAGGGGCAAACGGGCAACCGGTCATATCCCGGTCGAGCCTTGGCGGGGTGCCCGGAATAGACGCGACGGCTTCCTTCCCGATCAGGTCGGGGGTCGCGGCGAAGAGGAGGCGGGTGTAGGGATGGCGAGGATCGTGGTAGAGCGATTCGGTCGAGGCGGTCTCGACGATCTTGCCCGCGTACATGACCGCGGCGCGATGGCAGGTCTGCGAGACGACTGCGAGGTCGTGCGTGACGAGCACGAGCGAGAGGCCCAGCCCGTCCGTCAAGCGGGTGAGGAGCTCGAGGATCTGTGCCTGCACCATGACGTCGAGTGCCGTCGTCGGCTCGTCGGCGAGGAGGACGGCGGGGTGGCATGCGAGAGCCATCGCGATGGCAGCGCGCTGGCGCATGCCGCCGGAGAACTCGTGCGGGTAGTCCCGCGCTCGGGCCGCGGGGATGCCGACGAACTCGAGCAGTTCGCCCGCATTGCGTCGTGCGGTCTTTCCTTCCGCCGTCTCGTGCAGCTCCATCGGCTCGACGATCTGCTCACCGATCCGCTTCACTGGATTGAACGCGTTCATCGCTCCCTGGAAGACCATCGCGATGTCCTTCCAGCGGTGCTCGGAGACGGTCTGCTCCCCCTGCTCGAGGATGCTGTCGCCCTTGAACAGCACCCGCCCCGCCACGGTGGCCGTCGGTGGGAGGAGCCCCATGACTGCGAGGATCGCCGTCGTCTTTCCGCAGCCGGACTCGCCGACCAGGCCGAGCCGCTCCCCGGTCGCGAGCTCGAAGCTGATTCCCTGTACGGCATGGAGCTGGCCGCCGCTCGGAAGATCGAACCAGACGTGGAGGTCGTCGACTTCGAGGACGGGCTGGCTCATTCGCTGTCCAGCTTGCCCTTGAGCGGCCGGACACGGAACCTCCGTACGGCGAGATGCCCGACCCGGATCCGCGGGTTGAGGGCGTCCTCCATCGACTGCCCGATCATCGTGCAGGCAAGGATCACGACCGTGACGCAGAGACCGGGCGGAACGATCGCCCACCAGGCGCTGTTCAGGACTGCGTCGCCCTTGAACGCGTTCTCGATCAGCTTCCCCCACGAGATGAGGGCCGGATCGCCGAGGCCGAGGAAGGTGATGTAGGTCTCGGCGAAGATCGCGAGCGCGATCATCAGCACCGTGTTTGCGATGAGGAGAGGCGCGACCTGGGGCAGGACGTGCTTGAAGATGAGCCTGCTGTTGCCCGCTCCGAGCGAGTGCGCACGTTTGACGTAGACCCGCTGTCGCACGCTCTTCACCTGCGCGCGGATCAGCCGCGCGGTCGACGTCCAGTAGATGATCCCGATGATCCAGATGATGTTCCAGAGGTTTCGTCCGAAGAGGGCCGCGACGATGATCATCAGGGGGATGTCCGGGATCACGAGCATGTAGTCCGTGATCCGCATGAGGACGTTGTCGGTCTTGTTGCCGAAGAAGCCGGCGAAGATGCCGACGGTGCCGCCGATCAGCATGGCGACGAGGGCGGCGACGAAGCCGACGATGAGCGACACGCGCGAGCCAGCGATCACGAGCGAGAGCATGTCGGCGCCGCCGTCATCCGTTCCCAGCCAGTGGGCGCTGCTCGGATGTGCGTACACCGGGCCCGTCTTCTCTCGGGGGTTGTACGGCTCGAGGAACGGAGCGAAGACCGCCACGAAGATGAAGATCGCGAGGATAGCGATCCCGATCAGGGTCGCAGGCTGTCTCAGCGCCGTGCTGCGGAGGACTCGCCGGGCGAACGATCCCGAGACCTCCTCCGGGTAGTCGACGGCGGCCTCGTTGAGGGCAGTCGGGGGCGTGACGCTCATGCAGCGGCCACTCTCGGGTCGAGCTTCACGTACATGAGATCGGCGATCAGGTTGAACGCGATCACCGATAGCGTCAGGAGCAGGAAGATCCCCTGCAGCACGGGCCAGTCACGCTGGTCGATCGCCTCGACCGTCAGTAGGCCGAGACCTGGATACGAGAAGACGTACTCGATGGTGATCGAGCCGCCGATGATGAAGCCGAGCGAGAGTGCGATCAGCGTCACGATCGGCAACAGCGCGTTTCGGAATCCGTGGCGCCAGACGATCGACCAGTTCCGCAGTCCCTTCGCGCGAGCGGTCAGGACGTAATCCTCGCCGAGCGTCTCGAGCATCGCCGAGCGGACGATGAGGGCGTAGTCGCCGTAGAGGACGAGCCCGAGCGTCAACGCCGGCAGGATCATGTGGCGGATCCGGTCGACGAAGATGTCCCACGTTGACGCGTCGCCGAGGATGTCGAGCGTCGGTGTCTCGATGCCGGATGTCGGTAAGCCAACTGCTCCGGCAACGAACAGGACCATGAGCAGGCCCAGCCACTGCGTTGGCATCGAATAGAAACCGAGTGCGGTGTACAGACCGCCCTTATCGGCGAACGTGCCCCGCCTCCAGGAGGCGACCACCCCCACGAGCGTCCCGAAGATGATCGAGAAGAGGGTCCCGAGCGCGATCATCGGGAGCGTGTTGCGAATCGGCTCCCACAGCTCGCCCCTCACCGGCTTCTCGCTGCGGAGCGAGTTTCCGAGATCTCCGTGGAAGAGACCCGTGACGTAGAGCTTGTATTGCTCCCATTTCGACTGGTCGAGGCCCAGCTCCTTACGCTGGGCCTCCTTGAACTGGGCCGTGCACGATCGGCAGCGCAGAGCGTCGACTGCGTCGCCGGGAACGGCTCGAAACAGGACGAAGTTGAGTGTGATCGCGACGAAGACGGTCACGATCGCGAATCCGACTCGCTTCAGAACGTAGTCGGTGCCTCGCACGTCCCCAGTTTCTCAGTTCGGTTCCGGCGCTGTCCCCCTATCCCTATCCGGCCTGGCCCGGGACCGTGTAGTAGAGCTTCGAGTAGGCGTTCAGGTTCGTGATCGTTCGTCGGAATGATCCACGTCTTCACGTGCGCGTCGAAGTAGTCCTGGTTGATCAGCTGGGTGTAGACGAACTCGTCATAGACGATCTGCTGCATCTCGTAGACGATCTGCTTGCGCTTCTCGGGATCGATTGTGATGCCCTGCTCCTGGTACATCTTGTCGTACTCGGGATTGTCCCAGCCGGTGTCGTTCCAGACGCACCACTGGGCCTTCGTCAGGTACGAGAGCATGGGGTCGGGGTCGATGTACGGGATCCAGTCCCACATGGCGATGTCGAAGCCCGTGTACCCGGTCGACGCCTTGATGTCGCAGTCGCTGCCGGTCTCGATCGCGTAGGTGGCTACGGTGTCGCCGCCCACCTTCTGCGTCACCTCGACCCCGAGCTCGGCGAAACCCGTCTTCACGATGTCGAACTCGCGGTCGATGTTGAAGTCCGTGCTGGTTGGCGTGACGATCTCGTACTTCATCGGATGAGCATCCTGCGCGTACGTGCCGGTCGTGGCCGGTGCCACCCGGATGCCGTCCGATGCCGCGCGTGTATCCGAGGTCGTCGAGCATCTTGTTCGCCGCGTCGCAGTTGTACTCGAGCGGGCCGACGTTCGGATTCTCGAGCGGCGAGATGTGGCCGACGATGCTGTCGACGAGTGTCGCGTATCCGCTGAAGACCACGTCGATGATCTGCTGACGGTCGACGCACATCGAGAGCGCCTTCTTGACCTTGGGGTCGAGAAGCTCTCGATTCATCGGTTTCCGAGGATTCGAGTTCCAGGTGATGTTCGTGGTCTCGGCGCCGGGAACCTCGTTCAGAACGACGTTGTCGTCCTTCTTGAGGACGTCGATCGCGTTGAACGGCACCTGGTCGACCCAGTCGATGTTCCCGTTCTTCAGGTCGGAGATGACGGCGTCCGAGTTCGTGTAGTACGTGAGCGCGACGGCCTCGGCATTCGAAGGCGTGCCGTAGTAGTTCGGGTCGGCGATGAAGACCGTCGTTCCCTTCTTCTCCCACTGCTTCATCGTGTACGCCCCGCCCGTGACCATCGGCAGGTGCTGCTCGGGGTGGTACGTCCTGAGCCCTTTCCCATCGGCTCCAGCGAGCGGCTCCCAGACGTGGCGCGGAAGAATCCAGAGCTGCTCGAGCTGGTCGAGCACGTTGCCCACGGGCGCCTCGTAGTGGAGCACGACGGTCGTGTCGTCGATGGCGTCCGCGCTCGTCACGTGGGAGAGCGCAGTCGCCATTCCGGCCGTCGGCCCGTCCTGGTACTTGACGGTCGTGTTGATCGTCCAGGCAGCGTCGTCGGCGGTCATCGGCGTGCCGTCGGACCACTTCGCGCCCGGCTTCAGGTGGAAGGTCCAGTCCTTCCCGTCGGCCGAAGTCTCCCAGGAGTCGGCCCAGTCGCCGACGATCTCGAAGCCCTTGTCCGTGTAGTCGTACTGCACGAGCTGGGGGAAGATCATGATCATGGCATTTCCGGACTGCGACTGGATCCAGTTGAACGGGTTCAGCGAGTCGATGTAGCTGATCGTTCCGATCCGGAGGATCCCGCCCGGCTTGACGGTTCCCCCGCTCGTTTCGGTCGTCTGCGTGTCACCAGACGATCCACTCGAGGCAGCCGAGGTGTCCGCCGGTGCCTCCCCGCCCGAGTTTCCTCCGCCACCGCACCCGGCGGCCGCGACCGCGATGACAAGAGCCACCGCCCCCGTCAGAAGCACCCGTAACCTCATGCCCTCTCCTTTCAGCGTGTCCCTCGTCCCCACGAGGGTTCGTGATCCTATGTCACGAGCGCGGGCTCGTCTATCGAAAGCGTCCGGTTGTCGGCATCCAGTGTCGCCGTCACACCGAGCGGAAGTGTCGCGAGATGCTTGCCGTGGCCGAGCGGCAGGTTGTAGAGGAACGGCACGCCGAGCGGCGCGAGGCGCTCCTCGAGCACGTCCTCGATCGACTTCACGCGAGGGAAGTCGTTCGAGCCCTGATGCGGCCAATCGCTGTCTGTCACCTCACCGACTACGACGCCGGCGACGCCGTCGAGTTTGCCGGCCTGCTGCAGCTGAACGAGGAACCCGTCGAAGTACCAGGCCGGGTGGTCCGTGTCCTCGAGGAACAGGATGCAGCCCTCCGCCTCGAACTCCCACGGAGTTCCCATGGTCTGCATGAGGAGCCAGAAGCAGCCACCGACGAGTGGCGCCGTGACCTTCCCGGGGACGATCGCACGGACCCACGGGTCGTCCGGATTCGGCGGAACCGCACCCGTCGTCTGGCCTCCCAGCACCGAGAGGAGGCGGTCTGTCGATGAACGTCGTCGTCTCCGGGTCGCCGACGCCGTGGAGACCGTAGCCGTAGAACGTGGCGAGCCCCGCCTTCTGGCGGAGCGCGACGTGGAGCGCGGTGATGTCGGAGTAGCCGACGAAGGCCTTGGGGTTCGCGGCTATCAGGTCGAAATCGAGGTACGGGATCAGCTGGGCGGATCCGTAGCCGCCGCGGGCGCACTGGACGACGTCGACCTCGGGATCCGCTGAACATGGCCTCGAGGTCGCGCGCTCGGCTCTCGGCGTCCCCCGCGACCCAGTCGTCTCGAGCGTAGATCCCGTCGGAGAGCTTGACCCGGTATCCGCGCGCCTCCCACCACTCCACACCACGCAACACCTCTGAGCGGTTGTTGTACGGGGTCGCGGGGGAGGGCACGCCGATCGTGCCCCCCGACGGGAGCGGCTTTCCGAACCGCGTTGCCTTCGCGGCCATGGCGCCTGAGGGTAGCGTTGTCACCTGGGCACGAACCGAGACGTCAAGCGCCGAGACCGGTTCGTCGCACACCAGTCCCTCGGGCTCGAGGACCATCGCTGCAGCGATCACGACGCGCTGGCGCTGGCCGCCCGAGAGCTCGTGCGGGTACCGCTCCCAGAAGCGCTCTGCGGGTCGCAGTCCAGCGGCCTCGAGCGCCGCCACGCCGCGCTGGATTCGTTCGATCCTCCCTCTCTTGCCGATCTTGTGGATCACGAGGGGCTCCTGTACCTGGTGCGCCGACGGACATCCGCGGATTCAGGGACTGGTACGGGTCCTGGAAGATCATCTGGATACGGCGCCGCAGCAGCCGCATGTTCGCGTCGATCGCAAGCGGCTTGCCCTCGAACTCGACGTCTCCGGCCGTTGGCTTCTGCAGCCCCAGAAGCGTGCGTCCGAGGTCGACTTCCCGCAGCCGGACTCGCCGACGACCCCGAGGACCTCACCGCGATTCCAGACCGAGATCGACGCCGTCGACGGCTCGAACGACACGCTTGGACTTTCCTCACCGGGAAGTGCACCTCGAGGTCGCTGACCTCGAAGAGCGGCGTCTTCGTCGAGCCCACCTCGTGCTCGCGGCGCTCACAACCGCGCTCACGTGCCTACCGGCGGCGGCGGGCGGGGCAGCTCACCGGTGCCAGGGCGCTAGAACCGCGCCCGTGCGTGTCGTCGATCCGCGCGAGCTGATCGACGCTGGCGCAGGCGGCCGGGCCTTGTGGCAGCGGGGTTCGAACCGGCAGCCGGCGGGGAGTGCTGCCGGATCCGGCGGGACGCCCGGAATTGCGGGAGCGAGCTCGCGCGGCCCGCCGACGGTCGGGAATCCTCCGAGGAGCCGCTGCGTATACGGGTGCTGGGGGTGGTGGTAGAGCGCGCGGATCGGGCCGGACTCGGCGATCTGGCCGCCGTACATGATCGCGACGCGGTCGCAGGTCTCGGCGAGTACGGAGAGGTCGTGCGTGATCAGGATCATCGCGAGGCCCTAGCTCGCGCCGGAGCTCCTCGAGGAGCTCGAGGATCTGCGCCTGCATCATCACGTCCAGGGCAGTCGTCGGCTCGTCGCCGATGATCAGCTCGGGCTTGCATGCGAGCGCGAGCGCGATCATCACGCGCTGGCGCATCCCACCCGAGAACTCGTGCGGGTACTGCGTCGCCCGCGCGGGGCTCATGCCCACGTACTCGAACAGCTCGGCGATGCGCTGGGCGACCTCCGCGTCGCTCGCGTCCGGATCATGGAGCCGGATCGCCTCGCCGATCTGGCTCGACACACGCATGACCGGGTCGAGGGCATTCATCGCTCCCTGAAAGACGATCGACACCGTGTTCCAGCGCAGGTCGCGTAGTCCCCGGTCGGTGCGCCGGTGCACGTGCATGATCCCGCGCTCCGAGTTGACGGTGATCGTTCCGTGCGCCCGGTAGAGGTTGGACGGCAGGAGACCGAGGATCGAGAGGGCCGTCGTCGTCTTCCCGCAGCCGGACTCGCCGGCGAGCCCGAGAGCCTCGCCGCGCCGTAGCTGGAAGGACACATCGTCGACGAGGCGGATCTCGGTGCCTTCCTTGTCCTTGTAGGCGACGGTCAGCTCCGACACGTCGAGGAGCACGCTCCCGTCGCTCTGAGCTGGAGGCACCGGGAAGGCCTCGGTCGCCGTCATCGCCGCTCCCGCAGCTTCGGGTTGATGATCTCCTCGACCGCGTAACCGACCATCGTGAACGCCATCACCACGAGCACGATGCAGAGACCGGGCGGGATGAAGTACCACCAGGCCCCCGACGCCTCGGCGCCGGCGTCGTTCGCTGCATTCAGAATCGTCCCCCACGACGGGTTCGACGGGTCACCGAGGCCGAGGAAGGCCAGCGCCGACTCGGTCAGGATCGCGACCGCCACGATGAGCACGGTGTTGGCGAAGATCAGCGGGAGGACGCTCGGGAGAACGTGCTTTCGCAGATCCAGGTCGTCGGACGCGCCGAGCGACTTCGCCCGCTCGATGAACTGTCGTTCCTTCACCGAGAACACCTGAGCACGGATGATCCGGGTCGTTCCCGCCCATGTCGTCAGTCCAGATGACGAGGATCAGGATTGCGTTACGGCCTCCGGGAATGCGTTCGGATCGAGGAGAGCGACGAGTACGATTGCGAGCGGGAGGAACGGGATGACGAGGAACCAGTCGTCGAGGATCGTCAGTACGCGGTCGGTAAAGCCGCCGAAGTAGCCCGAGAGGATCCCGAACGTCCCGCCGATAACGGCGGAGACGAGCGCCGCGGAGAAACCCACGAGCATCGAGATCCGCGTGCCGAGGATCACCTGCGAGAGCACGTCCCGCCCGTTGTCGTCGGTTCCGAGCCAGTAGGTCGAGTTCGCGGCGCCACCATGATGTCGTCCGAGAACGACGACGACGCAGTCGGGTCCTGCGGCACGATCCACGGTCCGATGATCGCGATGATCGTGAAGAAGACGAGAATCGTGAGGCCGACGACTCCCGACTTCGAGCGCAGCAGCAGGCGGAACGAGTGGCTCGCGCTCGTCGAGAGCCGCCCGAGCACGCCCTTCGACCCTGCGACGACGGCAGTCGCGTGAGGCCTGGGTCGGATCGGGCGTCGTCGCCGTCATTCGTCAGCCCACCCGTACCCGTGGGTCGAGGCTCGTATAGAGGAAGTCCGTCACGAGGTTCGCGAGGATCACCGCCACCGACGTGACGAGGAAGATGCCCTGGAGCATGGGGTAGTCCTTGTTGTCGATCGCGTCCACAGTCAGCACGCCGATGCCGGGCCAGGAGAACAGCGCCTCGACGAGGATCGCTCCCGAGACGACGAAGCCGAGATTCAGCGCTGCCAGGGTCACCACCGGCAGGAGCGCGTTACGCGCGGCATGGTCACGAATCACGCGATGCCGCGGCAGGCCGATAGCCCGGGCCGTCGTGACGAAGTCCTCGTTCATGATGTCCGTCATCGCGGAGCGCATGATCACGACGTACTGGGCGAGCAGTCCGAGTGTCAGCGTGATGATGGGGAGCGCCGCGTGTTGGAGGACATTCCACACGTAGCCGCCGGTTGAGAAGTTCGCTCCCGGGTCGGTCTTCAGGCTCGTCGGAAAGAGCCCGAGCTTCACTGAGAACAGCGCGATCAGAATCATGCCCAGCCAGAACTCCGGGCTCGAGTAGAGGACGAGCGACCCCTGGGTGATTGCGGTATCTCCCCAGCGCCCACGTCGCGTCGCAGCCACTATGCCGAGCCACGTGCCGATCAACGCGGAGAGGATCGTCGCCGTGCCGACGAGGAGGAGCGTGTTCGGCAGCGCGTCTCCGATCTCCCTCAGCACCGGCCGGTTCGTCTGGAAGCTCGTTCCGAGGTCGCCGGTCGCCACGTCCTTCACGTAGATCCGGAACTGGGTAAAGACGTCCTGATCGAGGCCCCGCTCGTGGATCAGGCGCTGGCGGGCCTCAGGATCCTTCACCTGACGGATCAGCTGCGTCTTCGGGTCACCGGCGGCTCGGAACAGGAAGAAGTTGAAGACCAGGACGAAGACGAGCGTTCCGACGGAGACGAGCGTCTTCGGGCCGACCCGCCTGATCATGGCTTGCCCTCGGATTGCTCGCTGACCTCGAGCGGCTGGCGAGCTTCCCGCCACCGCCGTAGCCAGGCGTAGGCGAATACCGCTGCGATGCCGACCAGCAGGACGATCAGCGCGGCAGGTGCCCCGGCGTAGCTCGTCGAAGCCTTCTTCCCGGGCTCCAGGAACTGGAGCTGCGACCACGAGATCGAGAAGGGGTTGCCGTCGACCTTGGGCGTCGGCTGGTAGTTCGTCCAGGTGTCGTTTCTGGTGACGTACGGGGAGTTCTGGAACGTGAGGAAGACGTACGGCGACTCCTCGAGCGCGATCTTCTCCGCCTGGTGGAGCAGATCGACGCGGCTATCGAAATCGGTCTCGGCGAGCGCCTCCTGCGAGAGCTTGTCGAACTTCGGGTTGCAGTAGTAGGAGTCGGTCGAGAAGCTGCCGCAGGTCAGGATCTCGAAGTCGTAGTCGGGCGTCCGAGATCGCCGAACCAGCCCCAGATGAACGCGTCGTACGTCGGCTCGTACTTATCCGCGTCGGCCTTCTTCGTGCTCGAGGTCGGGTTGTAGATCTGGGAATTGAGCGCGTCGTCGGTAATGATCGAGAGATTGATCTTGATCCCGAGCTCGTTGGCCCAGGCCCGAATGCGGTTGGCCGCGTTCTGATCCTCGCGCGAGGACGAGCGAGCGATGAGGGTGAACTCCGCCTTCACTCCGTCCTTCTCGCAAGTGCCACCGCGCCGGACATGTCCAGCCACCGTCGGCGAGGATCTTCTTCGCCTTCGCCGGATCGAAGGTGTATCCGACGCTCGTCCCCTTCCATGATCGTGTAGTAGCCCTTGCCGGCGTAGAACGGCGAGATGATTCCGGTCCCGGGCAGTACCGCGTCGGCGTACGCCGTGCGGGCGAGGTTGTCCCTGTCGATGACCCCACGCGAGCGCGAGGCGAATCGCCGGATCCTGGACGACGGCGACCGCGACGTCCGGGCCGGGGCCGGTGCACGTTGGCGAGCCCTCCGGCGGGCAGGAGTTGAAGGCGAGCTCCTTGAATCCGACGTACGCGGCGCCCCAGACCGTCAGCTCCGGGTCGTCGACGCTCTTGATCCACTCCGAGTCCGCCTGGAGGATCGCGTCGAGCCGGTTGAGCTTGATGTCGCGGAGCTGAGCCTCCTTGTCCTGGTACTTCGTCATCAGGATCCGCTGGATACTCCCCTTCGGGCCATAGAAATACGGATTGGGCTCGAGGATCGAAGTGCCCTTCCGATCGAGCTTGGTGACGATGAACGGGCCGCTGCCGATCATCGGGCAGCACGGGTTGAACTTCGTCAGATCGTCCTTCGGGATCTTCCCCCAGATGTGCTTCGGAAGAATCGGGACGTACGCACTGAGAATGCGCGCGTCCGGCTGAGTCAGCGTTATCCGGGCGGTGAGGGGGTCGACCGCCACCGCTTTCTTCAGATACGTTCGGAGCCGAGCAGGAAGCGGGCAGGCCGTAGACTCCGCCTCCGTGCGCGTCCGAACCGACTTCCCGCGGGCGATCCACGAGATCGAAAACACCTGGATCGAGGTCTCGGACGGAGCGCGCCTCGCCGCGAGGATCTGGCTGCCGCAGGACGCGGAGAGCGATCCCGTGCCGGCGATTCTCGAGGCGATCCCGTATCGCAAGAGCGACTGGACGTGGTCGCGTGACGCTGTGCTCCACCCCTACGTTGCCGGTCACGGATACGCCTGCGTTCGCCTCGACCTCAGAGGCTCCGGCGACTCGGACGGGATTCTCGAGGACGAGTATCTGGCACAGGAGCAGGACGACATCGTCGACGCGCTGGCATGGATCGCTGCCCAACCGTGGTGCACCGGCGACCTCGGCATGATCGGGATCTCCTGGGGCGGGTTCAACGGCCTCCAGGTCGCAGCGCGCCGCCCGCCGTCGCTGCGGGCGGTGATCAGCCTCTGCTCGACCGACGATCGCTACGCCGACGACGTCCACTACATCGGCGGGAGCGTTCTGGCGGTCGACATGCTGCCCTGGGCCTCGCAGATGCTCGTCTGGATTGCAGCGCCCCCCGATCCGCGGCATGTGGGCGATCGCTGGCGAGAGATCTGGCTCGACCGGCTCGAGCGCACGCCGCCGTATGTCGAGGCGTGGCTCACGCACCAGCGTCGAGATGCGTACTGGAAGCACGGATCCGTCTGTGAGGACTTCTCGGCGATCGAGTGTCCCGTCTACGCGATCGGCGGCTGGGCCGACGGCTACACGAACGCGATCTTCCGGCTGCTCGAAGGCCTCCCCGGTGTCCGGAAGGGCCTGATCGGCCCGTGGGCGCACGCGTTCCCGAACGAGGGCGTTCCTGGACCGGCGATCGGCTTCCTGCAGGAATGCCTTCGCTGGTGGGATCGATGGCTCAAGGGTGTCGAGACGGGTGTCAGCGACGAGCCGATGCTGCGTGCCTGGCTGCAGGATCCGGTGCTGGGGCAGGCCCATCACGACGAGCGGCCGGGACGTTGGGTGTCCGAGGACTCGTGGCCTCCCGGTGGGAGTGATGACCGGACGCTCTTCCTTGGAGACGGGTCGCTCGACCTGGCGCCGGGCGCGCCGGTACGACTCGACCATCGCGGCTCGCAGCTGTGCGGGCTCGACTCCGGCCTCTGGTGCCCATACGGGGATGCCGCGGACATGCCACCCGACCAGCGTGTCGACGACGGTCTGTCCTTGACGTTCACCTCGGAGCCGCTGGACGAGCGGACGGAGATTCTCGGGTTTCCGGAGGTGACGCTGTCCGTGTCCGCCGATCGACCGTGTGCGTTCGTTGCCGTCCGCCTGTGCGACGTCGCCCCGACAGGGGAGTCGACGCTCGTCTCGACCGGGATTCTCAATCTCACGCATCGCGAGAGTCACGAGCACCCGTCGCCGCTCGTTCCGGGTGAGCGATACGAGGTCCGGGTGCGGCTCAACGCTGCCGGCCACGCCTTCGAACGGGGGCACAGGATCCGGGTGGCCGTCTCACCGACCTACTGGCCGTGGGTCTGGCCATCGCCCGAGCAGGTCGTCGTGTCGGTGTTCACGGGGGAGGCCAGCAGGCTCCGGCTTCCGGTTCGCACGCCTCGTGGGTCGGATGACACACTGGCGCCGTTCGGAGAGGCCGAGGGATCGGCTCCCCTCGATGTCGAGCACCTGACCGACGCACACGTGTCGCGCACCGTCACTCGTGACGTTGCAACGGGTGAGGCGGTGCTGGCATACGCCTACGGCAGCGGGTTGCAGCGCCTCCCGAGCGGCGCGGAGATGGAGGAGGACTACCGCGAGGTGTTCACGATCGTCGAGGGCGAGCCGCTCTCCGCCAGGGTCGAGACGGATCACACCATCCTGCTCGCATGGGGCGATCGAGCGTCACGCGTCAACGCCCGAAGCGAGATGTGGTCGGATGCGACCTCCTTCCACACGACGAACACCGTGGAGGCCTACGAGGGGGAGGAACGGATCTTCGAGCGGACGCGGAGGTTCAGCGTCCCGCGCGATCTCACCTGAGCGGCCTCGGGCTCAGAAGCCGTACCGCTCCTCCTTGAACGGGTCGGCGTCGTTCGAGTACCCGTAGTTCTCCCAGAACCCTGGTTCGTCGTCGCTTCGCAGCTCGATTCCGCGCAACCACTTCGCGCTCTTCCAGAAGTACCGGCTCGGCACGACCAGCCGTAGGGGCCACCCGTGATCGGGTGAGAGCGGCTCTCCGTCCGCCTCGTAGGCAATCAGCGCGTCGTCGGCCTCGAGCGCCTCGAGCGGGACGTTGGCCGTGTATCCCTCCTCGGCGTGAGCGACGACGAACTCCGCCCAGGGGCTCGGCGCGACGAGCTTCGCCAGATCCCTCCAGTGAACCCCGCGGAACGTCACGTCGAAGCGGCTCCAGCGTGTCACGCAATGGATGTCGGTCGTCACCTCGGTCGCCGGGAGCGCTAGGAGCTGATCCCAGGTGAGGACGATTGGAGTCTCGACCTCCCCGAAGACGCGAAAGCTCCAGGTCGCGAGATCCGTCGCCGGCACGTCGCCGACGTGAAGAACCGGCCATTTCTCCGTCAGGTACTGCCCGGGCGGGAGCCTCTCGGGCTCGTATCCGAGGTCGATCACTCTCTGCTCTCTCTTCGTCTTGAACATGTCTACCTAGACTAATCGGCATGCAGATCGTTACCGCGGACCGGCCGAGAGACTACGTGCGTGTGCAGGGCCCTCAGGCAGCCGACTACCTGAACCGGATGGTGTCGAACGACGTCCTCGCCCTCGAGGTGGGCGGTTCGTGCGACGCACTGTTGCTGACGGCCAAGGCGCGGGTGATCGCAACTCTCAGGATCCTGCGGCGCGGCGAGACCGACTTCCTCCTCCTCACGGAGCCGGGTCTCGGCGCGATCGTGCGAGACCAGCTCACCCGCATGCGGTTCGCCGCCCGCTGCGAGGTCGAGCCCGAGCGTCACACCTCGACGCTCTTGCTCGGCGAGGGAGTCGACGCTCCCGCCGGAGCGGTTGCGTTGCCCAACCCGGACTACGGCATTGCCGGGCTGGAGGCCCTCGACGTCGACATCGCTCCGACGATCGACGCCGACGAGCTCGAGCGACTACGGATCGAGGCGGGAACGCCCCTTGCCGGGAAGGACATCGACGATCGGGTGCTTCCCGCAGAGGCCGGGTTGACCGAGCGGGCCGTCAGCTTCACGAAGGGCTGCTACCCGGGGCAAGAGCCGGTCGCACGGCTTCACTACCGTGGCCACGCGAACCGAGTCTTGCGGGTCCTTCGGGTCGACGGTGGCGACCTGCCTGCGGCCGGCGCCGAGCTCGTCCACCAGGGCAAGGCGGTCGGGCGCATCACGAGCGCGGTACGAACGAACGGCGGCTTCGTCGCGCTCGGCTACGTACGGGCAGAGGTCACGGAAGACGCCGTTCTCGAAGTCGGCGAGGCCACGGCTACAATGCTTCGTCCAGCGCGCCCGTAGCTCAGGGGATAGAGCGCAGCCCTGCGGAGGCTGAGGCCAGAGGTTCGAATCCTCTCGGGCGCATCGCACCAATCTCCAACTCCCGTCAAGAGGAGCCGGCGTGAGGATCTGCTCGCTCGTTCCGGCCGCGACCGAGGTGCTCTTCGCACTCGGGCTCGGCGAATCGGTTGTCGGCGTGACGCACGAATGCGACTGGCCGCCGGAGGCAACCACCCGGCCTGCCCTCACCGCCTCGATCATCGACACCGCCCGCCTCGGAAGCGCCGAGATCGACGGTCTTGTCGCCGGGGCCGCACGCAGCGGGAGGCCGCTCTACGCCGTTGACGGTGAGCGGTGGGAGGAGATCCGCGCGGACATCGTCGTCGCACAGGAGGTTTGCGACGTCTGCGCGGTCTCGGCCGGAGATGTTCGTGCGCTTGGCGTCGAGGTGATCGACTACTCGCCGACGACGCTGGACGGCATCGGGAGCTCGATCGTCAGGATCGGCGATCGGCTCGGTGCCGGCGAGGCGGCACGAGAGGTCGTGGCTGAGATGGACGAGCGGATCGCGCGCGTCGACACGGCAAATCGCTCCTCCCGCGTGTTCGTCGCCGAGTGGCTCGATCCACCGTTTGCGGCGGGACACTGGGTTCCAGAGATGGTGGAGCGTGCAGGCGGGACCGACGTGATGGGTCGCGCCGGAGAGCCGTCGTTTCGCACGTCCTGGCCGGAGGTCGTCGCGCTCGAGCCGGACCTCCTCGTACTTGCTCCGTGCGGCTTCGACCGGGAGCGCACCCTCTCGGAGGCCGAGCGTCTCGTCGGGCTGCCCGACTGCCCGGCCGTGGCCGTCGACGCGAACTCGTACTTCTCGCGACCGGGCCCGCGGGTTGCCGAGGGTGTGGAAATCCTGGCCGGTCTGCTCGGCGCCGGCGCGACGTAGTCCTCGTGCCGCTGTACCTGACCGACTCGGACGTCGAGCAGCTTCTTCCAGCCCGCGATGCCGTCGACCTCGTTGCGTCGCTGCTCCAGGCGGGCGATGAGGAGCATGGAGTGCGCTCGACGGTGCGGCTTAGCGGCGGAGATCTCGTGACACTGGCCGGCGCGATCGACTCGGGCGAGACAGCCGGCGCGTCGCTTGCGATCGGGAATTCGCCGTCTGTCGTGATTCTCGCGTCCGCGGCTTCTCCGCGAGCGAAGGCGATCGTCGAGGCGACGAGTCTCCGCGCGCTTCGCGTTGCCGCAACGAGCGCGATTGCAGCGCACGCACTGGCGCGCAGCGCACCGGGCTCGCTCGGAGTGATCGGCTGCGGAAACGTCGGAGTTGCGCACGTTCGCTGCCTCGAGCTCGTGCTGCCTTCGATCGAGCGCGTCGTCGTGTACTGCCGTGACGGAGAGCGCCGCCGTCAGGTTGCCACGGAGCTCGGTGCCGAGGTCGCCGAGTACGGCACCGAGGCCGCCGAGTGCGACGTCGTGGTCACGGCGACGACGTCTCCAGATCCCGTGCTTCGGGGCGAGTGGCTTCGGCCCGGCGCTCTCGTGTGCGCCACCGGCGCCACGACTATCGAGGCGCGAGAGCTCGACAACGTGGTGCTCGGCCGGGCGGCGTTCGTCTGCTGCGACTCGATCGAGCAGGCACGGATCGCGGCCGGCGATCTCGCCGAGCCCGTCGACCGCGGAGTGCTCGACTGGCTCGAGGTCCACGAGCTCGCCGAAACCCTGGCCTCGGGTCACCCGGCGCGCCAGTCGGAGGACGACATCGTCGTCTTCAAGGCTGTCGGTACGGCGGGACTGGATCTCGCTCTGGCCGCGGTGGTCGTCGATCGCGCCCGTGAGACCGGGGCAGGGCGCGAACTCTAGGGTCCCTGGGAAGTCGAGTCCTGCGGCGGCCTGTCGCCGTGTGCTCGCCGACGGCGCGGATCACGTCCGGGCGTTCCAGCAAGCGTTGGCGCTGCTGCTCGTCGGCGCGGTTCTTCAAATACGGATCGTCGAGAATGTCGTCGAGCGAGCGGCCCTCAGCGTGCTCTCGAATGACGTACGCAGCGAGCTGATCCTCGCGGGACGAGCGTGCGAAGAGCGAGCCGAACGGGTTCTTCCACCACGACTCCTTGGCCATGAACGGGATTGTATCCTTGGCCGTGGTGAAGGAATCCTCGACAGGTGCAGCCCGGTTCGCCGAACGGGTCTTGCATGGAGTCGACGACGCTGGGCGCCGTGAGGAGATCGTCATCTGGATCGAGCGACGTCCAGGAGCCGTCTGGGCTGTCGGCCGCGCGATCGATCCGCGGAATCGCAGCATTCCCGAACCTCTGCCCGACGACTACGTGTTCGAGGGGTATGAGATGACGGACGCGCTCGAAGCCGCCAACCTCGCACTCCAGGACGATCTCGTCGTGTCGCACGGAGAAGGCGTCGACGAGCGCGTCTCGTCCTTCACCGACGACGAGCTGCTTCGCCCGCTCGAGCGCTGGTTCTTCGGGCACTAACGAGCTCGCAAGAGCTACGGCGCCGGGGTGAGGCCGTGGCGACGCATCACAGCTCCGATCTCCGCGGGATCAGGCGGGCCACCGGCCGCGGCCGCGATCACCGCCGCCACCTCGCGGAAGTAGTCGGGGCCGAGGATGCCGGGACTGACGATCGCCAGCGCTTTGGCGTCCACGGCGTGCGGGTTGTCGAAGCGGTGGACCACTCCGCGAGGGATGCAGAGCACCTCGCCAGGGCCGACGTCGATCTGTCGTCCTTCGAGCGTCCAGGTCAGCACGCCTTCGAGCCCGTACATCGTCTCCTCGTACGCGTCGTGGCTGTGCGCGGCCGGCAGTCTGGCCCCGGTCGGGACATCGAACTCGAAGACCGCGACGGAACCTCCCGATGCCTCGCCCTCGAGCAGGAACCGGATCGCCATCGGCCCGACCCTGATCTCTTCGCTTGCACTCGTCACCATGACTCCTCCCCTTCCGCGACGATGGTAAAGTGTCTTGACGGTATATGACGACCGAGCAGAAGTCAAGTAACTTTACTCAAAGCACCGAGCAGGCCTTCGGGCCACCGCTGATCGGCGCCCTGCTGCGGATGCCCTGGGAACAGGTGCAGCGCCGGATGCTCCAGCGGTTGCACGAGCGCGGATTCGACGGCTTGGACGTGCCCCACCTGAACGTCTTGCTGTACCCGGGGCCCCAGGGAGCACGACCCTCCGAGCTTGCCGCCCGGCGAGGCATCAGCAAGCAAGCAGTCAACTACCTACTCGGCGAGCTCGAGCGTCTCGGCTACCTCGAGCGCCGAGCAGATCCGCATGACCGACGCTCCAAGCGCATCACCCTCACTCGCCGCGGCGAACTGGCGGCATACACCATCCGAGACGCCGTGCGCGAGATCGAGGGCGACTGGGAAAGGCAACTCGGACCGAAACGCTTTGCCCAGCTCCGCGGCCTCCTGCTCGAGCTCAACCAGTTGGCGTAGCCGGGCGGCTTCCGCGCCGACCCGCGGTCGATCACGCCCCTGGCAGCTCTCCCTGCGCGCTCTGCGGAGGATTGCTAGCCTCACCCGCTCGTGCTGATCCGACTTGGCCATAGCCCAGATCCCGATGACGCCTTCATGTTCTGGGGGCTCGCGGCGGGGCGAGTCGATTCCGACGGGTTCGAGTTCGAGCACGTCCTCCGTGACATCCAGACGCTGAACGAGTGGGCGCTCGAGGGGCGGCTCGAGGTCACGGCGATCTCGCTCCACTCGTACCCGTTCGTTCAGGGGCGCTACGTGCTGCTTCCGCACGGTGCCAGCATGGGGTCGGGCTACGGGCCCATCGTGGTCACCCGGGAGCCGATGACTCGCTCCGAGCTCGCCAGCGTCGAGATCGCCGTGCCCGGGAGGATGACGACCGCGTTTCTCGTGCTTCGTCTCTTCTTCGGCCACGAGTTCCGCTACCGCGAGGTGGCGTTCGATCAGATCATCGACGAGGTCGTGTCCGGCAAGGCCGATGCCGGCTTGCTCATCCACGAAGGCCAGCTCACCTACGGTCACCACGGGCTTCACAAGGTGGTCGATCTCGGTGAGTGGTGGCTGCTGGACACAGGCCTACCTTTGCCGCTCGGCGCGAACGTCGCGCGGCGTGATCTCGGCGAGGCGAATCTGAGCCGGCTCTCCGGGATCCTGCACGAGTCGATCGTCGCCGGTCTCGAGCAGCGGGACGAGGCGCTCGAGTACGCGCTCCAGTACGGGCGAGGCCTCGACACCGGGCTTGCCGACCGCTTCGTCGGCATGTACGTGAACGAGCTGACCAAGGACTACGGGGACGAGGGCCGGCAGGCGGTCACCGAGCTCATGCGTCGTGGCGAGGAGATCGGGGCGTTTCCCGGCCCGGTTCACGTCGAGTTCGTGTCGTAGGGCTCTCGCTTCCCATCGAGCCGGCCATCGGCGGCGTTCCCGAGCGATGACGTCGCACGCTCGAGCGCCAGTAGTCTGACCGGCGTGCCCGAGCCGGTGATCATCTCCGCGGTTCGTACTCCGGTTGGCCGGTACGGCGGCGCCCTTTCGGGGGTCCGCCCCGACGACCTCGCGGCTCACGTTGTCCGTGCTGCAGTCGAACGAGCCGGCGTCGAGCCTCGCGAGATCGAGGACGTCGTTCTCGGCTGCGCGAATCAGGCGGGTGAGGACAACCGCAACGTCGCCCGCATGGCTGCGCTTCTCGCGGGCTTGCCCGAGGACGTCGCCGGCCTGACGGTCAACCGCCTGTGTGCCTCCGGCCTCTCGGCCATCGTCACTGCGTGTCATGCGATCCGCGCCGGTGACGGCGAGCTCTTCGTCGCGGGCGGAGTCGAGTCGATGAGCCGGGCACCGTTCGTCACGGGGAAACCCGACGCGCCGTTCCCGCGCGGTCACCAGACGGCGTGGGATACAACGCTTGGCTGGCGCTTCCCGAACCCCGCGCTGGAGGCCCTCTTCCCGCTCGAGTCGATGGGGGAGACGGGCGAGAACGTCGCGCGCGAGTACGGGATCTCGCGCGAGGATCAGGATGCCTTCGCGCTCGCGAGCCAGCGCCGGCACGCAGCTGCGGTCGCGGCGGGGCGCTTCGCCGACGAGATCGTTGCGGTCGACGGGGTCGAAGTCGACGAGCATCCGCGCCCGGACACGAGCGCCGAGAAGCTTGCAGCGCTGAAGCCGGCGTTTCGCCGAGACGGCTCCGTGACCGCCGGGAACTCGAGCGGGATCAACGACGGCGCGGCAGCCCTCGTCATCGCGAGCGACAGGAAGGCGGCTGACCTCGGCATCGAGCCGCTGGGGCGCTTCGTCGGCAGCGCGGTCGCCGGGGTCGATCCGCGGGTAATGGGCATCGGGCCGATTCCGGCCGTACGCAAGCTCCTCGCGAGGACCGGCGTCTCGATCGAGGAGCTGACCCTGGTCGAGCTGAACGAGGCCTTCGCTTCCCAGGCGCTCGCGGTCGTTCGCGAGCTCGGCCTCGATCCGGAGCGCGTGAATGTCAACGGTGGCGCCATCGCTGTCGGGCATCCCCTCGGCATGAGCGGAGCCCGCCTCGTCGTCACCATGCTGCACGAGCTGCGGCGCCGCGATGGCCGATACGGGCTGGCAACGATGTGCGTCGGTGTCGGGCAGGGTCAGGCGGCGTTGTTCGAGCGATCGTTCTGAGCCTCGGGCAGCTAGGTCTCGGGTCAGAACCTCAGGATGAAGACGGCGCCGGCGGCGAGCAGCGCGAAGCCGATTCCCCGCTCCCAGGTGAAGGCGATCCGGTCGAGCCCGAAGAACCCGAAGTGGTCGAAGACCGCCGATGCGACGAGCTGCCCGGCGATGAGGATCGCCGTGAACGCCAGCACGCCGATCCGATTCGGTGCGAACGTGATCGCGCTGATGATGATCACGCCCATCACGCCACCGAGCCAGAGCCAGGCTGGCTGCCGCAGAGCATCCCCGACGCCTGCAAAGCTTCGGCGGGCCGCCAGCATGATGGCGGCGAAGATGAGGACCGCGACGATCGTCTGAAACACCGCCGCCTCGAGCGTCCCGATACGTCTTCCGAGCGCCGCGTTGACCGCGGCCTGGACAGCACCGGCGAGTCCGGCTGCGACCGAGAAGAGGATGGCTCCGCTGTTTCCTGACACGGAGCGCGCGAGGATACCTTCACGATCGGTCGAGATCCGCTACGATACATAGGAAATGCCTAGGCAAATGCTTGCGGCGTCAGAGGCCGCACGATTGCTCGGAATCTCGCTCGACACCCTCAGACGGTGGGATCGGGAGGGGCGGATTCTCACCGAGCGCGACGCATCGAATCGCCGTCTCGTTCCGATCTCGGAGATCGAGCGCTTGCGGGTCGCCGACCTCGAACTCGATCATCTGAGCGCGCGGAACCGCTTTCACGGTGTCGTCCGAGAGGTGAAGGTCGAGGGGCTTCTCGCACAGGTGGAGATCGACGTGCCGGGCCCGGCACGGGTCGTCGCCGTCATCACTCGCGATGCCATCGAGCAGCTCGGGCTCGAGCCGGGTATGGCCGCGACGGCGGTCGTGAAGGCCACGTCGGTCATGGTCGAGGGCTGATGCGCCTCGCCGCCGGTGCGCTTGCTCTGGCGCTCTCGCTCGGGGCCGTTCTCGCCGGGTGCGGGTCCGGTAGTGATGCCGGAGGCCCCACCGTGTTCGCCGCGTCGTCGCTGACCTCGGTCTTCCCGGCGATCGATCCGACGGCAGTCTTCAGCTTCGCCGGTTCAGACGATCTTGCGACGCAGATTCGCGAAGGGGCGGAGCCGGATGTCTACGCTGCCGCGAGCCCGAGGTACCCGACCGAGCTGTTCGACGAGGGGCTCCTGGATAAGCCGGTGGTCTTCGCGACCAACCGACTCGTCCTCATCGTCCCGAAAGACAATCCGGCGGGCATCGAGACGGTCGGCGATCTCGCCCGTTCTGGCACCAAGCTCGTCGTCGCGGCGGAGGGCGTCCCCGTGGGTGACTACACGCGCAAAGCTCTCGATGCAATGGGAGCGTCAGGTGTTCTCACGAACGTCGTCAGCGAGGAGAACGACGTCAAGGGTGTGGTTGGCAAGGTGACGCTTGGCGAGGCAGACGCCGGGTTCGTCTACGCGACGGACGTGACACCTGTCGCCGACGACGTCCAAGTCATCGAGCTTCCATCGGAGGCGCAGCCAGAGATCGAGTACCTCATCGCCATCGTCAAGGGAAGCAACGACCGGGGAGCAGCCGAGGCCTTCGTCGAGAAGGTGCTCGGAAGCGACGGCCGCCGGCAGCTCGAGGAAGCCGGCTTCGGACTCCCGTGAGACGCAGGCTGTTCGAGGGGGTGCTCGTCGTCGCGTGCGGCCTGAGCGTCGCCTTCCTCGTGCTCCCGCTCGTTGCGATCTTCACGCGGATCGCGCCTCTCGACCTCGTCCGTCAGCTCACCAACCCGGTTGCCGTCGATGCGCTGGTCGTCAGCCTCAAGACGAGCATCGTCGCCATCGTGATCATCCTGATCGTCGGCACTCCGGCCGCGTACCTCCTGGCGATGCGGCGATTCCGGGGCCGCAGCCTCGTACTGACCCTGATCGAGCTGCCACTCGTCCTCCCGCCCGCTGTCGCCGGGATTGCCCTCCTCGCCGCCTTCGGGAGCCGCGGGCTCCTCGGCGGCACCCTCGACGCGGCCGGGATCTCGATCCCGTTCACGCAGACGGCGGTCGTCCTGGCGGTGATCCTCGTCGCGAGCCCGTTCTACCTTCGGCAGGCCGTCGCGGCGTTCGACGCGGTTGACCGCAACCTTCTGGACGCTTCGCGCACGCTCGGTGTCGGCCCGGCGCGCACGTTTCGGCGGGTCGCTCTCCCGCTGGCTGCGAAAGGGCTTGGGGCGGGGACGACGCTTGCCTTTGCGCGAGGTCTCGGCGAGTTCGGGGCGACCATCATGTTTGCGGGCAGCCTGCAGGGTCGAACACAGACGCTTCCGCTCATGGTCTATGCGCAGCTCGACCAGAACTTCGACGTCGCTCTGGCGGTGGGCGCCCTTCTCGTGATCGTGAGTCTCGCCATCCTGCTGTCGACCAAGGTGCTCTCATGGACGAGCTTCATCTCGATCTCACCGTCCCGCTCCGGGCGTTCGATCTCCAGCTAGCGCTCGCGGTCGGCAGCGGTCGGACGGTGGCGCTCGCCGGCCCTTCCGGCGCGGGCAAGACAACGGTGCTCCGCTCCGTGGCGGGGCTTGCGCAGCCGTCGAGAGGGCGGATCGAGCTCGGTTCCGCCGTCTGGCTCGACACGACGCGCGGCGTGGATCTCCCACCGGAGGAGCGTTCGGTCGGGCTCGTGTTCCAGGACTACGCGCTCTTCCCTCATCTGTCTGTCGAGCAGAACGTGGCGTTCGCGCGACGGGCGCCAGCGATGCCGCTGCTCGAACGCCTCGGGATACTCCACCTGGCCGCGGCAAGACCCGCGGAGATCTCGGGCGGGGAGCGGCAGCGGGTTGCGCTCGCGCGTGCTCTTGCACGCGAGCCCGGTGTCCTTCTCCTGGACGAACCGACCGCGGCGCTCGACGCGCACACGAAATCGACTGTGCGCGCCGAGCTTCGCGCGATGCTCCGCGAGGTTGCGCTTCCGACGCTTCTCGTCACCCATGACTTCGAGGATGCGGCGGCTCTTGCGGACATGGTGGGAATCGTCGTCGACGGCAAGCTCGTCCAGCTCGGCCCACCGACGGCACTTGTCGATTCCCCCGCCAGCGCGTTCGTTGCGAGCTTCACGGGTGGCAACCTGATTCCGGGGCGGGCCTTCACGGGGACGGACGGGCTCACGGAGGTCGCCCTCGATGCAGGCGGCGTCGTCTACTCGACGGACGACGCACTGGGAAGCGTCGGCGTCGTTGTTCATCCGTGGGAGGTCTCCATTTCCCGGTCACCGCCCTCCGACTCGGCGCTGAATCACGTGACGGCTCCGATCAGCGCCGTCATTCCCTCCGGGAACCGCGCTCGCGTTCGGGTCGGTCCGCTGGTTGCGGAGGTGACGACTGCTTCCGTCGAACGGCTGGGACTCGTTCCGGGCGACGTGGTTGTAGCCTCGTTCAAGGCGACCGCAACGCGACTCGTCACTCTTGCCTGACGTCGCACGGGCCAAGAGGCGCTTGCAAACATCGCCCGGGGGGCCAAGGAATTCGCTCGTGACAGGGGCTACACTCGCCGCATGTCTCTCCAACAGCACACCCAGACCGAGCGGCTGATCGAGGAGAAGGAGCGCTACGTCGCCCGTGGCGTGTCGACTCCGCCGATCGTCGTCTCGCGCGCCGACGGCGTCTGGATCGAAGACGTCGACGGCAAGCAGTACATCGACTTCGCGGGCGGGATCGGCTGTCAGAACACGGGCCACGGCCTGCCGGCAGCCGTCGCGGCGATTCACGAGCAGGTGGACCGCTACCTCCATCAGTGCGTCATGGTCGGCCTCTACGAGCCCTATGTCGAGGTTTGCCGGCGACTCGCCGACTCATCTCCTTGCCGGGGCGCGGATCAGAAGTCCGTGCTCGTCAACTCCGGCGCCGAGGCGCTCGAGAACGCGGTGAAGATCGCGCGCGTGGCGACAGGGCGGCAGGCCGTGATCGCCTTCGACCGCGGCTTCCACGGTCGCACGCTCCTCACGATGTCGATGACGAGCAAGGTCATGCCCTACAAGCTGGGGTTCGGGCCGTTCGCGCCCGAGGTGTACTTCGCGCCGGCGCCCTACGAGTACCGCGGCATCACCTCGGACGACGCGATCCATGGTCTCGAGCTTCTCCTCAAGAGCCACGTCGACCCCTCGTCCGTTGCCTGCGTCGTCCTCGAGCCCGTTCAGGGAGAGGGCGGATTCCTCCCGATGCCGGCGGACTTCCCTGGTCGTCTGCAGGCGCTCTGCGACGCGCACGGGATCCTCTACGTGAACGACGAGGTGCAGTCGGGTGTCGGTCGCACGGGGCCGATGTGGGCGATCGAACACTACGGCGTCGAACCGGACCTGATGGCTACGGGGAAATCGATCGGGGGAGGACTACCGCTCGCCGGGGTCACGGGGCGGGCAGAGATCATGGACGCCGTTCACCCGGGCGGGCTGGGCGGCACGTTCGGCGGGAACCCCGTGTCGTGCGCCGCCGCGGTGGCAGTCCTCGACGCAGTTGGCGAGGAAGACTTCCAGCAGCGTTCGGCCGAGCTCGGACGGTCGATTCGCGCGAGGCTCGAGAGCCTCGCCGCGCGCGTTCCTCAGATCGGAGACGTACGGGGTCTCGGTCCCATGCTTGCGATCGAGCTCGTCGAAGACGCTACGACAAAGGCTCCGGCTGCCGCGCTCACCGCTTCAACCGTCGCGGCTGCACGCGAGCGGGGACTCATCCTCCTCGCCTGCGGGATCTACTCGAACGTCATCAGGATCCTCGTGCCCCTCGTCATCTCGGACGAGGATCTCGACAGAGGTCTCGATGCACTCGAGGAATCGCTCGTGAGCGCAGCGGAGGACTGACCGGGGAGCGCACCGAGAGAGCGGAGCGAAGAGGGGCTCACAGGGCGGCTGGTATGCGGCGCCGGTCGGCCCCTCGGCGCCTCTATCCGGAATCGGTCAGCCCGGTCGGCCGTTCCACTCCGCAGAGTCATAGAGCGGAGGGGGGAGCATGATTCTCGTCACGGGTGCAACGGGAAACGTCGGTGGAGAGCTCGTCAGGCTCCTGATCGCACGAGGTGCGTCCGTGAGGGTACTGGCACGCGACCCGGCGAAGGTTCAGGTGCCGGGCGCCGAGGTCATGGAAGGCGACCTGTCCCGCCCCGAGACGCTCGGATCGGTGCTCGAGGGCGTTGACCACGTCTTTCTGCTGACCCCGTTCGTGCTCGATCAGTACACGCTTCAGGCGAATGTCATAGAGGCTGCGAAGGACGCCGGAGGCATCCACGTCGTGAAGATGGGAGCGGTGGGCTCGTCGCTCGACTCGCCGTTCGCGGCCGGTCGCCAGTTCGCCCGAGCGGACGAGCTTCTGCGCAACTCCGGTCTCGACTGGACGATCCTTCATCCACACGCGTTCATGCAGAACCTCCTCGCGAGCGCAGGCAGCATCAACGGCGAAGGTGCGATCTACGGCTGTACCGGGGAGGGCAGGATCGGCACCGTGGACACGCGCGACATCGCAGCGGTCGCCGCCGTTGCGCTGACCGAGCCCGGTCACGCAGGTCAGACCTACACCCTGACCGGTCCGGAGTCCGTGTCGTATCCGGAGATGGCGGCGCGGTTGTCCGCGGTTCTCGGCCGGGAGATCCGCTACGTCGACGTTCCGCCGGACGCGTACCGTGACTCGCTGCTCGGCTTCGGAATGCCCGAGCCGTTGGCCGACGACATCGTCCTGCTCTACGGCTCGATCTTCCGCGACGGTGGTGGTGACCTCGTCACGACGGCCGTCCCGGACGTGACCGGGCAACCGGCCCGCTCCTTCGACGACTTCGCCCGCGACAACGTCGCGGCGTTCGCAGGAGCCTGATGGAAGGCGCAGGCGAGCGGATCCGGGTCGCGGTGGCAGCCTGGCCCGGAGTAACCACCGAGCCGCACCGTTTCGGCGGCGTCGAGTTCCTGATCGGAAAGCGGGAGCTCGGCCACCTCCATGGCGATCGGCTGGCGGATCTGCCGTTCCCGCGGCGGATTCGTGACGAGTTGATCGCGGAGGGCCGTGTCGAGGAGCACCACGTCCTTCCCGATTCGGGCTGGGCGACCAGGCGAATCGAGAGTGACGGTGACGTCGACGACGTCATCGCCCTCTTTCGCCTCCAGTACGAGCGCGCGACACGGAGAGCCCGCTCCGCCGCCAACTAGAGTTGCGTCGTGACGCGCGCCGCTGCCCTGATCGTCAACCCTGTTGCGACAGGGGTCACGCGTGAGCGCGTGGATGCGGTTCTCGGCGAGCTCACTCACGCGGGACCGGTCGAGAAGCTCCTGACCGAACACCAGGGTCACGCCGCTGAGCTGGCTGCGAACGCCTGTGAGCACTACGACGAGATCTACGTGTACGGCGGCGACGGCGTCTACAACGAGGCTGTCAACGGGATGCTGCCCACGGTTCCGATCGGCTTCATCCCCGGCGGCGCCACGAGCGTCCTGCCCCGCGCTCTCGGCCTCCCTCGCAACCCGGTCGCCTGCGCCCACCAACTCGCTCGATCGAACCGCACGCGCCGGATCTCGCTCGGGCGTGTGAACGGGAGGCGGTTCACGTTCTGCGCCGGGCTTGGACTGGACGCCGACCTCGTGCGTTCGATCGACGAGCGCGGCCGCGGGAACGGGAAGCGTCCGAGCGATCTCGCCTTCGTCACCGATCTCGGGCGGATCGTCAAGCAGAAGAGGGCCCGTCTCGAGCCGATCATGACCGTCGAGGGCCACGGCCGCTGCGCCTTCGTGGTTGCGGCGAACTGCGACCCGTACACCTATGCCGGCCCGATCGCCCTTCACGCCGCGCCCCTCGCGAAGTTCGAGCTTGGCCTCGATCTGGTCGGGCCCGAGCGGCTTACTCCGGGCGGGTTCGCTCACCTCGCGTGGTCGCTGATGGTGAGGCCCGACCACCACAACGCAGACGACTACATCTATCTCCATGACATCGACTCGGCGCGAGTGGTCTGCGATACGCCGACGGCGCTCCAGGTCGATGGAGAGGACCTCGGCGACGTCACGGAAGCGACTCTCGAGTCGGAACGAGGTGTGCTCGACGTCCGCATCTGAGGGCTCGAAGAAGCTCGTTCTCGCGATCATCGACGGGCTGACCCCCGGGATGCTCGAGCGGGGTATCGAGGAGAAGCGGCTACCCGTCCTTCGATTCCTGTCCGAGCACGGTTTCTACACTCGCGGAGTCAGTGTCTTCCCGTCCGTCACGCCTGTCTGCCTGAGCTCCATTGCGACCGGTGCCGCGGCGGACGTTCACGGCATCCCACATCTCGTGTGGTACCACCGCGGCGAGCGGCGGATCGTCGAGTACGGCTCCTCGCTGGGTGCCGTTCGTGCGGCCGGGCTCCGTGGGACGCTTCGCGACAGCGTCGTCGAGCTGTCCAGAACGCATCTATCGGCGGACGCGACGACGATATTCGAAGCGCTCGAGGACGAGGGTCTCGTCACCGGTGCGGTGAACTTCACCTGCTACCGGGGCCGGCGTAGCCACCGGATCCGCCTGCCGGCGCCCGCGGCCCGGAATCGCTGGTACGAGACGGTCAACGGTCCCACGCGGTTCTTCTTCTTCAACCTGTACGAGTCCGACCAGGTCGGGGCTCCCCTTGCCGTTCGCTCGCGAACGGCGGGCTCGGTCGACGCCTACGCGGTGGCGGTCGGGCGCTGGCTCGTGACGCGTGACGGATTCGACTTCCTCGTCTACTACCTCCCCGACTACGACTATGCGTCGCATGTCGCCGGGCCCGCCGGGACGCAGGACGCGCTTCGGCGCGCCGACGGAGCACTGGGCGAGCTACTCGCGGCCGCCGGGGGATTCGAGGAGTTCCTGGAGCGCTACGCGATCATCGTGTGCGCAGACCACGGCCAGACTCGCATCGAACGGGCCGTGTCACTCGAAGGCTCGTTCAGTGATCTGCGTCTGTTCGCCCCCGGTCGGCGAGGGAAGCAATCGGCCGATGTCGCGATCACGGCGTCGAACCGCGCGGGGATGGTCTACCGGCTCTCGGCGGACGCCCCCGAGGCCCGTCAGCTCTCGTCGCGACTCGAGCGGACACCGGGTGTCGATGTCGTGCTCTTTCGCGAGGGCGACATGGCCGTTGCGCGCCGCCAGAACGAGGAGCTGAAGTTCCGGCTCGATCCGGAGGGATGGAGCCTCGACGGCGACGCGGCGCTCCTCGACCCGGCTGCCTATCCGGGTGGGCTCGAGCGCGCCTGGCGGGCGCTCGCGTGCTCTGCCGGCGGGGACGTCTTCGTCTCGGCTGCGGAGGGCTGGGAGTTCTGCGATCTCGGCGGCGGCCACCACGTCGGCGGAGGGAGCCACGGCTCGCTCCTCGCAGGCGACTCACTCGTCCCCTTGCTCGCGGTGGGCCTCGGCGCGGATCCGTTCCCCCCGGACCCGTCGATCACGGGTCTCGCGGGACTCGTGCGTGCCCACTTCGGGCTCCTGCCTGCGACAACGTCGGTACGGCCAGGCAGCCATGCGTGACGTCGCCGACCTGCGCCGTCGGATGGTCGAGTTTCAGCTCCGAGAGAGGGGTATCCGCGACGAACGTGTTCTTCGGGCGATGGGGACAGTGCCTCGCGAGCTCTTCGTTCCCGGTGCCGACGTTGAGCGAGCCTATGCCGACGAGGCGCTCTCGATCGGCTTCGATCAGACGATCTCTCAGCCGTACATGGTGGCCCTCATCTGCCAGGAGGCGGGAATCCACGACGGCGCGCTGGTTCTCGACGTCGGGACGGGTTCCGGGTATCAGGCTGCCGTCCTCGCGGCAATGGGCGCGCAGGTGGAGAGCATCGAACGGGTCCCCGAGCTTGCCGATCTCGCCTCCAGGAATCTTGCGAATGCCGGTTATGGGGATCGTGTGACCGTTCACGTCGGCGACGGGACGCTCGGGCTGCCGGGGCGAGGTCCATTCGACGCGATCACCGTCGCCGCCGCGGCTCCCGAGATCCCTCGGACGCTCTACAGCCAGCTCGCTGCGAACGGGCGGATGGTGGTTCCCGTGGGGACGCGTCGAAACCAACGGCTCGAAGTGATCGTCTCCACTCCGGAGGGCCCGGCCGTCGCGAGGTCCGTCCGCTGCCGCTTCGTTCCCCTGATCGGCGCGGAGGGTCATTCCTGAGCTCACTGTCACCCTCGGGTGACGTTGACGGCAATGGTGGCGCGGCGGATAGGCTCTCGCCGTGAAGATCGTCAACCTTCACGGAAACGACTGGGACCGGGCCGAGGAGCGGAGGGGCTGGCGCTCGAAGGAAGCGTGGGTCGGCGCGCGCATCGGCGCCGAGCTCATCGGTGGAAGCATGTCCGAGCTCCAGCCCGGAGATCGGCTGTGGCCGTACCACACGCATCACGCGAACGAGGAGTGGCTCCTCGTCGTGCGCGGAACGCCCACGCTACGCACACCCGAGGGCGAGCAGGACCTGGAGGAAGGCGATGTCGTCTGTTTCCGGCGAGGCAGGGATGGTGCGCACCAGGTCAGCAACCGCACCGATTCCCCGATCCGCGTCCTGATGCTCTCCACGCTCATCGCCCCCGACATCGTCGAGTATCTCGACAGCGGCAAGATCGGTGCCCGCAGCGTCGCCGGCGAGCGGATTCTCCTGAGCCGACCTGGGCCCGTCCTCGACTACTGGGACGGGGAGGACTAAAGCTCGTCGCGCTTGGGGCAGCCACCGGCCTGGAGACATTCCCGAACGCAGGCCGGATCAACTGCCGCCGGCGCGTGATTGCCCTCTAACCTGTATCCGGTGGCGCGGGCTCCCGACACGACAGCACGTCCCCCTGCTCGAGTGATCGCGCGTGCGAGTGCTGCAGCGACTGCGCTGCGCAGCCGCGCGAACTGGATTCAGCTCCTCAAGTTCTGTGTCGTGGGCGCCTCCGGGTACCTCGTCAACCTCGCCGTCTATGCCGTGCTGATCCATGTGGCGTCGATTCCGTACCTCGTCGCCGCGGTGTGCTCGTTCGTGATCGCGGTTGCGAACAACTACACGTGGAACCGGGTCTGGACGTTCAGACGGGAGCGGGGCCACATCGGCCTCCAGGGCGCGCGTTTCTTCGTCGTCTCACTCGCCGCGCTCGGTGCGAACCTCGCGATCCTCGCGATTCTCGTCGCGGTCGGGCTGCCGAAGGTTCCTGCCCAGGCGATCGCCATCGTGCTTGTCACTCCACTCAGCTTCCTGGGCAACAAGCTCTGGTCCTTCCGGTCGTAGTGACGTGATCCGCCGTGTCGTCCTGGCCGTCGTCGTCGTCTCGCTCGCGCTGACGGTCGCCGGATCGGCATCGGCGGCTGCGACCGCGCCGGCGTACGACTCGGAGGGGAATCTCATCGAGACGCCCTTCGTCCCGGCCGCCGAGAAGCCGCTGCTGAACGAGAAGCTCGCGATCGAGCTGGCGCTCTCGTTGAAGAAGGTCGAGGACTGGGTCAAGCGCTACCCGGAGGCCGGCCTCACGAAGACTGCCTCGTACGACACGGAGAAGAAGCAGTGGACGGTCAAGGTCTGGTCCGACCGACCCGACGCCGGCCAGATCGCCCTCGTCACCGTCGACGACTCCGCGGCACAGGTCACCCAGGCATATGTCGGGCCACAGGTCGCGTGGTCGATGGCGCGCGGGCTGAAGGGGTCGTTCGGGAGGAAGATCAACGAGCCGTGGATCTGGTGGCCGCTCTGCGCCGTCTTCTTCATCGGGCTCGCGAACTTCCGCCGGCCACTCTCGATGCGGAACCTCGACCTGGTCGTACTCCTCTCCTTCAGCGCGTCGTGGTGGTTCTTCAACGAAGGCGAGATCTTCACGTCCGTTCCGCTGGCCTATCCGCCTCTCGTGTATCTCCTCGTGCGCATGGTGCTGCTCGGTGCGCGTGGACGGGCGCGCGCGCCCTCGCGGCCGTTCTGGCCTGTCTGGGTCCTCGTCGCGGCAACCGTCTTCATCGCGGGCTTCCGGATCGGGCTCAATCTCGAAGCGTCGAACGTCATCGACGTCGGATACGCGGGCGTCATCGGTGCGCAGCGGATCATCAGCGAGGATCAGAGCCCGTATGGGAACTTTCCGGTGCGGAGTGGGGCCGAGTGCGGGCCGCCCGATGCCAACGGCGACGTCCGCGACCGCATCCAGACGAACGGCCGCTGCGAGTCGTCGAACGACCGGGGCGATACCTACGGTCCGATCACGTACATCGCCTATATCCCGGGATACCTGGCTGAGGGCTGGAGCGGCAAGTGGGACTCGCTGCCGGCTGCCCACTTCACCGCGCTCCTCTTCGACGGGTTCACGCTGCTCGGCCTCGCTCTCGTGGGCTGGCGGTTCGGAGGCGGCCGTCTCGCTGCGATGCTGCCATTTGCGTGGGTCGCGTATCCATTCACGACTTACGTCTCGAGCTCCAACTCGAACGACGCAATCCTGCCGGCGCTGCTCGTGTGGGGCTTCTGGCTCGTGTCCTCTCCGGTTGCTCGCGGTCTGTTCGTCGGGCTTGCCTCGTGGGCGAAGTTCTCGGCGTTCCTCCTGCTACCCCTCTGGGCGTCGTATCCGAACGGGCTCAAACGACCACGCGCCCTGGTTCTGTTCGCCGCCGGCTTCCTGATCGCGACAGCGCTCGGGTTCTGGGTGCTCCTTCTCGAGCCTGACCCGGTTCATGCGGCCAGGGTCTTCTGGGACAGGACGTTCGGCTGGCAGCTCGGCCGGGATTCGCCGTTCTCTCTCTGGAACTGGAAGGTGTATGCCGGGTATCCCGACCTGCACATCGTCCAGACGGTGCTGAAGGTCCTGCTCCTCGTCGGCGCGATCGTCTGCGCCTTCGTGCCCAAGCGGAAGTCGCCGATCCAGCTCGCGGCTCTGACGGCGGCGATTCTGATCGGGTTCGAGATCGTCCTCACGCACTGGTTCTATCTCTACATTCCGTGGTTCTTCCCCTTCGTCGCCTTCGCCCTGTTCGCGCCCGCCCTCCGGCGCGCCGAGCAGCCGGCCGAGCAGGCGAGTGACCGCGAGATCCGCGAGCTGGTCGGAGCACAGGCCTGACGCGCGGCAGGCGCTCGGCGCCGCCGCTGTCGGAATCCTGCTCTTTCTCGCGTCGTTCGGGATCCTCCACACGGGCCCGTTCGATCGCCACCAGATCATCGACACGCCGCTCTACCAGCGCTACGGCGATGCCGTGGTCGACTACGGAGAGGTCCCCTACCGCGACTTCTCGCTCGAATATCCACCCGCGGCGCTGCCGATGTTCATCCTCCCGTCAATCGCACCGAACAGCGACTACCGGAGGGCGTTCGAGGTGCTGGTGGCCCTTTGCGGAATCGGGACGATCCTTCTGGCCGTGTCGGCCCTCGTATCGGTGGGGGCACCCTCCGAGCGCCTCTACGGCGCCGCGGCATTCATCGGCCTGGCACCGCTCGCACTCGGCCCGGTGATCCTCACGCGATTCGATGTGTGGCCCGCGCTGCTGACGGTCGGGGCGGTCGCGGCGCTCGTCGCCGGCCGCGACCGCCTCGCGTTCGGGGTGCTCGCCGTTGCCGTCGCCGCGAAGGTCTACCCGCTCGTTCTTCTGCCGATAGGTCTCGTCTACCTGGCGCGCCGGCGGGGGGCGCGGGAGACGGGGATTGCCGCGGCCGTCTTCGTCGCCGTGCTCGCACTCATCCTGCTGCCGTTCGCGATCATGGACTGGCACGGGCTCTGGTCGAGCTTCGAGCGTCAGACGGGGAGGCCTCTGCAGATCGAAAGCCTCGGTTCGGCGATTCTGCTTGCGGCCCACCAGCTGGGCATCTACGAGCCGACAGTCGTTTCGAGCTATGGCTCGCAAAACCTCACCGGCTCGCTTCCGGATGCTCTCGCAACCATCCTCACCGCCGTGCAGGTGCTGGCCGTCGTCGGCGTCTGGCTCCTGTTCGCCACTCGGCGCGGATGGCGTGAGGAGCTGCTGGCCGGCGCGGCCGCAGCGGTGGCGGCCTTCGTCGCATTCGGGAAGGTCGTCTCGCCGCAGTACATGATCTGGCTCATCCCGCTCGTGCCTCTCGTCGCAGGACGGCGAGGACTCGCCGCCTCAGGGCTGCTGGGTCTCGCGCTCGTCCTGACACAGCTCTGGTTTCCCAGGCTCTACTGGCATCTTGTCGCCCTCGAGCCAGGGCCAGTCTGGCTTCTCGTCGTCCGCAATGTCGCGCTGATCGGGGTCGCCGCCGTCAGTGCGGCTGCTCTTGCACGGGCACCCGCACCGTCTCGCAACGAGTAGCGCGGCCGTCGAGGCCGCACTCGACAAGCGCACCCTCGATTCGTACGTCGCCGTCCGCCGGGTGGAACCGCACGGGCATCCCCGTGCGCATCCGCTCGATCGCGAGCTCCGCCCGGACGCCGATGACGGAGTCGTGGGGGCCGGTCATGCCCGCGTCGGTCAGCGCGGCTGTTCCGCCCGCGAGAACGCGCGGATCGTTCGTCTGAACATGGGTATGGGTCCCGATGACGGCTGTAGCTCGACCGTCGAGCAGGCGAGCGAGCGCGATCTTCTCGCTCGTCGCCTCGGCATGGAAGTCGACGAGAACGATCGGCGTCTCGCGACGGCACTCGTCGACGAGTGCCTCAGCCACGAGGAACGGGTGGGTCTCGGTCGTCATGAACAGACGGCCCATGAGATTGACAACCGCGACGGCCACGCCATTTCGAGCGGGGACGATCGCCGTGCCCTGACCCGGGACTCCCTTGCTCCCGAGGTTTGCCGGGCGCAGGACCCGATCGGATCGCTCGAGGACGGGAATCAGGTCCCGGTGACGCCAGACGTGATTTCCCGTCGTGATCACGTCCGCTCCCTTCTCGAGCAGGCGCGTTGCGAGCTTCGCCGTCAGGCCGACTCCGTCTGCGGCGTTCTCCCCGTTCACCACGCAGAAGTCGATGTCCAGCTCGTCGCGCAGAGCCGGCAGGCGTGCTTCGACTGCGCGCCGGCCGGGCGCGCCGAACACATCGGCGACGAGCAGGATTCTCAGCGCGCTACCTGGGCGTCCTACGGCAGGGACAGGTTGGAAGCCGGGCGAACCTCGATCTGCACGTGTTGGCCCGAGTCCTGCGTGTAGCGGGCGAGCGCCGAGGTCTCGACCTTCGACAGGTCGACCACGCTGCCGACTTTCGTTCGCGCGGCCGCCACGGTCGAGCCGACCGTGAGTGACTCGTCTGGCGTCAGGTTGGTCATCGACACGACGAGACCCGGGCTGCCGGACGGCTGGATGTCGATCCGCACGCCAAACGGCTGGCCGTCGAGGATGCGCTCCGAGATGGCGATGATCGAGCCGTCGACGGGAGCGTATACATCGTTGCCGGCCGGTGCGCCGACGTCGAGACCGCCGGTGTCGGGCCCGGCCGTGCCGCCGAGAAGGTAGTAGCGGATCCCACCGTTGTCCTGGCCGAAGAGCCGTCGGAGGAGGCGGGTGAATACGCCGGCGTTCGCCTGCGTGCCGACGGGCTCGAGGGCAAGCGCCCCCTCCCCGACGGCCTGGTAGCCGACGGCGGTCACCCTGCTCTCGGCGATGGGCAGGAAGATGCGCAACGTCCCCTGGAACGCAACCACCTGGGGCTGCGGTGGTCCGGCGGGCAAGAGGCGCTCTGCCGGGGGCACGGGCACCGGTGCCGCCGTGTCTGCCGGATCGAAGACCAGCACGAGTATCGGAATCGCGAACGCAAGGGCGACGGCGAGCAGCACGAGTCGCCGGAGCCAGCGGTTCCGCGATCTCGTGCGCGCTCGGACGTCCGGGCGCACGCCAAATGGGGTGGCCTGGGGCCGGGCCATCCGGGCCACGGTAGCTGAGGGATTGTGGCGTTTCAAACGGAACGGAGCCGCATCGCAGGGCACGAATCACCTTAGGGCCGCGGGTGGACGCCGCTTCCTGGAAAGATTCAGCAGATGGCTGATTCCACGAGATCGCGGTCGCCGGAGCGTTCGCTCGTCGCTCTGGGGTGTGACATCGGGGCGCTGGCGAGGCCGGGCGCCTCGGCAAGCACCGGTGTCACGAAGCGCACGCTCTCGTGGGATTCCCACGGAGTGGCCGTCCCACGAGAGCGGAAGCGGCCCAGACGCACGAGCGGGCGCTCCCGGCCTCACGAGGTCGTGGAGTCAGCCATCTAATGGGAGCTTTCCCCGTAACCCGCATGCGCCGGCTGCGGCGGACCGAGGCGCTGCGATCGCTCGTCCGCGAGACGCGCCTCGATCCGACCGATTTCGTCTACCCGGTCTTCGTGTGTCCGGGCGAGGGTGTCGAGGAGCCGCTCGAGGGCTTGCCGGGGATCGCGCGACGCTCGATCGATCGTCTGTGCGACGAGGCCGACGAGGTCGCGGGTCTGGGAGTGCCCGCGCTCCTGCTCTTCGGGATCCCGGAGACGAAGGACGAGATCGCCACCGAGGCCTACGCCGGAGATGGAATCGTGCAGGAGGCACTCCGAGCGTTGAAGCGACGGCTTCCGGACATGGTGGTCGTCACGGACGTCTGCCTCTGCGAGTACACGTCGCACGGCCACTGCGGTCTCGTTCGCGACGGGGAGATCCTGAACGACCTCAGCCTCGAGCTCATTGCACGAACGGCGCTCTCCCACGTCGAGGCAGGCGCCGACGCAGTTGCCCCGAGCGACATGATGGACGGCCGGGTCGGTGCGATCCGCGGTGTTCTCGACGCGGAGGGCCACGAGACAGTTCCGATCGTCGCCTACGCGGCCAAGTACGCATCGGCTTTCTACGGCCCGTTCCGCGAGGTCGCGGATTCCGCACCGGCGTTCGGGGACCGGCGGAGCTACCAGATGGATCCGGCGAACGTTCGGGAGGCGATGCGCGAGTGCGCCCTCGATCTCGACGAGGGGGCCGACGCGATCATGATCAAGCCGGCGCTCCCGTACCTCGACGTGATCGCCGCGGCCCGGGCACGCTTCGACGTCCCTATCGCCGCCTACAGCGTGAGCGGCGAGTACGCGATGCTGAAGACAGCAGCTGCTCACGGATGGCTCGACGAGCAGCGCGCCGTTCTCGAGAGTCTCGTCTCGATCAAGCGTGCGGGGGCGGACATCCTCGTGACCTACTGGGCCAAGGAGGCCGCTGCATGGCTCTGACCGACCGCGAGACTCGGAGCTCCGAGCTCTACCGGCAGGCGCGGTCGCTGATCCCGGGCGGGGTGAACTCACCCGTGCGCGCGATGCGATCGGTCGGCCTGGACTCGCCGCTCTTCATCGCGCGGGGTGAGGGAGCGACGATCGAGGACGTCGACGGGGGCCAGTATGTCGACTGGGTGCTCTCGTGGGGGCCGCTTCTCTTCGGCCACGCCGATCCGGAGATCGTCGCCGCGGTCAGGGAGGCGGCGACTGCGGGTACGACGTACGGCGCGCCCACCGCACGGGAGGTCGAGCTCGCCGAGGAGATCGTCGATGCGGTGCCGTCTGTCGAGATGGTGCGCCTCGTCTCATCGGGCACCGAGGCGTCGATGAGCGCGGTCCGCCTTGCCCGCGGTGCGACTCACCGCGACCGGGTCCTGAAATTCAGCGGCTGCTATCACGGTCACGTCGATGCGCTGCTCGCGAGCGCAGGATCGGGGCTTGCGACACTCGGGATCCCCTCGACTCCGGGAGTCTCGACGGGAGCCACCGCGGACACGGTGATCTGTCCGTTCAACGACGTCGATGCGGCCGCGGCGGCCGTCGAGCGGTACGGCGAGGGGCTCGCGGCCGTGCTCGTCGAGCCGGTGGCCGGGAACATGGGCGTCGTCGCCCCGCAACCCGGGTTCCTCGAGGCACTCCGCGCCCTTTGCGATGCGAGCGGGGCGCTCCTCGTGTTCGACGAGGTCATGACCGGCTTCCGGGTCGCACGCGGGGGTGCGCAGGAGCGCTTCGGAGTCATGCCGGATCTGTCGATCCTCGGGAAGATCGTGGGCGGAGGGCTTCCGCTCGCGGCCTTCGGCGGCCGTGCCGATCTCATGGAGCGCCTCGCGCCGAGCGGTGACGTCTACCAGGCGGGCACGCTCTCGGGGAATCCGGTCGCGACGGCCGCTGCACTGGTCTCTCTTCGCCGGCTTCGCGACCCCAGCGTGTACCCGCTCCTGGAGGAGAAGGGCGCGCGTCTCGAAACGGGCTTGCGCGAGGCCGCAGCCGGGGAGCCCGTCTGCATCCAGCGGGTCGGGGCGATGGCGACGCTGTTCTTCCACCCCGGTCCCGTGACGAACTTTGCGGACGCGTCCGAGAGCGACACGGAGCGGTTCGGGGCGTTCTTCCGTCACATGCTCGACCGCGGGATCTATCTGCCGCCGTCCCAGTTCGAGGCGATGTTCATCTCGACCGTCCACGGTGACGCCGAGATCGACCGCACCATCCAGGCCGCGGCTGACTTCTTCGCGTGAGCATCTGGGACACGATCGGGACGGAGGCTGCGACGGAGAGCTCGCTATGGGAGGCGGCGCTCCGACCGACAAGCGAGCGGGAGGAAGTGGCGGTGTTCTCACCACTCGGGAACGAGCGCTACCGCCTGGCGATCGAGACGATCTACGAGGGCTATCTCCTCCACTACGGGCGCTCGCGCCTCTTTGCGGCCGACTGCGGCGACACCGCGGTCCTCCTCGGTGACTATCTCTACGCCCACGGGCTCGTCCGTCTCGCGCGTCACGGCGATGTCGATCCGGTCGCCGATCTCGCCGAGCTGATCTCGCTCTGCACCCAGCTTCGCGCTGCGGGCGGCGCCGGCTCCTGCCCCGATGGAGCCGTCTGGGCCGCGACATGTGCGCTCCTCGGCGCGGGGGGCGGTGCGCTCGAGCCGGCTCGCGCCGCCCTTCGGCTCGAGGACGACGCCGGCCCGCTCGTCGCGCTTGCCGCAGATCGGGTTGGTGCCGAGAGCGTCGAATGGGCACTCGCAGCTCACGCGGCCCGCGTGGAGTACGATACGGCCCGCGGATGACCGACCTCCTGCTCACCGTCGTGCTCGCAGCGGAGAAGGCGCCTGACGTCGAGGGCAGAGACATCGTGCTGTCGATGCTCGTGGTCGGCCTGATCTTTCTCGGGGTGGTCGCAATCGGCTCGATCGCGAAGTTCATCTCGCACAACCGCCGCACCCGCGAATAGCGGCGGCTGTCCGAGGTTCATGTGGCCGTATGGGCCCGGGGTAGACTCGGCCCGTGGCCTTCGACGATGTGCGCGACTGGATCGCCCTGCTGAAGCGGGAGGGTGAGCTCGTGAGGTCGAGGCGGAGGTCGATCCGTATCTCGAGGTCACCGAGATCGCCGATCGAACGGTGAAATCGGGCGGCCCCGCGCTGCTCTTCAAGCGGCCGAAAGGGGCTCGCTTTCCCTTGCTCGATCAATCGGTTCGGGACACAGCGCGGATGTGCCTCGCGTTCGGTGTGCCCACGCTCGAGGACGTCGCGCGGATGCTCGAGCATGGTGCTCGAGATGCAGCCGCCGCAGGGCCTGGTCGAGAAGGCGCAGAGGGCCTCGGCAAGCTGAAGCGGCTCGCCGATTCGCTGCCGAAGACGGTTCGCAGCGGGCCGAGCCAGGAGGTCGTCATGGAGCCGGACCTCGACGTCGCTTCCGGTCATGACGACTGGCCGGGAGATCCTGCGCCCTTCATCACCCTGCCGGCCGTGATCACGAAGGATCCGCGTACCGGCAGCCCGCAATATCGGCATGTACCGGATGCAGCACATCGACGCGCGAACGACCGCGATGCACTGGCAGATCCACAAGAACGGCGCGTCCGACTTCGCGCGCGGCACTGGGCGAGCGGCTCGAGGTCGCCGTCGCGTTCGGGGGCGATCCGGCTTGACCTACGCGGCGACCGCGCCGCTCCCGAAGGAATCGACGAGTGGATGTTCGCCGGCTTCCTGCGCGGCGAGTCGGTCGAGCTCGTGAAGGCGAAGACCGTCGACCTCGAGGTCCCGGCCGCGCCGACTTCGTCTCGAGGGCTACGTCGATCCGGCCGAGCTCGGAGCGCGAGGGACCGTTCGGCGATCACACCGGCTACTACTCGCCGCAGGAGCCGTTCCCGCGCTTCCACGTCACCTGCGATCACGATCGCCGGGATGCGATCTACCCGTCGATCGTCGTGGGCCTGCCGCCGACGGAAGACGCCTGGCTCGGCAAGGCGACCGAGCGGATCTTCCTGCCGCTGCTCCGGATGATGTTCCCGGAGATCGTCGACTATGACCTGCCGGTCGCGGGGCGTTCCACAACCTCGTCGATCGTCTCGATCAAGAAGCAGTACCCTTCCACGCGCGGAGTCATGACGGGATCTGGGGGCCGGCAGTCAGTTGTCGAAGTCGGTCGTCGTCGTCGACGAGGACGTCGACGTCCAGGACCGCGCGCAGGTCTCTTCGACGTCTGCGCGAACCTCGATCCGAAGCGCGACATCGTCGATGGTCGACGGCCCGCTCGACCAGCTCGATCACGCCGCGGCGATGCATTGCGACGGGGGGAAGATCGGCATCGACGCGACCCACAAATGGGAGTCGGAAGGCGCAAGGCCGTGGCCGGAGCGGATCGTCATGAGCGAATGACATCCGGGACGTCGTGGATCGCCGCTGGGACGAGTACTGGCATCACCCTCTGCCCTCCGGGAAATGGCCGTATTCGTGCCGACTTGCGGCATCCGTTACGTCGTTGACAGGGTTCATGTCGCGGGCGTTCAATATGCCGAGTTAAGGTGCGCCGGGGTACGTGCACGGAAGGGGAGGTAGTGGCAGAGCAGGAAGACGGGGCACGCACGAAGCGCCCCCGGAGGGCGCATCTCGCGATCAGCACCAGATCCTACGCCGAAGCATCCTCCTCCGATCGGCTCTTTGCCATTGGTGTCGCAGTCCTCCTCGTCGGCCTCGCTCATCAACTGGATCATCGTGGGTGTCGGGGCCGCTTGTCGCGATCATCTCTCGGCTTTCTCTGGGTGCGCCAGGCCACGCGCGAGGTCCCGCGTGAAGGCGCCTCCGCCGCTCCCGGAACCAGAGGCAGCGGCCCCCGGGGCACGCGGCGCGCGTCTACTCCGGCGGTGAGGCGGAGGAGATCGAGGACGATCACCACGAGCGCTACTCGCGCAACAAGTTCCTCGAGCTCTCGACCCTCGGAATCGGCGCCCGCGCATCGGCGCCGTCGTCACGATTCCGGTCGTCGGCTTCGCGGTCGCCCCGTCGTTCATCAACCAGAACGACGAGGAGGTCGACCTCGGGCCGATCGACGAACTTTCCCGATGGCAAGTTCGTCGTGACGACCTTCTACTCGAGAGCAGGGTGAGCAGAAGGTCAACCTTCGGACGGCGTACATCCGGTCGAACGGATTCGTCAACGAGGTTCCGAGCTTCACCATCCTCTCCAGTCGCTGCGTCCATCTTGGTTGCCCGGTCCTTGAGCCAAGCGGGTCCCCTCGACCAGCCGAAGGACATCGAGACCGACTCGGGCAAGGTCACGTTGACCTCCGTGACACCGGCAGGGTTCAGCTGCCCCTGTCACGGCGGTGCGTATGACACGGAAGGGAACCGGACGGCCGGCCCGCCGGTGCGCTCACTCGACCGGGAACGACTTCAACAACGGCAACCTGGTGCTCAGCGGGCCGCTACAGCGTCGGCACCGTTGTCGGAAC
>CAVQCG010000001.1:0-589398 GCA_963710975.1 uncultured Thermoleophilia bacterium | reverse complement strand
ACCCGCCGGGGCCAGGCAAACTGGGCCGATGAGCGGAGGGAGTCTGGCCGGAGCGCGGACGATGATCTGCGGCGGTACGAGCAACGGATGCGTGCGCAGCTCGCGAATGTCGTCACCCGTGCAGACGGCGTCGCTGGCCAACATTCCCTCGCTCGACTCGCTCACCGATGAGGAGCGTGAGCAGATGGAGCGGATGCTGCAGCTAGGGCCCAACGTGCCGCTCGTGCAGATCCCCACTAACTCCGAGGCACGAGCGCACGAGCAGGCAGCGATGTGGGGATTCCCATGGACAAGCCACGGCTTTACCCAGAGGTGCTGTTCTGACTGCAGAACAGTTGCAAGGCTGGTGGGCGTCGCCAGGCCCGGTTTTGCTCGAACTGACCTTATGGTGCCCCTAGCCTGATCCACACCTGCTTCGAGGGGGTACATCATGAGGCGTTACGAGTACAAGGTGATCGATACGGAGAGGGAAGTCGAGGCCGACCTAAACAAGCTAGGTGCGGAAGGCTGGCAAGTCGTCGGCGTCACGTCGAAAAAGCAACTGTTCCTTGCCGCACCCGCCGCGATCATCCTGATGCGTGAGATTCAGCCAACCGGCTGAGGTGCGACCGGGTCGACGGATCGGTACCTCACGATCACTGACACGACCGCGAGCAGGAGCTCACGTGCGGCAGTACGCGGCTTACTCCTTCCCGCGGCCGGTTCGCGGGCGCGTCACGGCTTGAGCTCATCGCAGCGTGGAAGGAGCGGCACGGTCAGGTGGACATGCACCGGCTCTCCGGCTTACCGCGACCGCGCCGGAACTAGGACGGCCCCGCACGATAGGCAGCAGGCCTCCCGTTGGCGCACGGCGGCCACGCTCGAGAGTCCTTCCGCGTGTGTGCACCGGTGTGTGCACCGCACGAGCATTTCGGCACGGCTGACACGTCCTGCCGATAAGCCATTCGGCCTGGGGCATAGCCGTCCCGTTGAGGTTGGGCCTGCAGATTCGAACCTGCGACCTTGCATTAAGAGTCACCGCGATCGCGTGATGTCTGGTGTCGTCGTAGACCAAGAAGTACCGATGGATGCGCCCTCGCGGGTGAAAGCTTCAGGCTTTGAGAGCTCGCGGACGGCGGTCGCGAACATTGCAACCGACACGACAGCCGGAGGAGCCCATCGAGACATTTCACACCAGCGCATCCTGAAGAAGCCTGAGGCCAGGTTCGGCCGTGTGCATCAGGCGTAACCCTCAATCTCGATCGCGGAAAGCGCGTACTCGGGCTGATCTGCCGCTTTGTCGATAGGAAGAAATGGACTCGAACCCAGCAGATCGGGCAGCGCCCGGTCACGCGAGGGGGTCGCCGGCGCGGAGCAGGCGGGTGGTTGCGAGACCAACCGTCGAGCTGTGCCCATCACTACGAGCACGCGAATCGCGGTGCCCACATCGGGCTCGTCGCGACGGGGCCGAAGCCGTCCGGCCCCGCCGCGAAATACTGGGCGCTAGTGGAGGATGATCGAGAAGTCGGGCTGCTGATCGAGGCCGGTCTGCTCCCTGCTATTTCCGTTGCCGTTGTCGTACACGACAACCGTGCCGCGAGACCCCGTGAAGAGGCCACCGTTGCCCTTCGCCAGGAAGGTGGCGTCGGTGGGAGGGCCGGTGAGCGGGCCGGCGAGCCATCCGGTGACATGGATCAGGCCTGCCTTCAGTTTGACCGTGATGGCCGCGCTGAGCAGGGTCGGTGTGAGGTAGGTGAACGTCCCCGAGAGCGTTCCGGCGGCACCGATCCGCAGGCTGGCCTGGCTGCGTGTCAGCCCGACGACCTCGATCGTCTGGTTGAACGTCATCATGTCGCCGGGGCTCGGGCCCTTCGGTCCGACGTCGATCTGGGTGCCGCCGTTGTCCTCGCCGATGAAATCGATCTGGCCCTCCCAGCCGGCGCTTGCGACGGGGACGATCGCGAGCGCGCACAGGGCGGCCGCAGTAGCAACGAGCATGCGGACTCTCCGCATGGAACCCTCCATTCCTCGAAAGCGTGAGGTAGTCGTTTCTCCTCGAGGATGTGTCGGCCCGAAAAGGGGTACCCGCGGCACCCGATCGGGGGATTCCGCCCCGAGCCTCTAGGCTTCGACCGGCAGTGGCTGAGACAGAATTCATCGACGCTGCGGATGCCGTCGCGCACGTTCGATCGGGCGATACGGTCCTCGTCGGTGGCTTCGGGCTCGTCGGTGCGCCTCTGACGCTGATCGACGCCCTCGTCGAGACCTCCACGGCTCGCCAGCTCACGATCGTCTCGAACAACATCGGCGAGCCCGGGCGAGGGCTCGGGAAGCTCCTGCGACAGGGCCGGATCCGCCGTGGCATCTCGTCGTACTTCACCTCGAACCCGGACGCGGTCGAGGCGGTCAACCGGGGTGAGATCGAGGCGACGTTACTGCCGCAGGGCACGTTCGCCGAGGCGATCAGGGCCGGCGGTGCAGGGATCGGTGGCTTCTACACGCCGGTCGGCGCGGGAACGATGCTTGCTGAGGGAAAGGAGGAGCGGGAGATCGACGGTGTCCCGCACATCCTCGAGATGCCGATCCGCGGCAACGTCGCGCTCGTCTACGCGGCGAAGGGTGACGAACTCGGCAACCTCTGGTACCGGCGAACGGCTCGGAACTTCAACCCGCTCATGGCAACCGCCGCGGACCTGGTGATCGCCGAGGTCGGTGAGCTTCTCCCGCCGGGCGGCATTCCGCCTGAGGACGTGCACACACCCCACCTCTACGTCGACCTCGTCGTGGTGCGCCCATGACCCGAGATATCAAGGCTGAGATAGCGGAACGAGCTGCCCTGGAGCTCGTCGCGGGTGAGATCGTCAACCTCGGCATCGGAATCCCCAACCTGATCCCGGGGTTCCTGGGGCCTGAGAGCGGCGTCGTGATCCAGACCGAGAACGGCCTGCTCGGTGTCGGGCCAAGGCCCGCGCCGGGCGAGGAGGACATCGACGATATCGATGCCGCGAAGCTTCCGGTGACCGCGCTTCGTGGAGCCGCCTACTTCGACAGCGCCTCGTCGTTCGCGATGATCCGTGGCGGGCACGTGGACGTCGCGGTGTTGGGGGCGCTCCAGGTGGGCGCGGCCGGTGACATCGCCAACTGGGCGGTTCCCGGCCGGAACGTCCTCGGAGTGGGTGGGGCGATGGACCTCGTGGTCGGTGCGAAGCGGGTGGTCGTCACGATGACGGCAACCAGCTCGAACGGGGAGCCGAAGATCGTGCCCGAATGCACCTACCCGCTCACCGCACGTGGTGTCGCCGACACGGTGATCACGGAATCGGCGGTCTTTCGGCTGCGCGACGGGAGCCTCGTCCTGACCGAGTTGCTCGGCAACGCGACGATCGAGGCTGTGACGAGCGTGACGTAAGCGCCGTTCGAGGTGGCGCTCTAGGTCATGTCAGTAGTTCGCTTAACCGCGCGCCTCCGTGTTGTAGGCCCAGGCGTTGTCCGTCTTCAGCCGTTTTCCCTGCGATCCCGTCGCTGCTGTAGTAGCTGTTTGCCCGCTCGTGTTACGCCGCCGCCGTCTCCCTCTCTCCCTCGTCTTTTCTCGGCGTACGCCAGTCCGGAGTCGTCGTCGACGATCTCTTGCACGTAGTCCTCTCTTACCCTCGTCTTCTCTTCTTTCCTTTTCTTATCTACTTAGCTATCACCTCTCACTCCTTATCCACTCTTTTTTTATCTCACTTATTCCTCTATATATCCACTTTCAATAATTCACCCTCTCATATCCATTCTTATCCTTTCTCCCTCTCCTTCTCTCATCCGCTATTATCCTCTATATACCTTTCCCTCTTCATCACCTTCCATACATTCTATTTCTCATCATCCTTTCTCTCTTTCTTCTATTCCTCTTCCCCCTACCTTTCTTCATACCTCATTCTCATATCTCTTCTTCTAGCTCTCTCTCTAACTCACGGCCTGTCCGGAAAACCCCGTCACGTCCGGAGGCGGCGCGTGAGGATGCCTGGCGGCGTCCTCGAAGACAGCGTTACCTGTCTGGTAGCGCCGTCTCCTGCGTCCTTGCCAGGCACCCTCACGCGCGAGTCCCACCCGCACCGGGGTTTCCGGACAGGCCCCTAGCCCGAGCCGGACGTCGGGGCGGCGGTCTCCTCGAATGCGGCGTGGAGAGGATTCCAGTTCCCCTTGCGCCGCTCGTTCCAGCTGACTGTTGCCCACTCGTCCCAGGAGTAGCCGTTCGTCGGGGTGTACTGACCGTCCGCCCAGATCCCGATTCCGACTCGATCGATCTGCATGTCCGAGACCGTTCCGTCCTCGTTCTGGACGAACACACGGCGGCTCGACGGATCGGAGAAGGTCAGCATCATCCAGGGGATGCGAAGCTCGAGGACTGTGTCCTTGCCGTAGACGAGGTTGCGCTCGTCGAAGCCCTCTGCCTCCGGGTCGCTCGTCCCGAAGTGGAGGTGGCTGATGTCGCGTAGCTCCGTCTCGCGCTCCTCGCCCGTGATCGGAACCGTGTACGGCTTGTTCAGGATCATCCGGATCGGCGCCCAGGAGCCGCTTCCTTCCTTGACCTCCGCGGCATCGACCGGCACGTATCCGAACCTCAGGCCCCAGCGGACGGAGATCGGGTCGATCCACGCGGCCTGGAAAATGCGAGCCTGGTCGCCGGGGCCGACGGTGACCACGACGTCTGCGCCCGGGAAGGCTCCGTTCGTTTCCGGAATGCCGCCGTTCTCCCCCGGGCGGACGTCGAAGCCGATCTTCACGGGCTGCTTCTCCCAGGCGTCAGGCTCGGCGAAGCGGACGCGCAGGTAGAGGAATTCCTCGTCCTTCGCGGCGCGGACTTCGGATACAGGCCCGCGGGACTCCGCGATGACCTGGCTCCCGTTCGTCTGCCACTCCTCGTCGTTGCCGTCGAGCAGCGCGACCCGAGACACCCCGGGGTCGGTTGCGATGACCCCGAAATGCTCCTCGTTCGTGAGCGTGTTGCGCCAGAGCTGCCGACGATCCCACGGGATCTCGTAGTCGACCGTGTTCCACGTGAACTTGAACCACTCGTCGAGCCACATGAAGTACATCGCTCCGGCGAAGCCCTCTTCGCGGATGTCACGCATCATGTCGGCGCTGATCTGGCCCGCCTCCTCTTCGGAGTGACCGCCCTGATCCCGACCGAGGGGGCCGAGGTGCGCGATGCCGATCCCGCTCGGGACGGCGAACTCGGTGACCATCACGGCCTGGCCCTTGTGGTGCTCGCGTAGCTCGTGGAGGTAGGCGGAATACGGATCCACTTCGCCGTCACGGGGCCGCTGGTAGGTCTGGTACTCGGGTGTCAGGCGGAGGAAGTCCGGGTAGTACGGGTAGACGTGGTAGCTGGCGAAGAACCCGCCGGGCCACGCATCGGTCGCCTGCACGTGCATCGGATCGACGGCGACCTTCGTTTCGTTCTTGAACGGCTCGTACGGATGCTCCAGGGGATCGGTCGTCAGCCAGTTGGTGAACGTCAGCGGGCGTGACCAGCCGCGCGCCGCCTCGAGCTCCGCGGTGTGATCGAGCATCGACGCGAGCCAGCTTTCCATCGGAGTCGCGTCCGCCGACGCCCGGAAGTACCGACCCGTGAAGGGGGGCGTGCCTTCGTTCTTCCGGTCGCTCGCGAGCGTCGCGGTCGGATCCCATTCGACACCGAGGGCCCAGGCGAGAACCCACTGAGAGATGTCACTGCGGTATTGCCCACCCGCGTGGCCGCGCTGGATCGGGAGATCGGCATCGCCGTGGACGACGTCGACGGCCCGTTCGATCTCTGCGCGAAACTCGTCGTTGACCTCGGGCGAGTACACGTTCTGGGTCGCGAGGAACTCGTCCTCCGGGATCCAGATCCCGTGGATCACGTAGATGGGTGCGTCCGGGTGCGCGAGGTTGTACGAACGAACCGCGTCGTAGAACGCGGGCCGCAGGATCGTGTAGACGCGTATGGCCCTCACCCCGAGCTCGGCCATCTCGGGAAGCCAGCGATCGTAGTCAGCCCGGGTTGCCGCGACCTCGCCGGGGAACGTCCCGGGGACGGACGATCCGAGGTTGACCCCTGGCCAGAATCGCGGCTGGAACGACCCGTCGATCCCGAGCTCGACGTACTCGCTCCCCGCTCGGGCCGGGACTGTCAGCCCGTCGACCTGAATCGGCGACCCGGCGAAGCTGACCGAGGGCGCGGGCTTGTCTCCGATGAACCCGGAGAGACCCATCGCGCCCAGCGTGATCGCAGCGATTGCAACCACGGCGACGCCGCCGAGAATGAGCCTGAAGCCCGACACTCAATGCTCTATCGGCACGACGGAGTCGTCCTGTGAGCGTGGTCAACCTGGCGGCGACCCCGGCCGGCGAGGCCATTCGAAGAGGCTTCCGATGTAGGCCGTCACGAGCGCGAACCCGGTCAACATCTCGATCATCGTTCCGGTACGGGCACCGCGCGAGTTCGCGATGATGTCGGCGGGAGGTGCGATGAAGGCCGTCGAGACCGCGTAGTAGAAGAAATCCGAGAAGCGCGGATTCACGCTGATTCCGGTGAACGCGCCCTCCGGCCGAGCCCACCAGACGCCGAGATAGAAGAACGTCCAGAAGAGGAAGAACGCGAGCCCGAGCAGCGGAAGCCCGATCCGGCGGAGCAAGACCCTCAGCGCGTCGATGACGCGGCGCGACTCGGCGATCACCGGAAGATGCGATGCGATGCGCGCGGTCGCGAGGGCGAAGAGCAATGCGGCTCCGAGCGTGACGAGACCGCAGATCAGGACGACGCGCCCTGCATCCTCCGGTGTGAGCCGCGGCCGCGCCATCCCGATGAGCGCGACGAAGATGCAGAGGATGCCGAGCCGAAGGATGCCCGCGGGCACCTTCGCGCGCAGCGACCCCGTCGGCGGATCGGTCGACGGCGAAGGTCGGACTGTCGGGAGGCGCACGCGGTGAGGCTAACGTCCGCCCCGGCCGTTTCCGGGCTCAGAACGTTGCCGACCGAACGCCGGTGGCGATCAGCAGCAGGATGATCGCAGCGACGATCAGCCGGTAGATGACGAAGGGTGCGTAGCTGTGCCGCCGGACGTATCCGAGCAGGCCGGCGATGGCGAGAAGCCCGGTTCCTGCGGCTGCGATGGTGCCCACCACGAATGGCCCCACCCAGCCATCGGGAAGGTCTCCGAAGACGACGTCTTTGAGTCCCTTGTAGATCACCGCTCCGAGGACGGTCGGAATCAGGAGCAGGAAGGAGAAGCGAGCCGCCGAGTCACGGTCGAGATTCATGAAGCGACCCGCCGTGATCGTGATACCGGAACGAGACACGCCCGGCATGAGCGCGAGGCATTGCGCAAATCCCATGACGAGCGCCTGTCGGAGGTTGAGGTCGGCCATGCCTTTCTGCTGGGGCTGCTGGTCGGCGATCCAGAGGATGATTCCGAAGACGGCGAGGAAGATCGCGATCTGCCAGGGCTCTCCGAGATGGTCGGCGATGACCGACTCGAACGCCGCTCCGATGATCAGCGCCGGGATCGTGGCCACCACGACGAACCACACGATTCGCTCGTCTCCGTCCTCGATCCGGCGGTGTGCGATCGAGCGACCGAGGGCGGCGAGAAGGCGCAGGATGTCCGCCCAGAAGTAGGCGACGACCGCGACGAGCGTGCCGAGATGAAGCGCGACGTCGAACGTCTGGTTGAAGGAGTCGTGTGTCTCGAGGTATGTCCAGTCGAAGAGCCACGGGACGAGGATCAGGTGACCGGAGGACGAGATCGGCAGCAGCTCGGTCGCCCCCTGGACGACGCCGAGAACGAGCGCCTGCCAGTCGCTGAGGCCACCGGGTACCTCACCGAAGCCGACCGCGGCGAGAAGGACCGCAACCGACAAGGCCACGGCCGACACGACGTAGATTCGGACGCGGCTCACTCGAGTCAGTATCGTAGTCACCGCGATGGACAGGAATCAGGCGATCATCGCGGTCGTTGCGGCCGTCCTCGTGGTGTTCAGCCTCACCGTGTCGATGGTCGTTCCCAAGCGCAACCCGGGCTTTCCCGGGAAGCGTCTCGGGATCTTCCTCGGCGTCACCCTCCTCCTCGTGGCAGGCATGCTGACCACCGTCGTGGTCTTCGGCTCCGAGGATGCCGAACCCGAGGCGGAGCCGGCCGCCCAGACGCAGCCTGCGGAACCCGCCCCGGACACCGCTCCGTCGGAGACAGTGCCTCCGGGTGAGACCGCCGTTCCCGTGGAGACTGGTGGCTCCTCGCAGGGAGACGCCGCGGCAGGGGCGGCGGTCTTCGAGTCGGCCGGCTGCGGGAGCTGTCACACGCTTGCTGCGGCGGGAGCGACCGGGAACGTCGGACCCAATCTCGACGATGCCAAGCCACCGTTCGACCTGGTCGTCGACCGCGCTACGAACGGCAAGGGTGTCATGCCCGCATTCGGGAAGGACGGGCTCCTGACGGCCGGCCAGATCCAGAACGTCGCCGCGTACGTCGTTCAGTCGACCGGGGGGTAGGCTCCCGCGGCCCCAGGGGGACGCGGGAGGAGCGGAGAGGGCGGGATTCGAACCCGCGACCCAGCTTGTGACCGGGTACGCGATTTCCAGTCGCGCTCCTTAGGCCAACTCGGACACCTCTCCGAGCTGCGAACGCGCGGTGCGCGCCCTTCTGTATAGCAGGGTACGATCGATTGCGATGAGCGATCCCGTTTCGTGGCTCCTGATCGAGAAAGGCTGGCATGTCCTTGCTGCCGACGGCGCAGCGGTCGGGCATGTCCTCGAGGTGCTTGGCGATCAAGCGCGAGACATCTTCGACGGCCTGTCGGTCGCCGCGAGCCATGTCCACGCGCCTCGGTACGTTCCAGCAGAGCACGTCGGCACGATCACGGTAGGCACCGTCAACCTGACGGTCGAGCTCGCGCAGCTCGACTAGCGATCTATCTCGAAAACCGGCGCGGCCCTCTGCTCCTGGCTGCCCGCATCATGGCCGGGCGGCGAAGCGGGGAGCCGTGCGGGCTCCGAGGAGAGCGCGCGCGGATGCCGGGCGGTCTTCGGGGAGCGGGGGGATCGGGGTACCGTCCCGGTCCCGAACCCCAGCCTTCGTCCGATTCTCCGTCAGACGGCGGGTGACGCATCGTCCACCAGAGCACCAGCCCGAGGGCGACCACCTTGAGGAGCATGAGGGGCAGGAGCGTGAGGAAAAGGGGATCCATCGCCCTCGGCCAGGCTAGACGAAAAGGACATCCGCCGCAGGCGGGCTACTCCGCGGCGCGACGTCCTTCGGCGTCCAGGCGCGGTAGCCAGCCGAGCCACTGGGGCAGGTACCAGGCGCGTTCCCCGAGAAGGGTGAGCGCGGCGGGCATCAGGACAGAGCGAACGATCGTCGCGTCTATGAGGAGGGCGACGGCGACTCCGAAGCCCATCTGCTGGAAGGCGGCAAGGTCGCCGGCGGCGAAGCCGGCGAAGACGGCGACGATGATCAGCGCCGCTCCGGTGATCAGGCGTGCCGTGGAGCCAACGCCGTAGATCACTGCCCCGCGCGTGTCACCGGTCTGGTCTCGCCGCTCCTTGATCCGCGACAGGAGTAAGACCTGGTAGTCCATAGAGAGGCCGAACAGGACAGAGAAGAGGAAGAGCGGGACCCACGCATCGATTGCGTCGACCTGTTGGAAGCCGAAGAAATCTGCCCCGTACCCTTTCTGGAAGACGAGGACGAGCAGGCCGTACGCGGCGCCGACAGCGAGCAGATTGAGGACGACCGCCACTGCCGCCACGGCAATCGAGCGGAAGGCGAGCGTGAGCAGGATGAAGCTCATTCCGAGAACGAATACGAAGACGATCGGGAGCCAGGTCGCGATCACGTCGAAATAGTCGACACCCTCTGCGGCCTGGCCCGCAACGAGGACGTTGACATCGACGCCGGCGAACGCCTTCGGTATGAGATCGGCCCGGAGATCCCGCACCGCATCTACGGCTACCTTCGAATCCGCGTCCACTCCGACCGGCACCGTCACGACGGTGAGGTCTCCCGCGTCGTTCTGCTCCACAACTGCGGGGCCGAAGGGCGGCCGCCCTTCGAGCGAGGTGATCAGCCGTTCGGTCGCATCCTGGACGGCCGGCGAGCCGGCGTCGCCGTCGATGACGATCCTCGCCGGGTCGGCGCTGAGCTGCGGGAAGGAACGCTCCAGGAGAAGGACTCCCTGCTTGGCGGCGAATCGGTCTGGCAGCGTGCTCACACCGGAGTTCCCACGATCGAGATCGAGGACAGGCACGGCCAGCGCGATCAGGATGCCGGCAGAGAGGAGCAGGCTGACGAGCGGCGCATGCACGACTCGCCTCACGATCGCCGACCAGAAGCGCCCCTCGGCACCCGCTCTCCCTGTGGCGAGGCCACGTCCGACGATGGGGATGCGAAGGGCGTTGACGCGATCGCCGAGCAGGCTCAGCACAGCAGGCAGCAGTGTCAGCGCGGCCGCAACCGAGACGATTCCGACGAGCATGGCACCGACCGCGAGGCTGCGCAGGATCGTGTCCGGGACGAGCACCATCCCGATCATCGCGAGCACGAAAGCCAGCCCACTGACCAGCACCGCCCGGCTGGCAGTCGCTCCGGCCGCGACGATCGCGTCGATCTTCTCGCGGCCACGGCTGCGCTCCTCCCTGTAGCGCGAAAGGATGAAGAGCGAGTAGTCGATCCCGAGAGCGAGGCCCATGCCCGTGATCATGTTCACGACGAATGTCGAGAGCTCGGTGGCCTGCCCGACGAGCGCCGTCAGCGCAAGTGCGACCACGATCGACAGCACCGCCACGAGGATCGGGACCAGGCCGGCGACCACCGCGCCGAACACGAGCAGCAGAATCACCAGCGCAGCTGGCGCACCGAAATAGAGCTCCCCGTGCTCGAGATCCTCCTGCGAGAGCGTCTCGAAATCGGCATCAGCGGTCTCGCTTCCGGTGATCCCGACCTCGAACCCGTCACGGCCGTCCGCCGACTCGACGACGCCGACCAGAGCGTCGATGTCATCCGAATCGACGCTGAGCGGAACGACCAGCGCATGCCGGTCAGTTGACACCAGCGACTCGTCACCGACGTCGTAGTACGAGCGCACATCGGCCGCAACGCCGGCCGCCGTACCCTCGTGTACGAGCCTCTCGACTTCGGCCCGAAACCCCGGCTCATCGACGGTCCGGGTCGGCGAACGGACGATGACGATCTCGCTGTACGACGGCCCGCGATCGAGGCGCCTGCCAAGGATCTCGTTCGCCTGCTTCGACTCCGTCTGCGTCGTGACATCCCCCGTGCCGGTCAGAGCGTCGCCGAGCAGGACCGCGACCACGAGAAACGACGCGATCACCACCACGACCCATCCGGCAATCGTGCGCCACGGATGCACAGCACACGCATGCGCAAACCGCCGCGTCATCGCCGCAAGCCGATCACGTCGTTACGAGAGCTCATCGCGACCAAGGCCCTGACGGACAAGAGGGCAGGAGGATAACCGTACGTCCACCCCGGTCGACGTGCGGGTACCAATCGCCGCACTAGAGTAGGTCCGAACTCTCACGTCCACGAGCGGCGCTGCGGTGTCGCCCTGACCAGGAAGGAAGATGATGCCGGAGTTCAAGTTCGAGAAGAAGGAAGCCCTGACCCGGAAAGAGGCGGCTGCCTGGCTTTCGGCGATCGCGAAGGCGCTCGGCTCCGACGGCTCGTTCGAACTGGAGCGAGAAGGCGAGAAGCTCTCGCTTTCCGTTGCGGACGAAGTGAGGGTCGAGCTCGAAGTCGAGATCGAGGATGACGAGACGGAGCTCGAGATCGAGCTCAAGTGGCGAACCACCCCGACTCCCGCGGAGCCTCCAAAACCCGTCGTGCCGGCCAAGCAGGCGAGAGGCAGGCGAGCCACCCCCGCCAAGTGACGGTCGGACGGCTGGAATGACCGGCGCCCCGCTGGCGACGACAAGGAACTCGTCCGGCGGCTCTACGTCGAGGGGTTCAACTCGGGGCCGCCTACAGAGGGGCAGCTCCGGTCGCAGCCGGCCGTGCCGGCCGCTCAGCCGCCGCCTTCCCAGCCGATCCGGAAGACGTCGACGGGCTCCGTGCGGCCCTTCAGCTGGCGGGCGCCGACGGCCTCTGCCTGCGGCCAGGTGCAGTTGACGGCGGTGGCCGCGGAAATCAAGATCTCACCCGGGCCCGCTTCGCTCTGGAGCCGCTGTGCGACGTTCACGGCATCACCGATCACGGTGTAGTCGAATCGGCCCGCGCCGCCGACCGTCCCGGCGATCACGAAGCCGGTGTTGACCCCGATCCCGATCTCGGTTAGTGGGAAGTCACCTTCGGGAGCCTCCGCGTTGAGCTCGGACTGGCGGCGTTGCATCGCGACGGCGCAGGAGATCGCCCGGTCAGCGTCGCCGGGCATCGGCTTCGGGGCGCCGAAGACGGCCATCACGCCGTCCCCGGCGAACTTGTCGAGCATCCCGCCATGCGCGAAGACGACCTCGGCCATCGCCGTTGCGTGGCGTCCGATCACGTCGGCGACGGCCCTCGGGGACAGCTGCTCCGCCACGGCGGAGAAGCCGCGAATGTCGGAGAAGAGTACGGTCGCCTCGATCTCCTCCTCGAGGGAGAGCGCCGATGGGGATGCCTCGATCAGCTCGGCCACGCCGGCTGGTAGGAACGAGGCGAGTGCGCGGGCGAAGAGTGCCCGTTCCCGCAGCCGCTCGAAGTACGCTCTCCGGGCTCCTGTGTAGAGGCCGAGCGCCGTCACGATCGCCGTGCCGATGACGATGATCACGGCGTCGTCCCAGGCCGGCGTGCCGTTCCAGATCGCGTGTCCGGCCAGGAGGGCGCCCATCGAGGCGATCCACGCGAGGATGGCCCTGCGCTGGGACACCCGCGATGCCGTCGAGTGCAGAGCGAAGATGACGAAGACAGCGGCGTATGGGTCTGCCGCCAGTGTCATCGCGAGCGAGATCGAAAGCACGCGGACTGGGTGTCGACGGCGCCACCACAAAGCGACGACAGATGGCAGGAGAGCAATGGCTGCGATTGTGTGCGCATCCCACGCGTCCTCGGAGTTGACGACGTTGTCGGCAACCATTGCCGCCCAGAACAGGGCTGCGAGGGCGATCAGGACGACGTCGACAACGCGCGGGGGGACGGACCGGGGCGCGCGACTCAGGTCCGGCTCCGGCGGCGCGTCTCCCATGCGACGAAGTGTCACAGGCCGGCCGGTTCAGGCGGGCAGCTCGATGCCGAGCTCGACCCCCGAGAGGATCGGAGACGGCTTGAATCCTTTGACGATGAGCCAGACGCCTGGCAGTTCCCAAGCGATCTCTGCCGTCACGCCTAGTCGGTGTCGGCCGCGGTGGTCATTCGGTTCCAAGGGCGGGCGTCGGTGCGACGGTATCCGGCGCGACGGTCTCGGGAGCGGTCGGGGGTTCGTCGCCGCCCATGTCGAGGCGAAACACCACGATCTCCGGCATCCCATTCACCGGCCTCGTCGGCGGAACGAAAGCACTCTGGGACGGCGCACAGGTGCGACTCCGCTGGGCCTACACCGCCGTCGGCACGCAAGACACAACCCAGATCCGACTCACCGCAGTCGAGGTCGACGGCACCTTCTGAGAATTCCTCCGGAGCCGACCGTCGACGCCAAACGTCGCGCAAGGTCTGGGTGCGTCCTGGTGACCGAAGTCGTACAGATTGGCCCGGAGGATCCTGTGTGGCCGCTCGTTGATCCACTTCAGCCTCCTGTATGGCCTTTCAACATCCTCCGTTGCGGCAGTGGCAGTGCCGGCCGGTCGAGGCGTCGATGCTACAAGACGCCCTTGACCCCATGTTTCGTGGCCGTCCCTGCCGTGTCATACTCGTTCAGCCGCCCAGCGAGTGTGCCGGCCCACTGCTGACAAGGAGAGCACCGATGAGGAATCGTGCAATCGTCATGATCAGCGCTCTGACGCTGATATCGGGCGCGTACGCCCTGCCTGCCGCGGCGTCACCCCCTTCGACTAAACCTCCGGCGACTAGGCCCCCCGCCACCACCGCCCACAGCTCGACGGTCACCGTCCAATGCAACGGGTCGGGCTCCTTCACCGACAACTTCGTGACGGACGCGAACGCCGACTTCGGCCAGCAGACTGAGGTGGCGGCGTTCAACGCGACCCCGAACGCATCCGAATGCCAGGTCGTTGGCCCCTAGGCCATCAAGACCCCCAAACGGCATCAAGGGAATGAGCCTTTTCCAGAAGCCGCCCGAGGCACGTCACAGAGAAGCCAGCCAGGTGTGCGGACGTCCCTGGCTGGCTAGGTGAGAGGGGCGAGGGAGGAGGCCCACGCCTATTACGTTTCTACCCGCCGATCACGAAGCCCAAACCCACGGACGCCAGCGCGAAACACGCGGGTGTCCGTGTCCTCCTGTCGCGCGGGCTAGGATCGGTGGCGCGGGGGTAAGATCGTGTCAGGGCGGGAGCGGCCGCGCCCAGCGGCGAGGGTAAACGGTTGGCCCCGAGACTCTCAAGCAACGCCGCTCCCGCTCCTCCTCTATTCGACCGGATGGGAGCCCTCGCGGTAGGCGCTGAGATCGATAACGGACTCCTCGCGACGCGCGTCGCGAGTCGGCATCTCGAAGACCTCACCGCATACGCACACAACCGCACGCGGACTAGGGTCGCCCTCGACAACCCATGTGCGCCCGCAGCCAGGGCACTCCTCGTGCCAGGCAACCTCGCCGGTCATGGTCACAAGACCTTAACCCGTTATGACCCGAAGTCATCGCCGCCAGCCCCCGGTAGTGGCCCCGAACCGCCCAGCCGCGTCCCCGGGAGCACTCGGTGATGTGGACGGCTCGAGGCTACACGATGAGTTCCCGGAAGAGGCGATCCCAAACACCCGGCCACGATCGGCGTAGGATGGCCCGCAGGCATGAGAGCGGTAGAGCGGTGAGGCAACCCCTCGGCCGCCAAGGCGAAGGCCCGCTCGCCGCCTACGCTCGAGCGTACAAGGAGCGGTGCGAGCAGGAGCAACGGGTCGCCGCAATCGTGCTCGCGACCGGCGGCGACCTCCCGCCACCCGACAAGGGCGGCGTCAAGGTGTACGGCTTAGGGGACGCCCGTCAGTTGCGGGGTATCCCGGCGGTCGGTGTGAAGGGCGGGCACGGCGGCGCTATCCGCGGAACATGACCCGGAGACAACCTCAACTGAGGCTCTCGCCGACGAACTTGTCTTTGGCGGGAGATGGGGGCGGGTCGGCGGGAATGCCGCCATCAGTCGCGAACTCCGGGGATGCCTCCCGGCACGCTCTTCAACTCGCGAGTTCCCGGGGTTGACGGCAAGAGCGGCCGGGGGGCGTGGCCCTCCGTGGCCCGATAGTGGCCCAAACGTCCCGGAACACGCTGATGGAGCCATACGGTCTGGCGGCCCCTTCCGCACCGAGTTCCTTGCGCCTATTTTGCGCCTATGACGCCGCGTTTCAACGCACTTTCACGGACTTTGACGGACTGACAGACAGGGGTCGAAAAGGGCCGTGTGGGTAGCCGGAAGCCGCGTAAACCATGCGGGTTTCCGGCTAATGGGAGCGGAGGGGGAGAGATTTGAACTCTCGAGGGACGAAGCCGCCCCTAACGGTTTTCGAGACCGCCGCATTCGACCGCTCTGCCACCCCTCCGACGAAGCGAGAGAGCGAGCGGAGAAGGAGGGATTCGAACCCTCGAAGGAGGTTATTACCCCCTTAACGCCTTAGCAGGGCGCCGCCTTCAGCCACTCGGCCACTTCTCCGTGGGCAGCCATCGTAACAGCCTCCGAATGAGGGCCTGTCCGGAAACCCGGTGCGGACGGGACACGCGCCGCCTCCGGACGTAGTGGGGTTTCCGGACCGGCCCACAAGGCGAGACCCGCCTCTCTCCGCGCTCGGGGACGCGGGCATCGACGGGTCTCTCGGCTCCCGGGGTCAAGATGAGTCGGAAGCGGTAGCTCCGTCATCGGCGCGCCTCCTGCGTACGCGATCCTCCGAACGAGTGATCCGATCGGTCAGTCCTGGACGCGAGCGATCAGCTCGTGACGGCGGATCACCTTGACGGCCACGCCGCCGAGCCGCACGTCGAATCCAGCGCCCTTCGGGAAGAGGATCTTGTCGCCGGGCTCGACGCCCTGTGCGTCTGGACCGGTGGCGGTGACGATCCCCGAGCGGCATCCGGCCTCGGTACTCGCAGGTATGATGAGTCCACTGCGGGTCTCCGTCTCTTCGTCGACAGGCTCGACGACTACGTAGTCGTCGAGCGGTTCGAGCGAAACGGTGATCGGCTTGGTCTCCTCCACTCTTTCGATTGTAGGGCCCAGCCAGCGGGGTCGGACGTTCGTGTGCAACCGGGCGGCGGAGTCGCCCGTCTAAGAGGCAAGGAACATGCGCAGAGTTGTGATCACAGGGATGGGAGCGGTAACACCGCTCGGGAACGACGTCGAGTCCACGTGGGAGGGAGCACGCGAAGGGCGGAGCGGCGTCGACTTCATCCGGACATTCGACTCCTCCGAGTACCCGGTCCATATCGCCGCCGAGGTGAAGGAGGACTTCGACCCGAACGGCCTTGCGGCTGCGAAGGAGATGAAGCGGCTCGACCGCAACATCCTCTTCGCCCTCTCGGCGGCCAACGAGGCGCTCGGCGATGCGGGCATCAACGGCTACCGGCCCGAGCGGGTCGGCGTAGTCCTCGGCTCTGGCATCGGCGGGCTCCACGAGCTCCTGCGCCAGTACGACGTCCTTCTCGAGCGCGGGCCCGCTCGAGTGTCCCCGTCGTTTCTACCGAACGTTCTTCCGGACTCGGCGAGCGGCCAGGTGGCGATCGCCCTCGGCCTGCGAGGCCCGAACTACGCCGTCGTGTCGGCGTGTGCAACCGGTTCCCATGCGATCGGGATGGGGGCGGACATCGTCCGTCACGGTGGCGCGGATGCGGTGGTTGCCGGCGGCACGGAGGCGTGCATCCACCCGCTCTTCTTCGCCGGATTCTGCTCGATGCGGGGTCTCGTTGCCGAGGACGTCGATCCCGCCCTCGCGTGCCGCCCGTTCGACGCGACGCGCGCAGGCTTCGTCATGGGTGAGGGCGCAGGCATCGTGATGCTCGAGGAGCTCGACCACGCGCGAGACCGCGGTGCGACGATCTACGCAGAGGTGCTCGGCTACGGCGCCTCGAACGATGCGTACCACATGGCTGCTCCGGATCCGGAGTCGGTGGGCGTCGCAGAGATGATGCGTGCCGCACTGGAGCAGGCCGAGGTCGACTCGACGCGGGTCGACTACATCAATGCCCACGGAACGTCGACGCCGCTCGGGGACATGGCGGAGACGAAGGCGATCAAGGATGTCTTCGGCAAGCGTGCGTACGACCTGGCGGTCTCCTCGACCAAGTCGACGATGGGCCATCTACTCGGCGCGGCAGGCGCTGTCGAGGCCATCATGTGTGCCCTCGCGATCCACCACCGCGTGATCCCGCCGACGATCAACTACCACGAGCCCGATCCGGATTGCGATCTCGACTACGTTCCGAACGTGGCGAGAGAGGCTGATATCGACGTCGCTCTCTCGAATGCGATGGGCCTCGGCGGCCACAACGGCTGCGTGCTGCTCGGCCGCGTCGAGTAGCGGCTACGCGGAGATCACATCCGGCGTCAGCTCGGCGATCGAGCCGAGCACGACGTCCGCTTCCGCGAGAGCGTCACGGCGCGGTGGGAACGACGGGTTCGGGATGGCGATGACGCGCATCCCGGCCGCTCGTGCGGCAAGAATCCCGTTGTGTGAGTCCTCGATGGCCGCTGCATTCGCCGGGGCGACACCCATCCGGCGCACGCATTCGAGGTAGACGTCGGGCGCGGGCTTCCCGCGGGCGACTTCCTCGGACGACACGGTCACCTGAAACGTCGACGCGAGCCCGGCGAGCTCGAGCGCGAGATCGATCAGCGGCCGGTTCGACGACGATGCGAGGCCGAGCGGCCAGCGGGCCGCGACGCCCGCGACAGCCTCGATCGCGCCCGGAATCAGCGGGAGGTGCTCGCGGTAGGACGCGACCATCCGGTGAACGACCTCGTCGTCGATCTCGGCCGGCGATTCCCGGAGGCCAAGCTCCTCGTGCATGTAGCGCGACCACTCCGGAGCGCTCATCCCCATCATGTCCCGCTGAGCTCCCTCATGCCAGCGTCCCCCGCGCTCGCGCACCAGCCCCTCGCGAACGGCGTCCCAGACGGCCTCGGAGTCGAGGAGGACCCCGTCCATGTCGAAGACCACGGCCTCGATCACTGCCTTGTCCTGAATTGCATCGCGCTGATGATGCACAATCTCCGCCTGTGAAGATCCTCGTCATCGGGGCAGGCCAGGTCGGGACGACCATCATCGAGGCGCTCCACGGCGAGCACTCGATCACCGTGATCGATACCGATCCGGCCAAGCTCAGCGCGCTCTCCTACCGGTACGAGGTCCTGACGCTCGAGGGTAACGGTGCGAGCCGCCGCGTTCTCCAGGAGGCAGGGATTGTCGGAGCCGACCTCGTGATCGCGTGCACGTCCCGTGACGAGGTCAACATCGTCGCCGGCATCCTTGCCGAACGGCTCGCGCCCGGTGCTCGAACGATCGTCCGGACGCAGAACGTCGAGTACCTCGAAGTCTGGCGGGAGCGCCAGCTCGACGTCGACTTCGTCGTCTCGTCCGAGCTCGAGACGGCGAATGCGATCGCGCGCATCGTCGGAATTCCGGCTGCGAGGCAGACCGACGTCTTCGCCGAGGGTCAGGTGCTCATGGTCGAGTTCGACGTGCCGATCGGAGCCGAGACCGACGAGATCGTCGGCCAACCCTTGCGGAACGCGGTGATCCCCTCGGACTCCAAGGTCGCGAGCATCATCCGGGGCGACCGGATGATCGTCCCGCGCGGGGAGGAGTCGATCCAGGCCGGCGACCGCGTGATCATCATCGGCTCGCCCGAGGCGGCGCGCGCATGGAGCGAGATCCTCTCGCACGGAAGGACCCGTGCCGACGACGTGGTGATCTTCGGAGCCGGGGACACCGGGGTGGCAGTTGCCCGCGTCCTCCTGGAGGAAGGAGCCCGTGTCCGCATCGTGGAGGCGAACGCCGAGCGCGCGCGCTGGGTCGCCGAAGAGCTCCCCGGCGCTCGTGTCTTCAACGCCACCTCTGCGAACGCCGAGTTCATCGAGCGCGAGCGGATCGGGAGGGCCCAGGCCGCCATCCTGGCTCTCCCGACCGACGAGAAGAACCTCTACGCCGCGACGCTGATGAAGCTGCACGGTGTTCCGCTCACGGTCGCCGTCGTCACGGAACCCGCCTCCGTCCCGATCCTCGAGCGCGCCGGGGTGGACATCGTCATCAATCCCCGCATGGTGACCGCCGAGGAGATCGTTCGCTTCGCGCACGACCCACGGATTCACCAGATGGCGATGATCGAGGGCGATCGCTTCGAGATCCTCGACATCACCGTACGTGAGGACTCCGCCTTCCTCGGGAAGCCCTTTCGCGATCTGCCGATGACCGGCTCCCTGATCGGGGCGATCGTCCGGGGCAATATGGCGATCTTCCCCCACGGCGACGACATGCTCCTGGCGGGCGACCGGGCGATCATCTTCGCCGAGGCCGACCGCGTTCACCAGGTCGAGCGGGCGCTGTGACGAGTGACGTCGTTCGGCTGCGCCGCACCCAGCGGCCGGCCGTCGGCGTCGATATCAGCGGCGCACTCAACCTCGTCGGGCGCATGGTCAAGTACTTCAGCCTGGCGTTCCTCTTCCCCATTGCCGTCGGCCTCGGGTACGGCGATCCGATCTGGCCGTTCGTTGCGGCGGGCGCGATCACGGCGGCGTTCGGCTTCGGCCTGGAGCGGCTCACGATCGGCGGAGAGTCGATCGGCGCCAGGGAGGGATTCCTGGTCGTCTCGCTCACCTGGGCGCTGTCGGCGCTCTCGATCTCGGTGTCCTACATGTTCGGCGAGGCCCAGCTGCGGTCCCCGGTGGACGCGTACTTCGAGTCGATGTCGGGGATGACGACCACCGGGGCGAGCGTGCTCACGGACATTCCCGCGCTCAATCAGACGATGAGCCTCTGGCGCTGCTTCTCCCAGTGGCTCGGCGGCATGGGCATCGTGGTCCTCAGCCTGGCGATCCTGCCGCGCCTCCGCGTCGGCGGCGGCCGCGCGCTCGTCGAGTCGGAGATGCCAGGCCCCGAATACGAGCCGCTGGCGTCGTCGATCAGGACGACCGCGCGGCGGCTGTGGCTTCTGTACGTCGGCCTGACCGCCCTCATGATCCTGATCCTGTCGATCTTCGGCTGGGTCGGCGATCGATTCGCTGATGACGCCGTACCAGGCCGCGGCCCACGCGTTCACGACGCTTCCGACAGGAGGATTCTCGCCTCAGGGGCACTCCGTGGAGCCGTTCGCGGCCGCGAGCCAGTGGGTGATGGTGGTCTTCATGGTGCTTGCCGGCGCGAGCTTTGCGCTCCACTACCGCGTTCTGCGAAAACGCTTCAACCCGTTGCGCGACGAGGAGTTCCGCGCCTACATCGTGATCATCCTCGTCGCATCGCTCATCCTCTTCCTCGAGCTGCTGAGGGCGGACATCTACTCCGCCGGCGAGACCGCCGTCCGCCAGTCGGTCTTCCAGATCGTCTCGATGATGACGACGACGGGCTACGCGAGCGCCAACTTCGTGGACTGGACGGTGCTGACGTCGCTGACCCTCGTGGCCGTGATGCTGATCGGCGGCTGCGCCGGTTCGACGGGCGGTGCGATCAAGGTCGTGCGGCACATCCTGATCGCGAAGATCCTGCGGCGCGAGCTCGACCAGACGGTGCACCGGGAGGCCGTCCTGCCGATCAGGCTCAACGGCCGCGTCGTCGACGAGCGGACGCTGCGGGCGATCCTGGCGTTCGGTGTGATCTATATCGGCCTCTTCCTTGCGGGCACGCTGGTCCTGACGATCGAGTCGGCGCGCGCGGGTCTCGATGTGACCGCCCTCGATGCAATGGGTGCAGCGGCGACGACCCTCGGAAACGTCGGCCCAGGGTTCGGCTTCGCCGGGCCGTTCGGGTCGTTCGACCCGTTCAGTCCGTTCGCCAAGATCGTCATGATCCTGCTCATGTGGGCGGGACGGCTCGAGATCATCCCGATTGCCGTGCTGCTGACCCGGCGGTACTGGCGTGCTTAAGACCCTCCGACTCGACCATCCCGCCCGGCTGGTCGTCGTCGCCTTCGCCATCGGGATCCTGATCGGAGCCGGTCTGCTCTCGCTCCCGATCGCGACTGCCGGCCCAGGGGCCGCCTCGTTCCTCACCGCGGCGTTCACCTCGACGTCCGCCATCTGCGTCACCGGCCTCATCGTCGTCGACACCCCCGTCTACTGGAGCCACTTCGGCCAGGTCGTGATACTCGGGTTGATCCAGATCGGCGGCTTCGGGATCATGACGCTTGCCTCCGTGCTCGCCCTCGTCGTCGTCCGGCGGCTCGGGCTGAAGACCCGGCTACTCGCGCAGGCGGAAACGGGTGCGCTCGACCTCGGCGACGTCCGACGGATCCTGCGTGGGGTTGCCGGCTTCACGATCCTCTTCGAGTCGCTGGCCGCACTCGTGATCATGGTTCGGCTGGCGGCGCACTACGACTATTCGGCCGGTTCCGCGATCTACCACGGGATCTTCACTGCGGTCTCGGCGTTCAACAACGCGGGTTTCGCCCTCTGGAGCGACAGCATCGTCGGCTTCGTGACGGACGGCTGGATCTCGCTCGCGATCGCCTTCGCCATCATCGCCGGCGGACTCGGCTTTCCCGTCTGGCTGGAGCTCCGGCGGGAGATCGTAAGGCCGAAACGCTGGTCGCTGCACACGAAGCTCACCCTCGTGATGACGGCTCTGCTGCTCGTGATCGGCTTCGGCACGGTGCTCGTCTTCGAGTGGGGGAACGCCAAGACGCTCGGCATGCTCGACACCCCGGGCAAGCTTCTCGCCAGCTTCTTCCAGGGCGTGATGCCACGAACGGCCGGCTTCAACTCGCTCGACTACGGCGCGATGACGGACGAGACGCTTCTCTCGCAGACGGCGCTCATGTTCGTCGGCGCCGGGAGCGCCTCCACCGGCGGTGGGATCAAGGTGACGACACTGGCCCTACTCGCGCTGATGGTGTGGGCGGAGATCAGAGGTGAGCCCGAGGTCAACTCGTTCGGCCGCCGGATTCCGGCGAGCGCGCAGCGTCAGGCGCTGACCGTCACCCTGATCGCGCTTGCCGGCGTTCTCATCTGCACGCTCGTCCTGATCGTCGTCAGCCCGTTCAACGTCACCCAGACGCTCTTCGAGTCCGCCTCCGCTTTCGGTACAGTCGGCCTCTCCACCGGGATCACCCCGAAGCTCCCGGGTGCGGGACAGATTGCGTTGATCGTGCTCATGTATCTCGGCCGTACCGGGCCTCACACGCTCGGGCTTGCGCTTGCGCTCCGTGAGCGGCAGCGGCGCACCAGGTTCGCAGAGGGTCGGCCGATCATTGGCTAGGGAGCAGGAGTTCCTGGTCTGCGGTCTCGGCAGGTTCGGCGGAGCCCTTGCAACCGAGCTGATGAAGCTCGGGCACGAGGTCCTCGGCGCCGATGCCGACCCGAAGGCCGTGCAGGATCACGCGGGCATCCTCACCCACGTCGTCCAGGCCGACACCACGGATCCCGCGGCCCTCAAGGAGCTCGGGGCAGGCGACTTCCGCACTGCGATCGTGGCGATCGGAACCGACATCGAGGCGAGCATCCTGACGACGTCGGCGATCGCTGACATGAACGTCCCCCGGATCGTCGCCAAGGCGATCACGCAGGCCCACGGGAAGATCCTCCAGCGGGTGGGTGCACACCGCGTGGTGTTCCCCGAGCGCGACATGGGGGTGAGAGTGGCGCACACCGTCACCGGCCGGACGATCGACTACATCCAGCTCGACCCGGGCTTCGCGCTCGTCGAGACGACGGCACCGAGCGAGATCGTCGGGAAGACCCTCGCCCAGGCGGAGGTACGCCGTCGCTACGGGATCACGGTGGTCTGCATCAAGCCCGAGGACGGAACGTTCACGTACGCGACGCCTGACACGGTGGTGAAGGAGGGTGACATCCTCGTCGTCGCCGGGGAGACGAAGCGCGCCGAGGGATTCAGCGAGCTTCGCTAGCCGCGTCGTTCTCCCGCTTGGCCGGGTCGGCGACGATCCGGATGTCGATCCCGGGGAGTGCTCGCACGAGTCGCATCACGAGCGACCCGCGCAGAACCTCCTCCGATCTCCGGCCGTCCGGCGTTCCGATGAACACGTAGGTCGATCCGCGGTCTCGTGCGACTTCGCGAACTGCCGCGACGATGTCGTCCGCCTCCTCCTCGAGGAAGTGCGCCCCGAGAACGACCCCGAGCCGGCGAAGCGCGGCCAGCGCCTCCCGTTCGGCGTCGGAGAGCTTGGAGTCGGGGCGGCGAATCCACAGGATGTCGATCTCTGTCCCGAGGCGCTGGGCCGAGCGCCAGGCTCTGCGCACGAGCCGCTGCGAGCGCTCCTGCGGTGTCACGAGCGCGAGGATGCGTTCGGCGAGCGGGCGCTCACCATCCGGGTCGAGCACGGTGGGGTGGCGGCGAGCCTCGACGTCCTCGGCGACCTCACGCAGCGCAAGCTCACGGAGCGACGCGAGCCTGTCGATTCGGAAGAAGTTCATGAGGGCCGCGTCGACCCTGTCCGGCGCATAGATCTTGCCCGCCTGGAGACGTTGCTGAAGCTCCTCCGGTGTCAGGTCGACGAGGACGACCGCGTCGGCCTGGTCGAGGACGCCGTCGGGGAAGGTCTCGCGAACGCGGGTGCCGGTCAACTCGAAGATCGCGTCGTTCAGGCTCTCCAGGTGTTGGACGTTGACCGTGGAGATCACGTCGATGCCCGCGGCGAGCACCTCGTCGATGTCCTCGTAGCGCTTGGCATTTCGTGAGCCGGGTGCGTTCGTGTGGGCCAGCTCGTCGATCAGCGCGAGCTCCGGGGCGCGCTGGATGACGGCGTCGACGTCCATCTCCTCCAGCTCGAGGCCACGATGCTCGATCCGACGGCGGGGAAGCGCCTCGAGCCCGTCCGCCTGAGCGGCCGTGTCGGGGCGCGCATGCGGCTCGAGGTAGCCGATGACGACGTCGACCCCCTCGCTCTTCGCCTGGTGGCCCTCCTGCAGCATCCGGTACGTCTTGCCGACGCCCGCCGCCGCACCGAGCAGGATCCGGTAGCGCCCGCGCACGGCGCTTAGCCTACGCGGCTCAGGCGCCGAAGAGGTTGTGGATGACGAGGTCGATCAGCTTGATGCCGACGAACGGCGCGATCAGGCCGCCCACGCCGTAGATGAGGATGTTGCGGCGCAGCAGTGCCGTTGCGCCGATCGCGCGGTACTTCACGCCCTTCAGCGCAAGCGGAACGAGCGCCAGGATGATCAGGGCGTTGAAGATCACGGCGGAAAGGATCGCGCTCTCAGGGCTCCCGAGCTGCATGACGTTGAGGGAGTCGAGAGGCCCGGTCGACTGACCCGCAGCAGCGTAGGTGGCGGCGAAGATCGCCGGCAGGATCGCGAAGTACTTCGCGACGTCGTTGGCGATGGAGAACGTCGTCAACGCTCCGCGCGTCATGAGCAACTGCTTTCCGACCTCGACGATCTCGATCAGCTTCGTGGGATTCGAGTCGAGGTCGACCATGTTGCCGGCTTCCTTGGCGGCGGCCGTGCCCGTGTTCATCGCGACGCCGACGTCTGACTGGGCGAGAGCCGGAGCGTCGTTCGTCCCGTCGCCCGTCATCGCCACCATGCGGCCCTTCGCCTGCTCGTCCTTGATCAGCGCGAGCTTTGCCTCGGGCGTCGCCTCTGCAAGGAAGTCGTCGACCCCGGCCTCCTGTGCGATCACGGCCGCCGTCACGGGGTTGTCCCCGGTGATCATCACCGTGCGGATTCCCATGCGTCGCAACTCGTCGAAGCGTTCCTCCATGCCTCCCTTGACGATGTCCTTGAGGTGGACGACGCCGAGGGCGAAGCTGTCGCGCGCGACCACGAGCGGTGTCCCGCCGGACTCGGCGACGCGCTGGACGAGGGCGTCGAGCTCGGGCGGTGTCCGGCCGCCGTTCTCGGCGATGAACGCCTTGACCGCATCCGGTGCGCCCTTGCGAACGTGCTGTCCGTTCAGGTCGACCCCACTCATCCGGGTCGTGGCCGTGAACGGGATGAATGTCGCCTCGCCGTCCGAAAGCCGACGTTCGCGAATCCCGTACTGCTCTTTCGCGAGCACCACGATCGACCGGCCCTCAGGGGTCTCGTCCGCAAGCGACGAGAACTGCGCTGCTTCGGCAAGCTCCCTCTCGTCCACGCCGTCGACAGGCAGGAATTCCGCCGCCTGACGATTTCCGAGCGTGATCGTGCCGGTCTTGTCGAGGAGCAGGACGTCGACGTCGCCGGCAGCCTCCACGGCGCGACCCGACATGGCGAGGACGTTGCGCTGGACGAGCCTGTCCATCCCGGAGATGCCGATCGCAGAGAGCAGACCGCCGATCGTCGTGGGGATGAGTGCGACGAGCAGCGCGATCGACACCGTCGTCGTGATCTCGGTGTTGGCGTAGACGGCGAACGGCGTCAGGGTCACGACGGCGAACAGGAAGGCGATGGTCAGGCCGACGAGGAGGACGTTGAGAGCGACCTCGTTCGGCGTCTTCCGTCGCGAGGCCCCCTCGACGAGCGCGATCATGCGATCGAGGAACGACTTGCCCGGCTCCTGGGTGACCTGGACGACGAGACGATCCGAGAGGAGCCGAGTGCCGCCGGTGACCGCCGAACGGTCGCCGCCGGCCTCGCGGATGACGGGGGCGGACTCGCCGGTGATCGCCGACTCGTCGACCGAGCCGGCACCCTCGATGACGTCGCCGTCGGCGGGAATGATCTCCCCGGCCTCGACGATCACGACGTCGCCCCGGTGGAGATCCGGTGCCGAGACTTCCTCGATCGAACCGGCGGGTGTTCTGCGGTGGGCGAGCATCGTCGTTCGCGTCGCCCGGAGGCTTTCGGCCTGGGCCTTGCCCCGGCCCTCCGCGATCGCCTCCGAGAAGTTGGCGAAGAGCACGGTGAGCCAGAGCCAGAAGGCGACGGCTCCGGTGAACCAGAGCGGCGCCTCGTTCGCGTTGTCCTGGATCGCATCGCGGATGAACTGCACGGTGACGATGACGCTTCCGATTTCGACGATGAAGATCACGGGGTTGCGGAAGAGCGTCCTCGGATCGAGCTTGAAGAAGGACTCCCGGAACGCGGATACGACGATGTCGCGCGAGAAGATGCCGGCGCTCGGGCGTGTCATGGCGTGCCCGTTTCCCGGTCGAGTGCGAGGTTCAGTTCGAGGACGTTGACGCCCGGCTCGCCGAAGAAGCCGAGCCAACGGCCGTCGGTGGCGTCGTCGACCAGCTCCTGCACCCGGTCCACCGTGAGGCCGCGCTCCGCGGCGATCCGCGGGGTCTGCAGTCGGGCGTACGCCGGCGAGATGTGCGGGTCGATGCCCGAGCCCGAGGTGGTGACCGCGTCGACCGGGATGTCGCCGATGGTCAGGCCCGGGTTGTACGGGCGCTCGAGCTTCAGGATCGCTGCGGCCTGCTTGCGAACGTTGGTCAGTAGCTCCTTGTTCGTCGGGCCGAGGTTCGCGAAGCTCGTTCCCGCGGCGTTGTAGTCCGTCGCCGATGGACGGGGATGGAAGTAGCCGGGGCCGTCGAAGGCCTGGGCCGCGAGCTGCGAGCCGACCGGCTTGCCGTCGACCTCGACGATCGAGCCGTCGGCGCGATTCGGGAAGGCAAGCTGAGCGATTCCGGTGATGACACCCGGGTACGCGAACCCGAGGACGGCGGTCAGCACGAGAGCCGCGACGAGCGAGCGAAAGGCGATCTTGAGCATCAGAACAGGCTCCCCGTGAGGGCCTCGACGATCGGCCCGAGCGCGAGCGCCGGCAGGAGCGTGAGCGCGGAGACGATCGCGATGACGCCGACCAGCACGACGACGAAGGTTGGGCTGTCTGTCTTGAATGTCCCGGCAGAGGCCGGCGCGGTCTTCTTCAGGGCGAGCGAGCCCGCCACGGCGAGCGCGGCGACGAGCGGCACGAACCGAGCGAGGATCATCGCAACGCCACCGAGGAGCGTCGAGAAGTTCGTCGCGCCGTAGCCGGCGAAGGCGCTGCCGTTGTTGTTGCCCTGCGACGTATAGGCGTAGAGCGCCTCGGAGAATCCGTGCGGCCCGGGGTTGTAGATCGAGGCGAGCCCGGACGGAAGCGTCACGGCGAGTGCGGTCATCACCAGCACCATCGCCATCGGGACCAAGGCACGCCGAGGAGGACGATCTTGATCTCTCTCGCCTCGATCTTCTTCCCCAGGTACTCGGGCGTTCTGCCCACCATCAGCCCGGAGACGAAGACGGCGAGGAGTACGTAGAGCAACATGCCGTAGAGGCCGGAGCCGACGCCGCCGAAGATCACCTCGCCGACGAACATGTTCACGATGGGGACGGCTCCGCCGCTGGCCGTCAGCGCGTCGTGCCCTCCGTTCACCGAACCGTTCGAGGCGTCGGTCGTCGCGGTCGCCCAGAGGGCGGTGTTCGCGATGCCGAACCGAACCTCCTTGTCGGCCAGGTTGCCACCGCTCGAGCCGTCCTCGATCGCGAGGTTCACCCCGGAATCTCGGAGTACCTGCGATCCGTGCTGCTCCGACGGAAGGGCGATTGCGACGCCGATCGCGAACATCGCGAACATGGCCGCGAAGATCGCCCAGCCCTGCCTGGCAGAGCCGACCATCCGTCCGAACATGAACGTCAGAGCCGCCGGGATCAGGAGGATCGACAGCATCTCGAGGAAGTTCGAGAGGGCCGTCGGGTTCTCGAAGGGAACTGCCGAGTTCGAGTTGTAGAAGCCTCCGCCGTTCGTTCCGAGCTGCTTGATGGCGATCTGCGAGGCAGCCGGGCCGCGCGCGATCGACTGCTGCGCGCCCTCGAGGGTCGTGACGGCCTCATGGCCTGAGAAGGTCTGGACGACGCCCTGGCCCACGAGGATCAGCGCGAGGACGATCGAGAGCGGGAGCAGGATGTATGCGATCGAGCGGTAGAGGTCCTGCCAGAAGTTCCCGAGCGATCCTGTCGAGCGGCGAGAGAAGCCGCGGATGACGGCCACGAGAACCGCCATCCCGACTGCGGCCGAGACGAAGTTCTGGACGGCGAGCCCGGCCATCTGACTCAGGTACGACATCGTCGTCTCGCCGCCGTAGTACTGCCAGTTCGTGTTCGTGACGAAGCTCGCTGCCGTGTTGAACGCGATGGTGGGTGAGACGGACGAGAGGCCGTCCGGGTTCAGGAAGAGGTGTCCCTGGAGCCGGAGCAGGGCGTAGAGCAGTCCGAAGAAGACCGCGCTGAACACGAGGACGGTCTTCGAGTAGCTCTTCCAGTCCTGCTCGCGCGCGGCCCGGTCGCCGACCAGGCGCATGAACCAGCGCTCCAGGAACCCGAACCCACGAACCAGCAGGATGCGGTCGCCCGCGTACACCCGTGCCATGTAGGCGCCGAGCGGCGGCGTGAGGGCGATCAGGAGGACTCCGTAGAGGACGATCTGGCCGATGCCGATCGCGGTCACGAGGACTCCCCCTCCCGCACGAGGAGGACGATCAGGTAGCCGAGGATCAGGATGGAGACGACGAGCGCAAAGACCTGCTCGCCGCTCATCGCAGGCGTCCGAGCCCGAGCACGAGCGCATAGCACGCCGCGATGCAGGCGAGGAATATGAGGATGCCGTAGAGGTCGAACATGTGGACAGAGCCTATGCCCGGCTCGTTCAGGCCGCCGTCAAGGATGCTGGCCGTGCTCTCAAGAAATCCTCAGGGCCTGGACGGGCCCTTGGGCTGCTTGACCACGAGAACGGGGCAGCGCGCCCGCCGCGCGATCGTCTCGGCAAGGCCGAGCCTGTGCGAGGCGAGAGGCCCCTGTGGCCATCCGATCCGACGATGAGAAGGTCTGGCTTCAGGAGCCGTTCCGTCTCGAGGATCACGTCGAGCACGTCACCGCCGATCGCGTCGAGCCGGTAAGGCACGCCGTGCGCGCCTGCGATCTCGGCCGCCTCCTCGAGTGCGTGGTCGTGCTCGACGGAGAGGTGCTGAGAGGTGAGCTGGCCGGCGGCGCCGAAGCGATGCATCCGAGAGTCGCTCCAGCGCGCCACGGAGAGGAAGGTGATCTCGGCTCCTTCGGCCTCGGCCATCTCCACAGCGCGTCGAACGGCGAGCGTTGCCGCAGGCGTGCCGTTGGTGGCGACGAGTAGATGCTTCATCCACTCACGACCGTAGACCGCAGAGCGTCAGTCAGACCTCAGGGCTGGCGGCACACGCTCAGGAAAGGCTCAGGATCTGCCTTCTTGACGGTTTCCTGAGCGCGGACAGTGCAACCCTGAGCGCATGCTGACGGCGTCGAACCTACGCGTAGAAACAGTTCACCACGCTCTGATCGAAGGAGAGAGGCGCATGTCCAGCGGCTCGTTCACCAACATCCTGATCGCAACCGACGGGTCTCCGACCTCACGTGGAGCGGTCAACACCGGACTCGAGCTCGCCTCGGCCGGAAAGGCAGCTGTCACGTTCGTGCATGTCATCCCTCCGGTTGCGTGGCGCGACAGCCGTGTCGGTTCGTATCCAGTCGTGACGAGGCTCGCGGCTGGCGCGGATCCGGTACTTGCCGAGGCGGCCGCAGCCGCCGAGGACGCCGGGATCACGCCCAGGCTCGAGTCAGTATCTGGAGAAGCGACTGGAACGATCCTCGCCCTCGCCGACCAGATGGACGCCGACCTGATCGTCCTCGGCCGCGGACGCAATCGTCGCAAGATGAAAAGCGTGCGTGCCGCGGTGCTCCACCGCTCCCGCCGCCCCGTGCTGGTCGCGCGAGCGCTGGATCGTCGCGCCGCCTGATTGCTCAGCGCGGCTCGACAAGCCGGTACCCGGCGCCCGGCTCGGTGACCAGGTACCGCGGGCGGGTCGGATCCGGCTCGATCTTCCGCCGGAGCTGAGAGACGTAGACGTGGAGGTAGTGGGACTCCGTCTGGTAGGCGGGGCCCCACACCTCTTTGAGGATCGTCCGGTGGGTCAGGAGCTTGCCGGGATTGGTCGCGAAGAGCCGTAGAAGACCGAACTCGTGCGGGGTCAACTGCACCGGGTCGCCGGCCATCGTGACGAGACGCTTCTCGAGGTCGATGGAGAGATCTCCGATCGAGATGACGGGCTCCGTCGGGATCGCGACCCGGCGGAGGGCCGCACGCAGGCGCGCCAGAAGCTCGTCGACGCCAAAGGGCTTCGTGACGTAGTCGTCGGCACCCGCATCGAGCGCGGCGACCTTTTCCCGCTCGTCGCCGACGGCGGAAAGGATGAGGATCGGGATCTGCGTCCACTCGCGCAGCTGGCGGCATGTGTCGGTGCCCGTTCCGTCGGGAAGAACGAGATCCAGGATGATGGCATCGGGTGGGCGGACGGCGGCTTGGGTCAACGCGCTGGCAGCGGTCGCGGCGGTCTCGACCTCGTAGCCGGCCCCGCGAAGCGTGGTCTGAAGCGCTCTCAGGATCTGCGGCTCGTCGTCGACGACCAGCACTCGCTGACCGGTCACGAGCCGACCGTCGACGGCAGCGGTGCCGCCTCGAAGGCGATCCCGAAGGACGAACCCTGGCCCGGGATCGATTCGACCCAGACGCGCCCGCCGTTCGCCTCGGTGAACCCCTTCGTGATCGCGAGTCCGAGGCCGCTTCCACGTATCTCGCTCGGGTCTGCTCGATAGAAGGGCTCGAAGACGCGCTCACGCTCGGTGGCAGCGACGCCGGGACCGTGATCGACTACTCGAACGATCACCTCCCGCCGGGTTGCGGTCGCCTTGACGGAGACGAGCTCACCCGGGGGCGAGAACTTCACGGCATTCTCGAGCAGGTTCGCGAGGGCTCGGCGTACCTGGGCCGCATCGACCTGGACCGGCGGAAGGTCAGCCGGCAGCGAGACCGTAACCCGCTCGCCGAGGGGCCCGATATCGTCGATCGCCTGGGCGACGAGCTCGTCGATCGTCCAGAGCTCCGCCATGGGCTCCGCCGCTCCCGCCTGAAGCCGCGAGAGATCCAGCAGGTCGCGCACCAGGCGCTCGAGCCGGCCTGACTCTGTCTCGATCGTCTCGAGCATCGCGGCCCGGTCGTCCTCGCTCAAGGTGAGCCGTCCGCTGCGAAGGTTCTCGGAGGCCGCGCCGGATCGCCGTGAGCGGTGACTGCAGGTCGTGGCTGACCGCCTGGAGGACGGCGGTCTTCACCGTGTCGCTCTTGCGGAGCGCCTCCGCCTCGAGCGCCTCGCTGGTGAGCCGTTCCCGGTCGATCGCGACGGCGAGGAGTGACGCGAGCGCGGGGAGGAAGCGTCGGCGGATCGCGAGATTCGGATCGGCCCCCTCGCGAAGGTAGAGCGTGCCCACCCGGCGGGTGCCTGCGCGCAATTCGTGCGGCGACTCCCCGGCCGGCGGGTCCCGCTGGGAGCCGAGCTCGACGCGTGCGTGCTCTGCCCTGAGGACCTCTCGGAGTCGCTCGGCCAGCGCGTCGAGCTCTTCGGTGACCGGCGTGCCCTGCAGGAAGGAAGTCGCCACCTCTGCGAGGAGCGCCTCCTCACGCTCACGCTGCTCGGCCTCGGCCGCGCGGCGGCGCACGCGGGCCGCAAGATCGCCGACGACGATTCCGGTGACGAGGAAGATCGCGAGCGCCACCCAGTTCTCGGTATCCGCGAGGGTGAACGTGTAGAGCGGTGGCAGGAAGAGGAAGTTGAAGGTCAGCATGCTCGCGATCGACGCGGGAACGGCGTACGTGAGCCCCCAGACGACCGCGATCGGTACGACCGCGAAGAGGTACAGCGCGACCAGGCTGACGGTCGGTGCGACGACGTCGAGCCCGTAGATGATGCCCGTGACGAGGGCGATCACGAGGACGCAGGATCCAATCCGGAACCAGTGCGGTGAGCGCTGAAGATCCACGACGCTGAATCTAGCGCGCACGGCGACGGAGGCCCGCGGAGCGACGTCCGGCCGCCCCTCTAGGCTCCGCCGGATGGATCAGCGGGACATGCTTCGCCGTGGCATCGCAGAGGCTCTCGGGACGGGGGCACTCATCTTCATCGGCTCGGGATCGATCGTCGCGCTCACCGCGGTCGGGAGCGGCTCGCTCCTGCAGGTCGCCCTGGCGCACGGGCTGATCCTCGCGATCATGGTGACGGCGCTCGCGCACATCTCAGGTGCGCATTTCAACCCGGCAATCACGTTCGGTTTCTGGGTGACACGCCGGATCACGACGCCGATGGCGAGCGTCTACGTCTTCTTCCAACTCCTCGGCGCCGTCATCGGCGCACTCCTCGTGCGCGGCATGTTCGCCGACCGCTTCTACCAGCAGGCAGACGGCGGCGCGCCCACCGTTTCCGGTGGCGTAACGACCTGGGAGGCCCTGCTCACCGAGATCGTCCTCACGTTCCTGCTCGTGCTCGTCGTGTTTGCGACCGCGGTCGATCCGCGTGGTGCATTCAAGCTCGTCGCCGGGTTCGCGATCGGTCTCACGATCGGCGCCGACATCCTCGTCGGGGGCCCGCTGACGGGAGCGGCGATGAACCCGGCCCGTGCCTTCGGCCCTGAATTGGTGTCCGGGACATGGGACGACGCCTGGCTGTACTGGGTTGCTCCGCTGATCGGTGGATCGCTCGCGGCCGGCATCTTCGCGATGCTCTACCTCGACAGGGCGCCGGTGGAGATCATCGGTCGCCCAGGGACAGGTGTCGAGGAAGCCGGCGTCGTACGCGCAGAGCGCGACGTCTGACGCAGCGGTCAGGGAAGCTCGCCGCGGATCAGGTCGTCGAGCGTCCCGACCCGGCGAGTCACGCGCCACGCTCCGTTCTCGACGAGGACTTCGGCGCACAGAGGGCGGGAGTTGTACGTGGACGACATCACGCGCCCGTACGCGCCCGCGTACCCGATCGAGATGAGGTCGCCCGGCTCCGGAAGCGGTAGCTCGCGGCCGCGGGCGAAGAAGTCGCCCGACTCGCACACGGGCCCGACGACATCGACGAGCCCCGTCTCGCGCCGAGTGCCGTTCGTAAAGACAGTGATCGGGTGGTACGCCTCGTACAGCGATGGGCGAATCAGGTCGTTCATCCCTCCGTCGCAGACCGCGATCCGCCGGCCAGGAACGTCCTTGACGTAGAGCACGCGCGTGACGAACGTACCGGCCGGCGCGACCAGGAAGCGGCCCGGCTCGAGAATGAGCGTCGCTCCGAGCTCCTGTGCCGTGCCGGCAAGCGACTTCGCGTAGGCGTCGAGGTCGATCTCGACGCCGCCCTCGTACGGCACTCCGAGACCGCCGCCGGCATCGAAGTCGCGAAGGCGGATCCCGTCGTCCACGAGTGCCCGCCAGAGGTCGGCAGCGCGCTCCGCGGCGTTCAGAATGGGCAACATGTCTCCGAGTTGCGACCCGATGTGAAACGAGATCCCGACGGGCTCGAGGGCGGGGTGAGCAGCTGCCCGGCGGAGCTCGGCCAAGACGTGTTCGGCCGAGAGTCCGAACTTGCTCGTGGCCTGGCCTGTTGCGATGTACGTGTGCGTGTCGGGCTCGACATCGGGATTCAGCCGCACGGCGACGGGCGCGACGCGGCCGAGGGCGGTCGCTTCGTCGACGATGACGTCGAGCTCGCCCGGAGACTCGACGTTGATCGACCGGACGCCGGCCTCGAGCGAGGCCCGGATCTCGTCCCGGCGCTTCCCCACCCCCGAGAAGACGATACGGGCGGCGGGGATCCCCGCCCGCAGGGCCTTGAAGAGCTCGCCTCCCGAGACGACGTCTGCGCCCAGCCCCGTTTCGGCGGCGACCCGGAGCAGGGACAGGGCGTCGTTCGCCTTGACGGAGTAGCAGAGCTGATGCTCGACGCCCGCGAGCGCTCCGTCCAGACGCGCGACGCGTGCGCGGAACACGTCCGCGTCGTAGAGATAGAAAGGGGTTCCGGTCGTGTCGGCGATGTCCGCGAGGGTCTCCATCGGAAGCGAACGCTACCCTCCCCGGCAGGATGAGACTCGCGCGTAGCCGCTGGTCGGGGCTCGCCCTCGTGGCCGTTCTCAGTTCGTTCGCCGCTCCCGCGGTAGCCCACGCGGCCGCGATCACCATCGAGGTGAAGCTCCCGAAGCCAGGCGGTGTGACCGTCAAGACGGTCACCGTCGGGTTCGACATAGGGCGGTCGAGCGTGCAGGCACCGAGAGCACTCGCACTGGAGGTGGAGAACGCGACGGACCTTCCGGACGCGACCCTCGCGTTCGTCAGCGTCGGGAAGCGAACCGAGGTCCGAGGATCGGCTCGCTTCAAGGTCACCGTGGTCGTCGGTCGCCCTGGCGGTGGGGATGAGGGCGCCGACCGTGCCGTCAGGATCAGCTTCGTCCCGGTCGAGGGCACGGGCCTCCGGGCAGGAACCGTCTTCGACGGATCGCAAGGGCTCCTCGAGGCAGCGGTGTACCTCCCACCGGGAAAGGCGAGAGCGCTCCTGCGCTCGCTCGCTCGTACGCACTTCACCCCGGAGGCGTTCTTCAGGCTTGCCGGCTCGGCGTCCGACAACGCCTACGCAAAGGCGCTGACGTTCGCCGCCGCGGATCTCCCGCGGCCGGACGGCGCTACCGCCGCGTCACCGGCAGGCGTCTCGCAGCGGGGCGTAATCGCCGGGCGTGCCTCGCGTCCGCAAGGCGGCACCGACGCTGTCGTCTGGGTCGACGGTCAGCCCGCCCTGCTCGCCCGGCCGACGGGAGCGGGCTCCTGTGAGGCAACCGACGCCGGAGACGACGGCGTGGTCGTCGGGAATTGCGAGATCGGCGACGCGAACGAGGCCGTACGGTGGCGCCGAAGCGGCCAATCGTTCACCGTCGATCGGGTCTGGCCCGGGTTCGAGCTTGCTCGAATCGATGCTGCAGGCGAGGGCGCGGGGGCGTCTGCCGCCGGGCGTGCTGCAATTCTCATGGGTGACAGGTGGAATGAGTTCGACGTGCCCGCCCCGAGCGCGGCGACCTCGATCTCGGACGCGGGCGGGTTCCTCTCAGGGCGGGCGGATCGCGATGCGTTCATCGTGTCGCCGCCCGGCAGGGTCGATCTCGTGAAGCCTCCTCAGGGCTTCACCGCCCTCGCCGCACTTGCAGTCAACACCGTTGGGGCCGCGGTCGGAGTCGCCGAGGTCGACATCCTGAACGCCCAGCCGGTCGGGAGGGCAGTCGTCTTCCGTGCGCTCGAGCCCCGCGTGCTCGAGCCACTGGCGGGCGATACGTACGAGGAGCTGGCTGCCGTCAACGACGCGGGGTGGTCCGCCGGCCACGGGGTCTCCGCCGACGGATCACACGGAATTCTCTACGGAGGCGGGCTGCTCGTCGATGCGAACGCCCTGACCCGGACGGGTGCTCGAACGGCGATCACGTCGATCTCCGGGGTGACGAACTCGGGCGTCATCGTCGCGTCCGGCGCTGAGGGCGGGCCTCTCGTGCTCGCTCCGTCGGCCGCCGTCGAGGTGCAGAACCTGATCGCGATCTTCTCGCACTTCGACGTCCCGGATCCCGAGTTCGGCGCCGTGCTCGCCAGGCTGCGGTTCGACATCGCCTACGGCCGCACGGCCTCGGCGTGCTCGACACTCCGGGCGATCGGAGAAGGCGTCGGCGGGACGCCCGACCTGCAGGTCTTCCTCGTGCCCGTGCTCGATGCGATCGCCGACAGCGCCGGCTGTTCGTCGGCCAGCCGACAGACTCGCCTGCAGCCGCGCTAGCTGAAGCGCTCCCGGGCCTGCGCGAGCGCTGCCAGGACGTCGCCCGGGCCCGGTGATCGGCGGGCGGCGACGCTCTCGGCCGGCGTCGACGGCGCGACGAACGACCCCTCGCGAACACTGGCGGCGACCTGCTCGTGGGCACGGCGAAAGGGTGTGCCACCTTCGACCAGACGCTCTGCGGCATCCGTGGCGAGGAGGAGCGGATCGGCGGCGGCCGCCGCCAAGCGGTCGCGATCGACAGAGACGCTGCCAACGAGGATGCCCAGCCCGGCAAGGGCGCCGCGGACGTCTCGTCTCGTCGCGAACACCGGAGGCTTGTCCTCCTGGAGATCACGGTTGTACGAGAGCGGCAGGCCTTTCAGCGTTGCCAGGAGGCCCGCCAGGCGCCCGATCGCGGTTCCGGCCTTCCCGCGCGTCAGCTCGGCGACGTCGGGGTTCAGCTTCTGCGGCATCATCGACGAGCCTGTGGCCGCCTCCGCGGAGAGGTGAATGAACCCGAACTCGGCCGAAGCCCACAGGCAGAGCTCCTCACCGATCCGCGAGAGATGGCCGAAGAGCGTCGCGGCGGCGTAGAGGTAGTCCAGTGCGAAGTCGCGATCCGAGACGGCGTCGAGCGAGTTGCGCGTCCCCTCGCCCGCCGGAGCGGGGAGGACGAGCGTCGAGCCGGCCAGCGCTCCTGCCCCGAGAGGACTCGACCCCGCCGCGGCCGCGGCGAAGCCGAAACGGCGCCGGTCGCGGTCGAGCATCTCGATCCAGGCGAGCAGATGATGGCCGAGCGTGACGGGCTGCGCACGCTGAAGATGGGTGTAGCCGGGCATCAGCGTGCCGGCCTCGCGTTCGGCGAGGTCGAGCACCGTGCGGGCGAACCCCTCGATCGCGGTCACGGCCTCGCGCGCCGCGTCGTCGACATACAGCCGGAATGCCGCCGCGACCTGGTCGTTCCGCGAGCGGCCGGCGTGGATCTTCGTCCCGACCTCGCCGAGGAGGCGCTCGATCGCCGAGTGCACGTCCTCGTCCGCTTCTTCGAGCTGCGCCACACCCTCCTCGCGGATACGGCCCAGGCCGGCGCGCACCTCCGCGAGCTCCTGGTCGGTCAGGAGCCCCGCGCCGTGGAGTCTTTCGGCGTGGACGAGCGTCGCCTCGCAGTCGTACGGGAGAAGCTCCGCGTCGTCGGCCAGGAGGAAGTCCCAGACCTCGCGCGCGAGCTTCCCGTCACCGGTGCGGCCCGACCAGAGCGTCACACCGCGGCGCGCTTCCGGGCCCTCGCCGCCGCGAGCTCCGTCTCGAGCGCCGCGATCTGGATGAATCCTTCCGCTGCCTGGTGCGGGAACGTCTCGCCGGCACCGTAGGACGCGAGGGCCTCAGCGTACAGCGCGTTCTCCGAGCGCCGGCCGTTCACGACGGCTGAGGCAGCCCGGAGCTGGAGCCGGACCTCACCGGTCACGGGCTCCTGCGTCGCGGCGACGAATGCGTCGATCGCATGACGGAGGGGGCTGAACCAGAGGCCGTCGTAGACGAGCTCCGTCCATCTGACCTCGAGCTGGCGCTTCGTCTGGAGCTCGGCCTTCGTCAGCACCAGATCCTCGAGCGCGCGATGTGCCTGGATCAGAACGATGGCGGCGGGTGCCTCGTAGACCTCCCGGCTCTTGATGCCCACCGCCCGATTCTCGATCATGTCGATGCGGCCGATGCCGTAGCGGCCGGCCTTCCCGTTCAGCTCGGTGATCAGATCCACGAGCCCGTACTCGACGCCGTCGAGCGACACGGGAAGCCCCGCGTCGAACCCGACGACGATCTCCGACGGCGCGGGAGCGCTGTCGGGATCCGAGGTGAGCTTGAACGGCTCCTCCGGAGGCGCCGTCCACGGATCCTCGAGCATGCCCGCCTCGATCGAGCGGCCGAACAGGTTCTCGTCGATCGAGTAGGGCGAACCCTTCTTCACAGTGATCGGGATGCCGCGCTCGAGCGCGTAGGCGATCTCCTCCTCACGCGTCCAGACCTTGTCACGCAGCGGCGCGATCACCGAGACACCGGGGTAGTTCGCCTTGAACGCGAGCTCGAAGCGGAGCTGGTCGTTGCCCTTCCCCGTGCAGCCGTGGACGACGGCCTCCGCGTCCAGCTCGAGCGCCAGGGAGGCGATTCCCTCGGCGATGACAGGGCGCGAGAGCGCGGAGACGAGCGGATACTTGCCCTCGTAGAGCGCGTTCGTCGTGATCGCCTTGGCAACCTGGTCGCCGGCGAAGGCGTCGCGGCGGTCGAGCAGGATGATGTCCGCTGCACCGGCGGCGGTTCCCCGTGCCATCGCCTCGTCCAGGTCGAACGCCTGTCCGACGTCGACGAGAACGCCGACGACCTCGTCGAAGCCGTAGTCCTCCTTCAGCCAGGCGATCGCACAGGACGTGTCGAGGCCGCCCGAGTAGGCGAGGACCGCGGTGCGGGTCATGCCGCTCCTTCCATCAAGTGCTGTCGTAGCTCGTCGCGAAGCTCCACACCGGTGACGCCCTCGCGCGCGACGACGAGAATCGTGTTGTCGCCGGCGATCGTGCCGGCGATCTTCGGATGGCCTGCCTCGTCCATCACCTGGGCGAGCGCGTTGGCATACCCAGACGGGGTCACGATGATCACGAGGTTGCCGCTCGCCTCGAAGGTGAGCGCCCATCGCCGCAGCGCGAGGACGATCTCGCGGAAGCGGTCGCCGTTCGTCGAGCCCGGGGGCGCGTAGACGAGCCTGCCGCTCGGCGCGCGCACCTTGCGCAGCCCGAGCTCGCTGATGTCGCGGGAGACCGTCGTCTGGACGACCTCGTAGCCCTGCTCGCGAAGCGCCTCGGCGAGCTCGGCCTGGGTCGAGATGTCCCGTTCACGGACGAGACTGAGGATCGTGCCCTGTCGCGCGCGCCGGCTCATCGAAGGACGTCTCCGAGGATCGCCAGCGCCTGCTCGACCTCGAGCGGGGAGATCACGAGCGGCGGCGTCAGGCGAAGAACCGAGGCTCCCGCGGTGCCGACGACGAGGCCCGCGTCGAGGCAGGCGGCGGCGACCGGACCGGCCGGCCTGTCGAGCCGAGCGCCGATCAGGAGCCCCGCACCGCGCACCTCCTCGACGGCAGGAAGTGCGGTCAGGCCCGCCGCAAGGCGGTCTCCCATCGCGGCAACATTGCCGAGGAGTGCGTCGTCGAGCGCATCGACGACCGCGCAGCCGGCCGCGCACGCGACGGGGTTGCCACCGAAGGTCGATGCGTGATCGCCCGGTTCGAAGCCGCGCGCGGCCTCGTCGGAGACGACGAGCGCACCGATCGGGAGGCCGTTCGCCAGTCCCTTGGCGAGAGCGACGATGTCCGGCTTGATGCCGAGTTGCTCGTGGGCGAAGAACGTGCCGGTGCGCCCCGTTCCGCACTGCACCTCGTCGAAGAAGAGGATCGCGTCGTTCCCGGCAGCAAGGTCGGCGGCTGCCTCGAGGAACGCAGGGGTGGCCGGGTTGATCCCGCCCTCGCCCTGGATCGGCTCGATCACGATGCACCCCACGTTCCCGTCTGCCGCTGCGGCCGCGAGAGACTCGGCATCGTTCAGGGTCGCGAAGCGCACGTCGGGCACGAGCGGCCCGAAGCCGGCCCACTTCGCCGGCTGGCCGGTGACCGACAGCGCGCCGAACGTGCGTCCGTGGAAGGAGTTCTCGAGCGCGACGATTCCCGGCTTGCCGCTCGCCTTCCTCGCATACTTCAAGCCCGCCTCGATCGCCTCGGCACCGGAGTTGCAGAAGAACGTCTGTGCGCCGCCGAAGCGGTCCGAGAGCCGCGCGGCCAGGCCCAGCATCGGTTCGCTCCAGTAGAGATTCGAGACGTGCCAGAGGCGATCGAGCTGCGCGTGAGCGGCTGCGGTGACCTCGGGATGGCAGTGACCGAGCCCGACGACCGCGATCCCCGCGAGGAAGTCGAGGTATCGCTTCCCGTCGGCGTCCCAGAGCCAGGCGCCCTCGCCCCGCTCGAACGTCACGTTCGCGCGCGCGTAGGTCGGGAGAACGCGGGTCTCGGCGACGGCGCTCACAGGATGACCGCCGTTTCGCCGATCTCCGCCTGCATCCCGAGCCGCGCAGCGCGAACCGCGGCCTCGAGCTTCGGCACGATCCCTCCCTGGAACGTGCCGTCGTCGAGCATACGGTCGGCCTCGTCAGCCCCGATCGAGGAGACGACGTCTCCGTCGACCAGGACCCCCGGTACATCTGTTACGAAGAGGATTCGCTCTGCCTGGAGGCCGGCGGCGAGGGCTACCGCAGCCTCGTCGGCGTTGACGTTGAGCGGTCCTTTCGCCAGGGGAGCGACGACCGGGATCTGTCCCTGCCGAAGCGCGCTCGTGATGAGCGCTGGGCGACTCGGCAGTGGATCACCGACGAGGCCGAGCTTTGAGTTCCGTCGAGCTTCGAGGCCGATCTCGTCGCCCATGAGACCGACCGCGCGCGGCCCGATTGCCGCGCAAAGGGATGCGTTGACCTCGGCCAGCGACTCGCGCACGATCTCGAGCGCTGTGGCCGTGGTGAAGCGCCTGCCGTTCACGAACGTCACCTCGAGCCCCCGGCGCTCCATCTCGACGGAGATCTGCGGGCCGGCGCCGTGAACGACGATGACGTCGTGGGACGTCGCGAGCCTCAGGATGCCCGCCGCAGCGTCCGCGGCAACCGCGCCGCCGCACTTGAGGACGAGCAGTCACGCGCGTCCCTCGCAGAGGAACGCGCGAGCATCTAGGCTGAACAGGCTCATGTCGTGTACTCCGCGTTGATGCGCACGTAGTCGTAGGTGAGGTCGGACGCGAAGTACGCGGCGTGCCCCTCGCCGAGACCGAGGTCGAGCTTGATCCGGCAGGCGGTACCCGAGAGATCGGGAGCCGCCTCGACCGGGTGCCCCGCCGCGAACACGGTCGTGCCGTTGAACGAGAGCGAGACCTGATCGGGATCGAGCTGCGCGAACCCACCGTTCCAGGTGGCCGAGCCCGCGGCCATGAGCACGCGGCCCCAGTTCGGATCGCGTCCGAATGCCGCCGTCTTGACGAGCGGAGAGGTGGCGATCCGCCGAGCGATGGCCGTCGCCTCCTTGTCAGTGGCCGCGCCGGCGACCTCGATCTCGAGGATGACCGTGGCGCCCTCGCCGTCGCGGACGATCTGACCGGCGAGATCGGAGCATGCCTCCCTGACGGCGGCGGCGAAGCTGGCGTCGGATGCGGGTGTGCGCTCGATGCCGCTCGCGCCGTTCGCGAGGAGCAGCACGGTGTCGTTGGTCGAGCACTCGCCGTCGACCGAGATGCAGTTGAAGCTCTCGTCGACGGCGGGGCGGAGGAAGCCGATCGCCTCGCCGGGCAGAAGCGGATAGTCCGTCGTGACGATCGCGAGCATCGTGGCGAGGACGGGATGGATCATTCCTGCGCCCTTCGCCATGCCGCCGACCGTGAAGCCGTCGCGCGCGACCACCGTGGTCTTCGGGCTCGTGTCCGTCGTCATGATCGCCTCGGCCGCGTCCTGCCCACCGCTCTCGTCGAGCGCAGTCACGGCGTCCTTGAGCCCGGAGAGCATCTTGTCGAACGCGATGCGAACACCGATCACACCCGTCGACATGACCAGCACTTCCTCGACATCGAGGTCGAGGAGACGGCTCGCCTCGCTCGCGGTTGCGATCGCGTCGAGCTCGCCGCGCCGCCCGGTGGCGGCGTTCGCGGATCCGGAGTTCACGACGACTGCCTGTGGCTCTGCGAGCTCGAGGTGGGCGCGAGAGACGATCACGGGAGCTGCCTGCACCCGGTTCGTCGTGAACATCGCCGCGCCTGTCGCCCTCGGGAGCGATCGGACGACGGCCAGGTCCCTGGCCGACCGACGCATCCCCGAGTGGACACCCGATGCGACGAAACCCTTGGGGCGGTGACGCGTCATACGAGCACTCCTGAAAGCCTGAGGCCTGCCGACTCGCGGTAGCCGAGCGCGAGGTTCGCATTCTGGACGGCCTGGCCTGCCGCTCCCTTCCCGAGATTGTCGATCGCCGAGATGACGATCGTCTTGCCCGTGGCGCGATCCTCGAACACGGCGATCTCGGCCGCGTCCGTCCCCTGCACCCGGGCGAGCTCGGGAGTGATGCCCTCGGCGAGAACCGAGACGGCGGGGCAGGTCAGGTAGGCAGCCTCGAGCAGCGACCGCGCCTCGGCGGCGTCGGCCTTTGCGTAGCACGTCGTGATCAGGCCGCGCCGGATCGGCAGGAGGTGGGGTGCGAAACACACGGGGAACCCGAGAGCCTGGGCCATCTCGGGCTCGTGCTGGTGCTTGCCGACACGGTAGGCCGAGACGTTCTCGAGCACGGTGCTCGCGTGGGAGCTCGGCTTCAACGACTTGCCCGCGCCGGAGATCCCGGTCTTGCCGTCGATCACGACGCTGTCCGGATCGAGGATCTCGGCGAGGGGCTTCAGCGCGAGCAAGGCCGCGACCGCGAAGCAGCCCGGGTTCGCGACGAGCCGCCCACTCGGCGGAGAGAGCTCGGGGATGGAGTACGACCAGCTCGCGAGCTCCTCGGCGCGGGGATGGGAGAAGCCGTACCAGTCCTCGTAGAGCGCAGCGTCCTGGAGCCTGTGCGCTCCCGAGAGGTCGACGACGACGCCGCGGGCGGGGGGCTCGATCGCGGCCGCTCGCTCGTGGTCGAGGCAGATGAAGGTGAGGTCTGCGCCGCTCGCGAGTGCCTCGTCGTTCGTCACGAACGCGGGCGCGCGACGAGAGCCGTTTCGCGCCAGGCGTGGATCGAGGGAGCTCGCCGGCTGTCCGGCGAGCGAGTCGGAGCCGAGCGCGAAGAGATCCAGCTCCGGATGGGCGAGGACGCGGTCGATCGTCTCCTGACCCGAGTACCCGGACGCGCCAATGATCGCAGTATATGCCATCAGGTTGCGTATTATGCAGTACTCACGTACAGTTGGCAACCCGGATGCGCACCGCTCACCTCGTACTCGAAGACGGCACGACCTTCGCCGGGCGAACGGTCGGCGCCCCCGGTGTGTCTGCGGGGGAAATCTGCTTCACCACTGCGATGGCGGGCTACGAGGAGGCTGTCACCGATCCGAGCTATGCCGCCCAGGTACTCACCTTCAGCTATCCCCTGATCGGCAACTACGGCATCGACGAGCATCGCATGGAGTCGGCACGGGTGCTGGACGGAGGGCGTGGTGATGCGCCGGGCGAGACCGGCCTGGGCAGCGTGGCTCGAGAGCAACGGCATCGTCGCGCTCGACGATGTCGACACCCGCTCGCTCGTCCGGCACGTGCGCTCGGAGGGCGCGATGCGGTGCGCACTCGGTGATGGAACGCCGGGCGAGTTGCTCGAGCGCGCGCTGACCCAGCATCACCTCGACTACGAGCGAATGGTCGCGGAGCCGCACCTGGCGACGCCGCCGCTCGCGATGCTCGCGGGGACGACCGCCCCCTACACCGTCGGTTCCGGCCCCCGGGTCGTCGTCGTCGACTTCGGCTGCAAGCGCTCGATCATCCGCCGGCTCGTCGAGACGGGGCTCGAGGTCGTCGTCGTCCCGCCGACGATCGATGCCGAGTCCGTCCTCTCGCTCGATCCGCGCGCCGTGCTGGTCGGGAACGGGCCGGGCGACCCGGCACAGCTGACCGACGCGGTCGAGACGGTGAGGGAGCTTCTCGGCCGCGTTCGCCTGTTCGGCGTCTGCCTCGGCCATCAGCTCCTCGGGCTCGCGCTCGGGCTCGGGACGTACAAGCTGCCGTTCGGCCACCGCGGCGCAAACCACCCGGTGCGCGTTCGCGATACGAGCCGCGTCCTCGTCACGGTGCAGAACCACGGGTATGCCGTCGAAGCGTCGGATGCGGCTGTCGTCAGTCACGTCTCGCTGAACGACGGGACGGTGGAAGGGCTCGAAGGTGACGGCTTCTTCTCCCTCCAGTTCCATCCCGAGGCGGCGCCCGGGCCGCTCGACGCACTTCCCTTCTTCGACCGGATCGCCGACGCATGCCGAAGCGCACCGACCTTCGCAGCATCCTGATCATCGGCTCGGGGCCGATCCGGATCGGCCAGGCCTGCGAGTTCGACTACTCCGGGTCGCAGGCGTGTCGGGTGCTGCGCTCGGAGGGGTACCGCGTCGTGCTCGTCAACTCGAACCCGGCGACGATCATGACCGACCCTGCCTGGGCCGATGCGACCTATATCGAGCCGCTCGACGTCGATGCGCTCGGCGCGATCATCGCCAGGGAGCGTCCCGACGCGCTCCTGCCGACGCTCGGCGGCCAGACCGCGCTCAACCTCGCCGTCGAGCTGGCGGAAGCGGGCGTGCTCGAACGCTTCGGCGTGGAGCTGATCGGGGCAGACATCGAGGCGATCCGCCGTGCCGAGGACAGGCTGGCGTTCCGCGACGCGATGGTGGCGGCGGGTCTGGCCGTGCCGGATAGTGTCGTCGTCGGCTCGCTGGAGGAGCTTCCCGAAGGCTTCGCGCCGGCGGTCGTACGGCCCGCGTTCACGCTCGGGGGGCAGGGAGGTGGGCTCGCCCGGACGGACGACGAGCTCCGCGCGCGGCTCGAGCACGGGCTCGAGATGAGCCCGATCCAGCAGGCGCTCGTCGAGCGCTCCGTCGAGGGCTGGCAGGAGTTCGAGCTCGAGGTGATGGTCGACAGCGCGGGCAACTGCGTGGTCGTCTGCTCGATCGAGAACATGGATCCCATGGGCGTCCACACCGGTGACTCGTGGACGGTGGCTCCGCAGCAGACGCTCCCCGACGCCGAGTACCAGCGACTGCGGGAGGCCGCGTTCACATGCGCGCGTACCGTGGGAGTTGCCACCGGCGGGGCGAACGTCCAGTTCGCGTATGACCCGGCAAGTCGCGACCTCGTGGTGATCGAGATGAACCCGCGCGTCTCGCGGTCGTCCGCCCTTGCGTCGAAAGCCACCGGGTTCCCGATCGCGAAGCTAGCGGCGTTGCTTGCGGTCGGCTACACGCTCGACGAGCTTCCGAACGACATCACGGGCAGGTCGAGCGCCGCGTTCGAGCCAGCGCTCGACTACGTCGCCGTCAAGGCGCCACGGTTCGATTTCGCCAAGTTCCCGTGGGTCGACCCGGTGCTCGGGACGGAGATGCGGGCGGTCGGTGAGGCGCTCGGCCTCGGCCGGACGTTCCCGGAGGCGTTCCTGAAGGCGCTCGAGGGCCGCGAGGACACTCACGACATTCCCGAGATTCCTGGCTTGCACCCGTACTTCGAAGCCGAGCTCGACTCGATCCGCGTGGCCGAGGAGCGCCTCTCACAGAGCGGCGACGTCGAGGCGGCCAAGCGCTTCGGGCTTCCTGACGCGTGGGTTGCACGCGTCCTCGGGGTCGAGGAGGCAGAGGTCCGGGCGCGCCGCTCCCGTCCCGGCCGCCTGGCCGTCGACTCGTGCGCGGCCGAGTTCGAGGCACGCACGCCGTACTACTACCTGTCCTACGAGGCGGGCGACACGAACGGCGATACGCAGCGTGAGACCGTTGTCATCCTCGGCTCCGGGCCGAATCGGATCGGCCAGGGGATCGAGTTCGACTACTGCTGTACGCACGCCGCGCAAGCGTTCCACGAGCTGGGGTACGACGCGGTGATGCTGAACTCCAACCCCGAGACGGTCTCGACCGACTACGACACCTCCGACCGGCTCTACCTCGAGCCCGTGACGCTCGAGCGTGCTCTCGACGTCTGCGCGCTGGAGCAGCCCCTGGGGGTCGTCGTGTCGCTCGGCGGGCAGACGCCCCTGAAGCTCGCCCACGGGCTCGAGGAGGCGGGGATCCCGCTCCTGGGCGATCCGTTGCCGGCGATCGACGCGGCTGAGGATCGGGGGAAGTTCGCCCTCGTCATCGACGAGCTCGGACTACGGGCACCGCGCTGGGGCCTCGCGGAGACGCGGGACGAGGCGCTCGAGGTTGCCGAGCGGATCGGGTATCCGGTCCTCGTGAGGCCGCACTATGTCCTCGGCGGCCGGCGCATGAGGGTGGTTCGCGACCCCGCGGACCTCGAGATTCACGAGCCGTCGCTCGTCGACGAGTTTCTCGAGGGCGCGCTCGAGCTGGACGTGGACATCCTCTGCGACGGGGAATCGGGTTGGGTGGCCGGGATCCTCGAGCACATCGAGCCGGCAGGGATCCACTCCGGTGACTCGGCCTGCGTGATTCCCGGGCCCTCCGTCTCGCCGGCGCTCGAAGTCGAGATCCGCGGGATCGCAAGCGCGCTCGCACGCCGGCTCGCGGTGCGCGGCCTCCTCAACCTGCAGCTCGCGCTGCGGGACGGCGAGCTGGCGGTGATCGAGGCGAACCCGCGCGCGTCGCGAACGGTTCCCTTCGTAGCGAAAGCGACCGGCCTGCCGCTCGTCGACCTTGCCTGCCGGCTCATGCTCGGCGCCCGGCTCGGCGAGCTCGACCTTCCCGAGGTTGCTCGCCCGACCCGCGCATGGGCGAAAGAGGCGATCTTCCCGGCCGACCGCTTCCCCGGCGCCGGCGACCGCGCGGCGGAGATGCGTTCGACCGGCGAGGTCATGGCGGGCGGCGACACCGTGACCGAGGCGTACGCGCGTGTCCTTCGCGCCGCCGGACGGTCGAAGGCATATGGCAGCGGAACGGTCGGGCCGTCCCTGCAGGAGCTTGAACCCGTCTACTGATTCGGGGCGATCCAGGAGAACGTCCTGCTCCGCTCTTCACTCGCGGCCGACTCGCGGGTATCTTCCTTGACCCGATTCTCGGCCGGTGGTTTGATCGCGCCTCTGCTGCGGTTATCGAAGGAGGTTGGACGATGAGCGTGATGATGATTCTCCGCTGGAAGGACATGGACAGGGACACGATCCGGGCGCTGCACGACGAGGTGGCGCCGAAGGTGAACGAGCTCGCGCGCAGCATGGGAGCGAGTCATCACCACGTCTACTACGCGCCGCAGTCGAACGAGTGCGTGATGATCGACGAGTGGCCGAGCCCGCTCGAGGCGGAGCAGTTCTGGGGGACCGACCAGTTCCGCGAGACGCTGGGTGCCGCCGGAGGGCGTCCTCCCGACGAGGTGACGGTTCTCGAGAGCGCGGGCGCCGACACGGCCTACGAGTTCTGATCCACCTCTCACGCTGACGCGCGGCCCGCTGGACCGCCAGACTACGGTTGGAGCCTGCCGTGGGATGGCGCAACCTCATAGTCGTTGGCGCGGTCTGCGCCGTGGCAGTCGCCGCGACTGTCGATGCGCTTCGAGGCTCCGGGACGGTTGACCAGGTGTCGGCTACGGGCAGTGTCCCGGAGCCGGCACAGGCCGAAGGGCTCGAGGGCCCGGACGTCCCGGCTGCCGGGGCGCTCCCCGGTTCGCTCGTGCTCGCGGTGGAGGATGACTGCCGGCTTCGCCTGATGTCCTTCGCGAAGGCCGACCTCGGGGATCCGGGCCCGTCCACGGGGTGCGAGCTCTGGGCGTCGCCGAAGGGTCGCTTCGCGGTGGTGTCGACCGAGCGCTCGGGCGGGCGGGCGCGGAGAAGCCTCGCGCTCGCGCGCCTTGGCCCCGAGCTCGAGATCGTCCAGGATCTTGGCCAGTCTGTCGGCGTGCCCGCGTGGTCTCCCGACGGGGCCACGTTCGCCTGGTGCAGCGCAGGAGACGGGAGCATCGTCCACGCGGTCGCCACGGGCGCCGAGCACCGGGTGCCGGGTTGCTTTCCCAAGTACGCGTCGGATGGAGCCCTTCTGACGCTTCCGGCTGACCCGCTCGACGCACGGCTTTTGCGCGGCGGCGAGACATTCCTCGACGGGGCTGCCTTGCGTACCGGCCTCGATACTGATCCCGAAACCCCCGTGCAGGTTGCTGCCTTCGACACGTCCCCCGATGGGCAGGTCGCCGTCAGCCTTCTCGTGCTCGAGCCGACCGGAAGCGAGGTCGTGCTCGAGCTCTGGCGCGACGGCCGACTCGACGCAGCCTTCGAGCTTCCGAAGCTGTTCGGTCCCGGCAACGCCAGGTTCGGGGACATGGTGCGCTTCAGCCCCGACGGGCGCGAGCTCGCGGTCGGATTCGCCCCGGGGCCCGGCCGGGTCTCATTCGTCGACCTGCGGCTGCAACAGGTGACCGTGCGATCGGTCGATCAGAACGGATTCGCCTGGTCTCCCGACGGAGCCTGGCTCGCCGTCTCGACCGCCGGGCGAGTCGAGATCTACGGAGAAGTGCGCGACACGTCCATATACACGCTGCCGATTACCGCATCCGGCCTGGGCTGGCTGCCACCCGCAGGAGGGACGCCGGAGTAGAGAGGAGCCCTCGTCCTGCCGAGGAAGGAGTCAGGTTCGGCTGTGAGAACCTACACCGTCTATCGCGCCGGCCGGGCGCCACGGGCGCTCCTCGCCGGGCTCCTCTCGGCTGTCGTCCCCGGAGCCGGGCAGGTCTACAGTGGCCGGTGGCGGCGCGGGCTCGGCATGCTCGCCGTGACCGTTGCGATCGCTTCGATCACGCTTGTCGTCTGGCTTCAGGGATCGATCTTCCTGCTGAAGCTCCTCGTCAGGCCGGATGTGCTGCTAGCCCTGCTCGTTGCCAATGCGCTCGTGTTCGCCTTTCATGCGCACTGTGCAGTCGATGCCTATCGGGGTGCGCGCCGTCCGGCGTTTCCCTTCCGAGCACCTTCCGGCGCCGCGCAGGCGGGTCGCGTTGCCGTCGTCGTCTCCTTGCTCGCGCTCGTCGCGATTCCGCATGTCGCGGCCGCCTACTACGGCTACCGGAACTACGACCTGATCACAAGCGTCTTCGCGGACGACGAGCCGGCGTCGCCGTTTCTCGTCGCCGCCACAGTGCCGCCGCCGGTGATCTCGCACGAACGAGCGAGTCCCGCCGCGGCAGGGATCGGCGCAGCTGTACGCGAGGACGTGGGCCTCACCGGCCCGGCCGCACCCGCACGCGAACAGGCGGCGGAAGCCCCCTCGAGCTGGCAGGAGCGAGGCCGGGTCAACTTCCTGCTCCTCGGTGGCGATGCCGGGCCGGGCCGGACGGGCCTTCGGACCGACACGATGATGGTGCTGAGCATAGACCCGAAGACCGAGCGGGCAGCACTGTTCGGACTGCCGCGGAACCTCGCCGACGTCCCGTTTCCGAAGACAGCGCATACAGACCTCACCACGTTTCCCGACATCCTCAATGCGCTCTGGGGCTATGCGACTGCGAACCCCGGTCTCTTCCCGGGAAGCAGAGTGCCCGGCGCCACTGCTCTCGAGCAGACGATCGGCGGGCTTCTCGGCCTGCACATCGACTACTACGCGGCCGTCGACCTCCGCGGGTTCGTCGAGGTGGTCGACGCCCTGGGCGGCGTCACCGTGAACGTCCAGGAGCGTGTTTACGACGCGGGGGTCTCGCCGCCGTACGACGGCGAGCCGTGGATCGTCGTCGATCTCGAGCCGGGGCCGCATGAGATGGACGGCCGCCTCGCGCTCGGGTATGTCCGCACGCGCTGGGCGACGAGCGACTATGACCGGATGCGTCGCCAGCGCTGCGTGCTCGGCGCGCTCGAGCAGCAGGCAAGCCCGGCAAGGATCCTCCGCTCGTTCCCGAAGCTCGCCTCGATCATCAAGAAGACGATGCTGACCGACATCCCGATCAGGCAGCTTCCCGACCTGATCGAGCTCCTGGCACGGCTCAGCACGGCGAAGACGATTGCCGTGAGCCTTGCTCCACCGGTGTTCAATTCCGGCTGGAAGAACGGCTATCCGATCCCGGACGTCGCACTCATCCGGCAGACCGTCAGGGAGGCGCTCAAGCGTGCGCCGGACCTCGCTGGTGAGACGGGCCTCCAGACCCTGAAGACCGGCTGCGCGTAAGAGCTAGTGCTCCGTCCCGGAAGTCCCTTGATGTTCCGGCGTGCGAAAACCGAGCCGGGCAAGGACGCAGGGAGCGCGCGTACTGGTCTAGTACGCGCGCGACCGAGGACGCCGCACGGCGACGGTTTGCAGCCGCCGGAACGCGAGATGACTTTCGGGACGGAGCACTAGGCCGCGCTCTTCGGCGCTGCCGCCTCGCGGACGAGGCCGTTCACGTGCGCCCAGCGGCTCGCCTCGGTGCGGTTCGCGACGCCGAGCTTGCGATAGATGTTCGAGAGGTGGAACTTCACCGTCTGTTCGGTGACCCACAGCATCCGGGCGAGCTGTCCGTTCGAGTGGCCCTCCGCGACGAGGCGAAGGATCTCGAGCTCGCGCGGCGTCAACCCGGGCGAGCCCGGGGTCGGCTGTTCGGCTTGCGGGCGCGGGTGCGTGGGGGGTCGCATGCCCGCGAGGTAGACGGAGTGGTCGAACGCCTGCCGGATCGCTGCCGTCAGGTCGTCCGGATGGACGGTCTTGATGACGTATGCAGATGCACCCGCGGCGAACGCCTGATCGATCCAGGCGGGATCGTCGTACATGGAGAGCACGATGACCTTGAGCCCGGGCGCGCGGACGAGCGCCTCGCCGACCCAGTCGATCCCGTCGCCGTCCGGCTTCAGCTCGAGCGCCGTCACGAGAATATCCGGCTGGTGCTCCTCGAGTAGGTCGAGCGCGACTGCCGACGCCGTCGTCTTGCCGACGACCTCGATGTCGACGCGGGCGAGGACGCTCTGGACCGCATCGAGCCACAACGGGTGTGGATCGAGAAGGACGGCTGTGAGTGTTTCGGAGGATGTCATCCGGGGTTGATCCTCTTCTCCGATGCTAGGTTGGGTGGCTGGTGGCTGCATTCGTGTGCCTCGTTCGAGGGAGTTGTGGATAACCCCTCGGAGGGAGGACTATTTCGCAGCATAGGAGAGGTTTTTTCGAACGTCTAGACCTGTGGAGCAGAACAGACAAGATCCACATCCGCACGCGCCGATAACGGCTTCGTCACGCCCATCGGCGCTTCTCGCGCTCGGCCCGTAGGAGCGGGATCACCTGCGTGTCACGGCTCTCGCCTTCGTGCCAGAGTGGCTCAGGCTCGCCGCCGCGCGAGAGCGAGCGTTCGAGGGCGTCGAGCGCGGTCACTGCGCGAGCCGCTTCCTTGCGCCCGTCCCGTGCCTGTCGCGCCGAGCGGACAACGGTGAGGAAGTGCTTGCACTCGAGCTCGAGCGGATTCTCGTCCGAGAGGCGTACGGTGACGACGTCGCCGAGGCGGGTGTTCGCCGAGCGCTCGGACGTCGCGGCGCCCCTTTCGTGAATCGTCAGAGCGCGGTCTGCTGCTGACCGGTCGAACACGGCCGTACGCTCCGAGCCGATGACTGCCAGGAGGCGCGTGCCACGTGGGTCGAGACGCGAGAGGTGGAGATGGGCCGAGGCGCCGTTCAGGAAGCCGAGGCGACAGAGAACCACATCGGCCTCGCCGTTCGGGCTGTGAGACTCGCCGCGTGCCGAGACGACGAGAGGCTCCTCACCCATGAGGTAGAGGATCACCGCGACGTCATGAGCGCCCAGGTCCCAGAGCGTGCTCGCCTCGCGTCCTCCCCTAGCCAGATCCTGCCGAACAGCCTCCATGTAGTAGAGATCGCCGAGGTGGCCGAGCTCGATCAGCTCCTTCAGCTTGCGAATCGCGGGATGGAAGAGCAGCAGATGCTCGACCATGAGCCCGCGTCGCTGGCGGCCGGCCAGCTCGACCAGCAACTCGGCATGCCGGCCAGACTGCGCCAGGGGCTTCGTCACGAAGACGTGCTTCGCAGCTTCGAGCGTCCTGCGCGCCAGTTCGAAATGCGTGTCAGCCGGCGTTGCGATCGCGATCGCGTCGACCGTCTCGTCTGTGAGCAGGTCATTGAACCGCCCTGAGACCCTGATCTCGGGGAAGCGGTCGCGCATGGCCTTGCGGATCTCGCGCCGGCGATCGCAGAGCCACGACACCTGCGCGCCCGGGCAGTCGACGAACGTGCGGACGAGCTCTGTTCCGCAGGCGTCGAGCCCGACGACGCCGATATTGACGGCTTCCGTCACTCGCGGCGCATGCTCACGACCAGCGTCACGGCGAGAAGCCCGAGGCCGAGCAGCATGGCACCGGCAAATGCGACGCTGATCCGATGGAGCGCTTCGCCCGGCAGCACCGCATAGAGACCGATGAAGAGCGCGGCGGCGGCGAGCCACGCGAGCGCGGCCCGCCAGACAGCGGCGAGCGCGAGTAGGGCCTGCGAGATGGTGCCGGCGGCGAGATAGAAGCCGACGGCGGCACCGAGCAGGGCGAGGTCGACTCGACCGGCTTCGAAGCCGTCCCCGTAGACGAGTCGCATGGCCGCAGGCCCGACGGTCCATGCGAAGAGCGCGATGAGGGCTCCACCGGCGAGGAGCATCAGCGAGACGCGAATCACGGCTCTGCCGACGGCGGCGCGCTCATCCCGGGCGTGCAGGTCTGTGAGGTTCGGGAGGAGGGCGGCAGCGAGGCCCTGGAAGACGTAGACGGGCGCGCGGACGAGCATGGTCGCCGCGAAGACGACGCCGGCTGCGGCGCTCGCGCCGGCTCCGCCGCCGATCACGACGAGCAGCGGCGCGCCGTTGACGAGCAGCTGGTCGGCGCCGGCGATGACGGCTGCCGGAGCGGCGAAGCCGAGGGCCGATGCGACGTGGAACGACGGGCCGCCGCTCCCGCCGGACAGGCGATGGAGATGCCGCCGCCCAACGACGAGCGGGATCGCGGCTCCCGCTACCCCTGCGGCGACGATTGCGAGCGCGGCGAGGCTCTGGGAAGCAACGACGAGGAGCGGAGCCGCCACCGCGAGCCGGACGGCGCCGTCCGCGAGGAGCCCGAGTCCGTACCCTCCGAACCAGCGGACCCCGCCGAGGATCCCGCGGACCAGGTACTGGAGCGCGTACGCCACGATCCCGGCGACGAGCATCGCCGTCATGAGGTCGTTACCGAGGAATAGCCGGTCCGTGATGAGCGACCAGAACGCGATCGAGGCCACGCCGAGCCCAAGCAGAACGGTCGCTGCGATCAAGCCGACCGATCGCAGAACCGTGCGAACCTCCTCGCTTCGTGCGAGCCGGTCCGCGACCGTTCGCGACGTGGTCTGCTCGAGCGGGCGAAAGAGAACGATCGCGACGATGAACACCGCACCCCAGAGCACCGCGATCTGGCCATAGGCGTGCGGCCCGAGCGTCTGTGCGGCCAGGATCTGGAAGGCGTACGTCAGCACGCCCGACACGATCATGGCCGCCGTCAGCAGCCATGCGCCGGACAGGGCCGACCGCCGCCCGAGGGCGGCGGCCGGCGTCTGTTCGATCGTTGCGACCTGCGAGCTCACCGAACGACGAGATCGACGAAGTAGTTACTCGACTGGTAGAAGCGTCGTCGGGAACAACCCCGCGGCCGAGCCGAAGACGCCGTTCTTCCCGTCCGCGACGGACTTGAGCGGGCCCGACACGATCTGGGTCGCGAGCCCGTTCGCCGTCTTCTGGTAGTACGCGTTCATGTTCACCGAGACGACGTAGACGGTGCCGGGCTGAAGCGTTATCGGAGCGGCAAGCGTCTGCGACTGCCAGCCGGAGCCGCTCTCACCGGTGAACGTCTCCGAGGCGAGCTGGGTTCCCGTCGACGTCCAGAGCCTGCCAATGTGGACTCCGGTCTCCAGCGAGCTCTTGTAGAACCGGATCGCCGTCAGTTGCACCGGCGAGTCGACGGTGAACTTGACTCCCATCTCGTACGTCCACGGGCCCGGGAACGGACGGCCGTCACGCGTCGACAGGTTCACCGATGCGGGTGTCGGGTTCGACGAGAAGAGCCTGCACGGGCACGCCGACCCGGACGTGGTGAACGTCCAGGTGACCGCGGAGGCCAGCGGCGTCCCATCGGCTGCCTTGACCCCGGTGGTGAGGGTTGCTGTGAACGTCGTGCCGGCCGGCGAGGTCGGCGTTCGGGTTCAGCTTCGCCACCTTGGTCGTGTCGTTGTAGCGTGACAGTCCCGGCCACGAGCAGCCCGTCCGCGTCCTGGAGCGTGAACGAGGAGGACGTGATCGACGTTGGATCCATCGATCTCGAGAACGTCGCCGTCACGGGGTGTATCCCGGTCGACGTTCGTCGCTGCGTTCGCCGGGGACTTGTCGACGACGGTCGGCGCCGCGGGCACGCCGATCGTCGTGAACGTCCACGTGATCGGACCGCCGAGCAGCGCGCCGTCGGCCGCAGTCACCTCGTTCGTCAGGCGTACGGTGTAGGTCGTGCCGTAGTCGAGCAGCGAGCCCGGCGTGATCTTGGCCGTCGTGGTCGCCCGGTCGTACGAGACCGTGGCGGGTACGAGGCTTCCATCCGGCTTCTCGAGCCTGAACGTCGACCCGGTGATGGTGGTCGCGTCCATTGCCCGCGAGAACGCGGCCGTGACCACGGAGTTCCGCGCCACGTCGATCGCGCCGTTTGCGGGCGCCTGGGTCAGGGTCGGCGCCGTCGGGGTGCCGACGGTGGTGACGACCGGGTCGACGAAGTAGTTGCTGGACTGGTAGGAGTTGGTCGGGAAGACGCCGGCCGCGGATCCGAAGACGCCGTTGGGCCCACCCGCGATCGAGCGGAGCGGCCCCGAGACGATCTCGGACGCGAGGCCGCTCGCCGTCTTCGCGAAGGCCGCTGTTTGCGTTGACGGAGATGACGTAGGTCGTGTTGGCGTCGAGGGAGAGCGGCGTCGTGAGCTGCTGCTCCTGCCAGCCGGAGGTGGTCTCGTTGGCGAAGTCGACGCTCGCGAGCTGGGTTCCGGTCGAGCTCCAGATCTTGCCGGTGTGGAGCCCGGTTTCCTGTGAGCTCTTGTAGAAGCGGATGGAGGTGAGCAGCATCGGTTGGTCGACGGTGATCTTGACGCCCATTTCGTAGCTCCAGGGGCCCGGGAAGGGGCGGTTGTCGCGTACGGGCAGGTTGACGAGTGAGGGTGTGAGCGAGGCGGAGAAGAGCCTGCAGGGGCAGGCGAGGGGTGTGGTGGTGAATGTCCAGGTGACGGCTGCCGAGAGGGCGACGCCGTCGGCGGCCTTGACGGTGGTGTCGAGGTTGGCGGTGTAGGCCGTGTTTCCCGCGAGCTTGGCGTTCGGGGTCAGCGTCGCGACCCGCGACGTCGAGTCGTAGGCGACCGTCGCCGGGATCGCCGACCCATCCGGGTGCCCGAAGCGTGAACGACGCCGACGTGATCGTCGTGGCGTCCATCGCCCGTGAGAAGGTCGCCGTGACGGCGGCATCTCGCGACACACCGGTCGCAGCATCAGCCGGCGTCTTCGCCGTCGCGGTCGGCGGTGTCGGAGCTGCGGCCGTCGTGAAGCTCCAGGCCACGTCGGCCCCCAACGCTGTTCCGTCAGACGGCCTTCGCCGCGGTGGTGATCCGGGCGTCGTACGTCGTCGTCGGATCGAGGCCGCGCGGCCGGCGTGAACTTCGCCGTCAATGTCGCGGAGTCATAGGAAACGGTGCCTGCGACTGGCGTGCCGTCCGCCTTCTTGAGCGTGAAGCTCGAGCCGGTGATCGTGCTCGCGTCCATTGCCCGCGAGAACGTGGCGGTCGGAGTGACCGAGCTCGCGACACCTGTCGTGCCGTTCGTCGGCGCCGTCGAGACCACTGTGGGGGCAGAGGTTGTCCCGCCGGTCGGGATGATCTCGATCGCCGCGACCTCGGGGTCGTCGGCCGATCCGTACACGGACTGGATGTTGAGCGTCCCGTCCGTGATGGTCACGTTCGAGATGGTCTGGACGAGCGCCTTGGCCGCGCCGACCTGCGCGAAGATGTCGAGGTTCTGGATGTCCTGGCCCGGCGTGTCGAGGATGTTCATCCCGAACACGCGACTGCCGGCTCCGCCTGGCGCCGAGACGCCGAAGTACAGCTCGACGAAGTGGAAGCGGACGTCGTAGGTGCCGTTGGCGACCGGGACCGCGTAGCTGAACTGGCCGTAGCGCTCGTCGCGGTAGAGGGCCGGATCGTTCGTGCCGGCGATCGCCGTCGACGACGAGACCTGGTAGGTCGAGCCACCCGTCGAGAACGTGTCGGCCCGGTAGGTGGCGCCGGTGGAGGCCGTGTACTCGCCTCCGCCGCTGTTGATACGGGTGGAGTCCCCGCCAGATGCCGGTGTCGTCGCATTCGCCTCGTTCGAGGCGACCGACTGGACGCCAGCCTTGAGCGTTGTCACGACGTAGTAGTAGGTCGTCGCGGCAGCGAGGCCAGTGTCGGTGAAGCTCGTCCCGGTGATCGGAGTCGGGTTCGAGAGCGACCCGAGGGGCTGTCCACCGCTTCGCGGAGCCAGCAGCCGGTAGACGTTGTAGCCATCGGCACCCGCCACCGAATTCCACGAGACGGTGATGCCGTCGGCGCCCGTGGGGGCGGCGCTGATGCCCGTCGGGGCATCCGGCCGTCCAGCTGTGGGTGCATCGAGGACGATGTCGCCCGCGGGCGTCTGCGGAACAGCGCCCATGTCGGCCAGTACGTTGGTCGTGATCTGCTGGATGATCTGGTTCGGCTCCCCGGTGCCAGCTGCGTTCGCAGCGAGGCCGCGGTTCCAGTGGTTCGTCCCCGTCGAGAAGACGAGGGCACCGCTCGCAGCCGTGTATTTCACCGTGTGGACGGTGGCCGAGCCCGGCGTCGTGAAAGCGCCGTTGCCCTGGATCAGTTGACCCGTTGCGGGTGAGCTTGCGAGCGTCTTGAGGCCCGCCGGCTCCTGGCCGTTCGCCGCACGGGCGTCCCACTCCCAGCCGACGAGCGACGAGCCGATCGACGTGGAGGTTCCGGGTGCCTGGGTGTCGAGACCCGTGTAGCGGTAGACCCGGTCCGTTCCTTCGGCCGCGCTGACGACGAGCGGGAAGTAGGTGTTGTCGGCGTCTCCGACGTACATCACGCCGGTGAGCGCGTTCTCCGGGTTGTTCGCGCCGGCCGGATCACGCCATGTGCCGGTCGGGATGCCGCTCGGATCCGCACCGCCACTCTGCGTGGTCTTGTAGCAGACCTGCACGCGGCCGCCCGACTCGAAGCGGATTCTCCAGTAGATCTCGTTTGCGCCGCTGATGAAGAGCCCGACGCCGCTGTCGCGTGCGCCCTGCAGCGCGGCACGCATTCCGGACGACACGTACTCGTCGTGCGCCGGCGAGATGTATGCCTTGCGTCCCGAGAGGCCGCCGCCCGACTCGAGGTCGGTGTTTGCGATGTACGAGACGTCGTACCCCTCCCGCTCGAGCCAGAAGACCGTGGCGAACTCGGTGCGCGTGTACCAATCGCGCAGGCCGGAGCGAGGCTGCTCGTACGGCCGGTCGTAGGAGACCTTAACCGCGCGCGCCGTGCCGGCCACCGTCGTTCCACCCTGGGAGTTGAAGTCGTACAGCGACTTCCCGCCGTAGTTGTTGTAGGCCTGGAAGTTGCTGACGGCCGTGCCGTAGACGACCTGGGAGTTGCTCCCATCGTCACGGACTACGAGGAGAATGTGGTTGTCGGAGCCGTTGTCCTCACGCACGAGGCGTAGGAGATAGTTGCCCGACGGCCACGAAGAGGTGGTGGTCAGGGTGGTGGAGAGATTCCAGCTCGAGCAGTCGATCAGGCCGGTGCTCGAATCCGTCGTGCACGCGGGCTGGAGGACGCCGGGAAGCCCACGGATAACCGAGAAGAGGCGGGCACCGTTGCCGGCGTAGTAGCCCGTCCGGTAGATCTCGATCCGATACGTGGCGCCGTTCTGCGTGTTGACCTTCAGGCCGACGGAACCGCCCTTGTTGACGCTCGATGCCGTCGCGAACCCCTCGATGCCGCCGGAGGCGACCGCACCTGGCTCTTGGACGTTCCAGCCGGTGTTTCCCGGGAAGCAGTTCTCGACGACGACGGGATTGCCGCTCGAGCAGGCTCGCGCCTTCGGCGTCGCCTGGACCGTCAGCGAATCGGGAGACTCGCCGCTGAGGTCGACGGCTCGGACGACGTAGTAGTACGTCGTGCCGTTGACGGCCGTGGTGTCCGAGAAGGTCGTCCCCGCGATGCCGGCTGCCGGCGTCAGGAGTGTCGTGATCGCGCCCGCACTCGTTCCGCGATACACCGTGTAGCCGGTGGCGCCTGCGGCCGGCTGCCAAGCGAGCTCGACCTTGCCCTGAAGAGCGATGCCGGTCGCCCCTGAGGGCGGCGGAGCCGCCGCGGCAACGGCGGGGATCGCGGCCGCGAGGGCCGCCGCGATCACCGCGATGAGTGCGAACCGCTTCATGCCCGTACCGCCTCCTCCACCGAGCGTCTGCTCCGGTGCCAGGCAGCAGTGCGCTCGAGACCGTCTCTGAGTGACACCGATGCCCTGAATCCGAGCAGCTGTTCGGCTTTCGTCGTGTCGGGAATCCGCTTCCGCACGTCCTGGTAGTTGCCGGGGAGCGACTCGTACGGGACGAATCGCGCCCGGAGCGGCTGCGGGATCTCGATGATGTCCTGGATCAGGCTTGCGAGGTCGAGGATGGTCGTCGGCTGGTTACCACCGACGTTGACGACCTCGCTGCGGGCCTCCGGCGTGCGCAGCGCGCGCACGAAGCCGTCGACCGTGTCGCTGACATACGTGAACGTCCGGACCTGAAGTCCGTCGCCGTGGATCTCGATCATGTCGCCGTCGAGCAGCGTCTCGAGGAAGACCGCCTGCGGACCGCCCCACCACGTCGGATGGTTGCGGGGACCGTAGGAGCCGAAGAGTCGAAGGATCGTGACGCGGAGGCCTCGCTCCTCGGCGAGCGCGAGCACCATGTGCTCGTCGTAGAGCTTCGAGACGGCGTACGCCCAGCGGCGTGTCGTGGGAGGCCCGAGGACGAGTGGCCCGTCCTCGGCGAACGGCGGCGTGCCGTTCCCGTACACGTCGGAGGTCGACGCGATGACGAGGTCTGCGTCGAGCGAGAGCGCTGCGCTTGCCGCTGCGTTGACGCCGGCCACGTTCGCCTCGAGCGTCATCAGGGTTCCGCCGTAGCGCGGGATCTTCTGGGCGGCCATGTGCACGATGGCGTCGCAGCCGTCGAACGCAGCGCGCAGCTCGCGCCGGCGGGTGCAGTCGAGCAGCTCGAACCGGAACGCCTCGTGGTCGAGGCAACGATCGAGGTTGAGCAGCGAGCCGCGGGAGAGATCATCGACTCCGACGACCTCGCATCCCTCGTCGAGCAGTCGGTCGCATAGATGGGAGCCGATGAACCCGGCCGCCCCGGTGACGCCTACGCGCCTCACGAAGTACCTCCTTCTTTGATCCAGACATCAAGCGTGTGTGTGCCGCCGGGCCCCGCGGGAAGCGTGGCCAGGTGGTCGAAGTGCGTTCGGATCCAGCCTGCGAGCGTCGTGTCGAAGGACTGGCCGAACGCCGTGTGTCCGTACTCGGTGAACTCGCGCCGGTCGGTGACGACCAACCTGACGCCTGCCTGCTCGAGCGCGGCGATCGCGCCGAGCTCGTCGCCTCGGGTCGGAAGGGCGCCGGGAAGCAGCGAGAGCTGCTCCAACGGGTCGGTCCGGCCCGAGAGGGTATAGAGCGTTGTGAGCTGCGGGGCCAGCAGAATCGGCTCGCCCGCCTTCGTGTTGGCCCCGATCAGGTCGAGCGCGGCCTGCATCGGCGCGGCATCGGCCGGCGCTGCCGCGAGCGCGCCGCCTGGCCCGCGAACGGTGGCGGACTCGGCTGCCGCGTCCTTCAGCGTCAGGCCGATGCCCGCGGCCGCCAGGAACGCGAGCCAGAGCGCACCAAGCCGGACGACCGAGGGTGAGCGGGCAATCTCGACCAGATGGAGCCGAGCAAGGAAGATCGCGGCAAGCGGGACGGCGTAGAGGGCCGGCTGGGCGCGCGTCGAATGGACGAAGAAGGCCGCGTACGTCGTCGCTGCCATGACGGTCAGCGCGACGCATGCCGCGAGGATGGCCAGGGCGCTTGCCGTGCGGCCGTCGGAGCGACGGGCCCGCCACAGGAGGATTCCGCTCGCGATGACGACTCCGGCCGGAATCCAGCCCCACGCGAACTCGAGCCCGTAGCGCAGCGTCTCCGGGCGCGCGACGGCGAGGGCTACGGCGAGCACGATTCCGATGCCGGTGAGGACGATCAGCGGACGCCGGGCCCGCGTGTCGCGGTCGAGCCAGGTGCCGAGCGCGACGAGCGCCGCGATTCCTGCCGCGTAGAGCGCGAGCTTCAGGCCGAGCTCCCCGAAGCTCGAAGCGGTCAGCGGCGCGTGGAGGCGCACGACGGCGTTTCCGGCCGCGGCGAGCGTGTCGACCGGGTAGAGGTTCTCGAACACGAGCCGATGGAAGGGAACGGCCGTCAGGAACGCGCCGTAGACGGCGAGCGGAATGGCCGCTGCCGGTGCGACGAGGCACGCCGCGTCACGGAGGGTCGGACGGCCTGTCTGGCGGGCACGAACCGCAAGCCACACGACGCCGGCGATGACCACTGCGAGCACGAGCTCCGGTCGCGTCAGCGCGACCATGCCGGCTGCGACTCCGGCGAGCACGAGCCAGGACCGTGCCTCCCGTTCGCCGAAGCGGACGAGACAGAGAAGGAAGCAGAGGGTGGCCAGGATCCCCGCCGTCGCCGAGTACGTGTGAGGAAGCACGAAGCTGAGGTTGGTCGGGCCGAAGGCGACGGGGATGGTGATCGCCGCGGCGAGGAAGCCGCCCGTGGGACCGGCGAGCTTCCGTCCGAGCACGTAGGTGACCGCCACGATGGCAATCGACAGCACGATGCCGAGTCCAATAGCGGAGCCGATCCCGGCCCCACCGATCCACGCGGCCAGACCGGCGAGTGCGGGCGCGAGCGGGCCGTAGAAGTAGGTGAAGTCGACGTACGGGAGGTCACCCGTCGCGACCTTCGCCCCGGCAACGAGGTCGTAGCCGGTGTCACGACCGAGATCACCCCAGGTGTTCCAGGTGGTCGCGATCATGATCCCCGCGAGCGCGGTGAGCCCGATTGCCGCGAGCGCATCGGAGGACAGCGTCAGGCGCGCCCACGCCAGGCGAACGCGCTCCGGTGCCGCGAGCGTCGTCACGCAGCCGCCCGCCTTTCGATCGGCAGCCGGGCGAGGATGCCCTCGACCGCACGATCGGCGACACCGATGACGGACTGGCCGTTCACGATGTCGGGGTAGACATGCGCGGTCGACGCGAGCGCGAGCCCAGGGATGCTGAACATCTCGGGGACACGCTTGGCCCCGCCGATCGGATGAACGGGCTCGACGATCCGCGCCCGCTGCACCGATGCGGCCAGCACGTCGCTCGCCTCGAGCGCGGGGAAGATCTGCCTCACCTGGCCGATGTAGTCGTCCCTGACCTCGTCGACCGGCCGGTCGAGATCCGCGTGGTCCGGCTCGACGTACTTGGCCGCGTAGACGAGCGTTCCGCCGGCGGCGACCGGATCGACCACGTGGGTCGTCTCGACGACCGTCGTCAGCGAGACGCTGCGGTCGAGGATGCTGAGCGAGTAGTAGGGGCTGAGCGAGCGGGGGAGGCGCAAGACGACGCAGACGACGCCGAGGTACCGGCAGGGATCGGGAGGCGCTGCGACGGCGAGCCCGGCCGACAGCAGGCGCCCGGCCTGGGGCGGTGTCAGCGTGCAGAGCACGGAATCGAACTGCCGCAGTCGCCCGTCGACGACGATGCCTGCGCAGCGCGGCCCTGACGACGCGATCCGGTCGACCGCCGTACCGGCGTGCACCTCGCCGCCGAGCTCGACGATCTTCCGTGTGAGGAGGTCGACGAGGCGCTGATAGCCGCCTGCGATCGACCCGAGCACCTCGCGCCCCGCGCTGTCCCGCGTTCCCGCCATACGGCGCGTTCGGGCCCAGAGATAGGTGGCCGGCAGATCGTCGAAGCGACCGTCGAACTTCGAGTCGAGGAGCGGGCGCCAGAGGCGCTCCACCGTTCGCCGTCCGCTGAGCCGGCGTAGCCAGTCCTCGAGCGGGACGTCGTCGAGCCGCTCCGGGTGCTTCTCGAGCTGGCAGCGCAGGACGAAGGTGGCGAGCCGAAGGCGCTCGTGGGGGCGGAGAACGGGAAAGCGAAGGAACTCCGAGAGCGAGTTCATCGAGACGAGCCGCTGGCCGTCCCAGAAGCCGTTGCCCGCAGGCCGGAAGTGGACCGCCTCGTCCAGGCCGAGTTCGTGCGCGAGCCCGAGGACGCGGTCGTCCGTCGGCAGGATCACGTGGTAGAAGCGGTCGGCCGGGGTTCCGTCGAGGTCGAAGGAGCCCACGAGGCCGCCGAGATCCGGCGATCGCTCGTAGAGCGCTACACGGACTCCCTTCTGCAGAAGGCGGTACGCGCTCGTCAGGCCGAGGATTCCTCCTCCGACGATTCCGACGGACGGGGCGCTCATCCCGCGACCGATCCCTTCACGAGCCGGCGCTGACGCACGAGGAGACGTCCGTAGCCGGCGAGGGTCGGAAGCATCCGCATCTTGCTCTTTCCTTCGCGGCGGGAAGCGTCGAGATCAACCGGAACCTCCTCGATCTGCACGCCGAGAGCGGCGAGCTTGGCGAGGAGCTCGGCCTTGCAGGCAAAGCCGCGTTCCTCGATCAGCCCGGCCCCGTACCTGGCGCGCGCGGAGCGCAGGGAGGACGCGCGGTACACGCGGAAGAACGACGAGACTGTCCGCGCGTCGAGGCCGAGGCCTAGACGGACGGTGAAGCCCGCGCCGCGGCTGAGCACCTGGCGCAACTTGCTGACGTTGAGCATGCGACCCCCGCCGTGGACGGAGGCGAGCACCAGGCCCGCCCCGTCCTCGGCGCATCGAAGCATCGTCGGCACCGCATCCAGGTCGCTCGTCGTATCTGCTTCGAGCGTCACGACGTAGGCCTCGCCGGGGATCGCGGCGAGGGCCGCATCGAAGCCGCGCGAGAAGGCGGCTCCGGGGCCCTGGTTGGGGACGAGCCGGACGAGTTCGACAGGGAGGGGACCGTCGTAGGCCTCGACCAGCTCCGGCGTGTCGTCCTGGGAGCCGTCGTCGACGATGAGGACGAGACTCGCGGGGGGGAAGAGATGTGGTCGCGCCTCGAGATCCTCGAAGAGGCGCGGGAGGTTCTCCGCCTCGTTGTAGGCGGGGACGACGAAAACGTTGGGCGGACTTGAATCCGCCCTGAGCCGACGCGAGGGGGTCGCGTCCAGGGCCGCAGTAGTCATATGTCCTTCCGGGGGTCGCAGTCCCGCGGGCGGTGGAGTGCTTTCCCGCCCTGCAACGAGAGTACGGGCGCTCCTTCGGGGCATCCAGACTAGAAACCCAAGACTCGACCCCCGGCGAGGAGCCACCCTTTTGGGGGGTGCCGAGGGGGGTGCCGACGCAAGAACCTGGCTTGAAACCTGGGCTTCCGGGGATTAACCAGAAGGACGTCCTCCCGCGAAGATGACGTCATGGGCCGTGCGCTCCTCCTGTCGGTCGTCGCTGCGCTCTTCCTGGCCGGCGCATCGGTCGCGACGGCTGCCGTCCCGGTCGGCGATCAGCTGGTCGAGCCGAGCATCGACTCGAACAGCGCCGGTGTGGCCGAGGCGTTCAGGGCGACCGCGACCGGGACGGGCACGGTGACGACGATCAGCGTCTATGTCGACGCGACCTCGCAGGCCACCGGTCTGGTCGCGGGCCTCTATTCCGCGACGGGAACCCATCCGGGCGCCCTCCTCGGGCAGGGCTCGCTCTCGGCGCCGACCGCAGGAGCCTGGAACGTCGTGACGATTCCGGGCGTGGCCGTGACGAGCGGCGTCGACTACTGGATTGCCGTGCTGTCGCCCACCGGAACCGGGACGCTGCGCTTCCGCGATCGCTGCTGCCGGAACGGAACACCCGCGGAGACGAGCGTCTCCTCGACACTCACCGCCCTGCCGGCGGCGTGGGCGACTGGCGTGAGCTACAGCGACGGCCCGCTGTCGGCGTATGCCTCGACCGCCACCGGGCCCGTGCTCGCCGTCTCGCCGTCGAGCCTCTCGTTCAGCGGAGCGCCCGGTGGAGCGAATCCTGCCTCGAAGACGCTGTCCGTCACGAACACCGGATCGGGGGCCCTCACCTTCACGGCGTCCGGGGCCGCCACCCCGTCCTGGCTTGCCGTCACTCCCGGAAGCGGAGCGGCACCGGGCACGCTGACCGTGTCACCGGCAATCGCAGGACTGGCGGCCGGGACATACAACGGTACGGTGACCGTCACGGCACCCGGTGCCCAGGGATCGCCGGTAACGGTTCCGGTCACGCTGACGCTCTCGACCCCGGACACGACCGCGCCCACCGTCGCCGTGTCGACGCCGGCCGGTGGCGCGGTTGTCACGGGCTCGGTGAGTGTCGCGGCCGGTGCCTCCGACAACGTCGGGGTCGCAGGGGTCCAGTTCAGGCTCGACGGCGCTGTCCTCGGGGCCGAGGACACGCAATCACCATTCTCCGTCTCCTGGGACACGACCACCGCGGCGAACGGAAGCCACTCGCTGACCGCCGTCGCGCGAGATGCCGCCGGCAACTCGACGACGTCGGCGGCCGTTTCGGTGACCGTGCAGAACAGTGCGCCGCCGCCGTCGTCCTACCTCGTCGGGAACCAGCAGATCGAGACGAAGACCGATTCGAACCCGGCCGGAAACGCGGAGGCGTTCCGGGAGGTCGCCGCCTCGAGCGGCACGCTGACGAAGCTGACTGTCTACGTCGACCCGCTTTCCGGGGCCACGCAGCTCACTGCGGGCATCTACTCGGACTCGGGTGGCCATCCCGGGACGCTTCTCGGACAAGGGACGCTGAACGCGCCCGTCGCGGGCTCCTGGAACGAGGTGTCGGTCCCGGCGACGTCCATCACGGGAGGCACGACGTACTGGATCGCGATCCTCTCCCCGAGCGGCACGGGCACGATCCGGTTCCGTGATCGCTGCTGCGGCGGTGGCTCTCCGGTCGAGACGAGCTCCCAGACGACGCTGGCAGCGCTGCCTGGAGCGTGGACGACCGGGGCGCGCTTCAGCGACGGCCCGGCGTCCGTGTGGGGCGGAGGCTCCGGCGTCGCTCTTCCGCCCGCCGACCAGGTGGGGCGCTGGTCGGCGCCGATCAGCTGGCCCATCGTCGCCGTCCACATGATCTTGCTGCCGACCGGAAACATCCTGATGTTCGACGGCTTCGACGCGGCACCCAACTCGCGAGCGCATCTGGAATCCGACCACCGGCACGTTCACGCCCGTGCCGTACGGGCGCAACCTCTTCTGCGCCGGGCACGTGACACTTGCGGACGGGCGGACGCTGATCGTCGGCGGGCACATCTCCGCGAACCTGGGCCTCGCCGACACGACGATCTACGATCCGTCGACCGGGCAGTGGACGCGGCCGCCCGACATGAGCGTCGGTCGCTGGTATCCGACGGCCACCGAATTGCCCGATGGCCGTGTCCTTGCCTTCTCGGGAGACAACATCGTTCTCGACAGGCCCGGGCAGCTGCCACCGTTCAGCGACGCGTCGGTCAACTCGCTCCCGTCGGTCTTCGACCCCGCGACGAATCTGTGGACCGACCTCAACGGCGCCAGGCTGACATCCCCGCTCTACCCGTTCATGTTCGTTCTCTCGAACGGCAAGGTCTTCGACGCCGGGCCTGATACGACGACGCGTATCCTCGATCCCGCGACCTGGACGTGGTCGGTGGTGGGCACGAGCCCGATCGACGCCCACAGCGCCGTCATGTACCGGCCGAACAAGATCATGAAGTCCGGAGCCTGGGCAGACCCGGACTTCAACGGGGCCAACGCGTACTCGGCGACTGGTCGGACGGCCGTCATCGACATGAACCAGGCGTCTCCGGCCTGGCGCGAGACCGCCCCGATGCAGTACCCGCGCTCGTACCACAACCTGACGCTGCTTCCCGACGGCTCGGTGCTCGCCACCGGCGGCGGCACGATGTCCGACGGAGTCGACCTGACCAAGGCGGTCCTGCCGGCCGAGATCTGGAACCCGGACACGGAGACCTGGACGACCGTCGCCGCCGAGCAGAACGGACGTCTGTACCACTCGACGGCGATCCTCCTGCCCGACGCCCGCGTGCTGATGGCCGGTGGAGGACAGCTGCCGAACTCGGGCGCCGTCAACCAGTACAACGGTGAGATCTACTCGCCGCCGTACCTCTTCAAGGGCGCACGCCCGACGGTGACCGCCGCACCTTCGCTCGTCACGTACGGAAGCACCTTCACGGTCACGACCCCCGATGCTGCGCGGATCGCGTCGGTCTCGCTGATCCGCACGCCTGCCGTGACGCACGCATTCGACCAGAACCAGCGGTTCCAGCGGCTGAACTTCAGCCAGACCGGCGGCGGGCTCTCGGTCCAGGCGCCCGCCAACGCGAATCTCGCACCCCCGGGGTACTACATGCTCTTCCTCGTCGACACGAACGGCGTGCCGTCGGTCGCATCGATGATCCGGCTGCCGCTCGCGAGCCAGGATCTCGACCCGCCCACCGCTCCGGGCAGTCTCACGGCGACTGTCGCCTCGAGCAACGTGAACCTCACCTGGACGGCGTCGACCGATACCGTCGGAGTCACCGCGTACGGCGTCTACCGCTCCACGACTGCCGGATTCACGCCCTCCCTCGCCAACCGGATCGGGCAGACGAGTGGCCTCACCTATCAGGACACAGGCCTCGCTGCGGGCACCTACTACTACCGTCTGCGCGCGGAGGACGCCGCCGGGAACCTCAGCGCCTCGTCGAACGAAGCGAGCGCCACGATCGCCGGTGGCCCTCCGCCCACGACCACCTTCCTGCTCGGCGATCAGGCGGTGGAGCCGAAGAACGACTCGAACGCGGCGGGTCTCGCCGAGGCCTTCCGGACGACCGCGAGCGCGACTGGAACGCTGACGAAGCTGACGGTCTACGTCGATACCGGGGCTGCGGCCACCAGGCTTGTCGCCGGCATCTACACGGACTCCGGTGGGAAGCCCGGCTCGCTGCTCGCCCAGGGAACGCTGAACTCGCCGGTTGCAGGCGCGTGGAACGACGTGACCGTCCCGTCGGCGTCGGTCACGAGCGGGGCCACCTACTGGATCGCTCTCCTCTCGCCGAGCGGTACGGGAATCCTCCGCTTCCGCGACCGCTGCTGCGGCGGCGGAAGCCCTGCCGAGACGAGCTCGCAGACGACGCTGGCGACACTCCCCGCAACCTGGACGACCGGCGCACGCTACAACGACGGCCCGTTCTCCACATGGGGCGCGGGAACCATCCCGTAGCGAGATTCAGCTAGCCGCGCGAAGCTCGGTGCGGAGGTCGTGTGCGAACGTGCCCGCCGGCGTCTGCGGGTCGTAGTAGGCAACCGGGTTGCCCTTCGCGTCGACGAGGAGGGTGAACGAGCCATGGGACAGCTGCTCGAGCGAGCCGCGTGGCTCGACGAGGACGTTGTAGGCCTGCCACACCGGCGCGAGCTCCTCCGCGGTACCCGTCAGGTATCTGAACTGCGGGAGCAGGTGATGCTCGGCCGCGAACTGCCGTACCGCCTCCGGCGTGTCGTTGCGCGGGTCGACGCTCACGGCGATGACGCGAACGTCGTCCCGTGCGGGGCCGAGCCGGCGAAGCGCGGCGTTCAAGTTCTCTGCGATCAGAGGGCAGACATCGGGACAGTGCGTGTAGAGGAACGTCACCAGCACCGGTTTTCCTCGTTCGCTCGAAAGACGCACGGTCCGCCCGTCCTGGTCGCGTAGCGCGAAGTCCGTCGCGGTCGTACCCGACGCGACCGGCGTGCCCATGAGCCCTGTCTGCGCTGCCGTCTCCTGATCCACGTTCGCCGGGGCGGTCGCTCCGGATCCACAGCCCGCAGCGAGCCCGGCCGCGAGCACGGCAGCCATGATCAGCCGCATCGGACCACTGCTCACGAGCCGGCGGCGACCGCATGGCGGTCCGCACGCCGGGCGCGGAAGCCGCGTATCTCGGCGGTGATCTCGGGAACGCGCCAGAGGCAGCACGGGACGTAGACGACGACGCCGACCAGAACCTCGACGATGAGGGTAACGGCAGCCGGGGCGTCGGCGTCGACGAGGAGCATGCGTGCAACGAGGACGCACACGCCCATCACCGCAGAGGCGATCACGACACCTGAGAGACCGCGCACGAACGTCCAGAGCGACGTGTCGAGTGCGCGGGCGGTCAGCCACGAGTAGTAGGGCTCGACGATCGTGCTCGAGATGGCGTAGCCGATCGCCACTCCGACGATCCCCCAGTGCAGGCCGCCGATGAATCCGACGAGGCTCGCTGCCAGCACGATGATCGAATACCGGAAGAGGGTCTTCGTGCGGTTTCGGGCCTCGAGGATGCTCGAGTTGAGCCGCTGGAGCGACTGGAGGAGCCCGACCCAGGCGAGGATCTGCATCACGGGCACGGCGGCATCCCACTTGTTACCCAGGATGACGGTGACGAAGTCGGGCGCCACGATGACGAGGCCGACGAGAGAGGGGATGGTGATCGGCACCGACGACACGGTTGACGCCGATCCAGACGGCGGCCATCCGGCCCGGGTCGTCCTGCATCTTCGAGAACGCAGGGTAGAGAACCTCCTGGATCGGGCCGGCGATCTGATTGAAGGGAAAGAGGATGACGCTGTAGGCGATGGAGTACGCGCCGACCGCTGCTGCCCCGAGGAAGCGGCCGATGAGGAGTACGTCGGCGCTGCGGTTCGCGTAGAAGAGCAGGCGCGTGCCGAAGACGCGTCCGCCGAACGCCCCGAGATCCCGGAAGCTCGCCCACGAGTACGTGAATCGGGGCTTCCACTCGCAGAACCGCCAGAGCAGGATCGTCGAGACGCAGGCGATCGTGAGCTGCTGGGCGATGATCGCCCAGGCGCCGAGCCCCATGACGGCTGCCGTGATGCCGACGACCGCTCCGACCAGCGTCCCGGCGATCTGCCGGAGCTCGAGGCTGCGGAAGTCCATCTCGCGTGTCAGGAGCGCGCTCTGAACGGTGGCGAGAGCTGTGATGAAGAAGCTGAGGGAGAGGGCAGCGAACAGCGGCTGGACGTCCGGCTCGCCGTAGAAGTCCGCCACGAGGCCCGAGCAGCCAACCCCGATGAGCGTGAAGACGACGCCCGCCAGGAGACTCGTCCAGAACACGGTCGACCGATCCTTCTCGGTCAGGTTTCGCCGCTGGACGAGCGCCGCCCCGAGGGCGAGATCGGAGAAGATCAAGACGAGGCCCGAGAGGACGACGACCATTGCTGCGAGGCCGAAGTCGTGCGGTGCGAGCAGGCGTGCGAGGATGATCGCGACGATCGCGCGCGAGCCCTGACGAACGAGCTGGGACGCGATCTTCCAGGCGATCCCCCGGAAGACCTGCGAGCGGAGGCGATCGGTTGCTGCGGGGGTCACGGGCGTGCCGCGACCTGACTCGTGATGTATCCCCGGAGCTCCGTTGCCAGGCGCCCATCGGAGTCTCCGAGCATGCGACCGCGGTCGCCGTCGGGCTGAATGGCGGCTTCCAGCAGATCGGGATCCTCGACGAGCGTCACGAGATCGGCGTCCGCGAGCTTGCGCCCGAGCTCGAGCTGATGGTCGTCGACCGCGTCTCCGAGGCGGTGGAGCCGAGGGACGACGACAGGACGCTTGCCGCAGCCGAGAGCCGCGAGAATCGAGCCCACGCCCGCGTGCGAGACGACGACCCTCGCCTCGCTCATGTACCGGAGGACGGTCTCGAACGGGAGGTAGGAGACGCACTCGGCCCGGGCCGGCCGGACTCCCGAGGATCCGCACTGGACGACGATCGGCTCGCTGGTCGTCAACCGGTCGACCGCATCGAGGAGACGGTCGAACGGTTCGTTCGTCCCGATGGTGACGAAGATCATGGCTGGGGGAGGACGGACCCGGCGTAGCGCGCTCGGGGTACCCGCTCGCGGAGCTCGGGCCACTGGACATAGATCCGGTCGGCAGCCGGTGCGATCAGCCGGAGGCTCAGCGAGGGCGCGTCGACCCTGGTCAGGCTCTCGACGTAGACGATGCGTGCTCCGCGAATCCGGGCGATCCAGGCAAAGGGGACGGCCGTGCTGGCCCCGGTGGTCAACAGGACTCGGGGACGGGTTCGCGCCACCAGCCGCCACGCGATCACGAGGTTGCGGCAGAGGTTCGGCACGTTGCGATTCGTCGGCGTGCGTGCGAAGACGACGTTCTCGTCGCGAAGCAGTGAGCGCGCATCGCTCGTGTCGTCGGTCGCCCACACGCGGCTGAAGTCCTCCCAGGCGCCGCGAAGCCGCAGCATCTGCAGGAGATGGCCGCCTGCGGAGCACGCGAGGAGCACGTCGACCCGGCCGTCCGGGGCGGGGCTCATGCGAGCACCGCGATCGTCTGCTCGGCGATGGTCGACCAGGGAAGACTGGAGGCGCGTCGCAGCGCTTCCGAACCCCGCGCCTCGATCTTTGCCGGGTCGGCGAGCGCCGTCTCGAGCGTCTGCCGGAGCGACTCCGGGTCTCCTGGCTCGAAGAGCCAACCTGCCGACTCTCCCCCGAGCAGCGCTTCCGAGGCTCGGGTTCGTGCTGCGACAAGGGGTGTTCCGAGCGAGAGCGAGAGGGCGGAAGAGCCGGACGTCCCGCCGTCGCTGCGTGCGACCACGGCGATGTCGGCGGCGTTGAACAGCTCAGCCACCTGCTCGTCGGGAATGAACTCGAGGAGCGGTCGGATACGCGGGTCTGCGGCTGCCGCGCGGCCGATCACCCGACCCACCTCGTCGTCGATCGCCGGGCCTGCGATGACGAGCGCGGTCCGCGGTAGGTCGGTCAGCCGGAACGCGTCGAGCAGCAGGCCGATGTCCTTGTAGGCGCGGAGGAGCCCGAAGCAGAGGGCGACCGTCCATCCCGGCTGGATGCCGAGCGTGGCGCGAACCTCGTCCGCCGTTCGGCCCTTCGGATAGACGCCGACGTAGAACCCGTGGGGTACGACGGTCAGCTTCCGCGCCGGACCTTCGCCGAGGCAGCTCGCGTGCCCGGTCGGCCGTCTCCTCGTCGAGGGCGACGAGGGCGTCGCACGAGCGGGCGAGCGTTCGAGCCGCCGCTCGGTCGAGGCGCCGGCTCGTCGTCTCGTGAGGAACCACCTGGTGCACCGTCCAGACGATCCTGTAGCCGTACATGCGTGCCGCCCTGAGGCGGATGGTCATCAGGACGAGCCGCACGTACGAGAGCGGAAGCGCGAAGCGGGTGAGGCCGCCGTCGTAGCGGTAGTAGCTCTCGGGCCAGTGGAAGTGCAGCGTGTCCACCCGATGGCGTGCACGCCGGAGCCAGCCGAGGTCGAACCGTGCCCCGTCCACCAGCTCGACACCGCAGCGGGCGAGGGCTCCGTACAGGAGCCGCTGGTACGGGTTGGTCGAGATGACCGGTGGGAACGAGGCGAGCCGGAGCGTCGCAGCCGGATGCGCCATACCTCGAACGTAGTGCGGGTTTCGCGGAGTGGCCACGGGCGGCGGGCGAGGTTTGACCTAGCCGAAGAGCTAGGACGGTACCCGCAGCGCTGGCCCTTTGATCCGTTGGCATCTCAGCCGGGCGCTACCTACGATCCGAGGCATGACCGAGCTATCTGCCCAGTCCAGCCTGCCCCACGACGACGCCGTTCGTGAGCCCTTCGCGCGCCTTTCAGCCCGCGAGCTCGAGGTGCTCGAGATGATGTCGATGGGGTTCACGAACGCCGAGATCGCCGAACAACTCGACGTCTCTGTCCACGCAGTGAAGTTCCATCTCGCCGCCATCTACCGAAAGCTCGGTGTCACGAACCGAACCGAGGCGACCTCGATGTACCTGAGCCGGCTCGGCATCGGAGCGGCACGCGCCGTCCGAGATGGCGGCCGTGCCGAAGACGAGCGGGCGCGACGGTGACGGCGGAGGCGTGGATCTCCGGCTCATCGGCCATGCTCTCTGGCGCTTCAAGCCTCTCGTCATCATTGGCCTAGTCGTCGGGATCGGTCTCGCGATTCTCGCGTACGGGCGCCAGACCGAGGAGTTCGCGAGCTACTCGACCGTCTTCGTGACGCAGCAGGGCTTCCCCTGGGGCAGGCTGACGCTCGACCCGACGACAGGATCTGATCACCGCCCCGCGGACTTCCCAGTTCGCCGATCCCGTCAGGCTGTCGAGCCTCGCGATCCTCTACTCTCGTCTTGCCGACAGCGACCCCATCCGACAGCTCATGCTCAAGGACGGACCGATCGACGGTCGCGTCGAGGCCGCACCACTCCTCGCCTCCGACAACCAGGACGACGCCCTGCCGCTCATCTCGATTGCCGGGATCTCGAGCTCGAGGGAAGAGGCTCAGGCGCTCGCGGAGCGTTCGACTGCCGCACTCGTGACCTATCTCTCAGACCAGCAGGACGAGAACGCGATCCCCGTGCGTGACCGGGTCGAGATCCAGACCGTCAAGGAGGCCGGGCCGGCGAAGGTGCTCTCCGCCAAGTCGTACACGCTTCCGATAGTCGTCCTCCTCGCCGTTCTGCTCGGGGTCGTTGCTCTCTCGCTGATCCTGGCGAACCTCCTCCCGGAGGGGCGCAAGCGCAAGCGCAAGGGCAAGGACGAGAGCGCGGCCGGCGACGGCAACGCGCCGGCGGGCGACGTGGCCGACAGCTTGCCGGCGACCGGCTCGGGCTCCGCGGCGTAGCGGCGTGTCCACGAGCAGCCGGACGGATCGAGCGCGGGCCGATCGCTCTCGCAGCGGTCGTGCTCGCCTCGATGGCGCTGCTCGTCGTCGCCGTCGCAGCAGACGTTCACCCGGTTCCGATCTCGCTCGTCGCCCTGGCGCGTTCGTTGCCGCCGTCTCGTCGCCCATGCTCTTCCGGTGGTCGACGCTCCTCGGGCTCCTCGTACTCGTCATCCTGTTCATCCCGATCCACCGCTACACGCTTCCAGGCAGCCTCCCGTTCGATCTCGAGCCATACCGCGTGCTCGTCGCTGTCATCTGCCTCCTCTGGCTCGCGGCGATCCTGGTGGATTCAGCCGCGTCCGGCCCCGCCGGAGCGGCCTCGAGGCGCCCCTCTTCGTCATCGGCCTTGCGATCATCGGGTCCGTGATCGCGAACATCGACCGGATCGAGCAGCTCGACGTGTCGGCGGACGTCGCGAAGAAGATCACCTTCTTCGCCAGCTTCGTACTCGTCTTCGCCGTCATCGTGAGCGTCGTACGGTCGTGGAAGCAGCTCGACCTCCTGCTTGCCGCTCTTGTCGGTGGTGGAGCCGTCGTCGCGGCCTTCGCGATCGTCGAAGGACGTACCGACTACAACGCCTTCACCACCTGACGTCGGTCATGCCGTTTCTCAGCGAGGGTGTGCTGCCCTGGTCGCTCGAACACGGCAACGGACGCCTCCGCGCCTATGCCTCTGCAGAACACCCGATTGCGCTCGGCGCGCTTCTCGTCCTGCTCATCCCGATCGCCGTCTACCTGGCGCGGCGAACCGGGCACAAGCGATGGTGGGCAGCCGTTGCGATCCTCCTCCTGGCGATGCTCGCCACACGCTCGCGCACGGCGATCCTGATGAGCATGGTCGTCCTCATCGTCTTCCTCTGGCTCAGGCCGAAGGCAACCAGGCGGCTCTGGCCGCTCCTCCCGGTCTTGCTCGTCCTCGTTCCGCTCGTCCTCCCGGGAACGTTCTCCTCGATGAAGAGCGCATTCTTCCCCCAGGGCGGCATCATCCATGAGCAGGAGAAGGATCCAACGACACGGGGGAGCGGTCGCATCGCCGATATCGGGCCGTCTCTCGACGAATTTGCCGCGCGACCGCTAATCGGTCAGGGCTACGGCACGCGGATCGTCGACAAGGAGCGCCAGAACGCGCGAATCCTGGACGACCAGTGGCTGGGACGCTGCTCGAGCTCGGCCTCGTCGGAACGATCGGCTGGGTCTGGCTGCTCGGCCGGACGGTGCGCCAGCTGTCGCGTAGAGCCAGAGAGGATACGTCGCCCGACGGGTGGCTCTTCGTTGCTCTCGCGGCGTCCGTCACGGCCTTCGCGGTCGGGATGCTCACCTTCGACGCGTTCTCGTTCGTCCAGGTGACGTTCGCTCTCTTCATCCTGCTCGGACTGGGTGCGCGGCACTGCTCCTCGGCCCTCGAGAAGCGCCGGTGCCGAGCCGCGTTGCGCTGCGATTCGCAAGCATGCGCACACGCGCTGCGGGCCGAGCAAGTCTGACTGATGAATGAAGGGGCGGGCGAGGCCGGTCGGGTGGCTTCGCGCGTCTCAGTTACGCGCGAGCGCTTCGCGCATCCGCTGCGGAAGCGCGCTGAGACTCTGCTGCTTCTTCAGGTAGGCCCGGACCGAGGCGTCGGGGCACTGCGGCTCGCGGCGTAGCGCCGCTCCGGCGTATCCCGAGATGAGGGCGAGCGCCGCTGGCTCGGCCTTGGCGTGATGAAGCGCGCGGGCGACCAGGTACCACGGGCGGTATCCCATGTAGTGGGAGGCGCGTCCCGCGACCGACCACGCAGTGCGGCGTGCTCCTTCACGCTCGCCCTCGAGGCGATGGTGGCGGAAGGGAAGGTCGAGCAGGATCGTGCTGCGCCAGCCGCGCATGTTCGCTTTCAGCTGGTCGATTCCGTCCCAGCCCATGCGCTCCTCGAGCGGCAGGACATCTTGCAGGCACGCCCAGCGATACGCCCGCGACGCACCCCAGACGGTATCGCCGGTCATGTGCCTGCGCACCCAGGCGCCGTTCTCGAGCTCGTAGGCAGCTGCCGCTGGCCATGCCCAGGGTGTCGTCGGCCGTGAAGGCGGCCATGAGGCGCTCGAAGTAGTCGGGCTCCATCGAGACGTCGGCATCGAGTTTGACGACGACGTCTGGCGGGTCGTTCGCGAGAGCCGCAAACCCCTCGTGGATCGCATCGACGATGGGGCGGCCCCGGTCGAACTCGGCCGGCGGTATCGCGATGACGCTGACCCAGTCGAGCTCTTCGGCGAGGTCGCGTACGAACTCAACGGTGCCGTCAGTCGATCCCGTGTCGACGATCAACCAGGCGTTCGGAGCCAGACTCTGCGTGCGCAGACAGGCAGCGAGCCGCGGGAGATTCTCGACCTCGTTCAACACCGGTGAGACGAGTGCGTACGTCATCGTGGCCTCACGAGGTCAAAAAGGTGGGTTCTTCTCGCCGGCGGTGGCGCGGATGGGCATCTCACGGCGCCCCAACGCTTCGCGCATGCGCTGCGGGATCGCGCTCACGCGCTGCTGATCCTCGCAGGTACGCGCGGACGTCGGCGTCCGGGCACTGCGGCTCACGGCGTAGCGCCGCGCCGGCATAGCCCGGTGATCATGGCGAGCGCGGCGGGCTCCGTTCGGGCGTGGTGCAGCGCCCGGAGCACGAGGTACCAGGATCTGTAGCCCATGTAATAGGAGCCCTGCCCGGCTGTCGCCCAGGCGGTCGCTCGACTCCCGTCGCGCTCACCCTCGAGCCGGTGGTGGCGGAAGGGGAGGTCGAGGAGGATCTCTGTTCGCCAGCCGTGCATTTCGCCTTCAGCTGGTCGATGCCGTCCCAGCCCATGCTCGCTCGAGCGGCAGGACATCCTGGAGACACTCCCAACGGTAGGCGCGCGTGGCGCCCCAGACGGAATCGCCGCTGATGTGGCGGCGGACCCAGACGCCGTCCTCCTGCTCGAAGCCGCTCCCGCTGGCGATACCAAGCGAGGGATCGCGTCCGAACTGCTCCGCGAGGCGCTCGAAGTAGTCGGGCTCCGTGGAGACGTCCGCGTCGAGCTTCACGACGATGTCCGGCGGCTCGTCGTCGAGTGCGGCGAAGCCGAGATGCATCGCATGCGACGATCGGTGCCCCGCGGTGGATCTCGCCGCGCTCCCTCGAGCACGCGAAGCTCGATCCAGGGGTGCGTCTCGGCAAGGCGCGTCGCGAGCTCGACTGTCCCGTCTGTCGAGCCGGTGTCGACGATGACCCAGCGCGTGGGCTGCAGCGTCTGGGACTCGATGCTCGCGCACGAGCGCGCGGGAGGTTTGCCACCTCATCACGGACGGGTGTGACGAGCGCGTAGCTGAGCGTTGCGCTCACGGCGTGAGCCGCACCTGCTCGCGTGCTGCAGGCGCCGGAGCAAGCGCGCGGGGCAGGTAGTTCGAGAGCCAGATCTCGAGGATCAGAATCGAAAGGACGAGATGCTGGTTGGCAGCTGTCGAGCCGTCAGGGCCGGGCACTGCGAGGCGCTCGACCTGGTTTCGATCGAGCAGCTCCGCGTACGCCGGGTTGGGCCCGAGCAAGTAGTCGGAGATAGCGCCGCGGGCCTGCGCCGAGAGCCAGCCGTCCACCGAGTCGCGGAAGAAGCCGATCTTCGGCTTGTCGATGATCCGATCCGGGATGAGGCCGCGTGCCGCGTGCTTCAGCACGTGCTTCGTGTCGAGCCTACGATCCACCTTGAGCGGGCCGGGAATCGTCGCGCAGTATTCGACCATCCGGTGGTCGAGGAATGGCACCCGAACCTCGAGCGAATGCGCCATCGAGGCACGGTCGAAGTAGTGCAGCATGTCGTCCACGAGCGCGAGCTGTCCGTCGAGAAAGAGCGTTGTCGTGAGCGGATCGTCCGGGAAGTCGCGCAGCAGTGCACGAACGGCCCGTTCGGGTGACGACCCGTCGAGATCGGCGAGCGGCCCGCGCACGAGCTGCCTGCGAAGGCTCTCGTCGAGCTTGCTGCTCATCGCGACGAGCCGCGTCGCCGCGTCCGGCGCGGTGATCGTCCGTCCGGCGCGCTCAAAGCGTGAAGGAGCGAATGGCAAAGCGGCCCGTCCGGCGGAGCGCAGCGGGCCTGGGAAGACGGTTCCAGTAGCCGCAGACGGCCGCGGCGCGGTGCTTCAGGTAGCCGCCGAGGAGCTCGTCGGCGCCCTGGCCCGAGAGCGCGACGGTCACGTGTTCGGCGGCGAGCTCCGAGAGCGCGAGGAATCCGAGCGAAGACAGATCAGCGAGGGGCTCGTCGAGGAACCAGACGAGTTCCGCGAGATCAACGGCGTGGTCGCTCATCGAGAGCTCGAGCTCGTGGTGCTCCGTGCCGAGGAGCGTTGCGACCTCCCGCGCATCGGCGAGCTCGTTGCCAGCCCCGGCCTCGCGTAAACCCGACCGAGAACGTTTTCACCGGTTCGTCCATGTTCCTCGCCATGAGGGCGACGATGAGGCTCGAATCGAGGCCGCCGCTCAGCATTGCCCCGAGCGGCACGTCGCTCATGAGGCGCAGCCGAACCGACTCCTCGAGCTCATCGAGGAGCTCAGATCGCCACGTCGTCGATCGGACGCTTCGCGGTTGGCGCGGGCTCCGGGTAACGCCAGAAGCACTCGTCCCTGACCGCACCGTTCTCGACGACGAGCCGGTGTCCCGGAGTGAGCTTCTGGACGCCGGAAAGCGGCGTTCGCGGGGCCGGCACGAATCCAAAGGCGAGGTAGGTCTCGATCGCCTCGTAGTCGAGCTCGGGCTGGATCAGGCCGCTGGCGAGGAGGCTCTTCAGCTCCGAGGCGAACACCAGAAGATCGCCGCGTTGCGCGTAGTACAGGGGCTTGATGCCCAGGCGATCGCGGGCGATGACCGCGGCCCGCCGGCGACCGTCCCACACGGCGAGGCCGAACATTCCCCGCAGGTACTCCTGGAACGCGGCGCCGTGCCGTTCGTAGAGGTGCGGGAGAACCTCGGTGTCGCAACGGCTGCGGAAGGAGTGGCCGTTCGCGGCCAGCTCGCTCCTTAGCGCGGCATGGTTGTAGATCTCGCCGTTCTGGATTGCCCAGATATCGCTGCTCTCGTTGGCAAACGGCTGATGACCGCCCTCGACGTCGACGACGCTGAGACGTCGTACGCCGAGTGCAACACCGGGAGCGGCATAGGTGCCCCGGTCGTTCGGGCCACGATGCGTCATCGCGTCCGTCATCCAGTCGAGGGTGGCGGGATTGATGACCTCGCGCGGCTCCCCGCCAATCTGGATCACTCCGCAGATTCCACACATGTCAGCTAGCTCCTAGGCCGCCCGGGCTGCGTCGGTGGAACTTCTCGCAGAGAACCCGCTTCCGGCACGCTCCGGCGTGTGTGACAGCGCGGCGCGCAGAGCGAGGGCGTGGCCACGACGCTGCGCGATTCCGCCTCGACAGATCACCACGTGTGTGGCAGCGCCGAGAGCCACCGCGAGTCGCATCGTGGCCGCACCAACTCTGGTCTGGTGCTTCTGCGCGTAACGGATGCGACTCTGCGCGAGCACGGGAAGCAGCTCGGCGCGGGGCGCCGACTGGCCTCCCGCGTGGACGCAGATCGCGTCAGGCTCGTAGCGAACCTCATACCCCGCATCCCAGAGGCGGCGGCACAGGTCGACGTCCTCCGAATAGAGGAAGAAGCCCTCGTCGAGGCCCGCGAGTTGCTCGAGCGCGGAGCGACGAAGGAGGATGCACGCTCCGGAGACCCAGTCCGCCTTCCCCGGCCGCCCGTAGACGGATTCGTCGCGGACGACCGCGTCCGACCACGTGGCGCGCGGGAAGAGGCGCTGGAGGAAGAGCGCCTGCGCAAATGCCGACACAAGCCGGGGAAAACGGCGGAGCGAGTAGTCGAGAGTTCCGTCGGGCTCGGTGATCTTCGGCGCGACCGCGCCGGCCGCAGGTGCGAGCGCGAGCGTTCCGACGAGTTGCCGGAGCGCGGTGCCGTCGATCGAGGCGTCGGGGTTCAGCAGGAGGACGTACGGCGCCTGGCCCGCGGCCGTCCCGACGTTGCAGCCGTGCGCGAAGCCGCGGTTGTCCGGAAGCGGAATCGTGACGACGTCAAGGCCGGAGACGGTGTCGAGGCTGCCATCGGTCGAAGCGTTGTCTACGACGACGACGTGCGCATCGTCTTCGTCAACCAGAGACCACACGCACGAACGGAGGTGTGCACGGCTGTTGTAGGAGACGACGACGACGTCGACGAGCGGATTGCTTCTCACAGGCCGGCAGGCTCCGGGATGCGCAGGACGAGCGCCTGAGGGCGGGCCGGGCTGCCGACGACGGTCTGGCCGGGCAGCACGTCTCGCGTGACCACGGCCCCGGCACCGATCAGCGCACCGGCGCCGATGCGAACGCCGCCGAGGATCACCGCGCCCGATCCGATCGACGCGCGCCGCTCGACGATCGTGCGGAGAATCCGCCAGTCCTCGACGCTCTTCAGCGAGCCGTCATGCGTTGTTGCGCGCGGGACCTTGTCGTTGATGAAGACGACGCCGTGCCCGACGAACACCTGATCGTGGATCTCGACGCCGTCGCAGATGAACGTGTGGCTCTGGATCTTGCAGCGCGAGCCGATCGTGACCCCGCGCTGGATCTCGACGAAGGTTCCGATCTGGCTCTCGTCGCCGATCAGGCATCCGTAGAGGTTGACGAAGGAGCGGACGATGACGTCTCTCCCGAACTCGACGTCGTCGATCAGGCGGAAGGGCGCATCGTTCGAGGGCCGGTCAAGCATCTGCAAAGAACTCCTTGATCGAGGTGACGACGCTCTCGATCTCGTCGTCGCTCATGCCCGGAAAGATCGGCAGGGACAGGAGCTCGTCGGCGAGGCGCTCCGTCACCGGGAACGCGCCGCGCCGGTAGCCAAGCGAGGCGTACGCGCCGGCGAGATGCGCCGGCTCAGGGTAGTGGCGGCCGGTGGCAATCCCTCGTTCCGAGAGGAAGGTCGCGAGCGCTTCGCGTTCGCGCGTCCCGACGACGTACAGGTGCCAGACGGGCGAAGAGCCGTCCGGCGTGGGGGGTAGGACGAGATCGCCGACCTCGGCGAGCTCGTCCGTGTAGATCTCGGCGACGCGCCTGCGATCGTCGTTCCAGGCAGCGAGCAGCGGCAGCTTCCGCAGCAGCACGAGTGCCTGGATCGTGTCGAGACGCGCCGTCCAGCCTTCGCTGTCGTGGCGGTACTTCTCACGCTGACCGTGCTCACGCAGCGCCCGCACGCGCGCGCTGAGCTCGAGATCGTCCGTGACGAGTGCACCGGCGTCACCGAAGGCGCCGAGGTTCTTCCCGGGGTAAAAGCTGAAGGCGCCGGCCAGGCCGGCGGTTCCCGCGACGAGACCGTCGCGAACCGCGCCGTGGGCCTGGCATGCGTCCTCGACGACGACGAGGCCGTGCTGGCGGGCGAGAGACGCGATCACCCGCATGTCGGCCATCTGCCCATACAGGTGAACCGGCAGGATCGCGCGTGTCCGCGGGCCGATCGCATCCGCGAGCGCCCCGACGTCGAGGTTGTAGTCGGCGAGTGACACCTCGACCGGAACCGGTCGGGCGCCCGACTGGGTGACCGCCTCGAACGTCGCGATGAACGTGTTCGCAGGGACGAGAACCTCGTCTCCGTCGCCGACGCCCGCCGCGATCAGGGCCAGTCGGAGCGCATCGAGGCCGCTCGAGAGTCCGACGCACGCGCGCGTGCCGCAGAACTCCGCGTAGGCTGCCTCGAAGGCGCCCACGGGGGGGCCGTTGGTGAAGGCGCCCGTGTCGATCAGCCCGGAGATGTCCTCCAGGACCTCGTCTCTCAGGCCGCTGTGGATGCGGCCCAGGTCGACGAACGGCACGGACGCGAGCGACGTAGCGGGCCGCAGCGCTGCCATACCTCTGAGCGTACAGCGCTCCTCGAAAAGCCCAAGGCCGGTTTTCCCGGTCCCCCCGAAAGGCTAGTCCCCCATCCGGGGGAGGGTTTTCCGGGTCCGGCCTAACGGCACGGGTATCCCGCACCTACGCTCATCTCATGGCCGACCGTTCGGCGTCAGCGCCGGTGCCCGCTCTCGACCCTGTTTCCGCTGCTCACGACGGCATCGCGGCAGGCTCGCTGGAGTCTCTCGAGGAGATCCTCTCGTGCCCGCCCAAGCGCCCGCGCGGGTGGCTGGTCGTCCGGCTCCTGATCCTCGCCGATGTACTGGGGCTCGTGCTGGCGTTCGTCGCGGCCGAGCTCGCGTTCGGCTTCGATTCGACTCCCGGCTCGGTGAGCGTCTGGGTGGAGATCCTCCTGTTCGTCGCCACGCTGCCGCTCTGGATCGTCGTCGCGAAGCTCTACAAGCTCTACGACAACGACGAGGAGCGTGCCGACCACTCGACGGTCGACGACCTCGTCGGCGTCTTCGGGCTCCTGACGACCGGTGCCTGGCTCTTCTTCGCGGGCGCGTCGGTGACCGGTCTCGCCGAGCCGAACCTCCCCAAGCTCGTCGCCTTCTGGGCGCTCGGCATCCTCCTCGTCACGTTCGCGCGGGCCTGCGCCCGGACGATCGCCCGCCGCAGCCACACGTACGTGCAGAACGTCGTCATCGTCGGTGCCGGCGACGTTGGCCAGCTCGTCGCCCGGAAGCTCGTCCAGCATCCGGAGTACCGCATCCGCGTCCTCGGCTTCGTGGACGCCGACCCGAGGCCCATGCGTCCCGATCTCGCGGGGATCCCGGTTCTCGGCCCCCCGTCATACCTTCCCGCGCTTGCGTCGACACTGGGCATCGAACGTGTCCTCGTCGCGTTCTCGCGCGGCTCCAAGGACGAGACGATCGACCTCATCCGGACGCTTCGCGCGCAGCGAGTCCAGGTCGACGTCGTGCCGAGGCTGTACGACGCGGTCGGGCCTCACGTGCGGCTCCATGCGGTCGAGGGCATGCCTCTGATGGGCCTTCCGACGGCGAAGCTGTTCCCGCTCTCGCGCTCGGTCAAGCGTGCGATCGACATCGTCGGCTCCTCGATCGGGCTTCTCCTCACGTCGCCGCTCTTCGCCTACATCGCGCTTCGGATCAAGCTCGACTCGCCCGGCCCCGTGTTCTTCCGGCAGACGCGGCTCGGCCTGAACATGGAGGAGTTCACGACCCTCAAGTTCCGGACGATGCGCGTCGACACCGACGACGCGGCGCATCGCGAGTACATCAGGCAGACGATGAGCGCGGACGCTGCGGTCGGGTCGAACGGCCTCTACAAGCTCGATCAGGACGATCGCGTCACCCCGTTCGGCCGGTGGCTGCGAAAGACGAGCCTCGACGAGCTGCCGCAGCTGATCAACGTGTTTCGCGGTGACATGTCGCTCGTCGGCCCTCGGCCGTGCATCCCCTACGAGGTCGAAAGCTTCGAGCCACATCACTTCGAGCGCTTCCTCGTTCCCCAGGGTCTCACCGGTCTCTGGCAGGTGACGGCCCGCGCCCGGTCGACGTTCGGGGAAGCGCTCGAACTCGATGTCGCCTATGCGCGCGGCTGGTCGCTCGGCCTCGACCTCGTCGCTCCTCTGCAAGACGCCGTTCCAGCTCCTCCGCGACTCGAGCGGGACCGCCTGATGATCGCGTCGCCTCTCAAGGTCGCCGTCGTGGGTCTCGGCTACTGGGGCCCGAACCTCGTCCGGAACCTGCACGAGCTCCCGGATGTCGAGGTCGCGTACGTCTGCGATCTGCGCGAGGACGCGCTTGCGACGGTCGGCCGACGCTTCCCGGCGGTCACGACGACGACGCGGTTCGCCGAGGTGCTCGAGGACGCGAGCGTCGACGCCGTCGCGATCGCAACGCCGGTCTCGTCCCACTTCGGGCTCGCAGAGGCCGCCCTCGAGGCCGGCAAGCACGTGTTCATCGAGAAGCCGCTCGCGGCCTCGTCGGACGAGGCTCTCGATCTGATCGAACTCGCCGAGCGGCGCGGACTCGTCCTGATGCCGGGCCACACGTTCCTCTACAGCCCTCCGGTCAATCTGATTCGCGAGCTGATCACGAGCGGCGAGCTCGGCGAGGTCTACTTCATCTCGACGAGCCGTGTGAACCTCGGCCTCCATCAGCCCGACGTCAGCGTCGTCTGGGATCTCGGTCCTCATGACTTCTCGATCCTCCGCCACTGGCTCGACGAGACGCCGTGCCATGTGTCGGCCACGAGCCGGAGCTGCATCGTCCCCGGCATTCCCGATATCGCCTTCATCGACCTCGAATTCCCGTCGGGCACGATCTGCCACGTCGAGATGTCGTGGCTCGCTCCGAGCAAGCTGCGGCGAACGACCATCGTCGGGTCCCGGAAGATGGTGGTCTACGACGACACGAGCGGCGAGCCCGTCCGCATCTTCGACTCGGGAGTCAACCTCCGCGACCCGGAGAGCTTCGGCGAGTACACGTTGACCTACCGCACGGGAGACATCCTCTCGCCGCGGGTCGACGTCGCCGAGCCGCTCTCGCTCGAGCTCGCCGACTTCTGTCAGGCGATTCGGACGGGCACGACGCCCCGGTCGAGCAGCGAGATCGGCCTCGAGGTCGTTCGCATGATCGAGGCTGTCGACACGTCGCTCGCCACGAGCGGCGCGCGAGTTTCGATCCCCCCGCTCGGAGAGCGCGTTGCCTGACCCTCGCGGCCGGTCAGACCGGCCCGGAGTCGACGAGCTCGATCCGACCCTCGCCCAGCGCGGGCCCGTCGACGACCCACGCACCGTTCACGCGCTCGATCGTCGAGGCGTTGCGCCGGCGCCACCAGGCGGCAATGTCCTTCGGAAGCGCTCGCCACAGAGTCTCATCCGCGGCGAAGCGCCGCAGGTAGCGCCGGTACGCATCGACGAGCGCCGCGTCGAGCATGTAGTCGGGATGCGTGATGAGCAACGCCATCCCGCCCTGCTCCCGGATCGCGGCCGTCTTCTCGACCCAGACACCCTCGTCCACCTGCCCGAGGATCACGAACAGCGTGTGATCCTGCGGAAGCGTGATCGGAAGCTCGACGAGGTCGCCGTTGAAGAACGGCAGCCAGCTGAGGCATCCACCCGGACGGGGCTCGTAGGGGTCGGTGTCCGGGGAGGACGAGTCGTAGTCGAACGGCAGGAGCGGCATCAACTCCCAGCTGCGATGCGTCGCGGGCGAGCGGAAGCCGACGGCGTGCCAGCGATCTCGCCACTCGCGGATACGGGGCAAGCGGTCGGTCAGCGTCGCGCGGGATTCGAGATCTCGCCCGTCGTGGTACAGGCCGTGGACGCCCACCTCGAAACCGTCCTCCCACAGGTCGTCGACCACTGCATCGGCAACGTCGTAGCGCAGGGGCACGAAGTTCCAGGACGAGCGAAAGCCGCCCTCTCGCTCGACGTCTCGGAGAACGTGGATGTTGCGGTACCCAAGATCGGTCTCCACGTCGTGGGTGAGGACGAGCGCCCAGCGCTTACCGTCCGGCCAGGGTGCGAGGCGCGGGACGGGTTCCTCAGCGATCTCTCGCAGCATGCCGAATACGACATCGTAGAGATGCTGAAGAGCGGCCTCGATCGGCCATTGCGGAAACCGCGTGCGGCCCTGAATCTTGCTGAAGACCTGTCGCAGCCGGATCTGCGCGCTGCGCGGCAGGATCGGGCGCGTGGCGTAGTAGCTGCGAAGCGCAAGCGTGCGCGCAAGGCGTCGAACACCGGCCTGCGTGCCGACGTTGCGGTAGCTCTCGCTCCAGCAGGCACGGATGGCCTCGTCTGGCGAGAACGGGAGGAAGGTATCGCCGTTGTAGTGCCGTTGAACGGATCCCGCGCGACCGCCGCTCGGGCAGGAACACGCCCGCTTCGGCCGTCCAGCCGCTCCCGTCGAGCACGGTCTGCGCGGCCGAATCAGGAAGCAGAGAAGCGACGACCGAGAAACCGTCGTCGAATGCGTAGCGCGCGGGCGCGAGGAGCCCATCGGCAGCGTTGCCGGGCCACCAGAGCGACCGTCCGGTGCGCGTCGCGTGCAGGCGCACAAGACCGGACTCCGGCCCCTGATCGGGGCTGACGACACGGTACGGAACCCGAAAGTGATCGAGGAGAAGCGATGGCTGAGACGATTCGAACATGGGTCTACGACGCGGTCAGTATGACGGGATCGCCAGGCGGGTCATGATCACCGTCCGCCGAGCAGCGATTCTCGCGACCGTGGGTGTTGTCACGCTCGCCGCGATCGGGATCAGCCTGGCGTGGGGAGGCGGCGACGCCGCAGAGCCCGCCGCGACGCAGACGGTGAAGGCAAAGGCGAAAACCGAGAAGCCTGCCTCCGTCTTCGTCGCCGTTGACGGCTCGGACGACTTCGGTTGCACGAAGAAGCGGCCGTGCGCGACGTTTGCCGCCGCCTACAACACGGCGAAGCCGGGCGAGATCGTGGAGGTCGCCGGCGGCACGTACCCGGGCCAGCTGATCCAGGAGAACCTCTCGAAGCCGTCGGGCCCACGCGTCGTCTTCCGGCCGGCCAAGAACGCACGGGTCACGCTGACCGAGGAGTTGCGGATCGAGGCCACGTACGTCGAGTTCCGGGAGATGGCCATGCCGCTCTGGTACGCGTCGTCCACCGCGCATCATCTGACCTTCCGATCGATCGACGCCGCGCTCTTCTACATCACGGGCGCAAACGACGTGTCGGTGATCGGCGGCGACTACGGGCCCTCCGTCAACGCCGACGCCCAGATCAAGGCGTGCAGCGACTGCACTTCACCTCCACGAAACATCCTCGTCGACGGCGCCTATTTCCACGATTTTCAGCGCACCGATGAGACGCCACGTCGAGTGCCTCCACGTCCTCAACGGCGACGGCCTGACTATTCGCAACAGCCGCTTCCAGCGCTGCGCGATCATCGATCTCGGGATCTTCCAGTACGGGGCGGCGGCGCGACGACGCAACGTCCTGATCGAGAACAACTTCTTCGACCGTCCGACATGCCGGAGGCTTCTACGCGATCGACATCGCCCCGCAGGAAGGCATTCCACTCGTCGACTTCCTGATCCGCAACAACTCCGCGCTCGCGACGATGTACATCGACACGAGCGCCGGGGTACGAGAATGTCCGGATGATCGGAAATGTCGGGGCGCGCCAGACCGAACCACTGTTACGAGGGCGTCGTCTTCGCGCACAACATCTGGGACGCGACGAAATGCGGGGCCACCGACCGGAAGGCGCCGCTCGGTTTCCGGAACCCCGCGAAGTTCGATTTCATCTCAAGCTCGGCGCGGCTGCGCGTGGCCGCGGAGACCGGACGAGCTACCCCGCCACCGACATCGACGGGCAGAAGCGGCCCCTCGGAAACCGCGTCGACGCCGGGGCGGACGAGGTCGAGCTGATGCGTGCAGTCGGGCGCGGTTTCCTGGCGACATACCGCTTCACGAAGCGGGCCTGGGGAAAGGGCTTCTCGCTGCTCGCCTCCGGCGCGTTCGCCTCCTTTGGCTCGCGAAGCGTTCTCCAGCCACCCATTCGCCTCAGCGGTGAGAGTCGGATAGCCATCGGCGACGACGTGTTCGTCGGTGCCGGATCCTGGCTCCACGTCCTCGAGCCCGGGGCTGCGGGGATCGCGCTCGAGATCGGCGACGGCACGAGCATCGTCGGCGACTGCGTCCTCTCCGCAGCCGTTTCGTTCAGGCTCGGGCGGAAGGTTCTGATCGCCCGTAACGTCTACATCGCCGACCACAGCCACGCTTTCGAGGATCCGTCGCGAGCCGTTCTCGATCAGGGAATCGATCGCGTCGGCCCCGTCGAGATCGGAGACGGCGCGTGGCTCGGCGAGAACGTCGTCGTCGGGCCGGGGGTGCGGATCGGTCGCGGCGCGGTGATCGGAGCAAATGCGGTCGTCCTCGACGACGTGCCGGATCACGCTGTGGCCGTCGGCGCGCCCGCTCGGATCGTGCGGCGGTTCGCGGACGACCAGGTCGCGATCTCGTGAGGCGCGTTCTCTTCCTCTGCTACCACTTCCCGCCCATCGGTGGCGCGGGCGTGCAGCGTTCGGTCGCGTTCGCCCGTCACCTCCCGGGCCTCGGGTACCAACCGGTCGTCGTGACCGGTACCGGTGGGACGGGCGGCCGCTGGACTCCGCTCGACACCTCGCTGGACAACCAGTATCCAGCTGAGGTCGAGGTTCATCGCGTCCGGCCTCCCGAGCCGCCCCCCTCGACCGGTCGGGCCGCGCGGTCGGAGCGCTGGCTTCGCAAGGAGAGCCCGTTTTCCCGCTGGTGGGTCGACGAGACCGTGCGGTGCGGTCTGATGGTCGACCAGATCGACCTCGTGTACGCATCGATGTCGCCCTTCGAGTCCGCCGAGGCGGCTGACCGGATCGCGAGCCGGCTGGGGGTTCCGTGGGTCGCCGACCTCCGTGACCCGTGGGCGCTCGACGAGATGACCATCTATCCGAGCGCCGCTCATCGCAGGCTCGAGCTCCGTCGCATGCGGGACTCGCTGGCGTCGGCTGCCGTCGTCGTCATGAACACCGCCGAAGCCACTCGCACGACTGCGGCAGCAACTCCCTCGAGCTGAACGCCGGCTGGACGATCACCAACGGGTTCGAGCGGGACGACTTCATCGGGCTGCCTCCGTCCCTGACAGCTCACGACCGGATGCGCATCGTCCACACCGGGTATCTGCACACCGAGCTCGGCCGCAGTCGACGCAGCGCGGCTCGTGCACGGCGTGCGCTCGGCGGAACGCCTCGTGGCGTCGACGTCCTCACGCGCTCGCACGTGATCCTTCTCGAGGCGCTCGCCACTGCTCACCCCGGACGAGCGCGGGGCGATCGAGCTCCACCTCGCAGGGGTCATGTCGACCGCCGATCTCGATGGGCTCGACCCGCGGCTCGTCCACCTCCACGGCTATCTCGCGCACGACCGCGTCGATCGAGCTCATGCGCTCGGCCGACCTGCTCTTCCTGCCGATGCACGATCTCCCCGGCGGGATGCGCGCCGGAATCGTTCCCGGGAAGACGTACGAGTATCTCGCCTCGGAGAGGCCGATCCTCGCCGCAGTGCCTGAGGGAGACGCACGCGATCTTCTCGACGAGGCGGGGAACGCGCTCCTGTGCCGTCCTGCCGACGCGCAGGGAATGGCGCGGCTGCTCCGTGAGGCGCTCGGGCGCTTCCGGGCGGGGACGCTTCAGCAGGCCCCGAATGCAGACGTGGTCGCGCGATACGAGCGCCGGGTGCTCACCCGGCAGCTCGCCGGCCTGTTCGATCGCGCGCTCGGCGGCCGGATGCCGGTTCGCCGCGGCGTGCCAGACGCCGTCGGCTTCTAGGACTTCTGCTCGGCCGGCGGAGCTTCGACGGGCGGAGCACCGGCATCGGCTCTTCCTGGACGGTGACGGTCACCACGCGCTCTGCCTCGGGAGCGGTCGCAGTGACCGGCTCGGGCTCATCCTCCGGGAGAGGCGTCAACGGGTTGATGGCTTCCTTGAACTGCTTCGGCGTGTCGATCGTCGCCTCTTTCAGCTCCTTCGTCTGATCGGTCACGGTCTCCTTGAACTCCCGAGCGCCCCGGCCGAGCGAGCGGCCGAGCCCGGGCAGCTTCTTCGGCCCGAAGAGCAGGAGCACGATGAGGGCGAGTATCGCGATTCCCCAGATTCCCACGGACGGCATGGGGGGAGGGTAGCAGGAAGGCCCATCGCTTCTCAGGGACAATGCGCGCGTGGAGTACCCCGACTTCGGCGCCCTCGCGGCAAGCCCTGATGCACCGCTCGACCAGCTCGCGCTGGCGCTGGCATCGTCGTTTCGTCAAGTCGACATCGAGAGCGCACTGGTGGAGCTCGATCGCCTCGGTGGCGACCTCAGGGAGGCTGCCGGCGGCCCACCGCAGGAGGAGGCGGCAGCGGTCGGCGAGATCCTTGGCAACGAGCACGGATTCGTCGGGAACCGCGACGACTACGACCATCCGGACAACTCGATGCTCGACCTCGTCCTCGCTCGGCGCACGGGTCTGCCGATCCTGCTCTCGGTCGTCTACGTCGAGGCAGCGCGGCGTGCCGGCATCCCCCTCTCAGGCGTCGGGCTCCCCGGCCACTTCGTTGTCGGCCATTTCGGCGAGGACCCGCCGGTTCTCCTCGACCCGTTCTCCCGAGGACGCATCGTGACGGCGGAGGTCCGGTCGCCAGACGTACGGCCCTGGAAGCCGCACGAGACCGCGCTCAGGATGCTGAACAACCTTGTCGGGTCGTTCAGGGCTCGCGGCGACCTCGGCAGCGCCATCCGGGCCGCGGAGCTGCGGCTCGCCTTACCGGTCGACGGCGCCGGGCGGGAGGTCTTGACGGCGGAGTTGCGCGGGCTCCAGGCCCGGCTGAACTGACCGCTAGCGCAGCTTCAGCTTCCTGGCGCATGCAGGCCAGGCGTCCCAGCCCTGGTCGGCCAGCACCTTGTAGCCGACGAGGATCTGCTGCATCGGCGTCGCCTTCCACGCAAAGCGCGGGTAGCCGGGGAGCTTGTAGCCCTTCCAGGTCTGGGGGTGGAACTGGAGGCCACCGTCGTAGATGTCCGGCCCGTTGTAGTTCCAGTCCCCTCCCGATTCGCATTCCGCGAGCGCAACCCAGACGCTCGTCGGGAGTGGGTCGAGCTTCCTCGCGGTCTGTGCGCGGGAGAGCCAGACGGCGGCGATGCCCGGGAGCGTGGCGACGTCCTCGACGTCGCGATAGGCAGGATCCGTCTTGAAAGGCTTGAGCCCTGCCTCCTTGCGGGCGGTATTCGTCTCCCAGCGGAACTGGCCGATCTGGCGGACGAGCGAGTTCGGTGTTTCATCAACCGCACTCGCGGGCACGGCAAGCCCGAGGGCGATGACGAGACAGCCGACCAGTGCTCGTGCCTTCACGGGCAACCTCCTTGGGTTCTCTCAAGCCGCACAGGAGCGCTCGAGCGTTGGGGGTCGTCTGCGCTGTGCGGGCGGGAGCGGGAACCGCTTCGGGCCGAGCCCGATGTCGCCTGCCGCGACGAGCGGGAAGCTCCCTGATTGTCGCCGAAGGCAGAACTGTGCCACATCGGCCGTCGACGTGCCACCCCGAATTCCTGCTAGCGAAGGCCGAGCGCGGCGCTGCAGGCCGGCCATGCGGCCCAACCCTGAGCGGCGAGAACCCGCTCTGCAACCTTGATCTGCTGCCTCGGGGTGGCCTGCCACGCGTAGAGGGGGTATGACCGAAGCCGGTACGACGTCCAGGTGTCCGGGTGGAACTGCAGGCCGCCGTCGAAGATGTCCGATCCGTTGTAGTCCCAGTCGCCGCCCGACTCGCACTCGGCAAGGCGCGCCCAGACGCTTCTGGGCCTCGGAAGCAGGCTTCGCGCATCGTCGCGACGGGCCTCCCAGACCGATTCCGCCCAGAGGCGGTAGTCGCGATCCTGGATCCGTCGGTATTCGAACGTCGTTCGGATGGGCCGGAGTCCCGCTGCCCGTCGCAGGGCATTTGTCTCCCACCGAAGGTGATCGATGCGGTGGACGATCGGGGCCTTCTCGCTGACATGCGCGGCGGCGGTGCTGGCAAGGCCGAGTGTTGCAACGAGCACGAGCACGGGAAGCCAACCCTTCATGGGCAATCTCCTTTGCTTTCGAAACCCACGCAGGCGCGCGCCGAGGCGTGTATCGAGCCGGGCGGGTCGGGAGCCTCCTTCGCTTCGGGCCGAGCCCGATGCCGCCTGTCGCGACGAGCGGGCGGCTCCCTGGTTGTTCGAACGCCCGGAAGTATGCCTGGACGGGCGATGTCCCCGCGCCGGTCATGTGGTACACCTCGGCCACTACGTAGCCCATGGCACGAGTGGTGTCTGCGGCCCGCTGGTCGTGCTCTCGACTCGGAGAGGAGAACCGGTGCCGAGGAAGCGCACGAGCGTCAAGCGAATCCTGAACTGCGAGCCGTCGCGCAACACCGAACAGGACTGGCTCGTCGAGCACGCGAGGAGGTCACGGGCGGTTGCCGCGGGCGCTCCCGTTCCCGCATCCAAGGATCTCCGCGCGGCGTGGTGGAGGATCGGTGACCAGGGAATGACCGGCTCATGCGTCGGCTGGGCGCTTGCCGACAGCGTTCTCCGCTGGCACTTCGTCAAAGCGGGGCGGCTCGCGCAGACGCAACCGCTCTCACCCCGCTACCTGTGGATGGCGTCGAAGGAGACGGATCCGATCACAGACCGCCCGACCACGTTCATCGACTCCGAGGGAACGACCCTGAAGTCGGCACTCGACGTCGCGCGGAAGTATGGCGCCGTCCGCGACACGGTCCTCCCGTTCGGAAGCGGTCGCCTCTACGCCGGCGAGACGAAGACGTTCTACGCGCTGGCGGCGCAGCTGAAGGCATCGATGTACTTCAATCTGGGCCGGCGCCAATCGGACTGGCGTCTCTGGCTTGCGACGAAGGGCCCGATCTTGACTCGGCTCGACGTCGACGCGACATGGGACGACGCGCGGGCGACACACGGCCTGCTCGACACCTACGAGCCGAATACGGTGCGTGGTGGCCACGCCGTCGCGTTCGTCGGCTACACGCCCGATCGCTTCATCGTCCGCAACAGCTGGGGTACCGCGTGGGGCGACGGAGGATTCGGTTACGCATCGGTCGACTACGCGGCCGGCGCGTTCACGGAGGCGTATGGCGTCGTCCTCTGAGGCCCTCGGCGTTCCTGCGGTAGCGTCGCCCGGAGTCAGCGGCCGGTTGGAGCGGGGTCGCCGCCAGCGGACGATCGGGCTCGTCTCGCTGGCGGCGGCGACGGTCCTCTATCCCGGACTCGCTGGCGCGACGACGGTCGCGATCTACGTCAGCGACTGGATCCCCAATGCCGGCGCCTTCGCAGTCGGCGCCGTCATCGGTGCGGCCGCCACGCTCGTCCTCTCCCTCGCTCTCCACCGCTACTCGCTGGCCGACGGGGCGAACACGGCCGCCTACGGCCACCTGAGCTCGGCTCTCGGGACGGTGAACGCGCAGCTCGAGTCGTTCGGTCACGCGCGTCGGCAGTCCGGCGAGCCCAGCGCCGCCTACCGGGAGGCATCGGACCAGCGCGACTTCGTCGCCTCCGAGCTCGGGCTCGGGGACGACGGTCAGCCGCCGACGGCAGGTATGCGGTGGCTTCTGGCGACCGGGTACACGAACCTCTGGATTCGCATCCATCGTGCCGAGGAGGCGCTGCTCGAGATCGCGCCCGAGGAGGTGCTGATTCGCGAGGCCCTCTTCGACGACCTGCGACTCCAGGGATCGACGATTCCGAACGCGTCGGAGCTCCTCCGCCGGATCCGGCTCGCGGCCGAGGATCTCGGTCCCGACGCGGCCCGGTACATCGGTCGCCAGCAGGGCCCCGGTCGGGAGAAGGCAGCGAGCGACAACGACACCACGGCGCGTGCCGTCCTCCGGGAGGTTCGGCGTTCCGTCAACGACTTCAGAGACGACTGCCGTGAGGGCATCGTCCGCGGACGCAACCGTCTCTACGCAACCGTGCTGTTCACCGGGCTTGCGACATACGGTCTGTTGGGGCTTGCCGTCGCGTCCGATGCGGGCAAGAGCGAGGTCATCGCCGGGACGGCGTTCTACCTCGTCGGAGGGATCGTGGGGCTGTTCAAGCAACTTCATTCGGCCGCCGCCGCCGACACGATCACCGAGGAGGACTACGGACTCTCCCTGGCCCGGCTCCTCCAGACGCCGCTCTTCTCGGGCCTCGCCGCCGTTGGCGGCGTTGTCGTCACGGCGCTCGCGGTCGCCGTCATCCCGAGCGGCGGCACCGACGCGAGCACCCAGCTCCCCACGCTCACCGAGATCTTCGACCTTTCCTCGAATCAGGCCGGCCTCGTCATCGCCGCCGTCTTCGGGCTGGCGCCCTCGCTGCTGATCTCGCGCCTTCACGGTCAGGTCGAGCAGTACAAGACCGATCTCAGGTCGTCGGAGGCGGCGCAGCGCTCGAAGCCCGATAACGCCGTCGTCTGAGGACCGACCTGCGCTCAGTCGGAGTGGTTCCAGCTCGTCAGGTCGAACCGGCGTTTCAGCTCGCGGACGACGGCGCGTGCGACTCGCTCCCCGCCAGCGCCCGTGTAGTGCACACCGTCGCCGAGCCGCATCTCGACGAGCTCGCCCTCGCCGGTCTCCAGGTAGTCGGCATAGCCGCCGTTGGGGCGAAGAGGTCGTGCGTGTCGATGAACGCCACGCCGGCGCGGCGCTTGTTCGCTTCCGCGCGGTAGACCCAGGAGCTGGAAGCGGCCTGCTCGCGGCTACGGGTGATCGGAAGGCCGACCCAGGCCACGAACGTCCGGGTCGACCTCAACTCGTCCATCAGGCCCCCCACACGCGTCGATCTCGGCGATCCACGCCTTCGATCCGAAGTCGCCCAGATCCTTGTCCCCGGGCGCCGGTCATGTAGCTGTGGTCGTCGTTCGCGCCGAAGGTGACCAGCCGCGCTGGTGCGGCATGAGCAGCCAGCTGATCGGCAGGACGATCAGGAAGAAGATCGCGAATGTCGCGGTCGGGAAGAGCACGCTAGATGGTCGACTCGGCTCTCATGCGCTCGCTCGACGTTCTACCGGTACGAGCGGCGCGCGGTCGCGGCAGGACTTATGTCGCAGGTGCGGGAGGCGGCCCGACCCGTGGACCGCCCGTGCGGACCTCGAAGGCGAGCACGCACTGGATCATCCCGACGAGGACGAGCCAGACCCCGATCACGGCGATCAGGATGGCCAGCGAGAAGGTGGGCTGGACGAGGGCGACGAGGCCCAGGAGCAGCTCGAGGATCCCCATGATCAGCACGAGCCACCAGCCGGCGGCTCCGCGGGCCCCGAGCCCGCCGACGATGTTCACAACTCCTCCGACGACGAGGTAGGCAGCGATGAACACCGCGATGACGAGAAGCCCCGGCTCGGGCCACGCAAGGATTGCGATACCCGCAAGCGCCTGTACCGCGCCGACCGCGACGCTCCACCGACGGCTGTCCCGGTCCGGAGCGGCCGAGGCTGCCCGGAAGATGCCGGCGACGACGAAGCACGCACCCACGAAGAAGGCGAGGCTCTGGGCCGTCCAGTCGAAGCCGAGAACTGCGATCCCGGCCACGATCGAGACGATCCCCCAGACGAGGAGGAGCCACCAGCCGCGGCTGAGAGCCTCGGCCACCGCGCGGTCGGACGGCGCCAGGGTCGAGAATGGACTCATCATCGTTGCGATCCTGTTCTCGCCCTGTGCGGGCTTCCCTGCGGCCATCTAGGCTCTGATCCAGGCACGGTTGCTGCGCCGTATCCAGGCAACGACACGGGAGGAATGATGAGTAAACCGTCCTACGCAACGCGGATCGGAGTCGAGGCGCTCGGCACCTTCGGGTTCTTCTTCCTCGGCTTCATGGGAATCGCCGCATCGGTCGAGATTCCGGCCTCCATCGGCCCGGTCGGAGTCGCCGCAGGCTTCGGCCTCGGCCTCGGCCTGATGATCTTCGCCTTCGGTCATATCTCGGGCGGGCATTTCAACCCCGCGGTGACCCTCGGGCTGACCCTCGGCCGCAAGTTCCCGCCGGGCGAGGTGATCGGCTACTGGGGCGCCCAGCTCGCCGGGGGAGTCGTCGCCGCGCTGTCCGTCCGCTGGCTGTTCTCGTCTCAGGTCGCCGACGCGCTCGTGAGCGCGCCGGCCTTGGGCGTGTCGGACGGAGTCGCCGTTGCCCTCGAGGCAGTCGGGACGTTGCTCTTCGTCATCGTCATCAGCGCGGTCGCGACGGACAAGCTCGCGCCATGGAACGGCGTGTTCGCCCCCGTTGCCATCGGCGGCTTCATCTTCACGGCTGCCATGGTCATCGGCCCGTTCACTAGCGGCTCGTTCAACCCGGCACGCTCGCTCGCACCGGCGATCGTGGCAGGTGACTTCTCGAACATCTGGATCTACCTCGTCGGCCCGCTGGCCGGCGGCATGGTGGGAGGGCTCATCTATCTCTTCGTCCGAGGGCACGAACCAGCGGCCGTGTAGTGTCTTGACGCCTCCGCGAGGGGTCGATTAGGAGTTCCGGGAGATGCAGCTCGCGATCGCGCTCATCGTCACCGTGATCTCTTCGTGTGCGCTGAACGCCGGGTACCTGATCGAGCACGGCGCGGCGTCGAAGCTGCCGCCCCTGACCATTCGCGCTCCCCTGCGGTCGGTCAGGGCTCTCCTGGGGAGCCGCCGCTGGTTGCTCGGCTTCGGCATCGAGATCGCCGGCTGGGGCCTCTACGTGCTCGCGGTGGCGCTCGCTCCGCTGTCGCTCGTCCAGGCAACGGCCGCGGGTGGGATCGGCATCCTCGCGCTCATGGCGTCGCGCTTCACCGGCGTTCCGCTCGAGCGGAGGGAACGCATCGGAGTAGGGGTCTCGATCGCCGGCCTCGCCCTGCTCGGCATCTCGCTCGCCGGTGGACACGGCGGCGGGACGCACGGAACGTACCTGACCGTCGCGATCTGGCTCGCCGGCTCGCTCGTCGCGGCAGGGCTCGCCGTGAAGCTGCTCACGAAGGTCATCGGCGGTGGCCCGGCGTACGGGCTCGCGACCGGAATCCTGTTCGCCGCGGGCGATGTCGCGACGAAGGCGACCGTGGGGGGAGGCGCCGGCTTCGCCTTCGTCGTCGGGCTCATCGTCTGCTACGCGCTCGGCACGGTGGTTCTCCAGGCCGGCTTCCAGCGCGGGCGTGCACTCACGACCGCGGGCATCGCCACGATCGTGACCAACGCACTCCCGATCGTCGCGGGAATGACGATCTTCGCCGAGCCGTTGCCCGAAGGCTGGCTCGGGGCGGTCAGGATTGCCGCGTTCGTCGCCGTGGTCGCCGGAGCAGGCTTCCTGGCCCGCGCTGCCGAAGACGAGCCGCCTGCGGCGGTCGAGAGCGACGCGCTCGCAACGAGCCCGGGAACGCCGTGAGACGAGTGCTCAGGCCGGCGGCCAGGGCGGCCGGGTCATCGCAAAGATGTCGGTGACTCGCGTGTACTGGTCGTAGCCGAGCCGGGCGATCGGGTCGAGCTTCAGGACGTCCACGCGACCGTCGACGATCACCTCGTCGTCGATGTGAATCCCGACGACCTCTCCGAAGACGACCGTGTTCGGGTCCGTAGGGTCGGGAGTTGGGAGCTCGACCGTTGTCGTCAGCACGCATTCGAGGTGGACGGGGCTCTCGGCGACACGGGGCGGCTGGACGACCCGCGCAGGTTCCTTCGTCAGCCCGGCGAGCTCGAACTCGTCGATTCCCCCGGGCGCCGCGGCGCTCGATGCGTTGACGGCTTCCCGCAACGCCCACGTCGCGAGGTTGACGACGAACTCACCGGTCTCACGGATGTTGCGGAGGGAGTCCTTCGCACCGCCGTCCCGGTGAGGGCCGGTGGTTGCGAACATGACCTGGGGTGGGACGTACGCGACGGCGTTGAAGAACGAGAAGGGCGCGAGGTTGACGTGGCCGTCGCGGCCCAGGCTCGAGATCCAGCCGATCGGCCGCGGAACGACCAGCTGGTTGAAGGGATTCGACGCAAGACCGTGATCGCTGCCGGGACGGAAGAACACGTGCGGAGCTTACGGTGACGTTCACCCGACGGGGCGATGCAACCGCCCGCCACGTTCGACCACGTTGGGAGCGAGGGCTCGGTCGGGCCATTCCCACCGACTCTCGGGGATGACGGCAACCCGCCCGGGCCCTCACCGAGATTGTCGGCAGCTCGCCTCGTCCTGCTGAGCGGATTCCGATGCGGCCCACTTCGCGTGGTGCGCACGCGCCCAGTCCTCCCGTACCGAGCCGGTCGTCATCCCCCTGAGCGCGTGCCGGGTCGCCGGATGGATGACAGAGAGGTAGAGGTGACCCGCGAGGAGCGCGAGCGAGACGAACATCAGCCAGTCGTGGACGAGCACGGTGCTTGCGAAGCGGAAGGTCGTATCCCGCTCACCGAGCCAGAGGAGGAGCCCCGACAGGCCGAAGAGGAACGCGAGAGCGGCTGTGATCGCGGCGTTCAGCTTCTGCCCGGCGTTGAAACGGCCCTGCGGCGCACGGCGACCGCGAAGCCAGCGGCGATCGTCAGCATCGAAGTACTCGAGCTCGCGAATCGTTGTGCGGACGCCTCGACGGTCGCCGAGAAGCACGACGAGGAAGAGCGCTGCAGCCCATGCGGCTGCGGTGAGGAGGTGGATGTCCTTGACGAGCGGCCGGCGGTTGACCATCTCGGACAGCGCCGGCACGTACAGGACGAGACCGGACCCGAGCATGACGAGGAAGGCGGCGGCGTGAATCCAGTGGATGCTCCGCTCGGTTCGCGAGAACCGTCGCAGGTACCGGGGCCCCACGGGAGCGCTAGTAGCCGTTCGAGTGTCCGACGTAGGCGTCACGGTCATAGCCGCGCTCCTCCCAGTAGCCGTCGACGGGTTCGGCGGTGAGCTCGATCCGGGCGAGCCACTTGGTGCCCTTGTAGCCGTACATCTCGGGGATCACGACGCGTGCCGGCGCTCCGTGGGGCTGACTCAGCGGTGCGCCGTCCAGCTGGTGCGCGAGCATCACGTCGGGGCGCAGCGCCTGTTCGAGGGTGAGCGACTCCACGTACGGGATCTCCGCAGAGGTGAACGTCAGCGCCTTCGCCTCGGGGAGCGGATTCGCCGTTGCCAGGAGGTCGGCGAGCCGAACACCCTTCCAGTGGACGTCCTCCACGGTCCACCCGGTGACGCAATGGAACGTCGAGACCTGCTCGCTCTGCGGCAGACGGAGGAGGTCGTCGTAGCGGAGACGCTGAGGGTTCGACACGAGGCCGTCGATGTCCAGCCGCCAGGTCGCCGGATCGAACTCGGGCATGGTCGAGGCGACGGTGTAGATCCGCCATCCATCGGAGACGAAGAGTGAGGTGACCGGGCTCAGGTGTGCCATCAGTCGCTCGAACGGCTGGCCGAGCGCGAGGGCCCCGATCCCCCCGGCAACGATTCCCAGGAAGGCACGGCGTCCGTACGGTCGCGAATCGCGAGCTCGCTCCACCAGATCAGTTCTAGCGCGCGCGTCCTTACGGGAGTCTTACGATTTTGCTCAGAGAGTCGCGCCGAGGATCCAGGGATTGAACTCCTCGGCTCCGACTCCAGCGGCCTCGCTCTTCGTCTCCTTGCCCGAGGCGACGGCAAGGATCTCGTCGAAGATCTCCGCGCCGAGCGTCTCGAGACTGACACTCTCGAGTGCTTTTCCGGCGTCGATGTCCATGTCGGGCTCCTGCCGGCGGTAGAGATCGCTGGTGGTCGCAAGCTTTATCGACGGCGCCGGCTTGAACCCGAAGGCCGAGCCGCGGCCGGTCGTGAACACCACGACGTTGCAGCCACCCGCGACCTGTCCCGTGACCGAGACGGGGTCGTAGCCGGGTGTGTCCATGTGGACGAAGCCGCGCTCGGTGACGCGCTCCCCGTAGGCGACGACCTGGTTCAAGGGTGTCGATCCGGCCTTGGCAGCGGCGCCGAGCGACTTCTCGTAGATCGTCGTCAGGCCGCCTGCCTTGTTCCCGGGAGTGGGGTTGTTGTCGATCGATGCGCCCCACATGGAGGTGTAGCGTTCCCACCAGCCGATCATGTCGACGAGACCCTGAGCGACCTCGGGGCTCTTCGCGCGGCGGGTGAGGAGGTGCTCGGCACCGTAGATCTCCGGCGTCTCGCCGAGAACGACCGTGCCTCCCTGGCGGACGAGCAGGTCGCACGCCTTGCCGAGTCCGGGGTTCGCGGTGACGCCCGACCAGCTGTCGGAGCCGCCGCACTGGAGCGCGACCATGAGCTCGGAGGCCGGGACGGGCTCCCGGGTCGCCCGGTCGGCGCGCGGGAGCAACTCGAGCACGGCTTCGACACCCGCCTCGACGGTCTTCGCGTAGCCACCGTCCTCCTGGATCGTGATGACGAGCGGCTCGTCCTCGTCGAGGCCCGTGTAGCCGATCATGTCCGCAGGCTGGTTGACCTCGCAGCCCAGGCTGAGGATCACGTACCCCGCGACGTTCGGGTGATGGACGACACCCGCCAGCGTCCGCTGGAGCTGATGAAGCGCCTCCGACCCGATGTGCGCACCACAGCCGCCCTTGTGCGGAAAGCCGATGACCCCGTCGACGTTCGGGAACGCATCCAGGGCTCCGGAGCGGGTGACGCTGTCGACAACCGCGACGACCGCCGACGAGGAGCAGTTCACCGAGGCCAGCACGGCGACGTAGTTTCGCGTGCCCACTCGGCCGTCCGGCCGGCGGAACCCGTCGAACGTGCGCCGCTCGGTCTCCGGCACGAGGTCGACTGGCGCGTACTCGCGGCAGAAGGCGTAGTCGAGATCGAGCTTGCCGACGGCGAGGTTCTGCGAGTGGACGTGGTCGCCCGGGTCGATGGACTGCGTCGCGAACCCGATCACCTGCCCGTATCGCCGGACGGGATCTCCTTCGGCGACCGGAGCGATGGCGAACTTGTGCCCGGGTGGAATCAGGGCCGTCGTCCGGATCACGCCGCCGTCGTGGATGAGCTGTGTCCGTGCCGCGAGGGCGGTCTTCGCGACCGCGATCTGATCGTCCTCATGGAGTACGACTGCCACGGCAGCCAGATCGAGCGGCTCGTCCGGCGCGCGTGTGAGTGCAATGGGCTCGATCGTCATGCCTGTCCTCGGTCAGTAGCGTAGTCGCCCTTGGGCACGGCGAGCGGCCCGACGCTAGCCGCTGATTCGGCCGGGACGGAGAGGTCGTACGTGGTCGCGCACGTTTTCGAGTGCGTGCGCGAGCGCCGAAAGTTCGTGCTGGTCGACGTGTTGGACGAAGTGCTCTTGGATGCCGCGTCGGTGGACCGCCCGCGCCGACTGAAGTGTCTCGCGCCCTTTGGGCGTGATGTGGACCTTGACGACGCGCCTGTCGTCCGGGGGGCGCTCGCGCCGTACGAGTCCGGTTTGCTCCATGCGGTCGATCACGCGTGTCAGTCCGCTCTTGCTGGCCAGGATCCGTCCAGCGAGCTCATTCATCCGTAGCCCGTCTTCTGCCTCTTCGAGGTGGACGAGAGCGTCGTACCAGCGGAGGGTGACGTGGCGTTCGGCCTGCAGCTCTGCGTCGAGGATGTCGATCAACGCGAAGGCCGTCTCGAGGAAGACGCGCCAGTCGGCGAGTTGTTTGTTTGTCGGACTTGACATTTGTAATTCGCTTTGCAACTATCCTCTTTCATACTATACGCGGTGCGACTGATGCACAGCGTATCAGTCTGGAAGGAGGAGACCATGGTTCGAATTTTCACGAATCGGGTGGTGCTCGTCGAGGGCGCCCGGAGGAGGATCCGATGGCTGACGTGACGGTCAAACGTGTCGATGAGATGGAGTCGATCTGGAGCGGGAGCTTCGTTCGCGCACGCGCCTCTCTCGGTGCGAGCTCGTTCGGGATGAATATCTGGAACTTTCCGCCCGACTGGGAGCAGTACTGGGAGCACAACCACGTGGAGCCCCCGGCCGCCGACAACGAGGAGGAGGTCTACACGGCCCTCAACGGGAAGGCGACGTTGTGGGTGGCTGGGGAGGAGCATGTCCTCGAACCCGGTGTGTTCGCCCGCGTCGGGGCCGCCGAAAAGCGCAGGATCACGACGGGTGACGAGGGCGCGCAACTGCTCTGTATCGGGGCGACGCCGGGAAAGGCGTACGACCCGTTGCCGATCGTCGAGCTCGGTGGCCCGACGGGCTTCTAGGCAACCGATGAAAGCGCCGACGGCCGCTCGACTCGCCGTCGACTGCAGACAGGGGCCGCCGATCGGCAGGGCGGCCCCTCTCACGTGAACGAAGCACCACGGCCATGCTAGGCGTCCAGGGCCTTCGCTCGTGACCTTGGCACGCCGGAGATCCGGTACATGTCCACCTCACCGTGGCGCTGCTTCCACGCCGCGATGAGCTCGAGCCGTGACGCACCCGGCCTGCGTGCGTCCGGCCGGCCGGTTGGATGCGCTCGGGTGCATCCTCCGCAAAGGTGGGCCTGATAGGTCGCGCTCATGGGTACCTCCTTGTTCCTCGACAACTCGAAGAGGGTCGCAAGCGTCGCGGCCTTCGGCAATCGTGCTGTTACCCTTCGGAGCCTGGTGGTAACACCCGGCCTCCAGTGCGGGTAGCCGCTCCTGGCGCTTTGCTCTGAAGCCGACACGGCCGGGAATCCGAAACCCGCCCGTCGCCGTAGGCTCTACAACGGCAATCGCGCTCGGCGATCGAGCGCGAGAGAGGAGGTTCGCATGCGGAAGCGCGCTACGTTGTCCCTCGCGATTCTCGGGGGGCGTCGAAGGCGGAGCATCCGGGCGCTCGCCGTTGCTTCCGCGCTCGGCCTCGTCTTCGCGGCCGGCTTCGCGGCCGCTGCGACGATCACGGGCACAGTTGGGGCAGACGTCCTCCGAGGCACGAGCCGCGCCGATCTGCTGAGGGGAAAGGCCGGAGCAGACCGGCTCCTTGGCTACCAAGGCGCGGACACCCTCTACGGCGACAGGGGCGACGACGTCCTTGTGGGCGGGAAGGGGAAGGATCGACTGTTCGGCGGTCCGGGCAATGACCAGCTCAAGGCGCGCGACGGACAGGTCGACCTCCTCTCGTGTGGCCCCGGAGAGGATGTCGTCACGGTCGATCGCGCCGATCGGGTCAGCGCGGACTGCGAGCATACGAACCTCACGGACACCGGAACGACGGGCACGACGTCGACTGGTTCGACCTCGACCGGCACGACCGACGACAGCACGACGACCGGCGGAACGACGGACGACAACACGACCACCGGCGCGACGACGGACGACCACACGACGACCTACATCTACCCGTAGCGGATCATCGTCCCGCGCGGCGCTCGAGCGGGTGACAGCGTCGTGGTTTCTTACCATCCGAATCGGGACTGGTCGCGCCCTGGATCGAAAGCGGATCCGCTGATGTGACGATGGCGCACGAGCAAGGAGGAACCGGATGAGAATCGGCGTCCTGGGAACCGGGATGGTCGGCAAGACGATTGCGACCAGGCTCGTTGGTCGTGGTAACGAAGTGATGATGGGCTCGCGGACGTCTGACAACGAGCAGGCCGCAGGGTGGGTGGCTGCCACGGGGTCGGGCGCGAGACAGGGCAACTTCGCCGACGCGGCCGGCTTCGGCGAAGTGCTGTTCAACTGCACTGCCGGCGCCGGCTCGTTGGAGGCGCTCAGGTCGGCCGGCGCTGGGAGTCTTGCGGGCAAGGTCCTGATCGACGTCGCCAATCCGCTCGACTTCTCACAGGGGATGCCGCCGAGCCTGCTCGTATGCAATACCGACTCGCTCGGCGAGCAGATCCAGCGAACCTTCCCGGACACGCGCGTGGTGAAGGCGCTGAACACGATGAACTGCGAGGTGATGGCCGCGCCGGCGAGGGTGCCGGGCGAGCACGACGTCTTCGTAGCCGGCAATGACGAGCCCGCCAAGGCCCAGGTGCGGGAGCTGCTCCAGAGCTTCGGTTGGCCGGACGAGCGGATCATCGATCTCGGTGACATCACGGCCGCGCGCGCTACCGAGATGTACGTCGGGCTCTGGCTCCGTCTCTGGGGTGCACTGCAAACTGCGGATTTCAACATCAGGGTCGTCAAGTAGGTGTCTGGCCCCCTCGAGAGCTGCGAGTACCTGGTCGCGCGTCGCTCCCGACGCTCGTCGCTGCGCTGCTATGAGTCCGAGCCCGCTCGCTGTCGCTGGCAGGCGAGCTTGCAGCTGACCGGGATCGCTGGAAACCTGCAGGACGTCGGCATCTCATCGACTCGAAAGGAAGGCTCGTGATCACTCGCATTCTTGGCTCTTCCGGTCCGCGCGTGTCTGTGCTCGGACTTGGCTGCATGGGCATGTCCGACCTCTACGGTCCTGCAGACGAGGCGGAGAGCATCGCCACGATCCGGGCAGCCCTCGACGCCGGGGTCACGCTGCTCGACAGCGGCGACTACTACGGCATGGGGCACAACGAACTGCTGCTACGCGATGCCCTGCTCGGACGCAACCGCGATCAGGTCACGATCAGCATCAAGTTCGGCGCCCTGCGCGACCCTTCCGGTTCCTGGCTCGGCATTGACGGCCGACCGGCGGCCGTGAAGACGTTCCTCGCGTACACGCTCAGGCGGCTCGGAAGCGAGCACGTCGACATCTATCGACTCGGGCGCGTCGACCCCGCCGTGCCGATCGAGGAGACCGTCGGCGCGATCGCGGAGATGGTGCAGGCCGGTTACGTTCGCCACGTCGGGCTGTCCGAAGCCGGGGCCGACACGATCCGCCGCGCCCACGCGGCGCATCCAATCTCCGACCTGCAGATCGAATACTCGCTCATCTCGCGCGGCATCGAGGAGACGATCCTGCCTACCTGTCGTGAGCTCGGCATTGGTGTCACCGCCTACGGAGTCCTCTCGCGGGGCCTGCTCAGCGGGCACTGGTCGACCGAGCGCGCCCTCGCCCCGAACGACTTCCGTACCTTTTCTCCCCGCTTCCAACGCGAGAACATCGACCGCAACCTCGAGCTCGTGGAGGCCCTGCGCACGCTTGCAGACGCAAAGGGCGCGACCGTCGCGCAGCTGGCAATCGCATGGGTGCTGAGCCGCGGTGAAGATATCGTGCCACTCGTCGGGGCCCGCCACCGCGACCGGCTTACGGAGGCTCTCGGTGCACTCGAGCTCGACCTCACGGCCGACGAGCTCACGCAGATCGAGGCAGCTGTCCCCGCGGCCGCCGTCGCCGGGAGCCGCTACGACGCTCAGCAGATGGCCATCCTCGACAGCGAGCGCGGCTAGCCCGCCGCCACGAGACCCTGCTCGGCGTCGCGGGTGAGGCTTCCTGGTTCTCGAACGGCGGGGGTGGGATTCGAACCCACGAGGCGAGGATCACCCGCCTAGCGGTTTTCAAGACCGCCCCTTTCAACCACTCGGGCACCCCGCCCGCGGGTCAGTCTAGTTCGCGGCTTGGCCGCTGATGGTCTCCGGCGCTCCGTAGCGCTGCAGCACCTCGGGCACGGCGACGGTGCCGTCCGCACGCTGGAAGTTCTCCATGATCGCGAGGAGCGCTCGCGCGGTGACCGCGGTCCCGTTCAGGGTGTGCACGGGCTGAAGACCGCGTTCGCCGCGAAAACGGACGTCGAGTCGCCTGGCCTGGAAGTCCGTGGTGTTGGAGGTCGAGGTGATCTCGCGGTAGCGAACCTGTGAGGGGAACCAGCCTTCGATGTCGTATTTCTTCGCTGCCGGAGCACCGAGATCGCCGGCCGCGACGTCGACGACCCGGTACGGGATCCCGAGCTTCGCGACGAGCTCCTCCTCGATCGACAGAAGGAGCTCGTGCTCCTCGGTCGATCGCTCGGGAAGGCAGAAGACGAACATCTCGACCTTGTCGAACTGATGGACGCGGAACATCCCGCGCGTGTCCTTTCCGGCCGCGCCCGCCTCTCGCCGAAAGCACGTGGAGTAGCCCGCGTAGCGGAGCGGCAGCTCTTCCTCGTCCAGGACCTCGCCCATGTGGAGCGCAGCCAGAGCGACCTCGGAGGTACCGGTGAGGTACAGCTCGTCCTTCTCGATCGAGTAGATGTTCACCGCGTCGGTCGGGAAGAAGCCTGTGCCGTACATCGCCTCCTCGCGGACGAGAACGGGCGGCAGTACCGGTACGAACCCCTTCGTCGTCGTCACGTCGAGTGCGAAGCGGTAGAGCGCCAGCTCGGCGAGCGCCACATCGCCCATCCGGTAGGCGAAGCGCGACCCTGAGATTCGCGCCCCGCGCTCCATGTCGATCCGCCCGAGCTCGAGGTGGTCTCGCGGCTCGAACGGAAACTGCGGTTGCTCCCCGACCCGGCGCAACTCGACTGCGTCCTCCTCGTCGAACCCGTCGGGCGAGGTCGGGTCCGGCGGGTTCGGAACCGCAGCGAGCAGCTCGTCACGGTGACCGGCAGCCTCGGCGAGCGCCTGCTCGAGCCCGGCGAGGTCCGCCTTGACGGCCTTCAATTCCTCGAGCTGCTCGGGACTCGGCTTGCCCTTGAGCTTCGTCCTCGCGCGGAGCTCGTCGACTTGCGGGACGAGCTCGAGCCACGCCCGGTCGGCCTCCATCAGTTCGTCGAACGCGTCCGCCGCGCCCTTGCGGGCCACGGCCTGCCGCCAGGCCGCGGGGTCGTTTCGGGCAGCCCGGATGTCGATCATCGTCGTGAGTGTACGAGCGCTTCGATCACCTGTGCGACGCCCTCTTCCGTGGCCGGTGGGCAGACGAAGTCGGCGATCGCGAGCAGCCGTCGGTCAGCGTCCGAGACCGCGACCCCGAAGCCCGCCCATTCCAGCAGCTCGATGTCGTTCTGACCGTCGCCGAAGGCGATCGTGCGCTCCGGGACGAAACCGAGACGCGTCGCCAGGAAGTCGAGCCCAGAGCCCTTGGTCACCCCCTTCTGCGAGAACTCGAGGAACACCGAGAGGGACTTCGAGATGTGGAGGCGTCCATCGAACCGGCTCTTCATCTCGACCTGGAGCTCGTCGAGGGAGTCGGAGGGCCCGACGCTGACGAGCTTGGTAGGCGCGCGATCGAGCCACGCTCTGAGGTCGCCAACAGGGGTGATCGGGAGATGCTGAAAGCTCGCGTAGCGCTCTGCTTCCGGAGTCACTTCGCGCACATAGAGATCGTCGTCGACGTAGACGTTCAGCGTGTGGCCCTCGTCCTCGATTGCCGCGATCGCCTCACGGGCGAGGTCGAGCGGGATCGGCTCGTGACGCAGGAACACGCCGGAATCAGGATCGACGACCGCAGCGCCCTGGTAGCAGATGATCGGGTCGGCGATCCCGGCCTCCCTCGCGTACGGCCGCGCGGAGCGGAACATCCGGCCGGTCGCGATCAGCACCCTGAGGCCCGACGCCTGCGCTGCGCCGATCGCCTTCTTCGTCCGCTGGCGGATGACCGCGTCCTCTGCGATCAGTGTGCGGTCGAGGTCGCAGACGACGACGTCGACGTCGAGCGGAAAATCGCCTGGAAGTTGGATCAGCCTGAGGTGGACTGGACGACGTACGCGGCGATATCTGCGATCTGCTGCTCGGACAGCTGATCCTTGTACGGGGGCATCGCGCCGCCGCCGTTGGTGATCTGCGTGTAGGCCTTCTCGAGACTCGGCTTCGCCTCGTCGAGGTTCGGCCCGACGGTCCCGCTCGTGCCGGCGTCGGCGAGCGTGTGGCAGCCGCCGCAGCCGGAGGAGGCGAAGAGCTCCTTCCCGGCGGCTGCATCGCCTTCGGGGATGTCAGCCGGAGCTGCGTCCGTCGGCTGCGCCAGCGTTCCGACGACGGTCTCGGGAGTCGGCGAGATCTCTGTTCCACCTCCACAGCCCGCAGCAACCAGAGCCAGGAGCGCGGCGAGCCCAAGCGCTGCGAGTCCGAGTGTGCGACGCATGCGGGCCGAGTCTATCTGACCGGTCCGTGTAGATAGACGGGGAGCGGTTCGTGTCCGTCAGAGGGTTAACGAGTGCTCAACAGGCCCGGGGCTACAATCGAAGCAGGTTTCTCCCAGAAGGAGTTGAGAGCTCGATGAAACGCAAGACATATGGCCGTGACGCAGGGCTTTCCGCCAGGATGGTCCTGACGACGTTCCTGCTCGGCCTGCTGTATGTCGTCTTCTTCGTCGTCCTGTACCAGTTGCTGAATCTCGGGATCGGTCTCGTCATCCTGCTGATCGGCGGCCTCGCCCTGCTTCAGCTCTTCACCTCGGACAAGATCGCGCTCGCTGCCTCCGGAGCGAAGATCGTCGAGCGCGACCAGGCGCCGGAGCTGCACGACATGGTCGAGCGCCTGTGCGCGCTGTCCGACCTGCCGAAGCCTCGGATCGCAGTGATCGACACCGAGGTGCCGAACGCGTTCGCGACGGGCCGGAGCCCGAAGAAGGCTGTGGTCGCGGTCACGCGAGGCCTCTGGGAGCGCCTCGAGCCCAAGGAGGTCGAGAGCGTCCTTGCCCACGAGCTGTCCCACGTGGCCAACCGTGACGTCGTGATCATGACGGTCGCCGGCTTCTTCGCCATGGTTGCGGGCGTGCTCGTGCGGATGGGCATCTACTCGAGCATGTTCGGGGGTGGCTTCGGCGGTGGCAACAACCGTGACAACAACAACCAGGTTCCCGTCTGGCTCATCGTGGCGCTCGTCGCGGTGGTGACCTATGTGATCAGCTTCGTCCTGATCAGAGCTCTCTCGCGCTACCGCGAGTACGCGGCAGACCGCGGATCGGCTCTCATGACCGGGGCGCCCGAGAATCTGATGAGCGCCCTGCAGAAGATCGCGAGCAGGATGACCCAGATTCCCCAGAAGGACCTCCGGGAGGTCGAGGGCATGAACGCGTTCTTCATCTTCCCGACCAACATCAAGAGTGCGTTTGGGTCGCTCTTCCTGACGCACCCTCCGCTCGAGAAGCGCCTCGCACGGCTCGCCGAGATCGCCCAGGAGATGGGTCGGCCGGTCGCGTAGGGCACCACGTGGGCCTCGGCGACATCCTCTTCGGGAAGAAGAAGCTCAAGGGCGCGAATCTCGACCGGCTGTTCGCGCTCTCGACCGCGCAGGTGACGCTCGAGGTGGAGCTCGGCATCACGTCGACAGGGAAGGCAGCGCTCGTGTTCAAGCCGCTGTCGGCCGGGGAGTTCGTTCGCGCCGAAAGCGATATGAACGAGCTCCTCACCGTCGCTGCTCGCGACTCCGGCTCGACGGTGACCCGGCACACGGACGACTACGGCTTCGAGTGGATCGTCCTCGAGGACTCGGATTTCGAGGATCTCGTGACGACCGTCCACCTCATCAGCTCCGAGTTGCAGGCGCACGGCTTCGGAGAGCAGCTGCTCGCGTCCGCGTTTCGCTTCGATGGGGCAGAGCGCCCTCTCTACCTCATCTACGGCTACAAGCGAGCCGCATTCTGGCCCTTCATGCCAACCGGCAAAGAGCAAGGACGCGACAACGCCGCGGAGCTGCGGCTCAAGAACGAGCTCGAAGGCGAGCTGCCGATCGAACCGGACCTGACGCGCTGGTTCGGGCTCTTCGGCGCGCCGCTCTAGGGTCGCATCTGGAAATATCCCGGCGTGGCCTACTGGGACATGAGCAAGAAGATGGTCGGTCATGCCGCTCTCGAGCCCTGCGAGACGAGCCAGAAGCCCGAGGCGTTCGTTTCCGGGATCTCGGCGCGGGTCGGCGGGTCCAGCCCGACCGGGTGAGCCGGCCGGCTGAGCCAGGAGATCTCGGCAGCGGGCTCTAGCTCGGCAGCTCCGGCACAAGGCCGTGATCGGAGAACAGCTCGCGTGTCTCCTCGAGCGTCAGGTCGCTCGGTGGGATGATCACGTCGGATGCGGTCAGCTCGTCGTCGGGCAGTGCGGTGCCCTTCGACTGGACGAGCGTCCACATCTCGTCGAGCGCCCTGTCGAGTGCCGGCTCGTCATCGCGGTCGATCGCGGCAGCCGCATCGTCGTCGAGTCGGTCGAGGTCGCGCTGCAGGCCGTCGTCGGCGCGGTACTGGCCTTCTCCCATCAGCCTGACGATCACGACTGCTTGCCTTCCTCGAGCTCCTTCGCCGGATCTCCACCGCTGCCGAGCTCGGCCTTCATCTTCTCGAGCTCGGCGTCGACGTCGGCCGAGGCGGACAGCTCTGCGAGCTCCCGGTCGAGCGAGGACTGATCGGAGGTGAAGTCCTCGAGGGTGCCTGCCTCGACGAGCTCGTCGACGGCAGCAGCGCGGGCCTGCATCTCCTCGGTCTTGTCCTTGGCGCGCTGGACGGCGAGCCCCACGTCGGCCATCTCCTCGCCGATTCCGCTTGCGGCCGAGCCGATCTTCACCTGAGCCTCTGCGGCCGAGTACTGCGCCTTGATGACTTCCTTCTGGGTGCGGAAGCTCTCGACCTTGACGGCGAGCTTCTTCTCGTTCTCGATGAGCTTGTCCTGCTGTGCCTGCAGGCCCGCGATCTGCTGATCGAGGCCCTGGAGCTGTTGCTGGACGAACGCCTTGCGCTCGAGCGCCTGGCGCGCGAGATCCTCGCGGCCCGCGGCGAGCGCCTGCCGGGCCTGGCCGTCGAGCTTCGTTACGTCGCCCTCGAGCTTCGTCGTCTGCATCTGCAGGCGCTTCTTCGCGGTCGTCACATCGGCGATGCCCTTCTTGACGTTCTGGAGCATCTCGATCTGCTTCTCGTAGGAATAGTCGAGGGTGACCGACGGATCCTCGGCCTTGTCGAGCAGCTTCGAGATGCGCGCCTTGACCACCGTCGTCGCTCTGCCCAAGAGCCCTGCCATGTCTCCTCCTGATCGGGAGCCCCCATCGTACCGGCGTGGTGCGTGTTCTTAAGGAACCTGTAACGACCGAGGGCTCGGGCGGCACTATCCTCACTCGAGCCATGCGTCGTCTCGCGCTCCTCGGGCTCCTCGCCGGCGCGGCGCTTGCCGCACTACTCGTGGCTGGGTGTGGTGGAGGGTCGCAGACTGCGTCGACGGGAGAGGCGGTCGGCGGTGGCTCGACTGTCGCCGTGACGCATGACCTTGGGGCGCCGGTCGCGTACGAGCAGGTGCAGGCGGTCTTCGAGAAGTACGGCTGCACCGGCTGCCATCCGGGCGTGAACCCGGCGCTCGACCTGCAGAAGGGGAAGTCCTACGACGACCTCGTCGGCGTGCAGGCGCTCGAGGACCCGAACCTCTACCGTGTCGTCGCAGGCGATCCCGGACGCAGCTTCCTCTACCTGAAGATGGGTGGCGACGCGCCCGTTGCGGACATTCCGGCGATCGGAACCCGGATGCCGCCGCGAGCTGCGCCCGTCGACCCCGCCGACCTCGATCTCGTGAGACGCTGGATCCTCCAGGGTGCAAAAGGCGCCGACGGGCAGACCGGCGGCCCCAGAGTCCCGAGTCCCGGAGATCCACCGACGGACCTCGACGCGCCTCTCGCGACGAGCGAGACCGGCACCGCCACGATCACCGGCTCGGTCATCGACCAGGCGCGCATGCCGATCGACGGGGCCCTCGTGACGCTGCTCCTGAAGGGCTCGGATCTGCCCGGAGGAGAGGAGCACTATCGTGTCGCCGTGACCGGGGCCGATGGAACGTTCACCCTTCCCGACGCGCCGAGCGGCCAGTACCTCCTGAAGGCCTACGCTCCGAACACGATCTACGTCTCGCGGATCGTCGCGCTCGAGGACGGCGAGACGCAGAACGTCGATTTCGGGCTCCCCGATCGCGTCGTCGAGAATCCGACGATCTCGAAGCCCGAAGGTCGAGAGCTCCGGGAGCGGCGTGAGCCTCTCGATGGATGTCCAGGGGTTCGACCTCGATCCGAACTACACGCTGGCTGTCAACGTGGACTCGGGTCTCGTGTTCGAGCTCTCGAACACGAAGGCGCCCGAGCAGCCCGGGACGTGGAGTGCGACGACCGACAAGACCCTCGGCGGAACGTGGATCTTCCTGGCGGTCGACAAGACATGCAACGTGTCGGACTTCCTCACGGTCGACGGCTAGCCGCGGGAGTCGGGATCCTCGCTGCGCTCGGCCTTGGCGTGTTCTTCCTTCTCCGGCCGGCCGGGACTGCCCAGGGAGTCTCGTTCAGGACGGACGTCCAGCCGATCTTCGACAACAAGTGCGCCGTCTGTCATCCGACGAGCTACCCGTATCTCGACCTGCGCCAGGGTCACTCGTACGACGACCTCGTCCGCGTGTCCTCGGCGCTCCAACCCGCGTTCGAGCGCGTGCTACCGGGGCGGCCCGAGCTGTCGTACCTCCTGACGCACGTCCCGGATCCGTCCAGGGAGAACCTCTTGACCGCTGCCGACCGGGCCGTGATCAACCAGTGGATTCTCGAGGGGGCGAGGAACGATTAGCCGCGTGCCGCTACTGAAGATGGGCGAGGCACCCGTGCTGGCCCGTGCGTGGTACCGGGAGGACGGCTCGGCGTCGGCGCTCACGAGCTCGCTCGCGAACGCCCCCGACATGCTCGAGACGCTCATGCCGTTTCTCGGACAGATCATGGGGGAGAGCGCCGTCGATCTGGCGACCAAGGAGCTCGTCATCGTCCGCGTCTCCCAGCTGAACGGTTGTCGCTACTGCCTTGCCGCGCACCGGCCCATTGCTCTCGAGGCCGGGGTCGCAAAGGAGCAGCTCGAGGCGGTGTGCGACGCGGGCCCACTCGAGGGCCTTCCGGCGCGAGAGCGCGCGATCGTCGCCTGGGTCGACCAGATCACGCGAGACGCGGGCGGGGTCACGGACGAGCTCGTCGCGCAGACGCTCGATCATGTCCGCGACGACCAGCTCATCGAGATCACCGTGCTTGCGGGAACGATCACCATGCTCAACCAGTACTGCACCGCCTTCGACATCCCGCCGCCGGCGCTCCAATGAAGGAGGCGCTCGCGCGGGCGGTCGAGGAAGGTCGAGCCGGCGACCGCCTCTGGGTCTACGCGACGTACCACTGCAACCTCGCCTGCGTCTACTGCCTGACGGAGTCCTCGCCGCGAATCGCGAACCGGCGAACCATGTCCCACGACGCGATGGTGGCCACCGTTGCAGAGGCCCGCGAGCTTGGGTTCACGAACGTCGGGATCACGGGGGGTGAGGCCTTCATGCTTCCGTGGTTTGCCGAGACCCTCGTCGAGCTGTCGACGATCCTGCCGACGGTCACCCTGACGAATGCGACGCTCTTCACCGACAGGCTGCTCGGCCGCCTCGAGCCTCTGGCGGGTCTCGACGCGGCACTCCAGATTTCCCTCGACTCGGACGACCCGGCGCGGAACGACACGTACCGGGGGAAGGACAACTTCGCCCAGGTGATGAGTGCGATCCCACAGCTCCAGGCACGAGGGCTGCGGGTACGCATCGCGACGACCGTGGAAGGCCAGACACCGGACGAGATCGAGCGGCTGTGCGCCCTCCATCGCGATCTCGGCATTCCGGACGACGATCACGTCGTCCGCTCGGTCGTCCATCGAGGCCGAGCGGTCACCGAGGAGATGGGGGTCGAGATCGGGCCGACGGACGTTCTTCCCGAGCTCACGATCACCGCAGACGGCGCGTTTCTGCATCCCTTCGGTCCGACCGTGAAGAGTGGCAAGACCGACCTCGATCTCCTGGTGAGCCGTCAGACGGCTCCGCTGTCAGCCGCTGTGGAGCGTTTCTTGCGCGTGACCGCCGATCAGCCCGCGGGGACCGACGTCGCTCGCAATATCAGGTGAGCGTGAGCCCGGCTCCCCGGTCGGGGAGCGTCGACATCGTTCGCGTCCCGGGATGAGCAGCTGGGTGAGGAGCAACGGGGGAAGGCCAGCCCGGCTCGCCCTGCTCCTGCTCCTGGGCGGACTGCTCGTCGTCCTGCAGGTTCGGCTTCGCGGCGATTCGGACGTCACGACGCAGATCGTCGGGCAACTCGTCGCGTTCGCGCTGTTCGTTCCGGCGCTCGTCATCTGCTGGCGCGGGCTGCGGGTCGGCGTTCTCGGGCTCGTCATCGTGCTTGCATTCGCCGTCGGCTTCCGCGCGGCAGCATTCGTTCCCGACGAAACGCCGCCGCTCTCGACCGACGTGCACCGCTATGCCTGGGACGCCCGCGTGCAGGCCAACGGAATCAACCCGTACCGGTTCGCACCGATCGACGCCGCGCTGCGGCCTCTGCGAGACCGAGCCGTCTTCACGCGCGTCAACCTGCCTCGCTGGCACACGGTGTATCCGCCGGGGGCCGAGGCGGCGTTTCTTGCCGCGCGTGGGATCTTCGGCACGGGGCTTCGGTCGACGACATGGCTCTTCCTCGTCGCGGAAGCCGTCGCCGCAGCGCTTCTCGTACTGGTTCTCGCGCGCATGAGCTCACGCCCGCCGCTCGAGCGCGTGGCCGCGTACGCGTGGCATCCGCTCGCGATCAGCGAGATCGCTGCGAACGGGCACGTGGACGCCCTTGCGGTCACGGCGCTGGCCGCGCTTCTGGCGGCGTGGCAGGCCCGCCGGTTCGCGCTCGCAGGTGTTGCGGTGGCTCTCGCGGCGCTCGTGAAGCTGGGTCCGATTCTCCTCGTTCCGTCACTCGCCAGGCGGGGCGGCCGTTGGTTCGTCGTCTCTGCGATCGCCGTCTGCGTGCTCTTCTACATCCCGTATCTCTCGGTGGGCACGGCGGTTTTCGGGGATCTCGCCGAGTATGTACGGGCGCAGAGGTTCGGCAGCGGGGCGTGGTGGGCGCTCGAGCCTCATCTCGGCGAAAGCGGGGCGACCGCGTTCCTCGGCATCTGTCTTCTCGTCGTCGTCGCCGCGGTGGCGCTTCGCGAGCACGACGACATCGAGCAGGTGTCGCGCTCGTGCCTCCTCGTGCTTGGAACGCTCGTCCTCGTCGTCTCGTACGTGCAGCCGTGGCACGCGCTCTGGCTGCTGCCGTTCTTCGCGATCGTGGTCGCGCCGGGCTGGCTGTGGCTGACCGGCGCTCTTCCGATCCTCTACGTCTTCGAGCTCGACTCCGAGCTACCGATCTGGGTCAGGCCTGTCGTCTATGGACCACTCGCCCTGTGGATCCTGTGGCGGATCGTGTCGACCCGGACGAGGCGCACGGTCTCGCTCGATCCACTCGGCACCCAGCGCGTCGCGGCCGTGATCCCGACGCTGAACGAGGGGGCGACGGTTCCCGGTGTACTACGCGAGTTCCCGGCGGGCGTCGTGGACGAGGTCATCGTGGTCGACGGCGGCTCGCAGGACGGCACCGTACAGGCAGCGGAGCGTGCAGGCGCCCGCGTGGTCGAGGAGACGCGCCGGGGATACGGACGCGCCTGCGCGACTGGAGCTGCGGCGACGGACTCGGGGGTGATCGTGTTCCTCGACGGCGACGGGAGCGACGATCCCGCCGCCCTGCGAGACGTGCTCAGGCCGATTCTCGACGGCGACGCGGCCCTCGTGCTCGGCGCGCGCCGCCACCCGGAGCCCGGCGCACTCGAGCTGCATCAGCGCCTCGGCAACGGGCTCGTTGCTCTGCTCGTGCGATCGATCTACGGCGTCTCGGTCCACGACGTTCCTCCGATGCGCGCGATCCGCCGCGATGCGCTGACAGAGCTCGAATTGCGGGAGATGACCTACGGGTGGCCGACGGAGATGCTCGTCAAGGCTGCACGCGCAGGGCTGCCGATCGTGGAGGTCGGCGTGCCGTGCCGTGCCCGTCGAGGAGGAGAGTCGAAGATCGCCGGTCGCGCCGTCCCGTCTGCGAAGGCGGGGGCGCGGATGCTCGCAGTTGTCGCGCGGTACGCCTGATGCGCAGCCCCTAGACGAGGATTCTCGCGGCCAGCTCCGGGGGGCACCCCCGTCGTACGAGGTCGATCGCTCGATGCAGATCCACGTCCGTTCGAAGCGCGAGCTTGTAGGCGAGGCGTACCGAGAAACCGGCACGCCGGAGCACTTCACAGCGCCACTCGAAGACGCGTTCCGCGTCCGTCTCGACACGCCTGACCGCCTGTTCCACCTCGATCGCTGCCATGTGTGATTGGACACATCGGCACGTCCGGTCGTTCCCTGAAGGGGCCGGCCTCGGGCCGACCCCTTCAGGGATGCTGAACGACCTGGTCAGGCTGCGTCGGCGACGGGAGCGAGCGAGGTCGCTCCGGCCTCCTGCGCACGGCCGCGACGCGGAATCGCAAGAGCCGCGATCGCTCCGAGTCCCACGACTGCGGCGCCGACCCAGATCGCGGGGGTGAGCCCGTCGACGTAGGCGACCGGGCTCTCGTAGCCGCCGTAGCTGGCGAAGATCGCGGCCAGCACCGCGATGCCGAAGACGCCGCCGAGCTCACGGATCGCATTGTTCGTCCCGGATGCCTTGCCCTCTTCGATCGGGCGGACGGCGGAGAGGACGACGTTCGCGACCGGTGCGAAGAACAGTCCCATGCCGATGCCGGCGATGATGAACGGTGGCACGAGCTCGCCGTACGGCACGTTCGGCTCGGTCACGAGGGCGAGCCAGCCGAGCGCGAACGACTGCATCGCGAGGCCCAGCGCCATCAGCGGTCGACCGCCGATTCGATCCGAGAGCGCCCCGGCGATCGGTGCGACGAACATCGGCATCGCCGTCCAGGGAAGGGTGCGCAGGCCGGCGTCGAGCGGTGAGTAGCCCTGCACGGTCTGCAGGAACTGGGAGAGCAGGAAGATCGACCCGAACATCCCGAAGAACATGAACAGGGATGCCGCATTCGAGGCTGCGAACGTCCGGTTCTTGAAGAATCGCATCGGCAGCATCGGTGCAGCGGAGCGAAGCTCCCAGGCGACGAACGAAGCCAGGAGCACCGCCCCGGCCACGAACGAGCCGATGATCTCGGGGCTCGTCCAGCCTGCGCCGTTCGCGCGGACGAGGCCCCAGACGATGCCGAACAGGCCGGCGCTGACCAGCGCGAGGCCGGGAAAGTCGAGCGCGCTGTCCGGGCCACGGCTCTCGGTCAGGCGACGCCACGCGAGCGGGACGAGGACGAGCCCGATGGGAACGTTCAGCCAGAAGATCCACTGCCAGGAGATGCCTTCGACGATGGCCCCTCCGACCACGGGCCCGAGTGCGACGGCGAGGCCGCCGATCCCTCCCCAGGCGCCGAGCGCCAACCCGCGCTTCTCGGCAGGGACTGCTGCGCTGAGGAGCGTGAGCGTGAGCGGGGTGACCATGGCTCCGCCGAGGCCCTGGATGGCCCTGGCGATGACGAGCGCCTCGATGCTCGGCGCGAGCGCCGCAGCGGCCGAGGCTAGCGTGAAGATCACGATTCCGATCACGAACATGCGCTTGCGTCCGAACCGGTCGCCAAGAGCGGCGCCGGTCAGGAGGAACACGGCGAATGTCAGGGTGTACGCGTTGACCGTCCACTCGAGCTGTGAGAGGGACGCGTTCAGATCCTCCCGGATCACCGGGAGGGCCATGGTCACGACGAGGTTGTCGAGCGTCACCATGAAGAGCGCGACCGACGTGATCACGAATGTCCACGCCGTTCTCGATCCGGTCTTCATCTCGTCTCCTTTCTTTGTGATCGATTACTTACAATTGAGTGAAAAAAAGAGACCTACGCCGCGTCGTGCTCGAGTCGATCCTCGATGCGCGCGATGGCTTTCTTGCCACAGATGCCGGCCCATTCCTCAGGCGTCAGCGCGCTCTCGAGCCCGATTGCCATCGCCGCGTTGATCAGGAAGCCTCGTGAGAGGAACCCGCCGGCCTCCTCGTAGGCGTTCGGGTTGCCGTCCCGCTCGAGCAGGTGGATGACGTAGCGATAGATCCGGCTGAGGTGGTGGCGCATTGCCGCGGCGATGTCCGGGTCTTCCGCCGACGCATACGCGTTCAGGTGCACCATCAGCTCGGATCGGCGGTCGGACAGCGAATCACGGTATGTCCGTCCGAGGGTCATGAGCCGCGTCTCGCCCGGCTGTGGAACTGCCGACTCCCAGTCGGCGATGATCCGCGAGACGCAGCGATCGATGACGGCCATCGCGAGGTCCTTCTTCGTCGGGAAGAAGCGGAAGACGTACGGCTGCGAGATTCCGGCCCGCTTCGCGATATCGGCAGTGGTCGCGCCCGAGAAGCCGCTCACCGCGATCTCCTCGACGGCAGCCGCGAGGATCATCTCGCGCCGCTCGGCGGCAGTCATACGGTCGGAGGTCTTGGTCACGAGCGGCACGCTAGCACGTAGAAAGTAATTAGTCAATAACAATAATTCTGGCAAGCTCACCCCTTGGCCCGGTGGGCGATCAGCGGCGGGAGCGGCTTCCTCGGACTTCATCTGGCACGCCGGCTTCTCGGTGACGGTCACGAGGTGCGGACGCTCGACCTCGCACCCCTGGAGTCCCGTGGGATCGATGTCGCGATCGGGGATGTGCGCGATCCCCGCGCCTGCGCCAGACTGTGCTGCTGCGTGGACGTGCTTGTCCACGCAGCAGCCGCGCTCCCGATCAGGGGTCGCGTCGACGAGATTCGCTCCGTGAACGTCGACGGCACCGCGACGCTTCTCGCAGCAGCGGCCGAGGCCGGTGTGGGCCGGGTCGTCTTCATCTCGTCGGCAGTCGTCTACGGGCTGGGCATGGAGCGCCCCGTGACCGAGGCGACCGAGCCTGCGCCGATCGAGCCGTACGGCGTCTCGAAGCTCGAGGCCGAGGAGGTGTGCCGCGCGTTCGGCACCCGCGGGCTCGAGACTGTGGTTCTGCGCCCGAGCGCGTTCGTCGGACCGGAGCGCCTCGGCGCCTTCGGCATCCTCTTCGACTGGGTGCGGGAGGGACGGCGCGTCTACACGCTGGGACCGGGGACGAACCGCTACCAGCTCCTCGACGTCGACGATCTCGTCGATGCGGTCGTTCTTGCCGCCGAGGCGCCCGTGGCCGGTGAGACCTTCAACGTCGGTGCAGCCGTCACCGGTGCGGTGGCCGCTGATCTCGACGCGCTGATCGCCCACGCGGGCTCGTCGAGCTGTGTGACCCCGCTTCCGGCTGGGACCGCCCGAGTCGTGCTCCGGGGTCTCGACCTGATGCGGCTCTCGCCGCTCTCCGAGTGGCACTACCGCACGGCGGACCGAGACGTCGTTGCGTCCGTGGAGAAGGCACGGCGCGTTCTGGGCTGGAAGCCGCGCTATTCGAGTGCCGGCGCACTCGTACGGGCGTTCGACTGGTACCTCGGCAACGGTGAGGTCGCTGTCTCGGGGGTGACCCACCGCGCGCGCTGGGACGAGCGGGCACTTGCCCTTGTGAGGCGCCTGTCGTGACCCCAACTGTCCTGATCGTCGCAAAGGCGCCGGTACCCGGTCGATCGAAGACGCGGCTCGTGCCTCCACTGACTCCCCTCCAGGCGGCCGACCTTCACAGCGCGCTCCTTCTCGACACGCTCGATGCATGCCGCGCGGAGATCGACGACGTCCGGATCCTGCTCGGCGAGCCCGCTGACGCGGATGCCGTGTCAGCACTCGCCGGCGAGGGGACAGCCCTCGTCCTCCAGGAGGGTCGTGGCCTCGAGACCGCACTCTCACGGGGAATCGCGACCCACGCTGCGCGCGGCCCGGTCGCGATCGTCCCCTCGGACATCCCCGGTGTTCCGGTCGGGTCGCTGTCGCGAGCTTTCGCCGCGCTCGACGGTGGGGCAGATGTCGTGCTCGGTCCCGCCGTCGACGGGGGCTACTGGCTGATTGCGATGCGCGAGGCGCGAACAGAGCCGTTTCGCGAGATCCCGTGGTCGACGCCGGCGGTGTTCGGCGTGACCCTCGAGCGTTGTGTGGAGGCCGGCCTCCGGGTAGCCGTGCTCGAGCCCTGGAGGGACGTCGACACGCTCGTCGACCTCGACTTCCTGTTCGACGGGATCGACCGGCTTGCGGCGCCGCGGACTCGTGCGGTCGTGCGGGAGCTTGCAGAGGCCGGCGTGATCGGCGCACCGCCCGGGCTCCGCCTGGTCGAGAGCGAGCTCGTCGCGGGTACGCCGTGGCGGGCCGTCGTCCGCGACCGTCTGGCCGATCGAGACGGCGGCGAGACGTCGTACACCTACCTCGCGGCGCCTCGTGCAGTGTTCGTCGTCCCTGTGACGACGGACGGCGAGCTCGTCTTCGTACGCCAGTACCGCCATCCCGTGCGCGACTGGACGCTCGAGGTCCCCGCCGGAAGCGCCGAGGACGGAGAGTCACCGCTCGACGCCGCCAGACGTGAGCTCGCGGAGGAGGCGGGCGGCACGGCCGGGGAGTGGCGTCACCTGACCACGTTCTACTCGTCGAGCGCGCACCTCAGCCTTCGCTCGGATGTCTATCTCGCGACCGGGGTGACCCTCGATACGCCGCATCCGGACACGGGGGAGGAGGTGGCGCGTGTCCGCCTACCGGTCAAGGAGGCGCTTCGGCGGGCAGCGGCCGGCGAGCTGCAGGAGGGTCAGACGGCGCTCGCCGTGCTCCTGGCCGCACCGTTCCTGGCTGCGAGCTACGACGCCGAGGCGTAGCGGTCGCAGAGCGAGGTCCCGATGTCCTGCTTGCCGTCGTCGACGACGGTCAGCTCGAGCCTTCCGTGCGTGAGGGAGCAGACGAGTGTCAGGTCCCCCGGCTTCCCGTAGTCGGGCGCGCGCAGCTTGCGTCCGCGACGGGACTGCCACGTGTAGCTCTCGAGGCTCGTGAGCGCTCGAACCTCCTGCCTGCAGAATGCGTACGCCTTGACCCCGACCACGACCATGTTCGCGTCGTGCTCGAGCGGCGAGATCGTACAGCGCTGGATGACAGGCTGGGGCTTGGCCACGGTCTCCTCTGGTGAGGACGAGAACCCACCTGTGGCGATGGCCGCGGCCGTCACGCCACCGACGGTGCTGACGGCAAGGCAGGCCGCGACGATGAGCGCCGTCCGCAGGCGCCGACGAGGCCGCCGCGTTGTGAGGACGCGGGTCGGCGGGTTGCTCGATCCCCGCGGTAGCACCCTGGTCGAGGCTGACTCGTCGAGGGCACTGGCGAGCTCCTCGACGAAGGCGACCGACGACGGAAGGCGCTCGCTCGGATACTCGGAGAGATTCCGCTCGATGACACGGGCGGCTGCTGGCGGGAGCTCGCCAGGAGCCCGCCCGCCGTCCGGCCGCTTGCCGGTGAGCAGCTCGCAGGCGACGACGGCAAGGGCGTACCGGTCGCTCGCCGCCGTCGCAGGCCCCCCGGCCAGCCGCTCGGGAGCGAGGTAACCCGCCGTGCCCACAAGGCCGCCCGGCGGGGTCAGACCCGTCCCTGCGAGCTCGGGGCACGCGAGGCCGAGGTCTGCGATCCGAACCTCGTCCTGCTCGTCGAGCAGCAGGTTCGCCGGCTTCACGTCTCTGTGCACGATTCCCTCGGCGTGCGCCGCGTCGAGCGCCTCCGCGGTCTGCGCCAGCCAGGCGAGCGCGCGAGTCCGGTCGGGAACGCCTGCGCTGATCCTGTCCGCGAGCGTTCCGCCCTCGATCAGCTCCATCACGATGAACGGGCGCCCCTTCCATTCGCCGACGTCGTAGATCGTGACGACCCGCCGTCGGGGCCCGAGTCTCGCTGCCGTGCGGGCTTCGCGCAGGAAGCGCTCCCGGAAGGCATCGTCCTCGGAGAACGCCTCTGAGAGGACTTTGACGGCGACCTGCCGATCGAGCGTCGAGTCGACGGCGAGGTAGACGTCGCTCATGCCGCCCGTTCCGAGAGGCCGGATCACGTGGTAGCGCGGCGGAAGGACGACCTGTCGCAGCACGGAAGGGAATTCTGCCCGAAAGCCGCGCGGGTGCCGTGGATCGTGGATGATTCGCCGAACCTCGTCCCGAGAAGGGGGTTGAGATGGCGCCTGTCAAGCTCCACCGCTGCAAGACCACCTTGCTGAAGTTGGAGGGACATCCGTGCTGGCACGTCCAGCATGCGCTCGATGACGCGGGTATCGAGTACGAGATCGTCGGCGAGCCCTACCGAAGGGGCCGCCGGACGGAGATCCAACGCCTGACGGGGCAGCAGCATCTCCCGGTGATCGAGTTCGACGACGGAACCGTCTACCGGGAGGAATCCGACGCGATGGCGGCGACGATCCGCGCAGGAAAGCTCTTCGAGGGCCGCGGCTAGCCGAGCTTGTGCTCGATCCGCTCCAGGGCGGCGAGAACGTCCTCGAGCGTCGCGTGTGGCTTGCCCGTGACGTCGAGCGTCCCCTCCGGCTCGAGGTCCACCTGGTCGACTGCGTCCACGCCGTGATAGCCCTGCCGCCTGAGCGCTGCGTCGAGTTCCGACGCGGAGATCAGCTCACGACGCATGACCCGCTGCTGCATGCGTCCCTTCGACACGAGTCTCGACGCGCGCCCGCGAAGGTCGCGTTCGAGTCGCGGGTTGAGGAAGACGAAGAAGACGACGGCGAAGTTGACGGCGATCAGGACGAACGCGCCCCAGAGGCCGCCAACGAGAGAGTCGTCCTGACCGATGATCGCGTTCTGCACGACGTTCGAGAGCAGCAGGATGACGACGAAGTCGAAGGCCGAGAGCTGTGCGAGCTGACGCTTTCCAGCCAGCCGGAGCAGGATGTAGATCGCCAGATAGACGACGATCGTGCGGATCGCCTTCTCGCCCGCATCCGCCCAGGAGAAGCCTCCGTAGAGGTCGTGAAGCACGGCAAAGAATAGGCGCCGACCTCGGCTAGAATGGCACCCGCGGGGCTATAGCTCAGTTGGGAGAGCGCCTGGATCGCACCCAGGAGGTCGGCGGTTCGAGCCCGCCTAGCTCCATTCGCTCGTTGCAGAACGTACAACGAAGTGCCTGCAATTCACGCACGGTTGCTATTCCGTTCGCTCGCCGAGGTACCGTGCTCACTCAAACCATCGAGCTTCGAGCTCTCGGGGCGTCGGGCTAGCTTTGGACCCTCGATGCTCTACTGAGGCGAGCTGGCATCGCTTGCGTTGATTGGACGTCGAGAAGCGCCGGTCGCCAAGTCACGCGTTCGTCGCACAGTGGGAGTCTGTAGCACGTCCCTCGCGCGCGACATGAGACCCGTCATCGCCCGGATCGACGCGCCAGCCATCCACAGCGCGACGCCCTGCGAGCGTCGCATACCCTCGTCCTCAGGCTTCGTGGAGGTGGGCGCGCTCCCCGTGGTGGTCGAGGATGGTCAACAGTTCGGCCGGGCCGCCGTGGCCGATCATGCTGTGGGGCGTCATGGTGTCGAAGCTGGCTGCTTGCCCGGCTTCCACGAGGACCTCGCGGTCACCGAGCCTGAGGCGGACGGTTCCGTCCAATACGTAGAACCAGTCGCGGCCGGGATGGACTTGCGTTTCGGGAAGCCGTTCGCGCGCGGGCGTCCGCACCTTGGCGACGATCCTTCCCGACGGGTCGTCCCGGTGGGTGAGCAGCCAGAATGTGACTCCGTTCGCCTCATCGCGTGTGGGCCGGATCACGACATCGTCGTCCGCGTCGTCGACCAGCAGCTCGTCGATGGTGGTGTCGAGCGCCCGCGCCAGGATCACGAGGTGGTCGACCGCCAAGCGGCGACGTCCGGTCTCGAGCCGGCTGATCGTCGATGGTCCGATGTTCGACCGGCGAGCCTGCTCGCCACCATCGCCGGAATCATCAGCGGGGTCGTGATGACGGCAGGCTTCGCCATCCTGGTCGCGCGCCGCGCCGCCGTTCCACGGGTGAGAGCGACAACAAGTCGCGGCGACCTCGTGATGTATCCGATCCTGGCGCTCGCGATCGTCACGGGGATGATCGCGACGATCTGGGGTACTGCGATCGACGAATACGCCTACCGCGAGACCGTAAGCCCTTGGTTCCGCGGGATCTTCGGCTTCGACCCGAACGCAGAGCTCATGGCGAACGCACCCTTCATCTTCCAGATTCATGTGGTCTCGACGCTGCTCCTCTTCGTAGTCTGGCCATTCAGCCGACTCGTACATGCCTGGAGCGTCCCGATCGGCTACCTCACAAGACGACCCATTCTCTACCGAAGCCGAAACCCACCCGTCCATCCTGTGCGCGACCGCGCTAACGCCCGCGATGCATCTCCGTGAGGAGAGGAACACGGAACGCACCGCAGCGGCTGCGAGAACGCCCTCGACCGCGGGCGTGAGCCTTCGACGTTTCAGGCTCGCTCCCGCCGATGGCTCGACCGCCGAATCTCGGCGCATGCGAGTTGCTGAAGGGAGCAACATCGGAAGGGGATAATGGTGGGGGCGCCGATGAAAGAGTTCGAGGTGAAGGCGAGGGTCGTTGAGATCCTGAACCGTTGGCCCGTTGCCGGTCTGGCCGTGGGGGTGGTACGAGGCGACGCGCTGGAGTGGTTCTACGGACACGGCCTCGCGGATGTGACGTCGAACACTCCCGTAACCGAAGACACCGTGTTTCGGATCGCGTCCATCAGTAAGACGTTCACGGCGATTGCCGTCATGCAGCTGTGGGAGCGGGGGCTGGTCGATCTCGACGCGCCCGCCAACGACTACCTACGTGCCTATCGGCTGATCCCTGCGAAGGCCGGCTTCCGGCCAGTCACGCTGCGGCACCTGTTGACCCATACCTCCGGAATCGGTGAGCTGCGAGGACTCACGGACCTGCTGCGACCCACCTTGGGATCGGAGGTGAAGAGCGGAGCCGTCCCGTCTCTCGCCGACTACTACCGGGGTGGGCTGCGCGTCGAGGCCGAGCCGGGCACCAGGTTCGCGTACACCGACCACGGCTTCGCCACTCTGGGCCAGATCGTGCAGGACGTGAGCGAGGAACCATTCGGCCGCTACCTCCTCGAGCGCGTCTTCCGTCCCCTCGGCATGGAACACACAGACACCGTTCGGGAGCGAGTGCGGCCTCGTTTGGCCACTGGGTACGTGTTGCGGTCCGGTGGCCTCAAGGCGGTCGCCGAGCGTGAGTTCGCGCTTGGGGGTGCCGGGTTCGTCTATTCCACGACGAGGGACATGGCCCGCTACGTCGCGGCGCTTCAGGGCGGTGGCGCGAACGGGCACGGCTCGGTACTCAAACCCGAGACGCTCGCCAGCATGTTCGACCCCCACTATCAGCCCGACCCTCGGGTACCGGGCATCGGGTTGGCGTTCTTCCGCGCGCAGGCGGGCGCCCATCGCATGGTCGAGCATCAAGGGATCCTGCCTGGCTTCAGCTCGCAGCTGTTCGTTGCCCCCGACGACGGGATCGGCGTCATCGCCTTCGCCAACGCGGGCAGCCCGACGCCACTCTGGCTGCCCTGGGAAACCGCAGCCCTTCTCCGCCTCCTGCTTGGCATCCCCGACGACAGGGTCCGAACCGACGTGCCGCAACACCCCGAGGTATGGGACGACCTCTGCGGAAGCTATAGCCCTCCCGGCCCCGTCACCGACGTTCGTGCGAGGGCGATGGTGAGTGCCGGAGCCGAAGTCCTCGTCCGCCGCGGCCAGCTCACGCTTCGAGTGCTGGGTCCTGTCCCTTCGCTGCTCAAGGGCCTACGCCTCCACCCCGACGACAACAACGATCCCTATGTCTTTCGGATCGACCTTGCCCGGTTCGGGCTAGGCACCGCCCGGATCGTGTTCAACCGCAAAACAGGCGCGGGAACAACGGCGCTGCACCTCGACGTGTTTCCGCTGACGCTCGAGAAGCGGCCCGGGTGGAAGCAAAGGCGCTGGGTGACGGCTGCGTTGGCTGCCGGTGGCGTGGCAATCGCCGTTCGCCAGCGTGGCGCCGGACGTGCTCGTCGACGCTCTTCAACTGCGATTGGGCACTAACCCGATTCGAGTGCCCAGATCCCCCGGAATCGGGCCGAATCTGGCGTGAATCGAAAGGAGTGCCTGTGTTGGACGCGTCCGCGTCGAGGTCACGTCGGCCGCGTATCGCTTGATCGCGGAAAGTGGCAGGTGGTGCCATTTCCCTCGAGAACGGTCGCAACCCGCTCGTGGAGCCAGTACCTTGACCCCCCGAGAGCTCCCACACCGTGGTGCAGCGAAGAGAGGAGTCACGGATGATCGTCGACAGCCACGCCCACGTCTCGGAGAAGACCTGGGCGTCCCCGAAGTTCCTCGAGGAGGTGATCGAACCCGCGGTACGGGCTTCCGGCGCAGCCATTCCCGCCACCGTCTACGAGGGCACCGACATCCCCGGAATGATGGAGGCCTACCGCGCGGCCGGCGTCAGTAAGGTGATGCTGTACGCCGTCGCGCCCCGGGAGCCGAAGTTGTACGGGCGTGACCCGTCGACCCGGGAGATCTCGGGGGCGCACGTGTCGAACGACTACATCGCGGAGGTACACCGGCGGTATCCGGACCAGACGCTTCCCGTCATGTCCGTCAACCCCCGCTACGAGGGCGCCACTGTCCTCGGCGAGATGGAGCGCTGCGTCCGTGAGTTTGGCGCTCGGGCGGTCAAGCTGTACCCCACGTACAACCACTACCGCCCGGACGATCGCGAGCTGTGCTGGCCGATCTACGCGAAGGCGCTCGAGCTCGGCATCCCGGTCATCGTCCATCAGTCGTGGACGACGCTCGTCGACGCGCCGATGAAGTACCAGCGCCCGGCTCAGCTCGACGACGTCGCGCGCGACTTCCGCGAGCTTGTCCTGATCTGCTGCCACTTCGGCGTGCCGTGGATCGAGGAGGCGATGTGTCTCGTCGGCAAGCACACGAACGTGTACGTCGACACGAGCTACTGGGCGACGATCGAGGAGCCGGAGATCGTGCTGCGGCACCTCCTGCGCTGCCCGCGGTTCGGCTGCACGTACGACCGCATCCTGTGGGGCACGGACTTCCCCGTCACGACGCCCGGCGAGAGCCTCGAGCTCTTTCGTGAGACGCTGCCGGCACTTGCGGCCAAGCTCGGTTTCGATCCGCTTCCAGCCGCCGGCCTCGACCTCATGCTCGGCGGTAACGCCGCGCGGATCTACGGCCTGGAGTGAGCTAGGCCTCTAACCAGGGCATGAGCATCGAGCTTCTGGACTGGCGGCTCCGGGGCGCGCTCGTTGGCACGCGCATCCCGTTCCGTTTCGGCATCGCCGAGATGACGGAGCTCGTGCACGTGCTCTTGTTCGTCACGATGGACGTCGACGGCCGGCGGACGCTCGGCGTAGCCGCCGACAACCTGGCGCCGAAGTGGTTCACGAAGAATCCAGAGACGTCGTACCGCGACGACGCAGCCGAGATGATCGACGTGATCGAGAGCGCGTGTGCCGCGGCCGCTCGGTGTCGGCAGCGGGAATCGGTCTTCGACCTCTGGCACGCCGTCTACCTCGAGCAGGTCGTCCGAAACGAAGCGGGGATCGCCCCGCTGCTCGCCGGCTTCGGCGTGTCGCTCGTCGAGCGAGCGGCGATCGACGCGTTCTGCCGCGCCGGGAACGTTCCGTTTGCAGAGGCGGTGCGCTCGAACGCGCTCGGTCTCCGCCTCGAAGTGATGCACCCGGAGTCGGCGGGCCACTCTGCGCGCGAGCTCCTGCCGCCGCGGCCCCTGACCGACATTCGCATCCGGCACACCGTGGGCCTCAGCGATGCGCTTGCCGAAGGCGACCTGAGCTCGACCGGGCCGGCGGACGGCTTGCCGGCCAGCCTCGAGGCCTGCATCAGGCGGTACGGCCTGCGTCGGTTCAAGGTGAAGGTTCGCGGGGACCGATACGCGGACATCGCTCGGCTCGAGCGGGTCCGCGACGTGCTCGAACGGGAGACAAGTGGGGATTACCGGGTGACGCTCGACGGAAACGAGCAGTTCGCGGACGCGCCCGCGCTGCGAGCCTTCTGGGACGAACTGGCGGCGAACGAGCCGACGGCCGAGCTCGCCCGCCGGGTCGACTACGTCGAGCAGCCGCTCCCGCGCACGCTGTCCCTCGGCGAGGAAACCGGGGTCGAGCTCGCCGCGTGGCCGGGGCGTCCGCGGCTGATCATCGACGAGGCCGACGACTCCCTGGACGCCGTCGCCCGGGCGATCCAGGCCGGCTACGACGGCGGATCCTTCAAGAGCTCGAAGGGTGTGTTCAAGGGCCTCGGCAATGCCTGCCGGATCGAGCAGCTGCGACGGCAGCATCCTGGGCGCACGTTCGTCTACAGCGCCGAGGATCTCTCCACGATCGGCCCGGTCTCCCTGCTCGCCGATCTGGCCGTGATCGGCACGCTCGGGATCGACGAGCCGGAGCGAAACGGCTACCACTACCTCAGGGATCTGACGAGCCTCTCGCCGCGCGTCGAGCAGGAGACGATGCGCTGCCACCCTGACCTCTACGCCGCTCAGGCGGATGGCCACCCCGTGCTCGACATCACCGACGGCAGGATCCAGGCAGGGAGCGTCGTCGCGGCACCCTTTGGCGTCGGCTGGCCCTGCGACATCGAGGAGGACCTGCCCAGCGCCGAGTCGCTTCTCGCGTCCCTCGCCGCGGAGGCGGGCACGACCTGACGCCGGTGTCTCAGCCGACGAGCTCGTGCTCGAGCGCGTAGCGTGTCGCGGCGCTTCGCGTGTGCACGTCGCACTTGCGGTAGATCGAGCGGAGGTGCGCGTGGACGGTGCGGAGGCTGACGACAAGCTCCTCCGCGACCTCCGCATCCGTGCGGCCGGTGGAGACAAGGGCGAGCACCTCGAGTTCCCGTGGGGTCAGACCTTCCAGGGAATCGATGCCGATGCCTGTTCGCATCGCTGACACGAGCTCGACCGCTGCGCGGACAGGGAGCCGCCTGCCCTCGTCCCAGGCCGCCGCGAACTGGGCCTCTCCCAGGCTGCTGCGCGCCTCGGCGAGCACGTCGTCGTGACGTTCGCGGAACCGCGTCAGAAGCGGGACCTCGAGCGCTGCCCAGATCGCATCGGAGGCGCCGAGAAGGCGGACGGCGCGCTCGGCGTCGCCGCTCCCGGCGGCCAGAAAGGCTGCCGACTCGAGCACGATCCCACAGAACCAGCGATCGCCGAACTCGATGAAGAGCGTCAACGACTCCTCGAACTGCGCCGCAGCGGACTCGGGGTCACCGAGGTCGGCGTCGATGTCCGCAGCGTTCCAGAGCACCTTCGCGAGGTTGCGGCGGTCGCCCTCGTCGCGCAAGATCTCGAGGCTCTCGTCGACCTGCGCGCGCGCGGCGACGTGAGCGCCAGGAGGACGGGCGCAGGCAAGGCCGTAGAGCTCCAGGGCGATGCCGTGCGAGTCGCCGAGCCGCCGGAACAGCTCGAGACTGCGCTCGAAGAGGGGACGGGCACGGTCGTCTTCTCCCGTGACGATGAAGTTCAGGGCGAACCGGTCGAGCGCACGCGCAATCCCCTCCTCCTCGCCGAGATCTTCGTACACGGAAAGGGCCTTCTGGAAGAGCTCCTCCGCTTCCGGGTAGTCTCCGCGGGTTCTTCGTACCAGCGCCAGCCCCGTGTACGCCTCCGCGACACCCTTCGAGTCCTCTAGCGAACGGGAGAGCTCGAGTGCCTCCTGGCAGAGATCCTCGGCACGGTCGTAATCGCCCTGGTAGTGCGCGAGTACGCCGTTCCCGCTCAGCGCACGGGCTCGTGTCGGTGAGGCCTCCGGCGAGGCGGCGAGCGACTCGTCGAGCCAGAGCCGGCCCTCGCTCAGGTAGCCACGCTCGAACCAGAAGCGCCAGAGCAGAGCCGCAGAGCTCGCAGCGCCCCCGCGGGGTCTGCGCCGTCCAGCGAGAAGCGCAACGCTGCGCGAAGGTTGTCGTGCTCGATCTCGAGCGTCGCCCGCCACGTCGCCTCGTCGGAGGAGGCCAGACCTGGCGCGGCCGCCCGGGCGAGGCGCAGGTAATGGTCGGCGTGAGCCCGCCGGATGTCATCCGCTTCGGCGCTCGAAGCGAGCAGTTCGCCCGCGTATTCGCGGATCGTCTCGAGCATGCCGAAGCGCTCACCATCGGCGCGGACGAGGCTCTTGTCGACGAGAGAGCCGATTGCGTCGAGACCCGCACCGCACACGTCGTCGACCGCGTCGAGGGTGCAGCCCCCGACGAAGATGGACAGACGGCGAAAGAGCGTTCTCTCGTCGTCGTCGAGAAGCTCGACGCTCCAGCCGATCGTGTCGCGCAGCGCTCGATGTCGGGCAGGCGCGTCTCGCGATCCTGAGGTGAGCAGCTCGAGGCGGCTCTCCAGACGGGCGAGCATCGCCCGTGGAGACAGCAGCTTCACTCGCGCCGCGGCCAGCTCGATCGCCAGCGGCAAGCAGTCGAGCTGGTCGCAGATCTCAGCGATCGCATCGAAGTCGGCCTCGTCCGGCTGGAAGTCTGGACGCACCGCGCGCGCCCGCTCCAGGAATACGCTGACGGCGGCCTCGTGCGTGAGTGGAGCGAGTGGGAACTCCTGCTCACCGGCGACGCGCAGCCGCGTGCGACTCGTCACGGCGACCTTCAGGCTCGGGCTCGCGACGACGATCGCCGCGAGCGACGGTGCGGCTTCGACGACTTGCTCGAAGTTGTCGACGACGACCAGCAGTTGGCGGCCCTCGATGTGCGCGACGAGGCGCTGCTCGAGGTCGCCCTCGCCATCGAAGAGCCCGAGCGACCGTGCGATCGTGCCGGTCACGTGGCCGGGGTCCCTGACCGACTGGAGCGCCACGAGGACGACGCCGTCCGCAAACTGGTCAGCCACCTTCGCAGCGACCGCGCCCGCGAAGCGCGTCTTCCCGACCCCTCCGGGGCCGGTGATCGTGAGCAGGCGTACGTCCTCCCGGCGGAGAAGTGCCTCGGCCTCGGCAACGCTTCCCTCACGCCCGATCAGCGTCGTCAGCGGCGCCGTCACCCGGTCACCCGGTCACCAGCTCGTGCAGACGCTCTGCCATCGCGAGAGCGAGCTCCGGGTCGTTCACATCGGCGTCGACCTCGTGCACCTCGACCTTCGACCGGTCGACGAGCTCGCGCAGTGTCGTGAAGAGCGCCTCGTCCGCCTCCGGGTCGTGGAATGCCTGACCCTCCGTGCTGAGCAGCGAGAGGCCACGCAACGGCACGAACAGAACCGTCGGCCCCGTGGCGGCATTCAGTTTGCGCGCGACCATCGCCGCGAGCTCCCGGCACTCCCCCGGCGTCGCGCGAGTCGCCGCGATGACATCGTCGTGGAGATAGATCGGTCGACCGTCGAAGCGCTCGGGCAGCGGATCTGGAAGCCCAGTGGACGACATCACGATCACGTCGAGAGCGCCGAGCGAGACAACCTGGGGGATGCCGAGACGGCCGGCGACCTCGAGCCGCTCGGGGCCGGACGACCAGATACCGCCGGTGAGCTCGTCGGCGAGCTCCGTCGTGGTCACGTCCAGGACGCCGACGACGAGGCCGGTCGCCATCAGCTCCTCCATCGACCTGCCACCCGTGCCCGTCTGGTGGAAGACGAGCACGTCGTAGCCAAGCTCCTCGAGCCGCTCGCGGGCCGCCGTCACGCACGGTGTCGTGACGCCCCACATCGATGCCACGATCAGCGGCTTTCCGTCGTCGAGAGGGGAATCCGTCCCCGTTGCCATGCCTGCGAGGGCACGGGCGGCATTGGTGATGATCCGTGCCGAGATCCGGTTGATCCCGGCGACGTCGACGACCGAATGCATCATCGTCACGTCCAGCGTGCCGACGTACGGGCTCGTATCGCCCGACGCGACGGTGGAGACCATCAGCTTCGGCACGCCGACGGGGAGAGCCCGCATCGCGTGCGTGGCGAGCGTCGTGCCGCCCGTTCCACCGAGCGCGCCGATCGCGTCGAGCCGGCCATCGGCGTGGAGCCGGCGAACGACCTCCGCAGCGCCGCGGCCCATCGTCTCGATAGCCGTCGCGCGATCGCGAGCGTCGGCGAGGGTCTGCACGTCCGCGCCGGCTGCCGCTGCCACGTCCTGGCGGGTCACGTCGGGCCCGGTGAGCGGCTCGCCGAGGATGCCCGCGTCGACCAGGAGCACGTCGACCCCGCGCTCGAGAATGCGGTCGCGGAGGTACGCGTACTCCTTGCCCTTCGTGTCGAGTGTCCCGACGAGAACGACGGTCGAACCCGGCTGGTGCGTCTCGCTCGTCGTTAGTCCTCCCGCGTTCGTAGCGCCCTCGACCGTGCCGGAGCAAGCATGACACGGAGACGTGGGCACGGTCGACCAGCGCTACCTATGCAGCGTCCGAACCGACCTGTGCCCAAGTTAGGTATCGCGAATCGGCAGTCGTGCCGATGTGCCGCTCCTCTCGACGTCCTACCTTGACCTCACCCAGGCCGCACGGGCGGCCGAGAGAGCAAGGAGACCGACATGGCACCCCTCAGCAGCAATGACATGGACACGACGCAGGCACCGTGCTACGAGACTCCCACATTCGATCCACGTGGCGCGTTCTCCTGGACGCTGCGTGCCGGGGAGATCGCACGCATGGAGGCCCGACGGCAGCGGAACGAGCAGTCCGACCCGAAGGAACTTGGCATCCTCGCTGCCTCGTGACAGACGTACCGGGGCGGCTGACACGCGGTTTCCTCCCGGTGCGGAAATAGCCACACGACGCTCGGCGTTACGTATCGTGCATGGCACAGCATCTGGTGGGTCCCTGGACCCGCCGTGCCTGGCTGTAAGGCACTCGGTTCCAAGGAGGAAACACATGGCATTGCAGATCAACGACACGGCCCCGGACTTCGAGGCTGACACCACCGAGGGGCGCATCCGGTTCTACGACTGGATCGGCGACTCGTGGGCGGTCATCTTCTCGCACCCGAAGGACTTCACGCCCGTGTGCACGACCGAGCTGGGCTACATGGCCAGTATCAAGCCGGAGTTCGACCGCCGCGGCGTCAAGGTGATCGGCCTTTCGGTCGATCCGACCGACCGCCACGCCGACTGGGCGAAGGACATCGAAGAAACACAGGGCGCCGCGCCGAACTACCCCATCATCGCCGACGCCGACTTCAACGTCGCCAAGCTCTACGGCATGCTCCCGGCGAGCGTCGAGGGTGACCCGCTCGCGCGTACGCCGGCCGACAACCAGACCGTTCGCAACGTCTTCGTGGTCGGTCCGGACAAGAAGATCAAGCTCATCCTCGTCTACCCGATGACGACGGGCCGCAACTTCGACGAGGTGCTGCGCGTGATCGACTCGCTGCAGCTGACGGCGAAGCACAAGGTGGCGACGCCCGCGCAGTGGCAGCAGGGCGACGACGTGATCATCGCGGGCTCCGTCACGAACGACCAGGCCAAGGAGATCTGGCCCGACGGCTGGAAGGAGCCGAAGCCCTACATCCGCATCGTGCCGCAGCCGCGCTGACTTCGATCCGGACAACGAGCGCGCCCTGCTGAGTACGTGGTGAACCGCAGGGCGCGCACGCCCGGCTAGTCGAGCGGGGATACAGTGGCTGCGTGGAACCCGCCCGAACCGCGGGAGATCCTGAAGGCGTCGAGGACACGGCCAACCTCGTCAACCGTGGTCGTCATGCCTACTCCACGAGTGCGTGGGCAGATGCCTACGCCTCGTTGTCGAGCGCCGACGAGGCAGCCCCCCTTTCTGCCGCGGATCTCGAGCTGCTCGCGACCTCGGCGTACATGCTCGGGCGCGACGACGAATGGATGAGGGTTCTCGAGCGAGCGCATCACTGCTATCTCGATGACGCCGAACCGCTCCGCGCCGTGCGTTGCGCGTTCTGGGTCGGGATCATACCTCGCGCTCCATGGAGAGATGGCGCGGGGTGGCGGCTGGCTCGCTCGAGCGCAACGCCTGCTCGAGCAGGACCCGCGCGAATGCGTCGAGCACGGCTATCTGCTGCTGCCCGTCATGTTCCAGCGTGAGGCTGCCGGTGACTTCGACGGGGCAGCTGAAACGGCCGCGAGTGCAGCCGAGATCGGCTCGCGCTTCGACGACGCAGATCTGTTCGCGCTCGCCATCCACGAGCACGGCAACATCCTGATCAAGCACGGCCAGGTGAAACAGGGACTTGGACTGCTGGACGAGGCCATGGTGGCGGTAACCGCGGGGGAGCTGTCGCCAATCGTCACGGGTCTCGTCTACTGCGGCGTGATCGCGAGCTGTCAAAAGGTGTACGAGTTGCGACGCGCCCAGGAGTGGACCGCCGCTCTGACGCAGTGGTGCGACCGACAGCACGACCTGGTCGCGTTCACCGGGCAGTGCCTGGTCCATCGCTCCGAGATCATGCAGCTGCGCGGCGCGTGGCTCGACGCGATGGAGGAGGCACGCCGGGCAGGCCTCCGTTCCCTTGACGACGGGGCTGCCGCCCAGGCGCTATACCGGCAGGCAGAGGTTCATCGACTTCGCGGGGAGTTCGGCGAGGCCGAGGAGGCGTATCGTGGGGCAAGCCGGTTCGGATGGGAGCCTCAGCCCGGTCTTGCTCTCCTGCGCCTGGTGCAGGGGAACACCGATGCGGCCGCCGCCTCGATCCGTCGGGTGCTCGGCGAGACCAGCGAGCGTCTGAAGCGTGCGACGTTGCTCTCCGCCTCCGTCGAGATCCTCCTGGCGGCGGGCGATGCGGATGGCGCGCGCGGGGCCTGTGAGGAGCTGGAAGCGATTGCGGGGTGCTACGAGAGCCGCATGCTGGGTGCCACTGCCGCGTACGCCCGTGGTGCGGTCGAACTGACCGACGGCCACGCGGAGGTTGCGTTGATGAATCTGCGGGACGCATGGCGGGTCTGGCATGAGCTCGAAACGCCGTACGACGCAGCGCGAGCTCGCGTGCTGGTCGCACTGGCATGCAGGGCGCTCGGCGACCGCGACGCGGTCGCGTTCGAGCTGGGTGCCGCTCGCGCCGTCTTCGCGGAGCTCGGGGCCGAGCCGGATCGAGCGCGCGTCGATCGTCTCGCCAAGGGCGGCGATCCGGACGACTCCCACGGGTTGACGCCGCGGGAGCGGGAGGTGCTCCGCCTGGTTGCTGCCGGGAGGAGCAATCGTGAGATCGCCTCCGCCCTGGTCATCAGCGAGCACACCGTCGCGCGGCACGTCCAGAACATCTTCGCCAAGCTCGGCGTGTCGTCGCGCGCAGCGGCGGGCGCGTTCGCGTTCCAGCACGATCTCGCCTGACCACGCTCGTGGTCAGAAATGACCACCTGCACGTCGCCCTGAAGTTGGTGGATCCAGGCGATGTGCGATCCCCTCTTCCTCCGTACCGTGATCTCCAATCGGAGCAACCTGAAGCGGATGAGCCGGTCAGGTCGAGAAGGAGTGATGGAGATGATCTCGCAGCACCCAGAGCTCGAGGGAACGGGCGCGACGGGCGACCGCCACCACCGGGAGCACTTCGAGACGGTGATCGTCGGCGGTGGTCAGGCCGGCCTCGCGGTCGGCTACCACCTACAGAAGCGAGGCCGGCCGTTCGTGATCCTGGACGGGTACGAGCGGATCGGCGACTCATGGCGCACGCGCTGCTGGGATTCGCTCCGGCTCTTCACCCCCGCAGGTCACGACGGGCTGCCGGGCTGGAGCTTCCCGGCGGCTTCGTGGTCGTTCCCCACCAAGGATCAGATGGCCGACTACCTCGAGGCATATGCCAGACGGTTCGAGCTTCCGGTCCGAACCCGAGTCACCGTGGACGGGCTCTCCTCGGAGGGGGACGGCTTCGTCGTCAGGGCAGGAGACACGAGGTTCGAGGCCGACAACGTCGTGGTCGCGTCAGGTTCCTACCGAGTTCCCACCGTCCCCGACCTCGCCCGCGAGCTCGATCCACGGATCGTACAGATGCATTCCAGCGAGTACCGGGATCCATCTCAGTTGCACGAGGGCGACGTGCTCGTCGTCGGGGCCGGTAACTCGGGAGCCGATGTCGCGCTCGAAGCGAGCAGGAGTCACCGTGTCCGGCTGTCGGGGAGGGACAAGGGTCAAGTTCCGTTTCGGATCGAGACGACGCGCACGCGACTGCTCTTCCCTGTGCTCTGGTTCATCGCCTCTCGCGTGCTCACCGTGAAGACGCCGATCGGCCGGAAGCTGCGGCCTCATGTTCTCGAGAACGGTGCTCCGCTCATCCGTGTCAAGTCAGATGACCTCGCGGCTGCCGGAGTCGAGCGCGTGCCGAAGGTGGTCGCTGTCCGCGACGGGTTGCCCGTACTCGAAGACGGGCGTGTGCTGGAGGTCTCGAATGTGATCTGGTGCACCGGTTTCCGGCCTGACTTCGGCTGGATCGATCTTCCAATCCTCGACGACGACGGACAACCCGTGCAGCAACGCGGTGTCGTGCCATCCGCGCCTGGTCTCTACTTCGTCGGCATGGACTTCCTGTATTCGTTCACGTCGGAGAATGTTGGGGGTGTGGGCAGGGATGCGGCGCACATTGCAAACCACATCGTCTCGCAGCGGGTAGCGCGGAGTCGAACCGCCTAGAGGCTTGATGCGAAATGACCGCACGTCTGGATGGGGGCCTGCACGCGGCGGGTCGCGGCCGCCTCGATCGGCACCAAGGCCACCAGCCTTGCCACCGATCGAGTCATCCACGCTCCTTGGTGCAGGCGGCCCCCCAGACGCACGCCCATTTCACATCAAGCCTCTAGCTCCGTGCGACCAGGCCTGCGTACCCGGGATTGCGCGCGATGTAGGCCGTGACGAAGGGGCAGACCGGCACGGCGGTGAGACCGCGTCTGCGAATGTCGTCCAGGGTCTCGGCGACGAGCTGGCTGCCGAGACCCCGGCCTCTGAGGGCCGGGTCGATCTCCGTGTGGACGAGCGCGAGGCTGTCCGACTCTTGCCGGTACGAGAGGAAGCCGACGAGCGTGTCCCCGACGTGAAGCTCGTAGCGGTGCCTGCCTGGGTTGTCCGCGACGCGAGGATCCTCCATCGCCGTCAAGCCTACGCACAGGAGCATTCGAGCTGGCGTAGATTCTCGGCGTGGCCCGGCGGCTGTTCAAGGACGATGCGTTCGACTACGACACGAGGACGGTCCTCGGCGGCGTGTATCACCGAGCGGCCGACGTCGGCGAGGTGCTCGCCACAGTCGAGCGGATTCGAGACGGTGACGCAGAGAGCTGGTACTGGGAGTGGTTGAAGTCCGGGGAGCGTCTCCTGGCGATCGCCGAGCAGTGCGAGGCGGGAGGCCATCTCGTCAGCGCCCGCGACGCGTACCTGCGTGCGTGCGCGTACCTGTACGCGGCTACCTCGTCGCTCGACCGGACGAAGGACCCTTCGCGTCTCCTCGACCTATGGCGTGTCCATCGCCGCGCCTGGGAGCGCTTCTGCGAGCTCGGCGACTTGCCCGTCGAGCGCGTGTCGATTCCGTACGAAGGCACCGAGCTGGTCGGCTACGTGTTCCGTCCGGCACGCTCCGACCGTCCGGTGCCGGCAGTGATCCTGAACAACGGCAGCGACGGACCGGTGCACGCGATGTGGCTGGCCGGTGGGGCGGCGGCCGTACGCCGGGGCTACCTCGCGATCACCTTCGACGGACCGGGCCAGGGTCACGCGCTCCACGAGCAGGGACTGGTGTTCCGCCACGACTGGGAGGCGGTCGTCACTCCCGTCGTCGACTTCCTCCTCACGCTGCCCGATGTCGATCCGGCTCGCGTCGGCATCATCGGCATCAGTCAGGCCGGGTACTGGGTGCCGCGGGCGGTCGCGTTCGAGAAGCGGATCTCGGCCGCCGTTGCCGACCCTGGAGTGATGGACGTCTCGGCTTCCTGGTTCGCGAACATCCCGGCTCGCATGCGGAAGGAGATCGAGGAGGGGAAGCGCACGTCGTTCGACCGTGACATGGACCTCGGGCTTCATTTCCAGCGGCATGCTCGCCAGACGCTCGCGTTCCGCATGCGGCCGTACGGGCTCGACGACTACTTCGACGTCTTCGACGCCGTCCGCCAGTACAACCTGCGAGACGTGGTGGATCGTATCGAGTGTCCGCTGCTGATCACCGACCCTGAGGGCGAGCAGTTCTGGCCCGGTCAGTCGCAGGAACTGCACGACGCGCTTCGAGGCCCGAGTGAGATCGTTCGCTTCACCGCCGAGGAGGGCGCCGATCTCCACTGCGAGCCGATGGCGATGGGGATGCGGGATCAGCGCATCTTCGACTGGCTCGACGACGTCCTCGGTCGGGCATGACAACAACTCAACGGGAGGTACGAATGCAGGTTCGCAGCATCACACTTGCCGTCGTCCTGGCCGCAGCCGTCGCGCTGCTCGTGGCGACCGGCGCGTCCGCGGCCCCGGCGACGGGCGGCCGCCCGACGAACGTCAACATCGTCGAGCCGTTCCAGCCGGACGGCAGCCTCAAGCCGAGGCTTCGCGTCGTCCGGTCAGCCCGCGGCTCGTGTTTCACCGGATCCGTCGCGGATCCGAGCCGCCCCGACGCCTGGCGCTGCACGGTCGGGAACCTGATCCTGGACCCCTGCATCGGGTCGGCGCAGTCCGGCCGCAGGCTCGCATGCTTCTCCGCTCCGTGGGACAACCGAATCGTCCTGCTCCACCTGACGAGACGGCTACCGCTCGGTCAGGGCAACAAGGACCAGAGCCCGGAGGGCAACCCCTGGGGCGTCGAGCTCGCCTCGCGTGAGCGCTGCGCCCTCGAGACAGGGGCCGAAGGAATCGTCGGCGGGAAGCCGGTGACGTACAACTGTGTCCATCGGGGCGTGATCCTCGGGCAGATCGACCAGCGCCATCCGATCTGGCGGGCGTGGTTCAAGCGTGAGATCGACTCGCCGCGTGTCATCCGCGTGAACGTGAGGATCGCCTGGTACTGGCTGATGCGTACCGCAGTCTGGATGGGGGCCTGCACGCGCGGATCGCGGCCGCCTCGTCGGCACCAGGCCACCAGCCTTGCCACCGATCGAGTCATCAGCCCTGGTGCGATGCGGCGGTACTGCTCGATTCCCGGATCGAGCGGGTCGGACGCGATCGCCTGAACGCAGACGTGATCCGCGCCCGCGTCGTGGTGTGCCTCGACGCGGGCGCGGACGGTGTCCTCGTCGCCCCACGCGACGATCGCGTCGACGAGGCGGTCGCTGCCCCCGTTCGCGAGGTCTGTCTCGTCGAAGCCCTGCCAGAGGAGGCTACGGCGAAAGTTCTCGACGCCGAGGTACCAGCTGAGATATGCGCGCCCGATCTCGCGGGCCCGGCCCGGGTCGCGCTGACGAGCAGAAAGGCCTGCTCCGGGATCAGCAGCTTGCCCGGCCCGAGGATCTCCCGGGCCGAGCGCCGTCGCGTCCGGGGTCGTCATGTACGGATGGGCTCCGTCCGCTCGCTCGGCCGCGAGTCGTAGCATCGGCGGCCTGAGCGCAGCGAGGACGCGAGGAACCGGAGCCGTTGCGGCGCTTTCCGACGGCATCGGGCTGACGAACGGCGCCGCGTCCATCGCCTCGAGGTACTCGCGCATCGTGCCGACCGGCCGCGCGTACGTGTGCCCGCGAGGGCCGAGCTGCTCCCGGTGACTCGCTCCGAGGCCGAGCAGAAAACCGACCGGGGTAGCTTTCGAGCAGTGTCCGGGTCGCGGTGACCGTGGCGACCGGGTCGCGGGCCCAGATGTTTGCGATGCCGGCGCAGAACGGAATCTGCCTACGTTGCCAGCGAGGATCACCGCCGCGTTGACGAAGATCTCGCGGGTTCCGAGGCCTTCGCCGGTCCAGATCGCTCCGAAGCCGAGCTCCTCCATCTCGCCGACCAGCTCGGCGGCAGCCGACCGGGGGAGTACCTCGAGCGGGACGGAGAAGACGCCGACCCGCCCGAGCGACGGGACGGTCAGGCCTCCGGTCGGCGCTGCCACGGCCAGCGTCCCTCGATCTCGAGCGTGAGCGTGAAGCTGAGGAACGTCCTGACGAGCACGATCAGGGCGAGGACGCCGATGCTCTGGAAGGTCGGGGTCACCGCGATGGTCCTGATGATGTCGGCCGCGATGAGCATCTCCAGCCCGAGGAGGATCGACCGGCCGATCCCCCGCCGGTAGCGTGTGTAGCCGTCGGCGTTCCAGGCGTGGCGAAGCCCGATCTCGGCGGTGGTGTAGACGATTCCGCCGATGATGATGACGACCCCGGCAACGTCGACGACCCGGCCGACGTCTTCCATGACCTCGGTGAAGCTCATGTCGCCTTGCGAGTCATAGCGTGGGACCAGGGGTGTGCCCGACCCCGCCGATGAAGCTCCACGCCCGAAGAACCTGGCAAGCCAGGTGGGTGCCCTGCCGGTCTGCGCCAACGACGACTGCCGGACGCAGGCTCCCATTCGGGTTGTGTTGGTTCAAAATGTGCGCGGAGCCACGCACAGGGTCGAGCACGAGTTCACCCTACCGCCCTTCCGAGCGCCCTGCGTCAGTCGTCACCCTTGTTGTAGTCCCAGGTGAGCCAGTCTTGCGGCGTGATCGTGACGATCGTGCGCCCTTCGGCCATGATCGGCTCCGTATAGGCCTCGGCGTCGGAGCCGCCGAGCGCCTTTTCGAGCACCCTGAACGTCACGTCGCGGATCAGCTCCTCGTCGCGGGAGAGCTCCGCGGTTCCGCGGGCCATGATCGCCCACGCGCCCGCGGCAAGCCCTTGCTCGAGTCGTGGATCCTGATCGACGAGGATCGACACCCGCGGGTCGCGCTGGAGGTTCTTCAGATGGACGCGGCCCGCGCCGAGAGTGAGGCGGAAGCGCTCGCCGTCCCAGTCGAACCAGATCGGCGTCAGATGGATCATCCCGTCCGCGCGGTACGAGGCGAGCCGGGCGAGCGCCGTGCTGCCGAGCCGCGCGTCGATCTCTTCCTTCGTGAGTGCATTCTCGGGCGTGGCCGTGGACTTCGAGCTCATCTCCCCTCCATGATGGTTGATCTGAGGGATCGCCTACTTCGGCTCGAACATGAGCGCGTGGACGGTTGTGTCCCCGACGTTGTCGGTCTCGTGGTCCGTTGCGTCCATCCACATCGACGCGCCTGTCGTCACCTCGAGCTCGGCGACTTCGCCCGAAGGAGCCGTGAACGTCACCTTGCCGCCGGAAAGCGCGTAGACAAGGTTTCCGGGATGCGAGTGCATCTCAGTATGGTCTCCAGGCTCGATCTTCACTTCGAGCAGCCGTACCTGCTCGTTCTCGAACAACACCTTGTAGACGTGGGGCGCGACCTTCGCTGCGTATTCGGCCATCGTGGCCTCCCTCTCGTCGATGATCGAGGGACCGACCCTCACAGGGCACGCCTCTGTTGTCAAGCCGAATTTCACTCGAGCCTCTAGGTGCTCCCTGCTCCCGGCCGGAAGCACTACGGCGCCGTCAACGCCAGGACGAGAAGGTCGACCAGGCGCGGCTGAAGGCTGCACCGGGAACCGTGCAGGTACACCAGACACCGCCCGGCCCGCACGCCGCTTCGGCCCGGTCGAGCCGGAACGATTCGTCGATCGACTTCGCCATCTGCTCGAGGATCTCACCGCTCTCCCGCGCGAAGGCCCTCGCATCGAGATCCGCCGGCGCGAGGGGTGCCCACGCGAATCCGAAGGCGCCCATGCCGGAGCCATGACCCGGCGCTTCCTGGAACGAGCGGATCGCGTAGACCTGCTCGGCCACGAATCGCTTCATCTCTTCCGCGGGAATTCCGGTGTAACCGAACGCCGTCGTCCAGGCCCACGCGGCGTTCGCGATGGGCGTGAACGCCCGGTCGAGGAACGCGCGTGCGACTGCCGCGCTGGAAGGCCCCGCGTTCACGAGCGTCAGGCGGTGAAAGAGGTATTCGTCGAGCCGTTGTGCCCGTTCTGCCGTTGTCGTGCCGGCCACGCAACAGCTCTTCGAATCGGCGTAGACCTCCTCCGCCCAGAAACGGACGGATGCGCTCATCTCGTGCCAGAAGGAATCGTTCTCGAGGAAGCGCTCGAGCTGGGACTTGTACGACTCGAGATCCGGTGTCGCCTGCTCCGGCGTGACGGCGAAGACGACGCCCTGAACCGGCTGCCCTCCGGAACCGGTGGCGAGGCCCCGGACGAGATCACGCATGTTCGCCTGGATCTGCGGGTCGGTGGCCACCTCGAGCGGGAACTCGTTGACTGCCCAGGTGTCGCCCTTCGCGGCGTCGTACCCGGCGCTGGCCATCCGCCGCCGCGCCTCGACGCCGGCGTCGAACCAGGTCTTGCCGGGGTTCTCCTGGACCCACTCCTCCCAGGCGGTGACCCGGATCTCTGCCATGGCGTGGAAGCCCGGACCGAGTGCCCGGAGCCTCGTGACCTGGTCGGCGTTCGGCACGGTGTACGTTCCGTCGCCACCCGTCGTGGGCGGGACCGAGATGAAGTAGTCGGCGCACGCGTATCCGCCCGCCGCCAGCTTCTGCGCGAGCCGCATCCAGTCGTCGGCGGCGTAGAAGACGAGCGCTGCGCTCGTCGTGCAGCTCGAGCGGTCGGTGGCTGGCGCAACGAAATCCCTCGAGAATGCGGGGTCGAGCGAGGGCGTTCCCTTCGCCGAGCAGACGGCGGGCCGAAGGGTGCTGTTCCCCCCGAGCGATCGCAGGGGCTCGTCGAGCTCTGCTCGGCCGAGATCGGCTCGATCGGCCACAGGCCCTCTCGCCTCGCCGCCGCCGCAGCCTGCCGCGAGGGCAATGCCGAGGAGCACGGCGAGCAGGCTGAGACGCGACACGGGCACGGATCTCCCGCATCGGCGCTCCCGATCCGAGGCGTGACCCCCGGGCGAGGGAATACCGGTGCGTACACTCGCAGCGGATGACTCTCGCCCTGTCCGCCCGAGGGCTCGTCAAGCGCTACGGGTCGACCGAGGCCCTGTCCGGCGTCGACCTCCACGTCACAGAGGGCGAGCTCGTCGGACTGCTCGGGCCGAACGGAGCTGGGAAGTCGACGCTCGTCAAGATCGTCTGCGGTCTCGTGCGAGCGAGTGCCGGAACCGCCGAGGTCTACGGCGCGACCGCCGGTTCACCGGTCGCCCGCGCATCGCTCGGATATCTCGCCGAGCTGTTCCGCTTTCCCGGCTGGTACCGGGCCGACGAGCTGCTCGAGCTGCACCAGAGGCTAGCCGGATCGGCGGGCGGTGCGGCCGAGCGCGACGAGCTCCTCGCCCTCGTCGAGCTCACGGATGCGCGCGACCGCAGGGTCGAAGCGATGTCGAAGGGCATGCAGCAGCGCCTCGGGATCGCCCAGGCGCTCGTCGGGTCGCCCCGGCTCCTCCTCCTCGACGAGCCGACGAGTGCGCTCGATCCTGTCGGTCGACGAACTGTCCGCGGGCTCCTCGAAGAGCTGCGCGGGCGCGGGGTTGCCGTGCTGCTGAACTCCCACCTCCTCAGTGAGGTCGAGCTCGTGTGCGATCGCGTCGTCATCATCGATCACGGCAAGGTCGTCGCTGCAGGCACTCCCGCGGAGCTCGGGCGGCCTGGCGGGGTGGAGATCGAAATGGCGTCGGGCATCCGACACTTCGCGGACGCAGGCCGGGAGGACGTGCCGCGGCTCGTGGCCGAGCTGGTGGCCGCCGGCGAGCAGATCTACGGAGTGCGGGTCGTCCGCGGCGACCTCGAGGACGTCTACCTGGACGCCGTAGGGGAGACGGAGTGAGGAACCTCGGGATCATCATCGGGTACGCGCTTCGCGAGGCGGTGCGACGCCGTGTCTTCGTCGTCGTCCTGATCCTGACTGCGGGATTCCTGGCCCTCTACGGCCTCGGCGCTGACCGGGCATTCGGTGAGACGGAGGGCTTCGCCTCCCAGGCGAGCGAGGTCGGCGTCGACTCGAAGACGCTGGCCGGGGCGACGGTTTTCGGCCTCTCGATGTTCGCGACGCTCTTTCTCGGGGTCATCCTGGCGGCGTTCCTCACGCTGGGTGTCGTCCGCGGCGATGCCGAGCGAGGGCTCCTCCAGCCTCTGGTCGTCCGGCCGCTCGGCCGCTCGACGCTCCTCGTCGCCCGCTTCGCAGGCGCAGCGCTCGCCGGGGCGCTCTACGTCACGGCGGTCTATCTCGTCGCGATGGCGATCACGGGTGCCGTGGGTGGCTGGTGGCCCGATCGGATCGTCGTCCCGGCGGTCGAGCTCGCCGGAGCGGTCGCCATCGTCGCAGCCCTCTCGATCCTCGGCTCGGTGTTCCTCACGGCAACCGCCAACGGCATCGCCGTCTTCATGGTCTTCGGTGCCGGGCTGACTGCGGGCCTGCTCGGCCAGGTCGGAGAGGCAATCGGATCGAGCACCCTGCAGGACGTCTCGCGGATCACCTCGTGGGCGCTTCCCTTCGAGGCCCTCTACCAGGACGCGCTCAGCCGGATCACCGCCGATACCAGCGGCTTCACGAAGATTGCGATCGACCTCGGCCCGTTCGGCGGCGCCCAGCCGGCCGGAGGCTGGATCCTGCTCTGGGCCGTCGGTTACACGCTGCTGGTCGGCGGGCTGGCCGTGTTCGGCTTCTCCCGCAAGGACCTCTGACGGAGAGGCTCGACGACGGCAGCGCAGTCGAGCTCGCCGTCTCCTCGCTCGACGAGAGCCGAGAGCAGGGCGGCGCCGCTCTCGAGATGTGGCAGCTCGAGCCCCTCGTCGCGGGCCAGCGACCCCGCGAGGCGAAGATCCTTCAGGAGCGTCTCGACCTTGCCGCCAGGCACGTAGTCCTGCTCGATCATCCGCTCTCCCTGCTCACGAAGAATTCGCGAGTCCGCCCAGCCGCCTCGGAGCGCTTGCTGGAGGAGACGCGCGTCGACACCTCTCGACTCGGCGAGGACGATTGCCTCGGCCACCGCCTCGAGCGTGAGGCCGACGATCAACTGGTTGGCCGCCTTCGCGGTGTGGCCGGCTCCGGCTCCTCCGACGTGAACGACGTTCTCGCCGAGTGCTTCGAGAACGGGCCACGCCCTCGCCACGTCCACGTCGCTCCCTCCGACCATGATCGCGAGCCGGCCGCTCTCGGCTCCCTTCATGCCCCCGGAGACGGGCGCGTCGACCCAGCCGACTCCGCATGCGGAAAGCACCCGGGCTCGCTCGACCGAGTCGCGCGGATCGGAGCTTCCCATGTCGACGACCATCTGTCCGCGGCGGAGAAACGGGCGGATCGCCTCGAGTACCTCCCCTGTCGCGGCCGAGTTCGCCAGGATCAGCACCAGGAGCTCGGACTCGGCGGCCTCCTCGAGCGTCGCCGCGAGCGGCACATCGCGAGCCAGCTCGGGATCGAGCGGTGATCGATTCCAGCCGAGAACCGCGAATCCGGCCCGAACGAGATTCCGTGCCATCGGGCGCCCCATCAGGCCGAGCCCGAGGACGGAGACGGTCTCGCTGGCGCTCACGGCCCGGTGACTCTAGCGTTCGCACGTCTCACCAACCGAGAGGAGCTCCATGAGCCGCCAGAACATCCAGCCCGAGGGTCTTGCGCCGCCTGGGCCGCCCTACACTCCCGTCGTCGTCAGCGGTGACGTCGTCTACACGTCCGGCCAGGCGCCCTTCGACGCGGAGGGCACGCTCGTGTCCGAGGATTTCGCCGAGCAGACGCACCAGGTCTTCCGCAACCTCGAGATCTGCCTGAAGGCCGCCGGCTGCGGATTCGAAGACGTGGTGAAGGTCAACGCGTACCTCTCGGACCTCGCGAACTTCCCGACGTACAACGAGATCTACCGCGAGTACTTCAAAGCTCCATATCCCGCACGCACGACGGTCGGCTCGGGGTTGGTCGGCTTCCACGTCGAGATCGAAGCCGTCGCGCGCCGGCCCGCATAGGACGCCGGCGTGTTCATCGGCGTGTCGTGCGGCGGGGAATTCTGGGGACTCGATGTCTTCCGCTCGGTGGAGGAGCTGGGCTACGACGGGTTGTTCACCGGCGAGCACCTGCTCTTCCACCGCCCGGTCTGGGATGCAGTCTCGATGTGCACGGCGATGGCCTGCGCCACCGAGAGGATCGCGATCGGGCCGGCTGCGACGATCGCTCCCCTCAGGCACCCGACCCTCCTCGCGAAGGAGTTCGCCGGAGTGGACAGGATCTCGGGTGGCCGGCTGATCCTCGTCCTCGGGGTCGGCGGCGACAACCCGAAGGAGTTCGAGGCCGCAGGCATCCCGCTCGAGCGACGCGGCGTCCGGACGACCGAGACGCTCGAGATCGTACGGCGCTACTTCGCGGGGGAGCGGTTCTCGTATGACGGAGAGATCTTTCGGCTCGACGACGTGTGGATCGATCCGCTCCCGTCGCGGCCCGGCGGCCCGCCGCTCTGGGTCGCCGGTCGAGCCGAGCTGACGCAGCGGCGGGCGGGTCTGCTCGGGGACGGCTTTCTGCCCTACATGGTCACGGCGGAGCGCTGCGGTGCGATGTTCGAGCGCGTCGCCGAGTTCGCTGCGGCTGCTGGTCGCACGCTCGGGCGAGAGTTCGCGCGGGCGGCGTACGTGTACGTGTCGCTTGGGGAGGACGGAGACAAGGCGCGAAAGCGGGGCGATGCGCACCTGGCGTGGCGCTACGGCGAGCCGCGGTTCACCGGCGATCTCGCCGGAAAATACGTGGTCGCGGGCGACGTGGAATCGTGTGCCGAGGGCCTCCGCCGTTTTGTCGAGGAGGGTTGCACCCATCTCGTGCTGGCCCTCGTGCGAGACGAGGGGGAGCCTCCCTCCGAGGCCCTCGTCGCGGCAGCGGAATCGCTCCTGCCGCTCGTGCGTCAGGGTTCGTCGAACAGCTCGTCGTAGACCTCGGCGAGCCGCGGATAGGTCTCCCAGTCGCCGGTGCCCCGCAGCGCGCGCGCCGCGATCAGGTTGCCCGCTCGGGCGCAGGCGGGCGGCCCCATCCCGTGCAGGAGGCCAAAGGCGAACCCGGCAGCGAATCCATCCCCCGCACCGATCTCGTCGATGACCGGCTCGAGCCGAGCGGGCGGAAGCTCGAGCGCATCCTCGCCTGTCCAGACGACGGCCCCTCGCGCACCGACCCGGACGACAAGCTCGCCGGCACCGGCTTCCCTGACCGTCGTCCGGAGCTCGCCCGGCGTCGAGGTACCGAAGACAAGGTTTCCCTCGTCGGCGCCGCAAAGCACCCAATCGGCGTACGGGAGCATCTCGGCGGCTGCCTCCGCCGCCTCGGCCGGCGTCCGCCCAGAGCGCCGCCCGGTAGTTCAGGTCGAACGTCACCGGGATGCCGTTCGAGCGTGCGCGCTGAGCCGCCTCGACGACCGTCCTGCGCGCGCTCGGCGAGAGTGCCGTGGTGATCCCCGAAAGGTGAACGAGATCGACATCGTCGAGCGCTTCCTCGGGGAGGTCGTCGGGTGACAGGTGCGTGGCAGCCGATGCACTTCGCCGGTAGAGGACGCGGTTCTCGCCGTTCTCGTGCCACTTGAAGAACACGCCGGTCGGTGCGTCGTCGTTCCGGACAAGCCCCAGGTCGACGCCCTCGCTCTCGAGAGTCGACCGAACCAGGCCGCCGAACGCATCCCGGCCGAGCCGTGAAACCCACGTCACATCGACGCCGAGCCGGCAGAGCGCGACGGCGAAGTTCGACTCGGCACCCCCGATCCGTACGCGGAAGGGCTCTCCGCTGATGAGTCCACGCCCCTCGACGCCTTCGAAGAGCACCATCGTTTCGCCCACGGTCAGAACACGCACTCTGGCATTGTCACGGGATCGACGGGGGAGCGAGAAGACAGGTCGACGCGCCGAGCCGCGATGATGTCGCCGCCGCGCGCGAGCGAGTGGCTGCCCATCTCGGCCCGACTCCGCTGCTCCCGTCGCGCGCCCTGGGTGCCGACGTCCTGCTCAAGCTCGAGACATCCCAGCCGACGGGCTCGTTCAAGGTTCGCGGGGCGTTCGGCGCGCTGACGAAACTCGACCGAGCCGATCACGTCGTGGCTGCATCTGCCGGAAACCACGCGCTGGGGATTGCGCACGCGGCGCGGATGCTCGGCCTCGAGGCTACGGTCGTTTGCGCCGAGACGGCGTCGCCGGCGAAACTCGCTGCACTCGAGGCCTTCCCGGTCGAGCTGATCCGCCATGGGCAGACCTACGACGAAGCCGAGCGCTGTGCGCTGGAGCTCGCGGCCCAGGGGATGCGCTACGTGTCGGCGTACAACGACCCCGACGTCATCGCCGGTGGCGGAACGCTTGGAGTCGAGGTGCTCGAGGAGCTCACCGGTTCGGTCACCATCGTGTGCCCGGTGGGGGGTGGTGGGCTCATCTCGGGGGTTGCGCTGTGGGCCTCATCCAGGCCGGATGTGCGGGTAATCGGTGTCGAAAGCGAGGCGTCGCCGACGATGCGGGCTTCGCTCGCCGCGGGGAAGATCGTCGCCGTCGAGGAGCGCCCGACTCTCGCCGACGGTCTGGCCGGCAACCTCGAGCCGGGCTCGGTCACGTTCGACCTCGTGCGGGAGCACGTCGACGACGTGGTGCTCGTCACCGAGGATGAGATCGGCGCGGCGATGCGGATGCTCCACGAGACGCACGGCCTCGTCGTCGAGGGCGCGGGCGCGGCAGCTACGGCAGCCGTCGCTGCGGGGAAGGTCAGTGGCTCCGGTTCCGTGGTCGCCCTCGTCACCGGTGGAAACATCGAGCCCGAGCTGTTCGCACGGGTCCTCGCCGGCGCGTAGATTTCCGCCATGACGACCTTCGCCAAGCTGACCGATCTCCCCGCGCTCGACCTCGCAGCCGGCGTTCGCGCCTACCCGCTCATCGGTGACGGAGCGATGCTGAACCTCGTCGATCTCGAGCCGGGTGCAACGGTCGCGCTGCACAGTCACCCGCATGAGCAGCTCGGCCTCGTCCTCGCGGGCGAGATCACCATGACCGTCGACGGCGTCGACTACGTCTGCGGCCCGACGGACGGATACGTGATTCCCGGAGGCCACGAGCACGGCGCCCGTGCCGGCGTGGCGGGTTGTCGTGTCATCGACGTCTTCCAGCCCGTCCGCGAGGACTACCGGCCCGAGCGACCGAGAGCAGAGTGACCCGCGCGCCGAGGAGGTAGGCAGCGCGCGGGCCACTCCGAGGTTCAGCCTGTCGAGTCGCTCACCCGGGTTCGGAGTCGGGTAGCTCGGACGGCTGGTGCACCGCAGCCGGAACGGGAGGACGACCGGCGTGCGTTGCGTGACCCAGGTGACCGTGGGACTCGGTCCCATAGCCGCCCGGTACCGGGATGTAGAACTCGGGATAGCCCCACATCCCGTGCTCGGACACGTCGAGTCCCGCGGTCTCAACCTTTGGCTCGACGCGAATGCCGAATGTCTTCTTCATCACCCAGAGAGCGAGGAACGACGCAGCGAATGTGAAGCTGCCGACTGCGACGATCCCAAGCGCCTGGACTCCGAGTTGGTGAAAGCTTCCCGTGTATGCAAGGCCACCGGTACCGGTCGCCAGGTTGTTGGCCAGCACGGGTACCGCGAAGATCCCGGTGGCGAGCGTTCCCCAGATACCGGACATCCCGTGGACGGCTACCGCGCCAACGGGGTCGTCGATCCGAATTCGCTCCACCGCGAGCACCCCGATGACCGCGATGACGCCTGCGACCAACCCGATGACGATCGCCGCCCACGGTGCCACGAACCCGCACGCCGCGGTGATCGCGACGAGCGCAGCGATGACCCCGTTCAGCATCATCGAGAGATCGGGCTTCCGGAGCACGATCCAGGCCGTCGTGACGGCACCGAGCGCACCGCAGGCTGCCGCGATATTCGTCGTCAGCGCCACGTACGCGAAGTAGCCGACACCGCCGAAATCGACGCTCAGGGTCGAGCCTGGGTTGAAGCCAAACCAGCCGAACCACAGGATCAGGACTCCGAGCGTGACGTACGCGAGGTTGTGGCCCGGGATCGCGTTCGGCTTGCCGTCCTTGTCGAACTTCCCGATCCGCGGGCCGAGGAGAACCGCGCCCGCGAGTGCCGCCAGGGCGCCCTGGAAGTGGACGACCGTCGAGCCGGCGAAGTCCTGCATCCCGTGGGAGAACAGCCACCCGTCAGGACTCCAGATCCAGTGCGAGACGATCGAGTAGATGACGATGAAGTAGGCGCCGAAGACGAAGTACACCCAGAGCTTCGTGCGCTCCGCCATGGCCCCCCAGACGATCGCCAGCGAGACGCCGGCGAATACGACCTCGAACATGTAGCCGGCGGCACCGGGAATCTGGGAGAACCAGCTGAAGGGTGCCGTTCCGACGGAGACGAGGTCATCGATCGACGGGAAGAAGCCTGATCCGCCGACGAAACCGCCACCCCCGTCGCCGAACGCGAGTCCGAACCCGACGAGGTAGTAGACGACGCATGCGATGCCGAACACCAGGACCGTCTTCGCGACGACGTGCCCGACGTTCTTCATGCGCGTGAGCCCGGCCTCGAGGAACGCGAAGCCCGCCTGCATGAACATCACGAGCACGGCGGCCACGACGACCCAGATGGTGCTCGCCGCGATGGTGAGATCCGCCCGCGTCATCTGACCTCCACCTCCTCGAGCGCGAGCCCGGTCCGGTTGTGCGTCACGTCGTCGACGGGTGTCGTCCAGGAGATGCCGTCACCGGACTCGTTGCCGCTGCGGGCTGCGTCCGTGATCGCGTGCACGACAGCTTCGGCCTTCCTGTCGTCGACGACGAAGACCAGCATCGCCTTCGGGAGGAATCTCGACTCGAATGTCCGCCCGCGATACTCGTGTGTTATCCCGCGCTGCCTGCCGTGGCCGACAGCCTCGAACACGGTCACCCCGATGTGTCCCGTTGCGTCCTCGACCGCATCGATCACCGTCTCGACGCGTTCCCTGATCACGACTGCCTCGACCTTGACCATCGCATTCCCGCCTCCCCGGGTTCTGTCTCGGACCACAAAAAAAGCCCCAGGAATCCCGTTGATTCCTGAGGCGCCGTGCCTCTTCTCGCCCGCCTACGCCGGCCGCGAGAAAGCGCACGATACAGAACCGAAGGGACGGAGGCGAGGCAGTATGCTCCGAGGCCGTGGGAACGGACGAGATCAGAGCCGTCGGAAGCGGGCTCTCCGCCCAGGCGGAGGCTCTCGCGGCGCTCGGAGCGGTGCTCCGCCTGCGTTCCACCGGGACAGCCGCCGTCCCCGAGGTTCAGGTTGCCCTCGACGGAGTGGTCGACGCTCTCGGGCTCACCGACGCTCTGAACGGGGCAAGCGCAGCTGAGTTGGCCGAGGCGTCGTCGCCGATCCGGGCGATCTTCCTCCAGGCGATCGACCTCCTCACCGACCCTGGGCGCGCTCCGGGCTGGAGCTTCACGGACGCCGACGTGCTCGAGAGCTTCGGCCGCACGTCTGCGGGCTTCGCACGCGTACTGAAGGAGACGGTCACCCCTGCGCTCGGCGACCTTTCCGATCGTCTCAGCGCGGACGGCGCGGCCTTCCTGGATGTGGGTGTCGGCGTTGCGCGGCTCGCGATTGCGATGGCCGAGCAGTGGCCCAGCCTGCGCGTGGTCGGAATCGATCCCTGGGAGCCCTCGCTGGCGCGGGCGCGGGAGAATGTCTCCGCGGCTGGGATGAGCGAGCGAATCGAACTCCGCGGTCAGCGGGTCGAGGATCTGCCCGATCGGGCCTCCTTCGACCTCGCGTTCCTTCCCGGCCCGTTCCTGCCTCCCGCGGTGCTGCAGACTGCGATGCCGCGTGTCCTCGAGACGCTCCGACCCGGAGGATGGGCGCTGATCGGGTTGTTCCGCGGTCGCGACCGACTCGACGAGGCCCTCGCCCGCCTGCGGGCCGCCCGCTCGGGAGGGTCTTCGCCCACGCCGGCCGAGGCAGTCGAGCTTCTGCGGGCGGCCGGCTTCGTGGATGCAGCCGAGTTCCCGGCGGAGCTCGGGATCCCATCAGCGCTCGCCGTCGGTCGCCGTCCGTAGTCTTCGGCGCATGAGACGCTCTGGCTCGATCTGCGATCCTCGCTCCGGCGAGAGGCGCGCGTGAGCGCTCAGCGCGTCCAGCTCTTTGCAACCTGCCTGGGCGATCTCATCTTCCCGGATGCAGTCACCGATGCTCGGGCGCTGTTGGAAGAAGCAGGCGTCGAGGTCGAGTTCCCGCGCCGCCAGGTGTGCTGTGGCCAGCCGGCGTTCAACTCGGGCCACAGGAAGGCTGCGCGACGCGTCGCGAAGTCGTTCGTGAGGGCGTTCTCCCGGACGGCCCCGGTGATCTTGCCGTCGGGCTCGTGCACGACGATGGTGGCGCGATACCTGCCGGAGCTCCTGGGAGTCGAGCCGTACGACGTCTGGGAGCTCTCTGCGTTCCTCGACGCGAAGGGGATCGAGCTTCCGCTCCGCAACGAGGGTCGGACGGTTGCCTACCACGACTCGTGTCACATGCTTCGCGAGTTGAGGATCTCGGAGCCGCCGCGGCGGCTCCTCGAGCGGACCGGGGCGGAGGTGATCATGCTGCCGCGCGCGGATCTGTGCTGCGGGTTCGGAGGGACGTTCTCCGTTCGCCAGCCTGAGCTCTCCGCTGGCGATGGCCGACGACAAGCTGGGCGGCGTGACCGCGGTGGGTGCCGAGGCGCTCGTGACGGCCGATCCGGGATGCCTGATGCACCTGTGTGGCCGGACGGACAAGACCGGCGGCCCTCCCGTCGTGCACCTGGCGACCGCGCTTGCAAGAGGCGTCGCTGCGTGAGCGATCTCGCTCAACCTGCGGATCGGTTCCGCGAGGTCGCGCGGGAGAAGCTCGCCGATCCGAAGCTCGAGGCGGCGATCGCGTCTTCCGTCGAGCGATTGCGCTCGCACCGGCTCGACGCGTGGGCCGAGTTGCCGGACGTCGAAGGGCTTCGCGAGCGGGCGCACGACGTGCGGATGGAGGCGGTGCGGAACATCGATCGCTACCTGGCGGAGTTCACGGTGGCGCTCGAGGCGCGAGGCGGGAAGGTGAAGGTCTGCGCGACGGCGGAGGAGGCGTGTGAGTACGTCGTCTCGGTTTGCCAGGCGCGCGAAGCCACTCTCGTCGCGAAGTCGAAGTCCATGGCGACCGAGGAGATCGGCCTGAACGATGCGCTCGAGGCGGCAGGCATCCGGCCGGTCGAAACCGACCTCGGCGAGTACATCCTCCAGCTGGCCGGCGATCACCCGGTTCACATCGTCGCGCCGGCGATCGAGAAGACGAAGGAGGATGTCGCCGAGCTGTTCACGCAGGTCGAGGGTCAGCCGGTTCCCGCTGAGCTCGGAGAGCTCACGCTCTCCGCTCGGCGTCAACTCCGCAAGGTCTTCTTCGATGCGGACGTAGGCGTGACGGGTGCGAACTTCGCGGTTGCCGAGACCGGGACGATCGTGACGGTGACGAACGAAGGCAACGCGAGGCTCGTATCGTCGCTGCCGAAGGTTCATATCGCGATCACCGGAATCGAGCGGCTCGTGCCGCGGGTTCGTGATCTCGCACCGCTGCTCCAACTGCTCGGACGGAGCGGAACCGGCCAGCGCCTGACGAGCTATACGCAGCTGATCACGGGGCCGCGAAGGGATGGGGAGGAGGACGGCCCCGACGAGCTTCATGTCGTCTTCCTCGAGAACGGCCGTCGCAACCTGATGGGGACGAAGTACGAGGAGATGCTCGCGTGCATCCGCTGCGGAGCCTGCCTGAACGTCTGCCCCATCTATCGCAGGACGGCTGGGGAGGCCTATGGGCCGGTCTATTCCGGCCCGATGGGAGCCGTCCTGGCACCACTCCTGGTCGGCATCGAGAACGCGCCGTCACTTCCGCACGCGTCGTCGCTCTGCGGCGCATGCACCGATGCGTGTCCCGTCAAGATTCCCCTCCACGAGCTTCTGCTCGATCTGCGCAGCGACCTCGTCGAGCAGAAGGTCGCGTCGCGCCGCGAGCGGCTCGCGATGACGCTGTGGTCTCTGACGTGGTCATCAGTCACCGGTTACCGGTTCTCGACGTTCTTGGGCCGGCTCGGGCAGGGAGTCGGCGGCTCGCTCGGCCCGGCCAGAGCGTGGTCATCCGGAAGAGCGCTGCCGAGGCTCGCGCGTCGTCGCTTCCGTGACCGCCGATGAGTAGCGCCGCGCTCGTCGAGTTGTTCGCGGGGAACCTCAAGCGCAACGGCTTCCGCGTCCATTACCGCGTCATTCCCGACCTCGAGGGCTCGACGACCTCGGAGGCTGTCTACGGACTCGCCGACCCCGGGAGCATCGTGCTCGCGGCCTCTCCCGAAGAGCCGCGATCCCGCTCGCTTCTCCCTGAGGTGCATCTCACGGTGATCACCGAGGATCGTGTGCTTCCAGGCCTCGACGAACTGCTCGTCGCGGTCGAGGGCATTCTCCCGAGTGCGCTGGCCATCGTCTCGGGCCCGAGCCGCAGCGCAGACATCGAGCAGGTTCTCGCGCTCGGCGTCCACGGGCCGCGCGAGGAGCACGTCGTGATCATGCCCGCTCGCGAAGGCGCTTCGACAGCGCCTTGAGGCCCCATGTCTCCGTCAGTTCCGCGGCCGTCGACCACGTCGGCTCGGCGTCGGGAAGCTCCGGGATAGGGGCGTCCTCCTGAAGGGTCGCGATCTCGAGGTAGGTTCGAAGATCGTCCGCTTCCCCTGAGAAGCGTCCGGCGGCGAGCGCTGCTGCCAGCGATCCGTGCTCGCCAAGGACGGCAGCTGCCTTGACCGGCCCGATTCCCGACGCTCCCGGGATCCGGTCGGATGGGTCGCCGCGGAGCGCGATGAAGTCGGGAACCTGCTCGGGGTCGACCCCGTACCGCTCCCTCACCTCGTCCGGACCGACCCGTGCGACCTCGAAGACGCCGCGAACTGGCATGACGAGCGTCACGGCGGCGCTCGCAAGCTGGAACGCATCGCGGTCGCTCGTGACGACGAGCGTCTTTCCGCCGTGTTCGGTCTCCGCGCGGGCCGCAGCGGCCAGGAAGTCGTCCGCCTCGAACCCGGCTGCCTTCGCCGAGGCGAAGCCGAGAGCGGCGACCAGCACGGGCAGCCGGTCGAGCTGTTCGGTCAGCTCGGGCGGAAACTCTCGACCGCCCTGGTAGCCCGGAAGGAGCGTCGAGCGGTAGGTCGGCGTCGTCAGCGTGTCCCACCCCACCACGATCGTGCGAGGCTGCTCGGCATCCCAGAGGGTCGCGAGCATGTTGGCGAAGCCGACGATCATGTTGGCCGGGCGCCCCGCCCCGTCCTTTATCGAGCTCGGGAGCGCGTGGAAGGCACGGTGGGCGAGCGAGTCGCCGTCGATCGCCATGAGAGGCCTCACAGCGCCGTGAGCTCCGCCTCGAGCCGCTGGATCTCCGCCCAGAGCCGGGTGGTTCCCTCGTGGGCTGCCTCGAATGAATCGAGCCCTTGGAGATCCTCGAGCGCGATCGGGGCCCCAAACGAGATTCGCAGCGGACCGAGACGCGAGAGCCGATCCATTCCATTGATCGCGGCCGGTACGAGCGGGGCGTTGGCCGCCATTGCGATACGCACGGTTCCCGTGTGGGGTCGAGGTTGGTGCTTCTTGCGGAGACCCTTGTTGCGGCGCGTTCCCTCCGGGAACATCGCCATCACGCCTCCATTCGTCACGATCCGGACTGCGGTTGCGAGCGCCTCGGCGTCTCCCGCGCCGCGCTCGACCGGAAACGATCCGAGGGCCTTCAGGATCGTGCGCAACCCGGGCTTCCACAGCTCTGATTTCGCCATGTAGTGAAGTTGACGCCCAGAGAGGGCACAGCCGAGTGGCCACGGGTCGAGGTTCGAGGTGTGGTTGGCGGCGACGACGAAGCCACCCTCCTGAGGCACGTGTTCGGAACCCCCGACCTCGAGGCGGTAGATGCCCCGGACGATGGGCCGAGAGATCGCAACGGCGAGGCGGTAGAGGCTGGAGGGGCGCTCGGTCGTGGCCATCCCGGGCAGTATCGCCCCTTGACATCGGTCGCTATGGTGTTCCGCGATGACCAAGACGCTCGTTGTCGCAGAGAAGCCCTCGGTGGGGCGAGATATCGCTGCCACGCTACCCGGATCGTTCGAGAAGAGCGAGGGATACCTCGAATCGGACGCCTATGTCGTGTCGTGGGCGGTCGGCCACCTCGTCGGTCTCGCGGCGCCGGAGGCCTATGACGAGAAGCTGAAGAAATGGCGGTTTGCCGACCTGCCGATCGTCCCGAGCAAGTTCAAGCTCGTGCCGAACGACGACAAGTCGAAGAAGCAGCTCGGGGTCGTACACAGACTCATGAAGCGCGACGACATCGACCTGATCGTGAACGCCTGCGACGCCGGTCGAGAAGGGGAGCTGATCTTCGCGTACGTGTTCGAGACGGCGAAGGTCGACAAGCCCGTCGAGCGGCTGTGGCTCAACTCGATGACGAAGGCCGCGATCAAGGACGCCTTCGCGCACCTACGGCCTGGCCTCGAGATGAAGCTGCTCGAGGAGGCGGCCCGGTCGCGGTCAGAGGCGGACTGGCTCGTGGGCATGAATGCAACGCGTGCCGCATCGATCCGGCTCCGCGCCGCATTCGACGGTGCGGTCTCGCTCGGTCGAGTCCAGACGCCGACACTCGCAATCGTCGCGCGGCGCGAGGTGGAGATTCGGGCGTTCGTGCCCGAGCCGTACTGGCTTGTCGTCGCCGACTTCGAGGCGACTCGGGCGCGGCGCTACGAGGGGCGCTACCTCGGTGGGAAGCGCATCGGGCTCGACGACGCAACCGTGATCGTGCGGGACTGCGAGGGGAAGCCGGGCGAGATCACAAAGCTCGAGAAGAAGGAAGAGCGCGAGGCGCCTCAGCTGCTCTACGACCTCACGTCGCTACAGCGCCACGCGAACACGCTCTACGGGTTCTCTGCGCGCCGGACGCTCTCGGCCGCGCAGCGACTCTACGAGGAGCACAAGGCGATCACCTACCCGCGGACGAACTCGCGCTTCCTGACCTCCGAGATGATCGGCGAGATCAAGCCGACCGCGGCGCATGTCGGCGAGAGCGCGGCGTATTCGCGTGCTGCCTCCTACGTCACGGGCCTCGAGGATCTTCCGCTCGTCCGCGTCGTGAACGACGGGAAGGTTGCCGATCACCACGCGATCATCCCGACACGCTCAGAGCACAAGCTCGAGAAGATGAAGGAGGACGAGATCAAGATCTACGATCTCGTCGCCCGCCGCTTCCTGGCGGTCTTCCATCCGGAAGCGGTATTCGAGCGAACGCGCGTCGAAACGACCGTTGAGGAGCACGTCTTTCGCACGAGCGGCCGTGTCCTTCTCGAGGCGGGGTGGAAGGCCGTCTACGGCGAGGAGGCGGTAGCGCCCGGTGCTCTCGACGAGGACGATTCGGGCGGGGATCAGTCGCTGCCCTCCCTCGATCACGGCGAGAGGGTCGAGACCCGGAAGATCGAGGCGCTGCGGAAGGAGACTCAGCCTCCCCGGCGATTCACGGACGCGTCGCTTCTCGGTGCCATGGAGGCAGCCGGCAAGAATATCGAGGACGCAGAGCTGCGTGAGGCGATGAAGGACTCGGGCATTGGAACACCTGCAACCCGCGCATCGATCATCGAACGGCTCATCGATGTCGGCTACATCGAACGCGACGGCCGTGCGCTCCACGCCACCGAGAAGGGAATACAGGTCATTTCGCTCCTCGGCCAGCATCCACTGACGTCGCCCGAGTTGACGGGCGATTGGGAGCACCGGCTGGGCCTGATCGAGCAGGGCGAGGACAGCCGCAGGGCGTTCATGTCGGATATCGAGAAGTTCACGACGGAGACCGTGGCCGAGCTCGACAAGCTGAAAGAGGTCAAGATCGAGCGCGCGAACCTCGGCCCGTGTCCGGTCTGTGGCCGCGACATCATCGAGAACCGCAAGGGCTATTCGTGCTGGTCGAAGGACGATCCAGGCTGTGGCTTCGTGATCTGGAAGAAGAAGGCCGGGAAGATCCTGCCCGTCTCGGTCGTCAAGGAGCTCATCGCGACCGGGAAGACGGAGAAGCCCGTGACCGGCTTCCGCGGGAGGTCAGGGCGGACTTTCAAGGCGAAGCTGAAGCTCGAGCAGGGTGATGAAGGCAAGTGGCGTGTCGAGTTCGACGAGGAGTGGGCGAATCAGCAGCCCCAGCAGGAGTCGGAGGAGTCTCCGCAAGGCGTTCCCGCGCTCAGCCGGGAATAGTCCGCTGCTGCGCGCGTTTCAGAGGGAGAGCAAGGAAATAGCCCGACCGTCACTCGTTCTGGTGTAGAGGCGACGGTTCTCAAACCGATCTCCCCCTGGTGCCGTAAAATAAGCAACGACTAACTATCACGAACGGAAGACAGGAGACCGTGCACGAGCTTCTTGAAACCGAGCAGGTTCGCTCTTTGATCGAGATCGCCGAGGAGCGCGGCTTCGTCGAGCCCGCCGAGATCGAGGCGCTTGCGCTCGAGCTCGACCTCGGGGATGACGAGGTTCAGTTCTTCACACACGAGCTGGAGGCGATTGGCCTGGAGATTGGTGCGCCCCGCGATGAGGCCGAGGAGATCGATCTCACGGCTTCGCCCGTTGTGGGCGCTGGAGACAGCCTTCAACTCTTCCTCGCCGATGTTGGGCGCCATCGGCTACTAACTGCCCACGAAGAGGTCACGCTCGCCAAGCGCATCGAGAAGGGCGACCCCCTGGCGAAGCGCCGCATGATCGAGTCGAACCTCCGGCTTGTCGTGTCGATCGCCAAGGGGTACCGCGGTCTGGGCGTCCCGTTTCTCGATCTGATCCAGGAAGGAACACTCGGGCTGAACCGAGCCGTCGAGAAGTTCGATTGGCGACGCGGCTACAAGTTCTCGACCTACGCGACCTGGTGGATCCGGCAGTCGGTTCAGCGTGCCGTCGCGAATCACGCGCGGACGATCCGCGTTCCGGTGCACGTTGTCGAGCGCCAGCAGAAGCTCTTTCGAGCCGCGCGCCGGCTCGAGGTCGAGCTGGGGCGCGACGCCACGAAGGAAGAGCTCGCCGAGGCGACCGGGATTCCGATCCAGCACGTGGAAGAGGCGATGGGCGCAGCCCAGGCGTCGGTCTCGCTGAATCAGAGCGTGGGCTCCGACGACGAGGGCGAGCTCGGTGACCTCTTCGCCGACCGTGAGGCCGCAGACCCGTTCGAGGAGGCTGAGGAGTCTCTCCGGCGCCAGGGCGTGCGGCGCGCGCTCGATGCGCTCCCCGAGAGGGAGCGACGGATCCTCGAGCTCCGGTTCGGCTTCGAAGGTGACCCGTGGACGCTCGAGGCGATCGGCCACGAGCTGGGTCTGACCCGAGAGCGCGTTCGCCAGCTCGAAGGTCAGGCGCTCCAGCGCCTCGGCGCGCTGAGAGACCTCGTCTCGGTCGCTGCCTGACATCACCACATCTCGGCGCGGAGGGCGGCGCAGGCATGCGGCGTCCTCCCGTCTACCCTAAAAAGGCGGGCGAAGTTCCCCCGAATCGGGGGTGAGCTACGGTCAGCCCCTCCCGATGCCCTCAGTGTGGACGCCGCGGAGCGCAAGCAGATCCTCACTCGTTACCTGGACCACGCCCGCCGCTTCGACGAAGCCGCCGTCCGACGGGGGCGGCTGGCGGAGAACGCGGCTACCGCGGAGGTCGTACCCCTAAAGCCCGCCCCACGACGATTCGAGCAGGAACCGACTGCGCGCGAGAATCAGGTTCTCCAGCTCATTTCCGACGGTCTCGTAAACCGTGAGATCGGGGAGCATCTCCATCTCTCGGAAGAGACAGTCAAGTCCCACGTGCGTCACCTGCTTGCGAAGCTCCAGGCTCGCAGCCGCGCTCACGCTGTCGCAATCGGCTTCCGCAGAGGCCTGATCGACTAGATCAGGGGCCAAAAGGGTTGTCAGGGGCCAGGTTCGGGGCGGCCGGGGCCGCCCCGCAAGTGCAGAGGCCTCTGCTGAGTTATCCATAGGCCCCAGAAACATCCCCCGAAGGAGGGATGCTAGGTACCGATGGCTAACTTCATGCTTCGTGTGGCCTTACCACGCCTTCCAAGCACCGGAGATCGCTGCCAGCGACGCGAAGATGCCAACAGCACCCCCAGGCGGATGAGGGATCTCCTCATACAGAACTCCTCTCCCCCGAGAGATGACGGCTCCGTGAGTATATCCCTCGAAAGGGTGAGAGTACAAGGGGCGTCATCAGCCTGTGGCGGAGTCCGTCCCGTCCGGTAGGGTTCTCGCCTATCTGCTCGTCTGCTGCTAGCGGTAGCGATTGGGCTCGCAGTCTGGCTCGTCACGTCATACGACTTTGCCGCATCCGGGTGGGTCGTAATTCCGCTCGCCGTTCTAGCGGTTGTCGCAGATCGAGGCGGGATCTGGATCAGTGGGAATACCCAGGTCTCGACGTCGCTCCTTCCAACCCTTTTTGCTGCCGTTGTTCTCGGTCCGGCCGCGGCGATGGCTGTAGCTGCCGCCTCCATGCTCGGAGACATGAGGCCGCCCCTCCGCTGGGGGGTCTACACCTGCACGCGTGCCATCAGCGGCGCCCTCACCGGCCTTGTGGCGATGTGGGCAGCCGAACTCTCCTCAAGCACTGTTGGTTCAATCGCGATAGCAACCGTGGCGGGCGCCGTAACGCTAGAGCTGTTGGACACGGGCTTTGCAGCGACCACGCTGCTGGGTGCGGGGAAGTGGGTCGCGACGAGAGTTCCTGCGCGCAGCAACTCCTGTCCTAGCCGTCATCGGTCATTCTGTACGTCGCCATCGTAGCCCCCTTGGCGCTTGCGTACCAGGAACTGTCACCCTGGACGGCGTTGCTCTTCCTTTTCCCGGCGCTGGCGGCGCAGCGCCTATTCGCGATGTACCAGGAACAGCGGCGGCTTGCGAAGGATCTCGCGGTAGTGAACGAACAGCTCACTCGAGCCAACCTGTCGTTCGCGAGCGCACTCGTTGCGACGCTTGATGCCCGGGATCGCTACACCGCTGGCCACTCAGCCGCCGTGGCGATCTACTCACGCGACATCGCTTCGAGAATAGGCCTCGACCCGGAAGAGCAACAGCTTGCTCACCTATCAGGGTCTTCTCCATGACATCGGCAAGATCGGCGTTCCACCGGGAATCCTCGAAAAGAATGGACCGCTGACTCTCCAGGAGCGGCGGAAGATGGAGGCTCACTCAGTGATCGGCGAACGAATTCTTGCCAATGTCGAAGCGTATGAGGAGATCGCCCGCATTGTAAGGCATCATCACGAACGACTTGATGGGCAAGGATATCCGGACGGGATCCCGGTGAGAACATCCCAACGGTTTCACGAATCATCTGCGTCGCTGATGCCTATAACGCGATGACTTCCGACAGGCCGTATCGAGATGCTATGGCGCCTGAGGTTGCTCGGGAACGCTTGATACAAGCCGCAGGCACCGCAATTCGACCCGGGCGTCGTCGAGGCCTTCGACGCAATCCTTGAGATGGCGAGCGAGACCTACTCTCGCGGTGCGCGGGCCGACTTTGCCCTTGAAGCACAGGCACATCCGGAGCTTGCAGAGACAGCGCGAGGCCAGACGCGGCGTGGCCAAGGCTCGTTACGAGTTCGTTTAGAACTGGCGTGGCGGTAGACGCGTCCTCGACCATCGCAGCGAGAAGCTAGGATAATTCCCCAGAAGGGCTCTGGAAAGATCCGTCGGCGTTTCGGCCGTTGCTCGAGCTTTTTTGTGGAGTCTGAGGGCTACATTGGCTTGGGAACGGAAATGTGCTTCCTGTCTGGCCAACCGATACAGTCCGAGATCTGAGGGGAGAGCACGTCGGCATCCGGTCGAGAGCAGTCTCGACTAGAGCCGCAGCCTCGGCTAGTTGCCCACGAAACGCACAGCAACTTCAGACTTTCGCAAGATGGCTGTTCCGGGGTTGTCCAATGCGGCCGATCCGCATGAATCGAGCCATCTCTCCAGAGTATCAACCCGTCCGGTCGTCAGGAGGTCATCCGAGGCCGCGGCCGTGATGGCAACCACCTGGTCGATGGCTCCACGGGTCGCGGCAAGCTCGAAGGCCTCGTCCCGATAGTTCATGACCACGGGCGTTGGCCATGTAATGGGACGTAATCTCCAGGAGATCATCAAGCCATTCTCTCTCGAGCTTCTTGCCCAAGAAATCGCGCAACATTGGCGGTCGACAGCTTGGCCTCCTCGATCCTGCCGTGTTCTATGGACGAACGCCGTCATCCCACCGACGCTGTCTCCGAGCATCGCGGCTACGGATTGGCTCATGGACGCTGCAGTCTCGAGAATCTCGGACTCGAGACGCTGCCTTAGGTGTTCTCGATGAAGAGGATGAAATACGAAAGCTCCGGTCGGAGTTTCATGCAAGAAGGCCTTTCGCATGGAGGTGGCCGATAAGGGGAGAAGCCTCTTGCCTCAGGAGGATCTCTCAGCGGTTTGCAAAGTGAATGAATGTGGAAGCGATGCAATCAGCATGAACCGCTAACCTGCTCTGCTCTGGCGCACGACCTCTTCAGCGACGTACCGAAGGAGATCGTCGGATAGCCGTTCCGGTGACAGCTCAGAGAGCGGCGGTATCGACGCTTGGCCTATAACTGCGGGCCATCCGTGTGCCTGCGCCACGAGAGCGTATCGGTTCTCCGACTTCATCGTTAAAGACCAGGGTCACTTCCTCCGCTCGTCATCGCCAGGTGGTGTTGCTCGATCGTCGTGATCTCCTCATAGAGTGCACGCCGAGCAGAGGCCCAGTCGGGCTTTGGCGAGTTGTTACTACTAGGCGGAGTGAGGCTCCCGGTAGTAAGCAACCAATCCATGAAGTCCTCGACGGGCGAGGAGTCGATCACCAGGTGATAGTCATCGATGACCAAGATGGCTCCATCGGGCCAGTCGGCGAGGTCGTCTGCGAGCATCTCGGCTAGTGGGCGGGCAGCCTTTTCCGGCGTCTCGGCGACTCGGAGTCGCTGGCGGAGGCGGTCGGCGGCGTCCGGAGCGATTGGCGCCAGCACCTCGGCGATGCCGACAGAGAACGCGGCGAGATCTGCTGAGGCAGACGTAGCCCGATACCAGGCGACATCGTCGCGGCCCGCCAACCACTCGCATGCGAGAGAGGTCTTGCCGAACCCAGCCGGAGCGATGAGCAGAATCGCCTGGGCGTTGCTCGCGTCGAGCAGGCGCGTCAGTCGGGGCCGAGGCGTGTGCCGGCGGCTGAGGGAGGGGACACGGGTTGGCGCTCGCGCTTCCATCCGGGGTTGGGGTCGCGGCGGAGAGCAGGAGGTTAGCGCGAGTTCGCGCAGCTCGCCGTGGACCATGCGAGAGACGCCAGCGCCCATGGCAAGGCCATGGGCGCTGCGTGCCGTCATCCCGGACCGCCTATCGTGGGAATCCAGGTTTCCCTGGCTCGCACGTGGACGGGCCGAGGCGCATGGGGTCTTCGCCCGTGATCGACCGGTAGGCAAGCGGGATGTATCGCCGCCGAGTGACGCCGAGCTTCGTGCGCAGGCCGTCACAGTGTGCCTTCGCGGTTCGGGATGTGACCCCAAGGCGGGCCGCGATCTCGTCGTTGGAGCAACCCTCGGCGATCAGTTGCACGACCTGCCGCTGTCGCTCCGTGAACCTGGTTGGGGGGTACGTGGTCGCCATGGCGTGATGCTTCCAGCATTCACCCGCCGTGCCAATTCGCCGCGTGATGTAACTTCGGGTCTACACCTTTCGATGGAGAAACGCTGCCTCGTGCCCGAGCGCGTTGACGGCTATGAGTTGCTCGCCGTCGAGAGCGCCGATCCGCTCGAGAAGGGCGAACTCGTCCGAAAGGTGCGTCTGCATCATCTCCGGACCATCTGTCGCAATGGTGAACCGGACACCGCGGTCGACGAAGATACGCACCGTGTCGAGTAGCGCGGCTTCGTCACGCAATGCCTTCGTCAGGAGGTTCGATGTCGGGCAGACCTCGAGGACGATGCCCGTATCGCGAAGCGCGCGCATCGTATCTTCGTCGACCGCTGCCAGGATCCCGTGGCCGATCCGCTCCGGCCGCAGCAGCTCGACAACCTCACCGATCTCGGCGAGGCCGTCCTTGCCGCCTTCCTCGCCGACGTGGATCGTGATCCCGAGGCCGGCGTCGCGGGCCTGATCGACCAGCGGGACCAGATCCCGGTACGGGTACCGACCGGGATACGGGCGGGGTCCCGCGATGTCGACTCCTACCACGCCCCGAGGCGCATAGCGGATGGCCTTCTCGATGATCACCGCGTTCTGATCGAAGGTGAACGTCCGATCCATCATCAGGATCAGGCCGGCACGCACCTGCGGATATTCGAGTTCGGCCCGGTCGAGCCCGCGGATTGCGGCCATGATGATGTGATCGAGATCCCGTTCGCCGCTGCGGTTTCGCTTCATCGGGTTGAAGCGAAGCTCGAGCGTGGTGATGTTCTGCCGCCGGTAGGCGCCGCCGATTGCCCCGTGCACCGACCGTTCGACCGCAAGTGGGCTCGACTGGATCAACTCGGTCCACTTGTAGATCGCGTCGAGCTCCGGGAGGCCGTCCACGCCTCGGGGATCGATCGAGACGAGCCGTTCGAAATCCCAGTAGTCCTTGACCGGTAGTGCGATTCCCTGCTCGTGCGCGAGCGTCCACATCACCGCCGGATGGACAGACCCACCGAGGTGGGTATGCAGCTCGGCCAGACCGCCTGCGCGAAGGCGTTCGATGATGGCGCTGCCGGCCACAGCCCTGAGTCTACGGTCAGGACGCTACGAGCTCGAAAGGAGAGGAGGGGGCGGCAGCGATGTGCGGGCGCTGCCGCCCCTTCCGCTGCGGTCCTGAAGTGATTGCCGTCATCTCCCGGGCCGCAGGAGAGGAATTCCCTCGATGCACGTATCGGCGCTGCCTGGCCCAGGCTTGAGCGCGGGTCGTACGATGTGGCCATGACCGATGCCCTGCAGGCCGATCCAGATGTGGTGGAGCGGCTCCACGTCGACCGGATTGCCGACGAGTTCTTCGACGGGTTCGACGTCGTTGCGGATATCGCGCGGCCTGCGGTCTCGATCTTCGGCTCAGCCCGCGCATCGCGGGATCACCCCTCCTATGCGGTCGCACGTGAGCTCGGGCGACTCTTTGCTCGAGCCGGGTTCGCGGTCGTGACCGGGGGCGGGCCCGGTCTCATGGAAGCTGCGAACCGGGGCGCGAAGGAGGGAGGCGGGATGTCGATCGGTTTCAATATCGACCTCCCACACGAGCAAGCTCCGAACGAGTTTCTCGACCTCTCGCTGACGTTTCGGCACTTCTACGTTCGCAAGACGATGTTCGTCAAGGCTGCGGACGGCTTCGTGATCCTCCCCGGCGGCTTTGGCACGCTCGACGAGCTGTTCGAGTCGCTCACCCTCATCCAGACGGACAAGGTCATCGACTTTCCCGTCGTCCTCCTCGGAACGAGCTACTGGGGTGGGCTTCTCGAATGGTTGCGTGGCTTCCCGCTCGCTGAGGGAATGATCTCGGCTGCCGATATGGAGATCATGGAGATCACGGACGATCCTGCGGAAGCCGTGCGCGTCATCACAGAGGGATATCGCACGCGTCCCGCCGGTCACCCCCTTCGACGATGAAGATCGGAATCGTCGTTCCGTTCTCGTGGTCGTACTGGGGTGGTGTCGTTGAGCACGCCGAGAACCAGGCGAAGGCGCTCATGGCGCTCGGGCACGACGTCAGGATCATCATCGGGAACGACCCGCCGGGACGCTTCACGCATCTCCTGCATCCTCGCGAGGGACGTCACGGCCCCGTTCCGGACTACGTGATCCCCGTCGGCCGAACAGTGATCGTCCCCGCGAACGGCTCGCTCTCGAACATCGTGCTCAGCCCGTCCGCGATCTTCAAGATGCGCCGCGCATTTCGCGAGGAGAACTTCGACATCGTGCACTCCCACGACGGGGTAACGCCGATTCTCTCGCAGTACGCGCTCGCCGGGGCCCCGTGCCCGGTCGTCGTCACCACGCACGCCTCCGGCGGAAAGTGGTGGTTCTGGGGAAAGCTCTTCTGGGGCGTTCTCTTCGATCGGATCGACTACCGGATCGCGGTATCCGAGCAGGCGCGAGCCGCCGCGGAGCCGTACATCGGCGGCCCGTTCGAGATCATCCCGAACGGGGTCGCCCTTCCGGAGACCGTCGACCCAGGCAATCGCGACCAGCGTGTCGTCTTCATCGGCAGGCACGAGCCGAGGAAAGGTCTGGCCGTGCTGCTGCGGGCGTGGCCGGAGGTGGCGCGCCGGACGGGCACACGTCTTCGCCTGATCGGAGCCGACCCGCTGTCTGTTCGCTTCCTGCTGCGGCGGCTAGGCGTCACCGAAGAGAGCATCGATATCCTTGGCATCGTCCCGACCGAGACACTCATCGAGGAGGTCTCGCGCGCGAAGGCGCTGGCTGCGCCATCGATTGGCGGCGAGAGCTTCGGCATGGTTCTGACGCAGGCATTCGCATCCGCAACCCCTGTCGTTGCCTCTGACATCGCGGGCTACCGGGAGGTCGCAAGCTCCGAGACCGGCATCCTTGTCCCCCCGAACGACCCGGCCGCGCTCACCGAGGGTCTCGTCGAGCTTCTCGCCGACGAGGACCGGCGGGAAGCGCTCGGTCGCCGTGCACGCGAGATCGCCGAGGAGCGCTACTCCTGGAATCGAATCGCAGAGCGGCTGACAGAGATCTACGAATCCCTGGCCGATCGGTCTCCGAGCCCCGCCCAACGCCTGGCGGCGAGATGAAGGAGCGGCTCGTGCGTGTCCGGACGTGGCTCGCGCACACCCGACTCGGACGTGTCTGCCTGCTCGCCGTCCCCATTGGGCTCGTCGCGGCGCTTCTCGTCTGGCGCTTCCCCGACGTGGGCAACATCGGCAACGCGTTTCGCGAGGTCGCGTGGGGGTGGGTCGCAGCCTCGATCGGCATGAACCTCCTGTCGGTGGTCGTCCGGTCGATCGCCTGGCACATCGTCCTCAACCAGGCGCTGCCACTGCCGCACCCGAAGCACCGCCACGTCTTCTCTGCGTTCTCCGTCGGTCTCCTGGGAAACGCCGTCCTGCCCGGGCGTGTCGGCGAGGTCGCCCGCGTCGCCGTGCTGTCGCGGCATGTGCCGAACGGGCGAACGACATGGGCTGCCATCCTCGGGTCGATCTTCGCGCACCGGATCTTCGACGTGATCCCGACCGTCGGGCTCGTGGTCTACGTCCTCGTGGCGGCCAAGGTTCCGAAGTGGGCGGTACCGGGTATCGAGATCGTGCTCGCGATCGGCGGTCTCTTCCTGCTCGGGAGCCTGGCGCTCGCGTGGCGTCATCGACGCCAGGGGCATACCGGCCTCGACAGCATGGGCCGGCTCAAGCGGCTCTGGCGGAAGGGGCTCGACGGACTTCGCGTCTTTCACTCTCCCGGCCCCGCAATCGGGGCGCTGTTCTTCCAGATCCTTGGCTGGACGACTCAGATCTTTGCGGTCTACTTCGCGTTCAAGGCATTCCAGATCGATGCGCCGATGCCCGCAGCGGGTCTCGTCCTCCTCGTCGTCAATGTCGCGCTCGCGTTTCCGCTATGGCCCGGGAGCGTCGGTCTCTTCCAGGCCGCGACCGCGCTCGCACTTCTGCCGTACGGCGTCGCGTATCAGCACGGGTTTGCGTACGGCATCGGGCTCCAGGCAATCGAGGCGTCCGTCGGCATCGGGCTCGGGCTTCTCTTCCTGGCCCGGGAAGGCATCTCGTTCGCGAACCTGCGCCAGATCCCGAGTCTCGACGACGAGGATCTCGAAGAGGATCTCGAGGAGGAGATCGATGAGGAACTCGACGAGCTCGACCGTGAACGTGCTGCTGGTCGGGCAGCGAGTTCGCGGACAGTGTCGTCCGAGCGCGTGTGAAGGTCGTCTGCTGCCCTGACAGCCTCAAGGGAGTGCTGCCCGCCCAGGATGCGGCAGCAGCCCTCGCCCGAGGGTTACTCCGCGTCGGAGGCATCGAACCCGAGCGGCTGCCGCTCGGGGACGGCGGCGAAGGAACCGCCGAGGCGCTGGCGGCCGCACTCGACGGCGAGTGGCGCACGGCGCGTGTCCGGGATCCGCTCGGACGCCCGGTTGACGCCCGGTTTCTCCTGCTGCCGGGACAGCGAGCGGTTGTCGAGTCGGCCGAGGCGATCGGGCTCTGGCGACTCGATCCTGCCGAGCGCGACCCGATGAGGGCGTCGTCGGAGGGCCTTGGGGAGCTTCTTCTTGCTGCTGTCGACGCCGGAGCAACCGAGCTGCTCGTCACGCTCGGTGGGAGCGCGACGGTGGACGGAGGGGAGGGGCTTCGGCGGGCACTATCGGGGCGTTCGCTTCACGGAGCTCAGCTGAGAGCGGCGTGCGACGTGACGAACCCGCTGCTCGGGAAGTGGGGGGCCGCACGGGTCTTCGGCCCCCAGAAGGGCGCGACCCCGGCTCAGGTCGAGGTGCTGGAGGGGAGGCTCGCTGCGATGGACGAGCTCGAGCCGTTCGCGACACGTCCGGGAGCCGGGGCCGCCGGAGGGCTCGGCGCCGCCCTGGCAGCGCTCGGGGCGGAGCTCCTGTCCGGCATCGATCTTGTGCTCGACGCCGTCGACTTCGACACGCGAATCCGAGGCGCTGCCCTCGTGATCACCGGAGAAGGGGCCGTCGACGCGACGTCGTCCTCCGGGAAGGTGCCGGGCGGTGTCGCGTCGGCCTGCGCCCGCGCGGGCGTTCCGTGCGTCGTCTTTGGCGGCCAGGTACGGGACGGGGTGCAGGAGCTCTACGCGCTCGGCGCCACCGCAGTGCTCCCTCTCGGAGGGCGTCGCGACCGAGCGCGGAGCGACCTCGAACGCCTCGGCGAGGCGCTCGGACGGTTACTGAACGCGGGCTTCGGTTGAGGTACTAGAGCGCCTGACCGGCCGCCTTCGGCGCGTTCGGGTCCATCCCCGAGTCGCCGACCTGCTCCCGCGCGAGAAACGCCTCGGCCAGCAGGATGTTCGTCTCACTTGCCCGACGGACGGTGTCGAGGAGATCCGACATGCTCGACTCCTCCTCGAGCTGCTCCTTCAGGAACCACTGGAGGAACTCCTCGGCGACGTAGTCGCTCTCGGCGCGGGCCAGGCCCATCAGCGCGGAGATCTGCTTCGTGACGGTCTGCTCCTGCGCGAGTGCGATAGCGACCGGCTCGACCGCGTCCGCGAACTGCGTCTTCGGTGCGTCGACACCGGGAATCGTCACCGGCTGATTCCGGTCGAGGAGGTACTGCACCATCATCATCGCGTGATTTCGCTCTTCCACCGCCTGGCGGTAGAAGTGCGCCGACAGTTGCGGCAGCGTCTGGTCGTCGAAGTAGACGGCGATTGCGATGTACTGCTGCTCTGCGGCGAATTCGCGCCCGACATGGGCGTTCAATGCCTCGTGAAAGGACTGTTTCTTGGCCATGAGAGCAGGCTATCAGTCCGGCTCATCGCTGCCGATCATGTCCTTGCTGAGCTGTTCGATACGTCCGTGCGCGGCGTCGAGCTTGGCGACGCAGAGCTTGTAGAGGACCTCCCCGCGCTCCCACAGGACGATCGCTTCCTCGAGACCCGCCTCGCCGGTCTCGAGCTTTGCGACGATACGCTCGAGCTCGGCGCGAGCTTCCTCGAACGTCGGTTCCGTGGTCATTCGGCCACGTCCTCGACTCGGGCCCCGAAACCGCCGCGCGCAAGCTCGACCTCCACCCGCTCCCCCGCGGCAAGCTCCGCTCCGCTGCGGACGATCTCGTCACCCCGGCGCACGATTGCGTAGCCGCGCTGAACCGTCGCCGACGGCGACAGCGCGCTGAGTCGCCCCGCCAGGCCGTCGAGGTCACTGCGCTTTCTCTCGAGCGTCAAACGTGGAGCGCGCGCGAGGCTCTCGCCGGCTGCGGCCAGGGCTCCGCGTTTGCGCTCGAGCAGCAGCCTCGGCGCTCGTGCCAGCCTGCGGCGATCGAGCTCGACGTCGTGACGCCCTCGCTCGAGGCGCCGGTGCAAACCGCGGGAGAGGGCCGCCCGATCGGCGACGAGCCGATCGACGAGCTCGTTCCGGTCGGGGACGATGAAGCGGGCGGCGGCCGTCGGTGTCGACGCACGGACATCGGCGACCAGGTCGCAGAGGGGGGTGTCCTGCTCATGTCCGACCGCGGACACGACAGGAACCGGGCAGTCGGCGATCGCGCGCACGAGGCGCTCGTCGCTGAAGGGAAGGAGGTCGTCGAAGCTGCCACCACCGCGGGCGAGCACGACGACATCCACCCCCGCCTGACAGACCGCACGCAGGGCCTCAACCATCCTGACCGCGGCGCGGGCACCCTGGACGGTCGTCTCCGCGACGATGATCCTGGCGGGGGGAAACGCGCTTGAACCGTCGTGATGACATCGTGCTTCGCCGCGGCGTCGTTCCCCGTCACGAGGCCGATGCGGTCCGGCAGGAAGGGGAGCGGGCGTTTGCGCTCCGCGGCGAAGAGCCCCTCGCCGGCAAGCCTCCTCCTGAGGCGCTCCAGCTCGATGAGGACGGCGCCTTCGCCGAAGGGCTGGATCGTGAGCACTCGAAGCTGGAACGTGCCTCTCGCCTCCCAGAGGTCGGGACGACCGTAGACGTGCACGCGGTCGCCGTCTGCGAGCTCCAGCCGCAGCGCATCGAATGTCGCCCGCGACATCGAGGCCGGCAACGCGGCGACGCCGTCGAGACCCTTCAGCGTGAAGAACACGCGCTGCCAGGCAGCCTGGCGGCGCAGCTCGGTGATCTCACCCTCGACCCAGACGGTCGGTAGCCGGCTGAGCCATGACGCCACGCCCTGGTTGAAAGCGGCGACCGGATAGACCTGCTTATCCCCGTAGACCAGCGGCTCAGGCTTCACGAGCCGCACCCTACCGGGCGAGGCTTCCGGTGGAACTCAGAGCAGGATCTGACCGGCCACGTCGGGCCCGCAACCCTGCTCGATGAGCTCGACGGCGTCGTGCAGGTCGACATCGCTCTCCGCGAGACGCTCGGCGAGGCCGACTGGATATCCGGCTTCGATCAGCACGTGGAGTCGCCACCCGTGAACCTTGGCCCGCTCGTCCTGTTCTGGCTCGAGAGTCTGCATCTCCTCCATCTCAGCGTAGGGGGTTCTCGCTCAGTTGGACGATCCCTGCGGAAAAAAGTTCAGGCTTGTGGCGACTCCCGTCACGTGCGCTCGCGCTCGACGGTCTGCTCGGCGGCGCGCAGCGTGCGCTCGATCTCGCCGAGCTTCGCCGAGAGCTCGAGCTCGACGTTTGCCTCGAACTCGGTCAGACGTCCGTGGGCGGCGTCCAGCGACCGTTCGAGACGCTCGGTCAGGGCTTGGATGCGCTCGTTCGAGATCGACGTCTGGGCCTCAGCGGCTCGCACCACGTCGTCGATCTGGCGTTGCAGCTTCAGCGCAGAGCTCTGGGCAGCTTCGGAGATCCGGGCTGCGACCTCCTTCTCGGCGCTCCGAGTGAAGGTCTCCATCGAGAGCTCCAACTCGCGCGAGAGCCGATCCGCAGTCTTCTCACGAGCGTCGCGGAGCTGAGCGTCGAATCGCCGTTCCGCGTCCTCGCTGAGCCGGAGCACGGCCCGGTCCATCAGGCGATCCAACTGCTCGAGTGCGCGTCGTTCCACATCGGCGATCTCGCCGCTCAGCTGGGCGCGAACCTCGACCTCTTCTCGATCGACCTGCTCGCGCATCGCTCGCTCCCTCGCCCGCAGGCGCTCGCCGACCTCATGCAATGCCTTCCTGCGCTCTGTTGCATGCGCCTCGATCTCGACCTTGGCCGTCTCGGCCGCGTCGACGATCGCCCGGTCGAGCTCCGCGCGGACGCGGGCAATCGCCACGTTCTGCTCCTCTTCGAGCGAGGAGACCTCGGAGGCCTGGACGTTGAGGCGCGACTCGTGGTCTTTCAGCGCTTCAGCTTGCTGCCGGATGAGCTCTTCGAGGCGTGCCTTCAACTGCTGCTGTGCGCGCTCGAGGTCGCTGCTCCAGGCAGCAAGCCGATGCTCGAGGCGTTGCTGGTTCGAGGTCACGCTCTCGATCAGCTCGTTCCCTGCAAGCTCGGCCTCCCGCGAGACCTCGATGCGCCGCTCGTCGCGGATCCGGCGCTCCTCCTCCGTGACGAGGTGGATCGTCTCGGCACGCTCACGGGCAAGCGTCTGTTCGAGCTCCTTGGCCCGTTGTGCGGCGTTCGCGGCCAGCATGTCGTCGAGCTGGTCGAGGATGAGTGCGCTCTCGTCCTCGACCGAGCGCATCCTGCGCATTCCACGCGATAGCCCGAGCGCGCCTACCTCGGCGAGAGTGGCTGCCACAAGGCCTCCGAACACCACGGCAAGCGGGTTGCCAGCTCCACCGGTCGGTCGCAAGTCCCACGGCGAGCACGATCGCCGCGCAACCGGCAAGAGCGATCAGCAGCGCGATCACGGCGGCCAGCCAACGTTCCGGCACACGGCGGTACACGACCGCAACGAACGAGGCGGCCACGACGACGAGGCTCACCACGAGGAGGATCTCGAGGGCAAGAACCATGCGCTCATGGTAGGCGTGCGTCGGACGGAGCGAGCCGGCTGCGAGGCCACCGCGGCGACCGCTGTCGGGGCGGGTCACGGTCGCGAAGCTCCGCGAGGCTACGCGCGGTTCAGCGCTGCGAACCGATCGAACGAAACTCGGGCAACGCGACCGGCGAGAACGTCCGACGTCGACCCTGCGCCTCCGGGGCTGTAGGTCATGACCGTCGCGACGAATACCCCACCCGGCCAGAAGACGAGCCCGTTGTCGTGGCGCGCAGTGCTGATCCAGCCGGCCTTGTGCGCCACGGTCGTACTCCCGTGCAGGAAGCGATCGAGCTTGCCCCGGTCGGTCACGTGCACGAGCAGGTACAGGAGATAGCGTGCCTCCGCGGGCGAGAAGGCTCCACCGTGCCTCGTGATCAACGGGCCCTTCCCGCCTGCGGCGAGGTAGGCGTACTGCATGAGTCGACCGAGGTCTGCGGCCGTCGTATGCTTACCGATCGGGATCGAGGGCTGTTCGTTCGTCTGCAATGGGATTGCGGCGAGAAGGCGCTGATTGCCGGTCTCGTACCCCCCGTACATCTCGCTGTCGACGAGCCCGAGGGAGCGCATCAGCGCGTTGACCCGGGCAGCGCCACCGCTCGTGGATCCGCCGAACGCGACTTCGAGCTGGTTGGCTGCCGCGTTGTCCGAATTGATGATCATCGAGCGCATCAGGCTGTCGATGCCCGATCCGCGAGCAGGAGGGCCGCGGACGCTCCGCAGCGCCTCGACTGCGATTGCAAGCTTCAGCGTTGACCCGGCGGGAAACCGCGCTCTTGCATTCCAGGCTGCGCCCCGCCCTGTGACGAGGTTCTTGACGTAGACGGCGGCGGTGCCCGGGTAGGCGCGGGCAAGCCGCGTTAGTCGCCGTTGGAGCTGCGCTTCCCGGATCGAGCCGGTGAGCCGGGGAGCCGCCCGCGGCGGCAGCCCGAACACCGGACCGACGGAGGATGACGGGCGCTCTTTCCCTGCTCCGTCGATCGCGACGATCTTCACCGTGACGTCTCGCGACGGAAGCGAGACCGAGATGGCTCTACGCCCCCCATGCGCCGCTCTGCTCGCCTTTCGGTGACCGTCGACGACTACGACGACTCGCCTCGTTCCCTCCGGCAGCCTGACCACGAAGCGACCGAAGGAGACCTGGTTCGGGGCCGGTGCGATGATGCTCGGCGCCGCACGCGCCGCACGCACTGCTGTCGTCGGCGTTGCAGGCGCAGAGGTCATACGAGGTGCAGGAGAAGTAGCGCACACGCGAGTGCGGCGCAGGCGAGCGCCATTGCCCGTAGCGCCCGCTCGGCGGGCCGGATCAGCGTCTCGCGGGTCACGCGCTCCGTCGTTCCGTCGAGGCGATCGATTCGTCCGTCGATGCCGACGACCCTGCGGCGAACGTCTCGCACCTGCGTCGAAAGCCCCCGTTGAGCGGCGCTCATCGCAGTCGCGAACGCGGCACCGAAGACGGCTTCCAGCGCGATCGTTCCGGTCTGGGCGAAGTATGCGGTGAGGACGGGAAATGCACCCCAGGCGAGCGCGAACCAGATGTCCGAGTGGAATCGTCCGGCGGCGAGTTCGAGGTTGTAGGCACAGACGAGAAATATGCCGACAGCGATGAACGCGCCGAGCCAGGGGTCGAAGGTTGCCGCGCCCAACACGCCAATTGCGGCGGCTCCGCCGACGCCGATGGCGGCGAGACCTGTCAGGACAGGGGTCGGGATTTGCGTGCCGAGAGGGCGACCATTGATCTCGTCGAGCGCGTGTGCCCCGATGCCGACAGCCAGGAAGAACGCGGCGAGCGTCGCGACGAGACGTGAGACCGAGAGGGTTGGTGCGAGGGCGGCACCGATGACCACGTAGCTCAGATGCCAGGCTGTGTACGGCGGGTGGAGCAGGGTGAGGTAGTCGCGCCATCCCCCGGGGGCGAGCGCGTAGAACGCGGGCCGCGGCAGGTCAGTAGCCACGGACGCCCCACATCACGATGCCCCCTCCGAGGCTGAGCGGCCGGGCACGAACACCCTCGATGCCCGCGGCGCGCCAGAGCTCGAGCAGGCGTTCGACCGGATAGCGTTCGTAGAACTGGCGAATGCTCGGCCCGAGGAATCGTCCGACGTCGCCCCACCCGGTCGAGACAACGCTGCCGAGGGCCGGCAGTCCGATGTCGACGTAGATGTCCCACAGAGCCCGCTCGGGCTGGCGCTGCGGAACGTGGAACTCGAGCGATGCGATGCGGCCGCCGGGCCGGACGACGCGGGCGAGCTCGCGGAGAGTCGCTGCGGGATCCTCGACGTACCGCAGGAGGTACGTGAAGGTGAGTGCGTCGAACCGGGCATCCTCGAAGGGAAGCTGCTCGGCTCGCGCCTCCTGGAGCGTGATGCGGCGAGACAGTCCAGCGGCGGCGATTCGAGCGCGGCCGGACTCGAGCATCTCCGGGCTCTGGTCGACGCCGATCACGGTGCACCCGTAGCGCCGTACGAGCTCTATCGAGACGGCGGCGGTGCCCGTTGCGACGTCGAGGACGAGGTCTTGCGGTCGGCTCTCGATCCGCGAGACCATGAATCTCCGCCAGCGAGGATCCTGGCCGAAGCTCAGGAGCTGGCCGACCCGGTCGTAGGAGTGACCGAGTGGGGAGAAGAGCCTGCGCGCCTGCCGGTTACGCTCACTCTCGTGCGTGGTCACACCGGTATTCTTGCGCCGTTGACCCTCGAGGACGAGTTGGGTTCGATCGCCGAGGCCGCTCGCGGGTTCCTGGAAGAGGGCGAGGAGCTTGCGGGGGTGGTCCCGTCGGAGCTCGCTGGAAGCCACCGTGTCTACCTCTGCGCGTACGAGAACGGCGAGAGGATTTCGTGGCTCGCCTTCGACCGGGACCGCCAACCGCTCGGCGATCGTGCGATCGTCCGTGATGCAGCTTCGATCATCGGGCTCTGTGAGCTCGCGGAAGAGAGCGCGGGGGGCGGGAACCTCCCGGAGTTGCGCGCACGCCTCGCCGATCTCCGCGTCAAGGAACACCCCGAAGGCATCGAGGACGCCGAGCGCGCCGCCGGAAGGCTCGAGGAGACCATCGCGAGCGGACCGCGTGTTGCGAGCGCGGCCTACCTCGACGCGCTCGGGTCGGCGGCCACGGATCTCGAGCGTTCGCTCGGGGGCGTTGGTGCCTCGCCGTTTGCCGAAGCCATGCGAACGGGGGCTCCTGCGGTCGAAGGACTGGTCAGCGATATCGAGGCGAATTACAAGCGGCCGCTCGGATAGGCGGCTCGAAAGGAGATCCAGATGGAAGGTGGATTCGGTTTCCCGTTCGGTGGCGATCCCGACGACCTGATGAAGGGGCTGCGCGAGTTCGCAGAGAAGCAGACGGAAGCGATGCAGGAATCCCAGCGCGAGCAGTTCGCGACGCTCACGCTCAGTACCGCGGTCGAGCTCACCGGCGCTGCGATGAAGCGCCTCCAGGTGACCGGCGGCCCTGACGAGCAGGCGCTCGCGTTGCGTGACGCCATGCGTGTCCTCTTCCCCGAGGCAGTGGCGCTCGTCTCAGCGGCACGGCAGGGCTTCATGCGCGAACACTGAACGGCTCAGCGCCCCGCGGCGACAAGGGCGATCGAGGCCGCGGCACCGACGATGCCTCCCACGAGCGTCGCCAGCGCGAGGATCTGTCCGAGGGGCGTCGCCGCGCGCCGGCGCCCGACGATGCCTGCAGCGATGAAGCTCGCGCTCACGATCGGGCTCGCGAGTTGCGAGATGGTGTGGATGAAGAGCGAGACGGACACCACCGAAGCGAGGGCGCCGACGGCGATGGCGATCCTCGCGACTGGGCCCCACTGGTCGGGTGCGCTCTCGCGGGTGGGCTCGACGTCCATCAACCCATCGTAGAAGGTGCAGGTCTGCCACGGACACCGAGACTGCCCGGTGACGCGGACAGGTGTGGTCGATGAAGGAGTCCGCCTGCGCTCTCTTCGGGGGTTGAGCCCCGGGGCCGCCGCGGGCCTCCCTCCGCTTTCAGCCTATCCGTGAAATTCGCGCGCGTGGCGCGACGATCGTGGCGAACGAGTGGAGGGTCTGTCGCGAAACCGTCACATCGGCGCCGTTAGCTTGCCTGCGCCCCGGACCCGCGATCCTCGCGGCCGGCGAGCAGCCGATTGAGCGTCTCGAGGGATTCCGCGAGCTGCCGCCGCTCGTGCTCGGACAGCTCGTCCATCAGGCTCTCGAGCGCGTGAACGAACCGCTCTCGCCGTGATCGGTGTTCGCGGCGGCCTCGGCTGGTGGCTGCGACGCGAACGGCGCGCGCATCGGCGGGGTCGCTCTCGCGCTTCGCGAGGCTACGGCTCGCCAGGGCGTCGACCGTTCGGCTTGCCGTTGCCACGGAAACCCCGAGCCGATCGGCGAGCTCCCCCATCCGGAGTGGCCCCTCGAGTACGACGATGCGAAGGCACAGGGCCTGCGGGGTCGTGAGCTCGGCCGCGGGGAGCTCGCTGATGCTCGATCGCCGGCGCAGGATCTCGGCGCGCAGGCGGATGATTCCCTCTGCCAGTCTGTCGGCTTCCTCGTAGGTCATCGGGCCCGCGCCGGGACGGCGACGTCGAAGGTCCGCCGGAGCTTCGTGTCCGGCAGAAGCAGTACCGCGAGGAACGCGATCACGACCACGGCCAGGCCGAACAGGAACGCAGGGTGAAGCGCGGCCGCAAGCTCGGTTGGGGTCGCCGCACCGGACGCGCTGGACCCGAGCCGCGCCGTCACGATCGCGCCCATGAGCGTGACGCCGATCGAGGAGCCGATCCAGCGGGAGAACTGTGCGGAGGCGGTCGCGGCGCCCATCATCTCTCTTGGGGATGCGTTCTGGACGACCACCACGAGCGTCTGCATCATGAGCCCGACGCCGACACCCAGGATCGCGACGTTTCGGATCACCTCAGCGGTCGACACGGCGGTGCCCATCGTCGCAAGCAAAGCAAACCCGACGGCCATGAAGGGTGGCCCGGCGAGCAGGATCGGCCGCGAGCGCCCGGTCCGCGACACGATCTGGCCGGCCACCATGCTCGCTCCGATCCACGAGAGCATGAGGGGCGTCAACACCGTACCGGCCCGGGTCGCGCTCTCATCGAGCACGTTCTGCACGAAGAGCGGGACGAACGAGATCGCTCCGAACGCGGCCGCACCGAGGGCAAAGAGGGCGATCTCGGCGCTCGCGATCGTGCGATGGCGGAGGAGCGAGAGCGGAACCAGCGGCTCCTCCGCGCGCCGCTCCCACTGCAGGAAGGCCGTCAGCAGCAGGGCCGATGAACCGAGGAGTGCGAGGATGACCGGTGAGCCCCATGCGTAGTCAACGCCCCCCGAGGCAGCGGCCACCAGCCCGGCTCCGGCGCCGAGCGTGAGGAGCGCAGCGCCGACGTAGTCGATCTTCCGCTGCTCGCGCCTGCCCCAGGCACCGAACCCGAACCAGACGACCGTCAGAGCCAGCGCAGCGAGCGGCAGGCTGACGAAGAATGCGAGCCGCCACGACGCGTTGTCCGCGATCCAGCCACCGAGCAACGGGCCGCCGACAGCCGAGAGAGCGAAGACCGTACCGTTGATCGCCTGCCATTTCCCGCGCTCGCGCGGTGCGATGACATCGCCGATGACAGCGATTCCGAGCGGAATCAGCCCACCTGCGCCGAGGCCCTGAATGGCCCGCCCGACGACGAGGACGTCGAACGACGGCGCCAGCCCCGACACGATCGATCCGGTCGAGAAGAGGAGAATCGCGGCCAGAAACAGCGGCCGACGTCCATAGAGATCCGACAGCTTTCCGTAGAGAGGGATGGTCAGCGTTGCCGCGAGCACGTAGGCCGAGAAGACCCACGAGTAGTGCTCGAGCCCGCCCAGCTCGTCGACGATGCTGGGAAGCGCCGTCGCAGCAAGCGTCTGGTTGACCGACGCGAGCAGCATGCCGAGCAGGGTGCCGGAGAGGACGACGAGCGTCCGTCGTTTGCCAAGCGGATAGATACTCCGGTCGTTCAATTTCATTACGTAATGAAAATATAGTACCCGAGATGCACAGACGCGTCGCCACCATGCCGAGCGGCTCTTCAGGCAACGACGGAGTAGCCGCCGTCCACGACGACCGTCTGGCCGCGGATCATCTCGGCCTGGTCCGAGGCCAGGAAGCACACCGCGTCGGCGATGTCCCTCGGCTCGACGAGTCTTCCTGCCGGGGTACGTCCCCGGAAGAAGGACAGCATCTCGTCCCGCTTGTCGAAGTACTCGAGCGCGCCGGTCTCGACGAGCCCCGCAGACACCGCGTTGACGCGGATCAGTCTCGGGGCCAGCTCGACCGCGAGGTAGCGCACGAGCGCCTCGATTGCTGCTTTCGAGACCCCGACGAAGACGTAGTCGTCGAGCACGCGTGTCGCGCCGAGGCTCGAGATCGCGACGATCGACCCGCCGGAGGGCATCAACGGCACGGCGAGGCGAGCGAGGCTGAAGAGTGATCGTGCGTTCGCGTTGACCGTCCAGTCCCAGTGCTTCTCCTCGAGCTCGAGCACCGGTCGGATCACACCTGTGGCGGCGTTCGCGACGACCACGTCGAGCGGCCCAGCCTCGGCGAGCAGCAGCTCGAGTCGCTCCGGGTCGCCGACGTTCCCGCGGAGAAGCAGGGTCTCGGCACCGAGCCGCTCGATCTCGGCGGCAGTCTCCTCGGCAGCCCGGTCACTTCGCAGGTAGCCGATGGCGACACGGCGGGCGCCGAGTGCGGCGAATCGAAGCGCGATCTCCCTGCCGATACCCCGGGAGCCGCCCGTGACCAGAACGGACTTGCCCTCGAACGGGCTCCCCGACCCGAGCAAGTTCAGCCGCGGTCGGAGCTCGCGGCGCGGGCTGCTCGATGGCTCGGAATCGTGTCCCAGCCGATGCGCGTCGATGGCTCGAGTGGGCCTTCGAGGGCCTTCGTCGTCGAGTAGCCGAGACGTTCGAGCATCTCGATCTGCTCGTCCCCGAACCGCCGGGTCGGATGATCGGCCGGAAGGTCCTTGATCAGGTCGCGCACGCGTGCCCGAATCTGGAAGGCGAAATGCGGAGTGGCCGCGCAGACGAGCGCCTCGACATCCTCGGCGGTCGGCTCACGCTCCTCGCTCACGGGCAAGACCTTACCATCGCGCCCTGTGCGCCACCGGATCCCCGCCGACGTCCTGCTGCTCCTGACCGTGCTCTTCTGGAGCTTCAACTTCACGGCCGTCAAGTACGGCCTCGGGAACGGCTTTCTGCCGCTCGTCTACGCGACCATCCGGTTCGGGGGCGGCTCGGCCATCTTCGGCGGATACACATACGCGCGCGAGCGCAGCCTTCGCGTCCGGAGGCGAGACGTGCTCCTCGTTCTCGGAGCGGCGGGTGTCGGGATCTACCTGAACCAGATGAGCTTCGTGTACGCGGTGCAGCTCGCCAGCGCTTCGACGGTTGCGCTCGTGTTCGGCACGCTTCCGATCTTCGTTGCGTTGATCGCGTGGCTCGCCGGGACCGAGCGGTTGCACTTCCGGCACTGGCTCGCCGTGGTCGTCTCGTTCCTCGGCGTGGGGTTCGTGGCTGCCGGATCGGGCGGGGGACTGTCCGGAGACATCGGTGGGATCCTCCTCGGCCTCGCCGCCGCAGTGACCTGGGCTGCGTACTCGGTCGCAATTGGCCCTCTCATGCAGCGGTACTCTCCGTACCGCCTGAGTGCACTCGTCGGGTTCGCCGCGATCGTTCCGCTTGCGATCACCGCCGCGGGCCAGCTTGCCCGGCAGGACTGGGGAAGCATCACGACTCTCGCCTGGCTCGCCCTCGTCTACAGCATGCTGCTGGCGTTCGTCCTCACGAACGTCCTCTGGTTCACGGCGATCGACCGGGTCGGAGCGGCCAGGTCGTCGCTGTATGCAAACCTGCAGCCGTTCCTCGGTGCACTGATCGCGGTGCTCGTCCTCGGCGAGACGATGGGCTGGCTCCAGATCGTCGGCGGCGTCGTCATCGCCACCGGGATCGTGATAGCCCGCCAGGTCCGCCCGCCGGCGCCCAACGTGGACTAGCCTGGGGCGATGACCACGATCTTCGTCGACTTCGACGGGACGATCACAGACCAAGACCTCCTCGACCGGATTGCCGAGACGTTTGGCGACCCGGAGGTCTATGCGGAGGTCGATCAGGGACTGGACGAGGAGCGCTTGACGCTTCACGACGTCCTGCGCCGGGAGTTCGAGCCCGTCACGGCCACGCTTGCGGAGGTCGTGGCCTGGATCCTCGCGAACGCGTCGGTCCGTCCGGGTTTCGCCGAGCTCGTCCGCCTTGCCGACGAACGGGACTGGCGTCTCGTGGTCCTCTCGAGCGGCTTCCGCGAGCTGATCGAGCCGGTTCTCGAGCGCGAGGGGCTCACCGAGCTCGAGCTCCTGTCGAACTCGGTCACCCCCGATCCGGCCGGCTGGCAGGTGCGGTTCCGGGACGAGTCCGTCTGTCCGATCTGCGGGCAGCCGTGCAAGCGGGCGGCAGTTCTGGCCGAGAAGGATGGCGGCTCGTCGATCTACATCGGCGACGGGATCTCGGATCGCTGCGGTGCCGAGGCCTCCGATCTCGTGTTCGCGCGGAAGGGGCTCGCGGCCTACCTGACCGAGCGCGGCCATCCCTTCGAGCATTTCGACGACTTCTTCCAGATCGCCGACCGATTGCACGAGCGCCGCTGACGTCGGTTCCCTCCGCGTGCCTCGAGGTCTCCGGGTACGGTTCTCGACCGATGACGGTTCGCCCCGCGACGGAGTCCGACGCCACGACGCTACGGGAGCTCTGGGAAGCCTTCGAGGTCGAGGTTCCTTCGCCTCCGCACGAGCAGGAGGGCTGGGACGAGGTGTGGGATCAGATGCTCGAGTACATGCGCGACGGCATTGCCCTCCTTGCCGAGACCGACGGAACGGTCGCGGGTTACGCGCTCGCGAAGCTCGAGTCACCGCGAATCGGCTACCTCAGCGACCTGTACGTGCGGCCGGAGGCCCGCCGAAGCGGCGTCGCGAAGGCGTTGATGCGCGAGGTGACCGAGCGCGTACGCGAGCTTGGCGCCGAGGTGGTTGCGCTTCACGTCACGACGAGCAACACCAGTGCCCGGCTGATCTACGATCGCCTCGGGTTCGTCGAGGAGTCACTCTTTCTCTACAGCCCGGTCGCTACGCTCGACGAGCGTCTCTCGCTTCATCGCGAGAGGCCGTCGTTCGGGTCTATCCACGTGCAGACCGACGATGTCCAGGCCGTGGTGCGCGCCGTCGAGATCTACGTGCCCCGGCTGCCTGGGCGCTCTGAGGGCAGCGTCGTGATGCCGTCGCGGAACGGCTGGACTGCGGTCTACGACGAGTCCTGTGACCGCGATCCGGAGATGCTTCGCCGACTTGCCGTCGACATCTCGAATCGGACGGGTGCCGTGATCCTCGTGATCGGGCTCGAGGAGGAGACGGTCGTCCGCTACATCCTCCTCGAGTCGGGGCGGGTCGTGGACGAGTACGCCTCCGTTCCCGAGTTCCACGGTCCCCTGCCTCCGGGCGATGTCGTGGGGCTCGCCGCCAACCCTACGGTCGTCGCGCGGCTGACCGGCGCAGACCCGAGTCGCGTGCGCGACATCGCGAAGACTGCGGCGGTGCCGACCGAGTTACCGCCTCCGCGTGATCTCCTCGAATCGATCGCGTCGCTGCTCGGGGTGGAGGGCGCGACCTACGGCTTCGGCCGCGCGTGCGAGGAGCCGGGGGCACAGCTGATCGGGCGCTAGCGCTTCAGTAGCCGGCTGCGTATCCGTCCTTCCGCGGGTCGGAGCCGCCCACCAGGGCGTCGCCTTCGATCAGGATCGCCTGACCGCCCCCGAACCGCGCCAGATCGTCATCGCAGACCGTGGCGACTCCGAGCCGCTCCAGCTCGCCGGCGCGCGGCCACAGCCCTTCTTCGAGGCGAACGACGTCGCCGTCGACGCAGAACCGCGGCTGGTCGAGCGCGGCTTGCGGGTCGAGCCCGTCGTCGACCAGGGCGGACACGAGCTGCGCGTGGGCCTGCGCCTGGATGAACCCTCCCATCACGCCAAACGGTCCGAGGAGCGCACCGCTGCGTCCGAGCATTCCGGGGATGATCGTGTGGTACGGGCGCCTGCCTGGCTCGACGCGGCCGTTGACGGAGAAGCACGCGCCGCGGTTCTGCAGCGCGACGCCGGTCCCCTCGGCGACGACACCCGAGCCGAAGGCCATGTAGAGGCTCTGGATGAACGAGACCGCCATCCGGTCCCCGTCGACGACGGTCAGGTAGACCGTCCCGCCTGGCGGCTCCGACACGGGCGACGCAGAAGCGCTCCGCCGTTCGGCGAGATACGCCGGGTCGAGGAGCCAACGCACGTCGGCGCCGTCACGAACGTGCGCCAGTGCGTCCTCGAGCGCCAGCTGGACCGACATGACCTTGTTCGGGAGGGTCGGGTCGAGCCCCTCGAGGAGTCCGAGCGCCTCGAGGGCGCAAACGCCCTGCGTCGGCGGCGGCAGCTCGTACACCTCGAGGTCGCGATAGGTTCCGCGCAGCGGATCGACCCAGCGCGGCTCGAATCTGCCCAGGTCGTCTTCCGTCAGCCAGCTCGCCGCGGCAATCGCGCTGCCGATCCGGCCGGAATAGAAGGCATCCGGACCCTCGCTCGCAATCGCGCGCAGGGTGGCCCCGAGCTCGGGAAGCCTGACGCGGTTACCGACGCGGGGTACGGGGCCGAGCTCCGGTGGCGCCTCGACGGCGGCCCAGACCATTGCCGTGATCGGTGCGACGGCATAACCCCGCTCGGCGAGCTCGATCGCGTCGGCCAGGCATTCGTCGAGACCGAGCCGGCCAAAACGCTCTGCCAGCGCCGCCCAGCCGCGGACGGCGCCCGGGACCGTGATCGAACGGGGCCCGCGCTCCTCGACCGGCTCGACGGCGTCTGGGGTAGCCGGCGCGGGCCCGGCAGCGTCGAGCGCGTACGTCCGGCCGTCCGACCAGACGAGGGCGAAGCAATCGCCTCCGATTCCGGTCGACATCGGCTCGGTGACGCAGAGGACTGCCGCCGCGGCGAGCGCAGCATCGGCGGCGTTCCCTCCGCGCTCCAGGATCCGCAGCCCGGCGCGCGTGGCCAGCGGCTGGCTCGTCGCGACCATCCCGTTGAGCGCGACTGCGGGTGGACGGCCGTGGGAGAAACGAAACGGCATGGGCGGGGATCCTACGCGTCTCAACGCTACCATCGAACGACACCGACCGAGAAGACGAGGAGACGATGTGCTGACGCTCTATGACGCCGCCCGTTGTCCCTACTGCGCCCGCGCTCGCATCGCGCTGGCGGAGAAGGGGCTTGGCTACGAGACCGTCGAGGTCGACCTCGACCACCGCCCAGCCTGGATGGTCGAGCTCAACCCTCCGGGTGGACGCGTGCCGGTGATCGACGAAGCCGGCTTCGTCCTGCCCGAGTCGGTGGTGATCATGGAGTACCTCGAGGAGCGCTACCCGGAGCCGGCTCTGCTGCCGGCTGACCCGGCCGACCGCGCCTCGGCGAGGCTTCTGATCGAGCGGTTCGATCGGTTCGGCGACCCGTACTACGATCTCTACTTCAAGCGCGAGGCCGGGAGTGTCGACCGGGTGGAGTCGGCGCTTGGTGCGCTCGACGCACGGCTCGAGCTGTTTCCGTTCCTGGGCGGCGCCGAGTACGGGCTCGCTGACATCGCCTACATCCCGTGGGTGCTTCGGGCTGAGACGCGCCTCGGTCTCGACGTCTCCGGCTTCGAGTCGCTCTGCGGGTGGCGCGACCGCCTGCTCGATCGGCCCGCGATTGCGGCCGAGCGGGAGGTCGTGGCGGCGCTCTAGAGGCTGTCGCTAGACGGGAGTGACGCGCGGTCGAGCGCGCTCGGCAACCTGCAGGAAACGCGCCGAGATCGTGCGACCGACGTCGTTCCAGTCATCGATGTGGCGGTCGATTCCGCAACGCATCTCCTCGAGCACGTCGTCACTCGGGTCCCCTCTCCCGACCACGGCATCGATCCAGTAGTTGAGCACCTCGCCGGTAACCTCACAGTGGAACTGCAGGCCCCACGCACGCTCGCCGAGCCGGAATGCCTGCAGACAGACCGGACTCCGAGCCAGCGGGACGGCTCCAGCGGGCAGGTCGAAGCGGTAGTAGTGCCATTGGAGGGCCTTCATCGTCCGCGGGAGGCTGTTCAACACCGGGTCGTCCGTCGATTGAGGGAGGAGCTCGATGTCGCACCAGCCGATCTCGGGCTCGGGCGCCAGCGTGACAGGAGCCCGCGCTGCCTTCGCGATCAGCTGGCCGCCGAGGCAGATCCCGAGCAGCGGTACTCCGCGGTCGAGGAACCGCTGCAGCAGGAGGTTCTCGTCGCGAAGCCAGGGGTGGGACTCCTCTTCGTGCGTGTTCGCCACGCCGCCGAATGCGAAGACCGCGTCGTACTCGTCGAGCGGGAGGGAGGGGGGGATTCCCGAGGCGATGCTCCACTCTTCGACCGTGTCGCCACGCTCGGTGGCGCTGTCGACGAAGACGCCGCTGCACGGCCCCTCCTCGTGGATGAGTGCGAGGATCTGCATCGTTCTTGAGTGTACTAACGAGCCTCGGCGTTCCCGTATGCCGCGCTGCGCAGCGCGGCCTGGAGCTCGAGCGCGGCACTGCCAGGCCGACCGTCGCCTAGCTGGCGCCCGTCGAGTTCGACGACCGGCATGATCTCGCGTACTGAGGACGACGTGAACGCCTCCTCGGCGGTAGCAAGCCGACCGAGCGGAAACCATCCCTCCTCGATCTCGTAGCCGAGCTCTCCTGCGGATCGCAGTACCTGTGAGCGGGTCACTCCGGCGAGGATGCCGAGATCGAGTGACGGCGTCAGAAGCGTCGATCCCTCGCGCCACCAGACGTTCGTGACGGGGCCCTCGAGCACTGTCCCGTCCGACGAGAGAAACACGGCGTCGTCTGCCCCGCGGCGCTTCGCCTCCGCTTCCGCGGCCATGTTCACCGCATAGCTCGTCGACTTCACACCGCCGAGCAGCCAGGGAGAGGCTGCGCGCAGGGCCGCGTCGATTCCGAGTTGGAGCGAGATCAGGCTCGAGCCGCGGGCACGCAGCTCGTCGTACCCCGAGGGCAGGGGGCTGATCATCGCAAGCGCGCTCGCCCGCTCATCGCCTTCCCGGCCGCCCGTCCAGTAGAAGCGCAGGACACACTCTGGCTCGCCGGAAGCGTCGAGTGCTGCCCGCGCGAGTTCGTGGAGCTCGTCGCGGCCGACGGGCGGGAGCCCGATTCGCTCCGCAGATCCCGCGAGCCGGTCGAGATGCTCGTCGAGCGCGAACGGCCGCCCCGCGTAGACACGGAGCGTTTCGAACGCAGCCCGGCCGCGCTGGAGCGCCTGGTCGTCAGCGTGGAGGATCGGCTCGCTCGGATCGACGAGCCCTCGATCCCTGACGGCCAGGGCGAGAAGCGTCATGCGGTCACCGGCTCGGGCAGGGGTGCGCCAATCGCTGCGAGAAGGGGGCGCGCCTTGACGAGCGATTCCTCGATCTCGGATCGCGGATCGGAGTCCCAGACGATGCCGCCTCCGACCCAGAGGTGGATACGTCCGTCGGCAACGGCGAAGGTCCGGATCGTCAGGGCAAGATCGAGGTCGCCGTTCGGATAGACGACGCCGAGCGCACCCATCGACGCGCCGCGGCCGACCGGTTCGATCGCGGCGATGTGGTCGATCGCCGAGATCTTCGGGGCGCCGGTCACCGAACCCCCGGGGAAGAGCGCACCGAGCAGCTCTGCGAGGCCGACGTCTGGCCGCAGCCGGCCTGCGACGGTCGATACGAGGTGCGAGACTCCGGCAAGGGGATGCTCCGCCATGAGCTGGGGCCAGTGCACCGACCCGGGCTGGCACACCCGCGAAAGATCGTTCCGTTCGAGATCGACGATCATCACGTGCTCCGCCGCGTCCTTCTCGGAAGCTCGAAGCTCCTCGGTCGAGCCGAGCGGACGGGTTCCCTTGATCGGCTCCGTCCACACCTGGTCACCGCTCCGCCTCAGGAACAGCTCAGGTGACGCCGAGACGATCGTCCAGCCTGATCCGGTGAGGGCTCTCGGGTGGAGCGGCTGGAGCTCGGTGAGCGGGAGGGTAAGCGTCTCTGGATCTCCGGCGAAGGGCGCGGTGAGGTGCTGCACGAGATTGACCTGGTAGACGTCGCCCTGTGCGATGGCGGCTTTCACGGTCGCGATCGCAGCCCCGTAGCGCTCCTCTGTCCACGTCGACCGCCACGCACCGACTCTGAAGTCGCCGCCGCGTCCGTCCGGAGGGGTCTGGTCCGCGTCGCGAATGCGGCATGCGGCAAGGGGGAGGTGGCACGGCTCGGGCGGTCCTGGCTGATCGGTCCTTCGCAGCTCGGATGACAGGCCGTAGCCGAGATAGAGATCGGCGCAGCGCCCCTCAACGTTCCCTGCGAGGAACCCGTGCGCCTTCAGATACGCCTCGATCCGCTCGAACGCGCCGGCTGCGGTCCAAACTTCGAGCACAGCCAGAGTCTACGTTCGGCTCCGCGGGATCCAGTGCGGCACCTAGAATCGGCGCCGGTGGACAGTCGTCCGATAGGACTCTTCGATTCCGGCGCCGGCGGCCTGACCGTCCTGCACGAGTGTCTCGTGACGATGCCGCATGAAGACTTCGTCTACCTCGGTGACGGTGCGCGCTGCCCGTACGGGCCCCGGCCGTCCGGGGAGATCCGTCGCTTCGCGCTCGAGATCGCCTCGTATCTCCAGGCGACGGGAGTGAAGTTGATCCTGGCCGCCTGCAACTCCGCGACCGCAGCTGCCCTCCCGGCGCTTCAGGAGCGGTTGACCGTCCCGATCGTCGGCGTGCTCGCTCCCGAGGCCCGGGCCGCCGTACAGGCGACGCGGAATCGCCGGATCGGCCTGCTCGCAACCGAGGCGACCGTGGCCAGCGGGCGGTACACGCAAGCCGTGATGGCGCTCGACGCGGGCGCCACGGTGATCGAGGTCGCCTGCCCGACGCTCGTTCCGCTGATCGAGGCAGGGCCCGAGGTCGATGGTCGCATCGGAGATGCGGTGCGCGAGTACGCGAGGCCGCTGAAGGCCGCTGACGTCGATACCGTCATCCTCGGGTGTACGCACTATCCGCTCGTCCGACCCGTCTTCGAGCGGACCTTCGGGCGTGGCGTCACGCTCGTCTTCTCTGCGGAGGAGACAGCCCGGGAGGTTGCCGAGACGCTCGCCCGGAGACTCGTCGAGAACGATCCGGGGCGTGAGGGCACGTGCCGCTTCCTCACGACCGGCTCTCCCGATGAGTTTCGGGCGCTCGGCGAACGCTTTCTCCAACTCCCCGTCGGCGACGTCGAGGTCGTCGCCGTGAGCGAGCTCGAACGGGCGGCTGCGTGATCGGCACAAGCCGGGGGGCCACCCCTTGCCTCCTCCCGATTTCAGCCTATGCGGCGAGAGCGCGCGAATGGTGCGCAGATCGTGCCGAAACCTGCACGAAGACGTGCCGGGAGCTGCGCGGCTGTCCCGTGACCGGAGGCGACTGATGCGCGAGGGGCGCGCGAGAAACGAGCTGCGCCCGGTCGAGATCGTCACCGATTTCGTCGAGCAGGCGCACGGGTCGGCCCTTATCTCGTTCGGGCGGACACGGGTTTTGTGCACCGCGTCGATCGAGGACGGCGTCCCCCGCTGGCTCTCTGGCCGGGGCCGCGGATGGTTGACGGCCGAGTACGGCATGCTCCCGGGCTCGACCGGGACGAGAACACAGCGCGAGGCGAGTGCGGGGAAGCAGAAGGGGCGGACGGTCGAGATCCAGCGTCTGATCGGGCGCTCGATCCGTGCCGCCTACGACATGGAGGCCCTCGGCGAGCGGACGGTCTGGCTCGACTGCGACGTCATCCAGGCCGACGGCGGCACCCGAACGGCCGCGATCTCCGGTGTCTGGGTTGCGCTCGCCCTCGCAGCGCGGAAGATCGGTCTGCCGCCCCCGGGCGAGGCCGTTGTCGCCGTTTCGGTGGGTATCGTCGACGGCGAGGAGCTGCTCGATCTCGACTACGTCGAGGACGCGAGTGCCGAGGTCGACATGAACGTCGTGATGACGGGGAGTGGGCGCCTGATCGAGATTCAGGCGACGGCCGAGACGACACCGTTCACTCGAGTCAGCCTGGATGGGCTGGTCGATCTTGCGACGGCCGGGATCGCCGTGATCGCAGAGCGCCAGCAGCAGGCGCTCGATCGCGCCTGACGGGAAGTGAGAGACCCAGGCGAACTGAAGCGGCTGGCGGTGAAGGCGGCGCTCGTCTCAGGAAACCCCGGCAAGCTCAGAGAGCTTCGGCGGTCGCTGCCCGACTGGGACCTGCGTCCTCTCGATACGGCAGGTATCGGCGAGGAGGTCGGAGCGACCTTCGAGGAGAATGCCCGGGCCAAAGCGAGGTGGGGGCGCCCGCACGTCGCGCCGGCCGAGTGGGTCATCGGAGAGGACTCGGGCCTCGAGGTCGACGCATTGGGTGGTGCTCCGGGCATCCGCTCCGCCCGGTTCGCCGGGTCGAACGCGACCGACGACCAGAACGTCGAGCGGCTCCTCGTCGAGCTCGCAGCGGATGCCGCGCAGAGCCGGGCGGCACGGTACCGGTGCACGATCGTCGCTATCGACCCGGCTGGAGTCGAGTACGTTGCGAACGGGCAGCTCGAAGGGTCGATCGCAGATCGGCGGCGCGGCTCTGCGGGCTTCGGATACGACCCGGTCTTCATTCCCAGCGGTGAACAGAAGACGGTCGGAGAGCTCGGCGAGGACTGGAAGGAGTCGCGCAGTCACCGGGCGAGAGCGGCCCGCGCACTCCTTGCCGCAGTCTCACCCTGAGAACGTTTCGAGGGCGCTGCCCGGCTACGGAAGGTGTGCTAGCGTGCTCGGCATGGACGCGGCCCAGGCTCTCGCCGACCTGACCGAGATCTCCACTCAGATCGAAGCAGCGGTGATCCTCGATTCTGCGGGCACGGTCATCGCATCGAGCATGACCGACAGCGCTCGCTCGGACGCCGTCGCTCGCGCCGCGCGAGAGCTCTTCACGGCGGCCGAGGAGAGCATGGGCGGCGCCGATGCGCGCGAGAAGCTCGTGCAGCTCCAGGCCGTGATTCCCGACGCATGCGTCTTCGCCGTACGCGACGACGATCGAGTGCTCGCGGCCGTGACGACGCCCGACCCGACTGTCGGGCTCGTGTTCTACGACCTCAAGACCTGCCTCCGTCACGTCGCGGGAGAAGGTCTGACCCCGAAGCCGAAGGCGCGGTCAGGGTCGAAGAAGGCCGAGAAGGAAGCATCCGAGGAGGGATCGGGAAATGGCGCGGGGTAAGGTTCTCACCGGCGTCGTGATCGGAGCCGCCGCTCTGGCCGGTGCCGTCATGTGGCGCCGACGCTCCCGGAAGCAGGATCACATCGATCTGTACTTCGCCGACGGATCGATGATCTCGATCGAGCCGGGCTCGGTGGATGCTGAGCGGCTCCTGCCGCTCGCCCGCGACGTTGTCGCAGCCGCTCGATTCGCTGCGTAAGCGTGGACGATGCCGAGCTCGCCCGGCTGATCCGGGCCCATGCCTACCTCGAGGGCGACTTCCTGCTCCGCTCGGGGAGGCGCTCGACGTACTACCTCGACAAGTACCGCTTCGAGACACGACCAGAGTTGCTGGCCCCACTCGGATCGCGCATCGCCGCGGCCGTTCAGGCGGAGGAGCCAGGCGCGGTTCGCCTCGCCGGGCCCGAGCTGGGTGCAGTCGCTCTCGCGGCAGCTGCGTCGCTTGCGTCGGGTCTTCCGTTCCTGATCGTCCGCAAGGCCAGCAAGGGCTACGGGACGGATAGGCTCCTCGAGGGCGTCTCCGAGCCAGGCGAGCTCGTGTGTCTCGTGGAGGATGTCGTGACCTCGGGCGGGGCGGCGGCAGACGCGGTTCACAGCCTCCGAGCGGCGGGGCTCGAGTGCCGCACGGCGATCTGCGTCGTCGACCGGGAAGAGGGTGGCGCCGACGCTCTCGCGGCTCTCGGCGTCCGGCTCGTTCGACTTTTCAGCGCGCAGCAGCTGAGCACGGCCTGAGTCATCCGCAAACCCGCATCGTTGAGAGCAACCGACCCTCCTGCTAGGCTCCCGCGATCAGGAGAAGCTTTAGGTACCGTCGACCTCGAGGGGAGTGGGCGAAAGTGACAAAAGCGGAGTTCATCGATCAGGTGGCTGACAAGAGTGGACTCTCGAAGCGCGCGGCCGCTGACGCGGTAGATGCGATGCTCGAGACGATCGAGGATGCGCTGAAGAAAGGCGATTCGGTGACGTTCACGGGCTTCGGCAAGTTCTCGAGGGTCCACCGCGCCGCCCGCCAGGGCGTGAATCCTCGAAACCCCACGGAGAAGGTGCATATTCCGGCCGCGAATGTGCCCAAGTTCACGGCGGGGAGCGCGCTGAAGGCAGCTGTTCGCGGGTAGCGCCAGACCGCTGTCGATCCTCCGAGGGCCGCCTAGCGCGGCCCTCGCCGTCCGAGGGACGGAGCGCAGGAACGTACGTTCGCCTAGAGTGGAGGCGATGCTCGTTCGAGTCGACGCAGCCGACCGGCTCGCTCGTGTCGTCGAGCGCCGTGGGAGCGTTCCGGTCGCGGAGGCTGGCCGGATCCTCCTCGCTCTGACCGCAGGCCCGGAGCCCGTCGTTCAGGCGCTCCTCGACGACGTCGTGGCGCGAGATGCCCGGCTGGTCCGGAGGGGCAGCGCCATCGAGCTCGCTCCGCCACCGGGAGCCGATGTCGCGCTCGACGAGGCTCGCTTTGCCGTCATCGACCTCGAAACGACGGGCTTCGTCGCCGGCGCCGCCCAGATCTCGGAGATCGGGGGCGTGCTCCTCCAGGGTGGCGAGGTCTGCCGCGAGCTCGACATCGTGCTCAGCCACGGCTGCCCTGCGCCGCGGGCCGTTCGTCGACTCCTCTCCTTCACGCGCGACGCGGTCATCGTCGGGCACAACGTGCGGTTCGACATCGCGTTTCTCGACCAGGAGCTCGTCAGGATGGGGGGCGACCGCGTCGCAAGCCCACTCGTCGACACGATGGTGCTTGCGCGGCGGCTTCTCGGCGATCGGATCGAGCGGGCAAGCCTTGCCGCTCTCGCTGACTTCTACGGAACCTCGAGTGTGCCATGTCATCGCGCCCTCCCGGATGCGCGCGCGACCACAGAGATCCTCGTCCAGCTGCTCGACGTCGCCACCGATCGTGGTGCGCGCACCGTGGCCGATCTCTGCGCACTCACGCGCAGCCGGGTGACGCCGGTGGATCATCTAGCCTAGGCAGGGATGGCCAGCGAGTTGAAAGACGCGTCCTCGGTACTCGCCGGCTCGTTTGGCGACCGGCTCGCCGAGGCCGTCGAGCGGAAGCGAAGCCAGCTCGTCATCGGCCTCGATCCGCGGCCGGAGCTTCTCCCCGTCGAGCTGAGAGGAGCCACCCATACGGGCCGTTTCGCGGCCGCTGAAGCGTGTGAGCGCTTTTGCCGCGGGATCATCGACGCGGTCGCCCAGTACGTCGTCGGCGTCAAGCCGCAGCTTGCGTTCTTCGAGGCTCTCGGGGCGGACGGAATCAGAGCGTTCGAGGGGGTGTGCGACTATGCGCGTGCCGCCGAGTTGATCGTCATCGCCGACGGCAAGCGCGGCGACATCGGCTCGACCGCCCGCGCGTACGCCGCCGCCTATGTCGAACCTCGCGACGGGCGTTTGCCCGTCGCCGACGCGCTGACCGTCAACCCGTATCTGGGAAGGGACTCACTCGAGCCCATGCTCGCGGCCTGCCGCCGGTCGGGAGCGGGACTCTTCTGCCTCGTCAAGACATCCAATTCGGGCAGCGCCGACATCCAGGACCTCGTGCTCTCGGACGGCCGACCGGTCTGGCATCACGTCGCCGAGCTCGTCGAGGACTGGGGCGCGGATCTCGTCGGGGAACGCGGGCTCTCGAGTGTCGGCGCGGTGGTTGGTGCCACCTACCCCCGTGCGATCGGCGAGGCACGCCGATTGCTCCCCCGGTCTGTGCTCTTGCTGCCCGGCATCGGCGCACAGGGGGCTCGTCCGGGCGATGTGTCGCGCGCGTTCACGAGCGGACCGGCGAGCGCTCTCGTCCCGGTCTCCCGCGCGATCATGTACGCCTTCCGGTCTGACACGGACGACTGGCGTGGCGCAGCGCGCCAGTCGGCGGCGCATCTTCGCGGCGAGATCTGGGCGGCGTCGGGCTGGTAGACGAGGCATGGACAGAGGTCGCATCTGGTTGACGCGGATCGTTGCCCCGATCGTGTTCGTTCTCGCGGTCGTCGTCCTCGTCGTGGTCGTCCAGCGCGCGCTCGACGATGGCCCGGCTTCGTCGGCCTCGACCGCCGGATCGGGTACCGCGGTGGAGGTGACGACGGATCTCGGTGAAACGGACGCTGCGCCGGGGAAGAAGAAGTTCTACAAGGTGAAGACGGGCGACACCCTCGAAGCGATCGCGACCCGGTTCGGGACGTCGGTCGAGGTCCTGCTCACGCTCAACCCCGACGTCGACCCACTCGCCCTCGAGCCTGGACAGCGCGTTCGCGTCGCCTGATCAGAGGGCGAAGCCGCTGTTCTCGAAGAACCAGAGCGAGCTCGTATACCAGAGGGCGATCAGGATCGCGAAGACGAGCCCCCCGGCGATGGGAAGCGCCCAGCCGGGAAGGCCGCGCATCCGGACGACTGTCACCTTCGCCGCGATCGCGCCGTAGAAGAAGCAGCCGAGCAGCGAATGGGCGAGGGCCCTGGTCGAGTACTCCTGGAACCCGAGGAGGAAGATGCAGTGGTAGGCGACCGGCAGGCTGAGAAGGAATGCCGTCCGGCCTGACCACCGGTGCGCGGTGCCGATCCATGCCGGCCGCGTCCACGGGAGCTTCCGGAAGATCCATGCCGCGCTGAAGACCTGAAACAGCGCCAGTAGCGCCACGACCGACGCCAGCCACACCTTCATGTGGATCGGGTCGCTGAAGAAGAGGTCGAAGTACTTCGGCTTCGCATCGCCCTGGGCGAGGCGATTCACGTTCGCCGCAGTCGCGAAGACGAGCGTGATCCACGCGAACACGAGGAACGGCACGAGGAGCAGGACTGCCGAGTCGTTCGGCCGCCTGCCCTCCGGCTCGACCAGGCTCGTCACACGTGCCTCCAGGGTCGCTTGCGGGAAGTGTACGACCTCGGTGGGCGTGCGTATGCCCGGCCGTGGGGGTTGCGTACGATGCGGCGCCATGAACCTCGCGGCGCACGATCCGAGCCACACGGCGTTGCGGCGAGCGGCCCGAACGGCACTGGTGATGCCCGCGCTCTTCGGAATCACCACCGTTGCGTTCGACAACACGCAGCTCTCCCTGTTCGCCGCCTTCGGGTCGTTCTCGATGCTCGCGTTCGCGGACTTCGGCGGGGCTGCCGCGTGCACGGCTCGCCGCCTATCTCCTCCTGACGGCCTGTGGGGCAATACTCATCAGCCTTGGGACCGTCCTCAGCGGCAATGCCTGGATCGCGGCTGCGGGCATGGCTGTCGTCGCGTTCGCGATCGTCTTCGGAGCGGTGCTCGGGGGATACGTCGCCGCAGGTGGCCTTGCGGCGTCGCTTTCGTTCGTCCTTGCCGTCGCCGTCCCCGACGATGCTGCGGCGATCCCGTCGAGGATCGCCGGCTGGGGGCTCGCCGGCGCCGCCTGCACCGTGGCGGCCCTCTTTCTCTGGCCGCGCCATGACCGCAGTAGGCTCAAGCGCCTCATCGAGGAGGCGATCGACGCAGCAGTGGCTCTCGTCGATGCCACGCTCACGTCAGGGGTCTCCGCCACGGCCCTCGAAAGCCTGTCGCGAGCGTCAACCGAGGCGATGGTGGCCATGCGCCGGTTCTACCGGTCGATGCCGTACCGGCCGGCTGGGCCCACGGCTCACGATCAGGCGATCGCCTATCTCGTCGAGGAGCTCTCCTGGTTCCATGCGTTGGCGCTGGAGCTCGTCACCGATCGTGACTTGGGCAAGCCGTTCGACGAGCGGGACGCGAGTCTCGGCGCAGCCACGGTCTCGACGCTGCGTGATGCCGCATCCGGCCTCGGAGAACCCGGCGCCGCGGTCGAGAGTCATGCGCTCGAGGCCGAACGCGAGAGCTACTACGAATCCGTGGCGGCGTCCCTGGCCAAGGGGTTGGTCGACGGAGAGGACGCCGGCGCGATCGGCAGAAGCATCGATCGCTCGTTCCGGCTTCGCATGCTGTCGTACCTGACCGTGTCGATCGCCGAGAACGCCGCGATCCTCGGAGGCCAGCGGGTCGATCCGGACGCGTTCGAGATCCCCCCGCTCGTCCCGCAGGGCAGTCTCACCGGAACCGTGAAGAGCTTGTGGGTGATATTGGAGAGCCACCTACGCCCGGACTCGGTCTGGTTCCGTTCCGGCCTCAGGGCCGCGATAGCGCTGGGGCTCGCGATCCTCATCGCCGACCTGGCCCGCCTAGACCACGCATTCTGGGTCGTTCTCGGAACGATGACCGTTCTGAAGTCGAATGCGGTCACGACGAGCTTCGCTGCATGGCAGGCGCTCGCGGGCACACTCGCGGGATTCGGGCTCGCAACCGCAGCCCTCCTCGCCGTTGGCGAGAGCGAGACGGCGCTGTGGGTGCTGCTGCCGATCTGCGTCTTCCTCGCCGTCTACACCCCAACCGCCATCCACGTGATCGTCGGGCAGGCCATGTTTACGGTGACAGTCGTCGTCCTGTTCAACCTCATCGAGCCCCAGGGTTGGAGAACCGGGCTGATTCGCGTCGAGGACATCCTGATCGGCTGCGCGACGAGCATCGTCGTCGGTGTCCTGCTCTGGCCGCGTGGCGCGCGCGGCCAGCTTCGAAGCGCTCTCTCCGCCCTGCTCGAGGCGGGAGGCGATTACGTGAAGGGGACGATCGACGACGCACTGAAGTGGCCTCCAGGCGAGCCGGTGACGGCGCTCGCAGCGGCCGCGACGACGTCAGGCCTCCGCGCCGGGGAAGCTTTCTCGACGTACCTCAACGAGCGTGGACCCAAGACCTTGACGCCTCAGGTGTGGGGAGGGATCCTGGGTTTCGGAGAGCACCTGCGGCTCGTCGGCGACGCAGTCGCGACACGGACGCGGGTGTACGGGCCGTCTCTGGCTTCGATGCGGCAGCCGCGTCGATTGAGCACGATCTCGACGGCCTTCACCATGAGATCCAGGGTGCCGCCGACGCCGTCGGGGGGAAGGCTCGCACGGGCCGGGCGGTCCTGGTCGGCGACGATTTCGGAACGGCCGGAATCGTCAGCGCCTGCGTCGGCGCATGCGGCCGCAACCCGTCGAGGCTCCAGATCGAGCACCTGTTGGGCATTGCGTGGGCTGGGAACTGGATCGAGCACGTTCGCCACCGACTTGTGAGCGTCGACGATCAGCTCGAGCAGGTGCGGGCTATCGGCTCACGTCCCTGGTGGCGCTAGGCCCGGGACGCGTCTGAGCTTCTAGCCGACCCGGCCGGTCTCGTCCGGGGCATCGGCCCAGCGCTTCAGCGCGACGACTCCGGCGAGCGCAAGGGTCATGAGCGGGTTCCCGAGCGTGCGCACCTCGACGGAGCCCGCTCGAAGGTTGGTCTCGCGCCTCGGGTAGTCGAGCCCGGCCGGTCGCTCTCCGAGGGGAACGAGCTGCTCGTGGCCCTCCCGCTCCTCGCCCTTCCAGACGAAGAGGCGTGTCGGACGCAGCTCGAATCCCCCGAGCGAACCGACACGCACCTCGAGCGTCCGCTCGACTCCGCGAATCTCGGCGGGAGTCTGGCTGCGCTCAACCAGCGACATGGGCTGAGTATAGGCTTGGTGTCGTGCATCGCCGCCTCGCCGCTCTCGCCGCGGTCGCCGTAGCGCTGCTCGCGGGAGCCGCTGGAGCGCTTGCCGGGCCGCCCCCTGACACGAACGCAGGCGCCGTTCTCGTGGGGAACGGAGCAACCGGGCGCGTTCTCCTGGGTGAGCACCAGCGTCAGGAGCGTGCGATCGCGAGCATCACGAAGATGATGACCGCGCTCGTCGTGCTCGAGCGGACCGATCCCGACGAGGTCGTCACCGTTCCGAAGGTGGCCACTGCGATCGGGGAATCGAGCCTGGGCCTGCGAGCCGGCGAGCGGCTCACCGTTCGCGAGCTCCTGACGGCGCTGCTCGTCTACAGCGCGAACGATGCCGCCTACACGCTGGCGTCGTACGTCGGGGAGGGCGACGTCTCGCGGTTCGTCGCGATGATGAATGCCAGGGCAAAGGCGCTCGGACTCGACGACACCCACTTCGAGCGGCCGGACGGGCTGGACGCTCCAGGCCATTACTCGTCTGCACGAGATGTCTTCAAGCTCGCCCGCGTCGTGATGCGCAAGCCGCTCTACGCAAAGCTCGTGACGATCAAATCGACCACCGTGGCAGGACGGGCGATCACGAATCGAAACGATCTCCTCTTCACCTACCCGGACATCATCGGCGTGAAGACAGGGCATACGAGCAATGCCGGCTGGAGCGAGGTCGCGGCAGCGCGACGCGACGGCCTGACGATCTACGCCGTGCTGCTCGGCGGGCCTTCCCGTGACCAGCGCAACGCCGATCTGGCAGAGTTGCTCGACTGGGGCTTCGACCAGTACCGCGAGATCCCGATCGTTCGAACGGACCACGCATACGCAAAGGCACTCGTCCCGTTCAGCGATCGGAAGCTCTCGCTCGTCGCAACGGCCCCGGTGATCGCGGTCGAGCAGGTCGGGCATCCGCTCCTCGAGCGGGTCGTCGCACCGGCAATGGTCGAGCTTCCGGTCGAGCAGGGCCAGAGGCTCGGAGAGGTCCGGATCTACGACGGGTCGAAGCTGATCGTGACCCGGCCGCTCGTTGCCGCCGAGACGATCGAAGCGCCCGGCCTGGGCGCTCGGCTTCGCTGGTACGCTGGCCGGGCGCTTGACCATCTGGGCGACATGGTGAGCTCGATCTTCGGGGCGATTGCATGATCGTCACCGTCACGCTCAACGCGGCCATCGACCGGACCCTCCTCGTCCCGAACTTCCAGCTCGGGCACCGGCACCGGGCCAGCTCCGCGCTCTCGAGCGCCGGGGGAAAGGGAATCAACGTTGCACGCGCACTGAGGCGGCTGGGCGTCCCGGTCGTGTGCGCCGGCCTGGCAGGTGGGCGGACGGGCGTACAGCTCATCGAGCGGCTCACGACCGAAGGGTTGCTCAACGACTTCGTCCGCATTCGCGGGGAGTCCCGCACGTCGACGGCCGTCGTCGATCCAACCTCGAATGTCTACACGGAGATCAACGAGTGGGGCCCGGAGGTCGAGGAGCACGAGCTTGCGATCCTCCGCGACAAGCTGGCCTACCTGACCCGGGGAGCGGAGTTCATCGTCCTTTCGGGATCGCTCCCGCGCGGTGTCGGGGACGACTTCTACTTCGAGGTGATCCGGGAGGCGAACCGTCGCGGTGTCCCGACCGTCCTCGACTCGGAAGGTGAGCCGCTCCGCCTCGGGGTGGAGGCGGAGCCCGCGCTGGTCTCCCCGAACGTGCGTGAAGCCGAGCAGCTGGTCGGGCATGAGTTCTCCGGCGACGAGGACATGGCGGTCGCGCTGGACGAGATCGCCGATCTCGGCGCGCGGAACGTCCTGCTCACGCATGCGGGCGGCTGCTACGCGCTCGTACGGGAGGATCGGACGGAGCATCGTCTGGAGGCGACCGCGCCACAGCTCGAGCCGATTTCGAAGATCGGCTCCGGTGACGTGCTCCTCGCAGGCTTCCTCGCGGCGAGGGTGTCCGGGAAGACGTTCGACGAGGCGCTCCGCGCCGCTGTCGCGACGGGTGCGGCCTCCGTGCTCGAGGCTGGGGCAGGACGGTTCGACGTTCGCGAGGTCAATCGGCTCGCAGCGCTCGTCAACGTGCGGGAGTTCGAGCCGGTCGGAGGCGAGTGACAGACGCCGTGCGGCGGGAGCGTCCTGAGGCAGCGGGAGCGGCTGATAGGATGCATTGGACGTTGAGAGCACCGTTCGAGTCGAGGTCATCCGAGCCCAGGCAGCACCAGTGCGCCTGGGTTTCGTGCATTCAGGGGGCGGCGTGAGCGTCGAGATGAGACCCGAGGACGTGGGCCGGCTGCTCGAGCTCGAGCAGAAGTTCTCGAAGGAAGGCATCACGTTCGACGACGTCTTGCTCGTTCCAGCCGAGTCGGACGTGCTTCCGGACGAGGTGTCGACGCGCACGCGCTTCACGCGCTCGATCGAGCTTTCCATCCCGATTTCCTCCGCCGCGATGGACACCGTGACGGAGGCGCGGATGGCGATCGCCCTCGCTCGCGAGGGCGGGATCGGGGTCATCCACCGCAACCTCTCGATCGAGGAGCAAGTCGCCGAGGTCGACAAGGTCAAGCGATCCGAGTCAGGGATGATCGTCGAGCCGGTGACGCTTCATCCGCACGATCTGGTCGCCGACGCGCTTCACCTGATGGAGACGTACCACATCTCCGGCGTCCCGATCACCGACGAGCTGGGCAAGCTGGTCGGGATCCTGACGAACCGCGATCTTCGCTTCGAGAACGACACCCAGCAGCCGATCGCGAACCTGATGACGAGCGAGGGGCTCGTCACCGTGCCGGTCGGGACGACGCTCGACGACGCGAGGGCGGTGCTGCATCGTCACAAGATCGAGAAGCTCCCGGTTGTCGACGGAGGCGGTTTCTTGAAGGGCCTGATCACCGTCAAGGACATCCAGAAGAAGATCCAGTACCCCCTTGCGACGAAGGACGAACAAGGGCGTCTCAGGGTCGCCGCCGCCGTCGGCGTCGGTCAGGATGCGCTCGAGCGCGCCGCAGCGCTCGTCGAGGAGGCGGTCGACGCCCTGGTCGTCGACACCTCGCACGGCCATTCGCGCGGCGTCGCCGAGACGGTGCGGCGGCTCAAGCAGCGGTTCGACGTGCAGGTCATTGCCGGCAACATCGCCACAGCGGAGGCAACCGAGGCGCTTGCGGAGGCCGGAGCAGACGCGGTGAAGATCGGCATCGGACCTGGCTCGATCTGCACGACCCGGGTCGTGGCAGGGGTGGGAGTGCCCCAGGTCACGGCGGTCTACGACTGCGCCCGGGCGGCTGCCCCCTACGGCATCCCCGTGATCGCCGACGGCGGCATCCAGTTCTCGGGAGACGTGGCGAAGGCGGTCGCGGCCGGGGCAGACTCGGTCATGCTCGGCAGTCTGCTCGCCGGTACCGACGAGAGTCCGGGCGACGTCGTCCTCTACCAGGGCGAGCGCGTAAAGGAGTATCGCGGGATGGGCTCGATCGGCGCGATGAAAGCCCGCTCGTACTCGAAGGACCGGTATTTCCAGGCCGAGCGCGACCAGGTCGCGAAGCTCGTGCCCGAGGGAATCGAGGGGCGCGTTCCCTACAAGGGGACCGTCACCAACATCATCTACCAGCTCGTCGGCGGCCTCAGGCAGGCCATGGGTTACTGCGGCACGGGAACGATCGACGAGATGCGCACCCAGACCCGATTCGTCCGCATGTCCGCGGCGGGTCTGCGAGAGAGCCATCCGCACCATGTCTCGATGACGAAGGAGTCTCCGAACTACCGTCTCGGCCCGTGAGCGGTTTCGCGCCAACCCACGACGCCCGAGCGTTCCTCGGCGAGGGGCGCGCGTGAGCGCCGAGGTCGTCCCGTTGCCGGTACGTGACTCGGAGCCGGAGGAGCGGCCGGTCCTCGTCGTCGATCTCGGGGGCCAGTACGCTCAACTGATCGCGCGCCGGATTCGTGAGTGCCGCGTGTATTCGGAGCTCGTGCCCGCGACGATCGGCCCTGATGAGGTCGCCCGCCGTCACGCCCGTGCGGTCGTCCTATCCGGTGGGCCGGCATCCGTGTACGCAGAGGGCGCGCCCGTCGTCGATCCGGGCATCTTCTCGGCCGGCGTTCCAATTCTGGGCATCTGCTACGGCATGCAGCTGATGGCCCAGGAGCTCGGAGGTCGCGTCGAGCGGACGGGAGTGTCGGAGTTCGGCCGAACCGACCTCCGGGCCGAAGCAGAGAGCAGGCTCTTTGCAGGCCTTCCGCCCGGGCAAGTGTCGTGGATGAGTCATCGTGACTCCGTCACCGCAGCGCCGCCAGGCGCGCGGGTGACCGCCGGGTCGACGTCGACGCCGATCGCTGCGTTCGAGGACGAACAGCACGGCATCTACGGCGTGCAGTTTCACCCGGAAGTCCTGCACACGAGCCACGGAACCGAGATTCTCAAGAACTTCCTCTACGACGTCGCCGATGCCCCGCCACTCTGGACGCCCGCGTCGGTCATCGAGGTCGAGGTGGAGCGGATTCGCGCGCAGGTCGGTCGTGCGCGCGTGCTCTGTGCGCTGTCGGGCGGCGTCGACTCGGCTGTCGCCGCGCTGCTCGTGCACAAGGCGGTCGGCGACCAACTCACCTGCGTCTTCGTCGACCACGGCCTCCTGCGCAAGGAGGAGGCTCGCCAGGTCGTCGAGACGTTCGAGCGCCACTTCCACGTCCCGCTCGTCCATGTCGAGGCCGAGGAGCGCTTCCTTACTCAGCTCGCTGGGGTCGACGACCCCGAGCAGAAGCGGAAGATCATCGGCGAGGAGTTCATCCGCGTCTTCGAAGAGGAGGCGCGCCGCCTCGGCGACGTTCCCTATCTCGTGCAGGGGACCCTCTACTCGGACGTGATCGAGTCCGGCGGGAGCGAGGGCGTCGCCGAGACGATCAAGTCCCACCACAACGTTGGTGGACTCCCGGAGGACGTCGATTTCGAGCTCGTCGAACCGTTGCGGATGCTCTTCAAGGACGAGGTCCGTCGGGTCGGAGAAGAGCTCGGCCTGCCCGAGGCAATGGTCTGGCGCCAGCCGTTCCCGGGGCCTGGGCTTGCGATCAGGATCATCGGCGACGTGACGCGTGAGCGGCTGGACATCGTTCGCGAGGCGGATGCGATCCTCCAGGAGGAGGTGCGCCGGGCCGGTCTCTACCGTGAGCTCTGGCAGAGCTTCTGCGTGCTCCCGGCGATTCGCTCGGTCGGTGTGCAGGGCGACTCTCGCACCTACGCGTACCCGATCGTGATCCGTGCGGTCACCTCGGAGGACGCGATGACCGCCGACTGGGCGCGGCTGCCCTACGACCTGCTCGAGACCGTCTCCTCGCGCATCATCAACGAGATTCCCGAGGTGAACCGCGTCGTGCTCGACATCTCCTCGAAGCCGCCCGCCACCATCGAGTGGGAGTAAGGCCCGCCTTCGGCGGGCCGCACAGCGGACGGCGTTAGCCGGCCGCGACGTCCAGGCGCCGGAGGCGCCGTATCCGGCAAGAGCCGCGGTAGCGGCTCGCGCAGCGGACGCGCCCGAAGGGCGCCAGGCCGCGAAGTGGAGGCGCCGGAGGCGCCGTTCACGGACGGGGTAAGCCGGCCGCGACGGTCGTATTCGGCAAGAGCCGCGGTAGCGGCTCGCGCAGCGGACGCGCCCGGAGGGCGCCAGGCCGCGAAGTTCAGGCCGCGGTAGCGGCCGTATCCTCGTTGGTCGACCGGCGCCTTCGGCGCCTCTGCTTCGCGGCCGGCTTTCCCCGTCCGTTGCGCGCACGCCTTGGCGGGCTTGCTTCGCGCTGGTGACCGGCGCCTTCGGCGCCTCTGCTTCGCGGCCGGCTTTGCCGTCCGCTGCGCGGCGCTACGCGCCTGGCCACGTCGCGCGCACGGGCGGGTCGGCGAACTCCTTCCACCAGCGCGTGATGCCCTTCTTCCAGCTCGGGCAGCCGCAGTAGCGCTCGCCGATCTCCCACGGGCCGTCGAGCCCGTCCTCGACATATCCGCGCCGGAGTCCTGCCGCGACCGCTCGGATCGCCGCATCCCAGGTCTTGAAATCGTTGCAGGGGCCCCACCCGAATGGGTTCTTGCGGCCGCACGTATCGGCACGGCCAAGGGTCGACTCGAAGCCAGTGATCGCGAGGAGGAAGAGGGGATGGATGCCGTTCTTCCTCCCCTCCTCGACGAAGGCCCTCCCGTGACCTGCAAGAGGAGACTCGAACCCGCGAAGGACGCGGTCGATCGTCTTCGCCTTGACGGCACCCGCGACAGGTGCGAACGCAAGGGCGGCGAGGATAATCGTGATGAAGAGCACAAGTTTGAACCGCACGGCTTGGCATCGTAGCGATGCCGTCCCAGCCCGCTGGCTAGCATGGCCGGGTGAGTGCGACACGACGCCCGGATCTGGCTACCGACTTCGGACTCGAGTTTCGGCGGATCGGCGGGCTGCCGCCGTACGTCTTCGCGGTCATGGATCAGCTCAAGGTCGAGCTGCGCCGGGCCGGCGAGGACGTGATCGATCTCGGCTTCGGGAACCCGGATATTCCGTCTCCCCCAGACGTCGTCGACAAGCTCTGCGAAGCGGCGCAGAAGTCGCGGAACCATCGGTACTCGTCGAGTCGGGGGATCCCGAAGCTGCGGCAGGCGATCTGCGATCTCTACGACCGCAAGTTCGGCGTCGCGCTCGACCCCGAGACGCAGGCGATTACGACGATTGGAGCTAAAGAGGGGCTCTCGCACCTCATGTGGGTACTGCTCCAGCCCGGTGACTCCGCCGTCGTTCCGAGCCCGAGCTACCCGATCCACATCTACGCGCCGGTGCTCGCCGGCGCCGACGTGGCTCGGGTACCCATGGGCCCGGAGGAAAACCTGTTCGGCAACATCGTCGAGACCTTCGAGCGCTCGTGGCCACGCCCGCGCGTGATCATCATCTCCTTTCCGCACAATCCGACGACTGCGACCGTCGATCTCGAGTTCATGCAACGGGCAGTCGACTTCGCGCGGGAGAACGATGTCCTGCTCGTCCACGACTTCGCATACGCGGATCTCGGCTTCGACGGCTACGACCCGCCGTCGATTCTCCAGGTCGAAGGCGCTGATGAGGTGGCCGTCGAGCTGTACACGCTGACGAAGTCGTTCTCGATGGCCGGCTGGCGCGTCGGTTTCCTGCTCGGGAACGCGAAGGTGGTGCAGGCGCTGGCACGGCTCAAGTCGTATCTCGACTACGGGACGTTTCAGCCGATTCAGATCGCCTCGATCATCGCAATGAACGAGAACCCGGACTATCCGGAGGTCGTCCGAGACATCTACTGTTCGCGTCGCGACGCGCTCTGCGACGGCCTCGCCCGCGTCGGGTGGGAGTTCCCGAAGCCACGCGCGACGATGTTCGTCTGGGCGCCGATCCCCGAGGTGTTTGCGGCAGGCGGCTCGCTCGACTTCGCGACCATGTTGACGCGCGAGGCGAAGGTCGCCGTGAGTCCGGGTGTCGGCTTCGGCCCCGGCGGTGACGGCTTCGTCCGCTTCGCCCTCGTCGAGAACGAGCACCGGATCGGCCAGGCCGTACGGAGTATCAAGCGGGTTCTCGACCTGGCTTAGGTCAAGCGCCCGGGTCGGCGAACCCCGGAGACGCTGCGCCCCCGCCTGGGTTGAGCCGGTACCGCGAGAACCACGGGACGATCAGGATCGCGGTGAGCACCGAGAAGACGGCCGCGAGCAGGAACGGGGTGCGGGTGTCAGTCTCGAAGAGCGGGATGTAGACGAGCGGCGCGATGGCCACGCCGACGAACTTGAACGCGCTGTAGGCCGAGACTGCTCCGGCGCGGTTGTCCGGAAAGGCCTCGACCGCGATCGTGTTCAGTCCGGCCCAGACGAACGCCGAGGCGCAGCCGACCGCAAAGAAGATGACGGCGACACTCCACGCTGTCGGGGCGAATGCGATGCCGAGCACTCCCGCGGCGCAGGCGAGCGTCCCGCCGAGAGCAGTTGCCGGTCGTCCGACGCGGTCGGCGATGGTTCCTGCGTAGCGCCCGAAGACGATCCCGCCGACGCCGTACGACGCAACGACAAGCCCGCTCCCCGCCGACCCGAGCCCGAATTCCTTCGCGGACACGAGGGCGACGACGAATCCGATAGCCGTGAAGCCGAGATAGCCGGCCATCGCCGTGGCCGAGAGAAGCCCGATCCAGCGGTTGACGAGATCACGCAACGACGCGCGATCCCTTTCGGCTCGGCCCTGCACCTCGACGCGCCACAGAGCGAGGCCGAAGGAGACCACCGCGACGAGCCCGAATGCAAGCCGCCACGAGATCTCTCCCAGGGCGCCTCCGAGGACGGGCGCAAGGCTGAGTCCGGCAACCTGCACCGCCGCGAATGTTCCGACGCTCCGGCCGAGCACGCCTGGTGGCACGGCTTCCGAGAGCGCGGCGAGGAGAATCGGCGTGAGGAAGGCGTTCGACGCACCCATGAGCGCTCTGCCGGCGATGAACGACCAGATGTCCGGGGCGAACGTGCAGAGGAGCGCCGCCGTTCCGAACGCGAGGTATGCCGTTCGGACGGTTCGGCCGGGACCGATCCGCTCGGAGATCGTCCCGGAGAAGAGCTGGAGGGTCGCGAACGGGATCATGTATGCGGTGATCGCAGCCGCCACGAGCCCGACGGACGTGTCGAGCCCGTCCGCCACGCTCGGGATCAGCGCTACCAGCATCGCCCCGCCGAACGGTCCGAGAAACCCACCCGCATAGAGAGGCGTCGTGGACTGCGGCATCGGCCGCGTACGCTACGCGGCGATGGAGCCCAGCGTCTTCGTCGATGACCTTGCGGCCGCATCGTTCGGCCGCGCGTTCAACTTCTACCGTGATGGCGACGGTGCGCAGCGCCGGCGCTCGCGTCTCCTCTCGTACCTCGAGCGCCACTTGCATGCGCGGTTCCTGCTGGTCGGTGAGGCGCCGGGATATCGCGGAACCCGGGTGTCGGGAATCCCGTTCACATCCGAGCGTCAGCTCACGGGCACCGGCCCGGCGGAGGCGACCGCGACGATCGTCCACCGTGTGCTCGGCGAGCTCGAGCTCGAGTCCGAGGTGATGCTCTGGAACGTCCTTCCAGCCCATCCACACCGTGAGGGTGAGCCGGCCTCGAACCGACCACCGTCGAAGGACGAGGTGGAGGCAGGTCTCGCGTTCGTCGAGGCGCTCGCGGAGGGTCGTCGTGTGATCGCCGTCGGGCAGGTTGCCGGGCGGGCACTCGGCGTTGCTGCGGTCAGGCATCCGTCGCATGGCGGAGCGGCGGCTTTTCGCCGGGGGCTGCTACAATCCGCGCTCGGCGGACGCCCTGTCCGCCACTTTTCTGTGATGCCATGAAAACCTGGAACGCAAAGCCTGCAGACGTCGAGCGCCGGTGGTACGTGGTCGATGCCGAGGGGCAGACGCTCGGCCGCCTGTCGACGCAGATCGCCGACGCGCTGCGCGGAAAGCGGAAGCCCGGCTACACGCCGCACGTCGACACCGGCGACTTCGTCGTCGTCGTGAACGCCGAGAAGATCGGCGTGACCGGAAAGAAGCTCCAGCAGAAGCTGTACTACCGCCATTCCGGCTACCCGGGGGGCATCAGGTCGCGCACGCTCGCCGAGCAGCTCGAGCGGCGGCCGACCGAGGTCATCCGCAAGGCAGTGAAGGGGATGCTGCCGCGCAACAAGCTCGGCCGCGCCCAGATAGTAAAGCTGAAGATCTATGCGGGCCCGGATCATCCGCACGAAGCGCAGCAGCCGGAGCCGCTCCAGATCGCGACCCGAAGGACGACAGCAGAGTGAGCGATATCGCCCAGTACCGTGGCACCGGCAAACGCAAGACGTCCGTTGCGCGCGTGATTCTCCGTCCCGGCGACGGTACGACGTGGATCAACGGACGCTCGATCGAGGATTACTTTCCACGAGACTCTCTCCGGACGGCGGCAACGTCGCCACTCCGTATCGCCGGTGTCGAGGGGAAGTTCGATCTCCGGGCACGACTTCACGGGGGCGGCATCGCCGGACAGGCAGGCGCGCTTCGTCATGGCATCGCTCGCGCGCTCGTCGAGGCCGACCCGAACCTCCGCGTGACGCTCAAGCGCGAGGGCTTCCTGACGCGCGATGCCCGCCAGGTCGAGCGCAAGAAGGCAGGGCTGAAGAAGGCCCGCAAGCGCCCGCAGTTCTCGAAGAGATAATGCAAGGCGCCGAAGGCGCCGCGCAGCAGACGGCGGAGCCGGCTGCGAAGGCTCACGGTCGCGGTAGCGGCCGTACGGATGGGCAGGAGCGAAGCGCCGCGCAGCAGCGACGGCGGAGCCGGCCGCGAAGGCCCACGGCCGCGGCAGCGGCCGTACCAACGAGAGCGGGAGCCAACCATTGCTTCGTGACCAGAGGATGAGCTCGGACGTCGAGCCAGCTGGCGCCCGTCGATGACACGTCGCTACTTCGGAACCGACGGCGTTCGCGGGATCTTCGGGGAAGACTTCACACCCGAGCTGGTGGAGCGTCTCGGCCGTGCCTTCGCCCGCTGGAGCGACGGAGCGGGTGTCCTGATTGGACGGGATACGCGGGTCTCCGGCCCGGAGGTCGAGCGCGCGCTCGCAAGCGGTCTCGTCTCCGGTGGGTCCAACGTGCTCCTCGGAGGTGTCCTGCCGACCCCAGCGGTTGCGCTCCTTGCGGAGGCCAGCGGAGCTGTGGTTTCGGCGTCTCACAACCCCGCCGCCTACAACGGTGTCAAGTTCTTCGCCTCCGGGACGAAGCTGACCGACGACCAGGAGGAGGCGGTCGAGGGACTCCTCGGCTCCTCGGGGTCGAACACCGGGAAGATCGAGGTCGTCACGGGGCTTTCGGATCGCTATACCGATTGGGTCTGTGAACGGTTCGGGCGGTCATTCGAAGGCTTGCGTGTCGCTGTCGATTGCGCCAACGGGGCGCTGTACGAGATCGGGCCGCAGGCGTTCCGGCGGCTCGGCGCCGACGTCAGCGCCGTCGGCGTTGATCCCGCGAACGGGATCAACGCGGGCTGCGGGGCGACCGACCTGCGCTCGCTCTCAAAGGCCGTGCGTAAGAAGGGATGCGATCTCGGTGTGGCCTTCGACGGCGACGGTGACCGAATGCTTGCGGTGGACGCCGAGGGGCATGAGATCGACGGGGATCAGGTCATCGCCATTCTCGCGCTACATCTGGGTGTCGACATGGTGGCCGTCACCTCCATGACGAACCTCGGGTTTCATCGTCTCATGGCGGATCATGGCATCCGGGTGGTCACGACGGACATCGGCGATCGATACGTGCTCGAGGCTCTGCATCGCGAAGGAGGCGTGCTCGGAGGGGAGCAGTCCGGGCACCTGATCTATCTTCGCGACCACTCGACCGGAGACGGCCTGGCGGCCGCGCTGCTCCTGTGTAGCGTCCTGGCGGAGACGGGCTCGACGCTTGCCGAAGCCGCGGCTGTCATGCCGCGCTGGCCGCAAGCCAAGCGTAATGTGCGCGTACGCACGAAGAAGCTCCCCGACGGTCTGGTCCGTGCCGTCGAAGACGAGAACGAGCGTCTCGGCGAACGCGGTCGCATTCTCGTGAGACCGTCTGGCACGGAGCCAGTCGTGCGCGTTCTCGCCGAGGCCGAAAACGACGAGGAGGCGCACTATCTCTGTGCTACCATGGCCGTCCTCGTCGAGCAGGAGATCGGGATTTGAGCCTGAAGTTCGGCCATCCCTTGCCGATATCGGCTGGATGGCACAAACTTGAAGGAGGGAGCTTCAGGTGTGCGGGATCATCGGATATGTCGGGGAGAGAGGCGCGAAGGACCTGCTGCTGCAGGGCCTCGAGCGTCTCGAGTACCGCGGATACGACTCCGCGGGCATCTGCCTGATCGACGAGAGCGGCCTCGAGGCTGTGAGGGCCGTCGGGAATCTTGCGCAGCTTCGACTCGAGGCGGGCCCGAATGGCTCCCTTGCCACGGCGGGCATCGGCCACACGCGCTGGGCCACACACGGGCGAGTGTGCCTGGAGAACGCCCATCCACTGGTCGGCTCGCCCGAGAACGATGTCGCTGTCGTTCTCAACGGGATCGTCGAGAACTATCGGGAGCTCCGTCAGTCGCTCGAGGACGAGGGGCACGTGTTCACGTCAGAGACCGATGCAGAGACCGTCGTTCATCTCGTCGAGCGCTACTACCGTGGTGACCTCGTCGAGGCCGTGCGCGAGGCATACGGCCAGCTAGAGGGACACTTCGCCTTCGCGGTCGTCCACCGAAGCCATCCGCGTCTGCTGGTCGGCGCCCGCTATCAGTGCCCGTTGGTCGTCGGTGTCGGCGAGGGCGAGATGTTCCTCGCGTCGTCGATCGCGGCGTTTCTTCGCGAAACGCGTCGCGTGCAGCTGATCGAAGACGGTGAGATCGTTGCGATCACGGCCGGGTCGGCGCGCTTCTTCGATGTCGCTGGAGCCGAGATCGCGCGCATCGAGTCCGAGGTCGACTGGGACGACGAGGCGGCGGAAAAGCAGGGGTACGAGACGTTCATGCTCAAGGAGATCTACGAGCAGCCTGAGGCTGTCGCGGAGACGATCGGCGAACGTATCCGGCACGGACGCCTCGTCCTCGAAGACATCGGCTATAGCGAGACGGAGCTTCAGAACCTGCGCCGGATGGTCGTCATCTCGTGCGGGACCTCGTACCACGCAGGCCTCGTGGGGAGGTACGTGATCGAGGAGTGGGCCCGTGTTCCGTGCGAGCCCGACACGGCGAGCGAGTGGCGCTACCGCAACCCGGTGCTCTCGAAGGACACGCTGGTCGTCGGGATCTCGCAGTCGGGCGAGACGCGAGACACGATCGCTGCGATGCGCCTTGCGCGTGAGAAGGGCGCGAGGACGCTCGCGATCACGAACATGATGGGGACGCAGATCACGCGTGAGGTCGACAGCGTCCTGTACACGCGCGCCGGCCTCGAGATGGGGGTCGCGGCGACGAAGACGTTCACGTCGCAGGTGACGCTGATGTACCTGCTCGCGCTCAGGCTCGCCGAGGCTCGGAAGACTCTTCCGCCGGACGAGATCAAGCGCCTGCTCTACGAGGTTCAGAGCCTGCCGGACAAGATCGCTACCTTCCTGGCGGGCGACCATCCGATCGACGAGATTGCGCTGCGCCACTACCAGAAGCCGTTCTTCCTCTACCTCGGCCGCCACATCGGCCTGCCAGTCTGTCTCGAAGGCGCCCTGAAGCTGAAGGAAATCTCGTATATCCCGACCGAGGCGTACTCGGCAGGCGAGATGAAACACGGACCCATCGCGCTCCTCGACGACACGACACCCGTCGTGTGCATCGCAACCGACTCCGACGTATACGACAAGGTCGTCTCGAACATCCAGGAGACTCGGGCGCGCGGAGCAGACGTGATCGCGATTGCGACCGACGGGAACGAGGACATCCAGCACCACGCAACGGACGTGATCTACGTCCCGCGGACACACCCGTTCCTCCAGGCGGCGCTCGCTGTCGTACCGCTTCAGCTGCTCGCCTACAGGATCGCCCGGCTCCGAGGTCTGAACGTCGACCAGCCTCGAAACCTCGCGAAAACCGTCACGGTGGAATAAGCAAGCCGGCGCGAGGCCGGCGCGCAGCGGCCGCGCCCGGAGGGCGCCAGGCCGCGGAGTGGAGGCGCCGGTAGGCGCCGGTTATGGCAAGCCGGCCGAGGCCGGCGCGCAGCGGCCGCGCCCGGAGGGCGCCAGGCCGCGGAGTGGAGGCGCCGGTAGGCGCCGTTTATGGGCAAGCTGGCGGAGGCCGGTGGCCGCGCCCTGGGGGGTGCCAGGTCGCGAAGGTTCGTCGAGCCCGGTACGGCTCGACACAGGCGCGGTGGTGACCGGCGCCTTCGGCGCCTCTGCTTCGCGGCCGGCTTTGCCGTCCGCTGCGCGCCCGCCGTTGGCGGGCTTGCTTCGCGGTGGTGACCGGCGCCTTCGGCGCCTCTACTTCGCGGCCGGCTTTGCCGTCCGCTGCGCGCCCGCCGTTGGCGGGCTTGCTTCGCGGTGGATACCCGGCTGCCGCTGGACCGCGGCGCTTGCCGTCCCTGCGCGGCCTTGGCGGGCTTGCGGCAGAATCGCAGGGTGAGGATCGGCGTCGACCTGATCGAGATCGAACGCGTTGCTCGGGCGCTTGCTCGGCCGGGGTTTCGCGAACGGTGCTTCACGGAGGCCGAGCGAACGTATTGCGACTCCCGTGCGAACCCGGCGCAGCACTACGCTGCGCGTTTCGCCGGCAAGGAGGCCGTTGGGAAGGCGCTCGGCTGTGGCGTGAACTTCACCTGGCGGGAGATCGAGATCGCGGGTCGCCCGAAGCCGCTCGTGCGGCTCTCTGGCCGAACGAAGGCATGGGCCGATCGGGTCCGGGCCGGCGAGATCGATCTCTCCATGACCCACTCGAAGGATCTCGCTGCGGCGATCTGCGCGGTCGCCGAGCGCCAGGGGGACGGGTGAACGGCACGGAGCCGCTTTACACGGCTACCGAGATGCGGGAGGCGGAGGCGACGTACGGCGGCCCTACGCTCGACCTGATGGAGCGGGCCGGCGAGGCGGTTGCCGGGACGGTGGCGCGCCGCTATCCGGACGCCCGCCGGATCTCGGTCTGGTGTGGCACCGGCGCGAACGGCGGTGATGGTCTCGTCGTGGCGCGGCTCCTGCACGAGGCCGGGCGAAGCGTGGAGGTGATCGTCGTCGGAGACCGCCGGAGGATCAGCGGCGACGCGGCGGAGAACCTACGCCGGATCTCCGAGGTCGGGCTCGAGATCTCGGACGAGCCTGCGGGGTCGGACGTCATCGTCGACGCCCTGTACGGGACGGGTTTCTCGGGCGTGCCCAGGCGCGAAGCAGCGGGGGTGTTCGACGCAATCAACGTTTCCGGTGATCCTGTCGTGTCGATCGACGTGCCGTCAGGCATCGATGCGTCGACCGGACGCGTCGACGGCCCTGCCGTGCGGGCCGACGCGACGGTGACGTTTCATGGACGCAAGGTTGGGCTCGCGATCGCGCCGGGCCGGTTTCATGGCGGTGAGGTCGAGGTCGCAGATATCGGAATCGACGACGTTCCGACGGAGCTCGTGGCGGCGACACCTGCGATCCTCGACAGGATCCCGCGGCGAAGTGCGAGCGACAACAAGTACTCCGCCGGAGCGGTTCTCGTCGTCGGGGGATCGATCGGCACGGCAGGCGCGCCGTGCATGACGTCGCTGGCAGCACTCCGGTCGGGGGCAGGGATAGTGTTCGCCGCCGTTCCGGCAGCGGTCGCGCACGTCGCCGAGCAGCACCTGCTCGAAGTGATGGTCAGGCCGGGCGCGGATGACGGCGAAGGGCGCTTCAGCCCCGCTGCGGCTGAGCACATCGTGGAGCTGGCGGGCCGTGCGACTGCGGTGGCCATAGGGCCCGGCCTGGGGCGGAGCGACGGAACCCGTGAGCTCGTCCGGATTCTGCTGGAACGGCTCGAGCTACCGATCGTTCTCGATGCCGACGGGCTCTGGGCGCTGACGGGCCACCTCGACTGGGTGTTCTCGCGCCAGGCGCCGACGGTGCTGACGCCCCATTCGGGCGAGCTCGGTCGACTGCTCGGTCAGGAGTCGGCGCGAATCGACGCCCGTAGGCTCGACGCAGCGCGCGCGGGGGCAGACGACACGGGAGCGGTACTTCTCCTCAAGGGTGCCGACACGATCGTTGCGGCTCCCGGCCGGAGCCCAATCGTGTCGGACCTCGGAAACCCCGGGCTCGCGAGTGCCGGCAGCGGTGACGTACTCACCGGGATCGTTGCGGCATTCCTCGCGAAAGGTGTCGAGCCCCGCCTCGCCGCAGCCGCAGCCGCAGCCGCGCAGGGAGTCGCTGCCAGGCGGGCGGCGGGAATCCAGGGGCCTGCGGGGATGATCGCGAGCGACGTCATCGGGTCGCTTTCGCCCGTCCTCTCCTGAGCGCGACGAGGGTATCCTCGCCCGCGTGAGGATCGTCGTGCTCTTCGTCGTGATCTCCAGCGTCGTCACCGCCGCCTGGAGCGTCCAGCCCGCACGCGGTTCCTTCGGCGGCGGGAACGGCCGCATCGCATTCACGAGCGATGACGGGCGCGCGCGTTCGATCTGGTCGGTCGGCCTCACCGGGTCGGGGCTGAAGCGACTGACCTCCGGCGACGACTCGGATCCGGCATGGTCGCCCGACGGGAAGAGGATCGCCTTCGTCCGTCGCAGCGGCGGCGTGCAGGACATCTGGATGATGGCTGCGAACGGTTCCGAGGAGCGCCGGGTCGCCGGGAAGGGCAGCGATCCTGCCTGGTCGCCCGACGGGAAGTCGATCGCGTTCGTTCGCCGGCAGAGAGGGCATGGGGAGATCTACGTGATGAGCGCCGATGGCACCCACCAGACACGCTTGACGCGAACGCTCGCCGAGGACATCGATCCCGCCTGGTCCCCTGACGGAGACCGGATCGCGTTCGCCAGCTACCGGGCTGCACAGCCGCGTGGGAACTTCGACCTCATGGTGATGGGTACGGACGGGAAGGGCCAGCGCCGCCTCACAGCGGGTTTGACGGACGAGGTGTCACCCACCTGGTCGCCCGACGGCGAACGGCTCGCGTTCACCCGCTTCGCCCCGAAAGGGGCAACGGGAAACTTCGACATCGCAGTGATCAACGCCGACGGAACGAGGCTCGTGCGGCTGACACGCTCGAACAAGTCGGAGTACGACGCCGCCTGGTCACCTGACGGGGAGCGGATCGTGTATGTCTCCGACCGGGATGGCAATCGTGAGCTCTACGTGATGGCTGCCGATGGAACCGCGCAGTCCCGACTGCTCAAGCGACCGAGGTCCGGCGAGAGTTCGCCTGACTGGCAGCCGCTTCCCGGGCAAAGTGCTCGACGAGGAGGGACGACATGAACGTTGCGATCTTCGGTGGGTTCGACCGGCGACCCTTTCCACCTGGGTGGACGAAGGAGACGCTTGTGGCCATCCTCGGCGGCGGCGAGGTCGACCTGAGCAAGAGCCCGCCCGGCCCCGACGCGAAGCTCACCGCCGTCGCGATCCTCGGCGGCATGACCATCTGGGTCGCGGAGGGAACGAGCGTCTCGATGAGCGGCCTCGGGCTCTTCGGGGGCCGCAGCGTCAAGGTAACCGAGGGAGACGGTCCGGTCGTGCACATGGGGCTGTGGGCGGTCTTCGGCGGCATCGAGGTAAAGGAGCCGGGACCCGGTTCGTAGCCCGCACGCTCGAGTGATGCACCGATCTGAGATCACCGTCGATCTCGGCGTTCTGCGTCGAAACGTGGTGCGCCTGCGAGAGGTCGCAGCGCCGGCCGACCTGTGGGCGGTCGTCAAGGCCGACGCCTACGGTCACGGAGCGCGAGACGTGGCGCCGGCCGCTCTCGCTGCCGGCGCCACGGGTATCTGTGTCGCGACGGTGGCCGAAGGCGTCGACCTGCGCCCGCTGGTGCCGGACGCGCGGATCGTCGTGCTCGGGCACCTCACCAGGGCGGATGAGGGCCCTGCCCGCGCTGCCGGGTTGGAGGTCGTCGTCTCAGGATGCGATCTCCCCTCCGGCCTCCGCATCCACCTGAAGGTCGACACGGGCATGGGCCGGTGGGGGCTGGAGGCCAGCGAAGCAGCACGAGTTGCTCCGGGAGACGTCGTCGGCTTCATGAGTCATCTCGCGACCGCCGACGAGCCGGACGAGGCGTTCGCCCTTGAGCAGATCGAGCGTTTCCGGAAGGCGGCCGTGCGATTCGAGGGCACGACGCTCCACCTGGCGAACAGCGCTGCGACATTCCGGTTCCCGCAGGCCCGCCTCGACGCTGTGCGCTGTGGCATCGCGATCTATGGGCTCTCTCCCTTCGGCGACGATCCGGCGTCCCACGGGCTGGAGCCCGTCCTCTCCTGGAGGAGCCACGTCGCGCAGGTGAAGACGCTCAAGCCCGGCGAGAGCACCGGATACGGACGCCGGTTCGTCGCCGAGAGGCCCACCCGCATCGGCATCGTTCCGGTCGGCTACGCGGACGGGCTCCGGCGTGGTCTGGTCGGCGCCGACGTGCTCGTCGACGGTACCCGGCGGCGGATGCTCGGAACGATCTCGATGGACGCGGTTGCGGTGGAGTTGCCCGAGGGTGATGCAGGTGTCCCCGTCACCCTCATCGGGGACGGGATCCTCGCGGAGGAGCATGCCGTCGCGCTCGGCACCATCTCATACGAGATCGTCTGTGGAATCCGCTCGGATCCTGGGCGTGCGCTGCGGACGGTCGCCGATGGATGAGGGAATCCGCTCTGCCGTAGAGGGCGAAGAGGCGTATGTCGTCGGCGGCGCTGTGCGCGACGAGATGCTTGACCGCCCGGTGCTGGATATCGACGTTGCCTGCCGTTCGCCCCGCGAGGCGGCGGTGGCGTACGCCACCGCCCAGGGCGGCGCGATGTTCCTGTTGTCGGAACGACACGGCGCCTGGAGAGTCGCCCTTCCCGGCGGGAAGACCGTCGACTTCACGCTGTTGCGGGGCACGCTGGAGGAAGACCTCGGGGGCCGCGATTTCACGATCAACGCAATCGCCGTTCCGGTAGCGGGTGGTTCTCCGGTCGATCCGTTCGGGGGTCGCGACGATCTCGAAGCCCGAGCAGTTCGGTGTGTGACACCGCACGTCTTCGCGGACGACCCCCTCCGGCTCCTCCGTGCCGTGCGTCTCGAGGACGAGCTCTCCCTCGCGATCGATCCCGAGACGCGGCGGCTGATCGAGCGCGACCGGGAGCTCGTCGGGAAGCCCGCTGGCGAGCGGATTCTCGGCGAGCTCGTTCGGCTGTCGCCCGCGGGCTACGCGAGACTCGGCGAGCTCGGCCTGCTCGCCGGGCTGGGTGGGTCGGTCGAAGGCCTGGGCCGTGCGGGCGCGGACCCCTCGGCACGCATGCTCCTCGTCGCTGCGCTGGGGCGAGCGGTGCTGCGGCTCCCGATCTCGAACGAGACGAGGCGCTTCGCGCGAATCATGCTCTCGGCGCCTGTGCCCGAGGGCGAGACACCTCGCGACATCCACCGCTTCCGGCGGTCAACCGAGCCGTGGGCTCTCGAGGCGCTCACGTTCGTCGGGCGCGGCGATCTCACGGAGAGGGTTCGCCGGAGCCGCGCGGCGGAGCCCGCCGAGCCGCTGCTCCGGGGTGACGAGCTCGGTATCCCGCCCGGACCGACGGTGGGGCGGCTGCTCGAACGCATTGCCGAGGAGCGTGCGGCGGGTACGATCCAGACACGAGAGCAGGCGCTCGAGCTCGTGTACCGAGAGAGACAGTGAGTCACGAGGATCTCACCCAGGCTCGTTTCGCTGCGACTGCCGGCAAGATGGCGGCGGTCGGCGGGGAGCGAATCGAGCGGATGAGACTGAAGATCCGGCAGTTCGCCTCGCCGCGGGGGGACGAGACGGCCCTCGACGTCGGCACGGGCACGGGCCCGCTCGCGATCGCCCTCGCCCCGCTGGTGCGCGAAGTCGTCGGGGTCGACCTCGTTCCCGAGATGCTCGCGCATGCGCGCGAGGCCGCCGAAGGTATCGAGAACGTGTCGTTCGTCGAGGGGGACATCGCCCACCTTCCGTTTCCGGACGAGAGCTTCGATCTCGTCACCACGTCGCGGACGATCCATCACCTCCAGTGGCCGGACATCGCAGTCTCGGAGATGGTCAGGACGATCCGATTGCGGGGCCGCTTCCTCGTGATCGACCAGATCGCCTCGGCCGACCCGCTCGAGGCTCTCGCGCACAACCGGATCGAGCACCTCCGCGATCCAAGCCACGTACGGGTGCTCTCCGACCAGGATTTCCGGTCGATCTTCGACGCGAACAACCTCGTCCTGCAACGATTCGAGTCCGAGCCGGACACGTTCGAGCTCGACCGATTCCTGGATCTCGCCGCCTGTCAGGGCGATGCCCGTGCCGCCGTCTACGCCGAGGTGGAGAGCCTCATCTCGAACGACCAGACGGCCGGGATCGCGCTACGCCGCACGGCCGAGGGCTATGGCCTCACGCTGACGATCGGCTGGTACCTGCTCGAGAAGGTGCCGCCGGCGCGGCTCACGACCGCCACTTGACGGTGCAGCCGACGGCCGGCGTCTCGGCGACGACCGGCGCCTCGCCCGCGAGGGCGGCGTCAAGCGCATCGCGTAGGTAGGGCTCTGCTCGGGCCGCGTCCTGGTAGCTCGAGTCGGGGGCACCGTGGTAGACGAGGCGGTGATCCGAATCGAAGAGGAAGACCTCTGGAGTCCTTGCCGGCTGGTAGGCATCCGCCACTTCCTGGGACTCGTCGCGCAGGAACGGAAAGACGAAGTCCTTCTCTCTGGCTCGCTCCACCATGTGCTCGAACGTATCGCCCATGTGGTCGTTCGGGTTGATGACGACCACCCCGGCTCTTCCCTCGTAGTCCCGGGCGATGTCGTTCAGGCGGTCCTCCCAGGCGACTGCGTACGGGCAGTGGACGCATGAGAACACGACGGCGACTGGCGTCTCGCCGTAGCTCGTCAGTGAATGCTGACGGCCATCGACTCCGGGCAGGTCGAACGGCGGTGCGGGATCCCCGAGCTTCAGGCGCGGCACGCGACCAATGCTACCGCCACGTTCGCTAGTGCTCCGTCCCGGAAGTCCCTTGATGTTCCGGCGTGCCAAAACAGAGCCGGGCAAGGACGCAGGGAGCACGCGTACTGGTCTAGTACGCGTGCGACCGAGGACGCCGCACGGCGACGGTTTGCAGCCGCCGGAACGCGAGATGACTTTCGGGACGGTGCACTAGGCCTCGCGGTAGGCCTCGGAGCGATGCTGCTCGGCAGCGTCTGCTGGCTGTTCCTCGACGGTTCGCTCGCGGCGGAAGATCGTCCGGAAGAGCCTGGGGAAGGCCGTCCAGACGAACACGATTCCGAGAATCGTCACGGGGAGCACCACCATCGCGTGCACCGTGAGCACGTAGGGAACGCCGATCTGGGTCGGAACTCCGAGTTGCTTGCCGCTGACGAGCGTCAGGTAGTCGAAGCTGCCGAGCCCGGCCGCGGTCGCCGGAACGCCGAGGGCGAGGTTCCCGACTCCCTCGAGGACGAAGTATCCGCCGGCGCTGAGATCGAGGCCGTAGCCCTTCCCGATGACCCAGTACATCCCGAAGTCGGCGAGCCAGATGACCACGGACGTCCAGAACACGCGGAGCAGGGGCTTCCGCGCGCGGAACGCGCCGAGTCCTTCCACGAAGTTCGCGGTCCACCGTCCGATCCGGGAATGCCACCGGGAGGGCAGGCGTCTCGTGAGCTTCCAGACCACCTCCTCAGCGCGCTCGGGCCTCCTGGCGGCGAGAGCCACGACCACGATCCCGAGCGTGCACCCCGCCGAGAGGCCGATCCCGGCGAGCAGCAGGATCCCTGTTTCCCCGATCCAGATCGCGCCCATGAGGATCCAGATCGACAGCACGATGCCGTCGAGCAGGCGCTCCGCGAAGAGCGTCCCGGCCGTCACGAACGGTGGGATACGGTAGTTCTCGCGAACAGCCTCGATCCGGAGCAGATCGCCGCCGCGAGCGGGGAGGATGTTGTTCGCAGCAGCGCCGACGCAGTAGATCGGGAAGAGACGCTTGGCGGTCGTCTTGTAGCGCGCCGCGGAGAAGAGATACCGCCAGCGCAGCGCGATGGCTGCGCTGTTCAGGAGAACGAACCCGAGGGCCGCCAACACGGACCACCAGGGCAGGCGGCGAATCTCGTTCCAGGCGTCACCGAGGTGGGCGATGCGAAGGAAGAGCCAGAGAAAGGCTCCTGTTGCGATCGACCCGATGGTCAACCGCACGAGGAACTGGCGCCTGTTCGTCATCCGCGAGGTTCAGTATCTCCCGACGCGTTGCGTTGCGCCAGATGGTAGAGACTTGTGACGATGGGGAGGAGTCGTCGAGGGGGGCGCCGGTTCTCGGCACGACGCGAGGTGGCGATCGGCCTCGGTTTGTACGCGACCTACCTGCTCGTCCGCCGCGCCGCGCTCGCAGGGGACGGGGAGGAGCGTGCCCGCCGCAACGCCGAGCGGATCGTTGCCGTCGAGCGGCGCCTCGGGATCCATGTCGAACCCCGCCTGCAACGGATGGTGCTTCCCAGGCGCAGGCTCGTCGCCGCCCTCAACGTCGCCTACGGGACGCTGAACGTCGGCCTCACCGTCGTCTGGCTGATGCGGCTCTACACGCGGCGGGATCCGCGTTTCCACCGCTACCGCAGGGCGGCTCTCCTCGGCATGCTCGGCGCGCAGCCGGTCTTCCTCCTTCTGCCGACGGCCCCGCCCCGCAAGCTCGACCACCTCGTCGACACGATCGCCGAGGTCAGCGGTGTCGATCTGGACTCGGGGGTCATCGCGAAGCTGTACCACCCGCTCGCGGCGATGCCGAGCATCCACGTCACGATCGCCGTGGTGACAGCCGAAGGACTCAGGCAGACGTCGAGGAGCCGAACGGTACGCCGGCTCGCCCCGGCGTACCCGCCACTCGTGGCCTGGGTGGTGCTCGCCACGGCGAATCACTACGTTCTCGACGTCGTCGCCGGCTACGGCCTGGGCAAGCTGGCGCTCCGCTGCGCCCGAGCGCTCGAGACGTAGAAGGAGCGGAGCGGAGCGGCCTGAGCGACCGCCCCGCTCCGAGGTCGTTCCGTCAGCGGAGCTTGACCCGCGCGATGTTGCCGCAGGTGATCCCGGCCCCGACACCATCGGCTGACGACTTCTCGTGGACGTTCACGTAGAAGCCCTTGCCGACCACCTGCGTCGGAGAGGTGAGCGTGAACCTCTGGTACGCGACTCCAGCCTGGTTCGCGACGAGATCCTGTCCTCCGACGACGACGTCTGCATTCCGCGATGCGGGCGTGCAGGCGCCGTTCGGGCCGTGGACGTGCCAGGCATGCGTGCTACCCGGCTCGAGGCCCCAGACGACGAGCCACCCGTTCAGCTTCTGACCCTTCTGTCTCAGGTAGGCCACACCTTCGGGCCCCCCGAGCAGGGACGAGGTGAGCTCAGCTGTACCGATCCTGACCGTCGGTGCCTGCCCAGCCGAGGCTCCCACCGCGCTCACGAGGACTGCGATCGCGATCACAGCGACCACCCCGAACTTCCGTGCTCTCATGCCCGACCTCCCTCAATCGACGTCCCCGCCGGCGCACAAGCGACTACGGGCAAGCCGGTCGGCCGGATTGCGGCTCAGCCGGAGTTCGAATCGAGAAAGACGGCCATCGTCGCGGTGAATCCGTGCAGGAAGGTGCGACCGCCGACCGGCCCGATCTCTCCACCACAGAAGAACCCTGCCAGTGCGGGCGTGCCGATAGCTCCGGCCACCGCCTGCGAGTCGTGGTCGACTTCGCCGAACAGCTGCCTCCCCCGTCCGTTGCAGGTGAAGAGAAGCGCCCCGGCCGGCGCCGTGCCGCTCCGGCCGAGCGCATCGCCCAGGGCGTCCGCGAGGTCCCGGTCGGCCGAGGCAGCGTCCCGTGCGTGGAACCGCAGTGTCTGGCCGACGCGAACGCGTTCTCCGAGGGCGATGGCGCCGCTGTCGTCGTCGGCACCGAGCAGGCCGCGCATCAGGAAGTCGCCGCGCTCGTACTCAGGCTTGTTCTCGTCGATCACGAGCCCGGCGAGGAGGCCCGCCGCCGCCAGGCGCCGCTCCTTTAGTGTGAGCCCTTCGACGGTCTCGCGCAGGCGTTCGAGCGCCGGACGCCCTGCGAGCTCGAACACGACGTTTCCCTCGGCGCGCGTGATCACGGACTCCGGGCCCAGCGGGGCGCACCCCTGGGAGACCACGGCCTCGACCGGAACACCGCGAATCGCGGCACCGACCGCTCCTCCGTCGTAGATGTCGTCGCCGAGCACGAGGGCCTGGGTGTCGGGCTGGCCGCCGCCGGCCGCGATCCCGCCGACGACCGGAAGTCCCGGGTGATCCTCGTTGAGCCGGTCGATGAGGCCGTCGGCCGGAAAGGTGAACGGGTCGACCAGGAAGGTGACGAGCGCGTTGTCGTCCAGGTCCGGAAGCTCGGTCTCGTCGGCGAGGTGGAACGACTCGATCTCGGCACCGGGCAGCGAAGCCGCCCAGACCGACAGCGCCGGCCCCTCCTCGAACTCGCGCGTTCCTCCGATGACACCCCCGGCGACGCAGCCGAGAAGGTGCCGCGGGCGGAGAGCCGACCGCACCTCGACGACAGCCTCGGCGGCATGTCCAAGATGCTCGGGTGTGAGGAACATGAACGCCAGATCGACGGCCCGACCGGCGAGCTCGTCCTCTACCGAGCGTGCCGCCTGAGCGGCTGCCGCGCCGGCTTCCCGCTCGCCGGAGGACGCTGCGGCGATCCGGGTCACTGCTCGGCGGCTGCTGTGAGCAGCTGTTCGAGTCGCCTGCCTTCGATCCCGAGATCCGAGACTGCACCGGCCAGCCGGCGCTCCGCCTCGGGCGTCAGGCTCAGGTACGCAACGCGGCCGTCGCGCGACGACGGCTCGCGCTTGATGAGCCCTACGGCCTCGGCGCGGCGGACGAGCTCCGTGACCGTGCTCTGCGCGAGCTGGAGTTGCTCGGAGAGGTCGGTGACGGTACTTCGCTCGCTGCCGTCTGGCGCGCCTTTGATCATCAGAAGGAGAACGTACCGCTGGGGAGTGAGGTGGTGCTTGCGGGCAACCTGCTCGCTCAGCCGCAGGAAGCGGCGGAGCGCAGACCGCATCTCCGCTGCGCGCCGGTATTCGTCCGGGCGCGGATCCGTCATGACGAGGACTGAGTCTACCTCCGTGGGCGAAGGGCCGAGACGAGCCGGCTGATGGCGGAAGGCGCAACCCCCTGGAGCGCTGTTGCGAGCCGGTAGTACCCGGGCACGAAGACCTCACGGCGGTCGTGCGCGAGCGCTGCGAGGATGACGTCCGCCACCCGCTCGGGGGTCGTGACTGCGTGCCGCAGGACACGGTTTGCGAGGATCTCGGTCTGCGGGAAGCCCTCGGTGTGGGTCAGTCCGGGATTGACCGTATGCACGCGGACCCCGCGAGAGGCGAGCTCGCCCGCGACGGTGCGTGAGAAAGCGACCTGCGCGTGTTTCGCCGACGTGTACGGGCCGCTTGGCCCCCCGGCCACCGTACCGGCAACCGAGCCCACGTTGACGACATCGGAAGGAGCGGCGGCTTCGAGGAACGGAAGGAACGCCCGAAGACACCACACGCCTCCCAGGTAGTTGACGTTGACGACCTCCTCGATCCGTTCCGGCGCGAGCTCGAGAAATCCCTGACGGCCCGGGATGCCGGCGCTGTTGACGAGGACGTGAATCGCGGGATGGCGCTTGCCGATCCGTCGGGCGGCTTCGTCGACCGCAGCGCGGTCGCCGACGTCGCAGACCTCGATCTCCCCGCCGATCTCGTCGGCAACCGCCGCGAGCCGGTCGCGGCCGCGCGCGATCAGGACGCAATGGAAGGAGCGAGCCGCGAGCTTTCGAGCCAGCGCAGCACCGATCCCGCTCGACCCACCAGTGATGACGGCGACACGGATGCCGTAGGCTAGCGCGCCGCCGTCAGTCGTCCGCCTCACTACCGGATCCGCCGCCGTCGTCGCCATGTGACCCGGTCGTTGCTGCTCCTCCTGTCGTCACGCCTCCGGGTTCCGGCTGGGTCGACGCGTTCGTGCGCGGCTCCGTGGATGTCGTCGCCGACCCTGTCGAGGGACTCTCCGATGTTGCCGTGTCGACGAAGAAGATACGAGGATTGAGCTTTCCGACCGGGTCGCTCTCCGTCTGAGCCACATCCAGCAGGACGACGTTCACGACGATCGCAGCCGCGGCTGCGGCCGCGGCCACGGCGAGCCATCTTGCGATCCTTGCCCAGCGCATCGTCAACTCCCAGGTTACGCGGCGATCGGTTCCCGGTGAGCCAGCTCGCGCCGTGCCGCGGCGATCTCTCCCGGGCGGTTCACGAGCAACAAGGCGGACGTCCGGTCGTAGGAGGACAGATACCGGGCGACGAACGACTCCTCGTCCCCCTCGAGCTCGACGCGGGAGGGCGAGGGCGCATGGCCGACGAACTGGAGGCGGAGCCGGAACTGATCGGACCAGAAGTACGGGAGGTCGTCCGGCGGCGTGACATCGCCGCTCACGATCGCTCGGGCGACCGCGGCGCCCCGGGTAGCCGCCTCGGTCCAGTGCTCGACCCGCAGCCGGTCGCCGAGCCAGGAGCGCCACGGGCTCGCGACGTCACCGCACGCGTACACGTCGGGGAGCGCGGTTCGCCCCGCGGCGTCAGTCGCGACTCCGCCGTCTGGGGCAGCCAGCTCGTGGAGGAGTTCGGCCGCTGGCCGCGCGCCGATTGCGACCAGCGCCGTGTCGCACGGAAGCTCTGCCCCGCCCGCGAGGACGACCGCGCGAAGCCTTCCGCTCTCGTCGGCCCGGAATCCCACCGCGTGTTCGCCGAGCCGGAGGTCGACTCCGTGGGCTGCGTATCGCTCCGCGAGAATGGCCGCGACCTCGGCACCGAGGGCCCGCTCGAGCGGAGGGCCTGCGTCGATCAGCGTCACTTCTGCTCCGAGTGAGCGCGCCGTCGAGGCGACCTCGCCGCCGATCAGTCCGCCGCCCACGATTGCAAGCCGGCCGCCGGGACGGATGTCACGGCGGAGGGCGCTCGCATCGGCCAGCGTCCTCAGGGTATGGACCCCTTTCGGCGACGCACCCGGAAGCCGCCTCGGCCGCACGCCGGTCGCCAGGACGAGCGCGTCCCATGCCAGCTCGTATCCGTCGGAGAGAGCGGCGACACGGCGGTGCGGGTCGACCCGGGCGACGCGGCGGCCTGTGAGCAGGGTGATTCCACGCTCCCCGAGGTACGACATGGGGCGGAGAAGGAGCTCCTCGTCGGTTCGGGAGCCGGCGAGGAACTCCTTCGAGAGGGCAGGGCGCTCGTACGGGGCGACGGGCTCGTCCCCGACGAGCACGACCTTGCCGTCGAAGCCGCTCGCGCGGAGTGTCTCCGCACAGCGGCTTCCGGCGAGGCCGGCTCCGACGATGAGCACGGTTTCCGTGATCATCGTCAGGCCGCCTGCTCGAGCGTCTCGGCGTCGTACACGGCGATCGCACCCATGGGGCAGGATTCCGCCGCGTCGAGGACCGCGGGATCGTCGCTCTCGGCGACGATCGCGTTCGCAACGCCGCTGGAGTCGATGACGAAGGCGGTCGGCGCGTGCTCGACGCAGGAGCCGAAGCCGCTACACAGTGACCGGTCGATGACGATCTTGAAGGTGCTCATGCTGTTGTCTCCTCCTTGGGTGGTCGTGGGATTGGGAGTGGCCCTCGGCGCGGGCCGTCGGACTGGCCTGGCCGGCGGGACGAGCGCCCGCCAGATGGTTGCGGCGACGACCGCGCCGATCGCACCGGCGTACAGTGCGGTCGCCCAGGGGCGTCCGGCATCCGTTCCGGCGAACAGGCCGTGTGCCGTCGCGAGGACGAAAGTCGCGTACGTCGCCCAGTGGAGCCGCCGCCAGTTCCTGGCTCCGATGAACCGCCGGAGCGAGAACGAGGCGATGATCAGCACGATGAGCTCCGCCGCGACGACCCCGAGTCCTGTCGAGAGCGGCCGGTAGGAGGCGAGGCCCGGGACGAAGAGCGACTGGATCGAGATGGGGACAGCCTTGTCGAGGACGAGCGCGATGGCGTGGACGGCGATCGCACCCACCGTCAGGAGGCTCACGAAGCGGTGCAGGTCGGTGGCCGTCGCTGGCTTGATCGCCTTGCCGAACGGCCGCGACTTCACCATCAGGCCGAGCAGGACGGACGCGGTCAGGAGAGCGTAGGCGGTGAGCCCGCTTGCCCGTGCGAGGATCCAGAACGTCGGATCGGTCTTCATACGAGCCCTCCCGCGAGGATCGAGCGGCCGTCCTCGGTGACGAGCACCGCCGGAATCCCGAGAGCATCGGCCTCGGCGATCGCGGCTTCCGTTCCGGCCAGGAAGAGGCTCTTCGCACGGATCTCTGCTTCGACCGCGGTCGACCCGATCGCGGTGACGTGGACGAGATCGCTGGTTGAAGGCAGACCTGTGGACGGGTCGATCAGATGATGGAGCTCCACACCGGCTCGCTTCCATCGCCGCCGGTCGCGGCCGGAGGTCGCGAGGGCTCCGTCGGTGAGGGCGAGTGTCAGCGCGTCGCTCGAGGTCTCGAGCCCGATTGGCCATGATCCGCTTGCAGGGCGGCCGCGGACGGCGAGATCGCCGCCCGCGTTGACGAGGCAGGGACCGACCGCGCCGAGGAGGTCGCACGTGCGATCGACGGCGTCGCCTTTGGCGATCCCGCCGAGGTCGAGGTGGACTCCATGTTCGAGCTCGATCAGCCCGCTCTGCGGGTCCACAGCCACCCGTCCACCGCAGCGCCCGCCGGACACGACTACCGCGTCGGACTCCCGATCGATCTCGGCGAACGAGCGGTCATACCCTGCGGCGACGAGTGCGTCATGCATGGTCGGGTCGAAGCGCCCGCCGGTCGCCGCTCGGGCCTCGAGCGCGAGCAGCGTCACCCGAACGAGGTCAGGGCCGCAGTAGAGAGAGCCGTCTCGGTTGAGCGCCGAGAGCTCGGAATCCGGGAGGAAGCGCGAGAGCAATGCCTCGAGCCTCCGGAACTCCGCCTCGACAGCCCAGAGGGCGGTCGAGCTCTCGGCGCTCGTGTCGGCCTCGAGCAGGCAGTCGACAGTCGTGCCCATGGCTTGGAAGCAGTAGCGCTGCATCAGGAGGTCCTCGTGGTCGTGACCGGCTGCTGTGCGGTCAGCTGGACGGTGGGCGTGACCGTGCCCGTCGGCTGGACGTTCGGCGTGACCGTGCCAGTCGGCTGGGCGGCGGGGCTCGCAGGGATCACCGCGGGGGCGGCGGACGGGCTGTTCCAGGGATGGACGGCGATGGTGAGCCAGAGGGAGAGGAAGACGGCCAGCGTGGCAAGGAGCACCGAGACGCGGGCGACGCTGATGGTTGGGTTGGCGGCAGTCATGGTGATGGCCTCCGGGAGGTGCGGGTCAGGGCCTCGTCGGGCTCGACGAGGGCGTAGACGTGGACGGCGTGATCAGTCATCCAGGTGCGCGATCGGTTGGACGGCTGGTGTGACAGGAACGGTCTGCAGCACGGCCGTGCTGGCCGGCTGGGCGGCGGCGGGGCTTGCAGGGATCACCGCGGGGGCGGCGGACGGGCCGTTCCAGGGATGGACGGCCATGGTGAGCCAGAGGGAGAGGAAGACGGCCAGCGTGGCGAGGAGCACCGAGACGCGGGCGACGTTGACGGCGGGGCTGTTCGAAGTCATGGTGAGTGCCTCAGGGGGTTGGGGTCAGGACGTCCGCGTGCTCGTGACGGACGACGAGGGAGCCGGCAGCGTCACGACCTGGACGGGCGCCGACGCGGCCTGCTGGTTCTGGAGTGAGATCTCGTGGTTCAGCGCCTTCCGGTGCTTGAGCTCGCGCTGGTAGACGGCCCAGCGATGGTTGACGATCTTGTTGACTCGAGCGGCCTCGTGCCGGAGCTTCTGCTCCCGCTTCGCGAGCCTCACGAGGCGCGGATCCTTCGCTGCGGCGGCCTCCGCCTTCCACGGGTGGGCGGCGATGACCGCCCAGGAGACGAAGAACACGGCGAGCACGACGACGAGGGCGTAGATGCGGACGGCGTGGTTAGTCATCGAACCCACCGCCTCCGTCGTTCTCAGCGTGACCACCGTCGTCGCCGCCATCGTCGTAGTGGTCGTCGGGCTCGCCGCCGCCGCTCCCACTCGATGCGGACGCAGCCGGGGCGGTTGCCTGAACGTAGACCACCTGCCCGCCGGACGCGGATGCAGGGGTGCGCTTCTCGAGCGCGGGGAGCTTCGGCGGCTTCTTCGCGAGTGCCGCCTTCAGTTTCTTCTCGTAGCGGGCGAGCTGCGCCTTCTTCTTCGCGACGGCAGCGTTCGCGGCGACGGGCTTGGCCGAGGCTCCGCTGAGTCCTACCGTCTTGAAGGCGGCGAATCCACCGGCGACGACAGCGACGGCCACGAGCAACGAGATGGCGAGAGCATGGGTGCGTTTCACGGTGTCCTCCGTTGTCGATTCATGCTCTTCGACAGTAGGACGCGGTCTTCGAGCCCCGGGACAACGCGAGGCAAGGGTTCGGCAGGCGCAGGTAAAGAAATCCCCAACCCGGGCCGCCGCATCGCGTTCCTGCGGGCAGAATCCGGGTGTGAACATCCTGATCGTCGAGGACGAGGACGCGATCGCAGACCCGCTCGCGGCGGGACTCGTCCGCGAGGGCTTCGAGGTGACGCGTGTCGCGACCGGCGCGGCAGCGCTCGATGCGCCGGCGCCCGACGTGGTGCTGCTCGACCTTCGCCTGCCGGACATGGACGGCTACGCGGTCTGCCGGGAGCTGCGGTCGCGCTCGGACGTCGCCATCATCATGGTCACGGCGAAGGGCGAGGAGATCGACAGGGTGCTGGGCCTCGAGCTCGGCGCCGACGACTACATCGTCAAGCCCTTCGGCTTTCGCGAGCTCGTCGCGCGAATCCGGGCGGTGACGCGGAGGTCGGCGCCGAAGCAGGACGATCGCAAGCAGCTTCGGGCCGGGCCGCTCGTCGTCGACCTCAGGAGCCGCCGGGTTCATCTCGACGGCCGCGAAGTGGAGCTGACGCCGAAGGAGTTCGATCTCCTCGCGGTGCTGACGGCGGACCCCGGCGCGGTGGTCAGCCGCCAGCGGCTGCTCGAGGAGGTGTGGGACACGCACTGGTACGGCCACACGAAGACGATCGACGTGCATGTGGCGTCGCTGCGGAGGAAGCTGGGTGATCCCGCCTGGGTCGAGACGGTTCGAGGGGTCGGCTTCCGTCTCGGCGAGCCGTCGGCATGAGCCGGCGCCTGCTGCTCAGCTACCTGAGCCTCACGATCTTCGTCCTCGTCGTGCTCGAGGTTCCCCTCGGCGTCTCGTATCAGCGCAACGAGCGGCACGACCTCGCGACCAAGGTCGAGCGGGACGCCGTCGCGCTCGCCTCCCTCTCGGAGGACACGCTCGAGGGCGGACCAGGGGTCGACCGTGCGGCGCTCGCCAAGATCGCCGATCGGTACGAGGTGGCGACCGGCGGTCGCGTGGTCGTCGTCGACGCCCAGGGAAACGCGGTCGTCGACACGAATCCGCTCGGGCCGGGGCTTCGCTCGTTTGCTTCACGGCCCGAGATCAAGCAGGCGCTGGCGGGGCAGGTCGCAACCGGCGTGCGGCACTCGAACACGCTCGGCACCGATCTCCTCTACGTCGCCGTGCCGGTTGCGTCGAGCGGCATCGTCCACGGGGCGGTCCGGATCACCTACCCGATGTCGGCGGTGCAGACGCGAATCAGGCGCTACTGGCTCATCCTCGCGGCGATCGCGGCGATCATCCTGGCGGTCGTCGGTGCTGTCGGACTCTTGCTGGCGCGCTCGTTCGCGCGACCGATCGCGCATGTCGAGCGGGCGGCAGCGGCGGTGGGACATGGCGACCTCAGCGTGCGTGCGCCCACGGACGAAGGGCCCCCTGAGGTGCGATCCCTCGCGGGAAGCTTCAACGAGACGGTGGGCAAGCTCGACGAATTGATCCGCTCCCGGGAGGCCTTCGTCGCCGACGCATCGCACCAGCTCCGGACGCCGCTCGCCGCCCTGCGCCTCCGCCTCGAGAACCTCGAGCGCGACGTGACGCCGGAGGCGCAAGGTGACCTCGACGCAGCTCTCGGAGAGGTGGGCCGGCTGTCACGTCTGGTCGACGGCCTGCTCGCGCTCGCGCGCACGGACTCGACGACGTCGGCGCCCACCGACATCGACCTCGAACAGGTCGTGCACGAGCGTCTCGACGCCTGGAACGCGCTTGCCGAGGAGCAGTCTGTTGTGCTGCGGTCATCCGTCGAGCCGCGGCTGCGCGCGCGTGCGACGACCGGCAAGCTGGAGCAGATCCTCGACAACCTGCTCGCGAACGCGCTCGACGTCTCGAAGCCCGGGGCGTGCATCACGATCTCCACCGCACGCGTCGGCTCGTGGGTCGAGATCCACGTCATCGACGACGGGCCCGGCATGAGCGACGAGGCAGCGAGCCCACGCCTTCGATCGCTTTTGGCGCGCCGGATCGGCGAAAGGAGGCTCAGGCCTCGGGCTTGCGATCGTCGAGCGCCTCGTCGTCTCGGACGGTGGCTCGGTCGAGCTGCGTCCGGCGCCGTCGGGCGGCATCGACGCCGTGGTGAGGTTGAAGCCGGCGCTGCAGGATCCGGCGCCCGCCCGGAATCCGGCTTCGGTCGCTCGGTCGGTCTAGCCGCCTCCCGCACCGAACGTGCGCTGGAATCCCCGGACGAGCTCCGCCTTCTCGGCCGCGGAGAGGCGTGCCTTCGGGTGGATGATCTTGTACTGGAACGGAGGCATCTCGCCTTCTTGAGTAGCGGAAGCGGCCTCCAGCGCGGCCTCCTGGGGCTGGCTCCATTCGGAGAAGTTGAGGGTTGCGCGCCCCTCGTTCACGTCTTTCTGGATGAGCCACGAGACCGGGGCGATGTTCGAGTACCACGGCCAGACCGTCTGGTTCGAGTGGCAGTCGTAGCACGCTCTGACGGCGAGCTCGCGGGTTCGCGGGCTGTCCCATTTCGGCTCCTGCTGCACGGGCGGGTTCGTGTGCGCCCGTCCGTACGGGATCGCCTGGATCAGGAGGACGAGGGCCACGATCGCGAGCCCCGACCAGAGAAGCAGGCGTTTCATACCCAGAGCTCGAAGCCGCTTCACAGACGGAGCATCGCCGGAGGTCGTGGTGGCGGCATCGGCGGATTTCCTGAGCGTGTTGTGGAGAACTACGGCCGTGCCGAAAACGTGCGGATCGTTGCGAGGTTGATCGCCACGGTGTCGGTGATCGGGTCGGCGTAGCCGCCTGCGAGTGTGACGCAGACCGGCACGCCCGCGGCGGCCAGCGCATCGCGAACGAGTGCGTCTCGGGCGGCCAGACCCTCTGCGGTGAGCGAGAGACGGCCGAGCCTGTCGCCTGCGTACGGGTCGGCTCCGGCGAGGTAGAAGCAGAGCTCCGGGCGGGCTCGGTCGATCGACTCGGGCACGAGCCGTGCGACGGCATCGAGGTACGCCTCGTCGCCGGTTCCGTCGCGCAGGTCGAGCTCGAGGTCTGCCGGCACGCGCGCGAACGGGTAGTTCCCGAAGCCGTTGATCGAGAACGTGAACGCGTCGCTGTCGTTCCGGAACGAGGCGTGGGTTCCGTCCCCCTGATGCACGTCGAGATCGACAACCAGCACCCGTGAGACGCGTCCGGCCCGACGCAGGACGCGTGCCGCCGTCACGACGTCGTTGAACACGCAGAATCCCCGGCCCGCGTCCGGGAACGCGTGGTGCGTTCCGCCGCCGAGGTTCGCCGCGGCTCCTTCCGCAAGCGCAACGTCCGCGGCCATGATCGTCGCGCCGACCGAGCGGCGGGCGCGCTCGACGAGCTCGGGCGACCAGGGCAAGCCGAGCGCGAGCTCCTCACGACGTGTGAGCCCACCCGCTTCCACCCTCGCGAGGTACCCGAGCTCGTGGGCGAGCGCAAGCTCCTCGCGCCGGGCGGCGCGCGCGTCGTCGACGCGGACCTGCGGCTCGGCCTCGACGGCTTCGCGGACGAGCCGGTACTTGCCGAGCGGAAAGCGATGCCCCTTCGGGAGCGGGTAGGTGTAGAGATCGTGTGCGAAGGCCCGCATGGAGTCACTGTAAGGACCGGGCACGTGGGTAGACTCCGGCCCGTGGCAAGGCGCTTCGAGGGTAAGCGTGGGCTCGTTCTCGGTGTCGCGAACAAGCGCTCCATCGCCTGGGCGATGGCGCAGCGGCTCGCGGACGAGGGTGCCTCGCTCGCGTTCACATACCAGGGAGAGCGCATCGAGGAGTCGGTTCGCATCTCGCCGAGTCCGTGTCGAGCCCGCTTGTGACGTCCTGCGACGTCCGCTCCGACGACGACGTCGCGCGCGTCTTCGCCGAGGTCGGCGACGTGTTCGACGGGGGTCTCGACCTGCTCGTGCATTCGGTCGCGTTCGCGGACGTCGCTGATCTCGAGGGGCGCTTCACCGATACCCCGCGCGATCGCTTCTGGCTCGCGCTCGACGTGAGCGCGTACTCGCTCGTTGCCGTCGCGAGGGCGGCCGAGCCGCTGATGGAGGCTGCCGGCGGTGGCTCGATCGTGACCATGACCTATCTCGGCGGTGAGCGGGCTGTGCCGAACTACAACGTCATGGGCGTCGCCAAGGCAGCGCTCGACGCATCGGTCCGCTACCTCGCGTGGGATCTCGGGTCGAAGAACATCCGCGTGAACGCGATCTCGGCCGGGCCGCTGCGGACGCTGGCGGCGCGGGCGATTCCCGGCTTCGCGACCATGGAGTCGATCATCGAGGAGCGTGCCCCGCTCCACCGTCAGATCGGGGTCGAGGACATCGGAGGCGCGGCCGCGTACCTCCTCTCGGACGACGCGGTGAACGTCAGTGCGACGACCCTGTACGTCGACTCCGGCTATCACGCCATGGGCATGTAGCCGGAGTCTCTCGGTCACGTCGCCGGGACGTACCTGATTCGCACGAGCTCGAGCCCTTGCGGCGGCTTCGTCCTGAACAGCTCGGGCACCTGGAGCATGAGCAGATGCCAGCGATCGCCCTCGAGCTGGAGCCGAAGCGTCGTCGGGCCGTCGACCTCGAAGCGGCGCGTGAGCGTGCGGCCTCGCCACAGGAAGGCGGGCGTCGGCTCGGGCGCCGTGACGACGAGCTCGATCCGACCTGCTCCGTAGATCCAGAACGGCGCCTGGCGCTGCTTCATCTTCCAGCCTCGCCAGCCCTCGCAGAAGACGGGCTCGGCATGTGGCGGCTCCTCGACCGGCGGCTGCTGAACGGGCCGGCCCGGTGCCTGGGAGAGGGGGTACAGCCAGACGTCTCCCTCGCCGGCGACGGCGCGTAGTCCGAGGCCCTGGAGCGCTCTCCAGGCGAACCAGGCTCCCGGTCGCACCGCCTGTGCGTACGCGCCGGCGTGGTACACGAGGAAGCGGATCCCGAGGCCGTGGAGTCGTCGGATGTCACCGGGGAGCCAGGCACCGCAGTTCAGCCGGTTCGTGCTCCAGAAGAACGCGTAGGGCAGCTCGGGGGCCAGGGTCGAGTAGCCCGCGGGCGTCTGGCGTGGCGCCTGCTGGGTGTAGTACTGGTAGATGCTGCCGAAGTGGATGCCCGGCTCGAAGAGTGGCAGTGCAAGCACCCGTCCCGGGCCGCTCCTGTCGAGGCTCGCGTAGGCGGCGTTCCCGGGATCGGCGGCCGTCGCCCTGAACGGCAGGACGAGGAGGTCGCCGACGACGAGAAGGGTCAGGAGCGCTCCGACGATCACGCGCCTCGCGGGGCGAACCCGGTGCACGATCCACGCCGCGGCCAGCGCGACGAGCGCGGCGAGGGCGAGGTCGGCGATCGGGATGAGTCGCGCCGGCACGCGGGGATACCGGAGCGGCGGGACGTGTCGCCACAGGGGTGCATACGTCGGCAGGTGCGTGCCCAGGGCGAGCAACAACGGCACGAGGACGGCGAGACCGAGGAGCGCCGCAAGCCAGGGTCGCCGGCGTGCGAGCACGATGAGTCCAGCAAGCGCGAGCACGAGCATCAGCCAGCCCACGTAGACGAACTGCTCCTTCGCCGGATCGCCGAAGCGGTCCACGATGTCGAGCCAGCTCGCCTGGAACATCTCGACCTGATCCAGCGTCCTGCCGCCCGAGGCTGCCGAGTCGGCGATCAGGTCGTCCTTGATCAGGAGCACCGATCGCGGTTGCCGCACCCACTCCGACGAGCACCCACACGAACGGGATCGCCCGAAAGCGGACGGCCGCGTACACGAGGACGAACGGAATCACTCCGAGCGCGAGGTGAACTTGCCCGGAGAGCGGGATGGTCAGGATCGCGGCCGCGCAGAGCGCGCCCCAGCCGCACGCACGAGCCGGTGATCGGGCTGCCCGTGAGCGCTCGAAGGCCCACAGCGCAACCGGGATGAACAGCGCGATCCAGCCGAGGATGTGCCCTGAGCTCTGCGCCAGCCTGTACGGCGCGATCGCGAAGACGAGCCCCCCGAGGCCGGCCGCCCAGGGCGAGAGCGCGAGGGCCCGGAGCCATCCGTACGTCGCGAGCCCGGCGAGGACGATTCCGGCGAGCAGGAGGAGGTTCCACGCGACGACCGGGCCGAAGAGGGCGTCGAGCGGCCAGAACGGGATCCCAAACGGCCAGCCGGCCAGGATCGTCTGCGGATCCGCGAGCGGCTGGAAGCTGTACGGGTCTCGCCACGGGGCCGCGCCGCGACCCAGCTGGTGCCCGACCAGCCAGAAGCGGTAGACGGACTGGAGGTGATCTCCGGCCGCGGCCTCGCCGTAGCCCTGGGCGCCCGTCGAGATGAAGGCGGACGTGAGCCGGCCGATTGCGGGCGCGGTCGCGACGATCGCGGCTGCCGTGTAGACCAGCGTCAGGAGGAGCCCACGGCTCCGCGCGAGGCGTCCGGCTAGAGCGCCCGTACGGCTTCGAGCAGCTCGTCGAAGTCCGGTACCTCCGTCACCTCGTACGACCATGATCCGCGGATAATGCCGTCTGCGTCGACGAGGAAGGCGCTCCGCTGTGGCGTGTCCTTCATCCCGCGGTAGCTTCCGGCGACGCCGAGCGCCCGCAGCGCGTCGCCGTTCCAGTCCGACACAAGGGGGACGTCGAGGTCGAGAACCTCTCGCCATGCCTTGTGGCTGTAGACCGTGTCGCGTGACATGCCGTACACCCGCAACCCGAGAGCGTCGAACTCCGCCTTCCTGTCACGCAGGAGGGAGAACTCGTCCGTTCAGGTTCCGGTCCAGTCGTAGAGATACACAGAGCAGGAGAAACGGTCCTTCTGCTGCGAGCGAGTCGAGCAGCAGCCCGTCGCCATCGTCGTCGGGCTCGATCCAGACGCGTACGGCGGGAATGCGTGCGCCTGCTTCGATCACGCGGCAACCATAGCCGGAGCCTCGGTGAGAATGGAGACGCTCCGGCTGACCTCCGCGACGTCGCGCGTCTCCTCGAAGACCCGCAGCTGATCCTCCGCGCCGTTTCCGTCGATCAGGATTCGCTGGATGCCCTCGAGCTCACGGTCGGAGCCGAGCTCGCGGGCGTGAGGCTCGATCTCGCGGAGCGTACGGCGGACGAGCTGCGCGGCCGAGACCCGGATCCGGTTGCCGGTGGCGAGGTCGATCACGGGCGCCTCGAGACCGTAGCGGGTGGCGAGCCACTTGTTCTCGCTCGTCAACAGCCTGTGGTGCGCAGGGAGCCCTATGCCGTCGTCGTGCATCTCGGAGTACAACTTGACGAGCGCCTGAATGTACGCGGCGATCGCCAGTGCGTCGTCCACTCGGCTGACGGCGTCCATCACGCGGATCTCGACGGTCCCGAAGCGGGGATGCGGGCGGACATCCCACCAGATGTGCGTGTACTCCGCGATGCAGCCGGTCTCTTCCAGGCGCGTCACCACGTCGGCGAACTCGTCGTAGCTGCCGAACCCCGGCGGCGGCCCCGAGCGAGGAAACGCCGCGAAGACCGTCTGGCGGCTCGACGCGAGCCCGGTTGGCATACCGCGCCAGAAGGGCGAGCTGGCCGAGAGCGCAACGAGCTCGGCGAGGTGGCCGGCGAGTGCTCCCATCACGCCGATCGCCTTGTCGGCGTCATCGACCGCGACGTGCACGTGCAGGCCGAAGATGAGCTCCCTGCGGGCGATGTACTGGAGTTGATCGACGAGCGCGTTGTAGCGATCACGGCGGGTGATCCGCTGGCGCTCGAACAGGCTGAACGGGTGCGTTCCCGCAGACCCGACCCGGAGATCGAGGATTCCAGCGAGCTCGCAGACCCGTGCGCGCAGGCGGCGCAGCTCCCGGGCAGCCTCCGCCGTCGAGGCGCACACCGGCGTCTGCACCTCGAGCAGGGACTGGAAGAGCTCCGGCGCGAGATGCTCCGCGAGATCGGCGTCGTGCTCGAGTGCAATGAGCCGGTCGGCGCGCTGGACGAGGTCGAGCGTGACGAGGGTCGAGGAGCATGTACTCCTCCTCCACACCGACGGTGAACGGCGGACCGGAGCCGAAGCGGTGGTCGAGAACGCTCGAGCTCATGGGGTCTGCTGCGCAGCAGCCGGCGCCCGCACGGCTTCCGCCTCGATCTCGACGAGCCAGCGCGGATCGACGAGCGCGGCAACCACCACGGTCGTGTTCGCGGGCCGGATCGCCGAGAAGACCTCGCCGTGAGCGCGGCCGACGTCCGCGAACTCTGCGTCCGGCGTGAGGTAGATGCGCGTCCTGACGACGTCGTCGACCCGGGCGCCGGCCTGCTCCAGTGCGGCAGCGATGATCTCGAGACAGCGTCGCGCCTGGCTGTAGCTGTCGCCCGGTGGATCGGCGCCGTCCGGCATCACCGGCGCCGAGCCGGAGACGACGACGCGGTCACCCACGCAGACAGCGCGGGAGTACCCGACGATGGGCTCGTACGGCGAGCCCGAGGAGATGAGACGCCGTTGCATCCGTCCTTCTGCGGTCGATTCTATGCAGCGTGCCAGCGCGCGGCTTCGTCATACTGCGGCCTCATGCCGAGGATCGCCATCGCCGTTCTCGCCGGCGCGCTCCTCGCGCTCGGCGCGTGCGGCTCCGGTGACGAGCAGGCGTCGACGACCACGGCGGACGTGGCAGACACCTCGGAGTCGACGGCAGCCGCTGCAGCGCCCGAGGGCCTCACCGGCGTCGTCTGGCAGTGGCAGGGGAGTGCCTACAGCGACGACACGGAGGCCACGCCCGACGATCCGTCGCGCTACACCATCGAGTTCAACGACGACGGGACAGCCGGTATCAAGGCCGACTGCAACATGGTTCGCGGTGAGTACACGACCGACGGGAGCACCATCTCGATCGCGCTCAGGGCCTCGACGAAGGTGGCGTGCCCGGACGACTCGCTCGATGCCGAGTTCCTTCGAGATCTCGAAGGCGCCGCGACGTACGCGGTCGATACTGGCGAACTGCGGATCGACATCAAGTTCGACTCCGGCTCGATGCGGTTCGCACCCGCCGGATAGTCGCGTCGCCCGTGCAGGCGCTCGCCGCAATCGATGCCTGGCCGGCGTCCTTCGCAGCCGCCGGGGTCCTGCGCGGGGATGACATCGTTGCGACGCGCGGCGACCTCGGTACCGTCGTCCGGTGGGCGTCGATCACGAAGCTCCTGACCGCCGGGGCGGTACTCGTCGCGGCCGAGGAGGGGAGTCTCGAGCTCGACGATCCGGCCGGTCCACCTGGGTCGACGATCCGCCACCTGCTCGCACACGCGTCAGGGCTGCCGTTCGAGGGCGCGGAGCCGATTGCCCCTCCCGGCCGGCGGCGGATCTACTCCAACACGGGGTACGAGCTCCTCGGCCGCGTCATCGAGGAACGTTCCGCGATGCCGTACGAGGAGTATCTGCGCGCTGCCGTGCTCGGGCCGTGCGGGCTGGATGCCGTGCGGATCGAGGGAACGCCCGCTGCGGGCGCCGTCGGTACGCTCCGCGACCTGCTCGCCTTCGGGCGCGCCATCCTCGCACCTCGGTTTGTCGCTCCGGAAACGCTCGATGAAGCGACACATGTTGCTTTTCCGGGGCTCGACGGCGTCCTGCCCGGCTTCGGGCGCCAGACGCCGTGCGACTGGGGTCTCGGGTTCGAGCTGAAGGATGGCAAGCCCGGCCACTGGGCGGGCACCCGGACCTCGTCGGCGACCTTCGGTCATTTCGGCGGGTCAGGCACGTTCCTCTGGATCGATCCGGAGATTGGCGTTGCGCTCGCGTGCCTCACGGATCTCGAGTTCGGCCGAGTGGGCATTGACCGCCTGGCCGGCGCTCTCAGACGCGGTCGTCGAGGAGTTGCCTCTCTCCTAGGACGTGATCAGCGGGCGAACGAGCTCGTCGAACGTCGCCTGATCACAGCTCGCGATGGTCGTCGGCAGCATCGCCCTGAGCGGCTCGCCGAAGAGCGTCAGGCCGCCCATCGTGTCGCCGGGTCTCATCACCGTTCCGCTGGGCGCGCGCAGCATGCCCGAGATGACGACTGTGAAGCGGCCGCGCTCGTCCTCGGACTCGAGGATCACGTCACCGGGACGCAGCTCGCGTCGTTCCATCCGGTCGGCGAGCTTCCCCAGGGTTTGGCCCGGAAGCCCGGCCAGCATCTGGATCCGGGCGAGCTCGTGCACGGTCGCGAACTGATGGCGCATCGGAGTAGCGTTGATCGTATGGCGTCCACCGTCGGCATGTTCGAGGTGCAGCTCGCCGTCTCCGATCTGGAGGCGATGACGGCCTTCTACCGGGACGGGCTCGGCCTGGAGGTCTCGCTTCACGATCCGATTCGGGGGCGAATCCACTTCCGTCTGGGGCGAGGCCAGCTCATCCTTGCGCTGGCCGAGGGCGAAGCGGAGGCGTCTCCGGCGTGGCCGGGGTTGCCCCCTCCGCTTCTCGCCGCGGCCGATCGCCGGGGGGCGACGCCGCCCCGGCACGGGCCGCTCCACTTTGCGATCGAGGTTCCGGCCGGGAATGTCATCCCGGCCGGGGAGCGACTTCGCGCCGAGCATCATGACGTGCGCGGCCCGTTTCGCTGGCCCGGCGGGCAGCTCTCCGTGTACCTCCACGACCCCGAGGGCAACGTGGTCGAGTTGATCAGCGAGCCGCGAACGTGAAGGGGCCGGGGAAGACCCGGCCCGTTCGGACGTGTGTGCCTGTCGGTGGTTCCTACTCGGCGAGGCCGAGCGACTTCTCGAGCATCTTCTTCGGCTGGGCGCCGACGGCTGCCGCCGCGGGCTCGCCACTCTTGAACAGCATGATCGTCGGGATGCTCATCACCCCGTAGCGGCGGGCGAGATCGGGCTCTTCGTCGATGTTGACCTTCACGACCTTGAGCTCGGCGCGCTCTTCGGCGATCTGATCGAGCACCGGCGCAACCGCGCGGCACGGCCCGCACCACTCCGCCCAGAAGTCCACGATCACCGGCTGCTCGCTCCCGAGCACCTCGGTGTCGAATGTCGTCGTCGTCACGGGTTCCGCTACTGCCATCTGTCCTTTTCCTCCGTTTCCCGGGGCCGCCGCGGGCCTCCCTCCGGTTTCAAGCCTACTTCCGAAAAGCGCACATATGTTGCGCCATCTGTATCCCATCTATAACAACGCTCGGGCGCCTCCGAAAAATTCCGCGGCGGATCCGGAGAGGGATCTCGAGCGGCGCGCACTACACTGACTTCCCGTGTTCGAGCGACTTCCATCCGTTCCCGACCACTCCGGTCTGGAGCTCGAGATCCTCGCGTTCTGGGAGTCGCACGGCATCTTCGAGCAGCTGCGTGAACAGAATGCGAGCGGTTCGAAGTGGAGCTTCATCGACGGCCCGATCACGGCCAACAAGCGCATGGGCGTCCATCACATGTGGGGTCGAACGCTCAAGGACGTCTTTCAGCGGTACAAGGCGATGCGCGGCTTCCGCCAGCGGTACCAGAACGGCTACGACTGCCAGGGGCTGTGGGTCGAGGTCGGCGTCGAGCGCGAGCTCGGCCTCAACTCGAAGCGGGAGATCGAGGAGTACGGGCTCGCCGAGTTCGCTCGCCGCTGCCGCGAGAAGGTGGCCTGGTCGGCCGAGGCGATCACCGAGCAGTCGAAGCGGCTCGGGATGTGGATGGACTGGGGGAACGACTACTTCACGTTCTCGGACACGAACATCGAGTACATCTGGCGCTTCCTCGCTCTCGTCCACGAGCGGGGTTGGCTCGTGCGCGGCCATCGCTCCTCCGAGTGGTGCCCCCGGTGCGGAACGTCGATCTCCCAGCACGAGCTGGCCGGGTACTACTTCGAGAAGACCGACCCGTCGCTCTTCGTTCGCTTCCCGCTGAAGGGCCGCGACGGGGAGGCTCTCGTCGTCTGGACGACGACGCCATGGACGCTCCCGGCGAACGTTGCGGCAGCGGTGCGGCCGGACGCGGACTACGGCCTGCTCGAGAACGGCGACTGGGTCGCAACCGCCCGCTACCCCGACCTGACGTTCGTGCGCGTCGTGCCTGGATCTGAGCTCGTCGGCGTCGAGTACGTGGGGCCGTTCGACCATTTGCCGGCGGTCGCGGACGTCACGCACCGCGTTCTCCCGTGGGACGAGGTCTCACTCGACGAGGGGAGCGGGATCGTTCACATTGCGCCCGGGTGCGGCACGGAGGACTTCGAGCTCTCGAAGGTTCACGACCTCCCGATACTCATGCCGGTCGACGAGGCCGGGCGCTTCTATGGCGACTTCGGCTGGCTCCATGGCCAATCCACCGGAGACGCGAAGGATCAGATCATCGGCGATCTACACGAGCGCGGCCTGCTGGTCGAGGCGGGCGAGATCCGCCATCGCTACCCGTTCTGCTGGCGTTGCGAGACGCCTCTCATCTTCCGTATAACCGACGACTGGTTCATCGCCGCCGATCCTGTCCGGCCGGCGCTTCTCGATGCGAATCAGACCGTCGAGTGGATACCCGACCACTTCAGCAAGCGCATGGACGACTGGTTGCGCAACATGGGCGACTGGAATATCTCGCGGAAGCGCTACTTCGGTCTGCCGCTGCCCTTCTTCCCGTGCTCGTGCGGGCATCTGAACGTGATCGGCTCGCTCGCCGAGCTCAGGGATCGGGCGACGGCGGGACTCGAGCAGCTCGAGGAGCTCCACCGGCCGTGGATCGACGCGGTGCTGATCCGCTGTGAGGCGTGCGGTGAGGATGTCAAGCGCATCCCCGAGGTCGGAGACGTGTGGCTCGACGCGGGCATCGTCCCGTTCTCGACGCTCGGCTGGCAGAGCCCGGAGCGGATCGAGGCCGGCAACGCCACCGGCGCTGCTCGCGGGCTGACGACCGCGGACTTACCGGATCACGCCTACTGGGAGGAGTGGTTCCCGGCGGACTGGGTCTCCGAGATGCGCGAGCAGATCCGGCTCTGGTTCTACGCGCAGCTCTTCATGTCGGTCGTGCTCGTCGGGAAGGCACCGTACCGTCAGGTGCTCTCGTACGAGAAGCTCCTCGACGAGACCGGGCGCGAGATGCACGGCAGCCTCGGCAACGCGATCGACGCCGACGAGGGGTTTCAACGCATGGGAGCTGACGTGATGCGCTGGATGTACTGCGCCCAGCCGCCGAGCCAGAACATCCGCTTCGGCTTCGGCCCTGCCGAAGAGGTCAAGCGCAAGCTCCTCACCCTCTGGAACTCGGTGTCGTTCCTCGTCACCTACGGGACGATCGAGGGGTTCGAGCCGAGGTACGAGGACCTCGCCACGGGTCCCATCAGACGTTGACCTGCGAACTCTCGACCGCTGGCTCCTCGCGCGTACCCAGGAGTTCCTCGACGAGGCGACGCGCTCGTACGAGGAGTTCATGACCGTTGGCGTCGTCCGCGCACTCGAGGCCTTTGTCGACGATCTCTCGAACTGGTACATCCGCCGTTCGCGTAGGCGATTCTACGGCGACGATCCGGCCGCATTCCGCACGCTCTGGTACGCCCTCGTCCAGGCGCTCCGCGTGTTCTCACCGATCATGCCGTTCCTCACCGACCATCTCTGGCGGAACCTCGTCTCCGGCGCGTGCGAGGCTGCTCCGGCGAGCGTGTTCCTGGCGGCATGGCCCGTACCGAACCCGGTACTCGCCGATCCCGGGCTGCTCGCCGAGATGGCTCAGGTCAGGCAGGTCGTCGAGCTCGGCAGGCGTGCCCGATCGGAGGCAGGCCTGAAGAATCGCCAGCCGCTCAGAGAGGCACACGTGCGGGGCGCGCCGCTCGCAGCGCACCACGTCGACGAGATCCGGGAGGAGCTCCGCGTGCACGACGTCGGCTTCGACACCGGGCCGGTCGCGCCCGTGTCGCTGAAGCCGAACCTGCCGGTTCTCGGCCCCAAGCTCGGTGCGAAGCTTCGGGACGTCCGGCACGCCCTTGCTGCCGGCGATGTCGATGAGCTCGGCCAGGGCCGCATCCTCGCTGCCGGGATCACGCTCGAGCCCGACGACGTCCTCCGCGGTGAGCGGATCGCGCTGCCCGGGTGGGCGATCCAGGAAGAGGATGCAGTGTCGGTTGCCCTCAACACTGAGCTCGACGCAGAGCTAGAGCTCGAAGGACGCGCGCTCGACCTGATCCACACCATCCAGCGCCTCCGCAAGGAGTCGGGACTCGAGATCACAGACCGGATCGAGATCCGCTGGAACGGGGAGGAGGGGCTCGACGACGTGTTCGCGGCACACGGCGACCGCATCGCCGAGGAGACGCTCGCGGTTCGTATCGCCCGAGTGCCCGGGGAACCGCTTTCGGTCGCCCGCGCGACCTGATCAGCGCGCGGCGAGCTCCGCCAGGGGCAGCAGCGGAAGCTTGAACGTGACGTCTTCGTGCACCGTCCGGTGCGGTCTCACCTCCGTCGCTCCACGCTCCGAGAACCAGGCGCAGACGGAGTGGACGAGTCGCTCGGGAGCAGAGGCGCCCGACGTGACGCCAACCGTCTCGACCCCGTCGAGCCAGGCGTCCTCGATCTCTGTCTCGTCGTCGATCAGGTACGCCGGCACGCTCGCCGCTCGAGCGACGTCGACGAGCCGGTTCGAGTTCGAGCTGTTCCGCGAGCCGATCACGAGCACGAGGTCGACCTCCGAGAGCATGGCCTTGACCGCCCACTGTCGATTCGAGGTCGCGTAACAGATGTCGTCCTTCTTGGGAGCAGCGATCCCGGGGAACCGGCGCCTGAGCACCGCGATGATCCCGGCCGTCTCGTCGACGGAGAGCGTCGTCTGGGTGAGATAGGCGAGCCGTTCCGTCTGCGGGGGAATGACCTGCCGCGCGTCGTCGAGCGACTGGACGAGCAGGATCGAGTCGGGGGCTTCGCCGAGCGTTCCCTCGACCTCGTCGTGACCGGCATGGCCGATCAGGAAGATCGTGTACCCGAGCGCCGCATACTGCCGTGCTTCGGCGTGAACCTTCGTCACGAGCGGGCAGGTGGCGTCCACCGCGTGCAGGCCGAGGGCCCGCGCGTTCTCGTGCACCGAGGGTGCAACTCCATGTGCGGAGAAGATGACAAGCTCACCCGGGGGAACCTCATCCTCGCTCTCGACGAAGATGGCGCCACGGCTCTCGAGATCCCGCACGACGTGCGCGTTGTGAACGATCTGGCGCCGGACGTAGACCGGAGGGCCGGAGACCTCCAGGGCCTGCTCGACAGTATCGATCGCACGCTCGACCCCGGCGCAGTACCCGCGGGGCGACGCGAGAAGAACCCGCTTCACCACTCACTCAGAGTAGCCCGCATTCTCGTGCCCGTGTTGGAGACCGTCAGGTTGCGCGGGCTGTCTGCGCGAGCGCCACGCCTCCGAGCACGAGCACGCCGCCGGCGATCTGGGCCGCGCCGAGTGCCTCTTCGAGCCATGCGAACGCCACGACCGAGGCGACGACCGGCTCGATCATCGCGGTGACCGTGACCCGGGTCGCGGGGAGGTGGTGCAACGCACCGACCATCAGGATGAACGGGACGAACGTCCCGAAGACGATGATGGCCAGGAGCAAGAGCCACAGCGGCAGGCTCGTGCCGGATAGGCGCCCGAGAAGTGAGACATCGTCGTCGAGAAGGTCCGTCGGAAAGCTCCACCACGGCTGGACGACCGTCCAGAACAACGTTGCAAAGACAAATCCCCACGCGAGCAGCGAGAGCACGTCGCGTCCCCTTCTCAGGCCGCGTTCCGCGAGGAGGATGTAGCCGGCGTAGGCGAACGACGCGGCGAGGCAGGCGGCAACGCCGACGCCGTTGAGCGCGCCGCCACGCCAGAGCTCGGTGACGACGCCCAGGCCGACGAGCGCCAGCGCGAGCCCGTACCAGAGCCGCCGCCGGACCTGCTCGCGGACGAAGAAGCGCGCGTAGAGAGCCACCCAAACCGGCGCGAGGTACTGGAGCACGAGCGCGATCCCGACATCGAGCCGCGTGATGCCGACGAAGTAGAGGAACTGGACGAACGCGAGGCCCAGCACGCCGAAGGCGAGCAGCCACGGGATCTCCTTCGGCTCGATACCGAGCGAGCGTGGCCGGAGGACGGCCACGGCCGCCACGAACAGGACTGCGGCACCCGCGCAGCGGATCTCGGCCAGGCGGTAGGTCGAGACCCCGCCCGACTCGATGACGACCTTCGCGAGGACGCCGTTCACCGCCCAGAGCGAGGCGGCCGCAACGACCATCGCATAGCCGAGCAGGGGCCGCGCTCGACCGGATGGAGTCGCCTCGAGCTCCGCAAGCTCGGGTGTGATGGGCGCGTCGACCACGGGCGCTGAGGCTACCGAACGAGCGTCGGTCTCTAGAGTTCCGCTATGGAATACGAGCCCGAGACGCGCCCGACCCCGCTCGATGCGCTCGAGCTCGAGCGCATCCCGACTTCCCTCCACTTCCGGCGCGACCACTTTCCGCCGCCCGATCTCGACCCGGCATCGTTCACGCTGCCCGTCGGCGGAGCGGTCGAGCGGCCGCTTCTGCTGACCCTGGATGCGCTCCGCGAGATGCCGCGCCGGACGCTCCGTGTCGTCCTCGAATGTGCAGGGCACCGACGAACCGACTTCGACCACCCACCCGCCGAAGGCGTTGCCTGGGATCTCGGCGCGGTCGGCGAGGCGGCCTGGACCGGAACGCCGCTCGCAGGCGTTCTCGCCGAGGCGGGCGCGAGCCGTTCGGCCACGGCTGTCGTGCTCGAGGGAGGCGACCGCGGAGCGTTCCCGGGTGTTCCTGGTGACGTCTCCTTCGGCCGCGGCGTCCCGATCGCCAAGGCGCTGCATCCGGACACGCTGCTCGTGTGGGAGATCAACGGGGAGCCGCTTCCCCAGAGCACAGTGCGCCGCTTCGGGCGGTCGTCCCAGGCGGGTATGCGACGGACTCGGTGAAGTGGCTCACCTCGGTCGAGGTGATCACCGGGTCATACGACGGAGCCTTCGAGGCCCTCGACTACGGCCTGCCCGACGCTGAGGCGCCAGGCGGGTCACGGCGCATGACCGTCATGGCCGTGCACGCCATCGTGACGTCACCGCTCGACGGCGCAACGCTCGACGCGGGTCCGCTCACCGTCGACGGGATTGCCTGGGGCGGCGAGGGAGGTATCGCGCGGGTCGAGATATCGGTGGACGGCGGCGAATGGCAGTCGTGCCGGACCCTCTGGGCGGAAACGCCCTACGGGCGCACGCGCTGGGAGCGTTCCGTGAATCTTGCGCCCGGACATCACATGGTCGCGGTCAGAGCCACCGACACCAAGGGCGCGACGCAACCGGAGGAGCTCGCCTGGAACCCGCGCGGCTACGGCAACTCGACGATCCATCGCATCCGCGTCGATGCGGTTTAGGAACGTACGCCGTCGGTCGCCGGATCGGCAGGCTTGCTCTCTACACTGAAGCCCACGGGACGTAGCGCAGCCTGGTAGCGCACCTGCTTTGGGAGCAGGGGGTCGCGAGTTCGAATCTCGCCGTCCCGACTGAAGAAAGGCCCTGGAAACGGCCGCTTTATCGATAGAGAGAATTTGTCGCACGTGCGACAGATCGGCCGATCCTCCGAAGGGAGGAGCCAGCTCAGCTTCCAGAGCGCCTGGCTGGGCTGCCGTTATCCCTCGCAGCCACGGGCCGTGGCAGGGTCGGAAGCGCTCGGGCTTCCGGCGCTGCTAATACCCGCGCGCTCCCCGAGGGAACGGAGTACGGTTTACCCAACGCGTAGGAGGCAAGGAGGAAACCGTGACCGGGCTAATCGGCCAACCCCGGGACGAGGTTGAGGATCGACGTGGAAGGGAGGCTGACGATGCGACAGCTTGCGGTGGTAGCGAGGCTCAAGCCCGATGCCGAGATCAAGGCGAAGGCCTTGATCGAGGCGGGACCACCGTTCGACCCGGACGTGGTCGGGCTCGACCGGCATGCGATCTACCTTTCCTCCGGAGAGGTGGTGTTCGTGTTCGAGGGACCGGACGTGGAGTACGTCCGAGATATCGTCGACGACCCGCACCGATCGCCCGTGTTCACGGCCTGGACGGAGCTTCTCGACGGCTCGCCACGGATTGCGCGTGTCGCGTATTCCTGGGATCGAAGCGGGAGGGGACGGGAGCACGACTGAGTACGGCCGGACTCACTCGTAACTCGCCGCGCGACCTGCCCAGGCCGGAGCAACTCGTGCCGATCAGCACGGCCGGAGACACGCGCGCCCTCTGTTCGCCAATCTGGCGACAGAACGGGACATACGCGCTGGGCCTGGAGCGCGATCTCACAGCGCCCGACCCCGCTAGCCCAGCCGCTGCGAATCAGCCGCCGCTGGGCTTGGCGTTCGAGGATCTGTCGCGGCCCTGGCAGGGGCGCAAGCGCTCCGGCTTCAGACGATAGGTACGGCAGGATCGCGGTAAGGCTCGATCCGGCTTGCTATTCCGGGATGGTCTCGCCGGAGCCGCCCAGCTCGACGGGGAAGTCTCTGAGCTTGGGCAGGCCGTCTTTCATCGGCAGCACGGTCGACTCGTAGTTGACGTGCACGCCGGGAGTGAACGGGAACGACGGAATGGTCGCCGCGTAGACGTCGACCAGGCCCCACTCCGGGTGCCGGGTCAACAGGTGACCGCCGCAGAGCTTGCACCACTGGCGATAGCTGCGCTCGTTCTTGTGGTACTCGCCGATGTGCTCTTCCCCTTGCGTTACCTTGACGGCTTCGGGCTTCCAGAGCGTGAATGCGTTGACTGGGCCTGCTGACCAGCTCCTGCAGGAGGCACAGTGGCAGTAGCCCGCGCCCGCCGGGTCGCCCGTGACGGCGATCGTGACCGCACCGCAGTAGCACTGCCCGTCGTAGGTCTTCTCATCCTGGCTCACGACTTCTCCCATCGCTTCGAGTGGAGGGCGAACACCGGCGCCAGCAGCACCGCTCTGGCCATGCTATCGCCACACAACAGGTGGTTCGTCGCGGTGCAGGTCGTCGATGGTGCTGCAGGCCATTGCGGGAGTTTGACGGCGACGGGTAAGACGCTTTGTTCCGTGCTCCCTAGCACTCGACGTTCGCGAACGCTTGCTCGTAGCTCGTAGCGAGCGTCGTCACGGCGGCTCCCGCAGCCGCTACAGCCTCCGGCACCGACTGGGCGGACGTGACGCTCTGTGCCGCCTGTTGTAGCTGAGTCTTGAACGTCGCGGTGGCGTCCTGGAGTTCGGTCTTCAGGCTTCCCTTCACCGTCGGGATTGCGTTCTCGATCGTCTTCAGGTCAGTCTCGATCGCGTCTAACGCCGTCTTCGCGGCGTTCGACCGACGACGCCGTGAGGGGCAGGCCCTTCAGCGTGTCGATCTGCGTGGAGATGTCGGACTTGGCGTCGCACGCCTGGCTCTTGGCCTTGTCGGCCTCCGACTGACCTCCACCGCAGCCGGTCGCCACGAGCAACGGCACCACAACCGCCAACGCGAGCAGCGAAAGCCTTGCGGATCCAGCCCACCTCTGCGACCTGACAACCCGCATCCATCCCAGCGCCATTTGCTTAGCCGTAGCAGCCATCAGACCCGCCTCTCCCCTCACCGCGCCTGGCCGAAGCCTCAGCATTTCGTCTTGGACTATCACACGTCCCCGTCAAATCTGCTTTCCCCTCGGCGACGGCACCAGCGTAGCCCGCCGCCGCAGCCGCCGGCATCAGCGGTTCTCCGCACCCCTTCGAGACAAGAGCCGTTCCAAGACCGAGAGTGTCTCACGCCCGGGACAAGATCGCGTCGGGTGAGGCCGGCCTTTTGGCTTCGCCGGTCAAGCGGCAGTGTCGCCTCGCCGTAGTGGTATCCGACTTCGGTCAGCTGTAAAGTCAGCCCGCATGAATCCCTTTGTGCTGATCGGGCTCATCGTCTTCATCCTGATCCTGCTGAACTCGGTCGTGATGTCGCCTGGCCTGGCTCGGCTGGCTGATGTCGTCGGGATGCCGAGGTGGCTCGGATGGGTGCCGCTTCTCAACACGGTGATCGTCCCGCGGGTTGCTGACGCCAACATCCTCTCCTGGTTCCTGCTGCTCATCCCGATCGTGAACATCTACGTCTGGTGGGACTGGTGGGGTGAGATCGCCTTCGACCGGCGGCACCCGCACCCCGATGCTTTCGCGCTTGGCATGTTCGTGCCCGTTCTGAGCGCCGTCCTGCTCAATGGTTTCGTGAGGTCGGTACGAAGTTCGGGCTCTGGCGTAGGAGCTCCGGAGCCGGTCCCTGCCGGGTACTGAGTAGCTGCCGCACCGCGCGCCAAACGCGTGTTTGTGCGATGCTTCGGTGCCCCGGATCGCGGGGAAACGTCCGAGGACACGTTCTGATGCATCTACGTGTCCGGAGGAAGCCGAGTCTTGCGTGGGCGCCCGTTGAAACGGCGCGTGCTCAGGCCGAGAGCAGAGGAGAATCTGAATGACGCGGGTACCGTTTCAGGGAGTCGTCAACGTCGACATCCGGGACTCGAAGCCGGACTGGGCGCCGTTCGAGCCGCCGAAGGCACCGGACGGCGTCGCCGAATGTCGTCTACATCGTCCTCGACGACGTCGGCTTCTCCGCGATGAACTGCTACGGCGGGCCGATCGACACTCCGAACATCGACCGGATCGCCGACGACGGGGTGCGCTACACGCAATGGCACACCACCGCACTGTGCTCGCCGACGCGCTCCTGCCTGCTGACCGGCCGCAACCACACGCGCAACTCGATGGCGTGCATCACGGAGGCAGCGATCGGATTCCCCAACGCGAGTGGCACGATCCCGCAGGAGAACGGGATGCTCTCCGAGATCCTCGGCGAGCTCGGCTGGAACACGTACATGGTCGGCAAGTGGCACCTGTGCCCCGAAGACGAGATGAACGTCGCGTCGACCCGGCGGAACTGGCCGAGCGGCCGAGGGTTCGAGCGTTGGTACGGCTTTCTCGGCGCCGAGACGAACCAGTGGTACCCCGATCTCGTCTACGACAACCACCCGGTCGACCAGCCGAAGTCGCCCGAGGAGGGTTACCACTTCTCCGAGGACATCACCGACAAGGCGATCGAGTTCATCAAGGATGCGAAGGTCGTCGTCCCCGAGAAGCCGTTCTTCCTCTACTACGCGCCCGGCGCGGCCCACGCGCCACACCACGCGCCCAAGGAGTGGGCCGACAAGTACAAGGGTCGGTTCGACATGGGCTACGAAGCAATGCGCGAGCAGACGCTGGCGAGGCAGAAGGAACTGGGAATCGTCCCCGAGAAGACCGAGTTGCCGCCGATCAACCCAATCGGGACCGCCGAGACGCGAACCGGCCCCGACGGCCTGCCGTTCCCCACGATGGACGAGACCCGTCCCTGGGACTCGCTCTCGGCCGACGAGCAGCGATTGTTCAGCCGGATGGCCGAGGTGTACGCGGGGTTCCTCTCACACGCCGACCACCAGATCGGGCGCCTGCTCGACTACCTCGAGGAGATCGGTGAGCGCGAGAACACGATGGTCATCGTGGTCTCGGACAACGGGGCCAGCGGCGAAGGCGGGCCGAACGGCTCCGTCAACGAGATGAAGTTCGCGAACGGGATCCCCGACGACATGGCCTCGAACCTGGCCATGCTCGACGAGCTCGGCAGCCCGAAGACGTACAACCACTACCCGAACGGCTGGGCGATGGCCTTCAACACGCCGTTCAAGATGTGGAAGCGCTACGAGTTCAACGGTGGCACCAGCGACGCGTGCGTCATCTCCTGGCCGGCCGGCATCAAGGCGAAGGGCGAGGTGCGCGACCAGTACCACCACGCGATCGACATCGTCCCGACGGTTCTGGACGTCCTCGGGGTGCAGGCGCCCGAGCGGATCAAGGGCCACGTGCAGAGCGACTTCGACGGCGTCAGCATGCGCTACAGCTTCGACGACGCGAAGGCTCCGACCACGCGGCCGACGCAGTTCTACTCGATGCTCGGCTCACGTGCGATCTGGCACGACGGGTGGAAAGCCGTCACGAACCACCCGACGATCAGCGGGTGGAGCCACTTCAACGACGACGAGTGGGAGCTGTACCACACGGAGGATAGACCGGTCGGAGTTGCACAACCTCGCAGGCGAGAACTGGGACAAGGTCCGCGAGCTACAGAACCTGTGGTTCGCCGAGGCCGGAGCGAACGGGGCGTTCCCGCTGGACGACCGCTCGGCGCTCGAGATCTTCATGACGCCGCGGCCCGTGCTGTCTCCGCCCCGGAACCGCTACGTCTACTACCCGGACACCTCCGAGGTGCCGGAGTCGCAGGCGGTGAACGTCCGCAACCGTTCGTTCGTGATCGGTGCGCTGGTCGACCTGCCGGACGGGAACGCCGAGGGTGTCCTGTTCGCCCAGGGCTCTCGCTTCGGTGGCCACGCGCTCTACGTCAAGGACCGCCGGTTGCACTACGTCTACAACTTCGTAGGGCTGATCGAGCAGAAGATCGACGCGACCGAGGACCTGCCGACCGGCGAGAAGCTGATCCTGTCCGCGTCGTTCGACAAGGATGGCGAGGATCCGCCCCACGTCTCCACCGGCATCCTCTCGCTGTACCACGGCGACAAGAAGGTGGGCGAGGGCCGCATCAAGACCCAGCCCGGCAAGTTCTCGATCGCCGGCGAGGGCCTGACGGTGGGCCGCGACGGCGGAGAGCCGGTCACCGGCGACTACCCAGGCGAGCGGCCCTGGGCGTTCACGGGCGGCACGATCGACCGCGTGGCGGTCGACGTGAGCGGCGAGCCATACGTCGACCTCGAGCGCGAGGCCCAGGCGATGCTGATGCGTGAGTAGCAGCGCCCATCCCGTGCGATCTCGCTACCCTCGCAGGAGACCCGTGAGAGAACGGCGAACCGACCGGTAGTGAGTAGATTCTCCCGAGGCTGGCGCCTCACCAAGCAGGCGCTCGCCGTCGTTCGCGACGAGCCCGCGCTGATCGGCTTGACGGTGATCGGAATGGTGATCATCGCCGCGATCGCGCTTGCCCTCGGGATACCGGCCGGGGTTCTCTGGGAGAACGACACGAAGGTGCCGGCGGTCATCATCGGCGTGATCGGCGCCTACGGCGTGACGTTCTTCGGGATCTTCTTCGGGGTCGCCGTCGCGGCGGCCGCTGCGCAGGCCTTCGACGGTGTCGATGCGACCGTCGGAAGCGGAGTGTCAGCGGCGAGCAAGCGGCTCGGGCCGATCGCGCTCTGGGCGGTCATGGCCCTCACGGTGAATCTTCTGATCGCCTTCCTCAGGGAGCGGCTGGGGTTTGCCGGAGCGCTCCTCGGTGGGATTGCGGGGGTTGCCTGGAATCTGGCGACGTTCCTCGTCATCCCGGTGATCGCCTTCGAGGGCCTGGGCCCGATCGACGCGCTCAAGCGTTCCGCCTCGATCTTCCGCAAACGCTGGGGAGAGCAGATCACCGGCCAGGTGGCGGTCGGTGGCCTGATCTTCCTGATCGGCTTCGTCCCGGCGATCCTGTTCGTCCTCCTCGGCGCCTGGGGCGCGAGCGGTGCCGTGCAATGGGCGCTGATCGCGATCGGTGTCGTCATCGGCGTCGTCGCGGTCGTCACCGCGCGCACCGTCACCGCCGTGTTCGCAGTAGCCCTCTACCGCTACGGCGCCGAAGAAGGCGCAACGGGGCCGTTCGCGTCGCAGGACCTCGAGAGCTCCGTCGCACGCCGGAGTCCGAGCACCGCGACGATCTGATGCGTCGGGCGCTCGCGCTCGCCGGGGTGCTCGCCGCGGTCGCGATCCTTCCAGCTCCTGCTGTTGCGGAGCTCTCCGCCAGGCAATTCGAGGCGCAGGTGTCGGTCATCCGCAAGCCGCTCCGGAAGAAGATGGTCTCCTGGCACCCTGGCTGCCCGGTCCACATCACGAACCTGCGGCTCGTCACCGTGTCGCACTGGAGCTTCGACGGAAAGGTGCGCACCGGCAAGCTAGTCGTCCACCGCGATGTCGCCGGCGATGTCGTGACCGTGCTTCGCAAGCTCTTCGATGCGCGCTTCCCGATCCGCCGGATGAAGCTCGTCGACGCCTACGGTGGGAGTGACTTCCGGTCGATCGAGGCCGACAACACGTCGGCGTTCAACTGCCGCTATGTCGACGGAACGACGCGCTGGTCGGAGCACGCGTACGGCCGTGCGATCGACGTCAACCCGATCGAGAACCCCTATGTCAGCGGCGGAACGACCTCACACCCTGCGAGCCGTCCGTACCTCGACCGCTCGAAGCCGAAGAAGGGGATGATCCGCGACGGTGACGTCGTGGTCCGAGCATTTGCGTCCGTTGGCTGGGGATGGGGCGGACACTGGAGCGGGGTCAAGGACTACCAGCACTTCTCCGCCAGCGGGCGATAGGCAAGGCGCGGAGCGCCGCGCAGCGGACGCGCCGTTAGGCGCCAGGCCGCGGAGTTCAGCGCGAAGCCGGCGTATCCCCCGCGAAGCAAGGCGCGGAGCGCCGCGCAGCGGACGCGCCGTTAGGCGCCAGGCCGCGGAGTTCAGCCGGCGAAGCCGGCGTATCCCCCGCGAAGCAAGGCGCGGAGCGCCGCGCAGCGGACGCGCCGTTAGGCGCCAGGCCGCGGAGTTCAGCCGGCGAAGCCGGCGTATCCCCCGCGAGGCAAGGCGCGGAGCGCCGCGCAGCGGACGCGCCGTTAGGCGCCAGGCCGCGGAGTTCAGCCGGCGAAGCCGGCGTATCGAGTCGCGAGGCCTCGACACGAGCGAGATCTTGCCCAGACGCTAGGCCACGCCAGAGGGGTCGAGCCGCGGGGCGGCGAGCGGAGAGCGGTCGAGCACGAAGAACGCCGCCTCGACGGCCGGTCCGATGAGGACGGCGAACGCGACCGTGCCGACGCCGACGTCCCCGCCGAGGGCCCAGCCGGCTGCCAGTGCGGCCAGCTCGATGCCGCCGCGCGCCAGACTGACGCGTGTGTGCAGGCGAACGGCAACGACGAGCATGAGGGAGTCGCGAGGCCCCGCACCCATGTCGGCGCCGATGTAGAAGGCCGACCCGATGCCGAAGCAGGCGATACCGGCCAGGAGGAATGCGGCCCGGGCCCCGAGAGGGGAGCTTGCCAGGTCAGGGATGGCGTCTGTGACGAGCAGCACCTGGATGAACGCGCCGATGAGGGTCGCGTTCGCGACGGTGCCGAGTCCGATTCGCGCGCCGAGCCGCCAGGCCACGAGCAGCACGGCGACTCCGACGACGATGTTCGCCTCGCCGAAGGAAAGTGGCGTCGAGTCGGCGATCCCCTGGTGCAGCACGTCCCAGGGTGACAATCCGAGGTTCGCCTGGAGGATCAGGACGATTCCGAGCGCGCAGATGAAGAGGCCGACCACGAGGCTTACGAGTCGCGCAGGAATCCCACCGCGAACGCGGGGTGGACGGGCGTGGCGGCGGGTTACGACGTCCCGCCTGCCCAGAGCACGCCGACGGCTGCCGCGTCCGAGAGCCCTTGCACGCGTCCGGTCCGAGCAACTGCCGGAACGACCTTCGGATCGAGCGCGTTCCCACCGGTGGCCGACACCGCGTCGGCGTCTGGCCAGGCGGCGTGCACGACGGTTCCGTTCCGCTCGAGCTCCGCGATCTCTTCGGTGACCGCCGGGGCCAGCGCAGCATCCGGAAGAGGCATCAGCGCGATGACGAGCGCTCGTCGCGCCCCGGCTGCGAGGTCGCAGTTCGTCCCGGATCGGCAGCCGCCGTCCATGAGGCGCTCCCCGCCCGCCTTGACGGGTGGGAACGCGCCGGGAACCGACGAGCTCGCCGCGCAGGCTCGGCCGAGCCCGATTCGCCGACCGGCTCGCAGAACGCGGCGCTCTCCGGTGACGATGTCGTGCGCGGTCAGGCGAAGGACGTCGGTGCGCCAGTCACGCCGCCCGACGATCGTCGCGACGAACGCGACGAACAGCGCCTCCGGCATCGTGTCGGCCTGTCCGGAGATCTGGCCCAGCCGGCGAAGCCTCTCGGGTGACACCTCACCCGGCTGGAAGAGCAGATCCATCGCCTCGCGCTGTTCGTCGCTCGGCTCGCGCCGCGTCGATGCTTCGAAGAGTGCCGTCAGCGCGCGGCGCAGAGGGTGCTCTGCGTTCTCGAGGAACGCGTACCTGCGGTGAAGCGATTTGCCGGCCGTCATCCAGGCGGCGACGATGCTCCCGGCCGACGTGCCCACGACGCGATCGGCACCACCGAGCTTGACGCCTGCCTCCTGAAGGCCCATGAGGTAGCCACAGCCCCAGGCCACCCCCGCGAGCCCGCCGCCTCCTAGGATGACGGCCCTGTCGATGAGGTCTGGTTCTGGGCCCATCGTCCGTGACGATACGCGTCCGATGCTGTCAGGGAGAATGACGGCGTGCGAGTCTCTGCCAAGGTCGACTACGCGTTGCGGGCGGCGAGCGAACTCGCAGCTCGCGCCGGCGAGGGCCCCGTCAAGGGCGACGCGATCGCCCAGGCGCAGGGTATTCCGATCAAGTTCCTCGAGAACATCCTGCTGGAGCTGCGCCACGACGGCATCATTCAGAGCCAGCGCGGCGAGCGCGGCGGGTACTGGCTTGCCCGGCCCCCGGCGGAGATCACGCTTGCGGAGGTGATCCGAGCAGTCGAAGGGCCGCTTGCGAACGTCCGCGGCTCACGGCCGGAGGCCGTCGATTACCGCGGCCCTGCAGTGCACCTGCGCGAGGTCTGGATTGCCGTTCGCGCGAGCCTGCGCGGGGTGCTCGAATCCGTGACGCTTGCCGACGTCGTCGCCGGGACATTCCCGGCCGCCATTGTTGAGCTCGTGGCCGACCCGGAGGCCTGGGAGCCTCACTGAAGGATCAGCGCGATCCCGAAGGCGAGGCAGGCGAGTCCGAGCAGCGTGGAGACGATCCGCTCGGTCCGGGCGTTCACGGGCTGAACACCTGGGTGCGACTCGGCCTGACGAAGACCACCTGGCCTTCCCGGAGCTCGAGCGCCTCGGCCTCGTCACGCGTCACCTGAGCCCAGACGCGCTCGCCCTCGGCAAGGAGAAGCTCGACCCGGACCTCGAAGCCGAGGTGGATCACCCGCTCGATCATGGCCTCGGTCGTCGAGCCGTTCGGCTCGACCCGCACCTCGATGTCGTGCGGGCGTATGAACGTCTCGCCGAGCCGGTTCACCGGCCCGATGAAGCTCATCACGAACTCGTTCGCGGGATGCTCGTAGAGGTCTCGTGGCCGTCCGACCTGCTCGAGTCGACCCTCGTTCATGAGCACGACCCGGTCGGCGACCTCCATCGCCTCCTCCTGATCGTGCGTCACGAGGACCGTCGTCACGTGAACGTCGTCGTGGAGATGCCGGAGCCACTGACGCAGCTCCTTGCGAACCCGCGCGTCGAGGGCGCCGAACGGCTCGTCGAGGAGGAGTACCTTGGGCTCGACGGCCAGAGCCCGGGCGAGTGCCATGCGCTGCCTCTGCCCGCCGGAGAGCTGCGACGGGTACCGCTCGGCGAGGCCCGGCAGCTGCACGAGCTCGAGGAGCTCGTGCACCCGCGCCCGGATCTCCTCCTTCGGGCGCTTTCGAATCTTCAAGCCGAAGGCGACGTTGTCGAAGACCGTCATGTGCTTGAACGCGGCGTAGTGCTGGAAGACCATGCCGACGCCTCGCTTCTGGGGCGGCAGGGCGGTCGCGTCCTCTCCCGAGGATCTCGACCTGGCCGGAGTCCGGCTGCTCGAGGCCGGCGATCACGCGGAGCAGCGTCGATTTCCCGCTTCCGCTCGGCCCGAGGAGCGCCGTCAGCGATCCGCTCGGGATCGCGACGGATACGTTGTCGAGAGCGACGAAGCTACCGAAGTGTTTCGTCACCTGCTGCACCGTGATTGCCACGGGCACGCTCCTTTCGTCCGAGGAGGTTCATCAGGAGGAGGGTGAAGACGGCGAGCAGCGCCAGCACGACCGCGGTGGTGTACACGCCCGTCTGATTGAAACGCAGGTAGCTCTCGTCGATGTGCAGGGTGAGCGTCTCGGTCTTGCCCGCGATGTGCCCGGAGACGACGGCGACCGCTCCGTATTCGCCCAGGGCACGCGCCGTGGTGAGCACGATGCCGTAGGCGACGCCCCACCGGATTGCAGGCAGCGTGATCCGCCAGAAGGTCGTCGTCTGCGATGCGCCGAGCGTCCAGGCCGCCTCCTCCTGGTCGGTGCCGACCTCGCGGAGGACCGGCACGACTTCCCGCACGACGAAGGGGAGCGACACGAAGATCGTCGCCAGCACCATGCCGGGCAGCGAGAAGATGACCTGGATCCCGTGATCGGTCAACCAGCCTCCGAACCAGCCGTTCGTCCCGTATACGAGGATCAGGCTGAGGCCGACGACGACCGGGGAAAGAGCGAGCGGAAGCCCGATGACGGAGTTGAGGAACCAGTTCCCGCGCCCCGAACCACGACGGACGATCGCGAGCGCGCAGCAGATGCCGAAGATCGTGTTGGCGGGAACCACGATTGCGGTGATGATGAGCGTCACCTGGAGCGCGTGGATGAACGAGGGGCTCGTGAGCTCGTCCCACACCGCCGCGAGGCCGTCCTCGAACATCCGGTAGAAGACCATCCCCACCGGGATCACGAGCAGGAGCAGCAGGTACCCGAGTGCCGTGAATCGCAGGAGGTAGCGGTTCACGCGTCATGCCTCCGCGTCCAGCGCTCGGTCAGGTCGGCGCCGACGAGCACGACCAAGGACAGCGCGAGCAGCACGACCGAGACTGCGGCGGCGGCCGACGGTGCATCGCTCTCGATCTGGCTGAAGATGTACCACGACGAGACCTCGGTCTCGAACGGGATGTTTCCCGAGATGAGGATCACTGCCCCGAACTCCCCGATCGCCCGTCCGAAGGCGAGCGCCACGCCCGAAAGGATCGCCGGCAATAGGTTCGGCAACACGATCCGGCGAAAAGTCGTGAACGAGCTCGCACCGAGCGAGGCTGATGCCTCCTCCATCTCCCGGTCGAACTCGAGGAGAACGGGCTGGACGGCTCGGATCACGAACGGGAGAGTGACGAACAGGAGTGCGAGCCCGATCGCGACCTGGGTGAATGCGACGTTCACGCCGAACGGGCTCTTCGGCCCGTAGCAGGCGAGCAGGGTGAGACCTGCGACGATCGTCGGGAGCGCGAACGGCAGGTCGATGACCGCGTTCACAACGCTCTTGCCCGGAAAGGAGTCCCGGACGAGCACCCAGGCGATCAGCGTGCCGGTGACCGCGTTGATCGCGACGACGATCAGCGAGATGGTGAACGTGAGCTTCAGGGCCGCGACCGCCTCGGGTCGCGTGACGGCGTTCCAGAAGCTCGCCCAGCCGTCGTCGAACGCCGACGCGACCACGGCTGCGATCGGGATGAGGACGATCAAGCTCAGGTAGACCGTGGAGATCCCGAGCGTCATGACGCCGGCGCGCGGTCTCCTGCGCGCCGGCGTCTGGATCGTCTCGGATGCAGCGTTGGTGCTCATCGTGTGTAGCTACCCGTCAGTGGGAACTCCCAGGTCCTGCTCGATTCCAGCCACGACGCCGGCGTCGCGGTCGAAGAACTTCTCGTTGATCTCGCTCCAGCCGCCGAGGTCGGCGATCGTGAAGAGGCCGGTCGGTTGCGGGAAGTCGAACTCGGCGGCGACGTCCGGATCGACCGGGCGGTAGCCGTGCTCGCCGAAGACCTTCTGCGCCTCGGGCGATTGCACGAACTTGAGCCAGGCGACCGTCTCCGGCGTCGCGCTCGTCGTGACCGCCGCTGGGTTCTCGATCAGGATCGTCTCGGCGGGAACGACGTAATCGATGGGCTCACCTGCCTGCTGGGCGAAGATCGCCTCGTTCTCGTAGGCGAGAAGCACGTCGCCCTTCCCGGCCGAGAAGGTCTGCAGGGCCTCGCGGGCGCTCTTGTCCTGAACGGGCGTGTTGGCGAGGAGGTCGGCGAGGAACTGGGTTGCCTCCTCCTCTGTCTTGCCCTGCTTGATCTGGGCACCGTAGGCCGCCATCAGGTTCCATTTCGCGCCGCCCGACGTGAAGGGGTTCGGCGTCACGACCTCGACATCGCCGGTGACGAGGTCGTCCCACGTCTCGATGCCCTTCGGATTCCCCTTTCGGACGACGAATACGACGACCGAGTCCGACACCATGCCGTTGTACTGTGCGGCCTGCTGCCAGTCCGCTGCGACGAGCCCCGCGTCGACGAGCCGCGTGACGTCCGGCTCGAGCGAGAACGCGACGTAGTCGGCATCGAGGCCGGCCTCGACAGCCCGGCTCTGCTCGCCCGACGACGCGTACGACTGCTCGAACTCCACGCCGTCCCCCTCGGGTGTCCCCTGGAACGCCGGAATCAGCTCCTCGTACACCTCGCGTGGGGTCGAGTAGGCGACGAGCGCGATGTTCTTGTCCCCGGCTGCCGCCTCGGTGGTGGCGGCGGCTTGCTCGGTCGTCGCGGCTGCAGCTTCGGTGGTCGCGGCGGTCGTCGCATCTCCGGAGCTGTCGCCGCTTCCTCCACCGCAGGCTGCGACCGTGAGGGATACAGCGAACGCTGCAAGAAGGACAAGGATCGATCTGATACGTGGCATCAATACTCCCTATTTCTCTAATTTGTCTATCTAATTTATAGACTTACTGATCAGACCCTTCCCTGTCAAATTGCGACTGCGCAACAGTCGCGCACCAAACCAGCACCGTCGGGGCCCCGCCGAAGCACCACGGCCGTTCCTGGGCGAAAAGGGTGTTGCTAGCCGTACTGGCAACCCGCATGAATCCTGCGACGATTGACACGTGACCCGCGTGCTGATCGTCGACGACCATCCGACGTTTCGTGCGGCGGCGCGGGCGCTTCTCGCCGCCGAAGGCTTCGACGTCGTCGGGGAGGCGGCCTCCGGCGCCTCGGCCGTCGAGGCGGCGCACAGCCTGCTCCCGATCTTGTCCTTCTCGACGTCCAGCTACCGGATACCGACGGATTTACGGTTGCGGCTGAGCTCACCGCAGACGGGGATGGTCCTGCGATCGTCATGACGTCGAGCCGTGACGGCGCTGATTTCGGGTCTCTCGTCGCCGAGAGCGGCGCGCGCGGCTTCGTGGCGAAGTCGGATCTCTCCGGCGCCGCGATCGACGCTCTGCTCCACTAACGGGAGCTCATGAAGCACAAGAGGCTCCTGGTCGCAGTCCTCGCGCTGGCTGCAGGGCTCGTCGCGCTGGCGGTGATCCTGACCTCCGACCGCGCGGGCAATCCGGTGGTCTCTGCGGCGCTGAGCCTCGTGATCGGCTGGTCGTTCATCGGCGCCGGACTCGTCGCGTGGTCGCGTGCCCAGAGCTCCCGCTTCGGGAAGCTCATGATCCTGACCGGGTTCGCGTGGTTCCTGTCGGTGCTCGCCGCATCGGACAACTCGGTGCTCTTCACGATCGGTCTCGCGTTCGGGGCGATCGCGCTCGCGACGGTGGCGCATCTCGTTCTCGCGTTCCCGAGCGGGCGCCTGGAGACGCCGGCCGAGCGAATCGTGGTGGCGAGCGCCTACGTGGTGGGCGGGCTGCTGCAGATCGTGCTCCTCCTCTTCCTCGATCCTGCGACGTCACGCTTCGCGTGCACGGACTGCCCGTCGAACGAGCTGCTGGTATGGCCAAACGACGCGATTGCGGATGCGATCATCGTCGTCCAGAACGCCGCGGCAGTTGGGATCACCGTCGCAGTCGTCGTGATGCTCGTGCAGCGCTGGCGGGCGGCCACGCCTCCCGCGCGCCGCTCGCTGGCGCCCGTGCTCTTCACTGGCGCGATCACGTTTGCCTTCGGGACGTTCCTCTTCGCAGCCTCGATCTTCTCGGCACAGGCCGAGGTCGTGGCCCGCTACCTGACGTTCATCTCGCTCGCGACCGTCCCGCTCGCCTTTCTCGCCGGCCTCCTGCGACTGCGGCTTGCCCATCTCAACGTCATCCGACTCATTGCCGAGCTCGGTCGCAACCCCGCGCCGGGACGGCTCCGGGACGCCCTTGCGCGGGCGCTCGGCGACCCGTCGCTCGACCTCGCGTACTGGCTGCCGGAGTCCCAGAGCTACGTCGACGTTCGCGGACGCCCGGTCGACCAGCTCGCCGAGCGGCCCGATCAGGTCGTTCGCCTCGTCGAGCGAGACGGGATCCGGGTCGGCGCGATCGTCCACGACGCCTCGCTCCGCGATCAGCCGGAGCTCGTGGACGCCGTCACGGCCGCCGCCGGACTGGCCCTCGAGAACGAGCGCCTCCAGGCGGAGCTGCGCGCGCGGCTCGAGCAGCTGACCGTGAGCGAAGAGCGTCTGCGGGCCCTGATCGATGCCTCACCGCTCGCGATCGTCGAGATCGACCTCGAAGGGCGCGTCACGTTCTGGAACCGGGCGGCCGAGAGTCTCTATGGATGGTCGAGCGACGAGGTGCTCGGTCAGGAGATCTCGTTCGTCCCCGATGCGGCTGAGCGGGACGACATCCGGGCGCGCCTGCTCGCCGGAGAGGCGATCTCGGACATCGAGACCGAGCGCCTGCGGAAGGACGGGTCGCTCGTCGCGGTGCAGCTCTCGGCGGCGCCGGTCTCCGACCGCTACGGGAACGTCGTGCGGTACATGGCGGTCTCGGCCGACATCTCGGTTCGAAAACGTGCCGAGGACGAGCTTCGCCAGGAGCGGGATTTCATCTCGGCGGTCCTCGACACGGCCGCGACACTCGTGATCGTGACGGATCGTGAGGGCCGTTTCGTCCGGTTCAACCAGGCGTGTGAACGACTGACGGGCTACACGTTCGAGGAGGTCGAGGGGGTTCCGTACTGGGAGCTCTTCATCGCACCCGAGGAGGTCGAGTCCGTTCGCTCGGCGGTCGGCCGCGTCTGGGCCGGCGACTTTCCCTCCGAGAACGAGAACGACTGGGTGACGCGGGACGGGTCGCGGCGCCTGATCGCCTGGTCGAACACAGCGCTCCTCGACCCCGACGGCAACGTCGAGTACATGGTCTCGTCGGGCCTCGACATCACCGAACGCAAGCGGGCCGAGGCCGAGGTTCGCGCCTCACGCGCGCGCATCGTCGCCGCGGGCGATGCCGAGCGACGACGGCTCGAGCGCAACCTCCACGACGGCGCGCAGCAGCGCCTGGTGGCTCTCTCCCTGGCCCTACGGATGTCTCAGTCGTCGCTTCGGACGGATCCCGAAGGCGCGGAGCAGCTGCTCCGGGCCTCGGGAGAGGAGCTCACGCAGGCGCTGACCGAGCTACGCGAGCTGGCCCGGGGAATCCACCCGGCTGTCCTCACCGACCGTGGCCTTCCGGCCGCGCTCGAGGCGCTGGCGGGCCGTGCGCCCACGCCCGTCGTGCTGGACGTCGACCTGAACGAGCGCCTCCCGCCGCCGATCGAGGCTGCCGCGTACTACGTCGTCTCCGAGGCGCTCGCGAACGTGGCCAAGTACGCAAGCGCGACGGAGGTCGTCGTCAGCGTGGGCCGGGCGAACGGGGTCGCTGAGGTCGAGGTCAGGGATGACGGCGTCGGCGGAGCCGATGCGCTCCGAGGCTCGGGTCTACGGGGTCTGGCCGACCGCGTCGAGGCGCTCGACGGTCGCCTCGATGTCGTCAGCCCACCCGGGCAGGGCACGAGAATCCGGGCCGAGATCCCTGTCGGGGAACACGCTCGATAGGCTGGAGTGCGATGCGTGTCGTGATCGCCGACGATTCTGTCCTTCTTCGTGAGGGGATCGCCCGGCTCCTTGCGGACGCCGGGTTCGAGATCGTGGGGCAGGCCGGCAACGCCGACGAGCTCATGCTCAAGGTTCGCTCGTACAGCCCGCAGGTGGCTATCGTCGATATCCGCATGCCGCCGACGCACACCGACGAGGGGTTGAAGGCCGCCCACGAGATCAAGGAGAAGTATCCGCAGATCGGCGTCCTCGTCCTCTCGCAGTACGTCGAGCCGGGTTATGCGATGGAGCTTCTCTCCGAGAGCGCCGAAGGCGTCGGCTATCTGCTGAAGGATCGTGTGTCTGACGTCGCCGAGTTCACAGATGCCGTCCGCCGGGTGGGGGAGGGAGGATCGGCACTCGACCCGACTGTTGTCTCACAGCTCGTCGGGCGCCGCCGGCGTGACGATCCGCTCGCCGACCTCACGCCGCGAGAGCGCGAGGTGCTCGGGCTGATGGCCGAGGGACGCTCGAACCAGGGCATTGCGGAGGAGCTCGTCGTCACCGAGCGAGCTGTCGAGAAGCACGTCACGAGCATCTTCGGCAAGCTCCGGCTTCCGGTTGCGGCCGAAGACCACCGGCGGGTTCTCGCCGTCCTCACGTTCCTGCGCGGGTAGCGCCCGCTCGTCTCGGGGTGGGGCTAACCCCACTGCCGGACGCCTGCTAGCCGGGGTTACAACCCGACCTCTTCCTGCGACCGTAGTCGTAGGCAGTCGACGTGAGGAAGGGAGGATCGAGATGACCACCATCACCGCAGACGTGACACTCACGGGGCCGGAGGAGCTGGCCGAGCGGCGGCGAATGGCACGGCTGATCGGGACGAGCTCCGCGGCGTTCACGGCGCTCATCGCGATCGTCGCCGTCGTCCTCGCGCTCGTCTCCTGACGACGAAGCAATCGGCGGGAGGGCCGGGACCCGGCTCTCCCGCTTTCCTGGCTCTCAGGCGGCTCCGCGAACGAGTTCGGCGAGCGGCATCGGCCTCAGGTTCCAGACAACTCGTGTCTCGATCCCGTAGGTCTCGGCGAGTGCCTCCGCGAGATCGGACGAGTCGAAGATCTGGAGGCCGTCCGGGCCGCGGCGATAGTGCTTGACCGACGACGGGACGAAGAGCTCGCGCGGGTACGCGTACTCGGCGCGCCAGCCCCGGTCACAAACGACGAGCTCACCCCAGAGGGATGCGAGCCCGACCGCCATCACGGTGTCGTAGCCGAGGATCGCCGGCGCGATGATGCTCGAGACGGCGCGCACGTAGGGCGGAAGGAGCTCGAGCGCCGGACCGGGGTGGAAGGAGGCATAGATGCCGCACGTGCACTCCCGCTCCGGCGGGCGATGGGCGCGGCCGCGCTCACAGCGTGCCTCAAGCGCCCGGCCACCGGGCCAGTGCGTCGACTTGCTCGCAGACGTGAGGATGAACGCGCTCCCCGCGTCGCGGACTCGCCATGTCCGCCAGCCGACGACCGGCTCGATCGCGTCAGGGACGTTCACGAGCCATCGAGGATAACGCGCAAGGAGCGACGCGACGCGCAGCGGACGGCGAAGCCGGCCGCGAAGTCCAGCCGGCGAAGCCGGCGTATCCAGCAAGCCCCCGACCGCGCCCCGCCTTCGCTCCTGTACCGCCCTGCCGGGCTCGGTGAGCCTTCGCGGCCGGCTTCGCCGTCCGCTGCGCGTCGCTTCGCTCCTGTACCGATCCCTGCCGGGCTCGGTGAGCCTTCGCGGCCGGCTTCGCCGTCCGCTGCGCGTCGCTTCGCGCCTTGCTAGCCGAGCTGGAGGTCGAGGTTGACGGCGGCGCTGATCAGCGAGAGGTGCGTGAACGCCTGCGGAAAGTTGCCGAGCTGCTCTCCGGTCGGCCCGATCTCCTCCGAGTAGAGGCCGAGGTGGTTCGCGTAGGTCAGCATCTTTTCGAAGGCGAGGCGCGCCTCCTCGAGCCTCCCGGCCCGCGCGAGCGCCTCGACGTACCAGAAGGAGCAGATCGAGAACGTGCCCTCGTCGCCTCGAAGGCCGTCCGGCGAAGCGCCGGCGTTGTAGCGGTACACGAGCGAGTCGGAGACGAGCTCCTCGCTGATCGCATCGAGCGTCGAGAGCCAGCGCGGATCCGTCGGTGCGACGAACTTCACGAGCGGCATCAGGAGGACCGATGCGTCCAGGAAATCGGTGCCGTAGTGCTGGACGAACGCCTTCCTGTCCTCGTTCCAGCCCTTCTCCATGATCTGGTAGTAGATGGCGTCGCGCGCGGCTCCCCAGCGAACGAGGTTCGCGGGCAGCCCCCGCTGGCGCGCGATTCGCATCGCGCGCTCGACCGCGACCCAGGACATCAGGCGCGAGTAGACGAAGTTCTGCTGTCCGCCGCGGACCTCCCAGATCCCCTCGTCGGGCTGATCCCAGTTGTCGCAGACCCACTCGACGATGTGGCAGAGGTCAGTCCACGCATCGGAATACACCGGCTTGCCGTACTTGTTGTAGAGGTACACGGAGTCCATCAGCTCACCGTAGATGTCGAGCTGGAGCTGGTCGGCGGCGCCGTTTCCGACGCGAACCGGATACGAGCCGCGGTAGCCCTCGAGGTGGTCGAGCACCTCCTCTTTCAGGTTCGCCCTGCCGTCGATCCCGTACATGATCTGGAGTGGCCCCGTGGCTCGTTCGCGGCCGTCGCGGAAGCGCTCCGTGAGCCAGCCCATGAACGCCTGCGCCTCGTCGGTGAAGCCCAAGCGCAGGAGCGCGTAGAGCGAGAAGGCGGCGTCGCGGATCCAGGTGTAGCGGTAGTCCCAGTTCCGCTCGCCGCCGAGCTGCTCCGGCAGACTCGTCGTCGGCGCGGCGACGAGCGCCCCGGTCGGCTCGTACGTCAGGAGCTTGAGCGTGAGCGCGGACCGGTGCACCATCTCGCGCCATCGCCCCGTGTACCGCGAGTGCGTCAGCCAGATGCGCCAGAACGTGGCGGTCTGCTCGTAGAGCCCTCGAGTGTGGTCCTCGGAGTGGAGACGGGGCTCCCCGTCGTGACACTGCTCGAGGACGAACGAGGCGCTCTGACCCGCGCGGAGGGTGAACTCGCCTCTGGCGCCGGTGCCGGTCGGCTCGAGTCTCGCCGGCCCCTCGAGGGCGAGCGACAGGTTCTTGGAGTGGAAGACGATGCCGTGCTCGTGCTCCTCGACATCATGGGACGCGCGTCCGTAGTCGAACCGAGGCTCGCACTCGAGTCGCATCTCGATCTCGCCCCGGACGCAGACAACACGACGGACGATGCGGTGGCGGTGACGCTCCTCACCTTTCGAGATGGGCATGAAATCCTCGACCTCTGCGACCCCGTCCGGAGTCAGAAACCTGGTGATCAGCACATTCGTGTCCGGGAGATACAGCTGCTTCGTGCTCACGTCCTCCCGGACAGGGGCGATCCGAAAGTAGCCGCCCTTGGTCTTGTCGAGGATTGCGCCGAAGACGCTCGGCGAGTCGAAGCTCGGCGTGCAGTACCAGTCGATCGTCCCGTCAGTGCCGACGAGCGCAACGGTGTGGAGGTCGCCGATCACGCCGTGCTCGGCGATTGGGAGGTAGTCCTTCATGGCCTTGTAGTCCGTCATCGTCCTCCGCCCGTTACGTTTCCGTGACTCGGCGACTCTACCCGGGGTCTGAAATGGAGGGATCATGGCGAACACGAACGCGAACCGTGCCGGAATCGACCTCGGCGGGACGAAGATCGAGGCGGTCGTCGTCGACGCCAAGCACCAGGTGCTGGGTCAGGCCCGGCAGCCAACGCCGACCGTAGGCGGTCCGCCAGACGTCGTCGCGGCGATGGCGGCGACGCTCGAGCAGGCGGCCGAAGCTGCGGGCACTGCCACCGGCAGCCTGCTCGGGGTTGGCGTCGGCGCGCCCGGGCCGACCGACAGCAAGACCGGGGAGCTTCTCCAGGCCACCAACCTGCCGGACTGGGACTCCCCATATCCCCTCGGTCCAGAGCTCTCCGGCAAGGTCGGAGCGCCCGTCCTGCTCGGGAACGACGTCGGTGTCGCGGTCGCCGCGGAGTTCGAGCTCGGCGCCGGAGCGGACGAGGACTCGCTCCTCGGTGTCTGGTGGGGAACCGGAGTGGGGGGAGGGCTCTATCTCGGGGGCGAGCCGTGGTTCGGACGCGGTGCCGCCGGTGAGATCGGCCACATGGTCGTCGCCCTCGGGGGCCGGAAGGAGCCGTCGGGGCTCCGATTGCGTGGAACGATGGAGGCCTACGCTGGCCGTGCGGCGATGGAGGCCCGTGCGAGGCAACTCGTCGAGAAGGGCCACAGGACGAGACTCTTCGCGATCATGGAGGAGAAGGGGAAGGTTCGCCTAGCGAGCGGCGTCTGGGCGAAAGCGCTAAGAGAGGGCGATCCGGTCGCCGTGGCGCTCATCGACGACGCGATAAAGGCCATCGCCGCCGCGGCCGCGGCGACCGTCAATCTGCTCGATATCGGACTGGTCGTGATCGGCGGCGGGCTCGGCTCGCGGCTGGGTCAGCCCTACGCCGATCGGATCGCCGAAGCCATGCGGCCCCACCTTCTGCAGCCCGACAAGGCGCCAAGGACCGTCGTGGCGGAACTCGGCGATCTCGGGGGTGCAATCGGCGCTGCACTTCTCGCGCAAGTTTCTTCCGCGGACGCACTCTAGAGGGATAGCAGGAACTCTCCCCTCCCAGAGCGCCCCGGCGGGAACGACAGGCACCTCCCGCCGGGGCCGAGGACGACGGGCATCATTCCGAGTTCCGTGGCTCCTACCCTGACGCTTCCCCACCCACCGACCGAGTGAGCAGGATCGCCTACCCACCCGTGCCGGACGTCCCGCTCGGCCCCGCCCTGGAGCGCCTGTTCTGGCGGGCCGGCTTCGGCCCGTCCGATGCCGATCGCGAGCGCTTTCGCCATCGCGGGCTCGGAGCTGCGATCGAGTCGCTCCTCAATCCACCGCGGACCAACGTCCTCGCCGGACCGGAGCCGGGGATCGAGGATGACGACGGCCATGTGAGCCCGATTCGCCCGTTCGACGAGTACGGGCACGAGGTGCTCTGGTGGCTCGACCGGATGGTGCGGACGAGGGCCCCCCTCGTCGAGCGGATGACGCTGAATCTGCACGACCACTTCGCCACCTCGAACGAGGAGGTGAACAGCCAGCGTCTGATGATCCGGCAGAACGAGCTCCTGCGCAGCCATGCGCTCGGCAACTTCGGGGCGCTCGCGCACGGAATCCTCCACGACTTCGCGATGCAGTGGTGGCTCAACCTGATCGGCTCGAGCAAGGACGCACCCAACGAGAACTTCGCCCGGGAGCTGATGGAGCTGTTCACGATGGGCTCCGGCTACACCGAGAACGACATCCGCGAGGCGTCACGCGCGCTCACCGGCTTCGAGTTCGACTGGAGCGGCGAAGACACCGACGATCCGTCGAAGTACAGCTGGAACCGCGACGTCTGGGACCCCGAGTCGAAGCGTGTATTCGGCAAGGCCGGGCGCTTCAAGCCGGACGACATCGTGCGCCTCTGCCTCTCTCATCCGGCCCACCCGCCGTTCCTGGCCCGCAAGCTGTGGGGGTACTTCTCGCCCGAGGAGCCGCCGAAGGAGACGCTCGCCCTCATGACGTCGGCGTACACCGCGTCCGGGCGCGAGCTGAAGCCCGTGCTCCGCGTGATCTTTCGGTCGCCCGCGTTCTACTCGAGTCTCGACGAGCCCGACCTCGTGAAGCCTCCGGCCGTCTTCGTCGCCGGTGCCCTTCGGGCCACCGGCACGCCGATCCGCACGGACGCGTGGGTCTGGCTGCTCTACCAGATGGGCCAGGCGCCCTTCTATCCGCCAAATGTCGGTGGCTGGGATCAGAACGAGGCCTTTCTCGCGACAGCCTCGAACAAAGCCCGCTGGGAGGCGATCGCCTACCTGCTCTACCAGAACGAGTTCGCCGACGGGGACGTTCCGCGAGACGAAAAGCCCGCCAAGGCCCTCGCCGATGCGCGCCGCTTCGCGGGCAACCCCTGGACGGCCGCCGGGACCGATGCTCGCCTCGAGCGATTCGCGTCCGATGTGGTTCCCGACGGAGAGGACGACACTCACAGCGCTGCCGAGCGCCGCCGCGTCCTGCGGCACCTGCTGCTCGCCGGCCCCGACGCCCAGGTGCACTGATGGATCTGCGCCCTGACGAGCTCGCGTGCGCCTGTTCCGACTTCCGGCGGACATCACGCAGGACGTTCCTCTCGCGGGGCGCGTCGAAGGTACTGCCGATCCCGAACGACCTGCTCAGCGAGGGCGCCGGGCCGTTCGTCGGCCAGGGACGGACGCGACGCGAGTTCCTGGTCGGCGGCATCGGCGCGTTCGTGGCGCTCTCGGCGGCCAGCCGCTTCACGCCGTGGGATCTCGTCGAGCGGGCGTATGCCGCCGACGACGGCGGGCCGATTCTCGTGACGCTCTTCCTGCCCGGCGGAAACGACGGCCTCAACACGATCGTTCCGCTCGGCGGCAGCGATCGCGACACGTACGACCGCTTTCGGAAACGGCTCCACATCTCGCCGGAGGACACACTCGGGATTCCCGACCAGCCCGGGCTCGGCTGGCACCCGGCCGCAGGCGGGCTGAAACGGCTCTACGACGCGAAGCAGCTCGGTGTCTACCTGGCCGCCGACTACCCGAACCCGGACTTCTCGCACTTCCACTCGACGAAGTACTGGCGCAGCGGAATCCTCGACCTGAAAGCCACGACCGGGTGGCTTGGGCGGTACCTCGACGAGGCGGGCTCCCACGACAATCCGCTTCAGGGAGTTGCAGTCGAATGGTCGACAGACGACGTCCTCGCGAGCAGGTCGGCGCCCAGTTGCGCCCTCTTCTCGCCCGGTGACTTCGACTTCTGGTCGCCCGACGTCTGGGATTCCGATCGGATGCTCGACGCCTACCGCGATCTCGGTGGGGAGCCGCGCCGGGCAGCTCATCGCCGGGCCGTCTCGGTCGCGCGCCAGTCCGTCGACGTCCGGAACGCACTCGGGCCTCTTCGCCAGGAAGACGAGGCGGAGAGCGGGTCCGCTTCACCGCTCGTGCCCTACCCGGACTCGGATACCGGCGCCGCGCTGCGGAATCTCGCGCGGATGCTCGGTGCAGATCTCGGGATTCGCGTCGCCACGGTGACGAGTGCCGGGATGTTCGACACGCACGAGGGACAGCCCGAGCAGATGCGCTGGAACATCCAGGATCTCGGAGACGCGCTCGTCGCCTTCCAGGCCGACATCGCCGCGCGGGGCCTGGCCAATCGTGTCGTCACGCTCGTCTGGTCGGAGTTCGGACGCCGGATCGAGGACAACGAGTCCGATGGCACGGACCACGGGGCCGGCGGGATCATGCTCACGCTCGGACCGACCGTGAAGCCGGGGTTCGCAGTGCCGGGCTGGGGTCTCGGCAACCCGGACGCAACCGATGGGAACATCCCCGTCGCGATCGACTTCCGGGATGTTTACGCGGGGATCCTCGAGCAGCACCTCGGCATCGAAGGAGGGCGCATCCTTCCCGGGTACTCCGGCAATCCACTGCAGGTCATCGGCTGATCGGCGCCCGGGCCTCCTCCCGGCCGTCTTCCTCCGCGAGGAATCGGAGGAAGTAGACAGCGAACACGGCGAAGAAGACGAGTGCCTCCGCACCGGACATGATCATCCCGGCCACCTGCTGGTCTCTGATCGCAGAGATGCCCCAGATCCGTAGGGCCGACTCGTAGAAGTCGTAGAGCGGGCTCGGCAGGAGCGCCATGAGCAGTCCCAGCGGGCTGGCGACGAGAAAGGCGATGAACACGTAGACGGCTCTGATTCCCGATCGCAGGTGGTGCGGCGCGTCCTGCAACACGGGCCACCAGAACGCGAGCCCCGCCGCGAAGTAGCACGCGTGCTCGATGGGGAGGAGCCAGCCCTGATGCCGCAGGGCGGCGTCATAGATCGCGGGGACGTGCCATCCGAGGTACGTCCCGATCCACACGGGGAGCGCGACGTAGGGCCGGGTGAGGAAGCGGATCATCCCGATCTCCCCAAGCCGCGCGGCGGCGGCCGGAGCGAGCCCGACGACGACGAGCGCCGGCGCCCATTCCGCGAGGACGACGTTCTGGACGAGATGCGCCGAGAGCAGATAGTTGGTCGCGAGGGTCTGCAGCGGGGTGGTGAACGCCGCGAGCACGAGCAGGATTCCGGCAGAGAACGCGAGCACCCGACCCGTCGAGGCTGGATAGCGCCGGAGCGAGCGGGCGTATGCGAGCGCGAGCACGATCGTGGCGACGATCTCGACCCAGCCAGGATTCCACGCCCACGGAGAGGGCTCCACGAGACGGAGGGTATCGCCAGCCCGCGATCGCTCTGGTACTGATTCAGCCGTGGACGTTCCGGCCGGTCTGCCGTTCCCGCCGATGGAGGCAGAGCTCGTTCGGGAGCTTCCGACCGGCGGGGGCTGGCAGTACGAGCCGAAATGGGACGGCTTCCGGGGTGTGCTCGAGAACCTCGACGGCGAATTCCGGATCTGGAGCCGAAACGGGCGCCCGCTGCTTCGCTACTTCCCGGAGCTGGGCCCGCTCGGCGAGCGACTCCCTCCCCGATCTGCGCTCGACGGGGAGATCGTGATCGAACGCGACGGCGCGCTCGACTTCGACGCGCTGCAGATGCGCCTGCATCCGGCGGAGAGCCGGGTCAAGCGGCTTGCCGGCGAGATCCCGGCGGGTTTCGTCGTCTTCGACATGCTGCTCTGGGACGGCGCCGAGGTGCACCGGGAGCCGCTCGAGGAGCGCCGCTCCAGGGTCGAAATGCTGCCCTTCGACCTCTCCCCTGCCACGCGGGACGAAGGAGTGGCACGGGAATGGATGGAGCGCCTCGACGTCGCCGGCTTCGACGGTGTCATCGCGAAGAAGCTCGGGCTGCCCTACCTCCCGGGCTCCCGAGACGGGGTCGCCAAGGTCAAGCGCCACCTGACGGCCGAGTGCGTCGTCGTCGGGATCCGGAGGTCGGAGGACGGCGGCCGGCTCGCGACGCTTCTCCTCGGGCTGTACGCGGAGGACGGGAAGCTCCTTTACGTCGGGTCGGCCGCGGTCGCACCGAAACGTGAGGAGGAGATCGCGGCGCTCGTCTCGCCCCTCCTCGACGACGCGCCGGGGAGGCAGTTCTCGGAGCCGACCCGGTGGGGATCCGGCGAGCTCGAGGAGGCGGCCGTGCGCCCCGAGCTCGTGGTCGAGGTGCGCTACGACAAGTGGCAGAAGCGCCGCTTCCGCCACGGCACGCGACTCATTCGCTTCCGTCCGGACAAGGATCCCGCGCAGTGCACGGTCGACCAGGTGCGGCCGCGGCCGAAAGCAGGCGACCCGACGGTTTCTGGGCTGCTCGGGCGCTGAGCGTCAGCCGTCACCCGGCATGAGCACCGGGAAGCCTTCCTGGCGGGCGGCCCGTGCCAAGCGACGATCGAGCGTCACGAGCGGCAACAGCGCCGGATGGTGCTCCGCTCCCAGGACAGCCGCCGCAAGCTGGAGAGCGTCAGCGGCACGGAGTTCGTGAACGCGGAGTAGGCGGCGCGCATAGGAACGCACCGGCGAGCCAGGTTCGACCTCCGACCAGACGGACTGGAGATCGTCGAGCGTCGTCAGGGCCTTGTCCACGTCGTCTGCGTTGAGTTCCGCATCGCGTGCGAGCCGTGAGATCGCCGACACGCACTCGGTCTCGGCGGCCCACCAGACGAGCATGTTCGAGTCGCTGTCGTGCGTGCCCCGAACAGCCTCGGACCTCTGCTCCAGGACGAGCAGCGGAACAATCGCAGAGCTGTCCCAGAATCTCAGCGGCCCTCGCGCCGCTCCTCGAGCAGAGCCTCCACGATGCTTGCACCCCCTCGCGGCCGTGGCAGCTCGTCGAGCTCGGGAAGTGTGAGCGGCCGTCCCGATCCACGTCTGACAAGGCCCGCCCGCTCGAGACGCTCGAGGCGTCCGTCATGCGCGTCGGGCAGTCCGGACGATGCTCCTTCGAGACGGGCAACCGGGACGCCGCGATCGAGGATCAGTACCGTCTCTCCCGCACGAACCTGGTCGAGGAGTGCGCTGAGGCGATTCTTCGCCTCGGTGACTGTGACCGTCTTCACAAAGCTAGAATAGCTCGCTGCAAAGAGCCTTTCAAGTATCGTTCCGCGCTCGGGACGGCTGGACGCGCTTCGGCTCGTCCGGTTCCTTCGGGAAGTGGGGCGGCAGCGGCGCCTCGCCCTCCCCTGCCTTCTCGTCCCGCTCGACCCACTCGAGCAGCACGCGCAGGTCGCAGACGGCGTCGTCGATGCCCGCGTGGAGGTCGCCCTGCGCCGCGAAGCGGGCCGGCATCGTCTCCATGGTGAAGTCCTCGGTCTCGACGTCGGGAAGCTCGTCCCAGGTGATCGGTGCCGAGATCGTCGCGTCTGGCCGGGCGCGCACGGAGTAGGCCGACGCGATCGTCCGGTCGCGCGCGTTCTGGTTGTAGTCGATGAAGACTCGCTCCCCGCGCTCCTCCTTCCACCATGCGGTCGTGACCTGGTCGGGCATCCGCCGTTCGACCTCCCGCGCGAACGCGAGCGCCGCGCGGCGCACCACGCGGAACCCCCAGTTCGGCTCGATGCGGCAGTAGACGTGGATGCCCCGGTTGCCTGACGTCTTGGGCCAGCCGACGTAGCCGAGCTCGTCGAGCACGTCGTGCACGACCGCTGCGACAGCCTTGCCGTCGGCGAACGTCGTGCCGGGCTGCGGATCGACGTCGATGCGGAGCTCGTCCGGATGCTCGGTGTCCGCTCGCCGCGAAGGCCAGGGATGGAAGTCGATCGTCCCCAGATTCGCTGCCCATGCGACCTGCGCGAGCTCCGTGACGCAGAGCTCGTCGGCGTGGCGACCCGAGGGAAACGTCACGCGTGCGGTCTCGATCCAGTCGGGCGCGTGCTTCGGTACGCGCTTCTGGTAGATCGCCTCGCCCTCCGCGCCGTCCGGGTGGCGCTTGAGCTGCGTCGGCCGCTCGCGCAGGGCGCGAAGAATTCCGTCCCCGACGGAGAGGTAATACTGGACGAGATCGAGCTTCGTCTCGCCCCGCGTCGAGAAGAACACCTTGTCCGGGTTGGTCACCTTCACGGTGCGGGTCCCGACCTCGAGCTCGACGAACGGCGATGCCACGCTCCTCACGCTAGCGGGTGCCGGCCGGAGTGGGGTGTACGCTCAGAATCGTGAGCACTCCGACTCCCGCTCGCGTCCCCCGAGGAGATGCTCGCCTCCTCGCGGATCTCGCCGCGGTCGGGCGGCTGACCGGCCGCGGAAGGGCGAGCGCTCGTGACCGCCTCGCCGCGGAGCTCGGGCCCGATCGTGCACGAACCCTCGTGGATTCGCTGAGCCTCCGAGTGCGAACCATCCGCGCGCGGGTCAGCTAGGGTTTCAGTACCGCGCGGGCGTAGCTCAGTTGGCTAGAGCGTCAGCCTTCCAAGCTGAGGGTCGCGGGTTCGAGTCCCGTCGCCCGCTTTCAACGAAAGCCCTGCTCAGAGCGGGGTTTTCTACTTTGAGACGTCACGAGTGCTCCTCTCCCGTGGCCATATCATGGCCAAAACCCTAAGTCTGCTCTGCCGTCCAGGCGTTCAAGCGGTCACGGAGAAAATCGTCCGAGCCGCGCACAAGGTGCGAGTAGGTTCGGTCGATCATTAGCTCGCTCGAACCGAAGTAGTGGGCGAGCACGCTTGACGTGACGCCGGCCGCGAGGGCGTTCGACGCGAAGGTGTGTCGGAGGTCGTAGATTCGCCGGCGGGGGATTCCCGCCGCTTCGATGGGGGGAACCACTCGCGGCGGCGGAAGTTGTGGAGGTTGAGGTAGCCGCCGTGAGGGGCCGCGTGTCTCGGCGGCGGCACTGAACTCCCCGTTGGTCCAGTGGACAGACACGCCTGGCGCTTGAAAGAATCGCCACATGCGTGTCCTCTTCCTTCTCGCTGCGTTTGTCGTGGCCGCGGTGGTGGCCGTTCCCGCCTACGCCAGTCCGCCGGATGTCAGTGTTTTCAAAGTAGACGACAGTGAGACAATTCCTGCTGGTGACTTCTGTTCGTTCCCGATCACTGTGCACTCGACCGGCAAGTTTCGTGTCGCGGTGTATTTCAACCGGGACGGAAGCGTTCGCCAGGTGAGCCAGAACCCGAGCCTCGTGGACACCGTGACGAATCCGGCCAACGGGAAGACCATCTTGAGCGCGGACCGTGGTCTGGACAAGTTCAGTATCAACGCCGACGGCACGGTCTTCCTGCTCTCGACTGGCATTCATATCAAGGTGCAGGGTGTCTACTACGAGATTGGCTTGCGGAAGATTCTGTTCAGCGGCGACCCAGACGATCCCGCTTCAACCGTGCTCTCGTTCGAGCAGCACGGCAACTTCGGCGACGATGGCCCGAGCGCTATCTGCCCGCTGCTCGCCTGAGGGGCTTCGAGGCTCCGCATCGTTCGTCGTGGCTGTCGGCTCGTTGCCCGCGCCCTTGCCGGGTGCCAGCGGGCCTCTCACCAGCGGGGTCCCGTGGCCACGTATGGCCAAAACGACTCTGAAAACGCCCGTGGAGGGATGCGGTGTCGCGGGGTGTTAGTGCGCCGCAAACCCGCATGGCTATACACGGTCGTCGTCGTTTGCTGCCGAACGTCGCACCGTGGGGAGTAGCCTTCCAAGCTGAGCGTCGCGGGTTCGAGTCCCGTCGCCCGCTCTTCGAAGTTCAGCTCGGCCGTGGGTTCGAGCACATCTTGCTCGCGAGTTGCTCGTATGACGAACGAGGGACTCAGGATGTTGTGGCGTTCTGCCGATGCTCCCCTCATGTGGCCCGCAGAACCTTCCGTCTCCGATGCGTTCTACGTTCCTCCGGCCGATGTGCCTGAGCTTCTCGACTCCTCGCTCGGCCCCGGTCACGAGTGGCAGAACACGGTGGCGATCGTGCTGATCGTGCAGACGCGCGACGAGACCACCGTCCTGCCGATCGCCAGCATCAACTAGCGCGCTTCAGGCGATCGCTTCGCGCTGGGTCTTCGCCCAGTCGCGGCGGTGGCGAAGCTGGCGAAGTCCCGCCCGGAGCAGCACCGGCCACAGCATCCACGAGTAGAAGGCGTACGGGTGCGCGATCAGGTAGCCGACGAAGACACCCCAGGCTCCGCGCCCGGACTCGCGGGCGATGCAGCCCATGATCGTCCCGCCGAAGCCGAGGATGTAGAAGAAGATGAGCTGCCACCAGGCGCCGGCTCCCCAGAACGAGGACTGCCCTGTCGCTGCGAGCGCGATCGCCGCGATGAGGGAGATGCCGACGATGCCCTGCCACCAGGGCATCAGGAGGTAGGCGACCAGGTCGAGCCGTGCGCTCACCGGAAGATCTGCCCGCCAGACGGACGGGAGCTGGGCGGACGCCTGGAGGTTTCCCTGTGACCAGCGGGTTCTCTGGCGGAACAGTCTCCGGAGGTTTCCGAGGCCCTGCTGGTCGACACTCGTGCGTACCTCCTGCCTGCCCTTCCAGCCCGCCTCGATGAGGCGGAGGCCGAGATCCTGGTCCTCGGTGAGCCTGTCGCGCCACGGACCGGCGCCCTCGCTCAGCGAGTCGAGCGCCGAGAGGCGGTTGAACTGGCCGTTTCCACCCATGCCCGCCGTTCCCCAGGGGCTGCGCCCGGCCTGGTAGAGAAGCCCGTAGATCGAGAACTCGACATCCTGGAACCAGGTCAGCAGGCCGTGGCGGTTGTAGATGCGGACCAGCACCTGGAGCCCGCCGACATCGGGGTCCGCAAAATGAGCGGCCGCGTAGGCCGGCGCATCCGGGTGGAGGCGCCCATCCGCGTCCACGACGCAGACGATTGCGTGCTCCCTCGAGGCGCCACGGGCCGCGACGAAGCGGTCGAGCGCCCCGTAGGCGTGATTGAGTGCGGCTGCCTTGCCCTCACGCGCGTGGGGAGCATCTCGCCGCAGCACCACGAGGTCGGGGTGCCCGAGCCGTGCCAGCACGTCAGGCGTCCCGTCGTCGGAGCCGTCGTCGATCACGACGATGAGCTTGTTCGGCGCGTCGACCGCCAGCAGGCGCTCGACGCTGTCCTCGATGGTGATCTCCTCGTTCAGGGCGGGCACGAGAAAGACCCAGAGCAGTGTGGGGTCGAGGTGCTCGACTCGCTCGGGCAGCCGACGGGACCAGACCCGTCCGCGGGCATAGAGCCAGGACGTCCAGGCGAGCATCCCGCAGATGACGATGAACGCCGCCACGAAGACCACGATCCAGCCGGGCGGCATCCCTTCGAAGGGGAGCGTCAGGGCAGGTGCCACCGCTCTCCTGCGAGCGCCGGATCGGCGACGCCCCGCCCAGACGGGCCGATCGGCGCGGCGATCTGGCGCCCCGGCTCGTACCCTGCTGCCTCGAGGACGGCATGGCGGCTGTAGCCGGGCCCAAAGGGGGCCGGCGGGCTCCCGCCGTTCAGCAGATGCTCGAGCGCTCCGACGATCCGCTCGGCCGCCCGCCCGTCACCGTACGGGTTCGGCGCATCCGCCATCTGCTGATACGCGACCGGGTCGTCGAGCAGGAGCGCGCCAGCGCTCTCGATCGCGAGAGGATCGGTACCGACGAGGAGGAGCGTTCCCGCCTCGACGCCCTCGCCCCGCTCGGTTTCGTCCCGCACGACGATGACGGGTTTGCCAAGGGCCGGGGCCTCCTCCTGGATTCCGCCGGAGTCGGTGATCGCGAAGTAGCAGCGTGCGAGAAGCCGCGAGAACGACGCGTACCCGAGCGGCTCGGTCAGGATGACGTTCGCCATGTCCTCGAGCGGCGGCGAGAGGGCCTCGCGAACCCTCGGATTCGGGTGGAGCGGCACGACGAACCGCGTTTCGGGATGCGTGCGGGCGATTCGTGCGACACCCTCCGCGATGCCCGCCAGTCCACCGTTCCAGTTCTCGCGACGGTGACCGGTCACGACGACGATCCGGTCCCCCGACGCGTCGGCGTCCTGGACCCGCGGGTCGTCGTAGGGCACCTCGAGCGAGGCGGCCCACTTCAGCGCGTCGATGCTCGTGTTCCCGGTGACGAAGATCCGCTCGTGGGAGATGTTCTCCCGGATCAGGTTCTCGGCGTTTGCCGCCGTCGGGGCGAGGTGGAACGATGCGATACAGGAGACGAGCTGGCGGTTGAGCTCCTCCGGAAACGGGGTGAGGATCGTACCCCCGGTGCGGAGGCCCGCCTCGACGTGGACAACCGGAATTCGGAGATGGAAGGCCGCCAGGGCAGCGGCCATCGCCGAGCTGGTGTCACCGTGCACCAGCACGGCACTGGGATAGTCGCCGCTGAGGACATCCTCGACGGGAGCGACGGTTGCGCCGTGGTCACCGAAGCTGCCGACGCAGAAGTCCTCGAAGCGTCGCAGGACGGATGCGACGAGCTCGTTGAGCCCCGCCGAGCGGTGACCGCCGATCCACAGGTCGGCGTCCGTGTGAATCTCGGCGAGAGCGAAGATCTCGGAGACCATTCGGTGATGCTGTCCCGTCGCGACGACGATCGGATCGAAGCAGGGGCTCTCGCGGAGCGCGAGGATGATGGGGACGAGCTTGACGGCCTCGGGCCGGGTACCGACGACGACGAGGATGCGGATCGGGTTCATGAGCACCGGATCCAGCATCGGCACGCGGCCCGCCATCCTCGACCCCCCGGCGACGCGGGTTCGAAGGTCGGAGCCGCGGGCGCTCTGAAAGAGTCTCCGCGTGCACCCGCAGTTCCGTGGTTACGCCCTCGTGCTCGTCTCGGCCTCCTGCTTCGGGACGCTCGGCATCTTCTCGAAGCTCTTCTACGACGCGGGTGGTGACGCCTACACGCTTGCTCTTTCTGCGGTTCGCGGTAACAGGCCCCGTCCTCGTGTTGCTGGCATACCTCCTCCGAAACCCGTGGCCGGGCAGGCGGGTCGCGCTCGCGGGCACTGCGCTCGGAGTCTTCCAGCTGGGGGTCGGCCTCGCGCTCTTCGAGGGGTACGCGCGTGCCCCGGTGGCTCTCGTCACGCTCCTCTATTTCGCATACCCGCTCATCACCGTGGTCGGCGCGGCGCTGCTCTTCCGGGAGGAGATGGGGGTGCGTCGCGGACTCATCCTGCTCGTCGCGCTCGCCGGGGTCGCGCTCACGATCGGGGCGCCCGAGTCTGCAACCTGGGTTGGGATCGTCCTCGGGCTGGCCGCCGGCCTGTGTGTCGCGGCGCTGATCCTCTCGAGCCGCCACCTCATGGTCTCGCACTCGATCACGCCCCTCGTCCTCGGCGGGCTGATGTTCACGAGCCCGGCCATCGCGTTGACCCTTGCGATGCCGTTCAGGCCGGTCGATTTCGACCTGAGCGGCGAGGCCTGGTGCTGGGCGCTCGCGTCGGTCGTGATCGGAGCGGTGATTCCGATCGGGCTCTTCTACAGCGGTGTCAGGCGAGTCGGGGCGGGCACCGCAGGGCTCCTCTCGGTTGCGGAGCCACTCGTCAGCGTGTTGCTCGCCTATGCCGTGCTCGGCGAGTCGCTGACCGCACTCCAGCTCGTGGGGGGAGCGCTCATCATCGCGAGCGTGGTCGCGCTGAGTCTTCAACGGCCGCGCGCGATCACGGGCTCCGAGCCTCCCGTGGATACCGTGCCTCCGGCGTGACACTCACAGTCCTTCTCGGTCTCGCATCCGCGTTCTGCTGGGGCGCACCCGACGTCTGGCTCGCCCAGGCGACCAGGACTGTGGGGCCGCTTGCCGTGCTCTTCGGCTCGATCCTGATCGGGTTCCTGTTCATTCTCCCGGGGGCGTTCTTCGTCGACACGCCTGACTGGACGGCTCGCGGCGTTGGGCTCGCCGTGCTCGTCGGGGTGCTCTCCGCAGCGGGGTACCGCATCGGGTTCTCCGCCTTCAGGGACGGATCGGTCGCGGTCGTCACGCCGATCATTGCGTGCGAGGGCGCTGTCGCGGCCGTGATCGTTGTCGCCGCCGGCGAGGCCATCACCGCCGCCGCCGCCATCTTCCTGCCGCTCGCGGTCGCGGGGGTGGTGCTCGCGGCGATGGGCCGGGGAGGAGGGAAGGCCGCGGTGCTTCCCGCTGTCGCCGCGGCGTTTGTCTGGGGCACGATCCTCGTCCTCAGCGCGCCTGTTGCGGAGGATCTCGGCGTGTATTGGGCCTTTCTGCTGATCCGGGCGACGGCACTCCTCGTCACGTTCCCGTTCGCGCTGCGTGCCGGGGTCACGACCACCTGGCTTCGCGATCGCTGGCGCGTTGCCGCGTGGGGCCTTGGTGACTCGAGCGCCTACCTCCTGTTCGTCGCGGCAGCAGACCGCGGCCCGGTCGCCGTCGCGAGCGTCCTCGCCGCCCAGTTCGCAACGGTGGCTGTCATTGCCGGTCTGCTCTCGGGTGAGCGTCCGCTGCGGCGACAGATCGTCGGGATCGTCCTGGTCATCGTCGCCGTGACCGGAATCGCCGCCGCCGGAGGATAGCCGGGCTTCCGAGCGGTTCCTTCGCCGTCCGGGGCGTCCGCGATGCTGCTCTCATGGCGACGCCCGAGCGGATCGTTCGTGTGCGCTCGCGCACGGTGCTCAGCGTGCTCGGGCTGGCACTTCTGGTCGCCCTCCTCGTCTTCCTGATCTACGCAGCCTCGCGCGTCATCACCTGGATCTTCATCGCCCTCTTCCTGGCGATGGCCTTGAACCCCGGTGTCGAGTTCTTCGTTCGGAGAGGCGTGCGGCGGGTCTTCGCCGCAATTCTCGTCTACCTGCTCGCGTTCGTCGTGATCGGCTTGCTCCTCTACCTCGTGCTGCCGCCGCTGATCAGCCAGATCTCGGATTTCGTCGATGCCGTGCCGGGGCTCGTCCAGGAGCTCACGCGCGGTCAGGGACCGCTCGGATTCCTCGAGCGCGACTACCAGATCGTGGAACGCGTTCGCGAGGCGCTCAACAGCCGCGGAGTCGGTGGCGTGCTCGGCCTCACGACCCCGGCTCTCTCGATCGCGCAGAGCGTCGTCGCGGCGGTGGTCGGCGTCGTGGCGATCTCGTTCCTGACCCTGTTCATGTTGATCGACGGGCCTCGCCTGCACCGGTCGGCCGTCGAGCTCCTGCCGGAGCGGGCGCGTGGGCGCTGGGAGCGGATGGCCCACGGGATCTACAAGACGATCGGCGGCTACGTCTCCGGAAACCTGGTCATCAGCCTGATCGCGTTCATCGGTGCGCTCATCATCCTGCTCGCGACAGGGGTGCCGTACTCGGTGCCGCTCGCACTCGTCGCGGGCATCTTCGACCTCGTGCCGCTGGCCGGCGCCACGATTGCCGCGGTCATCCTCGTCACGGTGGCCGCGATCACCAAGGGGTGGGTGATCGGCCTCATCGTCGGGGTGTTCTTCCTCGTGTACCAGCAGTTCGAGAACCACGTCTTGCAACCGTTGATCTACGGCCGGACCGTCCAGCTCTCCCCGCTGGTCGTCCTGTCGGCGGTGCTGATCGGCGCCGAGCTTGCCGGTATCGTCGGCGCCCTGGGCGCGATTCCGATCGCCGGAGCGCTGCAGGTCATTCTGCGGGAGTACCTCGCCGCACGGCGGGAGCGCCTCGCGAACGAGACGCCCGATCGGCCTCTCTGATCGGCCTGCGGAGCGCCGGTCTCCCGGTCGCTCCGCATCCGTCGTGATCTGCGCCGCTAGTTGACGGTGAAGTCCGCGTACATGCCGGCGGCGTAGTGCCCGGGCAGGTTGCAGACGAGCGCGTACTTCCCTGCGGCCAGGTCGACTGTGAGGTCACCGCTTGCACCCGGTTCGAGCGGATCTCGTCGACCGCGCCAACCTCTTCCGCCTCGCCGTTCGCATCGCCGAGATTCGCGGCGCCCTTGTCGGTCTTGATGATGACCATCTCGTGCGGCATCTTCACCGTCGTTGACGACGTGGAACGTCACCGAGCCGGCCGCTCACCGCTGTCGGGTCAGGGACCATCGCGTACTCGTCGGGCGAGCCCATCGTGACCGTCACGGTGCTTCCACCGCTGCTCGCAGACCCTGTGCTCTCTTTCTGCAGCAGTCGTGGCGCTGGAACTCGAATCGGAACCGCCGCATGCTGCGACGATCGATACGGCCGAGGCCACCGCGAGAAGCATGAGGATGGCACGGACTGGGGACTGGGGCACGCTGGCACCTCCTGGGATACGTCTGGTGTCCCTCCAGCGTGCGTGCCGGGACGTGGTGTCGAATCGGGGGAAACACGGATCGGCTGTCAGGGGGAACGCTGAAGGTCGTTGGACGCCTCGGCTAGGGTCACGTCGGTGATGAGGCTCCTTCTCAGCTGGGCGATCAACGTCGTCGCGTTCTTCGTCGCCACTCTCGTCGTCAGCGGCATCCACGTCGACGACCGATTCGGCGTCTACCTGATCGCGGGCGCAGTCTTCGGAGTCGTCAACACTCTCGTCAAGCCAATCGTCAAGCTCTTCTCGCTTCCGCTGATCTTCCTGACGGTCGGAATCGCGCTCTTCTTCATCAACCTGCTCATGCTCTACATCACGAGCTGGCTGGTCGCAGGGTTTTCGATCTCGAGCTTCGGAGCGGCGGTCGCGGCCACGATCATCATCTGGGCCGTGAACATGGTCCTGCGAGGCGTTCTCGACCTGACCGACCGCGGCAGGAAGAGCGACTAGCTCTCTCTCAGCTGAACAAGAACATCAGGCCGGCGGGGTAAGCGCCGCCGGGTTCCCTTCCGTTCAGCGCCGCGCGAGCCGGCGGCCGCTCTCGGTCTCGGCCGGCGTGTAGTTGAGCAGGTAGTGGTGGTACAGGACGGACTCGTCCTCTTGCGAGAGCTCGTCGCCGTGGGGTTCGATGTTCGGGGCCGACTTGACCTGGTCTTTCAGCACCTGCACCTGAAGGTTGTCGGGGCCGATGCTGATTCCCTCGAGCGGCACGAACGTCAGGTGGCGGCCGATGAGGCCTTCCTTGACGGTGCCGAACTTCGGCTGGTCGGTCTCGACGTCGACGTACACGTCCTCGAGCTTGCCGATCTTCTCCCCGTCGCGATCGATCAGCATCGTTCCGTGCCACTGGGAGAGGCTCTCATATGTGACCTTCGTTGTTCCCTCAGCCGTGTCGGCTCCTGGTTGCGTGATCTCGGTGCTGGGATCGGTCATGTCAACTCCAGTTCAGTCGGAATATGTAGGTGCGTTGCGTTCGGAGGCTAGCCAAGGTGAGCACCGCCGTGCGCGGTTCGAGGAGCCAGCCGCGCGGACCGCGAGTCTTCGGCGCCGGGCTGCATCCCTCGAAGCGCCGGCCCGAACCGCTCCTCCAGGAGTTGCGTCGAGAAGACGACGTCCCCGACGATCCGTACGTGCCCGTGGGCTTGCTCCTCCTGCATCAGGCGGCGCATGGCGACGTGGGCGCATTGCTGGCGGCAGGCGAGTTGCTGGATCGTGAGCTCCTGGATTGGTGCCCGTACGGTGCCAACGCTCATGGCCGCACTGCGGTCCGGATGACGGAGTAGTGCGAGTGCGACTCGACAAGCTGGTCTTGCGGCCCCTGGTGGCTCGGCGCGACGACGATCTGGTCGGCTCGAGCCCGAACCTGTCGGAGCGCCGCTGCGCTCAACGTGATGTGCGCGTGGCATGCAGGTTCCCGACACTCGCAGAGAAACGACACGGAACCTGGCGCCGAGCCGGCCGACCGGGCTCTCATCTCGTTCTCGAACGGGCCTTTCCAGGACATGCGGACTCCTCGCTGTGGGGTGCTTCAACGAGAGCAGTCGTCCAGTCACGAGCGCCGCTTCGGGCGCGCTGGCGGCCAAAGAACCTTGGCCCGTTGACCCCCGAAGGATAGCACGTCACATGTGTTGCGATCTCTGACGAGGGCTCTGCGGATGGCGGGGGACGCGCTGCTAAGGTGAGACTAGGAGCGGTACGACCCTCTGTCTGCGATTCCGGCACAGACGAGGTCGACGCTCGAGAGTGGGAAGGGAGGCGCATTTCGATGGCAAGCGGCATCGTCAAGTCGTTCAACACGACGAGCGGGTATGGGTTCATTGCTCCCGATGCGATCGGGGAAGACGTCTGGGTGCACCAGAGGAACGTCGTGGGTGATTCGACGGCAATGTTGAGCAAGGGACAGCGTGTCGAGTTCGACCTGCGGGAGGGCGGAATGGGTACCGAGGCGATCAACGTTCACTCACTCGCGCCGACCGCTTCCTCCAGCGGCTGATGCGCCTGGCAGGATTCGAACCTGCGACCAACGGCTCAGAAGGCAGGCCGGGCGATCTGATCGCTTAAGGTTCTCTGGCATCGTTTCGGTTGCTTCCCAGCAACCGAAACGATGAGTCGCCGAGGACAGCACGAGAGGAGCCAAGCCCGATGAATCCGAACAAGGAACTCTGGGAAAAGGGCGATTTCACTCGCATCGCTGCGAGCATGAGAGAGAGTGGCGAGACGCTCGTCGACGGACTGGGAATCGCAGCGGGGCTGGACGTTCTTGACCTCGGCTGCGGCGACGGGACCACGGCGCTGCCGGCGGCGAAGCTCGGGGCGAATGTGCTGGGTGTCGACATCGCCAGGAACCTTGTCGAGGCCGGCAACGCACGGGCGCAGAGTCTCGGCCTCACCAACTGCAGGTTCCAGGAAGGCGATGCGTCCGATCTGAACGAGCTCGAGGACGACAGCTTCGACCTCGTGGTCAGCATCTTCGGAGCGATGTTCGCTCCGAAGCCATTCGACGTGGCCAAGGAGATGGTCCGCGTGACGCGGCCCGGCGGTCGGATCGTCATGGGCAACTGGATCCCCAACGACCCGACGCTCGTCGCCCAGATCCTGAGAATCAGCGCCGCCTACTCGCCGCCGCCTCCGGAAGGATTCGTCAGCCCGATGACGTGGGGGATCGAGGAGAACGTGATCGACCGCTTCGCGAGCGCGGGCGTGCCGGAAGAGCGGATCTCGTGCGAGCGGGACACGTATTGGTTCAACTTCCCGGGCGCGCCGTCGGAGTTCGTGACGGAGTTCAGGACGTACTACGGGCCGACCATGAACGCCTTCGCAGCCGCTGGCGCCAACGGCCGCGAGGCCGAGCTGCAGGCCGAGCTGGAAGCCCTCTTCAACGGCCAGAACGCAAGTGGGAGCAAGGAGGCCACCTCCATTCCCGCAACGTTCCTGCGCGTGACGGTCGCTGTGTGAGCGGTACCCCCCGCCGTAGCCGGCCGCGTCGGTACCCGGGCCACATGGCTGCAGGCCACGCCAAGAACTGCTGATCACTCCCTCGGCGCCCACAAGGCCCACGCGCGGGCGGTGGTTCGATCTAGGCTGAGTGTGCGCGCCCGCGGCCGGGCGGGGCGGCGCTCGGATAGGAGGACGTGGTGGCTCGGGCGGTGGTGATCGCGGTGGATGACGAGCCGATCGTGGCCCGTTCGGTCGAGCGCGACCTCCTCCGTCACTACGCCGACGCCTACCGGGTCCTTCGGGCCGAGTCGGGAGCCGGCGCCCTCGGCCTCGTGGAGCGGATCCTCGGCCGGGGCGAGGAAGTTGCGCTCGTGATCTCCGACCAGAGGATGCCCGAGATGAGCGGGGTCGAGCTGCTTGCTCGCCTGCGAGAGATCGCGCCGGATGCCAAGCGGGTGCTCCTGACCGCCTATGCCGACACGGACGTGGCGATCCGGGCCATCAACGATGTCGGCCTCGATCACTATCTCCTCAAGCCGTGGGATCCACCCGACGAGCATCTCTATCCGGTGCTCGACGATCTGCTCGCAGCCTGGCAGTCGTCGCAGGTCCAGCCGTTCACCGGCGTGACCGTAGTCGGCCATCGCTGGTCTCCCGACTCCCATCGCCTGCGTGATTTCCTGGCCCGCAATCTCGTGCCGTACCGCTGGCTCGATGCGTCGGACCGGGATGCGGCAGCGATGCTGGAAGCCGCCGAGCCAGGGGTGCTGCCGATCGTCGCGTTTCCCGACGGCACGGTTCTCTCCAGCCCGAGCCCGCAGGCCGTTGCCGAACGCATCGGTTTGCGTACGCAGGCGGAGCTCGACCTCTACGATCTCGCCATCGTCGGAGGCGGCCCGGCGGGTCTTGCCGCGGCCGTCTACGGCGCGTCGGAGGGTCTGCGAACCCTGCTCGTCGAGCACGAGGCTCCCGGCGGTCAGGCCGGCCAGAGCTCCCGGATAGAGAACTACCTCGGCTTCCCGGTCGGTCTCAGCGGCGGCGACCTCGCGCGGCGCGCGACGGCCCAGGCGCGGCGGCTCGGGGCCGAGATGCTGACGACCCGGCAGGCGGTCGGGCTCGAGGCTCGCGAGCGGCTTCACGTCATCCGGCTCGGCGACGGCGGGGAGGTCGCCTGCCACGCCGTCGTCATCGCGCCAGGTGTCTCCTACCGGCGACTCGAGGCGCCCGGAATCGACAGGCTCACGGGCGCGGGGGTCTACTACGGAGTCGCGGCGAGCGAGGCACAGGCCATGTCGGGTCATGACGTGTTCGTCGTCGGCGGGGCCAACTCGGCAGGCCAGGCTGCCGTGTTCTTCAGCCGATTTGCAGCCCGGGTGACGATCGTGTGCCGGTCCGACGCGCTGGAACGCGGCATGTCTCGGTACCTGATCGACCAGATCGAGGCGATCCCGACGATCGAGGTCAGACTCGACAGCCGGGTCGTCGAGGCCCAGGGTGACGATCACCTCGAGGCAGTCACGCTCGAGTGCCAAGGCGTTCGCGAAACGCTGCCCGCAGCGGGGCTGTTCATCTTCATCGGCGCCCGTCCGGAGACCGAGTGGCTGGGCGACACGGTCGCGCGCACCCCCGCCGGGTTCGTGCTCTCCGGTCGAGACGCGATCACGCCAGACTGGCCGCTCGAGCGCGAGCCCTTCCTCCTCGAGACGAGCGCTCCGGGCGTCTTCGTCGCAGGCGATGTCCGCGAAGGATCGATAAAGCGTGTCGCGTCGGCCGTCGGGGAGGGCTCGATGTCTGTGGCGTTCGTCCACCAGTACCTGCGCGGCATATGAGCATCGAGTCGCTCCGGGACATCGAGCTGCTCGCCGACGTCGGCGAGGAACGGTTCACCGAGCTCGAAGCGGCCGGGGTCGAGCGACGCTTCGCGCCGGGTGAGACGCTGTTCCTCGAGGGCGACCACGCTACGTCCTTCATGTTCCTGCTCGAGGGCGAGCTCGAGTCGACGAAATCGGTGGGCGGCAGCGAGATGGTCATGCAGCGGCACGTCGCCGGCGGCTACCTCGGCGCCATCGCGCTCCTCGCCGACACGCCGTACGGCGCCTCGACGCGGGCCGTCACGGCGTCCCGGGTGTTCTGCCTCGAGCCCGACGCCTTCCACCGGCTCGTGATCGAGGAGCAGTCTGTGCGGCGCGTCGTCTTCCGCGTCTTCGCCCGGCTCATGCAGGGCTTTCAGGGCGCCGCCGCCGCCGCCGCCCAGCGCGAGAAGCTCGTTGCCCTCGGGGGGCTCGCAGCAGGGCTGGCGCACGAGTTGAACAATCCCGCAGCCGCTGCCCGGCGCGCAGTGACAGAGCTCGGCGATGTGCTTCGGGCGCACGACTCCGCGCTCGACGAGCTCGTGCTCGCCGGCCTCTCCCGCGAGCAGATGCACGCAATGCTCGAGGTGCGCCAGCGGCTCGACCATGCTTCGGCGCGAGATCTCGACCTGCTCGAGGCGAGCGATCGTGAGGAGGTGCTTGCGGCGCGGCTCACGGCGCACGGCGTCGAGGACGCGCCCTGGGTGGCGGCGATGCTCATCCCTGCGGGTGTCGACGAGTCCTTGATCGACGAGCTCGTCGGACAGGTTGGTGAGACCACGCTCCCGGCTGCCGTCCGCTGGCTCAGTGCCGTCGCACAGGCCCCGATCCTGATCGAGACCGCGTCCGAGGCGACATCGAGGATCTCGACCCTGATCGAGGCGGTGAAGCAGTACTCCTACATGGATCAGGCGCCGAGGGGCGACGTCGACGTGAACAAGGGCCTGGCCAGCACCCTCACGATTCTCGGCCACAAGCTGAAGCAGGGATCGATCACCGTCGAGCAGGATCTCGATCCGAGCCTACCGCCGGATCGAGGGCTATGGCTCCGAGCTCAATCAGCTCTGGACGAACCTGATCGACAACGCGATCGATGCGCTCGAGGGGAGCGGGACGATCAGGCTCAGTTCGAGACGCGACGCCGATCGCGTCGTCGTCGAGATCGCCGACGACGGCTCGGGGATCCCCGAAGAGGCCATGGCGCGCATCTTCGAGCCGTTCTTCACGACCAAGGAGGTCGGGAAGGGCACCGGCCTCGGTCTCGACATCGCCCAGCGGATCGTCAACAAGCATCGCGGCGAGTTGACCGTCGAGTCGGGCCCGGGGGACACCCGCTTCACAGTCCGCCTCCCGCTCCGGCTCGAAGGCGCGTCCGGTTCCCCGTGACCCGCCCGAGCGGCATGCCCAGACGATCCACGGCACTGAACGGCGGTCTTGGATGAGCGGCGTAGACTCCGGAGCATGCAGCGGTGGGTCTTCGGTCTGACCACCGGCCTTCTTCTCGTGTCGTCGTCGCGGCGGGGTGCGGCGGCACCGAGACGGTTACGGAGACGAAGACGGTCACATCGGCCGCCGCCACGGCGACCGGCCTCGGTCCACCGGCCCTGTACGTCCAGTTCGGCCACATCAAGTCGCTGACACCCGAGGGACGACCATTACGAGATGCGGTTCGACCCAGCCTGGGTTCTTTCGGGAGTGACGGCGAACACCGCCGCTGCCGAGGACGGGGCGGTCGAACCGGGCCAGCCCGTCCCGAATGACAACTACGTCATCGAGGAGGGCAACCGGCTGCTGACCTACCTCGTCCCGGACAACGCACGTGTCACGGCGCTGGCCTACAGTCAGTACGGGGGCGATTGGGCGCCGGCCCAGATCACGGTCTCCGAGCTGGCGGGGATCGTCGACGGCGAGAGCAGCCTCGAGTTGTTCGAGCCGTTGGAGACGGGAATATGGATCACCGTGCACGTCGATACCGTCCGCCGGATAGTCCAGCAATACAAGCCGTAAAGCGGAGAGCATGGGACAGGACACGAAGCTGCAGGGAAAGGTCTGCGTCGTCACGGGCGGTGCGCGGGGGATCGGACGGGCGATCGTCGAGGAGTTCGCCGCGAATGGCGCCCGGATCGCGATCCTCGAGCTCGACGGCCAGGCCGGGCAGGAGGCGGCAAACGACCTGGCGGCACGCGGGACGGAGGCGCGTGCCTACCTGTGCGACGTCGCCGACCGCGAGGCCGTCGTGAGAACCGCTTCGGCGGTCGAGGCCGAGCTCGGCCCCTGCGACGTGCTCGTCAACAACGCCGGCGTCGCGCTCATGGGCCCGTCGCTCGATTTCCCCGAGGAGCCCTGGCGGCGATCCCTCGACGTGATGGCGACAGGCGTGTTCTTCTGCTGCCAGGCCTTCGGACGTCAGATGATCCAGAAGGGCGGCGGGGCAATCGTGAACATCTCCTCGATGAACGCGACGGTCGCGTTTCCCATGCGGCTCGCGTACAACGCTGCCAAGGCCGCCGTCGTAAGCATGACAGAGGTGCTTGCGATCGAGTGGGCGGAGCACGGCGTGCGCGTGAACGCGATCTGTCCGGGCGTCACTCGTACCGAGCTGCTCGACCGTGCGATCGAGGAGGGGCTCGTGAACGCCGAGGCGTATCTGAGGCGGACGCCGATGAAGCGCTTTGGCCGACCTGACGAGATCGCGAAGGCGGCGCTCTTTCTCGCAGCGGACGAGGATTCGAGCTTCGTCACGGGCACGTCTCTGATCGTCGACGGTGGGTGGCGTGCCTTCGGCTACGTGACGGACAGCGACTGATGACCCGAATCCCTGGGCACCTCGGCCGCCTGCTGCTACGTCCTTGAGTCTGCTGCGGAGATTGCGCCTGATGCGCCTGGCAGGATTCGAACCTGCGACCAACGGCTTAGAAGGCCGTCGCTCTGTCCACTGAGCTACAGGCGCCCGTGGCGAGCGTAGCACCCTCGCCCTCGGCTATCGTGACTGCGGCACGGTGGCCGTAGCTCAGTTGGTAGAGCCCCGGGTTGTGGTCCCGGTGGTCGAGGGTTCGAGTCCCTCCGGTCACCCCTCGAGAAGCTCGCGGAGCGTCGCGCTGCGGAACTCGAAGATCCGGTCGAGGTCGCGCGCGACGAACGCGCGCTCGAGAAACGCACCTCCCGCGACGGCATAGTCGACGTGATCGCGGACGAGCGTTCCGCCCTTGTGTGTCTCGAACGTGTGCTCGTGGATCCAGTGGCGGTAGGGGCCACGTCGCTGCTCGTCGACGAAGCGGTGTGGTGGATCCCATGCAGTGATCTCACTGTGCCAGCGGACCGGCACGCCACGAAACCGGAGCCGGTAGTCGATCCGAGTACCCTGGCGCATCTCGATCGGGGCGGGCGTGATGACGCGAAACCGCAGCCACGGCGGCGTGATCGCCTCGAGGTTGAATGCGTCCGCGAAGAACGGGAAGACCTCATCGCGTGTACGCCGGAGCCAGAGTTCCCGTGTGAGGATCCCCACGTCAACGGGCGGTGAAACCGCCGTCGACATCCATGACGACGCCGGTCACCCATCCCGCCTCCGGTGAGGCAAAGTAAGCGACGGCCGCGGCAACGTCGTCGGGCTCGCCGAGCCGCCCGAGTGGGAAGAGGGCCTCGAGGCGGGTGCGATCCTCCTCGAAGTTCGGCCGGTCGACGTACGCCAGCGGCGTCACCACGATGCCCGGGCAGATGCAGTTCGCGCGGATCCCGCGGTCTGCGTACTCGACGGCGAGCGATCGCGTGAGAGCGACGACGCCTCCCTTCGCCGCGGCGTAGGGCGATACTCCTACGGCATTCGTGTGGGCGAACGTCGACGCGATGTTGACGATGGAACGGTCGCCGTCTGTCTCGAGCATGGCCGCGAGCGCGGCCCGGGTGACGAGAAAGACACTGCGGAGATTCGCCGTCACGAGGTCGTCCCAACGGTCGGTCGGCGTTTCGTGCAGGAGCACGTTCCGCCGGATCGAGCCGGCGTTGTTGACGAGGACGTGAAGCCCACCGAAGGCTGCAACCGTCTCGTCGACCATCCGCTTCGCATCCGCCTCGAGCGAGACGTCGCCAGGGACGGCATGCGCACGGGCGCCACCGCTCTCGATCCTTGCGACGGTTTCCGCGAGGAGCTCCGGCCGCCTTCCGGTCACCGTGACAGCTGCGCCCTCGGCGGCAAGCCGGATCGCGCTTGCCCGTCCGATTCCAGTGCCAGCCCCGGTGACGAGGGCAACGCGCCCGTCGAGAGATCCCACGGGTTGCATTGTCGTCGAACGGCGCTTGACGGGCGATGATCGATGATCGATGATCCCCGTGACGTCGGACGAAGGGGGCAGCGAGATGGCAGCTGGCGAGGAGATCCTCGGAAGCTTCTACGGCTCGGACGAGTTCCCGATCGAATGGGCGGAGGGGGAGAAGGAGCTCCTCTGGATCTACGACGACCTGCACTGCCCGAATCCCGTCTCGCCGCTCTTCTTCGACATCGGCGGGTGGTGGCTCACGTGCGACCACATGTTCCGGCGCTTCGCGACTCCGTTCGCGAGCGACTGGATCATGAAGAAGATCAACGGGTACGCCTACATGGCTGCGATTCCCGCCGACGAGTCGCTGCGAGCCGAGGCAACTGAGTACGAAGCCCGCTACGTGCCGCGAGTCCCGCGCGATCCCGGCTATGCCGGCACGATGGGCGCGTACCTCGGCTTCGTGCTCCCTCACTACGCGCTCAACTTCCTCGACTGGTGGCGCGATCGCCTCCGGCCGGAGATCGAGCAGAACTTCGCCTATCTCGACGGCTACGACATGGACGACGCGACCCTCGTCGAGCTTGCAGTCCTCTTCGAGGATGCGATCGACGTCCACGATCGCCACTGGAAGATCCACTGGATGCTCAACTTTGCGCAGTTCTCGGCCACGATCGCGCTGAACGCGACGATCGAGGAAGTGAAAGGCGAGGTCGATCCCGGCCTCGTCGGCCGCCTTCAGAGCTCGGTCGACGACCGCAACTGGGACTCGATCGAGGCGCTCTGGCAGATGAAGGAGGAGGTGAAGGCCGACTCCGAGCTGGCCGACGCCTTCCGGGCGGGCGACAACGCGGCGGCGGTCCTCAAGGCGCTCGATGCGTCAGAGCGTGGGCGGAGCTTCGTCGAGGAGAAGCTCGGGCCCTATCAAGCCGAATTCGGCGCGAAGGCGATCTGGTCGCACGAGTTCGTCTACCCGACCTGGCGCGAGAATCCGGCACCGATCATCGAGGCTGTTCGCGGGTACCTCGAGTCCGACTACGACTACGCCGGCGCCCTGGCGGCCGTGAAGGAGGATCTCGAGTCCGCGGTTCACGATCTCATGGACGACGTTCCCGCTGGTGAGGGTCGCGACAAGCTCCAGGCCGCACTCGACCTCTCGCTGCGGATGAACCCGCTCACGCCCGACCACCACTTCTTCATCGACCAGGGCACGAACGCGCGACTCCGGCTGGTCGCGATCGCGATCGGCAAGCGGCTCGTCGAGGAGGGCGTGATCGACGACCCGGAGGACGTGCTCTACCTGCGTTACAACGAGCTGCGCCTCCTCACCGCCAGCCCCGCGGCATTCGATGCACGCACGCTCGTGTCGTCCCGGCGGGACGAGCGGGAGGACGCATTCGCAATCCGCCCCCCGACTGGGTCGGCACGGCGACGAGGTCCCAGCTCGACTTCCCGTACTACACGCTCTGGGGTTTTCCCGAGAAGTTCTCGCGCGAGCCGCCGTCGTCCGAAGATCAGATCACCGGGCTGGCCGCGTCGCCCGGGATCGCCGAAGGGATCGCCCGTCAGGTCGCGTCCCTCGACGAGTTCGATCAGGTGAAGGAGGGCGAGATCCTCGTCTGCCAGATGACGAACCCGGCATGGGTCGTGCTCTTCACGAAGATCGCCGGGCTCGTGACGGACGCGGGCGGAGTTGCCGCGCATCCGGCCGTCGTGTCGCGCGAGTTCGGCATTCCGGCGGTCGTCGGGACGTCGATCGCCACCGAGCGGATCAAGACGGGTGATCGCGTGCGCGTCAACGGGTCGACCGGCGTCGTCGAGATTCTCGCGTGACAGACGCGACACGATTCGGCCCGTCTCTCGGCGCATTTCGTGCGTCACTCGCGCGGATCTCGGCGCTACGCTCGAGCTGGGAGGAGGCACGCGGGCGGCCCCCGCGCCCGCGGAGGACGAGATGAGCGCCGTCACCCGCACCGTCCTGCGCGAGCAGGTCAAGGAGTTGCTGCTCGAGCGGATTCTCGCAGGGGAGTACCGGCCGGGCGACCGGCTCGTCGAGACACGCATCGCCCAGGAGCTCGGGACGAGTCAGGCACCCGTCCGTGAGGCGCTTCGAGATCTGGAGGTGCTTCGTTTCGTCGAGTCGGAACCGTTCCGCGGCTCTCGCGTGCGCGCGGTCACGGAGGAGGAGCTCGCAGAGATCTACCCCGTGCGAGCAGCCGTCGAGGAGCTGGCGGCCCGCGAGGCGGCTGCTCGCCTCGGCGGCGACGTCGGGCTGCTCGAGGACGAGCTCGCCGCGATGCGACGGGCAGCGGACGGGGCTGACCTCCACGGCCTCGTCGAGCACGACGTTCGCTTCCACCGCGTGATCGTGGAGGCCGCGGAAAACCGGATTCTGCTCGACGTCTGGACGTCGCTCCGCGTCGAGGCACGTACGATCATCACCGCTCTCAAGACAGGCATCGACCACCACGAGCTTGCCAACACGCACGAGCCCGTGCTCGCCGCGCTCTCCGAGCACGACCCCGAGCGAGCGGGCCGCGCGATGCGCCGGCACATCGAGGAGTTCGGCGAGCTCGTTCTCAGAGGAGGAACTCCGTGACCCGGCTCGTCGATCTCTCCATGCCCGTTCACAAGGACATGCTCACGTTTCCACGCGTCCCGCCGCCGACGCTGCTCATGTACGAGAGCTGGCAGGAGTTCGCCGAGCGGATCGGCGCGGCCGAGTACGGGGCCGACTGGCTCACTGCGAGCTACCTCGTCATCCAGAACGACCACGTCGGAACGCACTGCGATGCGGTCAAGCATCTGCGCGGCCCCGACGCGCCCGGGGTCGAGGGCATCCCACTCGAGTACTGCTTCTCCGACGGCGTCCGGCTCGACTTCACCGACCGCGAGTCGGGCTACCGCATCACGGTGGCCGACATCGACGAAGCGCTCGAGTCGATCGGCTACACGCTCAAAGAGCGCGACATCGTCCTCATCCACACGGGCGCCGGCGCGTACAACACCGAGGAGCGGTACCGGACCGACCATTCGGGAATGACCGCCGAAGCGACGCGGCACCTGATCGCCCACGGCGTCAGGATGATGGGGATCGACGCGATCACCTTCGACCCGCCCGTCTGGGCGATGTTCGAGGGCAAGCACTTCTGGGAAGCGCACAAGGTGATGATGGACGAGGACTACTGGCATCTCGAGAACCTCATGAACCTGGATCAGCTTCCCACGCACGGGTTCAAGCTCTCGGTGTTCCCCATCAAGTGGCTCGGGACGACCGCCGCCCCGGTTCGTGCGGTTGCGATCATCGACGACTGATGCCGGGAACGGCCGTCATTGGCTTCGATGAACCAGCATGCGGCGACGTTGCCGTTGCCGGGGGCAAGGGTGCGAGCCTGGCGGCGATGACCGCTGCAGGGCTGCCGGTTCCGCCAGGATTCGTCGTCCCGGCGGGCATCCTCGAGCGATCCGTCGATCCGGTTCGCCTGCGGGATCTCGCGGTCGCCCGGTCGCACGACGAGGCACAGACGGTCGTCCTCGCCGCGGAGCCTCCGAGCCAGGAGATCGGCGAGGCGTACGAGCGCCTCGGAGGTGGTCGCGTTGCCGTGCGCTCCTCGGCAACCGCCGAGGACTCCGATGCGGCGAGCTTCGCCGGCCAGCAAGAGACGTACCTCAACGTCGAAGGGGCGAAGGACGTCTGCGCGCGCGTCGTCGAATGTTGGGCCTCGTTCTTCAGCGAGCGTGCCATCTTCTACCGAAGTCACAAGGGCTCGCTCGAGGACCTGGGGATGGCCGTCGTCGTCCAGAGAATGGTCGACGCGGACACGGCGGGCGTCATGTTCACTGTCGACCCGGTGCAGCGACGCCGGGACCAGATGATCATCGAGGCGGTTCGCGGGCTCGGTGAGCAGGTCGTATCCGGTGAGGTGACACCCGACCACTACGTGACGGACCGCTCGGGTACGGTCAAGCGCTCGAGCCTCGTGGCCGGCGGTGTGCTGGGGGAGGGCGAGCTCCGGTCGTTGGCGGACCTGGGCCGCGCGCTCGAGGAGCACTTCGGCGGCCCACAGGACGTCGAGTGGGCGATCGCAGCCGGCAAGATCTACCTCCTGCAGTCGCGGCCGGTGACCACGCTGTGAGCGAGCTCGTCTCCGCGGCCGAGGCCTGGATCGAGCCGTACTGGAACGCCCGCCACCTCGAGCGCACGCGGGATTGGCTCCTCGTGCTCGACGCCGGCGCTGGCGAGGGGCTCGTCCTGGCGGCGCTGACGCACGACATGGAGCGCCACTTCCCGGGCGGTCCGTCGATGGATCCGGCGACCATGCCTGCGGACGATCCGGCGTACAGGCAGGCACACTCGGCGCGCTCTGCCCGCATCGTCGGAGAGTGGCTCCGTGACCAGGAAGCCTCGAGTGCGCTGGTGGCCGAGGTCGAGCGGCTGATTCTCGCCCACGAGGTCGGCGGGGCAGCGGACGAGAACCTCCTGCAGGCCTCCGACTCGCTCTCGTTCCTCGAGGTCAACGACCAGGTGGTTGTGCGCTGGTACGTCAACGGACGCTGTAGCCGTCAGCGTGCGAAGGATCAGCTTACGTACATGTTCGACCGGATTCGGGTCGAGCGGGCGGTCGAGCTCGCCCGCCCGCTGTACGAGCACGCGCTGGCGACCGTCGATGCAGCCTGAGTTCCTTCGACCCGCGTCCCTTGACGAGGCGCTCGACCTGAAGGCGTCGCTCGGCGACGAAGCCACGGTGCTCGCCGGCGGGACGTTCATCACGATCCTGATGAATCAGCGGCTGTTCCAGCCCTCGTGCCTCCTGAGCCTGCGCGATGTGCCCGGTATCGACGGGATCGAAGCGGACGGCGAGCTTCGGCTCGGTGCGATGGCGCGCCACAGATCGGTCGAGCGTTCGTCGGCTGTGGCCGACGGCTGGCCGGCGCTCGCGCATGCGTTCTCGGTGGTTGCCAGTCCGCGCGTGCGGAATCAGGCAACCGTCGGGGGCGTCCTCGCCGATGCCGACTACGCGTCGGATCCCCCCGCGATCCTGTGCGCGCTTCGCGCCCGGGCGATCGTCCGACGGTCGGGCGGGGAGCGTGAGATTCCGATCGACGAGCTGATCGTCGGGCACTACGAGACGTCGCTCGGGCCCGACGAGCTGATCGTCGAGGCCCGCGTGCCGCGGAACGACGGCCCTGCCGTTTACCGCAAGTTCAGGTCGCGCTCGCATGAGGACCGGCCGTGCGTCTCGGTGGCAGCAGCGCGGCACGATGCGACGGTGCGCGTGGTCGTCGGGGCGGTTGCCGGCCGGCCCCAGCATTTTCCGGACATCTGTGCGCTCGCTGACGGCGAGCCGATGACCACCGAGCTCGCGTCGGAGATCGGCATGCGCTACGCGGAAGCGATCGAGCCGATTGGCGACATCCGCGGATCGTCCCGGTACCGCCGGCGCGTGATCGCCGTCGAAGTGCGCCGCGCCCTCGAGGCCCTCGACACCACTGCGGCGTGATCCCGGCCCACGTCGCACCCGTCCTGGCGGCCCGGATTCGCTACTCGCAGGATCACGAGCTGCCGGGGATGCTCCACGCGCGCATCGTGCGCTCGCCGTTCCCGCACGCCAGGATCGGCCGGGTCGACGCATCGGCTGTCCCCGAAGGCGTCGTCGCCCTCACGCCGGACGACGTCCGCGGGCTCGGCCGCTACGGCTGTCAGATCAAGGATCAATCGGTGCTGGCGATCGATCGCGCGCGGTATGCGGGCGATCCCGTCGCGGCCGTCGCGGCCGAGACCGTCGAGCTCGCCGAGGAGGCGCTCGCGCTGATCGAGGTCGAGTACGAAGAGATTCCGGCGGCCTTGGGGATCGAGGAGGCGCTCACCGGCCGGGCGCTCGTCCACGAGCAGATCCAGATCTCCGACAACGACGCCTCCTACTTCGGCATCAGGCCGGAGCCTGGAACGAACGTCTGCCACCGCTTCCGGATCGTGCACGGCGACGCGGCTGCAGGCCTGGCGGGGTCGGACGTCGTCGTCGAAGGGACGTATCGAACCGACGCTGCCCAGCACGCGGCGATGGAGCCGCATGCGACCGTCGCGAGCTGGAATGGCGACCGACTCGACCTGTGGACAGGGACGCACACTCCGTTCAACGTGCGCGAGGACGTCGCGGGAGTCTTCGGGATTCCGGAGGAGAACGTTCGCGTCGTGTGTCCGCCGATGGGAGGCTCCTTCGGCGCGAAGACCTTCGTCCGGCTCGAGGCGCTGACGGCTGCGCTCGCGCGGAAGGCGCGACGGCCCGTGCGGTGCGTGCTGCCGCGGAACGAGGAGTGGCTGACGAACAATCGCCATCCCTCGCTGATCACGGTCCGGATCGGCGCCCGGGGGGATGGGACGCTGGTCGCGAAGGACGTCCAGTCCTGGATCGACACGGGAGCCTATGCGGACTGCGGGCCCGGCGTGGCGGTCAAGGTCGGGTACTCCGTCGTGGGTCCGTACCGGATCCCGAACGTGAGTGTCGAGTCTCGCTGCGTCTACACGAACACGCCGCCGAACGGCGCATTTCGCGGCTTCGGGGCGACACAAGCGGTGTGGGCCTCGGAGTCGCTGATGGACACGCTCGCCGACCGGCTGGGAATCGACCCCCTCGAGCTTCGCCTCAGGAACGTCCTCAGGGACGGGGACATGTTCTGTACCGGCGAGACTGTCCACGACGTCCACTTCGCCGACTGCCTCGAGCGGGCCGCGACTGCGATCGGCTGGCGGGAGGGACGGAGGGGCAAGGGCCTCTGCGTTCTCCTCAAGGGGATGCAGACGCCGAGCCGTGCTTCCATCGCCGTCGAAGCGGAAACGGACGGGAGGTACACGCTGCGCTGCGCGACGGCCGAGATGGGGCAGGGCTCGCGACGGGCGCTCTCGCTCGTCGCATCCGAGCTCCTCGGTGTCGGGGTCGACGAAGTCGATTTCCCCGATCCCGACACGAGCATCGTTCCCTACGACACCCGTGCAACCTCGAGCCGCTCGACGTACATGATGGGCCGGGCGCTCGAGGAGGCCGTTCGGGATCTTCGCCGGGATGGAAGACGAGGCGTCGGCGAGGTGCGAAACGAGGGCGGGCTCGATCCTGACACGGGTCAGGGTCTTGCCTCGTCGCACTGGCATCAGGGCGCGGGGGCGGCCGAGGTGCGTGTCGACGAGGAGACCGGCAAGGTCGAGGTCGTGCGGCTCCATGCCGCCGTCTATGCAGGGCGGGTGGTCAATCCCCCGGGAGCGGAGCTCCAGAACGAAGGCTCGATGATCATGGGACTCGGCGGGGCCCTCTACGAGGGCATCGCGTTCGCGGATGGCCAGGTGACGAACGCCAACCTCTCCGACTACGAGATCCCGTCGATCGCCGACTTGCCGGAGCTGACCCACGAGCTCGTCGAGGAGATCGGTGCCGAGGTACACGGGCTCGGCGAGACGGCCGTACCGCCTGTGCCGGCGGCAATCGGGAACGCACTCGGCTCGCTCGGGATCCACGTCACCGAGCTGCCGATCACCTCGGAGGCCGTGCTCGAGGCCATCGATCGCCGCGATTCTGCGGAGCGCTCATGAGCCCGGGGACCGCCGCTTGCCTCCCTCCGGCTTCAGCCTATCGAGGAGATTCGCGCGGGTGGTGCGCACAAGGCGCCCGGAGTGTCACGGTGAGCGTCGTGAAAGTCGCCTTCACGCTCAATCGTGTGTCGGTCGAGGTGGACGCGTCGCCGAGCGAGAACCTGCTCGCGGTTCTCCGGCGTGAGCTCGGCATCCTGTCCGTTCGCGAAACCTGCGGGATCGGCGTGTGCGGTGCCTGCACGGCTCTCATCGACGGGGAGCCGATCTCGACCTGCCTTCTGCTTGCGCCGCTCGCTGAAGGGAGCGCCATTGTGACGGTCGAGGGTCTCGGCGACGACCACCCGGTCCCTCACGCCTTCGCGGACGCGCACGCGTTTCAGTGCGGCTTCTGCACGCCCGGAATGATTCTGACCGTCGCCTCGCTCCTCGAGGAGAACCCGAGGCCGACGGACGCTGAGATCAAGAGCGCGCTCGCAGGGAACCTGTGCCGTTGCGGCTGCTATGTCAAGATCATGGAAGCCGTCCGCAGGGCGGCCTCCTGACGCCCTTCGCATGGCTTCCCTCATCGATCTCCTTCACCTCGGGCGTCCGCACGTCATCGGGGTCTATCTCCTCGACGGTGCGCAACCGGCGCTCGTCGACTGCGGCCCGGCGGTGTGCGTCGGCGCGCTCGAGGCAGGACTCGCAGAACGCGGGATGTCGCTGACCGATGTCCGCACGCTGCTCCTGACGCATATCCACCCGGATCACGCGGGTGCCGCCGGCGCGCTCGTTCGGCGTCACCCGGGCCTCGAGGTCGTCGTCAGCGAGGTAGGGGCTCCTCATCTCGTGGATCCGACCCGCCTCGAGCGGAGTGCCCGGCGGATGTACGGCGACGAATTCGATCGGTTGTTCGGGCCGATCGAGCCGGTGCCCGAGCGGAACGTCGCGATCGTCGGCGACACTGCCTGCGGGCTCAGCGTCTTTCCGACGCCCGGTCATGCCTGGCACCACGTCTCGTTCCTCGACGGGGACGGTGCCTGCTACGTCGGGGACGCGGTCGGCTGCCTGATTCCCCCGGGTCGTTTCGTCTACCCCGCCGCGGCGCCGCCCGAGATCGACCTCGAGGCCTGGGAGCGCACCTTCGAGGCCATCGAGGAGCGTCGACCGAGCGTCTTCCGGCTGCCGCACTACGGAGAGGTGACCGACACGGTCGAGCACGTCGCGCGTACCCGCGACCGTCTGCGCGAGTGGGCCGGCTGGGTGAGCTCCGGTCTCCCCCAGGAGGAGTTCGTCGCGAGGGCTGAGGCGCAGCTCCAGGCGGAGGCCGGCGAGATGGTACCGGCGTACCGGCAGCTGCCCGGCCTCGACCTCTCCTACGCAGGCATCAAGCGGTATTTCGACAAGAGAGAGACAGCCCGCAACCCAACCGAAAGGACCTGAGCATGGCCTACGTCGTCTGCGCGAAATGGATCGCCAAGGACGGGGAGGCGGACAATGTCGCCGCCGCCGTTCGCGAGCTCGCTGCCCCTTCGAAGGCCGAGCCCGGCGTGCTCGTCTACCAGGCCCATCGCGATCCCGAGGACGCGAACGTGTTCTTCTTCTACGAGCAGTACGCGGACAAGGCGGCATACGAAGCGCACGTCGAGACCGACCACTTCAAGCGATGGGGATTCGGCGACGCGATTCCGCGGCTCGAAGATCGCTCTCGCGCGTTCTACGAGACCTGGGATCTCTGACGTCTGACCCGTCACCGGGGAGGAACGGCGTGACGCGAAGGACGACGGGGCTTCTCGTCGCGCTCTTCCTCGGTGCGGTCGCGCTCCGGCCGCAGATCGTCGGAATCGGCCCGTTGCTGCCGGCGATCCAGGACGACCTCGGCATCTCGCACGCGGTCGCCGGTTTGCTCGGGACGATCCCAGTCCTGTGCATGGGGCTGTTCGCGCCGCCGGCTCCGTACCTCTCGGGGCGTATCGGATCGCGGTATGCGATCGCGGCCGCGCTCGGGCTGATCGGCGCCGCCGGGATCGCCCGCGCAGTCGCTCCTGCCGCCCTTGGCCTGATCCTGCTGACCGTTCCCGTCGGCATCGGCATCGGTCTGGCCGGAGCGCTGATGCCCGTCGCCGTCAAGGAGCGGTTCTCCGATCGGCCGGCCTTTGCGACCGGCGTCTATACCACCGGGATCAACGTCGGGTCAGCGCTCGCCTCGGCGCTCGCCGTTCCGATCGCCGCGGTCGCGGTCGCGGGCTGGCGCGCCACCCTCGTCGTCTTCTCGGCCGTGACCCTCGGGCTCGTCGGTCTCTGGATCTTCCAGACCCGGAGCGAGGAGGGCCACGTCCACGTGATCGCCTACCGCCCGCCCCGCCTTCCGCTCGAGAGTCGGACCGCCTGGACGCTCGTGCTCGTCTTCGCGCTCCTCGGCACCGGGTACTACGGCATCAACTCGTGGCTCCCCGACTCCTACGTCGAGCGGGGTTGGAGCGAGGCCAGTGCCGGCGCCCTCCTGGCCGCGCTCAACATCGCCGCGATCCCTGCCGGCTTCGCTGCCTCCTGGCTCGCCGATCGCGTCGGCTCGCGGCGCCTCTACCTGGTCACCGGCGCCGCCGCGCAACTCGCGTGCATGCTCGGGATCGTGCTGCTCCCGGGAGGCGCGTGGCTCTGGGTGACGCTCTTCGGCGCGATGAACGGCGTCATGTTCGCGCTCGTCATGACCCTGCCGCTCGACGTCGCCGCCACTCCCGCCGGAGTCGGCGCCGTCGCCGGGATGATGCTCGGCATCGGGTACACGCTGGCGGCCATCTCGCCGTTTGCCCTCGGAGCCGTCCGCGACGCGACCGGCAGCTTCACGACGACGCTGTGGCTGATCGTCGGTACCGCCACGATCCTGGTCGCGGTCTGCTCGACGCTCACACCTGACCGGCTCCACCGCGGGGTCGCGAGCCAGCAGCTCGCCTGACCTACCCGGCCGGAAGGACGCCGCGCTCGCGGAGGAGCGACTCGAGCGCTGCGAGCCACGCCGTGTAGTAGGCGCCGGCTGCCGTCTCGTCCGGTGACGCCGTATGCCGCTCGATCTCGGCGACGAGGTGACGCCGAAACTCGGCCCAGGGCGTCTGCGTCCGTTCGAGCAAGACGACGCCCATGCCGAAGACGTGTCCCTGCCAGGGCTCTTCGAACACGAGCTCCCCGTTCGCGCGCGGGAGCGGCGCGGCGGTGGCAAGGGCCGCGTCGACCTCCGCGAGAGAGGTGTCCGGGCTCACGAATGCGCGGGCGTCAGCGCCGTCGCGGTCCCGATCATCGAGTCGCGCGTGACGAGCGCTGCGAGCTCTTGCTCGGTTGCCGACTCAGTCCCGTCAGGGCGCATGGGTAGGACGAGATAGCGCACCTCCGCGCTCGAGTCCCAGACCCGGATCTCGATGTCGTCAGCCAGCTCCAGGCCGAACTCCCGCAGCACGGCCCGCGGCTCGGCAACGACTCGGGCACGGTACGGCGAGCTCTTGTACCAGCTCGGCGGCAGGCCGAGAACCGGCCACGGGTAGCACGAGCACAGCGTGCAGACGATCACGTTGTGAACCTGTGGGGTGTTCTCGACGACGACCATCGTCTCGCCCTCGGCCCCCCCGAAGCCAAGCTCGGCGATCGCTGCCGAGCCGTTCGCGAGCAGGCGCTCCCGAAACGCGGGGTCGACCCACGCCCGCGCGACGACCTTCGCACCGTTCTGCGGGCCGACGTCGTTCTCGTAGAGGGCGATCACCGCATCGATCGCGTCCGTCGAGACGAGGCCCTTCTCGACGAGCAGGGCCTCGAGGGCGGCCGCCCGCAGCGCAACCTCGGACACCGGTCTCCCATGGTGGTCGTGGTCGTGATCGTGATCGTGCGTCATCCGTCCTCCGGCTCGAGGTAGGTCTCCCAGAGGTCGAGGAGCACCGTCCATGGCGGCTCGCCGCCGGCGCCCCAGAGATCGTCCGACCTGAAGGCGACCGAGTAGACGGGCTCCTTCGGCGTCTCGCGTCCATAGACGGCGCGGTCAGGAAGCCTGTCCGCGCCCTGGATGCGCTCCACCGTCCCGCAAACGCCCCGTGCGTAGCGCGGGCAACGCGTGTGGCCGACCGGGTGCATCCGCCGCACCCGAACCCGCTCCCCGGGGACGAATCGCGTCGCCCGCGGCCGCTCGAGTCCCGAGCCCGCCCGGAGGGCGGCGACCGATCGCTCGGCCATCGCGCGGTCGGCACGGTGAGGCTCGGGCTGACCAGACGACAGCCGGTCCATCATCGCCTCGACCTCACCCGGTGCGATCGTGCCCTTCCGCGCCAGCCGTTGCTCTGCGCTCCAGAGCCAGCGTTCGTAGTACGACGCATCGAGGTACGCGGCCGGATCCATCTCCTCCCGGGTGGCGCGTCCTCCCGGCCCGGCACCCAGATCCTCGGAGCCGATCAGCAGGTGAATCGCGAAGACTCGCGCCTCCCAGTCCTCGTGGAATACGGCGTCGCTGCCCGGCTCCACCACCGCCCCGAACCCGTGCATGCCGCCCATGTCGTGGACGCCGTCCACGGCGCGAGTGTACCGAGTTCCTGCGCTCAGGCGGAGCGACGGAAGTGCTCGACGGTCTCGCGCACGGCGGCCGCGAGCGGCGTGACCTGGACCGGCCCGATCGCCTCGGCAAGCCCGCCGGTGGCCATCTCCTCGGGGAGTGGGAGTTGCGTGTCGTCGAACGTCACCTTGCCGGCGACGTCTGGTGCGGCGGACTCGATCGCGGCGACCAGCTCGCTCATGTGCGCGACCGAACCCGGCATGTTGAAGACTGCGGCTCCCTCGAAGGTCGAGCGACTCATGGCAACCAGCGCCCGTGCGACGTCGGCCGTGTAGTTGAAGACGAGCCTGCCGCCGTAGTCGATGTGATACCCCTCGCCCCGGGCTGCGGCGGCCATCGCATGAGTGGGCTCGGCGGTGATGCCCTGATCGCGCGCCGGCCCGAACACGTTGTACGGGCGAAGGCCGAGAGACGCGACCTGTTCGTCCTGCCAGTAGATCCGCGCGTTCCCTTCGTTCGCCTGCTTGTAGACCCCGTAGTGCGTGCTCGGGTGGGCGTCGGCGTTCTCCTCGCGCACTGCCCGCTCCGAGTCGACCGCACCGTAGAGGGCCGCAGAGCTTGCGTAGACGATCGGGCCGGAGATACGGTCGCGTCGTGTCTTGACGGCCTCGAAGGCGTTCACGGTGCCGAGGACGTTGACGGCGGCGCCCAGGGCGGGGTTCTCACGACAGAACGGGATCTGGAGCGCGGCGAGATGGATCAGGTGCGTGATCTCGTGCGTCGTCGAGCGCCTGCTCGACCTCCTCCTTCTGCGTGACGTCGCCGCGCACGAGCTGGACACGCGCGACATCCGCCTCGCTCATGATCTCGTGCAGCCGCCGCGTATCCGAACCGAGATCGAGGCCGACGACAGCGGCTCCGTCCTCGAGGAGCGTTCGCGCGGTCCAGGCGCCGAGGCAGCCGAGGACGCCCGTGACGAGGTAGCGCTCGCTCAATAGACCGCGCGGCCGCCGGACAGGTCGAAGCACGCGCCGGTCGTGAAGTCGGTGTCCTCACTCGCGAGAAAGCACGCGAGGCTTGCCACTTCCTCCGGCCGGCCCAGTCGTGCGAGTGGGATCTTCGAAACCATGTAGTCCACGTGCTCCTGTGTCATGTCGGCGAGCATCGGAGTCTCGATCACCGCCGGGGCGATCGAGCTGACACGGATTCCGGTGTCGACCAGATCCTTGCCGATCGCCTTCGTCATCGCGATCACGGCAGCCTTGCTCGAGGAGTAGGCGGCAGCCATCGGGTTGCCTTCCTTGCCGGCGATCGAGGCGATATTGACGATACGGCCGTATCCCCGCCGCCGCATGCCGGGGATGACGGCACGATTGCAGTAGAAGACGCCGTGGCAGTTGACCGCGAACACGCGCTCCCACTCCTCGTCGGTGACATCGGGCGTCCTGAGCGAGTCGCCGCTGACACCCGCACAGCAGACGAGCGCGTCGATCCGGCCGAGCTCCGACTCGACCTGAGAGACCGCAGCGTCGATCTCCGCCGACTTCGTGACGTTCGCCGTGACCGGGAGCGCCGCATCGCCGAGCTCGCGGGCAGTCGCCTCCACCGCATCGGCCCGCAGGTCGAGGATCGCGGCCCTGCCGCCGCTCGCCAGGAAACGCTCGGCGACGGCGCGGCCGATGCCGCTTGCGCCTCCTGTGACGAGGAGGACGCGATCGGTGAAGTCGTACCGGATCATGGCCAGGGGTCTTGTATCAGAAGGCGGAGCCTTGAGGCGCCGTCGTCTCGCGCCGATACGCTCAATGCAACCGAGAGCGATCAGAGGGGGTCAGTTCGATGAGTGAGCAAGAACCGCCTGAAGAGGCGCAGATACCGGCAGAGGTGGAGAAGGCGGACGTGCCGCCGCCCGCAGTCGCAGCGGACCATCCGGTGAGCCACCGCGGAGGGGTCGGGGAGACCCGCTCGATCGGTCTGTCGATCCTCTGGGCGATCCTGACGTTCGGGATCTACACCTACATCTGGGTCTTCAAGACCCACAAGGAGATGCACACGTACACGGGGAACGGGGTCGGCGGCTGGCTCGGCTTCATCATCTACTTCGTCTTCGCACCGATCACGTGGTTCCTCGTCCCGTCCGAGATCAAGAGCATGTACGAGCAGGACGGGCGGAACTCACCTGTCGGAGCCTTGCGCGGACTCTGGGTCCTGCTCCCGATCATCGGGGCACTTCTTCTGGTTCATCCCGGTGCAGGGCGCGCTGAACGAGTTCTGGGAGTCGAAGGGCGCGCCGGCCCCGTGATCGAGGCCGCGGCTCCTGCGCCCGCGGGAGGAGAGGGTCGGGGACCGATCGGGCAGACCCGGTCGGTCCCCCTGTCGATCGTCTGGGCGATCCTGACGCTCGGCATCTACACGTACATCTGGGTGTACCGGACCCACAAGGAGATCAAGGAGTACTCGGGCCAGGGCGTTGGAGGCTGGCTGGGCCTTGTCATCTGGATCGTCTTCACCTTGACCGTCGGGCTCGCCGGGGTGATCACGTGGTTCCTGATCCCGTCCGAGATCAAGACGATGATCGAGGCGGAGGGCGAGGAATCGTCCGTCAGAGGCACGACCGGTCTCTGGTGGCTGGCCGGCTGGCTGATCTTCGGGTGGTTCGTCTGGTTCATCAAGGTCCAGGGCCAGCTGAATCGTTTCTGGGAGTCGAAGGCGGCGCCCGCCCCGTAGACTCCGGGGCGTGAGCACGACCCGGGAAGCAGTCGGACTGCGCGGCGCCCTGCGGGACGGCGCGCTCTTCCGGACGAGGGCCTGCGTCGACGGTGTGTGGGCCGATGCCGCGAACGGCCAGACGTTCCCCGTCGCGGATCCGGCCACAGGCCAGGTCATCGCCGAGGTGCCCCGGATGGGGGCCGACGATACGAGGGCTGCCGTCGAGGCCGCTGCCGCCGCCTTCCCGGCCTGGCGCAAGCTGCTGCCGAGAGAGCGCGCCGCGATCCTCCGCCGGTTCGCCGACCTGATGCTCGAGCACCAGGAGGACCTCTCGGTCATCCTGACGAGCGAGCAGGGAAAGCCCCTCGCCGAGTCGCGTGCCGAGATCGCCTACGCGGCCTCGTTCCTCGAGTGGTTCGGCGAGGAGGCGAAGCGCGTCTACGGCGACACGATCCCGCCGCCGCTTCCGGATCGACGAATCCTCGTCCTGAAGCAGCCGGTCGGTGTCACCGCGGGCATCACACCGTGGAACTTCCCGTCGGCGATGATCACGCGAAAGGCCGCACCCGCCCTCGCGGCCGGCTGCACGATGGTGCTCAAGCCGGCCGAGCAAACACCGCTCTCGGCGCTCGCGCTCTGCGAGCTCGCCGATCGGGCGGGACTGCCGAAAGGCGTTCTCAACATCGTCACGACCGACGCGGACGGCGCGCCCGAGGTAGGCGGTGAGCTCACCTCTAACCCGATTGTCCGCAAGCTCGGCTTCACCGGCTCGACGGCCGTGGGGAAGCTCCTGATGGAGCAATGCGCGCGCCAGGTGAAGAAGGTGTCGCTCGAGCTCGGAGGCAACGCGCCGTTCATCGTGTTCGACGACGCTGACCTCGACGAGGCGGTCGCCGGTGCGGTCATGTGCAAGTTCCGCAATTCGGGGCAGACCTGCATCTCGGCCAACCGGATCCTCGTCCACGACACGATCTACGACGCGTTCGCCGAACGGCTCGCAGCTGCTGCGCGCGATCTGCGGGTCGGCCCCGGTCTCGAGGACGACGCACAGATCGGCCCGCTGATCGACGAGCAGGGATTCGACAAGGTCAAGGCGCACGTCGCAGACGCCACCGCGGGAGGAGCCGAGGTGCTCCTCGGAGGCAGCCCGCACCCGCTCGGTGGCACCTTCTACGAGCCGACAGTGCTCACGGGCGTGACGCCCCGGATGCTGATGTCATGTGACGAGACATTCGGCCCGGTCGCGGGGTTGATCCGGTTCTCGACCGAGGACGAGGCCCTGCGTGTCGCCAACGACACGCCGTTCGGGCTCGCCGCATACTTCTACGCCCGCGACGTCGGCCGGATCTGGCGGGTCTCCGAGGGGCTCGAGACCGGGATCGTCGGGATCAACACCGGATTCATCTCCACCGAGGTCGCGCCGTTCGGCGGCGTCAAGGAGTCCGGGATCGGCCGCGAGGGCTCCTCGTACGGCATCGACGAGTGGCTCGAGCTGAAATATCTGGCGATGGGAGGGATCGCATGATCGTCGAGGAGCGGATCTACACGCTCGAGGTGGGCAAGGTGCCCGAGTACCTGCGCCTCTACGAACAGGAGGGCCTACCGATCCAGCTGCCGATCCTCGGGAACCTGGTCGGCTACTACTCGAGCGAGATCGGCGACCTCAACCTGATCGTGCATCTGTGGGGGTACGAGAGCTTCGAGGAGCGCACGCGACGACGTGCCGAGTTGATGTCGAACGAGGGGTGGAAGGCCTACATCGCCAAGGTGAGGCCCTTGATCCTTCGCCAGGAGAACCGGATCCTCGTCCCGGCCCCCTTCTCGCCCCGGTAGCACGGCTCGATGGGCGCGCTCGACGGGAAGGTCGCGATCGTCACGGGCGGGGCTCAGGGCATCGGGCTCGCGATCGCGCGGGGGCTCGCCGCGGAAGGCGCGCGCATCGTGATCGCCGATCTGCGTGCTGCCGAGGAGGCTACCGCGGGCTTCAGCGACGGGGTCGGGCTCTCCGTCGACGTCTCGTCCGAGGCGGACGTCGCGCGGATGGTCGCCGACACGATGCAGCGCTGCGGCAGGATCGACGTGCTGGTGAACAACGCCGGCCTCTATGCCTCGCTGGCCATGCGCCCCTTCGAGGAGATCCCCCTCGAGGAGTGGCGCCAGGTCATGGATGTGAACGTCGCGAGCATGTTCCTGACATGCCGGGCCGTCGTGCCGGTGATGCGGGGTCAGGGCGGCGGGAAGATCGTCAACATCTCGTCCGGGACCCCGTTCCGGGGAGTTCCGTTCCTCCTGCACTACGTGACGAGCAAGGGCGCCATCGTCGCGTTCACGCGGGCGCTCGCCAAGGAGCTCGGCAAGGATGACGTCCGCGTGAACTGCGTCGCCCCTGGCTTCACGATGACGGAGGGCGTCAGGGAGCATCCCGAGGTGATCGAGAAGCTCCGCGACGTGTCCGTCGCTGCCCGGACGATCCAGCGGGATCAGCTCCCGGAGGACGTCGTGGGGGCTGTCGTCTTCTTCTCCGGGCCTGGGTCCGACTTCATCACGGGCCAGACGATCGTGATCGACGGCGGGCAGACGTTCCATTGACCGTGGGAGTCATTACTCGTCGAGAAGAAGGGGGCCCGTGGGGGAAACATGGTTTCCCCCACGCTGAGGCGATCGTGATCGACGGCGGGCAGACGTTCCACTGATCGCGTGAACTTCTCGCTTCACCACCACGACGGCGTCGAAACCGTGGACGGGAACCGCGTCGTCTACGACCTCGAGCGAAACGCGGCATATTTCGGCGCGGCACGCGTCGATGGACCGGCGCTCGTCTGGGAGCTCGGTGGCAGTGGAGAGGGAGCGACGCTCAACGTTGCTCTCCAGCTCGACCCGGCGGTCGACTGGCTCGTGCGATGTGACCGCGTCGACTTCCCTCCGGGTGGGATCGCCTACCGGCACACCCACCCCGGGCCCGGCATCCGCTGCCTGCTCATCGGTGAGATCCGGATCGATGCCGAGGGGCACTCGACCACGTACGGCCCGGGCCAACCGTGGTTCGAGTCGGGGCCCGATCCCGTCTTTGCCGCCGCCTCCGAGACCGAGGACACAGCCTTCGTGCGGGTCTTGCTCCTCCCGCGCGAGTGGGAGGGGAAGCGCACGATCAGCTACGTCGACCCGGCCGACGCCGAGAAGCCGAAGACGCAGCGCGCGACGATCTTCCTCGAGCACCCGGTCGAGCTCCCGTGAGTCGCACCGGCGGCCAGATTCTCGTCGACCAGCTGCGTATCCACGGCGTCGACACGGTCTTCTGCGTTCCCGGCGAGAGCTACATCGCCGCGCTCGACGCGCTCGGCGGCGCAAGGGACGAGATCCGGTTGATCGTCTGCCGCCAGGAGGGCGGTGCGGCCAACATGGCGGAGGCCTACGGGAAGCTCACCGGCAAGCCGGGAATCTGCTTCGTCACCCGGGGGCCGGGCGCGACCAACGCCTCGATCGGCGTGCACACAGCGTTCCAGGACTCCACGCCGATGATCCTCCTCATGGGCCAGGTTGCGCGCGATGCCCGCGGGCGGGAGGCGTTCCAGGAGGTCGACGTCGACAGGGTCTTCGACGGCCAGTCGAAATGGGCGGCGGAGATCGACGACCCGGCGAGGCTTCCGGAGCTGGTGGCCCGCGCGTTCACGACTGCGGTGTCCGGTCGGCCGGGCCCGGTGGTGCTCGCCCTGCCCGAGGACATGCTCGCGGAGGAATGCGACACCGTCGATGCGTGGGCCTACCGGCGCGTGCAGGCTCACCCGGGAGCTTCTGACCTGGCGCGTATGCGCGATCTCCTGGAAGGCGCCGAGCGTCCGCTCGCCATCGTCGGCGGCGGAGGCTGGACCGAGGGTGCGTCAGACGATCTGCGCGCCTTCGTCGAGGCGAACGGGCTCCCGACCGGCGCCTCGTTTCGCTGCCAGGACTACCTCGACAACCGTTCGCCGCTCTACGTCGGAGACGTTGGCCTGGCGATCAACCCGGCGCTCGCGCAGCGTGTCCGGGACGCCGATCTCCTCATCGCGATCGGCTCGCGGCTCGGCGAGTCGACCACCTCTGGCTACACCCTTCTCGACATTCCACGGCCGAAGCAGCGCCTCGTCCACGTCCATCCCGGAATCGAGGAGCTCGGACGCGTGTACCAGGCGGATGTCGCGATCGCCTCGGGCCTCCCCGAGTTCTGTGCGGCCGCGAGCACCCTCGAGCCGGTGGACGCGTCGCGCTGGGCGGGTTGGGCCGAGGCCGCCCGCGCGGACTACCTGGCTCATTCCAGGCCGCTCCCGGCCCCCGGGGCCGTCAACGTGAGCGAGATCGTCGCCTACCTCGCCGACCGCCTCCCCGACGACGCGATCGTGACGAACGGGGCAGGCAACTACACGGTCTGGGCCCACCGCTTCTACCGGTTTCGGCGCTACCGCACGCAGCTTGCCCCGACGAGCGGGGCGATGGGCTACGGGGTGCCCGCTGCTGTTGCCGCCAAGGTCGTGCATCCCGACAGGATCGTCGTCTGCTTCTCCGGAGACGGTGACTTCCTGATGAACGGACAGGAGCTGGCCACGGCCTGCCAGTACGGGCTCCCGGTCGTCATACTCGTCGTCAACAACGGCATGTACGGGACGATACGCATGCACCAGGAGCGTCAGTTTCCCGGCCGTCCCTACGGCACAGACCTCATGAACCCCGACTTCGCTGCGTATGCCCGCGCGTTCGGTGCGCACGGCGACGTGGTCGAGCGCACCGAGGATTTCGCGCCTGCCTTCGACCGGGCCGTCGAGTCTGGCCTGCCCGCCCTGATCGAGCTCCGCGTCGACGCGGAGGCCATCACCCCTCGCGCGTCCCTGACCGAGATCCGCGAGAGCGCAGAGAGGAGATCCCCATGACCAAGATACTCATCCGCGGTGCCCACGTCCTGACGATGGACGACGGGCTGGGCACGATCCCGGACGGCGACGTCCTCATCGAAGGGAACCGGATCGCCGGAGTCGGCGTCGGCCTCGACGCGAGCGGGGCCGAGGTGATCGACGGACGGGACAGGATCGTCCTGCCCGGCTTCGTCGACACGCACCGGCACATGTGGGCGGCGATGCTCCGCGGATGCGCGTGCTACGGCGATCTCAGCACGTACTTCCACGACGTCGTCTTCACCTATGGCGCCAACTTCACGCCCGACGACACGCACGCGTCGATCACCTTCGGCCTCGCCGAAGCGATCGACTCGGGGATCACGACACTCCACGCCTGGGAGCACAACCTCCAGACGCGCGAGCACGCAGACGCCGCGATCGCCGCATTCCGCGAGTCGGGAATGCGCGGCCGCTTCTCGTACGGCCCGTCGAGCGACCCGACCGCGGGCAGCTCGTTCGCCCAGGGAACCGAGACCATCGACTTCGAGCACGTCCGCGAGCTGAAGCCAGCCTTCGGCGGCCCGGACGACCTTCTCCACCTCGGCATCGCGTGCCGCGGCGCCGAGTACTCGCAGCCCGAGATCTGGCAGTCCGAGTACGCCTTCGCGCGCGAAGAGGGCCTTCCCTTCACCACGCACACGATGATGACCCGCCACGACATCGAGCGCGTGCGCGCGATCACCGTCTACAAGGAGCACGGCGTCCTCGGCCCCGACCATCTGCTCGTTCACGCGATTCACGCCGACGAGGACGAGATCCGCGCGCTTGCAGACACGGGTACGCCGGTCTCGGTCTCGATCTTCTCGGAGCTCAGGACCGGGATGGGCATACCCCCGGTCGTCGCGATGCTGAAGGCCGGCGTGAACGTCAACTTCTCGCTCGACACGATGGCTGCGAGCGACAACTCCGACATGTTCGCGACGATGCGAGCGACCATGTGCGTCGAGCGCGGCCGCTACGAGGACGCGACGGTCTACCAGCCCGATCAGGTCCTCCGGCAGGCGACGATCGACGGCGCGGCGGCGCTCCGGCTCGGCGATGTCACAGGATCGCTCACCGTAGGCAAGCGCGCCGACGTGATCATGCTCCGCGCCGACGACCTCAACCTCGCGCCGCTCAACGTCGCGGACGGTCAGGTCGTGCTCGCCGCGCAACCCCGCAACGTCGACTCCGTCTGGATCGACGGGGTCGCGAAGAAGCGTGACGGCGAGCTCCTGGGCGTGGACGTTCCCGCCCTCGTCAGCAAGGTCAAGGACGCAGTCGCCGGTCTCAGCGCGCGGCTGGAGAGGCCTGTGACCTAGGGGCCTGTCCGAAAACCCCGCCACGTCCGGAGGCCGCGCGTGAGAGCGCCTGGCTGCGTCCTCGGAGACAGCGTTACCTGTCTGGTAGCGCCGTCTCCTGCGTCCTTGCCAGGCACCCTCACGCGCGAGTCCCGCCCGCACCGAGGTTTCCGGACAGGCCCCTAGTCGTCGCGCGATCGTCGGGCGCGTCGAGGCTGATCCCCCGCAGAAGCCAGAGCAGGATCGCGGTGAGTCCGGCTGCGGTGCCGACGATGGCGAGAATCGCGACGCCGAAGTCGTATCCGGGCCCGATCACGTCGAAGCCGCTCCGTCGCTGCTCGAGCGCGACGCCCAGGGCGATCAGGACAGCCAAGCCGAGCAATCCGAGTCCGATCACGAGCAGGGCCGGACTGACGACAGCCTTGCCGGCGTGCCATCGCTCGGCGCCCGACCGTGTGCCTTCACCCGTGCCGTGGCGAGCGATGACGATCGCGCACGCCGATGTCGCCCATGCGAACACGACGAGGAAGGCCCCGTACACGTCGGACGGACGGTGCCAGCCCACGCTGACGACTGCCGTTCCCACCGCGATCGGATACACGAGGGCGCACAGGGCCACGACTCCGCGGACAGATCGGGGTACGACGAGGACGAGGGCCACCGCGAGGGACATGGCGACCGTCGTGTGGCCGCTGGGAAAGCTCGGCCCGTCGACGAACTCCGGCGCGAGGAGCTGCGGCCTCGGGAGGACCCCTCTCTTCAACGCCTGCGTCGTGACGTTCGATCCCAGAATCAGAACACCGGCTGCGAGCGCCAGATACGGTCTTCGGCGGAGGACGGCGACGAGCATGATCGTTCCGCCGACGACCGCGAGCGACGCGACGCCGATCGTGTCGAGCACGCGGAGGAGGCTGTCGGACGCTCGGTCCGACACGTAGCGTCCGAGGACGGCGTTCACGTCGAGGCGCTGTCCCGACCGCGTCTGCACGGCAATGCCGTAGACGCAGGCCAGGAGCACGATGGCGGCCACCGCAGCGGCCGCCAACGAATGAACGCGAGCCGTCCCGTCGATTGACGGGACGGGAGGGTCACTCACCGATCGACGTGGCCCGAGCCCCCGTCCGGACCGAGCACGAGATCGCGTGCCCGGTCGGGCACGTGGTCGAGCGGCACCGGTGCGAGCGCCTCGAAGAACGAGACCCCCGACTCCGAGTAGAGCTCGTGCTCGAGGCCGCGGTTCACGACGACGACGTCGCCCGCCCCGAGCGTCTGCCACGTGCCCTCGATCGCCATGTCGACCGAGCCGTCGAGGATGACCATCACCTGCTCCGTGTCGTCGTGCTTGTGGAGCGGCACCTTCTTCCCGGGCTTGTACGTCACCCGGCAGAGAAGCACCTGCTCGCCGCCGATCGCGTTGAGGGTGACCCCGTCGACGAACTCGAAGGGCTCGACGCCGTTCCAGGTCCGAAACGGAGTCGCCCCGGTCTCGCTAGCCATCGAGGGTGAACCTCACCGCGGCGTCGTCCGCGCCGACGGCGTTCAGGGAGATCTCCTCGTCGAAGATCACCCGCTTTCCCTCACGCCTAGGCGCGTCCTCGCCGGCGGCCTTCCGATCCAGCGCGCGAAGCACCTTCTCGGGCGTGATCGGAAGCTCCGTGATCCACACCCCGACCGCGTCATGTACCGCGGTCGCGATTGCGGGAGGCTGAGCGTTGTTCGCCATCTCCCCGATCGCCTTGGCGCCGAACGGCCCATCGACCGACGGGTTCTCGAGAATCAAGGCCTGGATGTCCGGGAGCTCCGATATCCCGGGCGCAAGATACGCGCCGAACTCGCCGCCGCGATGGTCGGTCGAGGGGTAGTACGGGTAACAGCTCTCGAGCAACCCGAGGCCGAGCCCCATCATCGCGCCGCCCTGGACCTGCCCTTCGACGAGGGTCGGGTTGATGGCGCGGCCGACGTCGTACGCTTCGAGGAGGCTGAGCACCGTGACCTCGCCTGTCTCGTCGTCGACCTCCACGTCGGCGACGCACGCCGCGTAGGAGATGGCCGAGTGCGGCTCCACCTCGACCGCACCGGTCTCGGGATCGAGCGTGGCGAACGGCTTGAGCGCCGCGCCCGTGCCGGTGATCAGCTCGCCGTACTTCCAGGTCGCGGCGGCGGCCACGTCCGATACGCCGATCTTCTTCTGCGGTGCGCCCCGCGCGAACACCTCGCCGTCTTCGACGACGAGGTCCGCCGCGTCCACCTCGAGCTCCATCGCCGCGATCGCGAGGACGCGCTCCTTCGCCTTCTCCGCCGCGTAGCGCACGGCATTCCCGCCGATGAACGTTCCGCGGGAGGCGAACGTCCCGGTGCAGACGGGAGACGAGTCGGTGTTCGTGTTGTCCATCGTCACCCAGTCGTAGGGAACGCCGATTGCGTCCGCGACGATCTGCGTATGGACGGTGCGCGATCCCTGGCCGATGTCGACGGTGCCGGCGAACACGTCGACCCGTCCGTCCGGCTTCAGCTTGACCCAGGCCTGGCTCGGGTCGCCGTTCTGGTTCATCCCCGTCGGGTACTCGATCGTGGTGAACCCGCGGCCTCTGTGCTTTGCCATCAGTGGCTCTCCTTCTCGAGGACCTGCTGGGAGACGAGATGCTCGGGCAGGAGCTTGCCCGACCGTGGCTCGCTCGTCATGGTGCGGAATTCGGCGGCCAGCTCGACGCCCGCAGCCTCGGCGACCGCCTGCACGATCGGCACGGTCGACGGATCCTGCAGGACGACCCGGTTCGCCGAGGTGTCCCCGACGCGGTTCGCGTTCTTCAGCCGGAACTCGAAAGGGTCGAGCCCGAGCGTGTCCGCGATTCGACTCATGTGGGTCTCGACGGCGAAGGACACCGAGGTGACGCCGAAGCCGCGCATCGCCGTCGTGGGCACCCGGTTCGTGTACACGACGTAGCCGTCGAACTGGACGTTCGGGATGGTGTACGCGCCGAGGTGGTGGAAGGCGTGCTTCGTCAGGCCGTAGGGCGAGAAACGGGAGTACGCGCCCGAGTCGTGCAGCGTCAGCGTCTTTCGTCCGAGGATCCATCCGTCGTCGGTGAGCGCATCCGCGATCTCGATGTGCCACGGCGCGCGGGTGGATGAGACGAGGAACTCCTCCTCACGAGTGAACCGCCACTTGACCGGACGGCCGGACTTGAGGGCGAGTAGGGCCGTCAGCGTCTCCGTTGCCGAGTCGACCTTGCCGCCGAAGCCCCCGCCGACCGTTCCGCCCACGAGCTTGAGGCGGTTCAGCGGCACCTGCAGGTGGGCCGCCACGACTCCCATCGAGAAGTACATGGCCTGGGTGCAGGAGTAGATGGTCAGCCGGCCGTCCGGCTCCGGGACGCTGAGCGAGATCTGGGTCTCGAGCGGGCAGTGCTCGATCGCGGCGGGACGGTACACGCCCTGGACGATGACGTCTGCCTGCTCGAACGCCTTCGCAACATCGCCCTTGCGAATCTGGCGGCGGTCCATCTCGCCCTCGAAGTGGTTGTACCAGTTGCCCCATGGGTGGATCTGCGGGGCGTCCGGGTCGAACGCCTTGCGGATGTCGAACAGCGGCTCTTTCTCCTCGAGCTCGACCTCGATCAGGTCGACGGCCTCCTTTGCCGTGGCCTCGTCGTCGGCCGCGACGACGGCGATGGCCTGCCCTTTCCAGCGCACCTCGCTCTCGGCGAGGAGCGGCTCGTCGGCCGGGATGCCGAGCGCCTCGAGGTGGCCGTAGACGTTCTTCGGGACGTCCACGTGCGTGACGATGGCATGGACGCCGGGATGGGCTTGCGCCTTGCTCGTGTCGAGCCGCGTGATGTCTCCACGGTGGATCGGAGAGCGGAGAGCCTTCGTCCATAGGATGCCGGGGACACGGACGTCGTCGACGTATCGCGTCTGGCCCGTGACGTGGCCGATTCCGTCGTAGCGCGGAAGCCGCGCGCCAACCGCCTTCATGCCGTCACCTGTCCCTTCGCCGCCAGCTCGACTGCTTCGATGATCTTGACGTAGCCGGTGCAGCGGCAGAAGTGGCCGGCGAGCGTCCGTTCGATGTCCTCGCGGCTCGGGGTCGGGTTCGCCTGCAGGAGCGCTTCGGCCGCGATCATCATCCCGCTCGTGCAGTAGCCGCACTGCGCTGCGTAGGCATCGTTGAATGCCGCTCTGGATGCGACCCAGGTCGTCCGGCGATCCGAGCCCCTCGACAGTCGTGATCTCTGCACCGTCGACGGAGGCAAGCGGAAGGAGGCACGAACGCCGCGCCTCACCGTCGACGAGGACGGTGCAGGTGCCGCAGCCGCCCTGCTGGCAGCCGGCCTTCGGGCTCGTGATCCCGAGTTCCTCCCGGAGGACGGCGAGGAGCGACGAGAGCGGCGGGCTCTCGACCTCATGCTCGACCCCGTTGACGGTCAGCTTCATGGAGTCTCCTTCTCGAGGTCGGCCAGGGCACGGGCGACGAGGGTTGGGAGCGTTCGCTTGCGATACCACGCGGACGCGAGCGCGTCGTCCGGCGGGTCGACGTCGTCGAGGCTCTTGTGGGCAGCGATCGAGCCGGGCTCACCGGCGGCGAGAGCCTCTTCGACGGCGCGCAGGCGTACGGCCACGGGGCCGACGCCGCTCGCGGCCAGTCGTATTCCCGCCTCCGATCGCACCGCGGAGACGGCCATGATCGTGTAGTGATGCGTATGCGGGCGACGAACCGATGCCAGCCCGGCGCGCCGCGCGACGTCCGGATACCGGATGTCGAGGACGAGTCGCCCGGCTCCCGCGTCCCCGAGGAACTGCTCGAGATCGTCGACTCGCTCACCGCCCGCGCCCGTCGAGCGCACTCGCGCATCGAGTGCGAGGAGCGGCGCCTGGAGGTCTCCGCGCGGCATCTCGCGGCCGGGCGGGGCACAGAGGTTGCCGGCGACGGTTGCCTGGCCGCGAACCTCCGGGTCGCCAACGTGAGCAGCCGCGGTGGCGAGCGGCTCGTCGGCGCCGGCGAGGGCGGCCACGGGAGTGGTTGCGCCGATCACGACATCGCCGTTCTCGCGTGAGATTCCCGCCAGACCGGAGCGACCGAGCATCACGACACGGGTCGGCTCCAACCGGCCGGCGACGATCTCGGGCATCAGGATCGTGCCACCGCCGACGACCGTCGCGCCTGCGCCGTCACCGAAGGCGGCGATTGCCTCGTCCGGGGTGGTTGGGAGGAGAACCTCCGAAGCCATGGGCTGGTTCCTCTCGTCAGGGGTGAAGCGTTGGGAGCGGCGCGATTCTAGCGGCTTCGCCGAGTGTGCAACACGGGTGTTTCATCCGTCGCGCTCCGCGGCTCGGGCATCGACGCCCTGGACGACGATCTGGATCAGCGTGCGGCGTGCGCGGTCAGGGCTCCACGCATGGCTCTGGCGCAGATGCTGGTACGTCCAGTGCATTAGGTTGGCGATGACGGTCGCCCACTCGTCGGGATCGACCGGGAGGAGCGTCCCGTCACGCGTGCCGTCGGCGAGAATCGTTCGCAACGGCGCGACGATGAAGTCCTTCGAGGTCGCGGCCTCGCCCGGATCGTGGAAGAAGACCGCGCTGGCGTCGTCTGCGAGCGCGACAATCGTCTCGAGGTGGCGCTCGCTGACGTCGCACATCGCGTCGAGTGCGAGTCGCAACCGCTCGCGACCCGTGCGTCCCGCATCGGCGGCCGCGACGAGCGCAGCACGGTAGTCGAGCTCGTATGCCTCGGCGAGCCCGCGCAGGATGGCCGCCTTCGAGACACCACGGCGGTGGAGCGTGACACGGGAGAGCCCGGCCTCCCTCGCGATCCGTTCGAGCGTCGCGTCGCGCCACCCGTATTTCGACACGGCCCGGCGAGCACCGTCGAGGAGCTCGTCGTCGGCAAGAGCGAGGTCTGTCACGCGGCACACCGTAGCGCCGCTGGAATCAGGTCTCAAACTCGAAGCGTCGGGCACGCCTCGCCGATCCTCGCGCGGCTCTTCCAGCGCAACCCCGCTCTTGACAGCAACTCGCTGCGCGCGATAAAGGGACTCACCACAGTCCTCTATTTTTTCTGTTCCACCGACAGGGAGATGACGATGGTCGAGCAGGGCCGCGCCGGCTTCATCGCACGCCATTCGCTGTGGAGTGACCTCCAACGCGATGCTGCCGACCGGGTCCGGGCGGAGATTCGCGAGCGCGACCTGCGCCAGGTTCGGATCAGCTGGGGAGACCAGCACGGCATCGTCCGAGGGAAGACGCTCACGATCCCGGAGTTCCTCGGCAGCCTCGAGGACGGAAAGGACTTCCAGTTCGTGACGTCGATCTTCGACACGACGAATCATCCGATCGCGTCACCCTTCGCGGCGGGCAACTTCGACGGAGTGCCCGAGCTCGACGGGCTTCCGGACGGGATCCTCGTCCCGGACCCGACCACCTTCCGCATCCTTCCATGGGTCGACCGGACTGGCTGGGTCATCTCGGATGCGTACTTCCAGAGTGGGCGCGAGCATCCGTTCTCGACGCGGGGCGTCCTTCGCCGGCAACTTGCCGACCTTGCGACGGAAGGACTGGATTTCACCGCCGGGCTCGAGATCGAGTTCTACGTGTTCCTCCTGGAAGACCCGATGCTGGCGACGGAGGACTCCGGCTATCCACCCGAGCCCCCGAGCGTGAGCGCCCTCGCCCACGGGTACCAGTACCTGACCGAGAGCCGAAACGACGAGATCGACGACTTGCTGCGGGTCCTCCAGGAGCACGTCGAGGCCCTCGGCCTTCCGCTCTTGACGATGGAGGACGAGTGGGGCCCGGGACAGATCGAGTTCACGTTCAGCCCCCAGCCGGGCCTGCGCGCGGCCGACGATGCGCTCCTGTTTCGAAGCGCCGTCAAGCAAGTCTGCCGCCGGCTCGGCTACCACGCGACGTTCATGGCCCGACCCGCCTTCCCTGAGTTCTTCGGCAGCGGCTGGCATGTCCATCAGTCGCTCACCGAGCACGCGACCGGCGCAAACGCGTTCTCCGATCCCACGGGCCGCGATCGCCTCACGCCGACCGGGGTCCTCTGGCTCGCGGGGCTTCTCGAGCACGCGATCCCGGCTTCGGTCTTCACCACTCCGACGATCACGGGATACAAGCGCTACCGGCCGGACTCGTTCGCGCCAAGCCGCGTCACCTGGGCGACCGAGAACCGTGCGGCGCTGATACGCGTCCTCGGCGAGCCGGGGTCTCGGAGCGTGCACCTCGAGAACCGGATCGGCGACCCGGCGGCGAACCCGTATCTCTACCTCGCGGCCCAGGTCGCCTCGGGACTCGACGGGATGCGTCGCTCACTCGACCCGGGCCCACCGTCGGAGGAGCCGTACAACGCGGACGCAGCCCCTCTCCCTGGCAGCCTCATGGAGGCCGTGGACGCGCTCGACGACGACGAGTTCTTTCGCACGGCCTTCGGCAAGACATTCGTCGACTACATCGTTCGCGTGAAGCGGTTCGAGATCGCCCGCTTCCTCCAGCACGTCACGGACTGGGAGCATCGCGAGTACTTCGAGATGTACTGAGCTGCCCATGTCGACTGATTCCAACCCGGCCCTGAAGCCGGTGATCGATCGATACGACGTCGTTCTCGTCGGCAGCGGCATCAATTCCCTCGCCTGTGCTGCCCTGCTCGCGCATGGCGGCAAGCGCGTCGTCGTGCTCGAGCGGAACGACTACCTGGGCGGGGCGATCCGCACGGCGGAGATCACGGAGCCCGGGTTCGTTCACGAGGTTTTCTCCTCGTGGCATCCGCTTTTCGCCGGGTCTGCCGCCTTCGCCGAGCTGGGAGACGAGCTCTGCGCTCGCGGGCTCGAGTACCTGAACACGGAGCTCCCGACCGGTGTGGTGCTCGAGGATGGCTCCAGCGCGTTCCTGACGACGTCGCACGAGCGCAACGTCGAGGAGTTCGAGCGGCACGCCTCGGGTGACGGTGCCGCCTGGGACAGGACCGTGTCGGAGTTCATGCCGAACGCCGACCTCTCCTTCGGCGTCCTGACGACAGAGCTCTGGTCGCAGGCCGGACTCAAGCTCGCGAGTGGCGCGCTGCGGCGGCTCGGCAGGCGGGGGCTCCTGGACTTCACCGGCGGCGTGCTCGTCAGCTGCCGGGACTGGGCGACCGAGACGTTCGCGTCGCCGCAGGCGCGTGCTCTGCTCGCGCCCTGGGTGCTGCACACGGGCCTCGGTCCCGACGCGGCGTCGTCGGGCTTCATGACACGCGTGATCGCCGTCGCGATCGAGCTTGGTGGGATGCCGGTACCGAAAGGAGGAGGCGTCCGCCTCGTCGAGGGGCTCGCGGGCATCGTGCGCGACGCCGGCGGCGAGCTCGAGACCGGCACCGACGTCGAGCAGGTGATCGTCGGGGGCGGCCGTGCGACGGGCGTGCGCCTCGAGGGCGGCCGCAGGGTGGATGCGAGCGAGGCCGTTGTCGCGAACGTGACCCCGACACAGCTCTACGGCCGCCTCCTGACCGGCATCCGCCTGCCTGCCCGCCTGACCGAAGCCGGTCGCCGCTACCGGTATGGCCGCGCGGGCATGCAGATCCACATGGCGCTCTCGGAGCGGCCGCGCTGGGTCGGGGACGAGCGCCTCGGCGAGACGGCGATCGTGCACGTGACACCCGGTCTCGACGGCGTCTCGCGTGCGGTGAACGAGGCCGAGCGCGGCCTGCTCCCCGCGGAGGCGACCATCGTCGTCGGGCAGCCGCTGGCCGTGGATCCGTCGCGGGCTCCTGACGATGCCTCGATTCTCTGGATCCAGCTTCAGGAGCTTCCGTCGCGGGTCAAGGGCGACGCAGCCGGTGACATCGACCCCGGTGACGGGACGTGGACCGAGGAGCTCCGCGAGCGCTATGCCGACAGGATCCAGGCCCGGCTTGCCCGGCATATTCCGAATCTCGACAGCGCTCTCCTGCGCCGGGTCGTGCTGTCCCCGGCCGACATCGAAGCGGCGAACGTGAACATGGTCGGCGGCGACATCTACAGCGGCTCCTGCGCGCTCGACCAGAACCTTCTCTGGCGACCGAGCGCGAGCCAGCCCGGGCATCGCACCGCGGTACCGGGGCTGTACCAGATCGGGGCGAGCACCCATCCGGGCCCCGGGCTCGGCGCCGGCTCGGGAACGCTCGTCGCGAAGGAGCTACTCCGCTCCGGGCTCGCCGGCCGCGTCCGCAAGCTCGCCGCGCGTTCGTGACCTCGGAGCGAGAAGCGATGCGGGGAGAGGCAGGCTGCTCGGTAAGCTCATCACCCACCGGTACTACCTGGAGTTGTGGAACGTGCGTGACCGACCGACCGGAATTGTGACGACGAGCCCATCCTGATGGCCGATCCGGTCTTTCTCATCACTGGCGCGTCGTCGGGCATCGGCGCGGCAACCGCCCGGCGTGCGGCCGCGAGCGGGTACCGGCTCGTTCTCGCTTCGCGGCGCCTGGACGAGCTCGAGCGTCTTGCCGGCGAGCTCGGCGGGTCGGAGCGGGCGATCGCCGTCGCCTGCGACGTGACGGAGTGGGACGACCAACGTGCGATGGCGGAGCGTGCGCTGGACGCGTTCGGGCGGATCGACGTCGCCTTCGCGAACGCCGGGTTCGGTGCCACTCGAGGCTTCCTCGAGTCGACGCCCGAGTTCTGGAAGAGCATGGTCTTGACGAACGTCTACGGGGCCGCGCTCACGGTGAGGGCGACCCTGCCGGCCGTAACGGAAGCGAAGGGGCACATCGTTCTCACCGGCTCGGTCGCGGGGCGCAAGGCATTGCCGGGCTCGCTCTACTCGTCGACGAAGTGGGCGGTCACGGGGATGGGCGAGTCACTCCGCCAGGAAGTCGACGGGACTGGCGTTCGAGTCACCGTCGTCGAACCGGGCATGGTGGACACGCCCTTCTTCGACAACCCGATCACCGACGCCGGGCCGTTGACCGCCGACGACGTGGCCGAGGCCGTGATGTTCGCGGTGAGTCGGCCGCCGCACGTCGACGTCAACGAGATCCTGGTGCGGCCGACCTCGCAGTCTGGCTGACCGCGCCTACTGTTTGGCGTACTGGGTGTAGCCGCCGAAGTCGACGCCGACGAACGGCTCGTCCCCCACGACCCAGGCGTCGTGCCCGGGCGCGATCGAAACGATGTCGAACGGACCGACCTCTCCCTCTGTTCCGTCGTCCATCACGACGTGCATGCGGCCGCTCACGCAGTAGATCAGGTGGGGCGCCTCGCAGCTGTCAGTGCCGACGATCGGCTTCACGTGCTCCGACCATTTCCATCCGGGGTTCCACCGGCCCGCCAGGACGGCGTTCCCTCCGACGTTGACGACTCCCACGGTGCCCTTGTCGGCGAGTTGCCGTGTCTCGTCCGGCGAGCTCACGTTCTTGATCTCGAGTCCAGCCATGTCAACCTCCTCGGCTTGGGGTTCGCCGCATCGTTGCACACGCGAAGACACGGTTCAATGAGTCAGACTCGGGCCATTCGACGTGTCTCGGAGGAGGACTCATGGGCTACCGGGCAACAACCATCGATCAGCTTGGCGAGGGGTTCATGCGGAAGGTGAGGGAGCCCTTGGGGGTGACGGCGTTCGGGGTCAATGCGCTCGTCCTCCCGCCCGGCACCGAGTGGTTCGACCATACGCACGAAAGGCAGGACGAGCTCTACATCGTGCAACAGGGTCGCGCCGGTTTCGTGGTCGACGGCGAGGCCTTCGAGCTAGGGGTCAGGCGGGCTGTGCCACGTCGAGGCGCCGACACCGCGTCAGGTATGGAACGCGGGTGACGAAGACCTCGTGCTCGTCATCGTCGGAGCCTCGGGCGGCTATGTCGGGCGTGATGGGAAGCTCTTCGACCCCGACGATCTCGAGCGTCGCAAGGCGGCGGGCAACAACGATCCTGAGGCGGTCAAGCGCAAGGCGCCGTAGGGCGCCGCGCAGCAGATGGCGTAGCCGGCTGCGAAGGGTTCGCGCTCGCGGAGCGAGCGCAAGGCGCCGTAAGGGCGCCGCACCGGGCCTGGGCTGCGCTCGGCCTCAGTGCGTGTGGGCCATCTCCAGGATCTGCTCCCGGGAGTACTTGCCGACCATGTCTGGATGATCGGCCGAGATGTGCGCCTCGACGTTCGCAACGAGCTGATCGTCGCTCTCGCCCTCGACATCGGTTCCGCATGGACAGTGGACGACCTTCATGCTGCGCCTCCTTGGTCGCGCTGACCCAGCCACCGTACCAGGCTGACGGCAAATCCGAGCAGGGCGTCTCGGCGCTTCGCGGCTGGCCCGCCGTTACATGCTCGAGTTGAGCGCCGTATTCATGCTGCTGACGTTCGCCGTCTTCGTCGTCTACGGACTGTTCGCCGCGTCGATACGCAGCCACGTGATCTCGCGTCCACGCGTGCTGACTTGGATGCGCAGGAGCTTTGCTTGCGCGTTTGTCGCGCTCGGCGCGAAGCTGGCGCTCGCCGAGCGCTGAGACGATCCGCTGTCGCAATTTGCCTTCACGCCGAACCATAGGCACAAGCGTGAGGGGCGCCCGGACAAGTTGGACGCCCCTCATCGCTGGCCCGGACGCGGGCGGAGACGAAGGCCCTGCCGAGACCTCCTGGGTGACTCGCACACGGTTACCCGAGAGGCACAGGCGCGAGCCTTCTCAGCAGGTTAAAGGCCGCTCAATCCGACCCGCCCCCTGCCCCAGCCTGGTTGGTGGGAGTCACGTGTGCTTCGAGTGGTTCGGCTCGGCCCTCTGGCTCGGAGTGACACCGAGCGTGTTACTGACGGCCGGAAGCGGAACGATGCCGGCGGGTGGCGCCGTGAGCGGCGTGTGCATTCTCCTTGCGGCGGTCGCTCGTACACGCGTCGTCGTGAGCCACGGAAGGTGCGCAGGAGGCCCACGATCACTCCGCCCGCGAGGATGCTCTTGGTGCCGGTGCCAATGGCGCGCCGGAGTCAGGCGATCGACGGTGGGTCGGGGCGCGGGCCTGCGCGGCCGGGAGGGTCATGAGATCTGCAGCGGTCACGATGCCGACGAGCTGCTCACTGTGGCTGACCGGTAAGAGATCGACGCGGAGCTCGTCCATCAGGGCGAGCGCCTTCTCCGTATTGGCTCGTGCGATGGGATGACGCCCACGAGAGGACTCATCACCGAGCCGACGAGTCCTAGTTCGCGGCCTGTCGCGACCTGCCTGAACACGATGTCGCGGACGGTCACGATACCGAGGACGTGCTCCCCGTCCCAGACTGGCAGGGCCGCGACATCAAGGTCTCGCATGATCCTGGCTGCGTCACGGATCTCTGTCTCGGGTAGAACGAAGAGCGTCTCGGACATCCTGCTGTGAACAGTCATGGTGGCGGCCGTCGGCTTTCTATGGTGTGGGTCGTCGCGCTTTGGGGTTGGGCGGCTGGCTTGTCGGGGGGTTGAGCCAGGGCTCGTTGCGAAGGCGCTGGGCCTCGGGCAGGGTGTTGAGTCGCGTGAGCGCTTCGTTCTCGATCTGGCGGACGCGCTCGCGCGTGATGCCGAGGCGTCCTCCGATCTCGCCGAGAGTCGCGGCCGTGTTCCCGTCCAGGCCGTAACGAAGCTCGATCACGATGCGGCTTCGGTCTGGCAGCGCCTCGAGCGCCCGGCTGATGTCCGTGCGCTGCAACGAGGCTGCTGCATTGTCGAACGGCGTCTCCTCGCCCGGGGTGCGGGATGAGGTCGATCAGCTCGCCGTCTCCATCGGCTCCTATCGGCTTCTCGAGCGAGAGCGCGGGCTCGGCCATCCTCAGAAGATGCTCTACCTCATCGACAGGCATGCCCAGCTCGGCGGCAACCTCGCGATGCGTCGGTTCGCGACCCAGATCGCGGGTGAGATCCCTGCTGGCGCCTTTTACCCGGTTGAGCCGCTCGGCGATATGAACCGGGAGACGGATCACCCGTGACGTATCCATAGCTCCACGGGAGATGGACTGGCGTATCCACCAGGTCGCGTACGTGGAGAACTTGTGACCTCGGCGGTAGTCGAACTTCTCGACCGCGCGAATCAGACCCAATGTGCCTTCCTGGATCAGGTCAAGAAACGAGAGCCCGGTACCGCGATACCGCTTCGCGATCGAGACCACGAGCCGCAGGTTCGCCTCAACCATCTGACTCTTGGCGCTCAGGTCGCCACGTTCGATCCGCTTCGCGAGCGCCACCTCCTGATTGGCTGTCAGGAGCGGGACGCGTCCGATCGCCTGGAAGTACAGTTGCAGCGAACCGAGCGGTTCCTCGGCAGTAGCGAGCCCCGAGGCAGGGGCCTCGTTCTCGACGATGTTCAGCCGGGCGGCCAGCGAATCGCGCTCGGCCCCGACCGCCAGCTCGACCCCGAGCTCAGCCAGATCCCCGCAGAAGCCCTCGAACTGCCGCCGCGTCAGCTCGACATCTTCCAACTCACCGACGATCTCCTCGTCAGTGAGAAAACCCTGCTCTCGCGCCAGCGCCACGAGCCCAGCCAGTCCGTCCGTGTCGCACGGGAAGGCGCCGCCCGCTGTTACCGCTGACCGATTCTCAGCCTCGTACAACTCTCACGACCCCGTATCTCAAAGACCTCCATATTTTGGTGATTCCGAAGATAACAAGTTTCTACTGAAGTTTCTGAGATACTGCGGCCATGCCTGAGACGTACGCCGCCAAGGCGGAGCTCTTCAGGGTGCTCGGGCACCCCGCCCGTGTCCGCATCCTCGAGCTTCTCCGCGAAGGCGAACGCGGCGTCGGTGACCTCCAAGCCGCGCTAGAGCTCGACTCGAGCGGAACCTCTCAACACCTCAGCGCTCTCCGCAAGCAAGGGCTGCTGGAGAGCCGCAAGGAAGGTACAAGCGTCTTCTATCGCATCAAAGACCCGCGGATCTTCCAGCTCCTCGAAACAGCCCGCCAAATCCTCACCTCCCAACTCGCAGAAAGCCAAGTCCTCCTCAACGAACTCTCCGCCGAGAGCCCCCACCACTCCGCTAAGCCCTGACACCGGACGGCGCTCGCCAGCGCCGGACCGTCCTCGATCCGATCAGAAGGAGTTACACGACCTGAGGGTTAGACTCGCCACCGAGGATCTTGACCTCGACCGATTCGACATCAGCCCATCCGGCGTTGCTCAACTTCCTACGTCGCGAAACCTAGGCGAAGCTCTTCGGCGGCCGGGCCCGCCAGGTGGATGATTATCGAGCATTCGATGCTTCTGCGCACGGCGGCGGGAAGACCGCGAGGGGAAGGTCGAAGGGGATCCTGTCGATGTCTCGGCTCGACAGCCGTGGGGCACGGACGTGGCAGACGCCGCGCCAGCGCTTTGTCTGCCGGATGCTGAGGGGGCCGGTGATGCGCCCGCCGAGCAGGTGAGCAGCGACGGCATGCCCGGCGTCATGGTAGGTGATCACCCAGAGGCTCTCCTCCGCTGATGTCAGAGGCTCTACACCCGTGCCACCAGTGGCACCCGCGGGCCCTCGTCGTTTGCTGCGTGCCGGTCCGGCACGCGGGTTCGTTCACGACATTACGGAAGGCGCGCATCCGTCGCGATCTGGTCGCAGGGGCGCTCGCAGCGGGCCGGGACCCGGCAGATGCGCTCGCTGCACTCACGGTTCGGAAGCCGGTAAGGCGCAGCTATCCCGAGTTCCACGACGCTTTCGTCGAATCACGCCTCGATCTTGCGGCCTCGACCCTTCTCGGCTAGCGCCAGCACCGTTCGCGGCTTGTCGAGCTTGTCGCCACCGCGACCCGTTCACATTCATCCCGGCCGACTGTCAGGAGATCGCGGCGGGGCTCTCGCGTGCCATGAGACCCGGGTCGGTCGAGAAGTGGTTCACAACGTTCCGGCTCGTCCTCGACTACGCGAGCCTTGATCCCAACCCGGCCCGGCATCGCTCGGTGAAACTCCCGAGCTACCAGCGCGAGGAGGTGACGCCGCCGACAGCGAAGCAGTACCTGGCGATCCTCGAGGAGATCGGGCCGGTACGGCACCGCCTGCCGCGGGTCCTCATCGAGCAGACAGCGTTGAGGATCGGGGAGGTTCTCGACTTGACCTGGGGCGATATAGACGTCGCCGGTTGTCAGGCGCGGCTAAAGCGGTCACAGACGAGACGAGGGTTTCACTGTGGGTGCAGATCCCCAAATGGACGATGGAGGTCATCGTCGATACGTGTCCGCCCGACGATCGGACGGCAGAACGGCGTGTGTTTCAGGGCGTCACCGAGGGGATCGTGAGGAAATGGGCAGGGCGTGCCTGCCGCCGGGTTGGCGAAGGGTCTCGGGCGCTCCCGGCCGTCGATGAGCCTCGATGTTTACAGCCATGTGATGCCCGGTGATGAGGCGTCGCAGGCGTCGCTAACTGCTCTCCTGGTGTGGTCCGCGTGGTCCCGGGGCGATTGGCTCTTAACCGACCGGCCGTTTACGCCTTGTATGAGCCAGATGTGGCGTCGCCGCCGCGGCCGGTCCAGTTCGTGTGGAAGAACTGTCCGCGCGGGCGATCGATGCGCTCGTAGGTATGCGCGCCGAAGTAGTCCCGTTGCGCCTGGATCAGGTTCGCGGGGAGGCGAGCGCGCCGGTAGCCGTCGAAGAACGCAAGGGCCGAGGAATACGCGGGCGCGGGTACGCCTGCGCCGGCGGCGGCGGCGACCGATCGACGCCAGCCGGCCTCTGCCGCCGCGACCTCTTCACGGAAATAGGTGTCGACCAGGAGGTTCGCGAGATCCGGATCGCGGTCGAACGCATCCTTGATCCTCCCGAGGAACGCCGATCTGATGATGCAGCCACCGCGCCACATGAGCGCGATCCCGCCGTAGTTGAGGTTCCATCCAAACGAAGCGGCCGCCTCGCGGAAGAGCATGAAGCCCTGCGCGTAGGAGACGATCTTGGAGGCGTAGAGGGCATCTCGCACGTCAGCGACGAATCCGGCGCCGCTGCCCACGTCGAGAGCAGGGGCTCCGAGGACCTCCGCCGCCGCAACTCGCTCGTCCTTGAGGGCCGAGAGGATCCGCGCGAACACGGCTTCCGCGACGAGTGTCATCGGCATGCCCAGCTCGAGCGCCGAGATAGCGGTCCACTTGCCGGTGCCCTTCTGGCCGGCGGTGTCGAGGACCTTTTCGACGAGCGGCTCCCCGTCCTCGGCCCGGAACGCCATGATGTCGCGCGTGATCTCGATCAGGTATGAGTCGAGCTTGCCGCTGTTCCACTGGTCGAAGACGGTGTGCAGCTCGTCGTGGGAGAGGCCCGCAATCGATCGGAGGAGATCGTAGGCCTCGGCGATGAGCTGCATGTCCCCGTACTCGATCCCGTTGTGAACCATCTTCACGTAGTGGCCAGCGCCGCCTTCGCCGACCCAGTCGCAGCAGGGGGTCCCGTCGTCGACCTTCGCGGCTATCGCCTGGAAGATCTCTCGGACCTCGGGCCAGGCCTCGGGTGAGCCGCCGGGCATGATCGACGGCCCGTGGCGCGCGCCTTCCTCTCCTCCGGAGATGCCGGTCCCGACGAACAGGAGCCCGCGATCACGGAGCTCGCGCTCGCGCCGGATCGAGTCCTCGAAGTTCGAGTTGCCGCCGTCGATGACGATGTCACCGGGATCGAGAAACGGGAGCAGCTGCGCGATCGTCCCATCTACCGCCTGTCCGGCCTTCACCATCAGCATCACCCGCCGCGGTCGCTTCAGGCTTCGAGCGAGCTCCTCGAGCGAATGCGTTCCGACCACGTTCGTGCCTGCGGCGGGTCCAGCGAGGAACTCGTCGACCTTCTCGATCGTTCGGTTGAAGACCGCTACGCGGTAGCCATGGTCATCCATGTTCAGCACGAGGTTCTGGCCCATGACGGCGAGCCCGACGAGGCCAATGTCGGCCGGGGCGTTCATCGCACGATCGGTGTCGCGTAGACGCCCTGCTCGAGCAAGGCGGGATCGGGGGCCGGGGCGGCCTCGGCTTCGGCCAGGCCGGCTGCGACCTCCTCGGCGGCGGTGATCCGTCGACCGTCGATCACCTCATCGCTCATCCCGTCCAGGCGAAGACGCGCCGCGAGACGTCCGACAGGGTCTGCGAACCGGGCCCGGAGCTCGTCGGGAACGTATCGGGCATCGTCATGCGCAGCGTGGCCGTGACCTCGGAGCGAGAGCGCCTCGACTGCCTGGGGCCCCCAACCCGATCGCGCGCGCTCGACCGCAGCGCTGACGGTCTCGTAGACGGCGAGCGCATCAGTCCCGTCCACACGCTCGCAGGGGATGCTCCAGCCGCCCGCGATGCGCTGCGAGATATCGGTGTTCACCATCTGGCGCTCGGTCGGTGTCGAGTAGGCATAGCGGTTCGACTGGATCACGAAGACGGCCGGCACCTGCAAGACGCCCGCGAGGTTGAGTCCCTCGTGGACGTCACCCGTCGACATCGCTCCGTCGCCGAAAAAGGTCATCGCGACCCTTGGCTCGTTTCGCCGTTTGAAGGCGAGGGCAGCGCCGACGACGACCGGGACCAGATCCCCGAGCATCGAGACGAGGGGGAAGACGCCCTTCGACGGCACGCCGAAATGCATGTTGCCGTCCCGTCCGAGCGTTGGACCATCGCCTTTCCCGAGGAAGTTCTTCAGCGCCTCTGCGACGGTGACGCCGCGTGCGTAGTGGCAGGCAAGCTCGCGGTTCAGGGGCGCGACCACGTCGTCGGGCCCGAGAGCGAGGCCCGCGCCTGCCGCGACGGCCTCCTGCATGAAGCCGGTGTAGACACTGCCGACGATTCGCCCTTGCCGGTACAGGGCGATGATGCGCTCCTCGGTCAGCCGCTGGAGCAACATCAGACGGAACAGCTCGAGCTTCGTCTCGAGAGGTACGCCCGCGGCCTCGACAGCCGGCAGGAGACCGGGGCCGTCAGAAGGCAAGGAGGTCCTCCAGGCTCTGGCGCACGGTCGCGACCGACGGTTGATACGCATCCTCGAGCTCCGGTGCGAATGGAACGGGTGTGTCGGGTGGTGCGACGAGTACCGGCGGTGCGTCGAGAAGCTCGAAGCCGTCGCACGCCGCGAGCCTGAGAATCTGGCCGGCCACACCCGTCGAACCGGATGCCTCCTGCAGCACCATCAACCGGGATGTCTTCGCGATCGAATCCAACACAGCCTGCCGGTCGATCGGCCAGACGGTGCGGAGGTCGAGCACCTCGACTTCGAGTCCATCGGAGGCCTCGAGCGCGAGCTCGACGCCCGCGGCATAGGTGACGATGGTCGCGTCCCGTCCCGCGCGCGCGACAGAAGCGGAGCCGATCGGAGTGCGGTGCTCCGCGGCGGGAAGCTCACCCTTGAGCCGGCGGTAGAGCGCCTTGTGCTCGAAGTAGAGCACCGGGTCGTCGTCCTCGATCGCGGATCGAAGTAGTCCGTAGGCGTCCTCGACCGTCCCCGGGCACACCACTTTCAGGCCGGGCTGGCCGATGAACCATCCTTCGGGACACTGTGAGTGGAACGGGCCGCCGCGAACCCCGCCCCCGAATGGGGCCCGGATCACCATCGGGATGCGCTGACCCGACCGCCAGTGCGTCTTCGCCGCGACAGTGACGATGAGGTCGAAGGGACAGCTTATGAAGTCGGCGAACTGCAGCTCGACGACCGGTCGTTCACCCATCCACGCGGCTCCGATGGCTGCGCCGACGAAGCCTTCCTCCGCGATCGGCGTGTCCATGACCCTCGCTTCGCCGAACTCCTCGAACAGTCCCTTCGTGACGCCGAAGGCGCCACCGAAGTGACCGATGTCTTCGCCGAGGAGGAAGACGTGCTCGTCGTCGCGTAGCGCATCGACGAGCGCGGCCCGCACCGCTTCGAGGTACGTGACCTCGCCGATCATCGAGTCGAGCTCCGACGGGTGGGGGCGTTCCGACACAGGCTTGACACGATGTCGCCACGATACGCGAACCATCTGCGCGTTCTTCCCCGATACGATCGAGTCGGGAGGAGGCGCGGGGTGGCCCCAGGTTCCGAGGCGCGAATGAGGGCTACGACGCCATCCCTCCATCGACGAGCAGGTCGGCGCCCGTGATGTACGACGCGTCGCGCGAAGCGAGGAAGAGCACCGGGGCTACGACTTCTGCGATCGTGCCGAGACGGCGCAACGGCGTCTCCTCGATGATCTCCGAACGCAGCCTCTCGACCGCGAGGAGCCCCTCGGTCAGATCCGTCTCGACGTAGCCCGGCGAGACCGCGTTGACCCGGACTCCACGATCGGCCCACTCGCGTGCGAGTGTTCGGGTCAGCTGACTGAGCCCTGCTTTCGACGCGCCGTAGGCTGCGATTCGCGGGCTCGCCCTCGAGCCTGTCACGCTCGAGACGTTGACGACGGCGCCGCCGCCGTCGAGCAGGCAAGGAGCCGCCGCTCGCGTCATCAGGTACGCGCCGGTCAGGTTCACATCGAGGATCTGGCGCCAGGCCTCGACGTCGTGCGCCTCTGCCCGTTGCCAGACGGGTGAGATCCCCGCGGCGTTGACGACGATCTCCACGCGTCCGAAATGCGAGTGCACCGAATCGACGGCGTCGTCACATGCATCCGACTCTGTGACGTCGGTCGGCAGCGCGAGGCCGCGCTCGCCGATCTCTGCCGCGACCGACGAGCACTGCGCTTCCGTGCGGGCCACGACTCCGACAGCCGCCCCCTCGGCCGCGAGCGCGAGCGCAATGCCACGTCCGATGCCGCGGCCGCCACCTGTCACCAGGCACACGCAGCCGGCAAACCGGTCGGCTCGCGTCACACCCAGAACCGCCCTGCGCCCAATCCCATCTCGCGGGTCTCGGCGGTCGTCCTGTGCTCAACGGCCTGCTCGGGCCCCGGGACGGAGTCGCCGACGAGGCGGGACACGATCCGCCCGCTCTCCACACGAGCTGGCCAGTCGTGGAGGGGAAGCACGAACGTCCCGGAGTTCAGCGCCTTCTTGATCGCCGCGCGCTCCTCGCGCTTCGAGGTGCCCTGGTTCCCGGTCGACTGCGGCTCGTGGTCGAGCACCTGGTAGATCGGGTCGACGATCTGATTCTGGATGTCGTAGATGACGTCGCCGCAGATGCACGCGACGCCGTCGGCCGTCTGGACGTTGATGTTCATCGAGCCCTCGGTGTGACCGCCGGCCGCCTCGCAGACGATCCCGGGAAGGATCTCGTCCGGACCCGAGAGCTCGAGGTCGAGGAGTCGCAGCGCACCCGGAGTGTGAAGGCGGTCGATGTGATGTTTGACATACGCGGCCGGGTACTGGCCGCCCATGATGCCGGAGGCGGAGTACTCGAGCTCGCGGCGCCGCGTGACGACCGTGGCCTTCGGAAAGCGGTCGTCCTGGCCGGCGTGGTCGATGTGGTGGTGGGTATGGAGGATCCAGCGCACGTCGTCCATCTTCACACCGTGCTTCGCCAGTTGGTTGTCGAGCGTCATCTCATCCGTCTGGATACCAACCATGCCGAGTGTCTCCATGATCGCCGGGCTCGATGCGCCGGTGTCGACGAGGATCGGATCGGTGTCCGGGCCGACGATGAGATAGCTCCACGTCTTCACGCGGGTCACCTGGCCCATGTTGCGCGCGAGGACGAGAAAGCTCGATTCGAGGTCGATGTCGAGGATGTCGAGAATCTTGATCTCGTAGGGCATCGGGCATCTCCTTTTCGCACGAGACTTGTCGACCGACCAGTCGGTCGATAATATGGCGCGATGCCTCCCCGTGTCAATCCCGACGCGAAGCGCCGCGAGGTCGTCGCCCAGGCCGCCGACCTGTTCGACCGTTCGGGCTACCACACGACGAACGTCGCTGCGGTCGCCGAGGCGGCCGGGATGCGAAAGCCGACGCTCTACCACTACTTCTCGGGGAAGGACGAGATCCTGTTCTGGATCCACGAGGAGTTCATCGACCTCTTGATCGAGAAGCAGCGCGAGCGCGCCGGTAGCCCAGCGGGGGAGGCACTGCACGCGATCATGGGCGACGTGCTCGACCTGATGCGCACCCATCGTGGGCACGTGCGCGTGTTCTTCGAGCACCACCGCGAGCTGTCGGCCGGCGATCAGGAGACGATCGGCTCGAAGCGCGACACGTACCGCCAGCTGGTCGAGGACGTCGTCGGGCAAGGGATCGAAAGCGGCGAGTTCCGCCGCGTCGACCCCCGCCTGACGACGCTCGCTGTCTTCGGGATGTGCAACTGGGCGTACCAGTGGTACCGGGTCGAGGGGCCGCTCGACAGCCGCGAGATCGCGACGTTCTTCTACGACCTGCTGCTCAACGGACTACGAGGGAGGTAGGCACGGTGGCTTCGCTGCGCACGCCGCAGGAGTACCTGAACGGGCTTCGGGACGAACGGGAGGTCTACTACCGCGGCGAGCGGGTCGCGGACGTGGTCGACCATCCGGAGCTCGGCATCGCGGCACGCCACGCCTCGCTCGACTACGCCTTTGCCGAGGAGCCGAACCACCGCGACCTCGCGGTCGTCGAGGGACACTCCGCCTACTACCATCTTCCGCGCACCGCGGATGACCTCCGGCGACGCTCGTCGCTGATCGAGCAGGCGACGGCATTCGCCGACACCCTCGTCATCCTGGTCAAGGAGATCGGCACCGATGCCCTGTTCGCGCTGCATCGTGTCACCCACGGCACGGACGCCTACGATCGCGTCGCCACCTTCTTCGACCATTGCCGTGAGAACGACCTCGCGCTCGCGACAGCGCAGACGGACGTCAAGGGCGATCGCTCGAAAGGACCCTCAGGTCAGGCCGATCCGGACCTGTACGTTCGCGTCGTCGAGCGGCGGTCCGACGGGATCGTCGTCCGCGGCGCCAAGGTGCACACCTCCTGCACGCCCAATGTCGACGAGGTGATCGTGATCCCGACACGGGCGCTCGCCGGGGGCGAGGAGGACTGGGCCGTCGCGTTCGCCGTGCCGGTCGCCACCCCGGGCGTCAAGCTCTTCTGTTCGGACTTTCTCCATTCGGACGCGGACCCCTGGACGCGACCGGTCTCGTCGCGGCACAAGATGATCGAGACGCTCACCGTGTTCGACGACGTGTTCGTCCCCTGGGAGCGCGTCTTCCTCGACGGCGACACGTCGCGCGCCGGGCAGCTCGCGCTCACCTTCGTCGAGTACCACCGCTTCACCGCCGTCTCGTACAAGCTGCCGCTCGTCGACGCGTTCGTCGGCCTTGCCGCGTGCCTCGCGGAAGCGAACGGGATCGCGCGTGCCTCGCACGTGCGCGACAAGTTCGTCGCCCTCATCGGCTACGCGGAGACCGTTCGGGGCCTGACGCATCTCGCGGCGGATCGGTGCCGGATCGACGAGGCGACGGGTATCGCCTACCCGGATCCGATGACGACCAACATCGCCAAGTGGACGTTCGCGCGCGACTACCACCAGGCGGTCGAGCACCTGATCGACATCGCCGGCGGCCTGCTCGTGACCGGACCGGCCGGCCAGGACTGGCGTTCGGACGAGATCCGTCCGTACCTCGAGAAGTACTTCGCGGGAGCGACTCCCGCCGCCGAGCGCCTTGCGCTCCTCAACCTCGCGAGCGACCTGCTAGCCCGGGAGTACGCCGGGTACCAGAGCGTTCTCGCGGTGCACGCGGAGGGCTCCCTCGAGGCCGAGAAGCTGATGATCGCGCGCTCGTACGACCCGAGGCCGGCAATCGGCTACGCGCGAAAACTCGCCGGTCTCTGATCCGGCAGACTGCGGCGATGAGCCTGCCGCCCGGATTCCGCTTCCGGCCTGCCCGGGACGAAGACGCGGCGACGGCAGCGGCTCTCGCCAACGAGGAGTCGCTCGCGCGGGTCGGCTTCCCCAGCTTCACCGATGAGCGGCTGCTTCGCTTCTGGACTGCGCCGTCGGTCGACCGAGAGCGGGACGTTGCCGTCGTCGCGTCTCCGGATGGCGGGCTGGCGGCGTGTCTGTTCGTCGTCGGGGAGAGGCCGTTCGTGAGCGTGTTGGCGATCGGCTTCGTCGGGCTTCACTTCCACGGCCGGGGGATCGGTGCGGCGATCGTCGCAGAGAACGAACGGCGGGCACGCCGGTTCGTCGAGCTGGCTCCCGCCGGCCGACGCGTAGTCGTCCACGCCGGGGCATTGGCCGGTGAGCTCCGGGCGAGCGCGCTCTTCACGGCGAGCGGTTACAGCGAGGTGCGCCGGTGGCAGCTGATGCGCGTCGCCTTCGCCGGCACGCCGCTTGCCCCTTCCAAGGTGCCGGGGATCGACGTTCGCCGGTTCGCACCCGGCGACGGGCGCGACGTCTACGAGACGCATGTCGCCGCCTTCGCCGATCACTGGGGCGAGGGCATGGAGACGTTCGAGGACTTCGACCACTACGTGTTCGACGACCCGGCCTTCGATCCCGAGCTCTGGCTCCTCGCCTGGGACGGCCCGACGCTTGCCGGATATGTCGGCGCCCGACTGGAGTCGGAGGAGGATCCCTCGCTCGGCCACGTCACGCTACTCGGGGTGCTCGCGCCGTACCGACGGCGCGGGGTCGGAGAAGCGCTCCTACGCCACGCCTTCCGCGCCCTGCACGACCGCGGCAAAATGGGTTGCGATCTCCACGTCGACGCGGAATCGCCCACCGGGGCGACGAGGCTCTACGAACGGGTCGGGATGACCGCGTATCCCAGGTTCGCGACGTGGGAGAAGGAGCTTCGGCCCAGCGGCGACGTCACTGCGACGAGAGCGGGTTGAGCCACCGGATCTCTTCGAATCGCGCGAAGTCGGTATCCGTGGAGCATACGGTCAGGCCGTGCTCGATCGCCAGAGCAGCAAGGTGGGCATCCGAGACGAGGTTCCCTCGGAGGTCATACGAGACGACGAGGCGACCGAAGATTTCCGCGTGCCCGTCGGTCGGGTTGGGAATCCACACGCTCGGTGATGCGAGCCAGTCGCGCACGAAATCCCACGCGCGCGGAGCATCGAGGGGACGGTTCGACGCCCTTGGATTCGTTGCGATTCGAAGAAACGCGCTCAGTGAAAGCCACGGGAGCCCGACCCGACGCGGACCGTTCAGCACATCTGTGAGCCAGCGGGACGCGACATCGTGGAGTCTGCTCGTCTCGTCAACGGCGTAGAGGAGGACGTTGGCGTCGACGAGCACTAGCGAGACGCCGGGCCCTCGAGGATCTCGAGGGCATCCGCGACGTCGGTCGGATCGATCTGGAGACCCAGGGCATACGTTCGCTGCGTGAACGCGGCCTTGGGTGCAGGCGCTCGAAGGCCGGCCCGGATGAGATCGTTGACTGCCTCGCTCATCCCCACCGATCTGTCGCGACGAAGACGATCAATTGCCGCGGCGACGTCGTCGTCGAAGACCACTGTCGTTCGCATGCCTCAACTCTAGCATGTAGATGTTCAATTGCACGCATCAAGATGCACCAAGATGCGCGCCACGGTAGAGAAGAATCTCCTCGGCGACGCAGCAGGGCTTCTCGGAGCCTTCGAGCTCGACGGTAAGGGCGACCGTCACCCGCGTCCCACCCGGTTGCACGGCAACGTCCGCAACCGAGGCGTGGAGCCGGACATGGGAGCCTGCCGGCACCGGAGCCGGGAAACGCACACGGTCGAGCCCGTAGTTGAGGACGAGGTCGGCGTCGTCGACGACGAGCAACTCGTCGAGCAGCCGGCCAACCGCGACCGAGAGGGTCAGCATTCCGTGTGCGACGGTGCCTCCGAGCGGCCCGGCTTCGGCACGTTCACGGTCGACGTGGATCCACTGGTGATCCTCGGTCGTGGCGGCGAACGTGTCGATGCGCTCCTGGCCGATCACGAGCCAGCTCGAGGTGCCGAGCTCGGCGCCGGCGAGTCCCGGGAGGTCGGCCACGTGAACCGGCGTAGTCATTCGCCGGCTCGCGAGTCGTAGCGGCGGAACTGCGGCAGAGCGGCCGCGGCCGCTCCCACCCCGAGCACGCAGAGGATCCCGCCCGAGACGGCGGATGCGCGAACCCCGAACCCGGCTGCCACTACGCCCGACTCGACGTTCCCGAGCAGCGGGCCCGCCGAGTAGCTGATCATCTCGATGCCAGCGAGCCGTCCTCGAAGGTGATCGGGAATGGTCTGGTTCCAGATCGTGCTGCGGAAGATACCGCTGATCATGTCCGACGCCCCCGCGAGGACGAGAAACGCGAGGGCGAGCGGAAGACCGGGGGAGAGCCCGAATCCCGTGACGGCGAGACCCCAGCCGGTCGCCGCGAGGATAACCGCCAGGCCGTGCCGGTGAACCCGGCGCGACCAGCCGCTCGTCAGCGTCGCGAGGATCGCTCCCGACAGCCGGAGCCGTGTACAGCAGCCCGAGCACGCCCGGCCCGCCGAACTCGTTCCCGAACGCCGGGAAGAGCGCCTCGGACATGCCGAACACCATCGCAACGATGTCGACGAGGTACGTCCCGATCAGCACCGGACGGCTCGCCGCGTAGCGCAGGCCCTCGAGGATTCCGGCGAAGCTCGGGCGCCGAGCATGCTCGGGCGGCGGCATCGCGCGCATCAGAAGCAGGAATAGGAGCGACACCGCGTACGTTCCGACGTCGAAGCCGTACGTCGCAGGAAGGCCGACCGCCGCTATCAGCAGACCGGCGAAGGCGGGGCCAACGACCATGCCGACGTTCGTGCGCAGGCTTCGCAGGGCCGCCTCTGCCGTGATCTCGTCACGATCGACGAGCCGCGGAGCCATTGCGTCGAGCGACGGCCGTTGGATCCCGTCGAGCCCCGCCATCAACGCTGCCACGACGAACATGCACCCACACTCGTGGCGCACCGAGCGAGTGAGTTCGCGAGCAGTGCGCCGGCGCACAGGGCGAGCCCGAACTCGCTGAGCAGCACGAACCGCCGCCGGTCGTAGGCGTCGGCCAGCGCACCCCCCAGGAGTGCCATCCCCAGGATCGGCCCGAGCTCCGCCAGCGCCAGCAGCCCCACCGCGAGCGTCGATCCCGTCAGCTGGTACGTCTGGAACGGGATCGCGACGAACGTGACCATCGATCCCAGAAACGAGACGGACTGGCCGGCGAACAGGAGCCGGTAGTCCCGGTGCCGCCGCAGCGGCCCGACGTCGATAACGAGCCGGCGCAGGCGGCTGCCGCCCGGCTCGGCGACGGGAGGCGTCGGCCCGATCCGGCCGATCTCCTGGGGGTCGGGATCCTGGTCGGACACGGCCGCGTACGCTAACCGGCCGGTTTACGGGAGCGTGCGTGCGGGGCCGGCTTTCGCCGACCCCGCGATTCCTTCGCGTCCTGGCGCCTTCGGCGCGTCCGCTGCGCGGCGCTCTCGCGCCTTGCCCCTATCTCGTCTGCGGGAAGCCCAGGTCGATCTTGCTGGTGGACGGGTCCGGCCAGCGGCTCGTCACGACCTTGCCGCGGGTGTAGAAGTGGATCGCCTCGGGCCCGTAGGCGTGCGAGTCGCCGAAGAGCGATGCCTTCCAGCCGCCGAAGGAGTAGTAGGCGACGGGCACCGGGATGGGGACGTTGATGCCGACCATGCCGGCGTTGGCCTCGAACTGGAACTGGCGGGCGACGCCGCCGTCGCGGGTGAAGATCGCAGTCCCGTTGCCGTAGGGGTTGTCGTTCACGAGCCGCACGGCTTCGTCGTAGCTACTCACGCGCACGACTGAGAGGACGGGGCCGAAGATCTCGTCGCGGTAGCAGTCCATCTCCGGGGTGACCTCGTCGAGCAGCGAGACGCCCACGAAGAAGCCGTCTCCGTCGACCTCGAGCTCGCGGCCGTCGGCGACCACCGTGGCGCCCTGATCTCGGCCCTTGTCGATGTACGACGCGACCTTGTCGCGGTGCTCGCGCGTGATCAGCGGGCCCATCTCGGAGTCCGGCTGGTCGCCAGGCCCGACCTTCACCGTCGGCAGCCGATCCTTGATCGCACCGACGAGCGGGTCGGCGACATCGCCGACGGCGACCACGACTGAGACCGCCATGCAGCGCTCGCCGGCCGAGCCGTACGCAGCACTGACAGCTGCATCCGCGGCCATGTCGATGTCGGCGTCCGGGAGGACGACCATGTGGTTCTTCGCCCCGCCGAGCGCCTGCACGCGCTTGCCGTTCTTCGTCCCCGTCTCGTAGATCTTGCGGGCGATCGGAGTCGAGCCGACGAAGCTGACGGCGGCGACATCTGGGTGCTCGAGGATCGCCTCGACCGCGACCCGGTCGCCGTTGACCACCGTGAACACCCCGTCCGGAACGCCGGCCTCCTTGAGCAGCGAGGCAACGTAGAGCGACGCGCTCGGATCCTTCTCCGAGGGCTTCAGGACGAAGCAGTTCCCGCATGCGAGCGCGGGTGCCCACATCCACATCGGGACCATCGCGGGGAAGTTGAACGGCGTGATGCCGGCCACGACGCCGATGGGCTGGCGGATCGAGTAGACGTCGACGCCGGTCGACGCCTGCTCGGAGAAGCCACCCTTGACAAGCGTCGGGATCCCGCACGCGTACTCGATCACCTCGAGGCCGCGCGCGACCTCGCCGAGGGCGTCGGAATGGACTTTTCCGTGCTCCGCGGTGAGGAATCGGGCGATGTCCGCCCGGTGCGCGTTCAGGATCTCGCGGATCGAGAACATCAGCTCGGCGCGCTTGCCGAGCGAGAGCGCCCGCCAGGCCGGGAAGGCGGCCTTCGCGCTCGCGACCGCCGCGTCGATCTCCTCGACAGAGGCGAAGTCGACCTCGCCGGTCTGCCGCCCGGTGGCCGGGTTGAAGACGGGGCCGGAGCGGCCGGATGTACCCGGCACGACGGCCGCCCGCCGATCCAGTGGCTGATGCGCGTGACCGGCGCGTCGGCGCTGCCTGCCTCCGCCTGGTCGGCGATGGTCGTGCTCATGGGATCCTCCCTCGGCGGGTGTCGTTCGCGTGGATCCGCGTCAGGATAGCGCTCGCGCCCTTAGCATGGCCGGGCCTGCGACGGCGTCGAGCTCGTGGCAATAGGCTACGCCCTCGACACGGCGGAGAAAGGAGCAGCGCGCAGCATGGGCGTTCTCGCCAACAACCCGAAGGTCTACGACCTCGTCGCCTCGAGCGTCCAGGTCGAGAAGATCGCGACCGGCTTCACGTTCACGGAGGGCCCGGTCTGGCATCCGGACGGGTATCTCCTGTTCAGCGACATGCCGATGGACATCCGCCGCAGGTGGACGGAGGACGGCGGTGTCGTCGAGGTCATGAACCCGGCGAACAAGTGCAACGGCTTGACGCTCGATGCAGAGCTGAACCTGATCGTCTGCGAGCACTGGACGAGCCACGTCGTCCGCGCGGCGCTCAACCCGGACGGAACCGAGGCGAGCCGCGAGGTCATCGCCTCCCACTACGAGGGCAAGGAGCTGAACTCTCCGAACGACGTCGTCGTCAAGTCCGACGGCTCCATCTACTTCTCCGACCCGACCTACGGGCGGATGGAGGGCTACGGACAGCCGCGAGAGCAGGACATGGACTACCAGGGCGTCTTCCGGATCCCCGTGGGCGGCGGTGACCTGCAGCGCGTCGCCGACGACTTCACTCAGCCGAACGGCCTCTGCTTCTCGCCGGACGAGTCGACCCTCTACGTCAACGACTCGGGCGTTCTCCACATCCGCCGCTTCTCCGTAAATGCCGACGGGACGCTCTCGGGCGGCGAGGTGATCCTCGACGAGATCGGTTCGCCGGAGGATTCGGACGGCGGAATCTGCGACGGGATGAAGTGCGACGAGGACGGGAACATCTGGGTGACGGGCCCCGGGGGCATCTGGGTGGTCTCGCCGGACGGCGAGCATCTCGGCACCGTCGAAGTGCCCGAGATCACGGGCAACCTGAACTGGGGCGGCCCCGACTGGAGCGTTCTCTACGTGCCCGCGTCGACCTCCGTGTATCGCTTCCAGACGAAGGTGCGCGGGAACGCCCTCCACTACATGCGCTAACGACCCCCACCGAACCAGCGAGGAGAGAGCATGGCCCTGAGTCTCGACCCGAAGAAGAGCGCCCTGATCATCCAGGACCTCCAGAACGACGTGATCATGCCCGGCGGCGCCTTCACGGCAAGCGACGGCCCCGGCCCCGCCGAGCACGCGGCGAGCCAGAAGGTGGTCACCAACGTCCGCGCGATCGCGGCTGCCGCGCGTGCTGCGGGCATGCCTGTGATCCACGTCTGGTACGTCGTCGACAAGGGTGCGCCCGGTCTGAAGCGGAACGCGCCGCTCTTCGAGGCGGTCGCGGGCGGCGCCGTCGTCCGCGGCACCTGGGGGGCTGCTCCCGTGAAGGGCCTCGAGCCGAAGCGCGGCGATCTCGTCGTCGAGAAGATGCGCATGAACGCGTTCCACGACACGAACCTCGAGACGCTGCTCAAGGGCTTTGGCGCCGACACCGTCGTCATCACCGGTGCCTGGACGAACTTCTCGATCGAGCACACTGCGCGCCATGCCGCCGACGCCGGCTACCGGGCGATCGTCGTCACCGACGGGACGTCGACGATCAACGACGACTGGCAGAACGCCGCCCTGAACTATGCGCTGACGAACATCGCGGAGCGTGTCTCGACGAAGGACGTGGTCACCGAGCTCAAGGCGAAGGCGCTGCCGAAGCCCAAGGCGAAGAAGAAGCCCGTCGCGAAGCGTTCCACCGCAAGGCCGAGGAGGGCGGCGGCGAAGAAGTGAGGACGCGGGCGGCGCTCTTTCGCGCGCCCGGCACACCGCTTCGGGTTACCGAGGTCGAGCTGGACGAGCCCGGACCGGACGATGTCGTGGTGCGCATGGCGGCGGTGGGGATCTGCGGCTCGGACCTCCACGTCGTCCGGGGCGAATGGCCGCGGCCGACGCCGATGATCCTGGGACACGAGGGGTCGGGGATCGTCGAGGTGGTCGGGAGCGGTGTGACAAGCGTCGCGCCCGGCGACCGCGTCGTGCTCTCGTGGGCGCCCGCGTGCGGCGAGTGCACCGCCTGCCGGAGCGGCAGGCGAACGGCGTGCGTGCCGCTCCGGGAGGCGATCGGCAAGGGGACGATGCCCGACGGGACGACGCGGCTTCGGGTTGGGAACGAGACCGTGTATCGGATGACGACGATCGGGGCTCTCGCCGAGCTCGTCCTGGTGCCCGAGGCTGCCGTCCTGCCGCTTCCGGACGGGATCTCGCTCGAGATCGCCGCGCTGCTCGGTTGCGCCGCCCTGACGGGGGTCGGAGCCGTCGTGAATGCCGCGCACGTCGAGCCAGGATCCTCGGTGCTCGTGATCGGCGCGGGCGGAGTCGGGCAGTTCGTCGTCCAGGGCGCTCGGATCGCGGGAGCCGAGACGATCGTCGCCGTCGACCCGTTCGAGGCACGACGAGCGCAATCCCTGCTTCTGGGGGCCACCCACGCCGTGCCGCCGGACGGCCTGGACCAGGTGGCCGGCCGGCTCACGGACGACGGGTTCGACTACGCCTTCGAGGCTGTCGGGACGCCCGAGACGCAGGCGCTGGCTCTCCGGCACACGCGGCCGGCCGGGCTCGCCTGCCTCGTGGGGATGCCCGCGATCGGCGCGCGGCTGGATCTCGATCCGTTCGAGTTCGTGAACCGCGAGAAGACGCTCACCGGCTCGGTGTACGGCTCCGACGATCCTGCACACGCGCTTCCGGGGCTGATCGAGCACATCCGTGCGGGTCGAATCGAGCTCGAGCCGACCCTCGGTCCGGTGTTCGCGCTCGACGATGTCAACGACGCGATCGACGCGAGCCTGCAAGGCTCTGCAGGACGTGTTGTCGTGAGAATGGAGGGATAAGGCGTGGCGAAGCCCGAGGCAGCATGGTTCGACCTGATCGAATGGGTCGAGGAATCGCCCGGAGTGCGGGCAAAGGTTGCAACCGTCGACGGGGCTCGGTGGGCGCTCGTCGAATACGAGCCCGGATCGGGACGGCCCGAGTGGTGCACAGAGGGGCACAACGGCTTCGTGCTCGCCGGGGCGATCCACTACGAGTTCGACGACGGCCAGGAGCCGCTCAGGCTGACCGCCGGCCACGGCTTCCTTCTGCCGGGCGGGCAGGGTCACCGTGGCTTCAACCACAGCCCGGAGACGACGCGGCTATTCGTGATCGACCTTCAGGACTGACGTGACTGTTCGCGTCGGCATCGACACGGGCGGGACGTTCACCGATCTCGTCGCCGTCGACGAGGAGACGGGGCGCTGGTACGTCGCGAAGGTTCCCTCGAACCCCGAGGATCCCGTCGCAGTCGTCGCCGCGGCCCTCGCCGCCGGTGAGTTCCGTGCCGAGGACGTCGCCTCCGTGGTCGTCGGGACGACGATCGGTATCAATGCGGTCCTGACGCGCACAGGCGCCCGGGTCGTCTATCTGACCACTCAGGGCTTCGAGGACATCCCGTTCATCCAGAGGATCAATCGCAAGTACCACTACGACTTCACCTGGCGCAAGCCGACACCGCTCGTCGAGCGACCTGACTGCCTCGGGATCGTGGAGCGCCTCGACGAGGAGGGGCAGGTGGAGACTCCGCTGGATACCGAGCTCCTGACGCGGACGCTGCAGGAGCTCGATCTCGACGGGAGCGACGTGGCAGTCGCCGTCTGCACCCTCTTCTCGTACCTGAACCCGGAGCACGAGGTTCGTGTCCGGGAGGTCGTTGAGGATGTGCTTCCAGGGGTGCCCGTCTCCCTCTCGCACGACGTGGCGCCGATCTGGCGCGAGTACGAGCGGGGGAACACGGCAATCGTCGACGCGTACCTGAAGCCTGCGCTCCAGGCGTACGTCGGCGGCCTCTCCGGGGCGCTCGCCGGGCAGGGTGTCGGTGGATCCTGGTCGCTGCTCAAATCGAACGGGGGGCACGCGCTCGCCGAGGAGGCCCGCGGACGGCCGTCGCACATCCTGCTCTCGGGGATCGCCGGTGGCGCCACCGGCGGGGCGCACTTCACGCGCCTGGGCGGAGCGCAGCAGGGCATCTGCCTCGACATGGGTGGGACGAGTTGCGACGTCTGTCTCGTTCTCGGTGGGGAGCCGCTCTACTCATCCGACTTCGAGATCGAGTTCGGCTTCCCGGTCAGCGTTCAGAGCGTCTCGACGCGGACGATCGGCGCCGGGGGTGGATCAATCGGCTGGGTCGACCCGGGCGGCTTCCTCCAGGTCGGCCCGCAGAGCGCGGGTGCAGATCCCGGGCCCGCCTGCTACGGCCGGGGCGGGGACGAGGCGACTGTCACCGACGCGGATCTCGTGCTCGGCCGGCTCGATCCCGCCTACTTTCTCGGCGGGCGGCTCGCCGTCGACGAGCAGCTCGCGCGTGCGGCCCTCGACCGGTTGGCTGCGCGGCTCGGAATCGATGCGGTCGAGGTCGCCTCCGCGATGGTGCGCGTCACGAACGAGAACATGGCGAACGCGATCCGGATCGTCACCGTGGAGCAGGGCATCGATCCGCGCGACTTCGTGCTTGTCGCCTTCGGCGGCGCCGGGGCGACGCACGGCGCCGAGATCGCTGACGCGATCGGCATGCGCCGCGTCTTCGTCCCGCCGAACCCCGGCCTCTGCTCGGCGTTCGGGGCAATGGCCGCGGAGGTGCGTGTCGACGTCGTCAAGAGCGTGTTCCTCACAGATCGGCGTACGGGTGCCGGCGAGGTCGCGGAGCTCTTCGCGGGCCTCGAGTCGCGGGCGCGTGCGGACTTCGCCGCCCAGGGCGCCAGAGCGAGCGAGCCCGAGATCCGCCAGTCGATCGCGATGCGCTACCAGGGCCAGAACTACGAGCAGGAGGTCGGCGTTCCCGTGGGGCCGCTGACGGACGACGTGCTGGCCGCTGTGTATGCCGATTACAACCGGCTCTACGAGGAGTTCTACGGCTACCGGCTCGACGGCATCCCGATCGAGCTCGTCCGGCTCACCGTGGTCGCGACGCAAGGTATCCAGGCCTTGCCGGGCATGGATGAGCCCTCGAGCTCGGGAACGCCGGGGGCCGTGCGAGACGTGTTCTTCCCGACGGGCGGTTTCCAGGCGACGCCGATCGCACACCGTTCCGATCTCTCGGCCGGAGAGGTGCACCCGGGTCCGCTGATCATCGAGTCGATGGACTCGACGGTCGTCGTTCCGCCGGACTGGACGCTGTCCGTTCAGCCGAGCGGGATCCTCGAGCTGACGCGCGAGGAGAGCTAGTCGATGCCGACGCCAGTCGTGAAGAAACGAAGCGTGGCGCGGGTCTTCGTCTGCTGGTCGCCCTCGGTGTCTATGCCGTGGCGTTGGAGCAAGGCCCCGATGTCGGGGTCGATCTGGAGCGACCGGGTGACGTCGTCCTCGGGCACCGCTGATCCTCCTCGCTGGGGGCCGACCGGAGCGGCAGGCTATTCGACCAGGGAGGCACAGTGATCGACCCCGTGACCCTCACGATCGTCTCGAACAGCTTCGTCAACATCTGCCGCGAGATGGGCATCACGATGATGCGCACGGCGTTCTCGCCCATCTTCAACGAGGGCCTCGATTTCTCGTGCGTCCTCTTCGACAGGGATGCGAATCTGATCGGGCAAGGCGAGTTCTGCCCGGCACAGATCGCGGCCGCGATGTTCGCCGGCCGCTGGACGATCGAGGAGCTCGGCACCGACGCGTTCGAGCCGGGCGACGTCGTACTCCACAACGACCCGTATCGGGGCGGGACGCACATGCCCGAGCACCTGCTCCTGCGGCCCGTCTTCTACGAGGGCGAGCTCTTCGGATTTCTCGCGAACATCGGCCATCTCGCCGAGATCGGCGGTAAGGCCGTCGGAGGATTCGCGGCCGATGCGACCGAGATCTTCCAGGAGGGGCTCCGGATCCCGCCCGTCAAGATCATGAAGCGCGATCAGCACGACATGGAGTTGTGGCGGCTGATCATGACCAACCACCGGACGCCGCGGAACACGTGGGGCGACATCAACGCGCAGATCGGCTCCCTGCGGGTCGCCGAGCGGAGCACGCTCGCGCTGCTCGATCGCTACGGGAGGGAGTTGATCGAGGAGGCCTCGCGTGAGCTGATCGACTACTCGGAGCGCTGGATGCGCAACGAGATCGCCGCGATCCCGGACGGCAGCTATGCCTTCACCGGTCAGCAGGAGGACGACGGCGTCACCGACGAGCCCGTCACGTATCACGTCGAGGTCACCGTCGACGGAGACCAGCTGATCGTCGACTGGACCGGAACCGACCCGCAGACGCGGGGGCCCATCAATGCGACCTACGGCGTCATCGCCGGCGCCGTCTACAACGGAATCTTCCACCTGACGAACGCGAACATCCCGAAGAACGCGGGCGCCTACAAGCCGATCCGGATCATCGCCCCGCCCGGTAGCGCCGTGAACGTCGTCTACCCGCGCCCATGCGTGGCGGGAAACACCGAGTCTCACCCGAAGCTCGCCGACATGGTGATCGCGGCGCTGGCCCCTGCGCTGCCCGACCGCGTTGCGGCCGCCGAGGGAGGGACGGCCTGCAACTTCCTCTTCGGCGGTGTCCACCCGAAGACGCAGGAGTTCTACGCCAACTACCACCTCGAGGGAGGTGGTTGGGGCGCGACCTCCTACGCGGACGGGAACAACGCGATCATCGTCAAGAACGGCAACTGCCGGAACACGCCTGTCGAGATCTTCGAGACCCGCTATCCGCTGCGGACGATCGAGTACTCGCTGATCCCCGACTCGGGCGGTGCAGGCGAGCGGCGGGGCGGCCTCGGCACCCGGCGGATCATGCGGGTCACCGACGGGGCCGAGATCACCGCCAACGCCGTGCTCGACAGGACGAAGCCCGGATTCGGTGCCTGGGGTCTCGAAGGCGGCGGCCTCGGGGGTCCAGGCGCCATCCGCGTGAAACGACGCGGCGACACCGAGTTCCGGACGTTCTCCGAGGTGTTCGGGACGAAGTCGCCGTCGAAGTTCACGAACGTCACGCTCGAACCGGGTGACGAGGTGCTGATCGACTCACCCGGCGGAGGCGGCTATGGCGACCCCACCCGGCGAGACCGGTCGCTCGTCGCACGCGACGTTTCGCAAGGGTTCGTCTCCGAGGGCCGTGCGCACCGAGACTACGGCTGGAACGCAGCATGAGCGCGGGACGCTACGAGCCGATCGTGACGCAGGTCTGGGAGACCGCGGTCACACCGTGCGACTGTTGTGGCCAGGTCGTCGCGCGTCAACTCTGGGTCGCCGATGTCGAGGGCGAGGAGCATCGCTTCTGCAGCCCTCCGTGCGAGGATCTCTACCGGACGTACGTCGTCCCGAAGCGCGGCCGGTGAGCGAGCCGCTCGTCGAATGGCGCTCCGGCGTGACGACACGCCTCGTCTGCGGCGCCTCCACGGGCGCCTCGCAGCTCTGTGTCATCGAGCAGTGGTGCGATCCAGGCCGCGGTGCGCCGACCCACACCCATCATGAGGTCGAGGAGGTGATCCTCGTCCGCGAGGGGATCGCCGAGCTGTGGCTCGGCGATCGGCGGCACCTGCTCGGTGCGGGCGAATCGATCGTGATCCCGCCGCACACCTGGCACGGGTTCGTGAACACGGGGACGGACACCCTCGGCACGATCGCCGTCTTCGCGGCCGCCGCCGCGCCAGTCGAGTACGAACACGAGCCGGGAGTCATCCTCGAGGTCGGCGGCGTCGGGCCGGAGATGCGCGACCCGCACCGTGCTGTCAGGGCACGGCCGGGCTGACGGTCAGACCTCGACGAGCACGACCGCGGCCTCGGCCGCCTTCCTGTCGACGACCATCGTCCCGAAGGGGATGAAGCAGATCTTGGCGAGCTTCAGGTGGGCGATGCCGAACGGGATCCCGATGATCGTGATGAAGCAGAGGATCGCCGAGATGATGTGGCCGAGGGCGATCCACCAGCCGGCGAGGACTCCCCAGATGATGTTTCCGACGACCGAGCCGGCCCCCTGCGCCGGCCTTTCGAACGACGACACGGCCGAACGGCCAGAGGGCGTAGCCGCCGAGGCGGAAGGCAGCGATCCCGAACGGGATGGTGACGATCAGGATGCACATGATCACGCCGGCGAGCAGGTATCCCAACGCCATCAGGAGACCACCGAACACGAGCCAGATGACGTTCAGGATGAACCGCACGCAGGAGAACCTAACTCAACGCGGCAGACGCGACGGCCCGGCCGCTATCGTCCCGGCTCGTAGTCCACCCGAGGAGGGAATCCCATCGCACGCACGACCATCTTCGACGCCGTCGACTCCGGCGACCCGGCGCGCGTCAAGCGCAAGCTGACCCGCGAGCCCGAGTCCCTCGGCGACCACGACGAGAACGGCCTTTCGCCCGTCAGGCGGGCCCTCTACGGCGGACACGCCGACATCGCGGACCTGTTGCTGGAGCGGAATCCCGAGCTCGACGTCTTCGACGCGGCAGCCGTCGGGGATACCGAGGCGCTTGGCCGGGCGCTTGGCCGTAGCACGAAGCGCGCGAACGCCTACTCCGCCGACGGTTTCAGCCCTCTCCACCTGGCCGCGTACTTCGGCAGGACGGATGCTGCGGCGCTCCTGCTCGACCGCGGCGCGAACATCGAGGCGAGATCGTCGAACGCAGCGCTCCGCGACGTGACCCCGCTCCACAGCGCAGCGGCCGGTCAGCAGACGCAGGTTGCGATACTCCTGCTCGATCGAGGTGCCGATCCCAACGCGACGCAGCCGGGCGGCTGGACGCCACTCCATCAGGCGGCGGCGAGCGGCAACCTCGTCCTCTGCAAGGCGCTTCTGAAGCACGGGGCGAAGCGGGCGCCGGTGAGCGACGATCGCTTCCGGCCTCTCGATTTCGCGATCGAGGGAAAGCACGCGGAGATCGTGCGCCTGCTGAAACCGCGCAGGTGAGCGCGCGGCGCGTTCTGGTCACCGACTACACCTGGGCCTCCACCGACCCTGAGGCGGAGGTTCTGGCCCGGGTCGGCGCGGAGCTCGTGCTCGCACAGACCGGCTCGGAGGACGAGCTCGTCGAGCTCGTCGGTGACGCCGACGCGATCCTCACGTGCTTCGCGCTCGTCACCCCGGCGGTGGTCCGGGCAGGCGGGCGGCTGCAGGTCGTCGGTCGGTACGGGATCGGGGTCGACAACATCGCCGTCGACGTCGCCACCGAGCTTGGTATCCCGGTCACCAACGTCCCCGAGTACTGCGTCGACGAGGTCGCCGAGCACGTGCTCGCGCTCATCCTCGCCCACGAACGCGGAATCTGTCGCTTCGACTCCGCCGTACGCAGCGGAGACTGGTCTCTCGCACCGGGACTACCGATGCGGCGGGTCGCAGGCCGTACGCTCGGCATCGTCGGCTTCGGGCGAATCGGGAAGGCGCTCGCCGCGAAGGTACGCGGTCTCGGTCTCACCGTTCTGATCGCCGATCCGACGGCGACCCCGAGCGAGGTCGAGAGCGCCGGGGTCGAGCGGGTCACCCTGGCCGACCTCGCCTCGCGCGCGGACTACGTGAGCATTCATGCTCCGCTGACTCCCGAGACACGCGGCCTCGTGGACGCCGCCTTCTTCGCGCGCATGAAGCCCGGCGGGTTTGTCGTCAACGCGGCGCGGGGGCCGATCGTCGACCAGGATGCCCTCGTCGCTGCCCTCCGCGAAGGCCGGATCGCCGGGGCCGGTCTCGACGTCTTCGAGCCGGAGCGACTCCCGCCCGACCACCCGCTCCTCGCCGAGACCGGCGTGATCGCGACGCCGCACGTCGCGTTCTACTCCGAGGAGTCCGTGCTGGAGCTCGAGTGCCGCGCAGCCGAGAACGTCGCGGCTATCCTCGACGGCCGCCGGCCCGACTCGGTTGTGAACCCCGAGGTGCTCGGGCTGCCTCGCTGGCGGCACCTACGGTGAGTACGCGCTGACCGACCCGTCCTGGTAGTTCGTCACCCAGAGCTTCTTGACCCCGAACGCCAGGCCGAGTGGTCCCTCGCCCACGGGTATCGGGGGCTCGACGACCGCGCCCGTCTCGGGGTCGATCTCGCTGACCGAACCGGAACCGAGATCGGCGTCGATGACGGTCGCCCAGACCGAGCCACCGCCGACTGTGACGTTCGTTCGGCCGCCGTCGGCGATCGGGATCGGCCTCCCGACGGGCGCGTTTTCCTTCGGGTCGATGCGGACGACGGTCCCGTCGTTCGCGCTCGCCCAGATGCTGCCGGCGCCCGTTGCCAGGAACTGCGGGCCGTTCGAGAGGTCGATCGTGACCGCCACGGCGTTCGTCTGCGGATTGATGCGCGAGACGGTTCCGTTGACGCCGTCCGGCGGGCCGCTGTTCGCGACCCAGACCGAGCCGAAGCCCGTCGTCACACCCTCGGGGAACCCGTCCACGGGGATCTCCGTGACGATCTCGTTCGTCGCCGGATCGATTCTGGTCACGACAGCCAGGTTGGGGCTCGTCACCCAGATTCCCCGGGCTCCCGCGGCGACGCACGCAGCGTCCTCGACAGGAATCAGCCGGGAGACGCGGTTGGTCTCCGGGTTGATGCGAGCGACCTGTCCCGAGACGGTGACGACCCACACGGCGCCTCCTCCGACGGCGACTCCGCACGCTCGCTCGCTGCCCAGCTCGTCACCGGCGCCGACGCGCCCCACGATCGAGCCGTCTGCGGGGTTCAGGCGAAGCAGGCGGCGGCCGTCGCGGACGACCCAGACCCCCTTTTCCCCGACCGCAACCGCATTCGGGAAGCCACCCACCTCGATCGTCTGCGTCCGCTCCTCGGGCGGGGGCTCGGTGGGCGTGACATCGGTGCTACCCGTGTCAATGGCCGGAATGTCGGTCTCGGCTCCGGTCGAGCCGTCGTTCCCGCCGGAGCGTCCGAGAATCCAGACGGCGACCGCAAGCGCGGCGAGCCCGATGAGGGCGCCGAAAACCCCTGCCAACGCGACTTTGCTCTGCCGACTCACGAGCAGTCGGATAATTCACGACAGATGACGCCAAACCTTCCCGCGGACTTCTCGCCCGAGGAGGTCGAGCACGCCCGCCGGTACCACCGGCCGCTCTATGTCGCGTTCGCAATCGATCTGGCCATCGCCCTCGGCGTTCTCGCCGCGCTTGCGTTCACTGTGGCGGGGGATCGGCTCTATGGCGTCATCGACGGTCTGCCGTGGTGGGCCCGAGCGATTGCCTACCCGGCGCTCGTCGTCGCGATCTCCGCCCTCGTCAGGCTGCCGCTCGCCTTCTGGCGGGGATACGCCCGCGAGCGGCGCTTCGGCTTCGCGACCCAGACCCCGGGCGCCTGGCTCGGCGACCGGGCGAAGGGCCTCGCGATCGAGGTGGTGCTGACGTCACTCGCCCTCTTCGCGCTCGTTGCTCTCGCCCGCGCGCTGCCGGATACGTGGCCCGCGGTCGCCGCGCCAGGCGCAGCGGTGTTGGTCGTCGCACTCGGGTTCGTCGCTCCCGTGCTGCTCGAGCCGATCTTCAATCGCTTCACGCCGCTCGACGACTTCGCCCTGGCCGAGAGCCTCCGGGCGCTCTCCGAGAGCGCCGGAGTCCCCGTGCGTGACGTTCTCGTTGCCGACGCGAGCCGCAGGACGACGAAGGCGAACGCCTACGTCTCGGGCATCGGTCGCACCCGGCGGGTCGTCCTCTACGACACGCTGCTTCGTGCGAGTGGTGCCGACGAAGTCCGACTCGTCACCGCCCACGAGCTCGCGCACAGGCGCGAGCGGCACGTCGCGAAGGGGATTGCTCTCGGGGCGATGGGTGCGATGGCCTTCATCCTCGTCCTCTACGCGCTCCTCAGCTGGCCTGCCGTTCTCGGCGCGATCGGCGTCTCGGGCGCCGGAGACCCGCGGATCGCGCCGTTCGTGCTCCTCGTTGCGGCCGGGCTCGAGATCCTGAGCCTTCCGTTCGGCGCGTCGCTCTCGCGTCGTTGGGAGCGCACGGCCGACCGTATCTCGCTCGAGCTCACCGGCGATCTCGGCGCCTTCGAGGCCGCACACCTGGCGCTTGCCCGCACGAACCTCTCCGACCTCGACCCACCGCGGGCCGTCTACCTCGCGCTCTTCTCCCACCCGACTCCGCCCGAGCGCCTCGCGGCAGCCCGAGCGGAGTCGTGATCCAGCTCACTCGGACGGGTATGTGAGCCCGAAGCGCGCGCAGAGACCGGGGACGCTGTCGGGATCCATGTCGAGCGAATAGCGCGCACACAGGTCGGCGAGGCCCGCCGGATCGGGATCGCTCGCCGACGAGAACAGCTCGGCGAGCTCGCGGAAGAACGTCTCGAAGCCGGCTGGGGAGATGACCTCGACGATCTCACAGGGTGTGTCGCCCGCGTTCCAGAACGTGTGCCACTGATCGCGGGGCTTGAACACCCACGTTCCCGGGCCGGCGCTCACGACCTCGTCGCCGAGCAGTGCTCCGAGCGTCCCCTTGATGACGAAGGAGTATTCGTCCTCGTTGTGATGCCGGTGAAGCGGCGCCACGAGAGCACGCGGTGCGATCGGGTGGTGGACGACCGAGAAGCGGTCACCTGTCTCGTCTCCCTCGATCTTCCACGTGACGCCGAACCCGCCGAGGTCGACCCGATCATCGTTGTCTGCAGCGACTGCGATCCTCTGTATGCGCGTCGTCATGGTGTCTGATCCCCCTATTTGGTTGAACAGATATGTATACTGATACCGGCACCGTACAAGGCTGACTCCCCATCTGTCAAGTTCAATAGACACTAGCGTTGACTGAAATGACGAGAAAGTACGAACTCAAGGAGCGCGCTCAGAGCCAGGCGGAGACGCGCCAGCGGATCGTGGAAGCAGCGGTCGACCTGCACGGATCCCTCGGCCCGGCTCGCACGACGATCAGCGCGATCGCCGAGAGGGCGGGGGTTCAGCGCCTCACCGTCTATCGCCACTTCCCCGACGAGCTCTCGCTGTTCAGAGCATGCTCGGGCCACTGGCGGGCCGAGAACCCGCTCCCGGATGCTTCGAGTTGGGTCGCGATCCGAGATCCCGAGGAGCGACTCGAAACGGCGCTCCGAGAGATCTACGCATACTTCCGCGCGACCGAGGGCATGACCGCGCTCGTGCTTCGCGACCTGCCGGAGGTCGAGGCGATCCAGGCCGTTGCGGCGCCGACGCTCCGCTACTGGGCGGAGGTGCGTATGTTGCTCGAGCGCGGCTGGACGGCGCGCGGACGAAGGCGCGTGCTGCTGCGTGCGACTATCGGTCACGCGATCGCGTTTCAGACGTGGCGCTCGCTCGCCCGGAACGAGGGTCTCGACGATCATCAGGTCGCAGACCTGATGGTGCGGCTCGCGCGCGCGGTGTAGGGGGCCCTCATCGGCTACACTGCGCGCGACCCAATTGTGAGCGAGTACCGGTGTGGTGCCTCAGGCGCCGTTCCTTACCCGTTCGGACAAGGTGAGGGAGGTGATCTGACTATGGCAACCGGAACCGTGAAGTGGTTCAACGACGCGAAGGGCTACGGCTTCATTACGCCCGACGACGGCGGCAAGGACCTGTTCGTGCACCACTCGAACATCGAGGGAGAGGGCTTCAAGAGCCTCTCCGAGGGAGCGCGGGTGGAGTTTGAGCCTCGCGCAGGCCAGAAGGGCCCCGAGGCCACCGGCGTCGTACAGCTGGCCGGCTAGGAGGAGTGGAGGCCGAGATGGCCACGAAGGAGACGTCGAACACGTTCGACACGGGGTTTGATTCGAAGCCCCTTCTACGCGGCGTCTCGCATCTCTACGCCTTCTACGTCTCGCTCGTCGTGGGCGCCGTCCTCGTGATCGGCGCCCACGACGTGCGGGCCACCGTGGCAGCCGTGATCTACGCGCTCGCCACAGCATGCATGTTCGGCGCAAGCGCCCTCTACCACCGGGTGCGCTGGTCTCCGTCGCAACGCCTTTGGATGCGCCGAGTCGACCACTCGGGCATCTACTTGATGATCGCCGGCTCGTACATGCCGTTCCTGCTGATCGTCCTGTCAGGTCCGCTCCGGATCGCGATGCTGGCCATCGTCTGGGTCGGAGCCATTGCCGCGATAGCGACCCGGGTCTTCTGGGTTACTGCACCCGGCTGGGTCGCAGTCGCCTTCGGCGCCTCGCTGGGCTGGATGAGTCTCGTCTTCGTGCCGCAGGCGATCGACCGCCTCGGAGTCGCAGGGGTGGCCTTGCTCGCTGCCGGAGGCGCTCTGTATACGATCGGCGCGATCTTCTATGCGTGCAAATGGCCGAAGCTTCTGCCCAGCGTCTTCGGCTACCACGAGCTCTTCCACGCCCTCGTGATCGCGGCCGTCGTCTGCCAGTACGCGGTGGTCGCCTTCTTCGTCCTCCCCACGTCGTGACGACGGATTGCTTGACGCCGTCCGGCATCTCCTCTACCCTGCGCAGTCGTTCCGCCTGGCCCCGACCGAAGGAGGTTACTCAGATGAATCCGTCTCTCGCCTCCTGCACGTGCGGGCCCGCCCTCCTCGCCTAGCGAGCACCGGCACTTCCTGAGCGCCGCGGGCCCGCGCCCGCCGTTTCGTCCTGTCGCATCGACTCAGGGAGTTCCGAAGTGAACCTGCACGCATACGATCTCGACCTGCTTGGCTGGACGGCCGAGCGTCAAACCGAATTTCAACCGTACGCCCTCGACGGGCTCGTCCCGGGCCGCGTCGCCGCCCAGCATCGGGGTGCCTATGTCCTCTACTGCTCGGGCGGCGAGGTGTGGTCCGAGATCTCCGGCCGCCTACGGCACGAGACGATCGCCGCCGCTGACTTCCCGGCCGTCGGCGACTGGGTGGCTGCCCGGCCACCGGAGGGAGACGGGCAGGCGACGATCGCCGCGGTCCTGCCGCGGCGGACGGTGTTCTCACGCTCCGGCGGCGACGCCACTCGGCGAGAAGGGGTCGCGGACGAACAGGTCGTCGCCGCCAACGTCGACACGGTCTTCCTCGTCGTCGCCCTGGGCCACGACCTCAATCTCCGGCGGTTGGAGCGCTACCTGGCTACGTCATGGGAGAGCGGCGCGGACCCGGTCGTCGTCGTCACGAAAACCGATCTGTACGACGACGTTCCCGCACGGCTCGCGGAGATCGACTCCGTCGCCTTCGGAGTGCCGGTTCACCCCATCTCGAACGTGACCGGCGACGGTGTCGACGAGCTTCGTCGCTGGCTCGCGGGGTCGCGAACAGTTGCCTTGCTCGGATCCTCCGGGGTGGGCAAGTCGAGCCTCGTGAACCGCCTGCTCGGCGAGGAGATCCAGGTGGTGCGGGAGATCCGCAGCGACGGCCGAGGCCGCCACACGACCACGCATCGAGAGCTGTTCCTGCTTCCCGGCGGCGGCCTCGTGCTCGACACCCCCGGGATGAGAGTGCTGGAGCTCTGGGAGGCCGATGCAGGCCTGGCGGCCGCGTTTGCCGATGTCGAGGCGGTAGCCGCGATGTGTCGGTTCTCCGACTGCGGGCACCAGGGCGAGCCCGGGTGTGCCGTTCTCGCCGGGGTGCATGACGGGACGCTCGACCCGGCCCGCGTCGAGAGCTACGAGAAGCTCCAGCGAGAGCTCGCGTTCCTCGCGCGGAAGCAGGACAAGAGGGCGGCGTCGGACGAACGTCGCAAGTGGCGGGCCTTCACGCGGGAGTACCGCGCCAGGGACAAGCTGAAACGAGGGGGTTGGAGCTAATGGCACTCGCAGTCTTCGGATGCCCGGGGTCATCATCGAGCCACGATCCGGAGGAGAGACACCCTCCTCCGACGACCTCCACCGGCGCGCAGGCCGGCCCGGGGCCCGCCTCCGCATCGTCGGGCATCCGCACGTCCCCGGACAAGCAGGCGAAGGCAGACTCGCGCCGATCGCGGATCGCGCGATCGGCGCGAGCGACTGACCGTCAGCCTCGAGGTCGGTCGGTAGCCTGTCGGTAGGAGGTGGTGTTCGATGTCGACGAAGGTGAACAAGCCCGACGAGGAATGGCGCCAGGAGCTCACGCCCGACCAGTACCGGGTGCTGAGGGAGAAGGGAACCGAGCGGCCGTTCTCCGGTCGCTATGCATCGTCCAAGGAGCCCGGCGTCTACCGCTGCGCGGCCTGTGGCGCCGAGCTCTTCCGATCGGAGACGAAGTTCGAGTCGGGGACGGGCTGGCCCAGCTTCTACGAGCCCGCCGGGCCCGAGTCGGTCTCGACCGAGCGGGACTTCAAGATGCTGGTGCCCCGGACGGAGGTACTGTGCGCAACCTGCGACTCGCACCTCGGGCACGTCTTTCGTGACGGGCCCCAGCCGACGGGTCTGCGCTACTGCATCAACTCGGTCGCGCTCGAGCTCGATCCCGAGGAATGACGACGGACGCGCGCGTCGCGATCGTCACGGGTGGCAATCGCGGAATTGGCCACGAGATCGCGAGGCAACTCGCGACGCAGGGCGTCACGACGATCCTCACGGGACGCGATTTCGGGAAGGTGGAGTCCGCAGCTGTCTCCCTCGAGCGCGCCGGCCTGCCGGTTGCGGCGAGGCGCCTTGACGTGACCGACCAGGCGAGCGTCGACCGCCTCGCGGCGGAGCTCGACACTGGCCCCGGCCGGGTCGACATCCTCGTCAACAACGCGGGTGTGCTCCTCGACGAGCATCACTCGGGGATCGACCCCGACTTCGCTCTCGTCGAGCAGACGCTCGAGACGAACCTGATCGGCGCCTGGCGCGTCGCCGCCGCGGTTCTTCCACTCATGCAGCGTGGCGCCTACGGACGCATCGTCAACGTGTCGAGCGGCGCAGGCCAGCTCGACGACATGTGGGGCGGAACACCCGCCTACCGCGTCTCGAAGACGGCGCTCAACGCGATGACGCGCATGCTCGCCTACGAGCTTCGTGGAACGAACGTCAAGGTGAATTCCGCGTGCCCCGGTTGGGTTCGCACCGACATGGGGGGTGAGTCCGCTCCGCGCTCCGTCGAGGAGGGTGCCGATACGCCAGTCTGGCTGGCGACGCTTCCGGACGACGGGCCAACAGGAGGCTTCTTCCGAAACCGGGCGCCCATCCCCTGGTAGCCCGGACATGCGATCCGGAGGCGTCTCCTACGCCGTCTCGGGCTTCCTGGTGAAGAGTCCGACCCGGCCGATCTGGTCGAAGCCGAGCTTCGCGTAGAGCGCTTTCGGCCAGTCGTCCTCCTCGGCCAGGAGGAAGACGAGGCCGGCCCCGGCTCGGCGTGCCTCTGCGAGGGCGTGGAGAACGAGTGCTCCCGCGTAGCCACGATTGCGGTGGGCCTCGAGCGTCATGACCGACTCGATCTGAGCCGTTCCGCCGTCCTGGTAGAGATCGCACGCAGCCACGATCTGCCCGCCTGCTTCGACGCCGAAGAAGCGCGCGCCGGCCTCTGCGTACACACTCCCCAGCCGAGCGAGCTGGTCGATGGTGTCCTCCGTGAACAGGCCGGGGGTCGATCGGAGCCCGGCCTCGGAGAACCTGGCGTGGACATCGACGTCGATCTCACGGACGGCGGCGGCGGGCGCGCGGTCAGGGTCGCGTCTGTGCGCCAGCAGGATGTGGACGTCCTCGCTCCAGCCGAGATCCGCGAATCCGTCCGCGAGACGCAGGACGTCAGCCTCGCGCGCCAGCCGCAGTCGCCGATGATTCAGGCCGGCCGAGCCCTGCAGGTCGTCGGCCAGCGCTGCGAGGTCGGCAGCTCCGACACCGTTCGGAACCCCGTCGATCCAGATCAGGTTGATGTCCCACACCGCCGGAAGCTCGGGATTGAAGACGGCGAAGCCGTACGAAAGGTCTTCGATCCGGCGGGCGATCCGTCGCTCCAGTCGACGCAGGAACGCGAGGGCGGCCGTGAAGTCGGGATCCGGGAGCACGGCCGCCAACACTACCTCCGGCCTCCGCCTCACTCGCGGGGTGATGACCACTCGTTCGGCGGTACCGACGCCCGTCTACGCGGGCACGGCGGAGACCGTGACCTCGACTCCGTGAACGGCCGTGCTCTCACCCATGTCCGCTTTCTCACCAGGGTTCAGCACGTTCACGTTCGCACCGGTCGGCTCCGAGCCTGGCCAGCGTCCCTTGTGGGAGAGCGCGACGCCTCGCGGGACGGCATCGGAAAGCTCGAGCCGAAGCCGCAGGCTCCCGGTCGCGTTCGCGAGGAGCACGTCGCTTCCGGCGGCGAGGTCGCGATCCTCGGCATCGGCCGGGTGCAGCGCCACCGTCGCGGCGCCCAGACGGCGAGAGATCTTCGCGTCGTTCGCAAAGCTGTCGTTGAGGAGCCACGACGACGCCGGGGTGACGAGCCGTAGACGGCCTTCGCTCGGCCGTGCGTCGGCGAGCGGGAGCGGGGTGCGGGGAAGGCCGTCGGCCTCGGCTCGATCCGAGGCGATCTCGACCCGGCCGCTCCGCGTCGGGAACGCGAGATCCTCGAACTGGACGATCGGCTCATCGCCGATCGGAACGGTCCCCCGACGCGCAAGCTCGTGGAAGCCGAGCCCCACGCCCGTGCCGCGCAGGATGCGGCCGATCACGTCGGAGTCGGTCTCGTAGAGCTCGGGCTCCGCGAACCCCATGGCTCGGGCGAGCCGCCGGAAGATCTCCTGGTTCGGCAGCGACTCGCCGAGCGGCTCCGCTGCCTTCACCTGCGCCGAAAGGCTGAGGTTGAAGTACGACGCGACAAGGTCGTCGAACTCGAGGAAGCTCGCCGCAGGAAGGACGACGTCCGCGTAGCGAACCGTGTCGGTCGGGAAGATGTCGATGACGACGGTGAAGAGATCCTCACGGGCGAGGGCGTGATGGAGCCGCTCCTGGTCGGGGTTCGACGCGGCGATGTTGATGTTCCAGGCGACGAGCGCGCGCGACCTGTCGGTGTCCTCGAGGCGAGCGGCGAGATCCATGTGACTGACAGGCGGAGGCGGATCCGAGGCCAGCTCGGGCTTCGTCAGCTCGTCGAAGTCGATCCCGCGCGAGTCCGTTCCGTTCAGGTAGAGGAACCCCGTCCCGGGCTTGCCGAGGTTCCCGGTCGCCACGGGAAGGATCGAACAGGCCCGCATGACGTTTCCACCGGTTCGCTGCCGCTGAAGCCCCTGGCCGAGCCACAGGAGGGAGGGGCCGCGAGCGTAGAGGGTCGCCGCTTCCTCGATGGACTCCGACGGTACGCCGGTGACCGTCTCGCTCCACTCGGGCGTGCAGTCGTCGAGGAGCGGCTCGAGCTCATCCCAGCCTACGGCATGCTCGTCGAGGAATGCTCGGTCGAGGAGACCTTGGCGGCGGGTCGCCGCGAGCAGCGCGAAGGCGAGAGCCGCGTCACTGCCCGGGAACGGCTGGAGGTGGATCTCGGCCTGCTCCGCCGTCCCGGTGCGGATCGGGTCGACGACGATGATGCGGGCCTGCGATTCCGGCAGCCAGTGCCAGTCGGCGTGGGGAGCCGAGGCCGACGGATTCGCGCCCCACACGACGATGCAGGCGGAATCGCGCGCGGTACGCGGGTCGAAGCCCGTTTCCGACGTGCCGTAGACGTAGTCGAGAGCAACGTGTCCCGCCTTGTTGCAGACGGTATCCGGGTCGACTTCGGTCGCTCCGAGCCGGTTGAAGAACCGCAGCGGGAAGGCGTACGCGAGCAGCGAGAGCGTCCCGGTGTAGTGGGTGTTCAGGATCGTGTGCGAGCCCGCCTCCGCGGCGATCGTGCCGAGGCGGGACGCGACTTCGTCGATGGCCGTGTCCCACGAGACGGGCTCGAACTCGCCTGCTCCCTTCGGTCCGACCCGGCACTGGGGGGTGAGCAGGCGCTTCTCGGGATCCCGAAAGGCCCCGTTGTAGCCGATCGAGCACTTCGGACAGAGTCGGCCCCGGCTGACGGGATGCGCCGGGTCTCCCCGGACGTGCTTGATGCTGCCGTTCTCCTTGACGACGGCGATCCCGCAGGCGTCGTAACAGTCTCGCGGGCACGTCGTCAGGATGGTCTCGGTCACGAGAGGCGATCGTACCGCCTCGGAAGGAACGCCGGAAGGCGTTCCGCGCAGCGGTCGGCGTGAGCCGGCCGCGGAGGTTCGTCGCGGGGCTTGGCCCGGCGATCCCGAAGTGTGTCGGTTCGTCGTCCAAGGTTCCACATGTTCCTTCGCGATCATCGGTCATCGTGGGCATGAGAACCGCCGATGCCGTCGATTCGAGCCTTGACGGCTGCCACGATCCCCGCAAACCGCTCGGAAGTGCACCAACATCTGCCCGATCTGAAACGAACGAGCTCCGGAAGCTGCGCGAGTCGAAAGGGGTCTGACCCCGTTCGACGTTCGACCCCTTCACGTTCGACGGTGCCGCGTCAGGAGTCGCTTCGCGGCCTCCGCGGTGCCGCAAGGACGCTTTTCGGTGGTCCCTTACTGGAAGAGGTCGAGGAGCTTCGAGCCCCCCTCGATCAGCACGCTGATCGGAGCTTTCTCGATCGCCTTCTCGATGATCGGCACGAGGAGCCCGGGAATCGTGCCGCGGTCGTCTGCCTCCTGTACCGCCTTGATGAGCCCCGCGCGGACGGCATCCTCGACAGCCTTCTTGTCCCAGTCGATGGTGACGCCGGATCGCTTGTCGAGGGAGAGGACGAGTTCCTCGCGCGTGACGCCGAGCTTGCAGGCCGCCCCGTCGAGCCCGTCGAGAACGATCCGCTGAATCGTTGCATCGAGCCCCTCTCCGGGGAAGGCCGGGTGATCCGCACAGGGTGCGGCGACGGTCTCCGTGCCGTAGTCGAGCGCCCCCTTCGAGATCTCGACCGCGATCAGTGTCACACCGACCACGAGCAGCGCCCCCAGTCCGGCAAGGCCGATCCAGGATCGCGTCACGCGACCGCCCTCCGGCGGAACGCGAGCACGGGTACGAGGACGAGGATGGCGAACAGCGCGCACAGGAAGAAGGCGTTCCTGAACCCGTGCGTGATCGCAGCTTCGATCGCGGCGATCAGGTCGTTGCGGAGCCGCGGCCACGCTTACGTCGGTCTTGGCGCCCTGCTTGTCGAACGGGCCGGTGAGGTCGGGGATCTCACCCCGCCGCGCCTGGCCGAACGCCTCGCTCATGTCGAGTGCGAGCGGGATCTTCTTCGTGAGCGGGATCTGACCCTCGAGGATCACCGCAGTCGCGTTCAGGGTCGCCCGGTTGGCGGCCGGCTCGAGATCTCTGGCGACCAGGGGGGCGATCAGGACGAGTGCAACGACGAGCCCGACGTGGCGGAAGCCGATGGTCAGGGTGCCGCTGCGGGTGAGCCCTGAATCGACCCGGAGTGCCGCACGGCTGAGCGGGGGGATCGCGAGGCCGATGCCGAACCCGCAGAGCGCGAGCGATATCCCTGCGTACAAGGCGCTCGACGAGGGAAGAAGCGCCAGTCCGACCAGACCGATCGCGAGGAGCAACGCACCGCCGACGACGGCGGTCAGACTCGTCAGACGCCGGGACAGGGGGTAGGCGAGGAGCGTGCCCGCGGGAAGGGTCGATACGATCGCCGCCCCACCGAGGGGCGAGTAGCCCCATGCGGTCACGATCAGCAGGACAGCGAGAAACAGGGCGCCGACGAGCGCAGCGAAGACGAGCGCAAGCGCGATGTTCGACGGGATCGTCCGCCTGAGCGAGCCCGTCGACGGATCGAGCGTCGCCGATTGGACGTGTGAGCCGAACGCCGCAAGCAGTGCCAGCCCCGCGATCGGGGCCTGCGTGACGAAGATCGCCTGCCAGCTGAAAGCCTCCGTGAGCGCGCCGCCGAGCGCGGGTCCGAGTGCGGCTCCGAATGTTCCGGCGAGCGTCCAGATGAGTGCACCCCTCACCTGCGATCGAGTCAGCGCGACGAGGACGTTGAGCGATCCTGCGAGGAGGAAGGCGGCGCCGAAGCCCTGGACGCAGCGTGCGCTGATGAGCCAGGTGAGGTTATCCGCGAGTGCACATGCCACCGAGGCGACGAGAAAGATCGCCAGCCCGGTCGCCATGACGATCTCGGCGCGGATCCGGCCGACGATCGGCACGATCGCGAGCGCCACGATGGCGACGACGAGGTTGTACGAGGTGATGACCCAGGAGACCCCGACGATCGTCGTGTCGAAGTCCGCGTAGAGCTCGGGCAGGGCGAGCACGACGATCGACGAGTCGGCGAACGCCACGGCGACCGCGGCAGTGACGGCGGCGATGAGAACGGACGACCACAGCGACTGCCCGCGCATCGGCGGAGCATAGCCACCGACCCGGAACGGGCATGGACTCGCCCGACAGTGCACCTCAGCTCTTGCCGGCATCGGGGTTTGACACGTGCGTAAGATGTCGTCGCCGCGTGCGGCCACGAGGGCATGGACGAGCGCTTCCAGGATCTGAAAACACGGCTGGCACAGGTCTCCGACCTGGGTCGAACGCTTCGCCTGCTCGGCTGGGACCAGGAGACGATGATGCCGCGCGGAGGTGCTCAGGCTCGAGCCGAGCAGCTCGCGACCGTTTCGAGGATCGCGCACGAGCGATTCACCGAGAACGGCATCGGCGGCCTGCTCGAGCAGGTCGGTTCGCTCGAGGACGCGCTCGATCCCGAGTCGGACGAGGCCAGCCTGATTCGCGTCACCCGCAGGGACTACGAGAAGGCCGTTCGTGTTCCGACCGACCTACAGGCCGAGCTCACGCGCGCCGCGTCGATGGGGCAATCCGCATGGTTCGAGGCTCGGGCCGAGTCGGACTTCTCCAGATTCCTGCCGTTCCTCGAGCGGAATGTCGAGCTGAAGCACCGGTACATCGACTGCTTCGAGCCGGCCGCCGAGCCATACGACATCCTTCTCGACGACTACGAGCCCGGGATGACGACCGCGGAGGTCCGCGAGATCTTCGGACGCCTGAAGGAGCGTCTCGTACCGCTGATCGCGGCCACGCGCGAGCACGCGGGTGCGGTCGACGACTCCTGCCTCCGCGGGGAGTATCCGATCGAGCGCCAGAAGAAATTCGTCCCCTCCGTCATCGAGCGCTTCGGCTTCGACGCGGGCTCGTGGCGGATCGACCTGGCTCCGCACCCCTTCGCGACGAACTTCTCGGTGAACGACGTGAGGATCACGACGCGCTACGCGCCGGACCACCTCACCGGGCTCTTCGCCGCCATGCACGAGTGCGGCCACGGCCTCTACGAGCACGGCGCGAGCCCGTCGCTGGAGCGCACACCGCTCGCGGGTGGAGTCTCGCTCGGGCTCCACGAATCGCAGAGCAGGCTGTGGGAGAACCTCGTAGGACGGAGCCGACCCTTCTGGCGCCGGTTCTACCCATCGCTTCGCGAGACGTTTCCGGAGGCGCTCGGGGCGGTGGACGAGGAGACGTTCTACCGCGCCGTGAACGCGGTCAAGCCCTCGCTCATCCGTGTGGAGGCCGACGAGGTGACCTACAACCTCCATGTCATCTTGCGCTTCGAGCTCGAGCAGGACATCCTCGCGGGCACCGTCGCGCTGCGAGACCTGCCGGAGGCGTGGAACGCGCGGATGGAGGAGTATCTCGGTGTCGACGTGCCCGACGATGCACGGGGTGTGCTCCAGGACATCCACTGGTCGGGGGGGACGATCGGGTACTTCCCGACGTATGCGCTCGGGAACGTCATGTCCGTGCAGATCTGGGACGCGGCCCACATCGCGATCCCCGACCTCGATGCCCAGGTGGAAGCCGGCGAGTTCCTCGATCTCCGCGAGTGGTTGCGCGAGAACCTGCATCGACACGGGAGAAAGTTCACACCCAGACAGACCCTCGCCCGCATCGTGGGCGGCCCGATCGACGCCGAGCCCTACCTGCGGTATCTCGAGACGAAGACGCGCGCGATCTACGGCATCGGCTGAGCATCCGAGGGCGGCGAGCCACGGAGACCAGGTACTACCCTTGACGGGGTGGCCGTCCTCATCGCATCGAACCTCCGCAAGGAGATCGCGGGTTCGCCGCTCTTCGACGGCGTGTCGTTCAAGCTCGAACGTCGTGGGCGGATCGCGCTCGCCGGCCCGAACGGTGCCGGCAAGACGACGCTGCTGCGCATGCTCATGGGCGAAACGGAGATCCACGGCGGCGAGCTGGCCTTCGAGAAAGGCGCACGGGTCGCCCTCCACGATCAGCGACCGCCGGCGCAGAGCAGCCTGCCGCTCTCCGAGTATGCCCTTTCGGGTGCATCGGGTCTCGCCGCGGAGCAGGAGTTGCGCCGCCTCGAAGAGGCGATGGCAGGGGGAGACCACGGCCGAGATACCCTGCGTCGCTACGCCGACGCGCAGGCGCGCCTCGAGCACGCCGGCGGATATGCCTGGCGGGAGCGCGTCTCCGGGATCGTCCGCGGCCTCGGTTTCGCCGATCGCGACCTCGGGCGATCGCTCTCGACCTTCTCCGGCGGAGAGTTGACGCGCGCCTCGCTGGCCCGAGCGCTCGCAGGCGATCCGGACATCCTCCTGCTCGACGAGCCGACGAACCACCTCGATCTCGACAGCCTCGAATGGCTGGAGCAGGAGCTCTCGACTCTCGACGCCGGCGTCATCCTGGTCGCACACGACCGCTGGTTCCTCGAGGCGACGGCCAACTCGGTCCTCGAGCTCGAGGCGGGGAAGTCGACATTCTTCGCGGGGCCCTGGCACGCGTGGAGGCGTGAGAAAGCTGAGCGCGCCCTCAACGCCCAGAAGACGGTCGCGCGCGTCGCCGAGGACATCGTCCGGCTGGAGCGCTTCGTGGAGCGGTTCCGAGCGAAGAAGGACAAGGCGAAACAGGCGCAGGCGAAGCTCACGCAGATCGCCAGGCTCGAGAAGGAGAAAAGCGCCGCCGCGGCGGAGGCAGCGCTCCTCAACCGGCGCTCGAAGCGACTCGGCTTCGAGTTCCTGCAGCCCGCGAGAAGCGGCCGGACCGTGCTCGAGGTCGAGGGGCTCGACCTGGACGCGGGGGAGAAGCATCTCCTGTCGAACGTGTCGTTCGCAATCGAGCGTGGCGAGCACGTCTGCCTGGTCGGACCGAACGGGAGCGGCAAGACGACGCTGATCGAGACCGTGCTCGGGCGTCGAGACCCCGTTGCTGGAGTCAAGCTCGGCTACGGGGTCGAGGTCGCCTACTTCTCCCAGCATGACGTCGAGCTCGACGGGCGGTCCACGGTGCTCCAATGCGCGCAGGCGGCCACGGGGCTCCAGCGACCCCAGGCCCAAGCGCTGCTCGGACGCTTCCTCTTCTCCGGCTGGGAGGCCCACGAGAAGTCCGTGTCCGCCCTCTCGGGCGGCGAGAGACGGCGGCTCGCCCTCGCGCTCGTCGTCGCCTCGGGTGCGAACTTCCTCGTGCTCGACGAGCCGACCAACCATCTGGATCTGGAAAGCCGCGAAGCGCTCGAGGCAGCGCTCGACGCCTTCCCCGGGACGCTCTTGCTGGTCTCGCACGACCGCGCGTTACTCGACGCCGTCGCGACTCGAATGCTCGCCGTGGAAGACGGTGAGCTCGTCTCTCACGTGGGCGGCTGGGCCGATCTCGTCCGGCGCCGGACGGAGGTCGACGTGATGCCGGAGCCAGTCCCGACGGCGCCGGCGCGAGCTCCAGCCCCGGAGCGGCGCCGTCCAGGACCGAGCGCGCTCGAGCGAATCGAGGCGGAGATCTCGGCCGGCGAGGAGAGAATCGCCGGCCTCGAGCGCTCTCTGGCCGAAGACTGGTCGGACGTCGACCTCATCGCCGCGCACCGCCGCGAGCGCGAGGAGCTGCAGGCGCTCCTGCAACGCTGGGAAGAGCTGTTCGAGGACGCACAGGCCTCGCACGCCACTCCGTCCTAGGGCATCCCTATCATCCCGCGTCCGCGGTCCGGAGGTTCGTGCGTGGACCGCGATGCCGTCCGGTCCGCGCTCTAGCGTGCGAGCAGTCCCATCGTGTTACTTGCCGCCGTCGTATCCCTGGTCCTGCTCACCCTGGTCCTCGTGAAGCCGGGGATCCTCAGGCGCCGCCCCGTTGCAGCGCTCTTCGCCGCGGGAGGCGTGATCGCCGCGCTCGTCGCGAATGCGGTCTCGAACGACCCCTTCCTCGTCGGAGCGGCATGCGTCCTGCCGACGCTCGTCGGCCTTCTTCTCCAGGAGATGCGAGACGGCGTCGCGGTCGCAGCTGCGACGAAGCGCGAGCGCGCGCGGCGCAAGCGCCACAGGGAGCGCTCGCTCGAGGAGCGCGAGCGGGCCCGGCAGGAGCGCGAGCAGCGCCGGATCGCTGCCTGAGCCGCTGTCTCTCAGCGCAGAGCCCTGCGTGACGGTGCCTGCCGCGAGCGGCCCGGGAGGCTGTTCCTGAGAATCGTCAGAACGACGGCGCCGGCGGCCACGGGGATCAGATAGACCAGCCCCGGCGGTATCCCGAGGAGGTCTCCGAGCGGGAAGTCCGAGCTCGACGCCGCATACCAGGAGCCGAAGAGGAACGACGCGAAACTCAGGGCGATCATGGCAACGGCGATCGCAGCCGAGCCGCTCACCGCTGCGAGGGCAAGGGGAACCATCTGGTACCACGCGAGCGCAGGCGTGGTCAGGAACACCGCGAAGTAGAGAGCTGCGATCGCCCACCCTCGGACGAGCTGGCGAGCCGAGCCGTCCTGGCTTCGTGCGAGCAGAACGATGAGTATGACGAAGCCGACTCCGAGAAAGGCCCTCAGCAGTCGTTCCGCGCCGCCGTCCCCGGATCTGTTGACACCCTCCGCGGATTCCACCGCGCCGAGGAGCCCGAGATGGTCTCGAAGCAAGCCGAGGCCGTGAGCGAACGGCAGGTACACAATCGCGACGATGAGCGCGAGGAGCCCGACCGCGATGGTGAGCTCCCTCCAGCGGCGCAGATGCACCTCGCGCGCCAGCGTGAGCACCACGAGCGGGAGCGTGATCAGTTTCACCAGCGCCGAGAAGCCGAGCGCGACGATGGCGAGGCGTTCGCGTGCTCGTGCCACGAGATAGGCGGCGAGAAGGAGGAAGAAGACCATCACGATGTCGGTCTTGCTCTGACCGTAGACGGCGACGATGGGATTCCAGCCGAAGAGCACGAGCCCGGCTGCCTCCGAGCCCGGAACCAGGATGCGCGCAGTCAGTACGACGAGAACGAGGCTGGCGAGGCCCAGCGCGAAGAAGGCGAGACGAAACACGATGAGGTTCGTGACAGGATCGTCGCCGGAGACCTTCGCGAGCGATACGTTGAGGAGCATGTAGGCGGGAAGCTTCGACGGGAGGTTGTCGCTGTACTGCGTCGAGACGTACGGGTACACGGGGTCACCGGGGAAGGCCGACGGTGGGTGGTAATAGGGGTTCGCGTCGTGGGCGGAGGCGACTCTGCCCGACGCGATGTAGCTGTAGATGTCGGTGTTCGAGTTCGGCAACGCGATCACGCCGATCGCCAGGACGACGGCGGCGACGGCTCCGAGCCCGAGGAGCGCCCGGCGGCTGGCAGACCAGCGCCAGACGAGTGCCACGGCGAGCCCGTACGCCGCAAAGAAGATGATCGCGGCGAGTGGAACCGAGAGCGCAACCGCGTCGTGAGTCTGGGGGCTGGGGATCGAATCGGTGAGCCAACGCCACACGCCGAGCTCGTCCACGAGCCGCACACTCGCTCGACCCAGCCTTCCGGGTGTCTGCGGGAAGACGAACGCGAAGAACGCCGCCGCGCAGACGAGGGTCGCACCGAGCACCCCGAGAAAAAGACCTCGTCGAGTCGACGAAGGCGAAAGGGCTGTGAACCGGGGGCTCGTCATGACGGAGCACCCCGGGGCTGCGGCCCAGGAATTCTCTCCCACCGGCGGTCTCGTGCCAACTGCGGTGGTGCGAAAAGTCCGCAATTTGCGGGAACGGGGGCTTTCCCGTCGCTCTGGTGTCGCTAGCGTCCGGCGGTCAGCGAGAAAGGAGCGCCATGACCGATCGTGAGGAGATCAGCGTCGCCGAGCTCGGCGAGCCCATCAGCCACTACACCGACGCCGTGCGCGTCGGTGACCTGCTCTTCATCTCCGGCTGTGTCCCGACCGACGCGAACGGAAACGTCGTCGGTGGCGACGACGTCGCTGCGCAAGCCCGGAAGGTCTTCGAGAACATCGGTGCGATCCTCGCTGCCGCCGGCGCCGGGTTCGGCGATGTCGCGAAGGTTACCGTGTACCTGACGGACGTCGACGATCGCCCGGCGATCAACCCCGTTCGCCAGGAGGTCTTCGGTCGAGCGAGGCCGGCGAGCACCCTCGTCGAGGTGAGCAGGCTCGCGATCCCCGGGATCAAGATCGAGATCGAAGCGATCGCGCGCGTGCCCGCCCGCTGACCCCTCGGCGTCAGGTGAAGAGCAGCCGCCGCTTGTTCTCGTCCGTTCCGTGGAGCTCGGGTTTCTGCGCGAATGCAGTCTGCGGGATGAGATCGCGAACGGCCGACACGAGCTCCTCGTAGGTCAACCGGTAGCGCGCGGCCTGCATCGCCTGGAGCGCATAGTGGGTGAGGACTCCGTGCGGTGTTCCGTCGAAGTCGTCGTCGAAGGCGACCTTGCCCTCCCCGCACGCGGCGAGGAGGACTTCTCGCATCCTCGCCTCGTCGACCCGCTTGCGCTCGTAGCGCTTGTCGGGGTTGCCCACAGGCATCTCTCTGAGGCTTGGCGGGAGGAACTTGGGTCGGTAGCCCTTCGGCCGGTAGCCCTTCGGCCGGTAGCCCTTCGGGCGATAGCCCCGCGTGTCCCATCTCTCGGGCGGCTCCTTGTCGGGGACGAGATCACCCGGTTCGATGTCGAGCACACCCGCCGCGAAGCAGCTGTCCGAGATCACGGTCAAACGCGCGTCGGCGTGGAGCAGGTCGAGGTAGTCGGCGAAGGCGTCGTCGGTCAGGAGGGCGTCATAGGTGCAGATCGCCTCGTCGTAGACCTCGTCGCCGGAGTCCCGAGTGTCGATGACGTAGGTGGCGTGACCGGAGAACACGAGAGCCCGTACGTCTCCGGCCTCCGACTCGGAGACGAGCCAGTTCAGGTCGTGTACGACGCTCTCACGGGTCGCAGCCTCGTTGAGAAGCATCCGAACCGAGTCGAAGTTGAACTCTCGCGCGAGAACGTCGGCCCAGGCGACGGCGTCGTTCACCGAGCCGGCGAGGCGGAAGGCCTCGGCCGGCGCCCCGGAGTCGGGGGATCGCAGGTAGTCGTCGATACCGATGCAGAGCGCCTTGCGTGTCACGTCCTGTCTCCCTCCAGTCGGTCGCTGCTCCCGAGACGCTCGCGTACGCGGCTCGAGAGCACCACATTCCCCTTCTCGACGTAGAACTCGAGCGCCCTGCGGAGCGCCTCGTCGCCGTCACGACCGTCGTGCTCGAGCACGTCCCCGAGACACCGTAACGCGTCTGCGCGCTGATCGAGGCAGTCGGTCATGTCTGCGAGCTCGATCGCCTCCTCGGCGAGCCGTCGTGCGTCCTCTGGGCTCCCCTCGTGCGCGCACAGCCGGGCGCGCGTCAGCCGCCAGCGCACGTGGGAGCCGGTGTCCTCCGGTGCGGCCGTCTGCTCGCTCAGGAAGGTCAGCTCGGAAGCCTCGGCGTACCGGCCTTGCTCGTACACGGCCTCGGCAAGGCCGGCGGCCTGGGTCGGGAGCGCGTCCTTCTCGCCCATCTCCTGAAGCAGCTCGAGGCCGACCCTGAGCTCGCGCTCGGCGGCGGCAGCGTCCCCGGCGAGCAGCTCGATACTCCCTGCCACGTACGTGATCCAGGCGAGCCGGAGCTTCAGGCCCAGCTCCTCGAGGATACGTCTGCCTTCGGCGTAGAGCGTGCGGGCGGCGTCGAACTCGCCGTTCATCGCGTGCAGACCCGCAAGTGTCACGAGGACGGTCGGCTCGGCTCCGGGATCGCCGCTCGCCTCGTCGCGGAGCGCATCGCACCTGGCAATGGCCTCGGGCACGGGAGTGGGGCCGAAGAAGAGGGCGGCCGAGAGTCCACCGAGAATCTCAGCCTCCGCCCGGCGATCCCCCGCGCGCCGCGCGTAGACGAGGGCGCGCTCGAGCGTCTCCGCGCTGGCGCCGAAGCGGCACGCGCTCCAGTGCGCGTCGCTGACGAGATGCCACGCGTGGGCAAGACCGAGGGCGTCACCGAGCCGCTCCAGCTCCGGGATGGCCTCGTTCGCGACCCTCACCAGCTCGTCGGGCGATCCCAGCTCCTCGGTCTGGAAGCGCAGTGCTTCGCGTTCGATGATCGCGCGCCAGCGGATCCCGTCGGCCCCGGAGCGCTCGGCAGCGACGATTGCGTGCGTCAGGACGTCATCCGCGCGAGACAGCTCACCCGCCTCCAGGAGGGCCCGCCCCAGGTCCGGAAGAAGCTCGAGCCGAGCCGGCGTGTCGTCGGGAAGGAGCGCAGCGGCTCGCTCGAGGAGGTTGACCGCTGCCGGGGTGTCGAGACGTGCGAATGCCCGGGTCCCGGCTGCCGCGAGCCGGTCGGAGGCTCGCCGCGCGAGCTCTCGCTCCGGCTCGCCCGGTGGGCCGAGCTCGGTGCGGTAGCGGTACGCCTGCTCGAGGTGGTAGCCCACGATCTCCTCGAGCTCGCGCAGGCGATCGCCGGTCGTCAGCTCGAGCCAGGATGCGTACTGCTCGTGCAGCCCGCTCCGGCGCTCCTTCGGAATGGCCTCGTAGGCCGCGTCGCGGATCAGGAGGTGCCGGAATCGGTATGCCTCGTCGCCGGGATAGCTGGCTCTCCCGGGACGGATCAGCTCCTTGCGCACGAGGGCCCCGATGACGTCGCCGAGCTCCTCGCCGGCGCTCGAGAGCGCCGCGATCTCGTCCGGCTCGAAGACCTTGCCGATGACGGCGGCACATTCGACGAGCGCACGCTCGGGCGCAGGGAGACGATCGAGCCGGGAGGAGAGGAGTGCGTGCACGGTCGGAGGGATCGCGAGCCTGTCCGGCTCGACGCCGTCCTCCTGGAGCATCGCCACGAGCTGCTCGACGAACAGGGGGTTGCCCTCGGCGGCCCCGGCGATTCGGCTCTGCGTTCCACCGAAGTCCTCAGGTTGGTCGAGGAGAGCGTCGACGAGCCGGACGCACTCCTCGTCCGAGAGCGGCTCGAGGAGCATCGACGTGGCGTTCAGCTTGCCGCCGGCCCAGCCCGGTCGGATCTCGAGAAGCTCGGGACGTGCCATGCAGACGAGCAGCACCGAGCCCTCGCGGGCCCGCTCGGCGAGGTGCTCGACGAGATCGAGAAAGGTCTGCTCCGCCCAGTGAACGTCGTCGAAGACGATCACGAGCGGCTGCTCGCGCCCGAGCGCTTCCACCAGGCGCCGCGCGGCGAGGAACGTTTGAGCGAGGGTGACTTCGCCCTCGGCGAGGCCGATCGCCCCGCCGATCTGAGCAGCCAGCTCCGCTGCGTCGGCTTCCGTTGCGAGCAGTGCCTCGATCTTGGCGCAGGCGTCCGCGGGCGAATCCGCTTCCGAGAGCGCCGCAGCGGCGCCGACGATCTCGGCAAGCGGCCAGAACGTGATTCCCTCCCCGTACGGGAGGCAGCGGCCTCGCAGCACGAGCGCCGTCTCCGCAGCATCGCGCACGAACTCGGCAACGAGCCGCGACTTCCCGACTCCGGCGGTGCCGAGGACGGTGAACAGGTGACACCCACGGTCGGAGACCGTTCGCGCGAATGCGTCATCGAGAAGCCGCAGCTCGCGCTCGCGCCCGATCATCGGCGTATCGGGTCTGCGTGCGCGCCCGGGCACGCCGGGGACGACGGCGAGCAACCGGAACGCCGCCACCGCCGCCGAGACGCCCTTGAGCGTGAGCGGGGCGATCGGCTCGACCTCGACGGCGTCCCGGACGAGGCTGTAGGTCTCCTGGCCGATCAGGATCTCCCCCTGGGGGGCGGCCTGCTCCAGCCGGGAGGCGACGTTGACTGCGTTGCCCGTGACGAACGAAACGCCCTGCGATCCGTTGGCTGCGACCACCTCGCCCGTGTTGACGCCGGTTCGGATTGCGATCCGAACTCCCCAGTCGCGTTCGAGCTCGTCGTTCAGTGCGCCGAGTCCCTCCCTGACGTCCATCGCCGCCCGGACGGCGCGGAGAGCGTCGTCTTCGTGGAGGAACGGGATCCCGAAGACGGCGAGGACGGCATCGCCGACGTATTTCTCGACGGTTCCTCCGTGCCGCTCGAGCGCTCCCGAGACCGTCTCGAAGTACCGATCCATGACGCGCCGGAGCCGTTCGGGATCGAGCTGCTCCCCGAGCGCCGTCGACTCCGCGATGTCCGTGAAGACGACCGTGACGACCTTTCGCGTCTCGCGGGGGTGGTCGGGCTCCGGCATCTCGGTGGGTGTGACTTCCTCGGGCTCCTCGGGGAGAGGCGGCTCTGGGTCGATCTCCAGGTCGAGCGAGGGATCCTGGGTCAGGATCGAGCGCTCGAGCCGGGCGAGCGCCGGGCTCGGCTCGATGCCGAGCTCCTCGAGCAGCGCTCGCTTCGCGGCCTGGAACGCGTCGAGCGCCTCGGCCTGGCGCCCCGACCGGTACAGCGCGAGCACGAGAAGACACCGGAGACGCTCGCGGTGGGGGTGCTCGGAGACCAGGGCCTCGAGCTCGCCGACGAGATGCGCGTGCCGACCGAGCGCGAGGTCTGCATCGATCCTGTCTTCGACGGCAACGAGCCGGAGCTCCTCGAGCCGGGCGATCTCGGGACGCGCGAAGTCCTCGAACGCGAGGTCGGCGAGCGGAGGCCCGGTCCAGAGCTCGAGCGCGGTCCGAAGGAGGTCGGCGGCGGCTCGCGGGTCGCCCGCGGCACGCGCTGACTCCGCAGACGAGGCCAGCTCCTCGAACTGATCCAGGTCGAGCTGGCCCGGCTCGGTCCGCAGGAGGTATCCGGGCGGATGCGTGACGATGATCTGCCCGGCGTCGCCCGGCGTCCGTCCCGGCTCGAGCGTCGTTCGAAGGCGTGAGACGTAGACCTGCAGCGCGGTTGTCGCCGTCTCCGGTGGGTCGTCACCCCAGAGGCCGTCGATCAGCCGATCGGTGGAGACCACGCGATTTGCCTCCACGAGGAGCATCGCCAGGAGCGCACGTTGCTTCGCCCCGCTGAGCGGGATCGGGCGATCGCCGTCGAACGCCCGGAGCGGGCCGAGGATGCGGTAGTCCATCGTGTGGCGTGCCCTGGCGCGTGAACGTAGCACGGACCGGCCACGGCCGCATGAGTCGTGCCTTTAGGAGCCCCTTAGCGGGGTGTTAGGCACGGTGGCGACGCTCCTGGCCATAGACCGCGCCACGGCGGTCTCGAACAGGAGGAGAAGCCATGAAGGGTTCGGTCTTCAAGCGCAGGCGAAGGATCAGGGCGCTGATCGTCGGTCTGGCGGTCGCCGCGGTTGTCGTACCAGTCGGGGCCGAGGCGGCGGCTGAGCCTGGTCGGCGGCTTCCGCCTGCGGGAACACGGCTCGTGTCCGGCGAGGGTGTCGGGATCGAGTGGTCGAGCCTGGCTCTCGGCGGTGGAATCGCGCTCTGCGTCCTGCTCGCAGCAGCGGTCGGGCTGTTCGTGACACGGCGACACGATCCCGCGCTCAGCTCGGAGCTCTGACATTCATCCCCGGGTCGGTTGTCGGGTGGGCGTTACGCCCACCCGAGCAGCCGCTCGCCGTGCGATGCAGCTGCATATGGTAGGTGTACGCCGTGCGAAGCCCGACACTGACCGAAGAGCTCTGGGCGTCGATCGAGGAGATCTACGGAGAGATCATCGCGCACCCCTTCTTCGAGGGGCTAACCGACGGGAGCCTCGACCGGGATGCGTTTCGGTTCTACATCGTGCAGGACGCGCTCTATCTCGTCGACTACGCACGGGCTCTGTCGATCGCTGCCGCGAAGGCGCCGGAGATCGAGACGATGCTGATCTTCAGCCGGAACGCCACGCAGGCGATCGAGGTCGAGCGCTCGCTGCACGACGCGTTCTTCCGGGAGTTCGGCCTCACCGAGGTGGAGGTTCGTGCGACGCCCCAGGCGCCGACGAATCGCGCCTACACGAGCTACCTGCTTTCGGTCGGATACGCGGAGTCGTTCACCCAGGGGCTCGGCGCATTGCTTCCCTGCTTCTGGATCTACTGGGAGGTCGGGAAGGCGCTGCTCGAGCGGGGGTCGCCGGATCCCCTGTTCCGGCGCTGGATCGACACCTACGGTGGTGACGAGTACGGCGAGACGGTCCAGACCGTTCTCGACGTCACCGACCGGCTCGGGGCGGATCTTGCCCCGTCCGAGCGCCGACGGATGACGGAGCATTTCGTGCAGACGAGCCGGTACGAGTGGATGTTCTGGGACATGGGCTACCGGCGCGAAGCCTGGCCGGTGTAGCCGCCTGTCGTGCCGATCACCGAAACACCGCCGCGCGAGCGGGTCGACCGGGGCGAGAGGGAGGGAAGCGACGAGCCCTGGCACGTGATCGTCCTGAACGACAACCACAACACGTTCCAGGGGGTCGCTGCGGCGCTCGCCAGCGTGATTCCAGGAGTCAGCTACGACCGGGGCCTCGCGTTCGCAAACAGGATCCACTCGACGGGCCAGGCGATCGTCTGGTCGGGGCACAAGGAACGCGCCGAGCACTACTGGGAAGAGCTGCGCGCGCGTGGACTGACCATGGCGCCGCTCGAGCGGTGACCGGGGCCCGCCTGCGGCCTGGGTAGCATCCCCTGTCGAATGGAGCCCGAGGCCGGTTCGGCCGGCGAACGAACGAGGAGAGCGAGCCTCCACCGGAAGATCATCGTCCGGGTCCTTCTCCTGCTCGTCACCGCCGTCTCGCTCTACCTCCTCTTTCCCAGCCTCCTCGAGGTCTTCTCGTCCTGGCGGCAGCTACTCGACCTGAGCCCCTTCTGGGTGGCCGGGATGGTGCTGTTCGAGATCGCGAGCTTCTTCTGCGTCTGGGCGCTGCAGCGTACGGCGATGAGAACCAAACTATGGCGGCCGGTCATCGAGTCCCAGCTTGCCGGGAATGCATTCGGCCGGATCGTTCCGGGTGGGATGGCGACGGCCGGCGCCCTCCAGTACCAGATGCTCACGCGCGCAGGCATTCCCCCGACGGCGATCGCGTCGGGGCTCGCGTCGTCGACGGTCATCCAGTTCGCGGCGCTCCTCGCGCTACCGATCCTGGCCGTGCCCGCGATCATCGGCGGTACGCCTGTCGACAACAGCCTCGAGGAGGCTGTGTGGATCGGCGGGGCTGTCTTCGTACTCATGGCGATCGCGGGTTACGTCTTCTTCCGCTACGACCGTCCGCTCGAGTATGTCGCGGATGCCGCCGAGTGGGTGTTGAACAGGGTCAGGCCCCGCCGTCCGCCAACCACGGGCCTCGATGTCAAGCTCAAGACCGAGCGCGACGAGATGGCCAAGACCTTCGGGAACCGCTGGTGGGAGGCGGTGCTCACCTCCGTCGGCAAGTGGGCGTTCGACTATCTGGCGCTGCTTGCGGCGATCGGCGCGGTCGGGGCCAAGGCCAACCCCTCGATCGTCCTGATCGCCTATGTCGTGTCGTGCTTCCTCGGCATGATCCCGCTGACCCCAGGCGGGCTTGGATTCGTCGAGGCCGGCCTTGCAGGGACGCTCGCCCTCGCCGGAGTCGGCGGGGCGGCGGCGGCTATCGCGACGCTCGCGTACCGGCTCGTTTCGTTCTGGTTGCCGCTCCCAGCAGGGCCGATCGCGTACTGGCGCTTCCGCCGCCGCTACGGGTCAGTCGACGTCGAAGGAGTCGCCGAGACCGAGGACGCGGATCTCGACGTCGGGAGCGACCTCGGCCGCGTGCCGGCGAAATGAGTCGACGGGGTCGCTGAGGAACGAGGGTCGGGAAGAGCGACGGCGAGGCCGAAGCGGGAAGTACGTGCCCCAGTGGATAGGCACCGCGACGCGAGGCCGCAGCAGCGTGAGGGCTTCCGCGGCTCCCAGCGGGTCGAGATGACCGGCGCCGAGTTTCGCGCCCCAGCCCCAGATCGGCAGAAGGACGACCCCGAGACCGGGCGAGAGGTCGGCCATGCCCGGGAAGACTGCAGTGTCCCCTGCGAAGTAGAGGCGCGTCCGGCCGTCGTCGATCACGTACCCGAGCGCCGGAGCAGTGACCCGGAGCGGCGGCCGGCCCCCGGAGTGGTCCGCATACGTCGCAGTGACCGTCACGTCCCCGACGCGAACTTCCTCGCCGACCGTGACCTCGGTCACGTGCTCGAAGCGCTTGCGCCGGAGCAACGAGCCGGCTCCGCGTGGAACGAGGATGGGCGTCGAGGGGCCGAGCAGTCGGAGGGAGGGGATGTCGAGGTGGTCGTAGTGCAGGTGAGAGACGAGGACGGTGTCGATCGCGCGCAGGGCCTCGGCGGAGGCTGGAGCGACGCGCCGCAGGTGCGTCATACGGCCGCGGAGCGCTGGATCGGTCAAGAGCCGGATTCCGCCCGTTTCCGCGAGCACGGTGGAGTGCCCGATCCAGGTGATGCGCAGCGGTTGGCTCCCCTGCAGTCGGTCAGACGCCGGTCGCGGCGATCACCCGACCGCTCTCGACGGCCGCGACGAGAAGTGCATGGTCTTGTTCGGTCTGATCGGCGTAGGCCTCGGCGAAGTCGGCGATCGCCTCGTCGAACGCGTCGCTCGAGCCGAGATACCCGCTGATCTCGGCGGCCTTCGCGCTCGACCTCGCATGCGCGCGGGCAAGGCCCCAGCCGCACGCCTTCGCCCAGAGCGCGATGCCTTCGGGCCGGACAGCGTCGATCTCGATCGAGCCCTTCACGTCGCGCAGCTGACGGAAGTAGTAGTCGCGCCCGGCCACCTTGTCGGTCGTCCAGCCGAGGAAGATGTCGCTGGCCGCCTGTGTCATGTGCTGGCCGCACACGACCCGTTGGCCGTGGTTTCGGTACTTCGACTTCGGCGCGTGAGCTTCGAGTACCGACGCGCTGGCCTCCTTCCCCTGCAAGAAGAGCGGATTCTCGCCGTCGGCGCCCGTTGGGTCCTCGAGGAGGGCGATCATGCAGCGCGTGCCGACACTGCCGACGCCGACGACCTTGAGGCCGACGTCGACGAACTTGTAGCGCTCGAGGAGCGCGCGACGGTCGTCCGGGAGTGTCCGGCGGTAGGCCCTGAACGACGACTGGAGGCGAACGGCGATGTCGTCGTTGATCGGCAGCCGGGAGACGAGCGGCGGCTGGTCGATGATCTGGCGGCGCCCGTCGACGATCTCGGTGAGCTTCGAGAGCGCCTGCAGGTGATCCTTCGCCATCGCCTTGTCGAGGCCTTTCTGCGTGCGCTTTCGCATCTCGGGCGTCAGGCGCTCCATGATGGTTTCGATGTCGAGGCGTGCGTACCACACGTCGAGCGTGTGCATCTCGGCGAATGCGGCCATCGCCTGGCGATACGTGGCGACGGCGCTGAGAGCGGCTACCCGTCCGTCCCTGGCCTTGAAGCTCCGGTACCGGGAGGCGACCACGAGGCTCGTGGCAAGACGCTTGACGTCCCACTCCCAGGGCGCCGGCAGCGTCTCGTCGAAGTCGTTGATGTCGAAGACGATGTGCCGCTCCGGCGTGGCGAAGATGCCGAAGTTCGACAAGTGGCAGTCGCCACACGCCTGCACCGTGATCCCGGTCACGGGCGTCGAGGCGAGGTCGGTCGCCATGACGATCGCCGATCCGCGCAAGAAGGCAAACGGAGAGCTCACCATCCGGCCGTAGCGGATGGGTACGAGATGGGGCAGCCGGTCGACCGCCTGAGACTCGAGCAGCGCGATCGGATCGGGTCTACCGTCGGGTGGCGTCCACGAGGCGTGGCTTGCGCGTGACGCTTTTCCCCGCAGCGCCTTGCCGATCTCTCGCTGCGAGGCGACCGAACGTGGTGCGGACTCGGCGGTCAGGACTGTCATGGCGATTCCTCGTCTTTCGTCGGCAGGTTCGCGGACGCGCAAGCTGCCCTCCGGCGAACGGTATAAGGTTCTCCCGTCTTGACGCAGGGTGCTGATCCGGAGGAGACGCAGGCCACGGTGCCGGCGACCGCAGCGACGGCGGATGCCGATCCGCCGGGGCGACTCTCCAAGAAGCGGCGTGTGTTGATCTACGCGCTCATCGTCGTCGCGTCGCTTCTGATTCTCATCTCGGTCTTCGCGACCTGGGCGAAGGTGACCCTCCTCGACAACGAGACGTTTGTCGACACGAGCGGGCAGTTCCTGGCGGACGACACGATCCGCCCGGCGCTGGCGAATTTCATCGCCAACGAGATCTTCTCGTCGGTCGACGTGCAGGCCAATCTCCAGGAAACCCTCCCTGAGCAGTTCAAGCCGCTCTCCGCGCCGCTCGCCGCGGGCCTCAGGCAGCTCGCCGTCCGCGCCACGAACCAGGTTCTCGCGAGCCCGAGAGTTCAGCAGGCGTGGGAGACCGCCACCGGGCTGGCTCAGCAGGAGTTCGTGAAGGTCGTCGAGGGGAACAGCGAGGTGGTCACGCAGAACGGCGCGGTCGTGACGCTCGACCTGAAGCCGATCCTCACGCAGGTTGCCCAGCAGGTCGGGCTCAGCGGCAACCTGATCGCGAAGCTCCCACCCGACGCCGGTCAGCTCGAGATCCTGACACAGGGCCGACTCGAAGCGGTGACGACGCTCGTCAAGGTGCTGAAGGCGGTCGCGTTCTGGTTCGGCATCGCCGGGATCGCCTTCTGGGCGCTCGCCGTCTACCTCGCCCGGGGCCGGCGGCGCCAGACGATCCGCGCGATTTCCTTCGGCCTCCTCGTGGTCTGCCTGATCCTCGTCGTGTTCCGCAACCAGATAGGAAACGCTCTGGTGAACGCGCTGGTCCCCTCAGACGCCTCCAGGCCCGCCGCCCTGGCCGCCTGGGATGTCATTACTCAGGCCCTTCACGACTCGACGATCGCGCTACTCGTCCTGGCAGTCGTAGGACTGCTTGGAAGCTGGATCGCTGGCCCCGGCCGATGGGCCGTAGCGGTGAGGCGCTGGATTGCCCCCGCGATGGCCCACCCGATCCTCGTCTATGGCGTCTACGGCGTCGTTCTGCTCCTGGTCCTGATCTGGGGTCCAGGGCGCTCGACCCGGAACCTCGTCACGATCGTGGTGCTGTTCGGCCTCGCGACGGTTGGCCTCGAGATCTTGCGCCGGCAGACGATCCGGGAGTTCCCGACCGCCGAGCATGGGGAATCAGCGCTCGGGGCCAAGGTGACGGGACGAGGGGACTCGGCGGCAGGGCCGCCCGCCGACGCGGGCGGGGGCCTGGACAGCTCGGCCTGAACCCACCGGGAAGCTAGTTTCGCAGGGATGGTGGAATCCACCCCGACAGAGACGGGGACCGAGCCCCTGACGTTCCGGCTGCTCGTGCGGACGATGTTCGCCGCCTACCGCGCGCGCTTCCTTCGCGTTGCCGTGCCGGCCATTTGCGTGCTCGTACCGGTCAGCATCGTCGAGACCCTTGCCGAGGATCTCCAGCACGCGTACGGGCACCATCCGACCGGCTGGGTGCGCTACACGGTGCTGGCCGGCGCCATTCTGGCTGCCCTCGCAGCCGAGCTCGGCTTGCTCTTCTACACCGGACTGCTCGACCGTCTCATGGGCGCGTACTTCGCCGGCGAGAACGACCCCACGGTCGGTCAGGTGCTGCGGGCGCTTCCCTGGAGGCGACTCCTCCTTGCCGAGCTCGTGCTGGCGGCGGCAGTGATCCTGGGCTTCGTCCTGCTGATCGTCCCGGGTCTCATCATCGTCACGCTCTTCAGCATCGTCGGGCCGCTGATCAACATGGAGGACTTCCGCGCGTTCCGCGCGTTCCGCGAGTCGGCCCGGCTCGTCCGGCCTCATTTCTTCCTCACCTTCTTCGCGGTCACGGTCCCGATCTTCCTCGAGAGCTCGATCGACGATGCGATCATCGTCAAGGTCTGGGAGCGGGGGTTCGTGGCGGGGTTGCTCGTGAATTCCGCCATCGCCATCCTCGTCCTCGCGACCGTCGGACTCATGCAGGTCGTGCTGGCACACCAGCTGGTCGCGCGGGATCGGGCAGCGGGTCGGGGTGCGCAGGAAGAAGCAGCCGGGTCAGCTGCGTAACGAGAGGGTCAGCGCCGGGTCGGTGTCCGCCGGCGCGAAGTTGCACGGTCGTGCTTGCCGCCCGCCTCGACCACACGCCGGATCGCCGCGGTCGACACCGTGTTGCCGTCCTGCGTGTAGAGACTGAGCCGCTCGAGGTATGCGGACTCGCGCTCGAGGAAGGTCGCGACCACGGCATCGTCCGGGTTCGGTGCATAGAGCCCGTAGTCCAGCCGATCGAGGTAGAGCGCGTTCAGGAGATGGCCGAAATGGTTGCCCGACGGCGACGCGAGCGTTGGCTTTCCGAGGTACACCGCTTCGCTCAGGAGCGTGAAGTTGCCGCCTCCGACCACTCCACGTGCCGTTCTCATGTCCTCGACGAAGCCCGCCTCGCTGAACGGCCGGTACGTAACAGATCCCTCGACCAGATCCTCGTCGATGTCCGCTCTGGTGCCGTAGACCCGGCAGGGGATGCCGCTTCGAGCAAGTGCCAAGACCATCCTCCGGTCTCCCGAGTCCGGTAGGTAGGCGACGAGATGGTCTCCCCGCTCGGGTTTCGCCGCGAGAATCTCCGGCCGGAGGATAGGTGGGACGAGCGTCGTCCGGGGTTCGAGCAGCAGCGGGAAGAAGAACGTGCTGATCACGTAGTGCGCGGCGTTCGGAACCTTCGTCCCGACCATCTGCCGGTTCAGCCAGAGCTCGCTCTCGTGGCCCCGAAGCAGGCCGGGATCGTGCCGGCAGCGGTCGATCGCATGGATGTGGTCGATCGAGATGAGCGGCAGCGCGTGGCGCAGGGCGAAGAGGGTGACGAACGACTCGCAGTCGGTGATCACGATCTCCGGCCGGAACTCCTCGGCGAGCCGGTACAGCTCTCTCACGGTTGCCGGCCAGCGACTGACCGTGGCAGTCAGGTCGAGCACCGCGCTCTCCCAGTCCTCCGTCTCCTCGTCGGCCGACGTGAGGTCCCAGACGTCGTGAGCGGCAGGGAAGTGTCCGGCGAGGTACGAGTACGCGTGGCTCGAGGCCACGAGGCGGACGTCGTGCTCCTGCACGAGTTCCTGCACGACGACGCGGGATCGTGTGGCATGGCCCATTCCGTCCCCCGCCACGCCATACAGAATCCGCATGCTCGAACTCTAGTCTCTTGCCGCGAGAGTCGCCGATCGCGTCAGAAGCCGGCGGTCGTACCCGCCGCGATCTCCGTCTCGTGCGGAAGCTCGAGCCCGCGCCGGCGCCCGACGAGGAGTACGACGAGCGTGCCCGCGACGGCGTAGCCGGCGAGCACGAGAAGGTCTCTGCCGAGCGCGGCACCGTCGAAGTAGAGAATGCTTCGAGCGGCATCCACTCCGGCGCCCGCCGGGAGGTACGGGCCCGTCGAGCGCGTGAACCACGGCAAGAACTCCCACGCGGACGCGCCGCTCGATCCCTGCGAGCCGAGCCAGATGAAGACGATCATCGCGACGAGGGAGCCCAGGATCCCGATAGCGATCTGCAGCGCCGCGACGAAGGCGGCCACCGCGAAGACGACGAGGATCGCCAGGCCCGTGAGCTCGAGCATGTGGCCCTCGAAGTGTCCGAGAGCGACGCCGGCGACGAGGGTCGTCAGCACGCCTGCGGCGATCGAGAAGATCGCGAGCGCGATGATGCGCCGCTCGCCGCTGCGAAGCGTTGTCGGCGACGTGCCGGCAAGAGCCGACAGGATGCTCGCCCCGATGTAGCCGCCGAACACCATCGAGAGGATGAAGAAGTAGAGGACGAGGCCGCGTGGGTCGTCGGCGGGGAGGGGATGGACGGTCTCGATCGTCAGCGTCTGCCCCTGGGCTGCCGCCGCGGCTGGAATGGCCGTCGTGACGAACGACGCCGCCGAGAAGCCTGCTGCCTGAGAGACGACCAGCCGGCCCTGGGAGGGAATGAGCGCGGCATAGACCTCGCGATCGTCGATCAGCTTCGTCGCATCGGCAGCGGTTGGAACGACGATCGTGCGGAAGGCACCGTCGCGTTCGAGTGCGACCGCCGTCTTCGCCGCACCGGGGCCGGCGACGGCGATCGGGACGTCGTGCGGCTTCGGCTCCCCGAGGCTCAGGATGTACGTCGTTGCGAACAGCGCCGTCAGGCATGCCGCGACGAGCATCGCGATCACGATCATCCGGGCGCTCGGAGGGGACGTGGGAACGCTCAACCGGCTGAACCTATCACCCGGTTGGTCAACGGTGGAGTACGGTTGCCCGCGTGAACTTCTGGCTCGCCGCGATCATCATCCTCGCGTCGGTTGCGGCGATGACCGGGCTCTTGCTCCTCGTCAGGCGGTTCGCCCCGCATGGGAGCTACTTCCACAGTCACGACCGGGCCGCGGGTGTGTTCGGCGTCCTGGCAACGGCGTTCTCGGTGCTCCTCGCGTTCGTCATCTTCCTCGCCTTCACGAGCTACGACGGTGCCGAGCAGGGAGCGGAGAGCGAGGCGGTCGGCGTGGCGCAGCAGTTCGAGACGGCCGCGTTCCTGCCCGCGCCGGCCGGCGCGAAGCTCCAGGGCGAGCTCGTCTGCTACGGACGGGCGGTCGTCTCGGACGAGTGGCCGCTCCTCGACGAACGAGGCCGCAGCCCCGTCGTCGACGGCTGGTCGCTCACGCTCTTCCAGACGTTCAAGGGTGTGACGCCCACGAAGGCAACCGAACAGTCGGCCTACGACAAGTGGCTCGACCAGACCTCAGAGAGGGAGGAGGGTCGACGCGCCCGGCTCCACAACGCGGACAGCGTGCTGCCGGCGCCCCTGTGGTTCATCCTCATCGTCTCGGCGGTGATCGTCATCGGCTACATGGTCTTCTTTGCCGACCCGGCCGAACGGCACGGAATCCAGGCGCTCCTGATCGGGACGGTCACGGTGATCGTCGTCACGAGCCTGCTCGTCGTCGACTTCTTCGACCACCCCTACCGTGATCGCCCCGGCGGCCTCCGTCCGGACGCGATGGAGACGACGCTGTCAACGCTCGACAGGATCATCCCGAGCGTCAGTCCGGGGCTCGTGATTCCCTGCGACGAAGGAGGCAACCCGATCTGACTCGGCGTACCCGTCCTGGCCGGCGTCGGCGAGCCAGCGGCGCATCCAGCGATGCATCTCCTCGGCCCCGAGGATCATGTCCTCTGGGAGAGCGAAGTCGGTCGGGACGAGCACGAAGGGGTACGCCTGCTCGCCGCCCATGCCGCCATGCGAGCCGCACAGCTCCTCGAAGGCCGCGACTTCGTCGGCCTCGTCCCAGTACGTGCTATTGACCATGATGTCTGCGCAGTGCTCGAATCCGTCCGTGCGTTTGACGTGGGCAGCCGCATTCGGGCCGAAGGGTGCGAGCGGATCCTCGCCTTCGACCCGATCCTGGTCGAGGTAGTTCGTCCCGTTCGCGCCGAGCACGACTGCGCCGTCCTTTTCCGAGCGAACGAGGAGGAACCCGATCCCTGGATGATCTCGGAGCGTCGGGATGACGGTCGGGTGAAGCTCGTTCAGTCGCTCGAGGGTGAGCCGGCCAGGCTCACGCGGGAAGTAGACAAGGCCGAGGCACCCCGAGGCCATCGCTACGACCTCCGGGATCGCTTTCCGTGCGTCCTCGTGCGCCTGCCTCTCCCGTTCGTGCTCGCCGAGGACGACAGCGTCGCCGACGTGCTTCTTCCGGGTCAGGCCGCGGATGGTCTTTCCGAGGAAGCCGGCACCTCTCGCCGCCTCGGTCGCCGCCGCGCTCAGGTACGTCCAGCCCTCGTCGCTCTGGACGGCAGCCTCGACCTCGTCGGAGGCACACTGGGCCTTCACGAGCTCGTCGAGCGTCGTCTCGTATCGCTGCTTGAAGGTCGCTCCCTGGCTCTGGCCGTGGTCGGAGAGGACGACGAAGCGGTACGGACGAGGCGCTTCTTCGGCGGCGGTCGCGATCCGCGCGAACTGGCCGTCGAGACGCCGGAGAACGTCGAGCGTCTCCCGCCGCTCGATGCCCGAGTGATGGGCGACCTCGTCGTATCCCGAGAATGTCGTGTAGGCAACGGGTCTGCCCGCGTAGACGTCACCGATGAGCGCCTGCACCTGGAGGTCGCGCTGGACGATGCTCATCCAGGCCCGCATGAGCGGGTAGGGGAAGAGCCCTCGATGCACGCGGGGCCGGATGTCGAGCCGCTTCTGCTGGTTCGCCTGCCAGAGCTCCCGCACGAGCTCTGCGATAACGAGGATGAACGTTCGTGCGAGGTTGTAGGGGTTCGCGAAGTAGGCGTAGTAGTCGCCTCCGAGTCTTCCCTCGTGGCGATCGCGGCGCAGCACCGTCGAGATCGTCAGGAGGCTGTGCGGCGCGTCGCCCGAGTACATGTTCGCGCGACTGGCGCCGTCGCTGTACAGGATCCCCTTTCCGTTGGAGAGGCGCTGCTCGATCGCCATGACGTCCCTGATCGACGACGACGCGACCGCGGCGCCCCGCTCCTTCTCCCACCAGCGGAACGCGACGATGCCCTCGTTCGTGCCGTGCAGGAGGCCCGTCTGGGAGGCACCTGTCTGGGACGACCAGTCCGTCTCCCAGGTGAGCAGCCGGTGCGATCCGTCGTGGAGCAAGCGCGACATCATGGGTGCATCGCCGTTTCGGATCGCGCGTTGGAGAACGTCGTGCCCGAGCCCGTCGATCTCGAGGAAGAAGATCCCGGGGACGTCGGATGCGACTGCCCCACCTCGCTTCGCGGCTCGCTTGACGACGTTCCGGTAGTAGACGTTGTCGTCGTCGATGCCGAACAGCGTCGTGACGATGGTCGTCACGATCGTGATCCAGAGCGCGACGATGATCCCGGCCCAGATGGTCTCGACGTTGAAGCCGTCGACGAATTGCGACGCGAGCCACACGATCACCCCGTTCATGAGGATCGCGGCGAACCCGAGCGTGAGAACCGTGATCGGGAGCGCGAAGCGGATCAGGAGTGGCCAGAGGAGCGCGTTCAGGATCCCGATCCACGCCGCGCCCCAGATCGCCGCGTTCCAGCTCTCGACGTCGTAGCCGGGGATCACGGCCGAGAGCAGGCGCAGGGCGACCGCCGTGATCAACCACGTCGTAAGGACGTGGAAGATCGCACGGCGGCCGCGGTACGCCTTCAATTCGACCCTCGCCTCGTTCGTGCGACCAGTGCGCTACGCGGCGTCGACCGCCGCCTTCATCGCCTTCGCATCCGCGTCGATCTGCTTCTTCGTCGTCTTCTTCGCGTCCTTCAGCGCCTCGTCGACCGCTCGCTCGATGGTCAGCTCGCCGATGACGACGATGAGCGCTTCGCCCTCGTCGAGCGCATCGCCGAGATCCTTGAGGTCGCCTCTCGACATGCCGCCGGAGAGGTGGCCGATCACGCCGCCGATTCCCGCCCCAACCGCGCCGCTGACGAGCAGGCTCGGCGGGAACAGGAGGCCGAAGAGCGCGCCGACGCCGAGGCCCGCCCAGCCCCCGTGCTGCGTCGGCTTCTCGGTCTTGTGGACGATCTTCGGCTTGCCTTTCTCGTCCTTCGTGACGAGCGCGGCATCGTAGGTTCCGATGACCTGCGCCTTGTGGAGGTCCTTGATGACCCCCCAGTCTTCCTCCGCGCCCGCGACGCTCGCGTAGTCGCCGACGATCACCACGACCGGGTTGTCGCTCTTGCTCATTGCGGTGTCTCCTTTCCGTATTGCCGGTGGGTCAGCGGTACCGTACTACCGCCCTTCGAACTGCGGCTTGCGCTTCTCGCCGAACGCCTCGACGCCCTCCGCGAAGTCGTGCGTCGAGCGGAGCAGCCCGTAGGCGAGACCCTCGAGCTCGAGGCCGAGATGCAGCGGGCCGTCGTATGCGTGGTTCAGCACGCGCTTGGCCATGCCGAGCGCGAGCGGTGACAGCTGAAGCAGATCGTCGAGGAGGCGCTCGACCGCGCCGTCGAGCTCGTCCACCGGGACAACCTCCGTGACGAGGCCCCACGCGAGAGCGTCTGCTGCAGTGATCCGCCGCCTCCGCATGATCACGTCTTTTGCACGCCCGAGTCCGATCAAGCGCGCGAGTCGCTGCGTGCCGCCCGAGCCGGGAATCATGCCGAGGCCGACTTCGGGGAGGCCGAGCTGCGCGTCCTCGGCGGCGATTCGGAAGTCGCACGCGAGCGCGAGCTCCATGCCGACTCCGAGGCAGAACCCGCGGATCCGGGCGATCACCGGCTTCGGGCACCGCTCGGCAGCTGCGACGTTCCAGGCGAGCCGCGAGACGTGCTCCGGGCTGCGCTGCATGAATCCCGCGATGTCCCCGCCGGCGGTGAACGCCTTCTCGCCGGCTCCGGTGAGGACCACGGCCCGTACGTCCGGGTCGTCCCCGAGCTCGGCAAAGAGCCCCGCCAGCTGTTCCCGTGCGTCCATCGAAACCCGGTTCATCTTCTCGGGGACGTCGAGCGTGATCGTGACGGCGCCACGCTGGTCGTGCGCGACTCGAAAACCGTCGTAGCGGAGGTTGTCGGAGGTCAAGGTGTGTCCCCTTCTCGTAGGCGGCGGCGGAGGATCTTGCCCGACGCGCTCTTGGGCAGGGTGTCGACGAAGCGGTACTCGCGTGGCCGCTTGAAACGGGCGAGGTTGTCGGAGGCGAGGCAGAAGGCGTCGAGCTCGGCCGCCGTGATCCCGGGGTCGGCCACGACGCACGCCACGACGCGGTGCCCCCAGCGGTCGTCCGGCGATCCGATCACCGCGACCTCATGCACACCTGGTGCGCGGGCGAGAACGTCCTCGACCTCGAGCGGGTGGATGTTCTCGCCGCCCGAGATGATCATGTCGTCGACCCGTCCGACGAGCCAGAGGTCAGCGTCGTCGTCGAGCCGCCCGAGGTCGCCGGTGAAGTACCAGCCGCCCTTCAGCGCCTTCGCGTCTGCATCCGGGCGGTTCCAGTAGCGCTCGAAAGCCTCGTCGGAGGAGAGGTGGCAGATGATCTGCCCTTCTGCGCCCGGAGCGACGACGTCGTCCGGCCCAGCCTCGGGATCCGGTGCGACGAGGCGCAGTCGGGCGTTCAACGCCGCCTTTCCTGCGCATCCCGGCTTGGCAACCTGGTCGCGGTGGATCGAGAACGTGTAGATCTCGGTGGAGCCGTAGTGGTTCACGAACACTCGGGGGCCGAAGGCCGCCGCCACCCGCTCGACAAGGGCGCCGGTCATGGCCGATCCTGCGTATCCGACCGCTTCGACCGACGACGTGTCGTGGTCCGCGAGCCGCGGATGCATCACCAGATCATGGAAGAGCGTCGGTGCGAGGTAGAGCGAGCTGACCCGCTCGGCCTCGATCAGCCGGAGCGCCGCCTCGGGATTCCAGGCCCGCTGGCAGACGTAGCACCCGCCTATGAGCGACATCGCGATCAGCGAGTGGTCACCCATCGTGTGGTAGAGGGGCATGACCCCGAGGGTTCGATCTCCGAAGCGGTACCCGTGCTGAATCACCTGCGAGAGCCCGCCGGCCCGCTCGGCGCGGTGCGAACGCGGCACCCCTTTCGGCCGGCCCGTCGTCCCGGACGTGTAGAGCATCACGGCGGGCTCGCCCTCGTCACCGTCGAGGGCGCCGGGGTGCTCGGTGCCGGCGAGAGATTCGATCTCCGCGTCTTCCTCGAGGAGCAGCCGAGCGCCCGAGTCGGCGACGCAGTACTCCACATCCTCTCGCGGGACCCGGTGCGAGAGCGGTACGAGGACGGCGCCGAGCCACTGGCAGGCCCAGAAGAGGATCACGGACTCGCGACGATTCGTGACGACCGCGGCGACCCGGTCGCCCTGCCCGACACCCTGCGCGGAGAGACCGCCTGCGACCCGCGCCGCCAGGCTGCGAAGGTCGGCGTAGGTCAGTCGCGCGTCGCCGTCGACGAGCGCCTCGGTGCGAGGGGTGCGCTCGGCGGCGTAGAGCAGGGAGAGCGCAAGGTTCATCGGCCGCGCTCGGCGGTCCGGGCGATCGCCTCGACGATCGGCTCGTAACCGGTGCAGCGGCACAGGTGGCCCGAGAGCATGTCGGTGATCTCGTCACGTGACGGTGACGGGTTGCGCTCGAGGAAGTCGGTTGCGGCCATGAGGATTCCGGGAGTGCAGAACCCGCACTGCAGGGCGTGACACTCCCTGAACGCCTGCTGGAGCGGGTTGAGCTCACCGTCCACGGCGAGCGACTCGACCGTCCGGAGCTCCACGCCGTCGGCCTGCACGGCGAGGAGGAGGCAGCCGCGGACGGAGACCCCGTCCATGAGAACCGTGCAGCAGCCGCAGACGCCGTGCTCGCAGCCCACGTGCGTTCCGGTCAACCCGAGGGTGTGACGGAGGAAGTCCGTCAGGAGGAGGCGCGGCTCGACGGTCTCGAGGTAACGCCGGCCGTTCACGATCACCTCGATCGGGATCACGACTCTCCCGTCGTCGCGCTCAGCCAGGCGCGCAGGACCGCGCGCTCGACCAGAAGTCCGGTCAGGTGGCGCTGATACGCCGCCGACGCGTGCAGCCCGTCCACAGGCTCGACAGCGGCAGCCGCGAGCGCACCAGCTTCCCGCGCGTCGTCCTGCGTCACGTTGCCGCCGCGGAGGCGCTCGGCCACGTCCGTCAGAGGCGTCGGCCGCTCGACGGTCGACCCGAGGACGACGCGAGCTTCGGCAACGGCTCCGTTCTCGGCTCGGATCACACATGCCGTCATCCCGAGCGCGTAGTCGCCGCTGCGCTGCGCGAATTCCTCGAAGGCGTAGCCGCAGCCGGCTCCGGCCGACGGCCACGATGTGTCGACCACGAGCTCGTCCGGCTCGAGCGCGCTGGTGAAGTGCGTGACGAAGAAGTCCTCCGCCGCGACCGTCCGCATACCTCGCTTCGAGGAGACGGTGACGGAGCCACCGAGCGCCGTCAGGGCAACTGGAAGCTCCGCGCGCGCGTCCGCATGCGCGATCGACCCTCCGACCGTTCCGCGGTTTCGCGTCACGAAGTGGCCGATGTACGGGATGCACTCGGCAACGAGCGGAAGCTCGCGCCGCACGTCATGAGAGGCCTCGAAGGCCGCTTGCCGAACCAGCGTTCCTGCACGAATCCGCCCGTCTTCCATCGTGATGCCGTCGAGCCCCGGAAGCCGGTTGACGTCGACGAGGATCTCGGGACGCGCGAAGCGCATGTTGAGGAGCGGGACGAGGCTCTGCCCGCCGGCGAGCACTTTCGCGTCGTAGCCGTGCTCGGCGAGTGTGTCGAGTGCCTCGTCAAGGGAGTCGGGCCGAAGGTACTCGAACGGTGCAGGCTTCACGACAGCAGCTCCCAGACCCGGGGCGCCGTGAGCGGGAGCTCGATGTCGTCACGGCCGAGCGCGTCGGCGACGGCGTTCGCGATTGCGGCCGGGGCGCTCATCGTGTTGCCCTCGCCCAGCCCCTTCGCGCCGAGCGCGGTGAACGGCGAGGGGGTTTCACGGTGCTCCGATACGAGCGGTGGGAGATCGGGTGCGGTGGGGCAGAGGTAATCCATGAAGCTGCCGGTGAGAAGGTTGCCGTCCCCGTCGTAGACGGTTCGCTCGAAGAGTGCCACTGCGGCGCCGTGAGCGAAGCCGCCGCGCACCTGCCCGTCGACGATCAACGGGTTGAGGAGCCGGCCCGCGTCGTGCACCGTTGCGTAGTCGAGCACCGTCACCTCTCCGGTGTCCCGGTCGATCTCGACGACCGCGACATCCGCGAGGAAGCCGTGCGCCGCCGAGGATGCGACCCGGTCCTCGGCGTCAGGTGGATCGAGATTCGGCGCCGAATAGAACGCCGTCGCCTGGAGGCCCGCTTCCATCCCGGCTGGCAGCGACTCGGGATTCCAGTGCGCGACGCCTGCGATGCGCCGGAGCGAGATCCCCTCGCCGGGTTTCCCAGCGACGGTTGCCCGGCCGGACACGAGGCGTACGTCCTCGGGCGCGCACTCGAGCTGGTGCGCCGCGATCGCCCTGGCCTTCCCGGCGACCGCCTCGGCGGCGCGGAGGACTGCGCCTGCGCCGACGCCCGAGAAGCGGGACGAGTAGTTGCCCGAGGCGACCGTCCAGGCGCTCGTCGAGGTGTCCATGTCGGTCAGGACGTCGACGTCGGCCGGGCGGACGCCGAGCTGGTCGGCGACGATCTGCGCGCACACCGTCCCGTGCCCCTGCCCCTGCGGCGTCGTCGCGATCCGCACGGTGATGCCGCCGAGCGGGGAGACGATCACCGTTGCGCCCTCCGCATTTCCCGACTTCGGAAGCTCCTGCGCCCGCTCCTGCGCCGTTCGCGCGAGCGTGATGTAGCCCATGTTCGAGATCGACGGCTCGACGACGCAGGCGAGCCCCACCCCGACGAGCCTGCCCTCGGCGCGGGCACGCTCCTGGTCGGCGCGCTGTTCCTCGTAGCGCACGAGCCGCAGCGCGTCGTCGAGGCAGGCCGCGTAGTCGCCGGAGTCGTAGAGGCCGCCGGACGGCGTGCGGTACGGGAATTCATGAGCAGGGATCAGGTTGCGGCGAATGACGTCGATCGGGTCGAGGCCGAGCTTGCGCGCCGCGACCGTCATCGTCCGCTCGAGCCCGAAGTAGAGCTGCGGCCCACCGAACCCACGGTTCAGCCCGCTCGGACAGCGGTTCGTCATCACGACGCGGTTCCTCACCGCGACGTTCTGAACCCGGTAGGCGCCCGAGAGCGAGCCGTGCATCCGGTAGAGCGTCGCCGGCTCGGGTGCGCGAACGTAGGCACCAACGTCCTCGACGGCGTCGTAGCGAAGGCCGAGGAGCTCGCCGTCGCTCGAGAACGCGGCCTCGACATCGGTCACACGGGCCGTCGCGCCGGAGCTCGCGGCGAGGTGCTCGAGGCGATCTTCGATCCAGCGAACGGGGACGCCGAGCTTCTTCGAGGCGAGCGCCATGAGGACGACGTAGACGTAGACGGTCGACTTGATCCCGTAGCTCCCGCCCGAGTCCGGCGGCGTGATCAGGCGCAGCTTGGATCCGGGAAGCCCGAGCGAGGCGGCGGCGACCGAATGGAGCGTGAACGGGCCCTGGAAGTTCGCCCAGGCGGTCAGCGAGCCCCTCGCCGTGTCCCAATCGGCGATCACGCCGTAGCACTCGACCGGCGTGCAGCTCCAGCGCGGGAACGTGTACCGGCCTGCGACGACGAGGTCGGCCCGCGCGAACGCTCCCTCGGGGTCGCCGTAACGAAACGAGCGATCCGAGCCGACGAGGCCCGGTGCGCCCGCGGCTGCGAGCGGATCCATGACCGGTTCGAGCGACTCGTAGTCGACCTCGATCAGCTCGAGTGCGTCTTCCGCGAGATACCGGTCGCGAGCGACGACGACAGCGAGCGGCTCGCCGACGTAGCGAGCGACCTGGTGGGCCGCGGCCCGGTACGGGATCGGGCTGTCGACGCCGGCCGGAAACGGCGCGGACATCGACGCGACGTCCTCGCCCGTAAGGACGCCGACCACCCCGGGCAGCTCGAGCGCCCTGCTCGAATCGAGTCGCGTGATCCGCGCGTGGGCCACCTGCGAGCGCAGGATCGCGGCGTGGCAGGAGTTCGGCACAGGGTCGAGGTCGTCCAGGTACCGGCCGCCTCCACGGAGCAACGCCTCGTCCTCGAGGCGCTCGATCGGCTGACCGACCCACGGTGGGGTGACGACGTCGGGCGCCATGCAGAAGGAACCTATCGTGGAGCAGCCCCGCCCCGGGCGTGAAGGCACCGTCCGGGGCGGGGCTGAAAGGAGCGGCTCAGTGCACGTTGTCTCCGCGCCTGAACGCGCGGATCACGTTGTCTCGCAGGACGACCTGGGCCTTGTCCTTTCCGAGACGCTCCTGCAGCTTCGGGACGAACGTGCGGTAGACGTAGGTGTTCTGGCGGTCGTACTGGTAGATCGCCGGGTTGACGAAGACCGATGCATCCGCCGAGACGATGACGCGGTCGCCGTAGCCCGCATCGACCATCCCCTGAATCCGATCGAGCATGGAATCGTCGTCCGTGGGTCCGTGGAAGAACTCGTCGGTGGTCGCGCTGATCGCGTCGTACTGCACCATCGCGCCCATCGCCGCGATCTTCTTGTGCTCCTCGACCGTCGAGACCTGAGAGTGTCCCCACAGGAAGCGCTTCAGGTTGAAGCCCTCGTTCTGGAACGTCTTGACGACGGCTTTCGTCGCCTCGTAGTGCGGGCTGTGCAGGCTGATGGTGCATCCAGCACGCTTCGCGGCCTTGGCCGCCGCCACGTGGATGCGGGAGTCGGTTGCGGTTGGCCCGTCCTCGGTCGTCGCACACTTGATCCAGCCGGCCCGGATCGGTGTTCCGTCGATCCCCTTCGTCAGCTCGCGGTAGAAGTGCTCGGCGATGTCGTCGATCGACGAGTCCGCGAACTCCGGAGGAACGTAGCTCTTGTAGATCCCCGTGGCGCAGACGACGTTCATGCCCGTTCGGCGAGAGATATCTCGGAGCAGCAACGCATTACGTCCGACACCCATGTTCGTCCAGTCGATGAAGAGGTCGACCCCCTGTGCCCGAAGCTCGTTCGCGCTGTTGACGCAGGCCCCGGTCACGTCTGCCCAGTTCACGTCCATGTACTTCGGGTCGGTCGGGCCGTAGAAGTCGACGAAGAAGTGCTCGTGCCCGACGGCCCAGTTCACCTCGCTTCCCTTCTTCGGACCGGTCACCGTCTCGAGAATGGAGTTCGGCCCCCCGGCCCGGACCTCGGACGCGAGGATCGTCCCGTCAGCCGCTGTGCCGTGCTCGTGGGCCGAAGCGCCGTCGGGCAGGACCAATGCCTTCGCGAGACCCGCCGCGGCGAGCGTTGCGCCGGCACCGACGATGAGCGTTCGCCGGTCGAATGACTTCTCTGCCTTGTCCAGATGCTCACACATCCCGAACCTCCCCCAGGTCGAGCGCCAGAGATCGGCCTGCCGATGCGACGGGGTCGTCGCACCCTCCCGCAGGCTCGAACGTGGGACGGATCGTGAACCCTCCGCGGAACGAGAACAATCGTCCAAACGGACGACCGTGGCACGCGCGTGTCGAGAGGTCAGACGAGGATGCCGCGGTGTCGCGCCTCGTGGGTCGCCTCAGCTCGCGACGAGACGTTCAGCTTGCGAAAGAGGTTCCGGGTGTGCGCCTTGACGGTGGCGTGTGAGACACCCATCGCCACGGCGATCTCCTTCAGTCGGAGACCACGATCGAGGCCGTCGAGAACCTCCCGTTCGCGGATGGTGATGCGTTCGCCACGACCCAGGGGCGGTCTGTCCGGCAAGACCGTGTCGCCGGCCGCGACCGTTGCAATTGCCTCCTTGAGCGCAGTGGTCACGACGGGTCTCTCGACGTATCCCGCCGCTCCAGCGGTCAGTGCGGCGTCGTAGTTCTCGATCGAGTCGCGACTTGGCACGACGACGAGAGGCGCAGCGACCCCGATCGTGCGCAGGGAATCGATCCAGCCGTCGACACGAACGCCCTCCAGCGTGATGTCGGTGACCAGGACGTGTGGAGTGCCGCGCGTCACTTCACTCATTGCCTCGTCGAGCGACCGGGCAAGCCGTCCCTGGAGCGTGTCTGTGGTGCTCAGGACGTGGAGCAAACCCATGCCGAGCAGTTCGTCGTCGTGGCAGATCAAGACATCGATGGGCGGGGACCACCGTCGTGACAGGGCCAGCGAGAGCTGCTCCGTGACCTGGCCGAGTGTCCGCGCGATACGGCGAACCCCGCTGCCGGGACGATGGAAGAAGACGGATAGGGCACCGGAGGGCCCAGTCGTCGTCGGGAGGGGCAGGCACGCGCCAGAACGGAACCGCGCTCGAAGAAGCTGGTCGATGGGACGCGTGAATTCGCAGTCCCGCTCGAAGTCGGTACCGACGAACGTCTCGCCGTCGGCCGCTCTCGAGAACGTCGTGGACGTTCGGAGAGGAAAGCGAGTGCGCTGAGCGAGCATCCGCTCGCCGCACGACGACAGGATCTCGAAGCTACGGCGGCGCTCGATCGCAGCGATCGACACGAGATCCGCCCCCGTGCTGTCCTGAATCTCGCCGAGGGTCTCGTCGATCGAGGGCTCGCCCGAGGCGAGCGCCTGCTGAAGTCCGTCGAGAAGGAGCTCGGAGCCCGGCTGATGGCGCCCGGTCACGATTCGGCGATTCTCCCAACCGCCATGCCTGCGGGTCAAGTGCGCATGGTCTCGATCCTCCCGATCTGGCAAGCTATGCGCCATGACGAGCTTCGAGCACGAGACCAACCTTCCCGAGCAGCCGCAAAGCGCTGCTATCACGCAGGATCGCTCCAAGGAGATCCTCGGCCGCACGATGTTCCTCGTCGCGGCGACCATCGGCGTCTGCGCGTTTGCCGCCTGGGCCGGCAAGGGCCTCTCGTTCGGCTGGGCAATCGCCTTCTGGATCATCGGCTTCGCCGCGCTGATCGGACTGCAGTTCGCCCGCAAGAACCACACCCTCGCGCTGACTCTGCTGTTCGTCGTCGGCGCCGCGCTCGGGCTTGCGATCGCGCCGACGGTCGAGGCGTACGCGGAGGCTTTCGGCGCCACGGTCGTCGCACAGGCGGCAGGCGCGACCGCGCTCTTCGTCGCCGGCTTCGGCGTCTGGGGGTACGCGACGCGACGCGATCTCGCGCCGATGGCGCGCTACCTGTTCTGGGCGTTGCTGGCGCTGATCGCGTTCGGGATCGTGATGATCTTCGTGAACATCCCGGGCGGCTACGTGATCTACTCGATCCTGGGCCTCGTGATCTTCGCCGGGTACACGATGTACGACTTCCAGCGAGTACGCCGCGCGACGAACCCGGACGACGCGGTCTACCTCGCTGCGTCGATCTTCGTCGACGTCCTGAACATCTTCCTGCTCATCCTGAACCTGCTCGGCGCGAGCCGTTGACCCGTGCCCGCCGGGCGGCGGGCCTGACATGACCGGACTGCGCGCCGAGCTCGAAGCGCTCCTCCAGGGTGTTCGAAGCGGAGAGGTCGACGTCGCGACGGCGATCGACCGGCTCTCCGTCCTCCCGTTCCGGGATCTCGGCTTCGCACGCGTCGACGTCCATCGGGAGCTCCGCCAGGGTGCACCGGAGGCCGTGCTCGCCGAGGGGAAGGAGCCCGATCAGGTTGCAGCGATCGTGACGGCCCTGCTCGATGGCGGCGCCGGGAGCGTGCTCGTCACGCGGGCCGACGCCTCCGTGCGACGCGCGGTACAGGAGGTCGTCCCGGGCGCGCAGGAGGACGTTCGTGCCCGGGCCGTGTGGATCGCGCGGGGCGTTCCCGAGGCGCGAGGGCTCGTGGTCATGGTCTCGGCGGGAACGTCCGACGGACCTGTCCTGCACGAGGCGCGGATCCGCGCCGAGCTCCTCGGAACCTCGGTTCTCGTCCACGAGGACTGCGGCGTGGCCGGCCTCCACCGGTTGGCCACCGTGCTTCCCGACCTCGAGCGGGCCGACTGCGTCGTCGTTGCCGCTGGAATGGACGGTGCGCTCGCGAGCGTCGTCGGCGGTCTGGCCGCGGCGCCGGTCATCGGTCTCCCGACGAGCGTCGGCTACGGCTCGGCACGCGGAGGCGAGACCGCGCTCAACGCCATGCTCTGCTCGTGCGCGGCCGGGCTCGCCGTCGTCGGGATCGACGACGGGTTCGGAGCCGGTACGATCGCCGCTCGGATCGCCCGCGCGGCGGCGACGGCTCTGTGACCCGGATCCTCTACCTCGACTGCATCGGTGGAATCGCCGGCGACATGCTGCTGGCAGCGCTCCTGCACGCCGGCGCCGACCGAGAGGTGCTCGATCGGGTTCCCGGACAACTCGGCATCGGCCCAGTCGAAGTCGTCGTGACCGAGACCGAGCGCCACGGCATCGGTGCGCTGCACGTCCACATTGCCGAGCCGGAGGCGCCGCCACCCCGAACCTGGCGTGCGATGCGCGAGATCATCGAGGCCGGAGACCTACCTGAAGCGGCGCGCATCCATGCGCTCGAGGCATTCCGCAGGCTCGCCGAAGCGGAGTCCGAGATCCACAGGGCGCCGATCGACGACGTTCGGTTTCACGAGCTGGGCGGAATCGACACACTCGTCGACATCTGCGGCGTTGCGGTACTCGTCGATTCGCTCGGCATCGAGCGCGTCGTCTGCTCACCACTGCCGTACCCGCGCGGACTCGTTTCGGCAGCGCATGGTGTTCTGCCGGTCCCCGCGCCGGCGACGCTTCGGCTCCTGATTGGTGCGCCGATCGTCGGCGTCGACCTCTCCCAGGAGCTCGTGACGCCGACCGGAGCGGCGCTCGCTGCCACCTTCGCCTCCGAGTACGGCGTGCCGCCGCCGCTCGTGCTCGATGAGGTCGGCTACGGCGCCGGCACCGCCGATTTCCCCGAGCGCCCAAACGTTCTCCGGGTCCTCGTCGGCCGTACCGAGCCTGCCGCGTCCGGCCTCGTCACGCTGATCGAGACGAACCTCGACGACCTGAATCCCGAGCTCGTGCCCGACGCGGTCGAGCGCTGCTTCGCGGCCGGGGCGCTCGACGTCTGGACCGTGTCGGCGCAGATGAAGAAAGGCCGACCGGGCATCGTGCTGTCAGCGCTCGCTCGCCCGTCGGACGAGCAGCGGGTCGTCGGCGCAATTCTCGAGGAGACGAGCGCGCTGGGCGTTCGCGTGTCGCGACTCGGGCGCTACGAGCTCGACCGAGAGGACCGTCGTATCGCCGTGACCGGCGGCCACGTCCGCGTCAAGGTCGGACTGCTGGACGGACGGGTCGTCAACGTGGCGCCCGAGCACGACGACTGCGCCGCTCTCGCCGCGCAGACCGGCCGGGCAGTCAAGGAGGTCTGGGCCGAGGCGCTCACGCGGTTCTCGGCTGGAGAGCCCGCCTGATCCGTGGGTACAGTCGCCGTAATGGATCGCGTGATGCAGCTCGAGCAGAGGATCGCGGATCTCGGGAGTGCGGTGGTCGCATTCTCGGGAGGCGTCGATTCCTCGCTCGTCGCAGCCCTCGCCGCGCGGGCGCTTGGCGGTGAATCGCTGGCTGTGACGGCCGTATCTCCGGCCCTGGCGACGGGAGAGCTCGCCGGCGCACGCCGGGTCGCCGAGGCGATCGGCATCGCGCACGAGCAGATCACGACGGCCGAGCTCGACCGTGAGGGATATCGCCGGAACGGCCCGGACCGCTGTTACCACTGCAAGAGCGAGCTCTACGACCGGCTGGAGCTGCTTGCCGCGCGTCGGGGGTACGCAGCCGTCCTCTCGGGTGCGAACGCCGACGACCTCGGAGACTGGCGTCCGGGCCTGAAGGCCGCGGCCGAGCACGGTGTCGTCCACCCGCTGCTCGAAGCGGGTGTCTCGAAGGCCGAGGTGCGGTCCCTGGCCCGAGCGCTCGGTGTTCCGAGCGCGGAGAAGCCCGCGTCGCCGTGCCTTGCCTCACGCCTTCCTCACGGAACGCCCGTCGCGCCGGACGCCCTGGCTCGCGTCGACGCTGCCGAGCGAGCACTGAAGAAGCTCGGGTACAGGGTGCTTCGGGTCAGGCACTACGGCGAGCGAGGCCTCGTCCAGCTCGCCGAAGACGAGCTTCCGCGAGCGCTGACGGGCGACGGGGTGGCCGAGATCGTGGCCGCGGTTCGCGCCGCTGGCTATGCGGCGGTCGAGATCGACGACGTGCCGTTCCGGTCGGGCTCGCTCACCGCGGCGTTCGTCGGTCAGCTCCGGGCGCCGGGCTGAAGCCGAGAGCCCCCGGCACCTCACGGAGCGTCCGGACCGTGAGCGTGCCCTCCGGGCGGGGCTCGACGGCGCCGATCAGCACTGCGACGGCGAGCCCGGCGCCGATGGCCCCCGCGATGTCGTAGGCGGGCGAGTCCCCCACCATCGCGAGGGCATGCGGCTCGCACCCGAGCATCTCGGCGGCGAGACGGAAGGCCTGCGGCTCGGGTTTCGCAACGCCGATCTCCTCCGAGATCGCGATCGCATCGAGCTCACGAGCAAGGTCGGTGACCTCGAGCTTGCGGCGCTGGAGCCAGGATGGGCCGTTCGTCAGGAGGCCGACGCGGAGCCCGGCCGTTCGCAGCTCGGCAAGCGTGTCGAAGGCGTCGTCGAAGGGACGGAGGCGCTCGATGCTCCGGCGCTTCTCGCTGCGATATGCGTCGAACAGCCCTTCGTCGAGCTCGGCCCACGGCGCCACCGCGTCCCGAAGGCGGTTCCAGCGATATTCGCCGAAGTCGATCCGGCCGTGCAGGAAATCAGCCCAGTGGCGCTCGAAGACCGCGCTGTACCGCAGGCTCAACTCGTCCTGGTCGACGGCAGGAACCCGGTTCTCGATGACGTCCGCGAGCGCAGGCCACGTGTCGCGCTCGGCGGATGCGGTGTCCGCGAGCGTCCCGTCGAGGTCGAAGAGCACGCCGTCGAGCTGCATGGAGCGGATCCTAGACCCGCGGGTTGCCCCGGCCGTTCGAGACACGCACGAGGAGGGTTGCGCCGAGCGTCTGACTGCCACGGATCACGCACGAACGATCCACAGGAGCCCGGCTCGAGTCACGTCTGCTCCGGACAGTCCCTGCGGCACGACGTTGGCGCTGCATCGACGCGACACCCGAGCTTGCAGACGAAACGCGAACCATCGCAACGACATTCCCCCGGAAGCGTCACGGATCGATCGCACGCCGCGAGGGGTCTGACCCCGAACTGGCGGGTTGCCCCGCACGAACGGTGCTCGGGGGCCCACCGTCGGTGAGTCCGTACACTCTCCGGCGACTTCCACGAACGAAAGGACGGGACATGGGTCTCGCGGATCAGCTGATGGGGATGCTCGGAGGGAAGGGTGGCGATCTCTCCGGCGTTTTCGGTCAGGTCGAAGGGCTCCTTGGCTCGGCCGGCGGGCTGGACGGGATCATGAGCCAGCTGCAGGCCGCAGGTCTCGACGACAAGCTTCAATCCTGGATCGGCAAGGGCGACAACGCGTCGATCTCCGGCGACGAGATCAAGCAGGCCCTGGGCTCGAGCGAGATCTCCCAGATCGCACAGAAGGCGGGAGTGTCCGAGGACGACGCCGCGTTGGGGCTCGCGGACGCCCTTCCCGGGCTCGTCGACAAGCTCACGCCAGATGGAAAGCTTCCGGACGTCGGCGGGCTCGACGATGCTCTCGGGAAGCTCCTCGGCAAGTAGCTGTCGCCGTCACACGACCTTCTCGGCGGCCCGTGCGACCTGCTCGTCGCTCGGACCGCCGTCTCGCTCGAGTGCACGGAATACCTCGAGGACGGCTCTCGGTGAGTTCCTGTGGCGCTTCGCCGCCATCGTCAGCGGTTCGTGGAACGCGCCGCCGCAGTGGGCGCACGGCCACGCGAGGCGGGACATGAGCCGTGCAGCGTCGCCGTTCGGGTAGCGCCGGAGCAACTCGACGATCGTCGTCGAGCCACGCACCTCACCCCCGTTCGGGCCGGTGGCCATGGCTCACAGGATAGGCCGATACGTCCCTACAGCCTGACCTCTTCGAGCACGGTGACTTCCTCGGCGTGCATCCGTATCGCATTCCGCGGCAGCTGATAGCGCGCGAACGGGAGCACGATCACCTTTGCGTCGGGCCCGTGTCGCTCCATGGCCTGTGCGAAGGCGGCGTCGAGGGAGGTCATCGCATCGATTCCGATGTCCGCGGCCATTTCGAGGTTCTCCTCGAGGGTGACCATCGTCAGGTGCTTGCGCGTCATCACCTCGTAGATCGGCACCCAGATACAGCCGGCCCACATCTGGATCGTGCGGGCGTGAATGTCTCTCAGAACCTGCTGATAGTGCTCGCGGGTCGGAGGCATGTACGGCTTCATGAGATCCATCAGCGCCAGGCCGGGGAAGTCGCCGATCGCCGTCGAGACACCCGGGGAGGGGCTCGCATAGATGATCGTGCCGCCCTCGCGGACCACGAGGTCGGCCGACATGCATCCCCAGCCGGTGTGGAAGAAGAGGTGGTCGGTCGGCGCGAAGACGCCGCAGATCGCGATGTCCGCGGGACCCTTCTCGGCAACCGGGTTCTCGTACGCGTAGATCTCGTTGAAGCGCTCGATCGCTCGCACGTGCGCCGCCGGGTGGGCACCGAACAGGCAATCGATCACGCGGCCGTGGGTGTCGAGGACGACGTTCATCGTGCAGTCGAGCCCGCACATCGTCGCGACCTCGTCGATGTCGGAGCGCATCGGCCCCGCGTACGCGCCGTAGTGCGTTTGCGGAGACGGCACCAGGTTGCAGTGGTTCGACTCGATCGTCTCGTCTGACACGACGCCGGGGAGGATCAGCTTGCCGCCTCCGCCGGCGCCCCAGTGGTTCGCCTGGGCCTGGCCGATCGTGATGGTGACGTCACGCTTCGCAACCTCGTTGTGAAGCCAGACGGGTGTGCCGCGCGACGAGACACCGACGTAGGTGTAGGCCTCCGCGTTCCTTGGCTCGTTCTGGAAGAACGGGATCCCCAGGCGCTCCATTCGCGCGAGGTTGTCCTTCCCGATCTTCTGCTCGATGTCTGACTCCGACATCGGGAAGACCTTCCCGTTCGCGCAGACAACGCAGGCGTCGGCGACTCCGGCAGCCTCGAGCGCATCGAAGACCGCCGGCAGGAGCTTCGACTGCGGCGTGGGGCGGAACTGGTTGTCGATGACGATCGCCACGCTCGTCGCAGACGCGAGGAGCTCCGAGAAGCGCGGCCCGGCCACCGGAGACTCGAGCGCAGCGCGAGCCGCCTCGGTCGCGTCCGGCACGGGTGCCGGCTCGTCCGGGTAGATCGCGGCTAGCAGGTTCGCCTCGGGAATCTCGAGCTCGAGCTGGTCCCGGTTGACCTTCTCGTCGTCACCCGAAGCGCCGATCGTCAGCGGATCGAGCGACTCGTACGGAATGATCGCCCGGTACGTCTCGGTCATCGTGCCTCCCTCTCGGGTCATCGCCAGGTCTCTCCGCGGGAGGCTAGCGGGTTACCATGTCGCGATGCGCGCCACTCGCCTGAACCACGTGAGCATCCAGGCTGACGACATCGAGGCCTCGGCAGAGTTCTACGAGAACGTCCTCGGGATGGAGCGCGTGCCCGCTCCGAACTTCGGCTTCCCGGTCTACTGGCTCAGGCTCGGGGACGTTCAGCTCCATCTCTTCCAGACAGGCACTCCGATCGGTGGGAACCACCATCTCGGGCTCGAGGTCGACGACTTCGAGGGCGTCTACCGAAGGCTCGAAGAGCGCGGCATGCTGATTGCGGAGGACGGCTTCTTCTTCTCGATGTACGAGATGCCCGACGGCGCCGTTCAGATGTACTTCCGGGATCCGGGCGGAAACCTGGTCGAGATCGACCATCCGGATGTCACGACGCTCGACAGGTCGCTCTTCGGCGACCGGTTGAAGCTGCTCGCGGACGTCTTCCCGCAGGACGAGGAGAACCGGCGAGCAACCCTCTTCCTGCACCTGCGCGAGCCGTCCGGCGGGTGACGGGAGCCCCGCCGCTCCACGTCACGAACGGTGACGTGGTAGCAGGCCTGATCGGCGAGGAGGCGGTCGTCCCGTGGCGAGATGTCCTGCACGAGGGGCCCGTTCCAGGGGCGCTGACCGTCAGCGGCTTGCGTTTCGTCAGGGCGCGGTTCCTCGCGTCCTGCGGCTGGGTGGACGAGGAACTCGCCCTCGCCGAGATGCGCGACCGCGACGACGCAGTTCGCGACGCCGATGAGCTGGTTCTCTGGTTCGAGCGCGACCTTTACGACCAGCTCCAGCTCCTGCAGGTGCTCGACCGTCTCCGCGGGCGCCCGGCCTGGCTGGTGGACATCGGTGAGCCGGCCGGTCCGCCGAACCTCGCGGCGCCGCGGGAACGGGTCACGCCCGAGCAGGAGCGGCTCGGAAGGAAGGCCTGGGAGGCGTTCCGTGCGCTCGCACCGACCGCGATCGAGGAGGTGCTGGCGGGCGACACGGACGCTCTGCCGTTCCTCGGTCCCGCCCTCGTCCGCCACCTCGAGCAGTTCCCGGCCCTCGAGGACGGCCTCTCCCGTACCGAGCGGACGATCCTTCGGGCAATCGCGGCCGGCGCCCGGACGCGCGCAGAGATCTTCCGGGCGCAGGCGGACGCCGAGGAGCGACCGTTCATGGGCGATAGCGCGGTCTGGCTCCAGCTCGATCGTCTCCGCGACGTCGAGGTGCCGCTCATCACCGACACGGGCGACGTCGTCGATCTGACTCCGGCCGGACGCGCCGTGCTCGCGGGACACGAGGACGCGGTGCGACTGAACGGGATCGACCGCTGGCTCGGAGGCGTCCGTCTTCAGGGGGACGATGCGGCCTGGCGCTGGGACGGGGCCGCTAGCCGAATCCGAGCGAGATGATGCCGCGGTTGATCAGGCCCTGCGTGAACGCCGGAGCGGGCAGGAGCTTGACGCCATAGGCGTCGCGCAGGAACCACTCGAAGTACACGAAGACGCTCGACCTGACGGCATTGATCTTCTCGAGGCGGCGGAGGTCGATCACGGCCAGCCGGCTCCGGAGCGCCACGTCAGACGCGAATGACTCGACGAGCGTGTCGAGATCCCGGTCGATGTCGCCGAGGAGCATCGTCGGAGTCTCCGTGGCGAGCTTGGCGCACTCGACGAAACCCGTTCGCAGCTCGATCAGGCTGGTCTCGCGCCTCCAGCGCGCAACGAGCCGGGCTCGCTCCTCCTCGACTACGTCCACGTCGTCGAGCTCGTCACGGCAGTGACCCGCGAAACCGCTGAGAACCGCTCCCCACGTCACGGTCTGGCTCGCCCACTCGATCGTCTCGTCGGCCGCGAGCTGCGCGAGGGCTGTGCGAATCCCCTCGGCCGGCAGCGCCAGCAGGCCGTCGCGTTCGAGGAGCACCCTGGAGGCCTCGGACGGAACGAGCTCGATGCGGGGATCCACATGGGCTTCGAGCGCAGCCAGCGCCTCGCGCTGGCCCTCGCTTGCAAGCCGCTCGACGGCGGCCAACGCGTCCACGGTCACTCGACCGCCATGAGCGACTCGAGCGCACCGCTCGTCAGCTCGTCGAAGTCGAGGTGGAGTCCTCCCGCTGCTGCGGCGAGGGCGGGACCGCAGCTCTTCGTGTGGTCCTCGCGCGAGGTTGCATCCGCCACCACGAGCCCGATTCGCGCCAGGCGGAGCGCACGGGCCTCGGCGAGCGCGTCATCGAGCGGATCGCCGCCCATCCTGAGCGGCACGGTCGGGAGCCCGTCGGTCACACAGACGACCAGTGGAAAGGCGTTCGGATGCCTGACCAGCTCCTGGCGGAGCAGCCGCCGAGCGCGCAGGAGGGCATCCGCTAGCGGCGTGCGGCCCGACAGCGGAATCCGCTCGAGCTGCCCCACCGCGCGGACCAGGCTACGCGTCAACGGGAGCGCGACCGTCGCCTCGGGGACACCTCCCTTGAAGGCGACGAGGGCAACGCGATCACCGCGGTGCGTTGCGTCCTCGAGCAGACGCAGCGTCAACCCCTTCACCTTCTCGACCATGCGCTCGGCCTGGACGGAATAGCTGTTGTCGACGACGAAGCACACCGCGAAGGGCGAGCGGTGCTCGCGAATCTTGCGGCGGAGGTCCTCGAGCTCGATCGTCGTCCGGCGCCGCAGCGCGGCCGCCCGGATCGTCGCGTCGAGCGCGAGATCGCTCGATCGACCGGTCATCCGGTGGCGCGCGTACTTTCCCTTGCGCAGGCTGACGAGCGAGCGCGCTCGCCGTCCGATCCCCGCTCGCTCGACCGAGTCCCGCCGAGCGGGTCGTCCGAAAACCGCAGCCGCGTTTGCCTCGACCTCGGCGACGGACGGCGTTCCCTCGATCAGGTCGACGGTGGCGAGTGTCCCGGGCTCGCCACCCGGAGGACTTTTTTTTCGTCGACCCCGATGGAGAGAACGTCCTCGAGCGCGCGCTCGAGCTCCAGCCTCGTGAGCTCTGACACCGGTGCGAACGGGTCGAGCTGCAGCCGGTGGCCGAGAGCGAGCTCCCCAGCGTCGACGATGTCGCCGGGCTCGACGGTCTCACGTCCGGCGAGCGCGGCGAGCGCCTTGGCGCACTGGAGCACCGTCACGTCGGCGCGGTGGCTCGCCGCTCCGACCCGCAGGACCATGCCCGCGATGGCCTCGTAGAGCGGCTCGGGTACGCGGACGGCGGCGAGCGAGACCTGCGCGCGGCGAAGCTCGTCCGCCGCGGCGAGCTGGTCGGCCGCGAAGGCCGCCTGGAACTGCTCCGGATCCTCCGTGAACGCCTCGCGCCGACGGATGATCTCGGCCCGCCGGCGAACGTCGACGACGGGCTCGACCTTGACTCTGAGCCCGAGCCGGTCGGCGAGCTGGGGCCGCAGCTCGCCCTCCTCGGGGTTCATCGTGCCGACGAGCAGGAACCGGGCCGGATGGGTAATCGAGATCCCTTCACGCTCGACGATGTTGACCCCGAGCGCCGCCGCGTCGAGCAGGACGTCCCCGAGATGGTCATCGAGCAGGTTGATCTCGTCCACGTAGAGGATTCCCCTGTTTGCCTCGGCAAGGAGCCCGGGCTCGAGGGCTCGGATTCCCTCGCGGAGAGCCTGCGCGATGTCGATCGTCCCGGCGACGCGGTCCTCGGTGGCGTTCAGTGGCAGGTTGACGATCCGGACAGGACGCGTCGCGGCGGCCAGGGTCTCGCCGCGTGCCATCCGGTCGAGGCACGAACCGCATGGATCGGAAGGCGCGCACCCGAACGGACAGTCGGCAACGACCTCGATCTCGGGCAGGAGCTCCGCGAGTCCCCTGACTGCGGTCGACTTCCCGGTTCCGCTCGGACCCTCGATCAGGAGACCGCCGATCGCCGGGTTGACGGCGTTGACGAGGAGCGCCCGCACGAGGCGCTCCTGGTCGACGATCGCGGTGAGGGGGTAGTAGCGCAGCGGTCTAGGTGAGGACGAGGCGCTTTCCGAACGTCGGCTCCGCCTGCTGGATCGGCGGGAACTTCCACGTGCCGATGAGCGGCACGGCTGTGTCCCGGTTGACGCGGACGTCGACGACGTAGGGCTTCCCGGCCGCGAGCGCCGTCGCGAACGCGTCCGCCAGATCGCCGGGCTGCTCGACCGTGATGCCGCCGGCGCCCATCGCCTCGGCCATCTTCACGAAGTCGGGGTTCCAGAACTCACCGGTCGAGTGCTTGATGAAGCTCGTCCCGATCTCGCGTCCGTCCATGTAGAAGCGCTGGAGATCGCGGATCACGCCGATCGTGTAGTTGTTGAGGATCACCCAGACGGCGGGGATGTCGTACTCGTTCGCGGTCGCGACCGCTCCCGGGAACATCATGAAGCTGCCGTCGCTCGTGACGCAGATCGCCTGCCGCTCGGGCTTCGCGAGCTTCATTCCGAGCACGCCGTAGGTTCCGAAGCCCATGCCGGCGAAGCCGCCGGGCGTGAATACCGACCTCGGCTCGTAGGCGTCCCAGTACTGCTCGACCCACGTCTGGTGGTTCCCCGTATCGGTGATCATCAGCGTGTCCTTCGGCGCGGCCTTGCGGAGCTCTCCGATCGCTCGCCGTGGGTCGATCGGTACCTCGCTCGAGGCTTTTTCGGGCTCGATGAAGTTCGTCCATTCCTCCTTGTAGCCCTCGACCTGGTCGTGCCACGGAGATCGTTCACGCTTCGGGCCGAGACGCTCCGCGAGCTCGAGGAGCTGGCGAAGGACCTCGCGCGCATCGCCGACGATCCCGATCTCCGTCGGGTAGTTCCGGCCGATCTCCTGCGGATCGATGTCGACGTGGATCAGCTTCGTCGGCGGGATGTTGTACGTGTATCCCGGGCACCCAGGACGAGCAGTGGATGTCGGAGAAGCGGCAGCCGAGCGCGAGGATCACATCGGCGTTCCGGGTCGCCTCGGTTGCCGGGTACTCGCCCCAGCAGCCGGCGATGCCGAGGTGCAGCGGGTGTTCCGCCGAGAGCGCCCCCTTGCCCATGAAGCTCGAGTAGACCGGGACGTTCACGTGCTCGGCGAACGCGGCGAGGTCGACGCTCGCGTCGGAGCAGATGACGCCGCCGCCCGCGAGGATCAGCGGCCTCCGGGCCTTCAGCAGCATCTGCAGGGCGCGCTCGACGGCCTCGGGCGATCCGGGCGTGCGCCAGTTGAGCATCGTGGAGCGCTCCTCGGGCTCGGGCACCTCGACGTCGGCGGTGGTGACCCAGAGGTCGTAGGGGATGTCCAGGTGAACCGGCCCGGGCCGCCCCGTCCTCGCCAGCTTGAAGGCCTTCGGCAGGAACTTCGAGATGTCCTCGACCGAGTGCGCCTGGAAGCTGCGCTTCGTGATCACCTTGGCGATGCTCGGGAAGTCGGCCTGGTAGTGGCGGTTCTCCTCCTGGAGCGCTCCCGAGTCGTACTGGCTCGTCGCCACCTGGCCGGTGATCGCGATGAACGCGGACGAGTCGTAGAACGCATTCGAGATGGCGGCAGTCAGCAGCATCGGGCCGGGGCCGGTGGACGTGTAGACGGGAATCAGGTCACCGGATGCGCGGTAGTAGGCATCGGCCATGTAGCCGGCGCCGGTCTCGATCCGTGGAAACACCACCTTGATCTCGTCCTGCCGGTCGTGGACTCCGTCCAGGAGGCCCACGGCGCCGTGGCCCGCGTAGCCGAACAGGTAGGGCACCTTCTCTCGGATCAGGTACTCGACAACGAGGTCTGTGCCGCGGATCTCGGCCATGGATCACGCCTCCCTTGCTGAGTTGAACGCCTCGGTTGACTATAGAGCGAGGGACGCGACGCAGTTCACCGCGCCTCGTTCAGGAGCTCCCAGATTCGCGGCGCCGTCAGAGGAAGTGCGACATCGTCCCTGCCGAGCGCGTCCGCGACCGCGTTGGCGATCGCGGCCGGAGCGCTGATGGAGTTGCTGTCCCCGACCCCCTTCGCGCCGAGGGGCGTGAACGGTGAGGGCGTCTCACGATGGGCCATGGTCAGATGCGGGAGCTCCGGGGCGGTCACGCACAGGTAGTCCATGAAGCTTCCCGTGAGCAGGTTTCCTTCCTCGTCGTAGACCGTGCGCTCGAAGAGGGCCGCGCCGATCCCGTGCGCGAAACCGCCCCTGACCTGGCCGTCGACGATAAGCGGGATTCAGCAGCCTGCCGGCGTCGTGCACGGTCGCGTAGTCGAGCACGTGCGCCTGACCGGTCGCCCGGTCGACCTCGACGACGGCGACATCGACGAAGAACGCGTGTGCGGCCGATGCACACACCCGATCGTCCTCTCCCGGCGCGTCGAGGTTCGGCGAGCTGTAGACGGCCGTCGCCTGCAGGCCGGGCTCCATCCCCTGCGGGAGCGACTCGGGATTCCAGTGTGCCCTGCCTGCGATTCTCCGCAGCGAGACCGAGTGCTCGGGCGAGCCGCGCACGATCGCGCGTCCATCGCGAAGCTCGACGTCGGCGGCATCGCACTCGAGCTCATGGGCTGCGATCGCCCGAACCTTGTCCGCGACCTTCTCGGCTGCGCCCAGCACCGATCCGACGACGACCCCGGAGAAGCGCGACGAGTAGTTCCCGGAGGAGACCGTCCACGGGAAGGTGTCGGTGTCGAGATCGGTGCGGACCCCGACCTCGTCCGGGTGGACGCCGAGGCAGTCGGCGACGATCTGGGCGCAGACCGTCGCGTGTCCCTGGCCCTGCGGGGTGGAGCCGATCCGCACCGTGATCCCGGCGGCCGGGTTGACGAGAACCGTGGCGGATTCGGAGTTCCCCGACTTCGGCAACTCCTCGGCACGCTGCTCGGCGGTTCGAGCCAGCGAGATGTAGCCCATGTTCGAGATCGACGGCTCGACCACGCAGGCGAGCCCGATCCCGAACAACCGACCCTCCGCCCGCGCGCGCGACTGCTCGGAACGCCGCTCCTCGTAGCGGCTGAGCACGAGAGCGTCGTCGAGACACGCCTCGTAGTCGCCCGAGTCGTACAGGCTGCCCGACGGCGTCCGGTACGGAAACGCCTCCGGCTGCAGGAGGTTCCGCCGCGCGAGCTCGGCCGGGTCGATGCCGAGCTTGCGCGCTGCGATCGCCATTGTCCGCTCGAGCGCGAGGTAGAGCTGGGGACCGCCGAAGCCGCGGTTGAGGCCGGTCGGGCAGCGATTGGTCAGCACGACCCGGTTTCGTGCCGCAATGTTCTGCACGCAGTAGGCCCCTGAGAGCGACCCGTGCATGCGATAGAGGGCAGCCGGCTCCGGCGCACGGACATAGGCGCCCACGTCCTCGACGGCGTCGTAGCGCAGCGCGAGCAACTCGCCGTCGCGGGAGAATGCGGCCTCGACGCCGGTGCTCCGGCCCGTCGCACCCGAGCTCCCCGCGAGGTGCTCGAGGCGATCCTCGATCCAGCGCACCGGGACGCCGAGCTTCCGGGCGGCTAGACCGATCAGCACGACGTAGACGTAGACGGTCGACTTGATGCCGAAGCTGCCACCCGAGTTCGGCGGCGTGACGATGCGCAGCTTCGCTCCCGAGAGGCCGAGCGAGGCGGCCGCGACCGAGTGGAGCGTGAAGGGCCCCTGGAAGTTCGTCCAGGAGGTGAGCGTGCCCGAGGCCTCGTCCCAGTCCGCGACGACGCCGTAACACTCCATCGGCGTGCAGCTCCAGCGGTGGAAGTCGAAGCGGTCGGAGACGACGACGTCGGCAGCGAGGAAGGCGCCGTCGGGATCTCCGTAGGAGAACGTGCGCTCGGAGGCGACGAGCTCCGGTGTGTCCGCCGCCTCGAACAGGTCGAGGACGGCGGGAGGGGCTCGTAGTCGACCTCGATCAGCTCGAGAGCATCCTCAGCCGTGTAGCGATCGCGTGCGACGACGACGGCGAGGGGCTCGCCCACGTATCGCGCGACCTCGTGAGCTGCCGCCCGGTAGGGAATCGGGCTCTCCACCCCGGCGCGGAACGGATGGGACATGGCGGCAACGTCGGCTCCCGTGAGCACGCCGATGACACCTGGAAGGGCGCAGGCCGTCGACGTGTCGAGGCGGCCGATCCGTGCGTGCGCGTAGTGCGAGCGCAGGATGGCCGCATCGCAGGTGCCCGGTGGCTGCCCGAGGTCGTCGATGTACTGTCCGGCGCCCCGCAGCAGGGCGTCGTCCTCGAGTCTCGGCATGGGCCTCCCGACCCAGGTCGCGCTCTCGGGGCCCGATGCGTTCACCGCGTCACGCAGCGCGCGTGCTCGTGAGCTCGTCGACCGCGCGAATGCCCGAGCGGATCGCGCCCTCCATGCCGCCGGGGCCGGGCCGCTCGTCCGTGTGCTCTCCCGTGAAGAACACCCGATCGTGGAGCGGTCGCTTGATCTCCCGCAGCACCGTCTCCCGCTGATCGCCGATGGGCGCACGGGCGATGCAGCGAGCGAAGGGATCGTCGGTCCAGCTGACGATCGCGCCTCCGAGGCGCGTCACTGAGCCGTGAGTGATCTCCTCGAGCTGGGTGTCGACCTGGCGCAATACGTCCTCCTCCGCAACCCTGCGAGGCTCCGACTCGGCGCTGAGGATGGTCGTCACGATCGTCGCGTCTCCTGGCTGGTCGACGGAGAGGTCGAGCAGCCACCTCGGGGTCCGATCGCTGAACGACGCGGCTCTCAGCCCTTCCCGTACGGCGTTGCGCTCCTTGTACTGGACGGCCATGCCGGCCCCGGTCCCGTAGCGCAGCGTGACGAGGGCGCTGACCTTCTCCGCCGGCAGCGGCGGGTCCCAGCCGATCTCGGTCGTCAGCGGGCCGGGCACTGCGAGGACGAGGGCGTCGCCCTCGAACCGCTCAGCGTCGGTCTCGACGACCACGGGCGAGCCCGACCAGTCGATTAGCCGGACAACGTGCTCGAGACGGACGTCGAGGTTCTCCGCGAGGCGGTGCGGAAGCCGATCGTTGCCGCCGACCATCTGGAAGTACTTCTCAGGCCCGAGATGCAGGCTACTGGCGTCGATGAAGCGGAGAGGGATCGAAGGCTGGATCTGGATGAGCGCGTCGAGGAGGGCGACCGCCACCGCCGAGAGCCGGCAGCGTCGCGCCCAGGCCGCCGCCGTCTCGAACGGCGCGGGCGGATGCTCGGACTGCGCCCCGACGATCTCACCGAAGCCTGCGCCAACCTCGTCCGGGTCGACGATCCGTCCCTCGTGCAGCACGCACGGGAGCTCGGCTCCGACCGTCTTGACAGGCGTCAGGCTGATGTCGAGGTCGCGACACATGTCGAGGATCGTGTTCTGACCCTCGTAGAGGATCATCGCCCCGACGTCCGCGTACTGCCCTTCGGAGAACGGGTCTCGCAGCGTCAGCACGCGGCCACCGACGCGGGACCGCGCTTCGAGCACCGTGACCTCGTGGCCGGCTTCCTGGAGTCGAACGCGCAGACACGAGGCCCGAGAGCCCGGCTCCGATGACGAGAATCCTCATGATTCAGCTCCTTCCCAATCGGATCAGCAACTGTCGGTACCACCGTTCACGCGTGCGGCAAAGCGCGCCCTCACGCGCTCAGGGTCGACGAAGGGAGACCAGCCCGGCCAGATCCTGTCCGTCGACGACCGCTTCGACCAGGCCCGGGGCGAGGCAAGCGTCGACACGAGCGAGGCCAGCTCGTCGGTCGAGTGCGCGCGACCCGCGGAGAGGTTCTGGAGACTCTCAGCCACCTCGACGAACCTCGTGTCGGGGGCGATCGGCTGTCCGCCCGTGATCGAGTAGTGCCCGTCGGCAAGCGCCACGAGCAGGAGGTTCGCGGGGGCGAGGGCTGAGATCGACCAGAGCGTGCTCGCCCCCATGAGGAGGTCGCCGTCACCGACGAGTGCGATGACGTCCTGCTTCGGGACGGGCATCTGCGATACCCAGCGCGGCGGCTGCAGCCGAGCCCATCGCGCCACCGAAGTAGAAGTGCGGTCCGTCGTCCGATGCGAGTCGCAGCGCCGAGGTCGCCGTGCCGAGCGAGGAGACGAGGAGAGCCTCAGGGGCATGCTCGACGAGCGTCTGCGCGACCTCAACCGCGTTCATCGCGTCCTCCGCCAAGCTCGGGCTCGAGCAGGATCGCGGCCGGGCAGCCGCCCTCGAAGCAGAGCGCGAGCGCGCCCCGCGTGATCGGCTCGACCTCCGTCTCGGATCGGATCGGAAAGACCTGGATCCCCAGGGCGGTGAGCAGGGGAACCGTCGCCTGGCCCATCGCGACCTGGGCGGGGTTTCGCTCCCCGAGCGTGCCGCGCATCGAGATCACGAGCGGCACCGAGAGCCCGTAGGGGATCGCGAGCGAGCCCAGTGCGTTGGCGGCATTTCCGAGCCCCGAGCACTGCATGAAGAGCGCCGGCCGGCGGCCGCACACGCGGTGTCCGGCGGCGAAGGCGACGCACTCCTCCTCCCTCGTGAGCTGGTGCACGGGCACTCCCGCTCCCGCCAGCGAGCTCAGGATCCCATCGAGCCTCGAATCGGGAACGACGACGGCCGTGTCCGTCCCGCCGGCAACGAGAACGCTCGCCAGCTCCTGCTGCCAGGCGAGCACGGCGGACGGCTCGTATGGGTCGTTCGGAGGGTTCGTCGCCGCGGATCGATCGCCGGTCAGCATGATCCGGCCCGGACCGACGTGTACGCGTCGCGCAGCAGGTGGCGCCGCACCTTGCCGACGGAGCTCTTGGGAATCTCGTCGACGAAGACCACGCTGCGGGGACGCTTGAAGCTCGAGAGCGGGGTGGCTGTCGTGCAGAACTCGAGGACGCGCTCGTCGGTGAGCGAGGGATCGGATCGAACCACGAAGGCGGATACGGCCTGCCCGAGGCGCTCGTCGGGAAGACCGACCACACAGACCTCCGCGACGCCCGGGCAGCGGGCGAGGGCCGACTCGACCTCGAGCGGGTGGACGTTCTCGCCGGCCGTGACGATCGTGTCGTCTGCCCGTCCGACCACGAACAGGTCACCCTCGGCGTCCCGACTGCCGAGGTCGCCGGTGAAGTACCAGCCGTCGCGGCGGGCGCGTGCGGTTCCGGCGGGATTGTTCCAGTAGCGCTCGAACGCATCCGGGGCATCCGCGCGGGCAACGATCTGCCCGATCTCGCCGACCTCCGTCTGCTCGTCATCTCCGGTCTCGGCGGCCTCCGGGATCACGCGAAGCTCCTGGTGGAAGGCACCCCGACCCACCGTGCCGGGCTTCGCCCGTACCTGGTCCGAATAGCTCAGGCAGTAGAGCTCGGAGCACCCGTAGACGTTGAGCATCGGCCTCCCCGGGAACAGCGGATCGAGCCGCGAGACGATCTCGTCGCGCAACACCATCCCGGCAAACCCGAGGCTCTCGACCGAACGGACCGCGTTCTCGGTCAGAGCCGACGAGGCCAACAGGTCGTAGTACATGGTGGGGACGAGGAAGAGCGTCGACACGCCCTGCGACTCGATCTCGTGGAGAGCCTCTCCGGCGCTCCATTTCTGCTGGATGACGGATGTTCCACCGAGGAAGAGCGAACTGAGCAGGATCCGGATCCCCATCGTGTGGTAGAGCGGCATGACGCAGAGCGTCCGCTCGCCGACGCGCCAGGGAAAGGCGGCGAGGTTGAAGACCGTCGCGGCAACCTCCGCGGCGTGGGAGCGCGCGACTCCCTTCGGCTTCCCGGTCGTCCCCGAGGTGAAGAGGACGAGGCTCAGATCTCCGGGGTCGGGCGCCCGCCGGTTGAGATCAGCCGAGGGCTCCCGGCTGCGCGCACCTTGCGATGAGGCGATGACCTGCAGCTGCTCTCCGCTGGAGCTGTCGTCGAGGCAGATGGAGTGCGCTGCACCCAGGTCGAGATCGGTGGCCAGGGACGATGCGGCCTCGGAGTCGAAGAGAACAGCAGCCGGCTCGACGAGATCGACGCAGTGCTGCAGCTCCGAAAGGCTCAGGCGGAAGTTGACCGGTGCGTGGACGGCGCCGATTCGCTGGAGCGCGAGGTATGCGACGACGAGCTCGAGGCGGTTTCGCATGCACACGACCACCGTGTCGGTCCGGCGGACTCCGAGCGCGAGCAGGGCGGTCGCGGAGTCGTCAATCCGTGCATCGAGCTGCGCGTAGGTCAGCGATCGAGAGCCGTCGACGAGCGCGACGGTGGCTGCGTAGCGCGACGCACGCCCGGCGAACGCAGGCATCGACGGTCAAGCCCCCGGACGGGGACGGCGCCATCAGCCGGACGTCCGCTTGTCGAGCCACCGCTCCAGGTGCTCCGCGTACTCCGGCGTCGTCCTGAGCGTGGCGTACATGTGGCCTTCCAGCTCGAGCGCTGACCGCAGCGACGCATCCGCCCCGAGGTTGAGCGATCGCTTGATCATCTGCACCGCCGGCGGCGACAGCGCGGCGAGACGCGCCGCGAGCTCGTCGACGGTTGCCTGAAGCTCTGCTTGCGGGACGCATTGCGTCGCGATGCCCCAGGACTCGGCGGTCGCGCCGTCGATCCGCATGCCGGTCATGCAGAGGGCCTTGGCGCGGGTGAGCCCGGCGAGACGAAGCAGCCGTTGGCCCCCGCCGCTACCCGGCATCTGGCCGAGCGTCACCTCCGGCAGGCCGAGCGACGCGGTCTCGGCCACGATCCGGAAGTCGCAGGCGAGGCAGAACTCGAACGGCCCGCCGTAACAGTGACCGTCGATCGAGGCGATCACGGGTTGCGGAATGCGTTCCGGTGCGGCCAGGGAGTCGTGCAGGCGTGACATCGAGAGCGGTGTCATGTCAGGGAACTCGCGGACGTCCACGCCGGCCGAGAACGCGCGCTCGCTCGCCGAGTCGACGATCAGGACCCGCAGCCACGGCTGGCGGCCGAGGCCTTCGATCGCGTCCGAGAGCTCGTAGCGGTCGTCGTTCTTGAAGATGTTCAGCTCGCCCGGAGCACCGACCGTGATCCGGGCGATCCCTTCCTCCGGGCTCTCGGAGATGCGAAAGAGCGAGCTCACGACGTTGAGGGACTCTCGAGCTCGGAAAGCTTCGCGAGCTTTGCCTCGAGACGGGCGGTGTACCGCTCCACGTCCACGACGGCGCGCTGATGCTCGGCGACGCCAACCTGATCGAGCTCGTCGAACGCCTCGACGTGGAGCTCGATGAATCGGCCCTCGCGGCTCAGGATCGTCGCCCTGACGCGGACGGTCGAGCCCTCCGGCGTCGGCGCCCGATGCTCCGCGCTGATCCTGGTGCCGACCGTGGTCTCGTCCGGGCCGAGGAGGGGCTCGACGAGACGGACGGAAGTGCGTTCCATCAGCAGGATCAGGCTCGGCGTCGAGAGGAGGTGCGCGCCTCCGCGCTCCGTGCAGAGCGCCCGCTCGACAGGCCACGACAACTCGAGTTCGGAGGGGGAGCTCACAGGGCTGATCTCGATCGCGGGCAGTCGTCGGCGTCGATAGGTAACCGATTAAGCGCGAACCTAACCCCTCCCCGATTGGCTGTCAAGCACGCGCCCGCACCGCGCGATTGTCAGCGGGCGGCGGGTCGTCTACGCTCAGGCGCTGTGAGTACCCAGAGCCCGGGCTGGCCACGTGTACGCGCCAGGCTCGCCGATGTCGCAGCGGCAGCCCGGACGTCGAAACCCATCGCCTCTCGCGTCCTGAACGAGGATCCCAGCCTCACGGTCAGCCCTGAGCTGCGCCAGCGCGTTCTCGCCGCTGCCCGCGACCTCGGCTACCGTCCGCACGCGGCCGCCCGAAGCCTTCGTCGTGCAGCGTCTGGCGCTCTCGGCCTGCTCGTTCCGGCGCTCGGCAATCCGGTCTACACGCAGCTGATGCGCGGCGCTTTCCAGCGAGCGGCGGAACGCGGCTTCACCGTCGTCCTCGCCGAGGACTTCGAGGAGCAGGAGGCCGGCGAGATCTTCGCCCGCCTCGTGCTCGAAGGACGGATCGACGGCCTGCTTGTCGCCTCCGCTCGGCCCGATCACCCGCTCCTCGCCCAGCTCGCGGAGCGGCCGGTTCCGCATGTCTTCGTCAACCGGGGGCTGCCCGGCAGCAACCGCAACGTCCGCATGGACGACGAACGCGCCGTCGAGCTCGTGCTCGAGCATCTGATCTCGCTCGGCCATTCCCGCATCGTCCATCTCTGCGGGCCACCCGATCTCGACACGGCCCGCCGGCGCGTCGCCGTCTTCCGCTCGTTCGCGCGAGCGCCACGGACTCGATCGCGCCGAGGTCGTTCCAGGCGACTTCTCCGAGGAAGGCGGCGCAGCCGCCGCCGAGCGGGCCCTCGCGCAGTGGCCCGACGTGACCGCGGTGTTCGCTGACATGGTCGGCCAGGCGATCGGGGTTCTCAGCCTCGCCTCGCGATGCGGCGTGCGGGTTCCCGAGGATCTGACGGTCGTCGCGCAGGCGGATACGTCACTGGCAGCCTTCCTCACGCCTCCGCTGACCGCGGTGCGGATGCCGCTCGCCGAGCTCGGCGCGGCCGGCGTCGATGCACTCCTCGAGCAGATCGATGACAGGGATCGTGCGCGACGTGGCCGTCGAGACGGAGCCCCGGCTTGTTGCCCGCCGCTCGACGGGGCCACCGCGGACCGGCCGGCTTGTTCCTCTTCGCCCGGTCTCTTCGGATGATTGAAGAAGGCACCGTGAGCGTGTTACCGTGCGCCCCCATGCTGGCGTACCAGTCCGCACGAGGGAGGCCATGAGCGGCGGAACCGCCGAGGCCGAGCAGCCGCCCAGGGCGCCTCGGACAGCGGCCGCCCAGGCACAGTTCGGCCGCTACCTCGGGCGTGGGCTGATCGTCGTCGTCGTCGCGGTGATCCTCGGCTGGATCGGGTACCAGGCCTCGAAGAACGTCCCGATCTTCTTCACGGTGAGCCTGAACGGGATCACCCTCGCCGGCCTCTACTTCGTCATCGCAAGCGGCTTCACGCTGATCTTCGGCCTCATGCGCGTCGTCAACATGGCCTACGGCTCCCTGTACCTGCTCGGGGGCTGGATCGCCTACACCGTGCAGCAGGACACGGGCAACTGGGGTGTGCCGCTCGTCGTCGCAGTTCTCGTCTGCGCCGTGGTCGGGCTCGTGATGCAGCAGCTGTTCCTTCGGTGGAACCAGGGCCAGGATCTCCGCCAGGCGCTGATCACGATCGCGATCGGGGTGATCATCTCCGACCAGATCCTCTCCCACTTCGGCGGCGTCGCCCGCGGAATCCGATGGCCCGACGTGCTGGACAAGTCCTCTCCGCTGCACTTCTACGGGCTGTCGTACCCGTTCGTGCGCTTCTTCGTCCTCTTCTGCGCCATCGCGGTCGGGCTGGCGCTCTATTTCTGGCTGAAGCGGACACGGACCGGGATGATCATCCGGGCCGGGGTGGACGACCGCCAGATGGTCTCGGCCCTCGGGGTCAACATCCAGCTGATCTTCGCGCTCGCGTTCACGGTCGGTTGCGCCCTCGCGGGCCTCGGGGGCGTGCTCGGCGGCTCGCTGATCTCGGTGGGCCAGGGTGAGGATGTCAACGCGCTCGTGAACTCGCTGATCGTCGTGATCATCGGCGGCATGGGCTCGCTCGGCGGTGCGGCGATCGGTGCGCTCCTGCTCGGTCTCGTCAACTCGTACTCGAACATCTACCTGGTCTTCGGCGACTACGAACTACACGAACTACTCGATCCTGCTGACCTTCGCGCTTCTGATCTTCGTGCTCGCCGTCAGGCCGCTCGGGCTCTTCGGGAGGCCGGCATGACCGGCCGGCGAGCGGGTATCGGAATCGGTGTCGCCGTTGTCATCCTGGTGATCCTTGCTCTCGGCCCGTTCATCTTCAGCGAGTTCTTCCTCAGCCAGATCCTGACGAAGGCTCTCTGGCTCGGGATCGCCGCGGTCAGCCTCACGTTCCTCGCCGGATACGGCGGCATGATCTCCCTCGCGCAGGCGGCCATGTACGGCATCGCCGGCTTCACGATGGCGAATCTCGTCACCTCGGACGGCGGGCAGGATCTCACGCTCAACCCATGGTCGGCGTCATCCTCGGGATCCTGGCCGCAGTCGTCATCGGGTTGCTCTTCGGTGCCATCGCGGCCCGCAGCGAGGGCATCTACTTCCTGATGCTCACGCTCGCTCTCGGGATCCTCGCGTACTACTTCTTCGCGACAGGTGAGCGACATCTCGGGCTTCGGCGGCCTGAACAACGTCGCGATTCCCGGCTTTCTCGGGAATCCGCGCCAGGATCCGAATCCTCTCTACTACACGACCTTCATCGTCGCAGTGCTCGTCTATCTCCTCATCCGCTACATCGTGCGGACGCCGTTCGGGCTAACCCTCCAGGGGATCAGGGACGAGCCCACGCGCATGCGCGCGCTGGGCTACAACGTCGCCTTTCACCGGATGCTCGCCTTCGCGTTCGGTGCCTTCATCGCGTCGCTGGCGGGGATTCTCTCCGTCTGGTGGAACCTGCAGATCTCGCCCGGCTCGATCGACCTGGGCCAGGAGATCGACATCCTCATCATCGCCGTCGTCGGCGGCCTCTTCCGGCATCGAGGGTGCCTGGCTCGGCGCGATCGTCTTCGCGTTGATCGAGAACTACAGCCGGACGAAGTTCGACTTCATCGGGGCGAACCAGCGGTTCAACACCGTCATCGCCGGTCTCTTCCTCCTGATCGTGCTGCTGTCGCCGGGAGGCCTCATGGGTATCGGCTCGTCGATCGGCAACATCATCCGGCGGCGCATCGGGGGAGCGGTCCCGCCACGCCTGTCGTCGAATCGCAGTCAGGACCGTAGCGAAGGGGGTGGGCGAGGATCGTGCGATTTCTAACCAGGGCGACGCCGATGCGTCGTACCTGGATGCACGGCTCTCGCGCCCGCGAGGAGTCGATCTGGTTCGGTGAAAGGTGAAGGGGGTAATGGCATGAATGCAGGGAAAGCAGGCAAGCCACGGGGCCTCTGGATGATCCTGGCCGTCCTGGCATTTGCGCTGGCCGCGATCGCCGCGGGGTGCGGCGGCGGGAGCGACAGTGGCGGAGAGGCGACGACAGCGGCGGCGGAGACGACCGCTCCGGCCGACACAAGCGCTCCGGCAGACACCGGCGGGGCCGCGACCGACGAGGGAACGGGCGAGCCGATCAAGATCGGCATCCTCTCGACCTGTGAAGGCCCGTTCGCGGGCGCCTACCAGGCGACGGTCGCCGGCGCACTGGCGATCGTACATCGAGCATGGTGCGACGCCGATCGGCCCGGATCCGAGCGACGGGATCAACTGGGAGATCGGCGGACACCCGGTGCAGGTCATCCAGGGCTGCTCCGACGCGTCAGCCGGACAAGGCGCTCTCCGAGGCGCGGCGGTTGGTCGAGCAGGAGGACGTCCAGATCCTTCACGGCCCGCTTTCGGGCTCGGAAGGCATCGCAGTCGCCAACTACTCGAAGGAACAGCCGAACGTCACGTTCCTGAACGGCACGTCCGGTGCGCAGGACACGACGCTCAAGGTCCAGTCGACGAACTTCTTCCGCTTCCACACGGACGGCGCTCAGTGGATGGCGGGCCTCGGCGACTACGCCTACAACACGCTCGGCTGGCGGCACGTCGTCACGTTCGCCGACGACTACGACTTCCCGTACACGCCAGACGGCAGGGTTCGCGGCCGAGTTCTGCGCCCTCGGCGGACAGATCGACAAGCGCATCTGGCCGCCGCTCGGCGAGGAGGACTACACCTCCTACATCGCGCAGATCCCGGACAACATCGACGGCTTCTACCTTGCCGTCGGTGGCACCGGCACCATCGCGTTCGTCAAGCAGTACAAGCAGCTGAAGGGCGATCTGGGCGACAAGATCGTCGGCGGCTCGATCGCGATCGATCCGAGCGTGCTGGCGGATCCTGACGTCGGGCCACGCATGGAGGGCGTCGTGGCGGGCTCCCCGACCGATGAGGACTCGACGACCCCCGAGTACACGCAGTACGTCGATACGCTCTCGACGAGCTGGCCGGACTCCGGAGACAGCTCATCGTCCCGGTCGGCAAGGGTCTGTTCGGCGCGAACTGGGCCACCGGCGCCGAGGCGATCGCGCGGCGCTCGAGGCCGTCAACGGCGACCTCTCCGACGGCGGCCAGGCCTTCCGCGATGCGCTCGCTCAAGATCGGCGCGGACGGCCTCACCTCGGTGAACAGCCCGACGACGCTCGACGAGAACCGCAACGCGATCGGCAACAACTACGTCATCCAGGCGACGCGCAGTCGACGGCACGCTCGTCAACAAGACGCTGAAGACGATCGAGAACGTCGACGAGTCGTTCGGCGGCAACTTCACGGCGACCACTCCGACTCCCGACCGGGAGAACCCGAAGTGCGTGAAGGACGATCTGAACGTCCCACCATGGGTGCAATAGCCGCGTAGAGCGGTCGAAGCCCTGGTGGCAGTAGCAGCGACAACGAACGCCGAGCCGATCCTCCGCTTGCGGGGGGTCGGCCGGCGCTTCGGCGGCGTTCAGGCCGTGCGCGACGTCGATCTCGACGTCGCGCACGGCGAGCGCCGCGCGATCCTCGGCCCGAACGGGGCCGGAAAGACGACGCTCTTCAACGTGATCGCGGGCGAGTTCCCGCCGAGCGAGGGCACGATCGAGCTGTTCGGCCGGGACGTCACGATCCTCCCGGCCCGCCGGCGCCCGGGGCTCGGGTTGACCCGCACCTACCAGACCTCCCGACTGTTCCTCGGCCTCTCGGTCGAGGACAACCTCTATCTGGCGGTCCTGGGCGTGAAACGGGGTCACCTGAGGCCGCTCCGCCTTCCGCGTGACGCAGAGCTCCGGGACACAGCGAGGACCATCGCGGCGCGCATCGGGCTCGAGGAGCAACTCCCGTCCACCGTCCGCGACCTCTCGCACGGGGAGCAGCGCCAGCTCGAGGTCGGCATGGCGCTGGCGGGCGAGCCGAAGCTGATGATGCTCGACGAGCCGGCCGCCGGCCTCTCGCGCGCCGAGCGGGTGAACCTGACGGAGATGCTGCTCGCGCTCGCCGGAGACGTCACGTTGCTCCTGATCGAGCACGACATGGACGTGGCCCTGCGGGTGGCCGAGTACGTGACGATGATGCACGACGGTCGGGTGATCGTCGAAGGCACGCCGGACGAGATCCGCGCGAACCAGCTCGTCCACGACCTCTATCTCGGGAGATCCCATGGCGTCGAGTGAGCCCGTCCTGGCCGTCAAGGGCCTCGACGCGTACTACGGGCAGTCACACGTTCTCCAGGGCGTCGAGTTCGAGGTAGGGACCGAGCCCGTGTCGATCATCGGGCGCAACGGCATGGGGAAGAGCACGCTCTGCAAGGCGATCATGGGCATCTCCCCGCCGACCGTACGAGGGTCCGTCCGCTATCGCGGTACAGAGCTTGCGGGGAAGGCTTCGTACAAGGTGTCGTCCGCAGGCGTCGGCTACGTGCCTCAGGGGCGTCGACTGTTCCAGTCGCTCTCAGTCGACGAGCATTTGCGGATGGTGAAGAGCTCGAACGGCGGGAAGTGGAACGTCAAGGCGATCTACGAGCTCTTTCCGAGGCTGGCGGACCGCAAGAAGATCAGCGGCACGCAACTCTCGGGCGGCGAGCAGCAGATGCTCGCCATCGGCCGCGCGCTGCTCACGAACCCGACGCTGCTGATCATGGACGAGCCGTCCGAGGGGCTGGCTCCGACGATCGTCGAGGGGATGATCGAGACGCTCGGCACGCTTGCCTCCGAGGGAGTCGGGCTCCTCCTCGTCGAGCAGAATCTCGGTGTTGCGACGGCCGTTGCGGAGCGCCAGCTCGTCATGGTCGCGGGCCGGATCTTCACCGAGACGACCGCGACTGCGCTCCAGGCCGACCCGGATCTGCAGCAACGCTTCCTCGGCGTGACGCGGGTCGAGCAGGAGTAGGCTCTCCCGGCAACGCGCGAAGGGAGGGCAGCAGCGATGGCGACGGTCGTCCTCGTCGGTACGCTCGACACGAAGGGTCACGAGTACGCCTACCTGCGTGACCGGATCCGCGAGCACGGCGTCGATGTGCTGCTCGTCGACTGTGGGATCCTCGGCGAGCCGCTGGTCGAGCCAGGCGTCTCACGCCACGAGGTCGCCGAGGCGGCCGGTGCTGACGTCGCGTCTCTCGCGGCGACCGGCGATCGCGGCGCCGCCGTCGAGACGATGGCGCGAGGCGTCGCGGAGGTGCTGAAGCGCCTCCATGACGACGGAAGGCTCGACGCGGTCGCCGGGCTCGGTGGCTCGGGCGGGTCGTCTCTCGTCACCTACGGGATGCGGCAGCTCCCGGTCGGCGTCCCGAAGCTCATGGTCTCGACGGTCGCGTCCGGCGATACGAGGCCGTATGTCGGAGCTTCCGACGTGACGATGATGTACTCCGTCGTCGACATCGCCGGGATCAACCAGATCTCTGCCCGGATCCTCTCGAACGCCGCGGGTGCGATCGCCGGGATGGCGAAGGCGGGCGCCCCGGAAATGGCAGGCGCGAAGCCACTCGTCGGAGCGACGATGTTCGGCGTCACGACCCCCGGGGTGACGGCTGCCCGCGAGCGTCTGGAGGAGCTCGGCTACGAAGTCCTCGTGTTCCACGCCACGGGAACGGGCGGCCAGTCGATGGAGGCGCTGATGAAGGGCGGCTTCATCACCGCGTCGCTCGACATGACGACGACGGAGCTCGCCGACGAGCTCGGCGGGGGCGTCCTCTCCGCCGGGCCGGACCGGCTCGAGGCAGCCGGCGAGTTGGGGATCCCGCAGGTCGTATCGCTCGGCGCCCTCGACATGATCAACTTCGGGCCTGCTGACACCGTCCCGGAGGCGTTCAAGGGACGCAACCTGTATGTCCACAACCCAACGGTGACCCTCATGCGCACGACTCCTGAGGAGTGCGCGGAGCTCGGGTACCGGATCGCGACGAAGCTGAACGCGGCGAAGGGCCCGACGGCATTGTTCGTTCCGCTCAAGGGCGTCTCGATGATCGACGTCGAGGGCCAGGTCTTTCACGACCCCGCAGCGAACGGCGCGCTGTTCTCGGCGCTACGAGAACACATCTCGCCGTCCGTCGAGGTGCACGAGCTGAACACCGATATCAACGACCCGGAGTTTGCGGTCGCGATGGCAAATCGGCTGGACGAGCTCTACCGGGCGTGGGTGGCCCGGTGACTCGGAGGGACGCGCTCGCGCGGCTCCGCGAGCAGATCGCCGCCGGCAAGCCGATCATCGGCGCGGGCGCCGGGACGGGGCTCTCGGCGAAGTGCGCCGAGGCGGGCGGCGGCGACCTGATCATCATCTACAACTCGGGCCGCTACCGGATGGCGGGACGAGGCTCGCTGGCGGGCATGATGCCCTACGGCGACGCCAATGCGATCGTCGTCGACATGGCGGCCGAGGTGCTGCCCGTCGTACGTGAGACCCCGGTGCTGGCCGGCGTCTGCGGGACCGACCCGTTCCGACTCATGGACGTGTTCCTGAGGCAGCTACGGGAGATCGGATTCAGCGGCGTCCAGAACTTCCCGACCGTCGGCCTGATCGACGGGCAGTTCCGCCAGAACCTCGAGGAGACCGGGATGGGCTACGGGCTCGAGGTCGAGATGATCAGGCTTGCCCGTGAGCTCGACCTCCTGACCTGCCCCTACGCGTTCACCGTCGACGATGCAACGGCCATGGCCGAGGCGGGCGCCGACGTGCTCGTCCCGCACATGGGGCTGACGACGAAGGGGTCGATCGGTGCGCACACGGCGAAGACGCTCGACGAGTGTGTCGAGCTGATTCAGGCGATGCACGACGCGGCGAAGCTCGTGAATCCAGATGTCATCGTTCTGTGTCATGGTGGCCCCATTGCCGAGCCCGAAGACGCCATGTACGTGCTGGAAAGGACGACGGGGATCGTCGGCTTTTTCGGGGCGTCGAGCATGGAACGACTCCCCACCGAGAAGGCGATGACGGAGAACATGCAACGGTTCAAGGCCATACCTGTGTCAAGCAAGTAACCGAAGACGAACGATTTCGAGTCTGTTTGCAAGGGGTCTGACCCCTCCATCGTCCTACGAAGAAGAAGGAGGCAGCAATGAGCCGGTTCGTGCTGGCCAGCGATCTCAAGCACGAGGAGTTCGAGTGGGGGTCCGTCGACTGGCGTTGCATTCCCGGAGTCACGGGTGCGAAGGCGATCACGGTGCTCGACGTCATGCTCACGCCCGGCGGAGGCCACGCGTTCCACAAGCATCTCGACCAGGAAGAGATGATCATCGTGAAGTCGGGGCGCATCGAGCAGTGGATCGAACAGGAGAAGCACGCGCTCGAGGCCGGGGACTCCGTCTTCATCGACGCCGACGTCGTCCACGCGTCGTTCAACGACGGCGGTGAGGACGCGCACCTGCAGGTGATTCTCGGCCCGGCTGTCGGCGAGGGCGGATACGAGCTCGTCGACGTCTCCGCCGAGGAGCCCTGGGCCTCGCTCAGGTAAGGGCTGTGCACGCGGTCGTTCTGCGGGAAGCCGGAGCCCCATCGGTCCTCCGGCTCGAGGAATACCCGGATCCCAAACCGGCTGAGGGAGAGGCAGTCGTCGAGCTCCGTGCGGCAGCGCTGAACCGCCGCGATACCGGCGTGCGCAAGGGCGCCTACGGTGACTTCGGCCTACCGCTGATCCTCGGCTCCGACGGCGCCGGGGTGCGCCGGGACACGGGCGAGGACGTGGTCATCCTTCCCTCGCTCGCGTGGGGCGAGCGCGAGGAGGCGCCCGGCCCTGACTTCCGGATTCTCGGCGGCCCGGACGACGGGACGTATGCGGAGCTGATCGCCGTCCCGGCCGAGAATCTCTTTCCGAAGCCGCCTGGCCTCTCGTGGGTCGAGGCTGCCGCGTTCCCGCTCGCCGGGCTGACCGCCTACCGGGCGCTCTTCTACCGTGCCCGGATCCAGCCCGGGGAAACCGTGCTCGTGCTGGGGGTCGGAAGCGGTGTCTCGACATTCGCCGTGTCGCTTGGCCTATCGAGCCGGCGCGCGGGTCCTCGTGACGTCGTCGAGCGCCGAGAAGCTCGGGCGCGCGGCCGAGTTGGGCGCCGAAGCAGGGTTCGACTACACCGCGGGAGACTGGGCTGCCGAGGTCAAGGCGCGAACCGGCGGGGTGGATGTGGTCGTCGATTCAGTCGGGACGACCTGGCCGGATTCGGTTCGCTGCCTCAAACCAGGGGGCCGCGTCGTCGTGTTCGGCGCGACGGGAGGACCGAAGGCCGAGCTCGACGTCCGATCCGTCTACTTCGGGCAGATCTCGATTCTCGGGACGACGATGGGAAGTCCACGCGATTTCATGGGGCTCCTGCGCGCGGTCGAAGGAGGCGGCTGGAAGCCGGTGATCGACAGCGTGCGTCCTCTCGGAGAGGCCGCTGCCGCCCATGAACGGATGGAGTCTGGCCTTCAATTCGGCAAGCTCGTCCTCGAGGTCGTCTGATCACGTGGACGGCGGGGAGATCACGACGCTCGGAGCGACCGAGCTGGCGCGGAGAGTCAGGGCCCGCGACCTGTCTCCTGTCGAGGTCTTGCAGGCCCATCGGGAGCGCGCGGAGGCGCTGAACCCCACCCTCAACGCGATCGTCACGCCGATCTTGACCGCCGAGGATCGCGCCCGGGAGGCGGAGCGAGCGGTATTACGCGGCGACGAGCTCGGCCCTCTGCACGGCGTCCCGTTCACGATCAAGGATTCGCTCGACACGGCCGGTATCCGAACGACACGCGGATCCCGCCTCTTTGCAGACCACGTCCCCGCCGAGGATGCGACCGTCGTGACCCGCATGCTCGACGCGGGAGCGATCCCGCTCGGAAAGACGAACGTGCCCGAGTTCGTGCTCTGGTGGGAGACCGACAACCTCGTCTTCGGGCTGACCTCGAACCCGTGGAATCTCGACCGGACAGCCGGCGGCTCGAGCGGCGGCGAAGCGGCGGCGATCGCGTCGGGGCTCTCACCGCTCGGGATCGGGAGCGATCTGGGCGGCTCGATCAGGCTGCCCGCGTACTACTGCGGCATCGTCGGCTTCAAGCCAACACACGGCCTCGTCCCGCTCACGGGGCACTGGCCCGATACCGCGCAGCGTTTCATGCACGTTGGGCCGCTTGCCCGTTCGGTCGAGGACGCGGCTCTCGCTCTCTCCGTCGTCGCCGGCCCGGACGGCCGGGACTGGCACTGCGTTCCGTCGCCCCGTCCCGCAGTGCCGATGCAGCCAGGCTCGCTGGAGGGGCTCCGGGTTGCCGTCGACACGAAGAGCTTCGGCCCGGCCGATGCCGAGGTACTGGCGACCGTCAAGCGGGCGGGCGTCGCACTCTCGGACCTCGGTGCGGTGGTCGAACCGGTTGGTATCCCCGAGCTCGAGGCGCACGACTGGGACATCCTCACGATCGTGCTCTTCGGAACCGAGACCAGCCTCTACTTCGCGGACGTGATCGGCCCGCGCGTCGACGACCTCTACCCGGCTCTGCGGAAGCGGCTGGTCGACAGGGTCACCCCAACCCTCGAAGGGTACGTTGCCGCCGAGAATGCCGTCGAAGCCCTCCGCCGGGGTCTCACCGATCTCTTCCGGCGCTACGACCTCCTCCTGTGTCCGTCAGGCCTCGTCCCTGCGCACCAGCATCGCGCGAGCGAGGTCGTCATCGACGGCAAGGCTCGGCCGCCCCGCGCCAGCATGCGCGCCACGATCCCGTTCGACGTCACCGGATCACCAGCACTCGCGGTGCCGTTTTCATTCAGCGAGGACGGGCTCCCGATCGGCGTGCAGCTCGTCGGGCCCCGTTTCGAGGACGAGCGGGTGCTGGCTTCCGGACGGGCGCTCGAGGCGGTCGGCGAGGTCGCAGGACGGCGGCCGGCGTTGTAGGGCAAGCCGCGGCCATGCCGCGGCGCGCAGCGGCCGAAAAGGCCGCGAAGTCCACCGAGTCCGAAGGGCTCGGTACAAACGCGTGCGAGATACCAGCATCGCGGCTGCTGCGTGCCACCTTGCGGGGTATCGCGAGCTCCGCTCGCGATGGACTTCGCACCCTGGCGGCCTTCGGCCGCGGCTCGCTGCGCGCCCCGGCCTTCGCCGGGGTTGCGCGCGTCGCCTGTTGCCGAGCCCTTTCGGGCTCGGTGGACTTCGCACCCTGGCGGCCTTCGGCCGCGGGTGCTGCGCGCCCCGGCTTACGCCGGGGCTTGCGGGCGTTCGAAGACGGCTGCCATGCCCTGGCCTCCGCCGATGCACATCGTGACGATCCCTCGACGCAGGCCGAGCCGCTCGAGTGCGTACAGGAGCTTTACGGTCAGGATCGCCCCGGTCGCTCCGACCGGGTGGCCGAGTGCGATCGCGCCGCCGGAGACGTTCACGGTCTCTGGATCGAGCCCGACGTCTCGCACGACGGCGACGGCCTGGGCTGCGAACGCCTCGTTCAGCTCGACGAGGTCGATGTCCTGAAGGGTGAGACCAGCCTTCTCGAGCGCGTTCGGGATGGCGAACGCCGGTGCGTAGCCCATCACCTCGGGCTCGATACCGCTGACCGCCCACGAGATCAGGCGTAGTCGTGGCGCAAGCCCGCGCCGGGCCGCTTCGGACGCCCGCATCAGGACGACCGCGGCTGCGCCGTCGTTGATCCCGGCAGAGTTACCAGCCGTAACGGTGCCGTCCGTCTTGAAGACGGGCTTCAGCTTCGCCAGCGTGTCCACCGTCGTTCCCGCACGCGGATGCTCGTCCGTGGCGAACGGCTCATTTGCTCGCGGCACGGAAATCGGCAGGATCTCGTCTGCGAAGTGCCCCGCCTCGATGGCGGCCACGGCACGCTGCTGACTGCGGGCCGCGAACGCATCCTGCTCTTCCCGCGAGACGCCGTATCGCTCCGCGACGAGCTCCGCGGTGAAGCCCATCGGATAGCCACCGAAAGGATCGGTGACGAGAGAGAGCGTCCCATCGACGAGGCGGCGCTCGCCGAGCCGCCAGCCGTCGCGAGCGCCGTACTCGAGGAACGGTTGGCGGCTCATCGACTCGTCCCCGCCCGCAACGACGACATCGACCTGGCCGGTGAGGATCTCCTGCGCGCCGGTGACGATCGCCTGCAGCCCCGACGAGCAGAGCCGGTTGACGTTCAGCGCCGTCGACGAAGCCGGGATCCCGGCCGTGATCGCACACCGCCGCGCGTTGTACGCGTCGGCGCCGACCTGGCCCACCTGGCCCATGACCACTTCCTCGACCGACCCAGCATCGACGCCCGACCGGGCAAGCGCCTCACGGATCACGGCGGCGCCGAGCTCGTAGGCATCGACGTCCTTCAGGCCGCCGCCAAAGCGCCCGATCGCGGTCCGGGCGCCGCCCACGATAACCACGGGATCAGCGCTCGGAGCCATGCGATCGATGCTATACGGCGAGCTTCCGCGGACGCTCCGTTCGTAGAGCGCTGGTCACGTCCGCGAGCGAGACGAGCCCGACGAGCCGTCCGTCGGAGACGACGAGGCCCGGGCCCGCGTTGTCCTCGGCCAGCTCGGAGGCCGCGTCGACCGCCAGGCCGCTCTCGCGGAGCACGACGGTTCGCTCGAGAGGCAGCATCAGGTCGCCCACCCGGATCTGGTCCCACGAGTCCCGTGGCGAGCCCGCCACGCGCTCGAGCATCAGCAGCCCGACCGCGGCTCCGTCGCGCACGACCGGGTACGCATCGTGATACCCGAACGCGAGAACCTCGTTGGCGAACTCCCTGAGCGTCATCCCGGCCTGTGCGGTCAGCGGCTCGCGGGTCATCACGTCGCGCACGCGAAGGCCGCCGAACGCCTCGCGCACGGTGAGGTAGCGCAGCTCTCCGGACGCTGCCGAGAGCACGAACCAGCCGATGAACGCAAACCACACGCCGCCGTACTCCTCCCGGAAGATCAGCATGAAGCCCCCGGCGGCGATCAGGAGGATGCCGATGCCACGGCCGATGTTCGCCGCGATCATCGTCGCCCAACGGAAGTCTCCCTTCGCCTTCCACAGGGCCGAGCGCAGCACGCGGCCCCCGTCGAGCGGGAGCGCGGGGAGGAGGTTGAAGACGAGCAGCAGCAGGTTGATGTAGCCAAGCCAGGCAACCACGCCGTCGACCGTCTCGGGCAGGTTCAGGAGACGCGCTGCGCCGGCGCAGCCAAGACCGATCACGAGTGAGACGGCCGGACCGGCGATTGCGATCCGGAACTCGGCGCCGGCCGAGCGGAACATGCCCTTGAACTTCGCGATGCCGCCGAAGAGCCAGAGCGTGATCCCGTCGATCTCCATCCCCTCGTGCTGGGCCTGGAACGCATGCCCGAGCTCGTGGGCCAGGATCGAGACGAAGAAGAGCACGGCCGCGACGAACGCCATGGCGAAGTACGCCGTATCGGTGAGCCCGACGTTCCGGTTGGGGAAGATCCCGGTCGCAAGCGTCCAGACGAGCAGCGCCGCGATCAGGATCCAGCTCCAGTTGATGCCGATCCTGATCCCGCGGATCGTGAAGAGCGTGATCGACGAGCTCATGGAGTCAGCGTAGCTAGATGGTTGATCGGGAAGTGTGGCACCGTCGGCGTCATCCGGTGGTGCCACGGTTTCCGGTCAATCTCCGATCAATCATCTAGAGGCATCTCGCGCCCGCGCGGCGAATTGACGCTGCATGGCGACGCTCGTCATCGGCGGGGGCGAATCAACCGAGATCCCAATCGAGCGAGATCGGCTCGTCGAGCTTTGGAACGACGAGCAGTTCTTCTGGCTCGATCTCCACGGCGTCCAGGCGGAGGAGCTGCGGCTCGTCGGTGAGGTCTTCGGCTTCCATCCGCTCGCGATCGAGGACGCCGTCAACTTCGGCCAGCGACCGAAGGCCGACGAGTACGACCACTTCATCTTCCTCGTCGTCTACGGTGCCGCGCCGGACGCTGACGACCTCGTCGAGGTCCACTGCTTCTTCTCGGAGCACTTCCTCGTGACGGTCAGGAAGGACGAGTGCCCGGCGTTCACGAGCACGCAGGAGCGGATCGCGCGCCGGCCGCCGGAGCGCGTTCACTCGGTCACCTACCTCTACCTGATCGCCGATTCCCTCGTCGACAGCTTCTTCCCGCTGCTCATGGACTTCGACGACCGGATCGACGAGCTGGAGGAGAGCATCTTCCACCGGCCCGACGACCGGCAGCTCCAGCAGATCTTCGCGATGAAGCGACGGCTGGTGAACCTCCGCAGGGTCGTGGCCCCGCAGCGCGACCTGTTCACGAGCGTCGTCTCCGGGGTGATCGAGATTCCCGGGATGACAGAGGCGGCGGAACACTATTTCCGCGACGTCTACGACCACCTGATCCGCTTGACAGACACGATCGACAGCTATCGCGACCTGCTCTCGAGCGCGATGGACGTCTACCTCTCGACGGTCTCGAACCGGCTCAACGGGGTGACGAAGCAGCTCGCGGCGGTGGCGACCATCTTCCTGCCGCTGACCTTCATCACGGGCTTCTACGGCCAGAACTTCGGCTGGATGGTCCGGCACGTCGGTGGGCTGACCTCGTTCATCGTGCTCGGTATCGGCGCCCAGCTCCTGGCGTTCACCGCGCTCGCCGTGTTCTTCAAGAAGCGCGGCTGGTTCTGAGCCACACCGGCGACTAGTTCGTCAGCAGCACGCCGAGGATCGGGAGCGCGATCGTCGCCCCGAAGCTCACCCAGCCGATCGTCTGCATCGGGCGCAGCAGCGTTCGCGGCCGGCCCTCCCTGATCTGGCGGTTCAACCTCGGGCCGACGACGAAGTCGTGCAGGAACGCAGACGTGACGAGAACGACGAACAGCACCGATTTCGCGACGATGATGTGTCCCGATCGCGTGTGGAACAGGATGTCTGCGTCATCGGCTCCCCAGTAGTCGAACGCGAGCCAGATCCCCGTCGCACCGAGCACGGCGAGAGCGCTCCACCCGATCGGCTTCCAGCGGCGGCCAAGGGCGCGAACGGTCGTCGCGCGCTGCTCGGTCGGAAGCGTCCTCAGGACAGGGACGCCGGCAAAGACGAGCGCGACCGTGCCTCCCACCCAGACGCACGCCGCAAGGAGGTGGACGACGACGAGCCAGGTGTACAAGCGCGAGAGTCGGCTAGAGGCCCTTCCGGGCCTTCTCGACAGCCTTCTGGGCGGTGTCGCTCGCCTTCTTGACGACAGCCGGGCCGTAGACCCGCGTCGTGTCGGCGACCTTCTTCGCCACGATCGGGCCGTGCGTCTTCACCGTCGTCTTCGCCCCCTCCACCATGCGCTGCTTGTGCTCGTCGGGGAGCCGGTCCCAGGTCTGCTTGGCCATCTTGGCACCGAGCAGGATCAACTTCACCCTTCCCACGTCAACGCTCCTTCATCTCCTCGAGCTGCGCGAACGCGCGCTCGAACGCCTCATGAGGATACGCGCCGACGAGCAGGAGCCGCGCATCGAGCACGAAGGCCGGGATCGCATTGATGCCCGACATGTTGGCCTCACGCGTCGAGGCCGCGATGCGATCCCGGTAGCGACCGTCGGCGAGAATCTCGGCCGCCTCACTGCGATCGAGGCCGGCGCCTGCGGCCAGATCGAGGAGCGTCTCACGGTCGCCGATGTTCCGTGCCTCCGACCAGTAGGCGTCCATCAGGCGGGTGTGGACCGGTTCGTGGAGGCCGCGGTCTCGCGCGAGCTCCGTGACCTCGAGCGCCGCGTGCGAGTTCGGGACGACCTCGGGGGGAGGGTTGTAGGTGTACCCGCTCGCCTCGACCATCGTGCGGACACGCTCACGATGATCCTCGCCGTAGCGCGCGTTCAGCTCGGAGCGCGGGATTCCCTCGGGCGGATACTCCGGATGGAGGTCGAACGGGAGCCACTCGATCTCGGCGCCGAACCGGCGCGCCAGCCACGTCGCCCGTTCGAGGCCGACGTAGCAGTACGGTCAGATGTAGTCGCTCCAGATGGTGACGACGTGCCGGTCATCGGCCACGCTCACTCGCCTCCTCGGTGGCGTCGGGCGACGCCTGCGTCTTCGGCGGCGTCGGCGACTGCTCTGGCGACGTGCGGGACGACGTCGCGGTTGAAGACGGACGGGATGATGTACTCGGGCGAGAGCTCGTCGTCGCTGACGGTGTCGGCGATCGCTCGCCCCGCGGCGAGCTTCATGCCCTCGGTGATGTCGGTGGCGCGAACGTCGAGGGCACCGCGGAACACGCCCGGGAAGGCGAGGACGTTGTTGATCTGATTGGGGTAGTCCGAGCGGCCCGTCGCCATCACCGCGACCGATCCGGCGATCTCCTCGGGCGAGACCTCCGGAGTCGGATTCGCCATCGCGAACACGATTGCTCCCGGCGCCATCGACCTGATCGCCTCGACGGAGACGGCACCGGGAGCAGACAGGCCCAGGTACACGTCCGCGCCACGCAGCAGCTCCTCCGGGGAGCCCTGCTCGCCGTCGGGGTTCGTCAGCTCGGCGAACTCCTGCTTGACCGGTTCGAGGTTCGTCCGGAAGCGGCCGATCGCGCCCTTGCGGTCGCAGCCGACGATGGTACGGACGCCCGCTTCGAGCAGGATCTTCGAGACCGCGACACCGGCCGCGCCGACTCCGGTCAGGACGACTTTCACGTCGCTCGGCTTCTTCCCGACGACGCGCAGGGCGTTGAGGAGCGCGGCGTAGACGACGATTGCGGTGCCGTGCTGGTCGTCGTGGAATACGGGGATGTCGAGTTGCTCGCGCAGCCGCGTCTCGATCTCGAAACACCTCGGGGCGCTGATGTCCTCCAGGTTGATCCCGCCGAAGACCGGAGCGAACGCTGCCACCGAGCCGACGATCTCGTCGACGTCTTTCGTCGCCAGCGCGAGCGGGAACGCGTCGATACCCGCGAACTCCTTGAACAGGACGGCCTTGCCCTCCATCACCGGCAACGATGCCTCCGGGCCGATGTCCCCCAGCCCGAGGACAGCGGTCCCGTCGGTGACGACGCACACGGTGTTCCGCTTGATCGTCAGGTTCCAGACGGACTCGGGATCCTGGGCAATCGCTTCGCAGATCCGTGCCACCCCGGGCGTGTACGCCATCGACAGATCGTCACGCGTCTTCAACGGTGACTTCGCGACGATCTCGAGCTTCCCGCCGAGGTGCATCAGGAACGTCCGGTCCGACACGCGCTCCACATGGACGCCGGGGACTGCGCGCACAGCTGCGACGATCTGCTCGACGTGGCCAGCGTCCTGCGCGAAAACCGTCACGTCGCGAACCTTCCGGCCCGCCTCGACCCTGACGAGGTCGATGGCATCGAGGGACCCGCCCGTGTCTCCGATCGCCCGCGCGAGATCTGCGAACGCGCCGGGGCGGTCGTCCACCTGCACACGGAGGGTCGCGCTGAATGACGCGGACAGGTGAGCAGCAGCCATCGCGAAACACCCTACCCATCAGGGTCAGGCCGGGCCCCTGCAGGGCAGGTCCCTACGAGGCGCCGGGCTGGACGAGGCCGGACTCGTATGCGAGGACGACTGCCTGCACTCGGTCACGGAGGTTGAGCTTTCCGAGGACACGGGCAACGTGTGTCTTCACGGTCGTCTCCCCGAGGTAGAGCTCTGTCGCGATCTCGGCGTTCGAGAGACCTCGTGCCATCAGCTTCAGCACCTCGAGCTCCCGCGGAGTCAGTTCCTCGAGACCGGGCGGAGGGTCCGGGTTCGGGGTCGGGCGGCGCACGAACTCCTCGATCATGCGACGGGTCACCGCGGGTGCCAGCAGGGCGTCGCCGGCAGCGATCACCTCGATGGCGGTGACGAGCTGCTCGGGCGGCGTGTCCTTCAGCAGGAAGCCGCTCGCGCCTGCTCTGAGCGCCTCGTAGACGTACTCGTCGAGGTCGAAGGTCGTCAGGATGAGAATGCGAGTCGGCTGCGCTCCGTCGGCAAGCAGCCTGCGCGTCGCCTCGAGCCCGTCGAGCTCGGGCATTCGGATGTCCATCAGAACGACCTCCGGCCGGAGCTGGCGGACCGCCTCTATTGCCTCCAGGCCGTTCGTCGCCTCACCGACCACGTCGATCCCTGACTCCGCCCCCAGAATCATCCTGAATCCGGCGCGTACGAGCGCCTGGTCGTCCACGATCAGAACGCTCGTGCTCATGACGGAGCTGCCGTCGGCATCGGAAGCCGGGCCCTGAGCACGAAGCCACCGCCGTTCCGGGGACCGGACTCGAACTCGCCGCCGAAGAGCTTCACCCGTTCTGTCATCCCGGCCAGACCGTACCCGCCTCCGGCAATGTCCGCCGGGCCGCTGCCGTCGTCCGCTACCTCGATCTCGACGTCGTCCTCGCCGTACCGAACCACGACGCTTGCGTGCGCCGGGCCGGCGTGCTTGAGCGCGTTCGTCAGGCCTTCCTGGACGATGCGATACGCGGAGAGGTCGATTCCAGCCGGGAGCGGGGCAGGGTCTCCCTCGATCTGGAGCTCCACCGGCAGTCCCGCCGCGCGCACCTGCGAGATCAGACGGTCGAGGTTGTCAAGGCCTGGCGCCGGCGCGAGCTCGGCATCCTCGCCCTCGGGCCGCAAGACGCCGAGCAGCCGGCGCATCTCCGCGAGCGCCTCTCGACCTGTCTGTTCCACGGAGACGAGAGCATCTCTCTCGCTCTCCTGCTCGGGGCGCAGCAGACGCCGCACCCCGCTCGTCTGGAGCACCATCACGCTGACCGAATGCGCGACGACGTCGTGGAGCTCACGCGCGATGCGAGAGCGTTCCTCGGCTACGGCGACCCTGGCGCGCGCCTCGCGCTCCTGCTCGGCTCTCTCCGCGCGCGCCTCGATCTCGGCCGTGTGCTGGGCTCGGCGGTACCAACCGATCCCGACTGCCCAGGATGCTGTCACGAAGAGGCCGACGCCGATGCTGTCGGGGCCGTTCTCGCTCGGGTCACGGGCGATCACGACGACCAGAAGCGCATAGATCGTGATGAGCCCGACGGCGGCGAGGCGGGGCTCGTTGTAGGCGCTCACGATCCAGGCCAGGAGCATGATCCCGACGAACGTGGTTGCCGCCGAGGCAGGGTACTCGTCGGCCACGAACGACATCAGCGCCATGGCGAAGAGCGCGACCATCGGTGCGGCGAACGGAAACTGCCGGCGTGCCAGGGGCGCCAGCGTCCAGACGAGCGTCAAAACCACGAGAGCCGGCTGGAGCCTTGCCTCGTCCCTCAGCCAGATCTCGGCCTGGGCGCCGACGGCGAGGGCGACGAACGCCACGTCGAGCCCGCTGTCGAGCCCGTGGCTTCGGAGAGACCCCCAGACCTTCATGTCTTGACGGTACTGGGTGCCACGCGAAATCGCGTCCTTCCAGAGCACGACCCCGGGTCGTCCTCGAGGAGGATCTTCTGGTCGCTCAAAGACCATCCGTGGGACCGATGGCGGTTCATGACTCCGGCCGACGACGCGGGACCGGGCGCTCCCTAGTCTCGATGCAACAACGTGAAACGAGCGAAAGGGACAGTCATGAACGCAGGCAGGATTGCAATGATCGTCGGAGGTGGCCTTGCCACCCTCGTGGCCGCGGGCTTCCTCGCCACGGGCGGCTTGGTGCTCTGGACCGACGCTGCAAAGACGGACGCTGACAGCTACGTCACGTCGAGCCAACACCGGTTCCAGACGGTGACGAGTGCGCTCGCGTCCGACGGGCTCGACGTCGACGTCGATGGCGATTGGGCGATCGACGGCGCGGGGAGCCTCCTGAAGTTCCGCGTCACGGGTACGAGCGACAAGCCGCTCTTCATCGGCATCGCCCCGAAGACCGAGGTCGATGCGTACCTGCGTGGCGTCACGTATGACGAGGTCAGCGACGTCTCGGCGGATCCGTTCGCGATCCAGACGGTGCGTCATGACGGGAGCGCTGCCCCGGCACCTCCGGCATCGCAAGGCATCTGGCAGGCCAGCGTCGTCGGAGACGGCGCTCAGACACTCAGCTGGGATGTCCAGCCCGGCGACTGGTCGGTCGTCGTCATGAACGCCGACGGGTCTCCCGGCGTCGACGCGGAGCTTGCCTTCGGCGTCCGGATCCCGTTCCTCCTCTGGATCGGTATCGGCTGTGCGGTCGCTGGCGCAATCCTCCTTGCCGGCGGTGCGGCCCTTCTGTACCACGGCGGCAAGACGCCGCGTCGGCGGCGCGAGGTCGGCGGCCCGGCGCCGGCGGCATCCTGAACCGACGACACCCGTGACGAAGGGGTCGGAGCAATCCGGCCCCTTCGCGTCGCGAGATTCGCGATCCTTCGTGAGATGAGGCCGTTCCTCGCTCTCGCGGTCGTCGTGCTCCTCGCTGCCTGCGGCGGAGAAACGAAGACCGCGGTGGTCGAGGCACCGGGTGCTGCCGCTCGCTTCGAGGTCGAGGTGGCTGACACCGGAGCCGAGCGGGCACACGGCCTGATGGGTCGCTCGTCCCTCCCTGAAGACGCCGGGATGCTCTTCGTCTACGACGAGCCGTCGGCGGGCGGCTACTGGATGAAGGACACGCTGATCCCGCTCTCGATCGCGTTCATGGACGGAGGCGGCCGCATCCTGCGCATCCTCGACATGGAGCCGTGCCGTGCCGACCCGTGCGCCGTGTACGACCCGGGGGTGACGTACGCGTCGGCGCTCGAGGTGAATCGGGGTGCGCTCGCACGTGCGGGGATCCGCGAAGGAGACGTGCTCCGTATTCACGAGGAGTGATGCCGGCCGCGGCCCGGCTCGGGATCGTCTGGCTCGTCGGCCTTGCGATCGCGCACATTCATCCTGTCCGGCCGACAAATAGGATCCCCGGATGGCGCAGGAGACCGTCAGCATCCTCGAGGGCGGCACGTTCGTCGTCTGCCAGGCGAACGGTGACATCATCCCGTCTACCGAGGAAGCGCTCGGCCTCTTCGAGCGCGACACGCGCTTTCTCTCCGACTGGCGGCTGACGCTCGACGGCGAGCCGCTGGCAGCGCTCTCGACCGACGATCTCCTCTATTTCAAGGCGCAGTTCTTCCTCGTGCCCGGGCGGCGGGACGGTCTACACGAACTCGGCCGTCACCATCCTTCGGCAGCGAGCGGTGGGCAACGGCTTCCACGAGGACATCACCGTCCTCAATTTCGGCGCGAAGGCGGTTGAGCTCGAGCTGCGAATCGAAGCCGATGCCGACTTTGCCGACCTCTTCGAGGTGAAGGATGCGCTCACGAAGAAAGGCCGGCATTACCGGCGCATCGAAGACGGGAAGATCGTCCTCGGGTACGAGCGCGACACGTATGTCCGCGAGACCTGGATCACGGCATCGGCCCCCGAGGCGAGCTTCGACGGTGAGGGCCTTGTATTCAAGATCCACGTTCCGGTGCAATCGGAATGGACGACGTGCATCGACGTGATGACGGCCGTCGACGGCACGGATTCGGAGCCGGAGGGTGTACGCCATCCGCACGGGGACGAGCAGGCACGGCCGCATATGAGCGCGAGTCTCGAGGAGTGGATCGGCGAGGCGCCGTCGCTGGCATCGAGCTGGACTCCTCTCGAGCAGATCTATCTCCGAAGCCTGGTCGATCTCGCGGCGCTTCGCTACTTCCCGGCGACGCACCCCGACGAGGCAGTGCCGGCGGCCGGCCTGCCGTGGTTCATGACGCTCTTCGGGCGTGACAGCATCATCACGAGCTTCCAGACGCTTCCGTTCCGGCCCGAGCTGGCCTCGTCGACGCTGCGTGTTCTCGGCAACCGCCAAGGCAACCGGGAGGATGCGTTTCGGGACGAGGAGCCCGGGAAGATCCTCCACGAGATGCGCCAGGGCGAGCTGACGGCGTTCGAGGAGCGGCCGCACTCGCCCTACTACGGCAGCGCCGACTCGACGCCGCTCTACCTCATCCTCCTCGACGAGTACGAGCGATGGACGGAGGACCGGGTGCTCGTCCGGGAGCTGGAGGAGACGGCGCGCCGGGCGCTCGCGTGGATCGACGAGCACGGTGACCGCGACGGCGACGGGTACGTCGAGTACGAGCGCCGGAACGCGGAGTCGGGGCTCGAGAACCAGTGCTGGAAGGACTCCTGGAACTCGATCCTCTGGCCGGACGGCTCGCTCGCGGCGCTTCCGCGCGCCACCTGCGAGATCCAGGGATACGTGTACGACGCAAAGGTGCGCTGCGCGAGGCTTGCGCGCGACGTCTGGGGCGACGACGAGCTCGCGGAGCGTCTGGACAGCGAAGCAGCCGAGCTGAAACGCCGGTTCAACGAGGACTTCTGGATCGAGGATGCCGGCTTCTATGCGCTCGCGCTGGACGGCGACAAGAAGCCTGTGGACACACTCACCTCGAATATCGGTCACCTCCTGTGGAGCGGCATCGTCGACGAGGACAAGGCGGCGCGCTGCGTCGAGCACCTGATGGGCGATCGTCTCTTCTCCGGGTGGGGTATCCGCACCATGGCGACGGAGCAGGGCGGCTACAACCCGATCGGCTACCACACCGGGACGGTCTGGCCGCACGACAACGCCGTCATCGCCCTCGGCCTGGCGCGCTACGGGTACCGGCAGGAGGCGTCGCGGATCGCCTTCGGTCTCCTCTGGGCTGCAGGGCTGTACTTTCACGACAGGCTCCCGGAGGCGTTCGCGGGATACAAGCGCGAGCGAACTCATTTCCCGGTCGAGTACCCGACGGCGTGCAGTCCGCAGGCCTGGGCAGCGGGAGCGCCGCTCGTCTTCCTTCGCACGATGCTCGGGCTCGAGCCGAGAGGGTCTCGCCTCCTCTCCGATCCCGTGCTTCCCGAGGAGATCAGCTGGATCGAGCTGAAGAACGTGCGCGGACCATGGGGAACGGCTCAGGCGATGGCGGGCGAGGCGCCCGAGCAGCCCGTGCGCGATGCGATCGCCCTGGCCGTTCGGCGACCGAAGGAGCTGTCCCTCCGGCCCGGAGGCCCGGGTGCGGCGGGTCCAACTGCCGGCCCCCCTCGATCCGCGGCCGGCCCTTCGAGCGCCGGCGAGGTCTTCGATTGGGTGGCGGCGCACCCGAGTGGCATGTGGCCGTCGCACCGGAGCGCATGTGTCCGATTCGACGTCGCCGATGCGGGCAGCTGGCGAATCGTGGTTGACGAGGGGATCACGTCGGTCGAGGAGGGTGGCGGTGACGCCGACGCTGTCTTCGAGGTGCCGGAGTCGCTCCTCATCGAGATCGCGCGAGGGCGAGCAGAACGGGCTGACCGCGTACTTACGCGGGCAGATCGTCATTCGCGGAGACCGTGCCGTCGCCGACGAGGCGCGGCGCTACCTCTCCGAGCTGCACGTCACTTCCTGAGCGAAGCCTCGATGCGTTCGAGCCGGGCGTCGAGCTGCCTGATCGCGTCGGCGAGGTCGAGATCGTCCTCCTCCAGCTCCTCCTCCTGCTCGGCCTCGCGCCGCACGACCAGGTCGGAGACGATGAGCGCGGTCACGATCGAGACGAATGCGACGCCGAGGATCATCACGAAGCTGGCGACGATTCGACCGACCAGCGTCGTCGGCACGATGTCCCCGTAGCCGATCGTCGTGATCGTCTGCACGCCCCACCACATCCCGATCCACGGGTTCGGGTAGTTGTCGTTGTCGATCCCCCACATGACGAAGCCCGACGCGACCACGACGATCGCGGACGCAGTCCCGATGAGGATGAGCGCTTTCCTGAGTGCCCGGAACGATGCTCGGCGACGTCCGAGGACGCCGAGGCTGTTCTCGGAGAGCCGACCCAGCACGCACCCGTGTTCGCGCCGCCGGGCCCGATCCCCTTCCGGTCACCACCGAGATCATCCCAACGGGACGATGAAGGGGATTGCGAATCCGTATTGAATCGGGCATGTCAGCGGAGGGACAGCACCGTCTCTCGACGGACGAAGGGGGAGCGGAGATGGCGGAAGAGGCGCAAAGCAACCAGGACGACCAGGATGAGCAACGGCTCAAGCAGGAGGCGCTGCACAGCAGCAGGCTCCGCGCGCTCGAGTTCGGCACCTATGACTTCGATGACCCGAAGCACGAGTGGCGCCGGCTCTTCTCCGAGTTGCTCGGCACGTTCTTCCTCGTGGTCGTCGGAGCGGGTGGTGCGGTCGTCGGCGCGCAGTCGGGCGGCGCGATCGGCCGCGCGACCGCAGTGGCTGCGCCGGGCCTCATGGTCATGGCGATCATCCTCTTCATGGGCGCCGTCTCGGGCGCGCACTTGAACCCTGCGGTCAGCATCGCCTTCGCGGCGCGGGGAGACTTCCCCTGGCGCCGCGTGCCCGGCTACATCATCGTGCAGCTCATCGGCGCCACACTCGCCTGCCTCGTCCTGTGGGCGATTCTCGGCAAGATCGGGGACCTCGGCGCGACCGAACCGGGCCCCGGGGTTGACGACTGGCAGGCCATGCTCTTCGAGCTCATCCTGACCCTCGGGCTCGTCAGCACGATCCTCGGAACGGCATCCGGAGCGCAGAACATCGGTGTCTTCGGCGCGCTCGCGGTGGGTGGCTACATCATCCTCGCCGGCTTCTGGTCGAGCCCGATCAGCGGCGCCTCGATGAATCCGGCACGCTCGTTCGGGCCCGATCTGGCGAACGGCGACTTCTCGCACTACTGGGTCTACATCGTCGGGCCGCTCGCCGGCGCGCTCCTCGCCGTGGCGTTCGCCTACGTCCTTCGCGGTGCCGGCGGCGGGAAGAGTGGGAGTGCGGCGGCCCAGGGGCGGGTAGGCACGCTTCGGACCACTCGCGACCAGAAGTAGGGGCCGAGGCTCAATCGTCCGAGGAGGAGGAGGAAGAAGATGTCTTCTCCTCCCGGATTGCCTCCCGCATCGGGCGCTTAATCTCGTCGCTCGGCCTCCGCCCGCCGATGCGCGAGACCACGACGCTGACGACGGTGATGAGGAAGAGGCTTCCGAAAAGTGCCTCGAACACGGAGAGCGCGCGACCGAGATTCGTCGCCGGGGTCAGGTCGCCGTACCCAACCGTCGCTGCAGTGATGTAGCTGAAGTACACACGTTGGGACATGCTTCCGTCCGTCCCCTGGGCGAAGTAGGGGGTGCTCGAGATGTGGGTCACCACGGTGATCAGGAGCGTGAAGAAGATCCCGATAAGCAGGTAGAGCGCGAGTGCGCCGAAGACCGTCTGCATGTTCACCGTACGCTCGTCGCGGAGGCCGACGAGAATTGCGACCGGCATGCCCGCGACGAAGATCGTGCTGACGATCGCATTCGCAGTCGATCCCGGATCGTCACCGACGAGGAGCGACACGACGGACGCCGTCACGCCCACGATGACGACCGCCACGACGATCCGCAGGACGCGGCTCGTCACGCGAGACGCCCAGACCGAGGCGATGAAGGCGAGGCCGGCAGCGATGGTGACGAACGATCCGGAGACCTTCCCCTCGGGGAGCGACATGGTCAGCGCCATGATCAGAAGGATGAGCGCACACACGAGGGCGAGCCGTGGCCCCGTGTTCGAGCGCACGTGCGAGAGCACCGGATGGCTACGAGGAGCGTCCGTCATGGTCGTCCGAGGTGGCCGGATCGAACCTCATATCCTGATGCAACCCGAAAGAACATTCCACCGGGGAGCTACCAGAGGCCGTGCCCGGTACGGCCGCCTGATCTGCTCGCGCTGATCACGAGGAGGCTCAGTTGCCGCTCCACCGGGCAGGCCCGAGATTTCATAGGCTGGCGTCGCGACTCATGCAGGAAGCTCCAGTTGCACCGACATCCGGCAGTGACGCCCGCCGTCGGGAACGACGCGCGTGAGTGACGTGACGGTACCCCCGGTCGACGGGGACTCGCTGATGCGCAGCAGGCAGTACCGCGTCCTCCTCGTGCTCGCAGCGGTCATCGGCCTGCTGGTCTCGCTGGCTGCGTGGGGTTTCCTCGAGGCGATCTACTACATCCAGCACGGGGTGTACCAGGATCTCCCCGAGGATCTCGGGTTCGACACCGTGCCCTGGTGGTGGCCGCTGCCCTGGCTTGCTCTGGCCGGTGTGCTCGTGGCTCTGGCCATCCAGCACCTGCCCGGGCGCGGGGGCCACATCCCCGCCAACGGGCTCAGCACCGGGGGGCCTCCAGTGACCCCGATTCAGCTGCCCGGCATCCTCCTCGCTGCGCTCGCCACGATCGGGCTCGGGCTGGTGCTCGGGCCGGAGGCGCCGCTGATCGCCATCGGAGGCGGCCTCGGGCTCCTGGCCATGAAGCTGGCCAGGAAGGACGCGCCCCAGCAGGCCCTTACCTTGATGGCAGCCGCCGGGAGCTTTGCCGCCGTCTCCTCGCTCTTCGGGTCGCCGGTGGTCGGTGCCGTGATCATCATCGAAGCGGCGGGGTTGGGTGGGGCGATGCTGCCCCTCGTCCTCCTCCCGGGGTTGCTCGCCGCAGGGATCGGCTCGCTCGTCTTCATCGGCATCGGGTCCTGGACAGGGCTTCCCACGAGCAACTACGCGCTGAAGCCTCTGTCCCTGCCCGCATTCTCGGAGATCAGCTTCGCCGACTTCGGCTGGACGATTCTCCTTGCGGTCATCGTTGCCGTCGTCACCTTCGCGATCATCCAGGCCGCACGTCTCGGGATGCACGTCGTCTCGAAGCGACCGTTCGTGCTCACCATCGTCGCGGCACTCGTGGTGGGCGGCCTGGCGATCGCATTCAATCAGGCGACCGGCGAACCGGCGGAGGCGGTGCTGTTCTCCGGCCAGGACGAGTTTGGCCAGCTGCTCAGTACCGCGGCCCCGGTATCGCTCTCCACCCTGGCGCTCCTGCTCGTGTTCAAGGGCCTCGCGTGGAGCGTCTCGCTCGGCAACTTCCGCGGCGGGCCCACGTTCCCGGCGTTGTTTCTCGGCGCCGCCGGCGGTCTCCTCGCCGCACACCTGCCGGGGGCGTCCGAGACGCCCATGGTGGCCGTGTGCATGGCGGCCGCGGCCGTGGCGGTGCTGATGCTCCCGCTGTCATGCACCATCATCGTCCTGATCTTCGTGTCCGGCACCGGGCTGGCGGCCTCGCCCCTCATCATCGTCGCCGTGGTCATCGCGTACCTCGTCGTCAAGTTGCTCTCCGGGCGCCTCAGGCCGGCGGCGGTCGCCGGTGAAGCGCGGGGGCCGTGAGCGACAAGCACCGTGTCCTCATCGTCGGCGCCGGCTTCGGCGGCCTCTTCGCCGCCAAGTTCCTCCGCCGCGCCCCTGTCGAGGTGACGCTCGTCGACCGTGTCAACCACCATCTCTTCCAGCCGCTCCTCTATCAGGTCGCCACCGGCATCCTCTCCGAGGGCGAGATCGCTCCAGCCACACGCGACGTGCTGAGGAAGCACGAGAACGTGACCGTCGAGATGGGCGAGGTGACCGGGCTCGACCTCGAGGCGCGACAGGTCACCGTCGTCCAGCCTGGAGGTCGCGAGGTCGCGCTTCCGTACGACAGCCTGATCGTCGGAGCCGGAGTGGGAGGGTCCTACTTCGGGCACGACGAGTACGAGGAATGGGCGCCGGGGATGAAGACTCTCCACGACGCGCTCGAGCAGCGCGAGCGGATCTTCGGGGCGTTCGAGATGGCCGAGCTCGAGGAGGATCCCGAGGCGCGCAAGCCCTGGCTGACCTTCGTGGTGGTCGGCGGCGGGCCGACGGGGGTCGAGATCTCGGGGCAGATCGCCGAGCTCGGGCGGCGGGCGTTGAAGGGCAACTTCCGGCGGTTCGACCCGGCGAGCGTGCGAGTGATCCTCTTCGACGGCGGCAAGGAGATCCTGGCCACGTTCGGTGACAGGCTCTCCGAGAAGGGGACCAAGGAGCTCGAGCGGACCGGGGTCGAGATCCACGTCCAGTCGATCGTCACGCACGTGGACGCCGGGGGCGTCGAGGTGAAAGGGCCCGACGGCTCCGTAACGCGCTACGAGGCGAGAACGAAGATCTGGGCCGCGGGCGTGACCGCGTCTCCCCTCGCGAAGATGCTGGCCGACGCGACCGGTGCCGAATGCGATCGCCCCGGGCGCGTCAAGGTGCAGCCGGACTGCTCGCTGCCCGGCCATCCGGAGGTGTTCGCCGTCGGCGACATGATGAACTTCGACGACCTTCCGGGCGTCGCCGAGGTCGCCATGCAGTCGGGGATCCACGCAGCGAGGACGATCGAGCGCCGTCTGAAGGGCAAGGAGCCGGCGCCGTTCAAGTACCGCGACCTGGGCAGCATGGCCGCGGTCTCGCGCCGAAGAGCCATCGTCGACTTCCACGGGCTGCGGATCTCCGGATTCTTGGCCTGGATCATGTGGCTGGTCGTCCACGTCACGTTCATGACGGGCTTCAGAGGCCGGTTCAGCAGCCTGATCAGCTGGTCGTTCAGCTTCCTCGGCCGGGGGCGGACCGAGCGGACGCTGACGCTCGGGACCCGCCCGCCGCCGAGTCGGGAGATGCGGACGCCCCCGGAGTCGCCCTAGCCCGGTCTCAGCGCATCGAGCGGTAGCGCCGGATCAGGGCGTTCGTCGAGCTGTCGTGCTCGAGCGTCGGCTCGGTGGCGCTCTCGAGCTCGGGGATGATCCGCTTGGCGAGCACCTTGCCGAGCTCGACGCCCCACTGGTCGAAGGAGTTGATCCCCCAGATCGTGCCCTGCGTGAACACGCTGTGCTCGTACAGGGCCACGAGCGTTCCGAGCCTGTGCGGTGTCAGCTCCTCGGCCAGGATGACGTTCGTCGGGCGGTTCCCCTCGAAGACCCGATGCGGCACGACCGCCTCGGCGGTGCCCTCGGCCCGCACCTCGCTCTCCGTCTTCCCGAATGCGAGCGCCTCGGCCTGCGCGAAGACGTTCGACATGAGGATGTCGTGATGGTCGCGGATCGGGTTGAGGGTCTTGCCGAAACCGATCAGGTCGACCGGAATCAGTTTCGTGCCCTGATGGATCAGCTGGTAGAAGCTGTGCTGCCCGTTCGTACCCGGCTCCCCCCAGTAGACGGCGCAGGTCTGGTAGTCGACCGCCTCACCGTCGACGGTGACGTGCTTCCCGTTCGACTCCATCGTCAGCTGCTGGAGGTAGGCGGGGAAGCGCTTCAGGTACTGGCTGTACGGCATCACACCGACGGTTTGAGCGCCGAAGAAGTCGCCGTACCAGACTGCGAGAAGGCCCATGAGCACGGGGAGGTTCCGCTCGAACGGAGTCGTGCGAAAATGCTCGTCCATGGCGTGGAAGCCGGCGAGCAACTCGTGGAAGCCCTCCGGTCCCACGGCGAGCATGGTGGAGAGGCCGATGGCCGAGTCCATCGAGTAGCGACCGCCGACCCAGTCCCAGAAGCCGAACATGTTGGCCGTGTCGATCCCGAACTCCGCGACCCCGTCGGCGTTGGTGGACACGGCGACGAAATGCTTCGCGATCGCGTTCTCGTCTCCGAGTGCCGCCACGGCCCAGTCCCTGGCCGAGCGGGCGTTCGTCATCGTCTCGAGGGTCGTGAACGTCTTCGAGCAGATGATGAACAGCGTCTCGTCGGCGGCGAGGTCGCGGGTCGCCTCGGCGAAATCGGTCGAGTCGACGTTCGAGACGAACCGGAAGGTCATGTCTCGCCGGCTGTAGTGGCGAAGAGCCTCGTAGGCCATCACAGGCCCGAGGTCGGAGCCGCCGATGCCGACGTTGACGATGTTCTTGATCGGCTTCCCGGTGTGGCCTTTCCACTCGCCCGAGCGAACCCGATCGGAGAACGCAGACATCCGGTCGAGCACCTCGTTCACCTCGGCGACGACATCGACGCCGTCGACGACGAGCGATGTGCCCTTGGGCATTCGCAGTGCCACGTGCAGCACCGACCGGTCCTCCGAGACGTTGATGCGATCGCCGCGGAACATCGCCTGGATCCGCTCGGCCAGCCCTGACTCCTCGGCCAGCTGGAGCAGCAGTCTGACGGTGTCGTCGGTGATCCGGTTCTTCGAGTAGTCGAGGTAGAGGCCGGCTCCCTTCGGCGGAGAGTCGCTCTCCCCGCCCCGGGTCGCCGGCGAACAGGTCGCGCAGATGAAGCGTGCGGACGTCGTCGTAGTGCTTCTCCAGCGCCTGCCAGGCAGGGCGCTGGCGCAATGCAGTCGCGCTCATCGGGCTCCTCCGGGTTCGGTCGTCATACGCGCAGTGCCGCGCTCTGTTCGTCGATATGGGCCATCAGGTCGTTCCATGCGTCGACGAAGCCGGTCGCCGCGTCGGACTGGAGCTTCGCGGCGAGCGCATCGACGTCGACTCCGGCGTCTCGCGAACTCTGCCAGCGTCTTCGCGAAGTCGCCGCCGTCTGGCCAGCACCGGCGTGCCCGTCCGCTGCATCCGGGCGCCGAAAGTTGGGCGAGGCGCTGGCAGCGACGGTCCTCGATCGCCAGGTCGAGCAGAACGGCCTTGCTCCCGCGTCGGCGATCGCCTTCTTGAAGATCGCAGGGTTCGAGGTACGACCGGTCACCGAGTAGTCGTCGCTGTACTGCTGGAGCGTGCCTGAGTCGAGCATCTCCCTCGTGATGTTGTCGAGCCAGAGGCTCTGCCCGAGCTCATGGAGCTTCTCGGTTGCCTTCACCATTCCCTCCCGTTGGTCTCTAGGCGTTGCAGGCGGCCGCGACACGCCCGCGCGCGACCTCCGTAATCGCGTCCGGGGTGAACCCGAACTTCTTGACGAGCTCCTTCAGCGGCGCCGAGGCGCCGAACGTGTGCATCCCGACGACCGCGCCGCCGTCGCCGACGTATCGATCCCAGCCGAGTGTCGAGGCCTCCTCGATGGCAACCCGGGCCTTCACCGCCGGGGGCAGGACGTCGTCGCGGTACGCCTGCGGCTGGCGGTCGAAGAGCTCCCAGCACGGCATGCTGACGACGCGCGCGCGGATGCCTTCGGCGGCGAGCTCGTCGCGGGCGGAGAGCGCGAGTGAGACCTCGGACCCGGTCGCCATGAGGATCACGTCGGGCTTCCCGCCGTCGACGTCGGCAAGCACGTACGCGCCCTGTGCGACGCCCGAAGCGGGTGCGAGCACGGACCGGTCGACGGTCGGAAGCGCCTGACGCGAGAGGATCAGAACTGCCGGCTCGCGCCGGAGCGCCGTCACGATCCGCCATGTCTCGGCCACTTCGTTCGCATCGGCGGGGCGGAAGACGAGCAGGCTCGGAATAGCCCGGAGAGAGACGAGATGTTCGACCGGCTGGTGCGTCGGCCCGTCCTCGCCGACGCCGATCGAGTCGTGCGTGAAGACGTGGATGGTCGGGATCTCCATCACCGCCGAGAGCCGGATCGCACCCCGCGCGTAGTCGGAGAAGATCAGGAAGCCGGACCAGAATGGCCTCAGCTTCGAGAGCGACATTCCGTTGGCGATCGCCGCGGCGGCGTGCTCGCGGATCCCGAAGTGGAAATTGCGCCCGCCTCGGTCGCCGGGCTCGAAGTCACCTGTCCCGTCGAACGTCAGGCGGGTCTTCGTCGACGGCGCCAGGTCTGCGGCGCCTCCCAGAAGCCAGGGCACGCCCTTCGCAACCGCATTCAGCACCTGACCGGAGGAGTCGCGACTCGCGACCCCCTTCTCATCCGCCGGGAAGGTGGGAATCTCGCTGTCCCACCCTTCTGGCAGGTCGCGTCGCTGCATCAGCTCGATCTCGTTCGCGAGCTCCGGGTACGTCGCCCGGTACTGCTCGAACGCCGTCTCCCACTCCTCGCGCACCTGCTTTCCCCGGGCGCCGATGCCGTCGGCGAAGTGCTGGTACACCCCGTCCGGGACGAGGAACTCCGCGTCCTCGGGCCAGCCGAGGAAGCGCTTCGTCGCCTTGACCCCCTCAGGGCCGAGCGGCTCGCCGTGCGCCTTTGCCGTGTCCTCGACGGGTGTGCCGTAGCCGATATGGCTGTGGACGACGATCAGCGTGGGCCGCTCGTGCTCGGCCTTGAACGAGTGGAGGGCCCGCGCCACCTGCTCCAGGTTGTTCGCGTCGGCGACGCCGGCGACGTTCCACCCGTAGGCGATGAAGCGCGCGGCCACGTCCTCGGTGAAGGTGATGTCGGTGTGCCCCTCGATCGTGACGCGGTTCGAGTCGTAGATCCAGCAGAGGTTCGCCAGGCGCTGGTGGGCCGCGAACGACGCTGCTTCGGACGCGATGCCTTCCATCATGCAGCCGTCGCCTGCCTGCGCGTAGACGTCGAAGTCGAACAGGGTCTGGCCGTCGCGGTTGTACCGCGCGCCCAGCCACTGACTCGCGACGGCCATTCCGACCGACGTGGCCACACCCGCCCCGAGGGGGCCCGTGGTCGCCTCGACGCCGCTCGTCCACCGGTACTCGGGATGGCCCGGGCACTTCGAGTCGAGCTGCCTGAAGCTCTTCAGGTCGTCCAGCGAGACGGCGGCCCGCCCCAGGACCTCGTAGTCGGGGTCGACGGCGTGGACGCCGGTGAGGTGCAGCATCGACCAGAGGAGCGTGGAGGCGTGCCCGCACGACAGCACGAAACGGTCACGATTGGGCCAGATCGGATCGAGCGGGTCGAATCGGAGAAACCGCTGCCAGAGCGTGTACGTGACCGGCGCGATGCCGATCGGCGTGCCCGGGTGACCCGAGTTCGCCGCCTGGATCGCGTCGATGCAGAGCGTCCGGATGGTGTCGATGCAACGGGCATCGAGGGCGGCATCGCCGCTCGCCGTGGTCGCCATCGAGTCTCCTCCCTTGATCTAGATCCCTTCGAGTGCCTCGATCTTCCCCGATCGGATGGCCTCGAGGAGTGCTGCGTGGTCGCGCTCGGTCTGGTCGGCGTACGCCTCTGCGAACTCGACGATCGCCCGGTCGAACGTGTCGCTGCGCCCGAGATATCCGGCGATCGTCGCCGCCTGACCCGAGCGGGCATGGGCACGCGCGAGCGCGGCACCGCACGCTTCCGCGTAGAGCCTGAAGCGGGTGGGCCCGAGCCCGTCGACGTCGATCCCGCCCTTCATGTCGCGCAGCTGACGGAAGTAGTAGTGATTGTGCTGGCCAAAGGGGTTGTAGAGCCAGCCCAGGAAGATGTCGCTGGCCGCCTGCGTCAGATGCTGGCCGCACACGACGCGCTGGCCGTGGTTCGGGTACTCGCTTGCGCCGGCGTACGGCTCGAGCACCGATGCCTCCGCCTGCTTGTACTGCAGGAAGAGCGGGTCCTGGTCGTCCTTCCCCATCATCAAGACCATGTAGGCCCGCGTGCCGACGCTGCCGACGCCGACGACCTTGAGGGCGATGTCGAGGAACCGGTAGCGGTCGAGCAGCCGGTTTCGCAGGAGACCCATCGAGTCGGCCATCTGAGTCCATGCCGTCTCGACCCACTGTTCGACATCGCCGACGTCGACGCGTTCGATGAGCGGCGGGTTGTTCTTGATCCGGTAGGTGCCGTTCACTTGCTCGGTGAACTTCAGCAGCGCGTGGAGGCTCGTCCGCTTCTGCGCCTTTCGCACAGCCGCCTCGAGGCGCCTTCTCGCCTGCGGCGTCAGCTTCACCACCTCGTCGGCATTCTGGACGTCGAGGCGCGCATACCACGTGTCGAGGTGCCCCATCGGCGTGTAGTCGTGCATCTTCGAGCGGTAGAACTGCGCGCCGGCCTTGACGGCTGCCCGCCACTGGGCTCGTGTCAGGCCCAGCGAGCGGCCCGCGATGATCTGGCTGGCCGCGAGGCGCTTGATGTCCCATTCGAACGGAGCGGGCAGCGTCTCGTCGAAGTCGTTCAGGTCGAAGACGAGGTTCCGCTCGGGTGTCGCGAAAAACCCGAAGTTCGACAGGTGGCAGTCACCGCAGGCCTCGACACGGATTCCGCTCGTGGGTGTGGTGGACAGGTCGTACGCCATCACCGCGGCGGCCCCGCGCAGAAACGTGAACGGTGTCGGGGCCATGCGGCCGTAGCGGATCGGGACGAGCTCGGGCACGCGTGTCTTCGCCTGCTCCTCGAGGATCCCGATCGGATCGGGGCGCTCGGCTGAGGGCTCGTAGACCGCGTGGCTCGCGCGCGGCGCCTCTTTGCGACGTGCTCGTCCCGCCTCGTACTGCTCCTCGATCGTCGGGATGAGCGTCGTGTCCACCGCCACCATGACCTCCTGTCTGGGCTCCTTGGAGGAGGCATTGTCTCTGTTTCAGTTCCCTTCCGGCGCCCCGACGTTCCCTGGTTGCCATCTCAGAGGCATCGGGCAGAGAGGCAGCGGACCGACGGCACGATGGGCCGTGGGCGGACGCCGGGGCAGGGACAGGCGCCCGCAAGAAGAACAACCACGTCGCCGGGCAAAGGCCCGGAGCGTTACGACCAAAGGGAGGGAAAATGGAGGCAGCTCGTAGTCGCGAGGGATACGGCTGGGTCGTCTTCGCCGGGATCCTGCTCATCATTGCCGGACTGTTCGACATCGTGAACGGCATCCGCGCGATCGGCGCTCAGGACACGGCGTTCGACACGATCTTCTGGGACAACAACCTCGAAGCGTGGGGATGGTTCTACCTGATCGTCGGCGTCGTGCTCCTCGTCGCCGGGATCGCGATCTTCAACCGCGCGCCCTGGGCGGTGCTCGTCGGGATAGCAGTCGCCGTCGTCGCTGCGGTTGTGAACATGTTCTGGCTCTTCGTCTACCCGATCCACAGCCTGATCGTCATCATCGTCTGCCTGCTGATCGCCTACGGCCTCACCGTCTACGGTCTCAGAGACGACGCCGGCGAACGCCGGTAACCAACGGTGTGCGTCCGATCGATCTAGCCTCAACCGGGCACTCCCGGGAGGAGGGCGTTGCGTTTCGCGCCCTCGAGGAGTCGCCGATCCCACCCCGTGGCTCCGGGCGACGGACAGAACGGACTTCGCAGATCTGTCCCGCCCGGGACCGCGTGGCGGGGTCGGGCGACCCCTGGCCGGGTTGTTGAGACTGCTCGCTCCCGATCGCCTGGCGGTCTGAACCGGTCCTGCGCTGCTGCCCTTCCGTCGGGATGATTCGTGCGTGGTCTGGTCGGACGATGCGCTTCCCTGCTCTAGCGACGTAGCGATCCTGCCGATTACGTAGTCGATGAGCATCTCGATTGTCGCGCCCGGGGCAGCCCGCGGGCTGGTGTCGCGCTGGCTGTGGCTCGCGTTCTTTGCACTCGGCGCCCTCGAAGCCGGTGTCTACTACGCGCTCCCCGCGGGAACCGGCAAGGTCGTCACGTCCACGGCTGTCGGATTCCTCGCCGTCCTCGCGATCCTCGTAGGAATCCGGCTGAATCGACCCCGTCCGGCACTTCCCTGGTTCCTGATCGCGGCAGGCGCGCTCATGTTCGCACTCGGCGACGTCGTCTGGGGCTCGTACACGATCAGCGGGGAGGAGGCGCCGTTTCCGTCGGCCGCGGACTGGCTGTACCTCGCGGGGTACCCGCTCCTGATCGCCGGCGGCGTGCTGCTCCTCCGCCCGCTCGGCCGGGCGCAGGGCCGGCTGGCGACGATCGACGCCGCCGTCATCGCTATTGGCTTCGCGGTACCGACGTGGGCGTTCCTCATCCAGCCGTTCACCGAGACCGGAGCCTCGCTCGAGAGTGCCGTTCTCGTTGCCTACCCGTGTGCCGACCTGGCTCTCGTCGTGCTCCTCTCCCGCCTCCTGATCACCCCGGCGTGGCGCAACGCCGCGTTCCGGCTGTTCGTGGCCGGCGTCGGCCTGATGCTCGTCGCTGACATCGTCTACTACGGGGTAGGCGGTGCGAACGAGTACTACGCGTGGCTCGACGCCGCCTACACGCTCGTCTACGTCTGCTGGGGCGCTGGAGCCCTGCACCCGTCGATGCGCCGCCTCTCCACCGAACTGGCGCAGGGGGACACCCGCCTGACACCGTTCGGCGTCGGGGTGATGACCCTGGCGGCGGCCTCCGTCCCGGCCACGCTCGCCTGGGGGCTCTGGGGCGGTGGCGAGATCGACGCGTTCGTTTTCGCAGCCACCACGGCCCTCGTGCTCCTCGTCCTCGCCCGCATGGCGGCGCTCGTACGCGACTCGGAGCGCCTTCGTGAGGAGGAGCGGCTTGCGCGGGCGGAAGCCGAGGCGACCCAGCGTCTCCTCGCGGAGCAGAACGACCGGCTGCGCGAGCTCGACAGGGCCAAGGACGAGTTCATCTCGCTCATCTCACATGACCTGCGGACGCCGCTCACCTCGATCACGGGGTACACCGAGCTCCTGATCGAGGAGGACGACGAGGATCCCGAAGACCGCCGCCGCTTCCTCGAGATCATCCGGAGAAACGGCGATCGGCTGCTCCGCATGGTCGACGACCTGCTCTTCCTGGCGCGACTTCAGGCCGGCAAGCTCGAGCTCGAGATGCGCGAGGCGGATCTCGGCCAGGTCGTGGAGGACGCGGTCCAGGGTCTCGGGCCGAGGGCACGAGCGCAGCGGATCGAGCTCCAGGCCGAGGTTCACGGGCCCGTGAGGCTCTACGCCGACCCGGACCGCCTCGGTCAGCTGTGCGACAACCTCGTCTCGAACGCGCTCAAGTTCACGCAAGAGGGTGGCTCTGTCACGGTCCGAGCGTGGAGTGAGGATGGCCGAGCCCTGCTCGAGGTCTCAGACACCGGGATCGGCATCCCGGCCGACGAGGTCGACCGGCTGTTCGACCGGTTCTTCCGCGCGTCCAGTGCCACCGAGCGTCAGCTTCCGGGTACCGGGCTCGGGTTGACGATCACGAAGGCGATCGTCGACGCGCATGGCGGCAGCGTGCGCGTGACGAGCGAACTCGGCGCTGGGACGACCTTCAGGGTCGACCTCCCTCGCGTCGCGGGCGCCGCGGAGGCCTCTGGGAGCGGGAGCCACGGCGCGGTCACCTCGAACGGGGGGTCAAGCCACCGGCTCGCGCAGCCGACAGGACCCAGATGACCCAGACCGTGGTTCCCGAGACGCCTGCCGCCGCGCATCGCGTCGAACGCGTCGGCTCGGCCGGCGAAGCGGCTTCCTCGCAGGCGCAGGACGCGGGCGAGCCTCGCGTGACACTCCGCAAGCGTCTCAGCCAGCTCCTCGACTTTCATCCCGCTGTGGGAGTAGCCGACATCCTCTTCCCCGGACCGCACGACCGCAACCGCCGCTGAGGAGCCCGTCAGCGGCAGGGGTACCCCGTTCGAGGGATTTGGCCCCACTGCCGAGTTCGAGGACGAAGTGAACGGCACGGGCCGCCGGGCAACCGCGAAACCGCCCGTGTTTTCGCTCGACGGGCGGCCGGATCAGCGTTAGATCGACCAGAGTATGATCGGCGCATCACAGCCTGAGGAGGAGAACGATGGATCATGCAGCCACGATGCGGCGTATGTACGACCTGCTCAACGCCGGGGACGTCGATGGCTTCTGCGACGTGCTCGCCGACGACTTCGTCGAGCACGAGGAGTTGCCGGGCCTCTCGCCGACGAAGGAGGGAGTCAAAGCCTTCTTCGGGATGTACGTCGCAGCGTTCCCCGACCTGAGGATCGACGCAGAGGACGTGCTGACGAGCGGCGACAAGGTCGTCGCCCGCGCCAGGTGGACCGGGATCCATAAGGGCGAGTTCATGGGCATGCCGGCAACGGGTAAGGCCGTCGACGTACAACTCATCGACATCATCCGCTTCGGCGACGACGGGCTCGCGCGCGAGCACTGGGGAGTTTTCGACACGATGACGATGATGCAGCAGCTCGGCGCCATGCCCGACGGCCCTCCGGCCTGACGCCTCCGCCGTCACCGGTCGCGGAGCGACAACCCTGACCGTCGTTCGCACAGGATCCGGGAGGAGTGGCTCCGCGTGCAGATTCGAAGTAGGGGCCGCTGTAAGGCTCGATGACGTCGGTTTTACCTTCACCTCCCCCACCAGGCAACCGTCACCTCGCGGGGACCTCGCGAGCGCGGCAATCGGGCGGCGCAGGCGACCGTGGCGACCACGCACCCCTGCGCTATCCCGCATGGTTGAGCTACCTAAACTCCCGGCTTTGCTGCGGCGTGGCTATGCGAGTGCCTTCTGCTTGATCTGGTCGAACTCGGCCTGCGTGATCGCGCCGCTGTCAAGCAGTTGCTTGCCCTTCTCGATCTCAGCCGCCCCGCCGCCCGAGGCGGTGCTCCGCATGTAGTCGTCGTACTGCTGCTGGCTTGCCTGCGCCCGTTCGGCGCTGCGCTCGGCCATGCCTTTGCCGTCCGCGATCAGGTAGATGAAGATGCCGAGGAACGGCACGAGGATGACGAAGATAATCCAGAGCGTCTTGCCTCCGCCGCCGATGTCTGTCCGGCGGAAGATGTCTCCGATGACCCTGAACAACAACATGAACCAGGCCACCCAGACGAAGAAAATAAGCATCGTCCAGAACACATCGAGAAACGGGTAGTCACTCGCAACCAGCACTCACCCTCACCTCGTTTCGGAACCCGTTGACTTCTGGCGCAGGCCACACGCGACCGACCCACGAGACGACGGCACCCTACAGGGAATCTGTCACGAGTACCGCGGATGGCAAGCTGCGCTGCTTCGGCGTCACAGTGTGATCTCACGACGCTGTGCTGGCGCGCTGATACAGGTGTAAAGGGCTGGTATGTTCAACCAGCGATGAGTCGAGGACTAGGGAGAGCGGACCGTCTCGTCCTGGAGAAGCTGGAACGGTGGAACCGCGAGGAGCCCGACAAGCCGGTACGGATGACTGCCCTCACGCTCGCCATCCTCTACGAGCTGTTCGTGCTCTACCACGGCCCTGTTCGCGGTCAAGAACGATGACGAGACGATCTGCTAGCCGAACAGGCTGAGCCGAGGTGGCGGCGGTCGGCGGACGCCGCGCGTCGGGTGCGCCCAGCCGCGTGCTGGGTCCATCCCGTCCGGCGCGCCCGGCATCGCGACGCCAGCTACTCAGCTGCTGAGAGTAGGCGGGGACGGCCCCCTAGGCAAGGGTCCCTTGTCATGGGAACATGTGTTCGGTGACGTCGCAGGGTTCTCCGCACGGGCAGTTCAGAAGAGCACTCGACCGGGGCAACGCTCTACAGGCGCGGGCGGCCGGCGCCGAGCTCGGAGAGATTCCGCTCAGTGACGCGCTCGAGCTGCTCCCCCTGATCGCGAGGAAAGAGCCCCGCCTGTACGGGCGGGCCTGTCTCCGCTGGCACGGCCGCTACACGCGCGAGGTGCGTGACGTGACACCCACGGAGGCGCAGACGGTGCTCGCGCTCCCGCTGTCTGCCAGGCCGGCGAGGGAGGACGGCCGCACTAGCCTCGCGCAACTCCTCGACGGGCCGTATACCCGGCAGGCGCCGAGCATCCTGATCCGCTGGGCCGAGAGCCCGTACGAGAGGGGAGTGGCTCCCTGAGGCGGAAGAGTCTGTCGGCTCGATTTCTAACCATCGTCAGGACGGCCCGTCCGATCGGGGCCTGACACTTCCGTGGTGCTCGACGTCCTCTTCGGCGCTCTCATCACGGCGGCTATCGCACTGTTCGTCTGGGGTGTCCGAGTTCCCGGTAGGAAACAGTACTCACGCCCCATACGCCGGGAAGCAGCACCGGCGAGCTTAGCTGACACATATGTGACGATCTGCCAGGCTGGTCGTCCCACAGATGGAGCGTCTGCACAGCTTCGTCGTGCGAAGCGCAGCCTTCGCTGCCGTGGGCGCGGTGGCGATAACCGCGGCGTCGGCCGCGACGGGAATGCAGCACACCGCGCTTGGTTCACCTCTCGTTGGGGCCTACTCGACCTACGCCGGTGCGCTCGGCGGTCCGTACTCGCTCGTCCTCAGACCAAACAGGGTCTACCGCGTGACCCACAACGGCGAGGACGTACAGCGAGGGAAGTGGCGCTTGTCCGGCACGTCGATCCGCTTCTCGGGCGATAAGTACTGCCCGGGGAAGACGGGGACGTACAAGTACACGCTTAGCGGCAGGAACTGACGTTGCGGCTAGTTGGTACCGACCGGTGCACGGGCAGGGGGGCGTGGATCGAAAGGTGCTTCTCGACGGGAGGACGTTCAAGCGCAAGTAGGAGAGGTCGCTGGGCTTCCGGGGCTCGAGCACCGCAACGATGCATGAGACGACTTCCGGCGGATGGCCCCGGGAGGAGTCGAACCTCCGCGCGCAGATTCGAAGTCTGCCGCTCTATCCGCTGAGCTACGGGGCCCAGCGTCCGAGTCTATCCAGACCCCGCGGTTATCCTTCGGGCGCGCGGGCGTGGCGGAACTGGCAGACGCGGCGGGTTTAGGTCCCGTTGGGTGAAAGCCCTTGGAGGTTCGAGTCCTCTCGCCCGCATGCCGCAAGGCGGGCGGAAGCCGCCGCGCAGCGGGGCAGGCCGGGGTCGGAGGCCGCGGCGCGCGCAGCGGCCGATCAGGCCGCGAAGGTTCGGCAAGGCTCGCGAAGCGAGCCGCGCAGCGGCCGACCAGGCCGCGACGGCCCATCGGCGACGAGGTGCCGATGAGCGCTCAGTTCACCTGGTACGCTGACCTCGGTAGGAGGGGAGTATCCCGGTCCTGCTCCGTCGTCAATACGGCCTTCGGGTCCGGCGGAGCCGCCTGAACGGCGGGGAGAGACCTCCGGTGACGTCAAACGACACACCGTGGAGGTCCCTGTGGTGAGCACCAGTGGTACCCGATGCCGTCTCCGGCCGGTGTCGACGTGAACGCCTGGGTGTGGGTGGCCTTCGTCGGCCTGGTGGCACTGTTGCCCTCCTTATTCGTCGACGTGCGACTCTTCGGGCGAGGCCGCGGCGTCGTGCCGTTCAGGGAGGCGGCAATTTGGAGTGTCGGCTGGACGGTGCTGGGCGTCGCATTCGGTGGCATCCTGTGGATCTGGGAGGACCGGCGGAGCGGCGAGGAGTATCTCGCCGGCTTCGTCATCGAGAAAAGCCTCTCGATCGACAATCTCTTCGTCTTCGCCCTGATCTTCTCGTATTTCGCGGTCCCCGCCGTTCTGCAGCGACGGGTCATCTTCTGGGGCATCACCGGTGCGGTCGTCCTGCGAGCGATCTTCATCCTCGGGGGCGCCGCTCTCCTCGACGCAGCGCATTTCACCATCTACGTCTTCGGCGCCTTCCTCGTTCTGACCGGCATTCGTATGGCGCTCCACCGTGAGGCAGAGATCCATCCGGAGAAGAACCCCGTGCTGCGACTCGTCCGGAAGCTGGTGCCGATGTCGAGCGACTACGAGGGTGACCGCTTCTTCGTCCGCAACCAACGTGCCCTCGTGGCCACGCCGATGTTCGCAGCCCTCGTTCTCGTCGCGACCTTCGACGTCGTCTTCGCGGTGGACTCGATTCCGGCAATCTTCGCCGTGACGCGTGACACGTTCATCGTCTTCGCGGCAAACGCCTTCTCACTGCTCGGTCTCTCAGCACTCTTCTTCCTGCTCGTCGGGATGATGGGACGTTTTCGCTTCCTCAACGTGGGCCTCGCGGTCGTCCTCGTGTTCGTCGGCACGAAGATGCTCGTGAGCGACGTCTACAAGATCCCGGTGTACGTCTCGCTCGCCGTCATCCTTGTCGTGATCGGAGGTGCGATCGTGGCGTCACGCCTTCCGAGCCGCGGCGACGATGGCTCCTCCTCGCTGCAACCCGCGCCTGACAGACGCTGACCACGACCAAGCCACGTGCCCTGCCGGCCGGTAGAGCACCCACCATCTGATTGAATGGTCAGTCCGGTGAAGACGAGCGTCGAAGAGTTGGCAGAGAGCAAGGTGCGCCTCGAGGTCGAGGTGCCCGAGACCGCGGTGTCGCACGCGTTCGAGCATGCGGCGAACGACATGGCGGGCTCCATCAAGGTTCCCGGCTTTCGCAAGGGCAAGGTGCCCCTGCCGGTTGTCATCGCCAGGGTCGGTCGCGAGGCTCTCGCCGAGGAGGCAGTTCGCAGTCACATCGACGGGTGGTTCTGGGACGCGGCAACCGACGCCGGGGTGCGGCCGGTCGCTGGCCCGGAGGTGGAGTGGGACGTCCTGCCCGAGCAGGGACAGACATTTCATTTCACCGCAACGGTGCCGGTCGCGCCGAAGCCGAAGCTCGCGGACTGGACCACGCTCGAGGTACCCGGCCCCGACCCCGAGGTTCCTGCTGACGTCGTCGACGCCGAGCTCGACCGGATCAGGGACTCCGTGGCCGAGCTCGTTCCGGTCACCGGACGTGCAGCCCGGGAGGGTGACACGCTCGTTCTCGACCTCGTCGCCGTGGAAGAAGGGGCCGAGCCCTCCGAGCACCGGGACTATGTCGTCGAACTGGGCTCGGGCCATCTGGCCGATGAGCTCGAGAGCGCGATTCCGGGGATGAACGAGGGAGACCAGAAGGAGGTGGCGCTCGATCTCGGCGAGGGCGCACCGGCGGGAAAGGTCACGGTCACCGTCAAGGAGATCAAGGAGAAGATTCTTCCCGAGCTCGACGACGAGCTCGCTCGGTCGGCCAGTGAGTTCGAGACCCTGGCCGAGCTCCGGTCGGATATCGAGGCCCGTCTCACCGAGCAGCTCGAGGAGGAGCTCAGTGCGCGTTTCCGCCAGGATGCGCTCGACGCCCTCGTCGATGCCTCCGAGATCGACGGTATCGAGCCACTCGTCGAGCGGCGTGCAGCAGCTCTTCTGAACGCCCTCGTCCGATCGCTCCAGCAACGGGGCATCAATCCTGAGACGTACCTGACGATGACCGGCCAGACGCCCGAGGCGCTCCAGGAGAACTCGCGTGTCGAGGCAGAGCGGGCGATCAAACGCGAGCTCGTCCTCGAGGCAGTGGCGGACGAGAAGGGCATAGAAGTCGGAGACGACGAGATCGAGGAGCTCATCCGCTCCGAGGCCGAGGCGGCTGAGCAGGATCCTGACGAGACAGTCGCCGCCATGAGGGAGCGCGGTGCCTTCGAGCAGATCCGAGGCGACCTGCGGATGCGCAAGGCGCTCGACGAGATCGCGGGCGGGGTGACGAGGATTTCCGTGGAGCTCGCGCATGCGCGCGACAAGCTCTGGACACCCGAGAAGGAGAAGGGCGGTAGCGGCATGAAGATATGGACGCCCGGCAGCGAGGAGGGGCAGGCGAAATGAGCATGGAGATACCGAGGATGAGCCCACTGATCCCGATGGTGATCGAGCAGACGTCGCGTGGTGAGCGAGCTTTCGACATCTACTCGCGCCTGCTGAACGAGCGAATCATCTTCCTCGGGACGCCGATCGACGATCAGATTGCCAACCTCGTCGTCGCGCAGCTGCTCCATCTCGAGTCGGAGGAGCCCGACAAGGACATCTCCCTCTACATCAACTCGCCCGGCGGCTCCGTGTACGCCGGCCTCGCGATCTACGACACCATCCAGTTCATCAAGCCCGACGTGCAGACGATCTGCGTCGGCATCGCCATGTCGATGGGAGCGTTGCTCCTCGCAGGCGGCGCGAAAGGGAAGCGCATGTCGCTGCCGAATGCCAAGATCCTGATCCACCAGGTCTCGAGCGGGTTCCAGGGGCAGGCGACGGACATCGAGATCCAGGCGCGCGAGGTCATCTCGATCAAGCGCCGCCTGGAGGAGATAATCGCCCACCACACGGAGCAGGCGCTCGAGAAGGTCTCCCAGGACATGGAACGCGACTACTTCATGACGTCAGAGGAAGCCAAGGAGTATGGGATCATCGACACGGTGATCGCCCACCGCTAGCCGCCTCGAGGTGGCGAAGCGATCGATTTCGGTGTAAAGAGAGAGGGAACGTGGCGCGAGCGAGCGATGGCAACGAGCAGCTGCTCTGCAGCTTCTGCGGCAAGAGTCAGCGACAGGTGAAGAAGCTGATCGCTGGCCCGGGCGTCTACATCTGCGACGAGTGCATCGATCTCTGCAACGAGATCATCGACGAGGAGCTCACCGCCCCCGCGCAGCTCGACCTCGACAACCTGCCCCGTCCGCGGGAGATCTACAGCGTCCTGAACGACTACGTCGTCGGCCAGGAAGAGGCAAAGCGCACGCTCTCCGTCGCCGTCTACAACCACTACAAGCGGGTTCGGATGGCATCCGACACGTCCGAGGAGGTCGAGCTCCAGAAGTCGAACATCCTCCTCCTCGGCCCGACCGGGTGTGGCAAGACCTTGCTCGCCCAGACGCTCGCCCGGATCTTGAACGTCCCGTTCGCGATCGCCGATGCCACCGCGCTGACCGAGGCCGGGTATGTCGGCGAGGACGTCGAGAACATCCTCCTGAAGCTGATCCAGGCCGCAGACTTCGACGTCAAGAAGGCCGAGACGGGGATCATCTACATCGACGAGGTCGACAAGATCGCTCGCAAGGCGGACAACCCGTCGATCACGCGAGACGTCTCGGGTGAGGGTGTCCAGCAAGCGCTCTTGAAGATTCTGGAAGGGACAGTCGCCTCGGTGCCGCCGCAGGGCGGCCGCAAGCATCCGCATCAGGAATTCCTCTCGATCGACACGACGAACATCCTCTTCATCTGCGGTGGCGCGTTCGCCGGCCTCGAGAAGATCATCGGACGGCGGATCGGCAAGAACCAGGTCGGTTTCGGCGCGGACATCAAGTCGAAGCACTCGTTCGACGGCGCCGAGCTTCTCTCGGGCGTCATGCCGGAGGATCTCCTCGCGTACGGCCTGATCCCGGAGTTCATCGGCCGGTTGCCGGTCGTCTGCGCCGTGCATCAACTCACGCGTGAGGATCTCGTCAAGATCCTGCTCGAGCCGCGGAACGCCCTCGTGAAGCAGTACCAGCGGTTCTTCAACTACGACACGATCGAGCTGGTCTTCACCGAGGATGCTCTCTGGTCGATCTCGGACAAGGCGCTCGAGCGTGAGACGGGTGCGCGCGGGCTTCGCTCCATCATCGAGCAGGCGCTCCTCGACGTGATGTTCGAGCTTCCGTCGCGCAAGGACGTGTCGAAGTGCGTGATCACCAAGGAGACGATCACGCGCAACCTGAAGCCGACGCTCGTGACGAGCGGCGGCCTCAACCTCGAGCTCGACGAGCTCCAAGAGGAAAGCGCGTAGGGCCGCAAGCCGCGCCGGGAGGCGCGGCGCGCAGCGGACGGCGAAGCCGGCCGCGAAGGTTCATCGCCGCCGGCGGGCGGCGATACTGCCGCGCAGCGGCCGCGCCGGGAGGCGTGGCGCGCAGCGGACGGCGAAGCCGGCCGCGAAGGTTTATCGCCGCCGGCGGGCGGCGATACCGCCGCGCAGCGGCCGCGCCGGGAGGCGTGGCGCGCAGCGGACGGCGAAGCCGGCCGCGAAGGTTCATCGCCGCCGGCGGGCGGCGATACCGCCGCGCAGCGGCCGCGCCGGGAGGCGGCGATTCCAGCGCGTCGTCATGCTCGTGCGCCGGCGGGCGGCGATACCAGCGGGTGCGTGGCACGAAGGTGGGCGCGGAAGCTCATCGCGTCACGCTCCCGGGGACGCTACGCGGAGGCCCGCCTCGGCTGCCGCGGCGAGCAGCCGCCGATCGTAGGCGACGAACTCGTCCGGAACGATCTCGAGGGCCGTTGCGAGATGGATCGCATCGAGAGATCGCAGGCTGTCGGAGGTGAGGCGGGCTGCGTGCTCGAGTAGCGGACGTCGTACCTCGACCAGGAACGTGCTCTCGAGGAGCTGACGCGCTCGCTGCTCACCGTGCCTGGCCGCGTGTTTGCAGGCTCTCATCACCTCGACAACCGCGATCTCGCTCGACGCCAATGGGATGCTGCGCACCTCGTCCTCGAGGACGCGGCTCTCCGGCTCTTCGAGAACGAGCTTTACGAGGGCCGAGGAATCGAGGTAGGCGAACGCGCTAGTCGCCTCGATCCTCCTGAAGCGCCTCACTCGCGGTCACGCCGGTCGTGTTCTGCAGTCGAGGTAGTTTCAGGAACTCCTCGAGCGATCCTGTCGGCTGCCGCGCTCGGCCTTCCGCGACGAGCTGGTCGAGTGTCGAGGCCTCCCTCGGAACGGGTCTGATCAGCGCGACTGGCTCGCCATCCCGGGTCACCTCGATCGTCTCGCCTTTCTCCACGTGACGAATCGTCTCCGAGAGGCTCTGCCGGAGCTCCCGGATGCCGATGCGGCGGGAGGCCATTGTGTCCACATGGTACTACACGCTGCTCCCTCCCTAGAATGACCGTCATGGAGAGCCACTACCGTCCCGAGCTGGTCGAGGAACGTTGGCAGCACGCCTGGGAGAGCGAAGGGCTCTTCGAAGCCGATGCCGCCGAGGATCGTGAGACCTATGCGATCGCCGTGCCCCCGCCGAACGTCACGGGAGCGCTGCACATGGGTCACGCGCTGAACGGCACGCTCCAGGACGTGCTCATCCGCTGGCATCGGATGCGGGGCTTCGACACGCTCTGGCAGCCGGGCTACGACCACGCAGGCATCGCGACGCAAAACGTCGTCGAGAAGGAGCTTGCCCGTGACGGGAAGACGCGGCACGACCTCGGGCGTGAGGCGTTCGTCGAGCGCGTCTGGGAATGGCTCGAGGAGTACGGCGGGATCATCATGGGGCAGTACCGGCGGCTGGGAGCGTCACTCGACTACCGCCGCGAGCGATTCACGATGGACGAGGGGTACGTCCGCGCGGTGATGCGCTTCTTCGTGCACCTGCACGAGCGTGGGTGGATCTACCGGGACAACCGCATGGTGAACTGGTGCCCGCGCTGCGCGACCGCGATCTCCGACCTCGAGGTCGTGCACACGGAGGAGGACGACACTCTCTCCTTCGTCCGCTACCCGCTCGCAGACGGATCAGGTCACGTGACAATCGCGACGGTTCGTGCGCCGACGATCCTGGCCGACGTGGCTGTGGCCGTGCATCCCGGCGACCCTCGCTACGCGGCGCTCGTGGGGCGTGAGGTGGTCGTGCCTCTCGTCGAGCGGCGCGTCCGGATCATCGCGGACGAGAGGGTGGAGCCCGAGTTCGGTACCGGGGCGCTCAAGATCACGCCTGGACACGATCCCGTGGACTTCGAGATCGGGCGCGAGCACGGGCTTCCCGAGCCGATGGTGATCGGCCTCGACGGGAGGATGAGCGACGAAGCCGGCCGGTTCGCGGGCCTCACCCAGCGCGAGGCGGACAGCCGGATACGCGACGAGCTCCGGGCGCAGGGCCTGCTCGAGAGGGAGGAGCCGTACCGGCACTCCGTCGGGCGCTGTGAGCGGTGCGGAACGCGCGTCGAGCCACTCATCTCGCTCCAGTGGTTCTGCGAGATGGCGCGACTCGCAGAGCCGGCGATCGAGGTCGTCGAGAGCGGGAGGGTTCGCTTCCATCCGCCCCAGCAGGGCGAGGTGTACCTCAACTGGATGCGGTCGATCCGTCCCTGGTGCATCTCGCGCCAGCTCTGGTGGGGTCACCGGATCCCGGTCTGGTACTGCGATTGCGGCGCGATCACGGTCAGCGAGGAGACGCCGGCCGGCTGCGGGACCTGCGGAAATCCGGAGATCAGACGCGAGGAGGACGTCCTCGACACGTGGTTCTCGTCAGCGCTCTGGCCGTTCGCAACACTCGGCTGGCCTGACGACACTCCCGACCTGCGGGCGTTCTACCCGGGGAACGTCAACTCGACGGCTCGCGAGATCATCTTCCTCTGGGTCGCACGGATGATCATGGCCGGGCTCGAGCTCGTGGGTGACGTCCCGTTCGAGGACGTGATCATCCACTCGACCGTGCTCGCACCGGACGGCCGAAGGATGTCGAAGAGCCTCGGAACCGGGATCGATCCGCTCGAAGTCATCGGTGCGCACGGCGCGGATGCGACCCGCTACGGCCTCTGCAAGATGTCGTCGACGCAAGATGTCCGCTTCTCGATCGGGACGATCGAGGAGGGGCGACGCCTCGCGAACAAGCTGTGGAATGTCTCGCGGCTCCTCCTTGCGAACGCCGCGGGTTTCGAGCCGGTGGCAAGACCCCGCGAGCCCATCGAGGGGTGGATCCTGGCGCGCATCGACGAGGCGCGCGGCGAGGTGAACGATCTCCTCGGGCGCTTTCAGTTCTCTGCCGCGAGCGAGCTTCTCTACCACCTCACGTTCGACGATTTCTGCGACTGGTATGCGGAGGCCATCAAGCCTCGTCTCTACGAGAAGGACGCAGACGCTCTCTCGACTGCCGTGTATGCGCTCGAGCGGCTGATCTCGCTCCTTCATCCGGTCATGCCGCACGTGACCGAGGAGATCTGGTCGCACCTTCCCGACAGATCCGGCCGGTTGATCGTCTCGGCGTGGCCGATGGCCGACGGCGCAAGGGAGGACGGGAGCATCTCGATGGAGCTCGTGAAGTCGGCCGCCGCGACGTTTCGCCGAAGCGGCGTGCGCCTGGAGCTTTCCGGCGACGAGAACAGGATCTTCGAGGCGGTCGTTCGCCCCGATCGCGCGAAGGTGAACGGTGACGTCGACGCGGAGCGGGCGCGCCTCGCGAAGGAGATCGCGCGGGCGGAGGGCATGCTCGGGAACGAACGCTTCGTGAGCCGCGCGCCGGCCGAGATCGTCGACGCCGAGCGCGAGAAGCTGGCCCGGTACCGCCGTGAGCTCGACGCGCTCGGTGTCTGAGGCGAAGGCCTGGATCGAGTCGCTCGACCCCTGGCCGCGCGACGGCTTCGGGCTCGAGCGAATGCGCAAGCTCCTTCGCCTGCTCGGGGATCCACAGGTCGCGTACCCCTCGATCCACGTCGTCGGCACGAACGGGAAGGGGACGACGACCAGGACGATCGAGGAAACGCTGCAGCGTGAGGGGTTGATGGTTGGCGGCTACTACTCGCCGCACGTCACGGGCTGGGCAGAGCGCATCCGCGTAGCGGGTGAGGAGGCCGACTTCGAGGCTGCGGTGGAGCGTGTGCGGCCGGCTGCGGAAGCGCTCGAGGCGACCCAGTTCGAGGCGCTGACGGCCGCTGCGCTTCGCGAGTTCGCCGAGCGCGGCGTGGACGTTGCCGCAGTCGAGGCAGGCCTCGGCGGACGCTACGACGCGACGAACGTCCTTCGCTCGCCTGTCCAGGTCCTGACGACTGTCTCGCTGGAGCACACGGAGGTCCTCGGCTCGACGCGCCCGGCGATCGCGGCCGAGAAGCTTGCAGTCGTCCAGCCGGGTGCGACCGTCGTCATCGGCGAGAGTGAGTGGGAAGGGCTTGCTCTGGCGAACGGCGCGGGGAGTGTCGTCGTTGAGACCGGCGGCAACCGCGCAGTCGGGGGCGCGGCTGCCTCGGCGTTCCTCGGCCGGCCCGTACCCGGGGCAGAGGTGGTGCTGCCCGGTCGGCTCGAGCACAGGGAGGACGAGATCCGGGACGGCGCACATACGCCGGACGCCCTACGCCACATCGCTCCGGAGCTACCGGCACTCGGCTCGATCGTCGCATCGATCCTCGCCGACAAGGACGTGACGGGGATGCTGTCGATCCTTGCCCGTCACGCGGACACGTTCGTCGCCACGACCTCGTCGCATCCCAACGCGTTGCCGGCTGAGGAGCTCGCACGGATGGCGGAGGGTTCGTTTCGCAGACTCGAGAGCGTGAACGACCCAGCGGCAGCGCTCGCCAGAGCCCATCAGCTGGGACGTCCAGTGCTCGTCACCGGCTCGCTGTATCTGCTCGCGGATCTCGCTGCCGCGGAGCGGCAGTCGTGCGTACCATGATCCGAACCAGAGAGAAGATGAGCGCCTTCGCACTCGTCGTCATCGTGGTCGTCGGGTTCATGGCGATTGCGTTCGGGGTCGGGTACCTCCTAGGAAAACTGCTTCTCTGAGAGAACTGAACCGCGTGGGAACACTGCTCGCCCAGGAAACGACAAGCACGACGAACGACGACCTCTTCGGCGGCGTTCGAGATTTCTTCGACTCGAACGTCTGGCTCGTCGTCAGAAACGTCGCGATCTTCTTCGCGGTCGCGTTCTGGCTCGCGTCCGCGTACTGGGTCTACAAGGATGCGAAGCGCCGGATCGAGGATCCGTGGCTGATCGCGGTCGCGGTCGCCCTCGGCATCTTCCCGCCCTTCCTCGGACCGCTCATCTACATGTTGTTCCGCCCACCCGAATACCTCGACGACGTCCGCGAGCGGGAGCTCGAGCTGCAGGCGCTCGAGGGCTCGGTCAACCTGGACGAGCACTGTCCGGTTTGCAGGTCGACCATCGAGGCCGGGTTCCTCGTCTGCCCGATCTGCACGACACGACTGCGCCAGTCGTGCCGCCACTGCAACCGCCCGCTCGAGCCGGAGTGGCAGATCTGCCCGTTCTGCGAGACGCCGATCGAACAGCCGCCGCGGCTGATGGACGGCCCCGGGGCGCCCGGTCCGTACGTCTGAGCCGAGTCACGATCAGTGAAGGGAGCACCGAGTGTCTGAGCGCACGCTCGTCCTCATCAAGCCCGATGCCGTCGAGCGTCGGCTGGTTGGGCGCATCCTCGACCGCTTCGAGCAGCGAGGGCTGGTGATACGCGGCGCGAAGCTGCTGACGGTCAGCACCGCGCATGCAGGAGAGCACTACGACGAGCATCGGGAGAAGCCGTTCTTCGGCGAGCTCGTCGAGTTCATCACCTCGTCACCGACGCTGGCGCTCGTTCTCGAGGGCGAGTCGGCAGTCCGCGTCGTGCGAACGACGATGGGCGCGACGAATCCCGTCGAGTCGGCCCCTGGGACGATTCGCGGCGACTTCGCGCTTGCGATGCCGAACAATCTCGTCCACGGGTCGGACTCGCCCGAGTCGGCTGCCCGCGAGATCGCGCTGTGGTTCACGGACGATGAGCTCGTCTGACCATGTCGAGCGAAACCGCCTGAGCTGGAATGCCGGGGCGGAGCGCTACGTCGAGCCGGGGCGGCGCAGCTGGGCGAGCGCGGAGCCGTACTGGGGCATCTGGGGAATTCCCAGAGTCGGAGCTGAACGTCCTTCCCGACGTCGCCGGGAAGGACGTCATCGAGCTCGGCTGCGGCACCGCGTACTGGTCGGCCTGGCTTGCCCGTCGAGGCGCGAAGCCGGTCGGTATCGACATCTCCGAGCAGCAGCTCGAGAGCGCGCGGGGCTTCCAGCTCGAGCACGGGATCGAGTTCCCGCTTCTTCACGGGAACGCGGAGCAGGTGCCGTTTCCCGACGCGAGCTTCGACATCGCGTTCTCCGAGTACGGCGCCGCGATCTGGTGCGACCCGTACCGCTGGATTCCGGAGGCCGCGCGCGTGCTTCGTCCCGGCGGCGAGCTGATCTTCCTCGGGAACTCGACGCTGCTCATCCTTTGCACGCCCGCGGACGGCTCGGCAACCACAGACACCCTTCAGCGCGACTACTTCACGATGCATCGCTTTGAGTGGCCGGATGAGGAAAGCGTCGAGTTCCATCTCCCGTACGGCGACTGGATCCGCCTCTTCCGCGCGAACGGCCTTCTCGTCGAGGATCTCGTCGAGATCCAGGCGCCCGTGGGCGGCGACCCCGGACAGTGGGACTTCGTGACCGAGGACTGGGCTCGGCGCTGGCCGTCCGAGCAGATCTGGAAGGTTCGCAAGGCCGCGTGACGCCGCGGCTTCTCCTCGCGTCGACCTCGCCGCAGCGCCGGGCGATCCTCGAGCAGCTCGGGATCCAGTTCGACGTCATGGCGCCCGCCTACGAGGAACACGACCCTCCCGGCCTCGCCGCTGCCGATGCCGTTCGGGCCCACGCGGCCGGCAAGGCGCGCTCGGTCGTGGACGCTGCGGACGGCAGGCTCGTTCTCGGTGTCGATACGACGGTCGTGCTCGACGGGCAACGCTTCGGGAAGCCCGCGTCCGAAGACGATGCGCGAATGATGCTGGAGGCGCTCGCCGGGCGCACGCACGATGTCGTCTCGGGCCTCTGCCTGACCGGGGAGGGCGATGAAGTGGTCGAGCACGAGACGACCAAGGTGCGATTCAGGCCGCTGACCGTCGCCGAGATCGACGGGTACGTCGCGACCGGGGAATGGGAGGGCAGGGCGGGCGGCTACGCGATTCAGGGGCGCGGGGCCGGTCTCGTGGAACGGATCGAGGGCGACTACCTGAATGTCGTCGGCCTTCCCGGCGCGCTTCTCCTGCGTCTCCTCATGAGGAGAACCTGATCCCGCCCCGAAAGCCTCCTCTACACTTGATGCGAGCCTCCTGATGGGATTCCTGGGCTATCTGGGCGGCCTGGGCGGCCGAGACATGGCGGTCGACCTGGGAACCGCGAACACGCTCGTTTACGTGCGCGGTCGCGGCATCGTTCTTTCAGAGCCCTCGGTCGTCGCGATCGATCAGCGCACGGGTGAGGTGCACGCCGTGGGCGTCGAAGCGAAGCGCATGCTCGGCCGGACGCCGGGAACGATCACCGCGATCCGTCCCCTGAAGGACGGCGTCATCGCCGACTTCGACGTCACCGAGCAGATGCTGCGCCATTTCATCCACAAGGCGAACGGCAACCGCTTCGCGCATCCGCGCGTGATCGTCTGCGTTCCGAGCGGCGTGACCGGGGTCGAGAAGCGCGCGGTGGAGGAGGCGACCCTCTCGGCCGGTGCTCGCCAGGCCTACCTGATCGAGGAGCCGATGGCAGCGGCGATCGGCGCGGGCCTTCCCGTCTCGGAGCCCACGGGCAACATGGTCGTCGATATCGGCGGCGGCACGACCGAGGTCGCGGTGATCTCGCTCGGCGGCATCGTCGTCTCTCAGTCGATCCGTGTCGGCGGCGACGAGATGGACGAGGCGATCACCAATCATCTTCGCAAGGAGTACAAGCTCTTGATCGGCCAGCAGACGGCCGAGGAAGTCAAGCTCGAGATCGGGTCGGCCTGGCCGCTGCCCGACGAGATCCAGGCCGAGGTACGCGGTCGCGACATGCTGACGGGTCTCCCGAAGACAGTTGTGATCGGGTCGGAGGACGTTCGTCGTGCCCTCGACGAGCCGGTCGACCAGATCCTCGACGCGATTCGCGGCACGCTCGACAAGACCCCGCCCGAGCTCGCCGCCGACATCATGGATCGAGGGATCGTTCTTGCAGGGGGCGGCGCACTCCTCTCCGGCCTCGACCAGAAGCTACGCCAGGACACGCACATGCCCGTGCACGTCGCCGAGTCACCGCTGACCTGTGTCGCCGTGGGTTCGGGGCGCAGCCTCGAGGAGTTCGAGGCCATTCACCGCTCCGCCCGGGCGCGCAACAAGAACGGCTACGGCCGCAGGCGGTAGCAAGGCGCCCGGCAGGGCGCCGCGCAGCGGACGGCGGTAGCCGGCCGCGTAGTTCAGCCGGCGGAGCCGGCGTATCCCCCGCGTGGGCAAGGCGCCCGGCAGGGCGCCGCGCAGCGGCCGCGCCGGAGGCGCCAGGCCGCGAAGTTCAGCCGGCGGAGCCGGCGTATCCCCGGCCGCGCGAGCGCCAGGCCGCGACGGGTGCTCGCCGAAACCCGGAGGCCCTGGCAGTGACGTTGCCGATCGGTCGCGCTCGGGTCCGCGCATGTGCGCTCGCTTCGCGAGCGCGAATCCTTCGCATCGGGCTCCGCCCGCTGCTGCGCGGCGCACGGAGTGCGCCTTGCTCCGCGTGTGTGTCGAGCCCTGTCGGGCTCGACGGGCCTTCGCATCGGGCTCCGCCCGCTGCTGCGCGGCGCACGGAGTGCGCCTTGCGCCCGGCGCCTTGCCTACACTTAACGTCCCGTGCCACGTCAACGAACAGCACGGATCTCCAGGCTGGGGGCGTTTCCGCAACCGCCGAGTTCCTCCCCGAAACCCGGGGGCATCACAGCCCGCCGCCTTGTGGCTGGGCTGCTCGTCGTCGCCTCGATCGTGATGCTGACCGTGTATCTACGAGAGTCCGACGACGGCGCCTTGCACGGCGCACAGCGTCTCGGCCTCGCCGTCCTGACCCCGTTCCAGGTGGCCGGAGAGCGAATCGCTCGGCCCTTCCAGGACGCCTACGGCTACGTGTCCGATCTGACCGATGCGAAGGCGGAGAAGGACGCGCTCGCGGCCCAGGTTCAGGCGCTTCGAGACCAGGTCATCCTGTACCAGACTGCAGCGCAGGACAACCAGACGCTTCGAGAGACGCTTGCCTTCATCGACGGTCCCCGCTTTCCGCAGGACTTCACGCCGGTCACGACCCGGGTGATCGCTCAACCGGCGAGTGCCTACGACCAGCAGATCCTCGTTGCCGCGGGCTCGAGCGACGGCGTCGCGGAAGACGACCCGGTCGTCACGTCGGACGGCCTCGTCGGAAAGGTGACGAAGGTCTCGTCGAACGCCTCCCAGGTGACGTTGCTGACCGACCAGTCGATGGCCGTGTCCGCGATCGATCTCACGACCGCGGCGCGCGGTGTCGCCAAGCCCGCCTCGAGCAGCGACGGGGGCCTCGTGCTCGATCGAGTGGACAAGGCAGAGCGCGTCGAAGTCGACGACATGGTCGTCACGTCGGGCTGGCGCGAGGGAGATCTCTCGTCGCTCTACCCGCGAGGGATCGTCGTCGGGAGGGTGACCGAGGTCGGGCAGCAGGACATCGACCTGTTCAAGCGGATCCAGATCGCTCCAGCCGTCGACTTCGACTCCCTCTCCGAGGTCGTCATCCTGACGAAGAAGGCATGACGCTCGACGTCGTCAAGGCGGCGGTCCTGATCGCTGTCGCCTCGGTGGCCCAGGTCTCGATCGTGAACTCGTTCGAGCTCGTGGAGGGTCGTGCAGACCTCGTCCTGCTCTGCGTCGTAGGAATCGCGCTCCTCCGCGGGCCGATATTCGGTGCCTGCGCCGGGTTCTTCGCCGGGTTGATCGTGGACGTCGGGACGCTCGGGACGCTGGGACTCACCTCGCTCCTCCTGACGCTGGGGGGCTACTGGGCCGGCCGGCTCGGCGAGGCGACGAGCAACCAGCGCAACCAGGTCGCACGCATCCTGATCGCCGTCACGCTCCTGACGATCGGGGTCGGCATCGGGTCGATGATCGTCCATCTTCTCCTCGGGGAGTCGGTCGCCGTGGGGACGATCGTCGTCCAGGCAATCCTGCCCTCGCTCCTCTTGAATCTCATCCTGGCGATTCCCGTCTACCTGTTCTGCCGCATGCTCTTCCGGCCGCCCGCGCCGCGTGAGCGGGAGATTCCGGTTGGCTAGCTTTCTGCCACCCGACCCCAGGGTCGACGAGCCGTACCGCTTCACGCCGCAGCTGGCCATCCGGATCGCGGTACTCGGCATCATCGCCGTCGCAGTCTTCTCGATCCTCTTCTTCAGGCTCTGGGCGCTCCAGGTGATCTCCGGAAACGACTACCAGCAGGAGGCGAGGGACAACCAGATCCGGACGTTTCGCCTCCAGCCGCCGCGTGGCCCCATCCTCGACCGCAATGGGCAGCCCCTCGTCACGAACGTTCCCGGGACGGTTGTCCAGCTCTGGCCCGCCTACGTGCCCGAGGGCCAGCTCGACGGAGTGATTCGCAGGCTCGCGACCGTGCTCGCCGTTCCGGTCAAGGAGCTTCGCAGGGATGTTCGGGCCCTGAAGAACGATCCCCTGACGCCCGTGATCGTGAAGACGGACGTGCACGACTCGAAGGCCGACTACCTCGCCGAGCACAAGTCCGAGTTTCCCGGAGTGAAGATCAGCGCGACCCAGCTCCGTCGCTACGAGGATGGCAGCCTCGCGTCGCACCTGCTCGGGTACGTCGGCGAGATCTCGCAGGAGGAGCTGAAGGCACTCGGGGCCGCCTATGCCGGCGGAGACCGGATCGGCAAGACCGGGGTCGAAGCGGCCTATGACACGTACCTGCGCGGCGAGCCGGGCGTCGGCCAGGCACGGGTGAACGCGCTCGGTGACGTCCGCAGCGGAGTCGAGCCGAGCAAGCTGCCGAAGGCGGGCTACGCCGTCCGGCTCACGATCGACGCTGATCTTCAGCGTGCCGCGGAGGACGCGCTGCAGTCCGGCATCCGGCAGGCGAGGCTGCAGGGGGAGTGGGCGGCGAACGGCGGGGCGATCGTGGCCATGAATCCGCGGAACGGCGAGATCCTCGCAATGGCGTCGAGCCCGACGTACGACCCGGCGCTCTTCGCGGGCCGCCTCGACCCGAAGAAGTCGGCGCGGCTTTTCGACCCGGACGCCAGCGCGGCCGCGAACACGCCCTTCCTCGATCGCGCCACCGACGGCCTATATCCGGCTGGCTCGGTGTTCAAGCCGGTGACCGCCCTGGCCGCCCTGGCCACCGGCTTGATCGGGCCCGACGAGGTATTCCAGTGCACCGGGAAGTACGTGAAGGACGGCCAGACGTTCAAGAACTGGGATCCGTACGTGAACGAGCCGATGTCGCTGCGGACGGCGCTCGCGAACTCGTGCGACACGTACTTCTACCAGGTCGGGACGATCTTCTACCGGCAGAAGGGCAGCCCGATGCAGGCCTGGGCGCGCAGGATGGGTTTCGGCCGCAGGACCGGGATCGACGTCGGTCCGGAGAGCGCCGGCCTCGTGCCGACGCCGGCGTGGCACAAGCGGTACTTCAAGAGTCCGTGGGACAAGGAGTGGACGACCGGCGACTCGATCCAACTCTCGATCGGACAGGGCGACCTCACCGTGACCCCGCTCCAGATGACGCGGTTCTACTCGCTGATCGCCAACGGCGGCAAGCTCGTCGATCCGCATGTCGTCAAGGACGTCGAGCAGCCCGCCGGTGAGGGCGAGACGCCCGTCGTTCTCCGGAGCTTCGCCGGGAAGCCGGCCCGGGACATCGGGCTTCCGCTCGAGGCGATCCAGGTCGTCCAGGAAGGTCTCTACCAGGCGACACACGACGCGTTCTACGGCACCTCGTACGGTGTGTTCGGGAACTACCCGATCGCGATCGCGGGCAAGACGGGGACGGCAGAGAAGTACGTGACCCTTCCCAAGGGCTACCTCGGAAACAAGGTCGCCGTCTCGCAGCTGCTCGATCAGTCCTGGTGGTGCGGCTATGGGCCGACGGACGAACCGACGATCGCCCTCTGCGTCATCATCGAGAACGGCGGTCACGGTGGCGCGGTGGCGGCCCCCACGGCACTCAAGGTGCTCGAGGAGTACTTCCAGACTCCCGCGACCGAGATCATCACGAAGGACTCCGACTGATGGCCGTCGAGCCGAGCGTCTGGCAAGCTCCAGCCCGCAGCCGGCGCCCGCTCGTCGCGGATGCCGGTCACCTCCTTCGCCATCTCGACTATCTGCTGCTCGCGGCCGTTGCGGGCCTCGTCGCCTACGGCATGTGGGTCGTGCAGGCGGTGACGAAGGACGACGTTGCCGGCAACCCCGACTACTACCTCGTTCGACAGGGCATCTTCGTGGGACTCGGGGTCGTCGCGCTTGCGCTCTTCACCGCGATCGACCCGGAGTTGCTGCGGCGCTACCGCCACATCCTCTACGGAGTGACGATCGCGCTCATCGTCGTCGTGTTCGTCATCGGGCCGAACGTGCGCGGCTCGCGTCGCTGGATCGACCTCGGCTTCTTGCAGCTGCAGCCCTCCGAGATCGGGAAGATCGCCTTCGTGGTCTTCATCGCGGGCTTCCTCGCTGACCGTGCGCGGCGAATCGGCAACCCCGGTGTCGTCATCGGTGCGGTCGGACTGGCAGCGATTCCGATCCTGCTCGTGTTCTTCGAGCCCGACTTCGGCACCGCGCTCGTGTACTGCGCCGCGCTCGCCGGGTTGCTCTTCTTTGCGGGTACGCGCTGGCTCCACCTCGCGATCCTCCTCCTGCTCGTCGCGGGCGCGGCCGTGGCCATTCTCTGGCTCCTGCCGCATGTGGGCATCGACGTGCTCAAGCCCTACCAGATGGATCGTCTGATCGGGTTCATCCATCCGGACTCCGACCCGAGCGGGAGCACGTACAACGTCAACCAGTCGATCACCGCGGTCGGAGCCGGCGGCCTCGACGGGCGCGGCATCGTCGGCGCCACCCAGACGAATCTCAACTACCTGCCCGAGCACGCAACCGATTTCATCTTCGCGTCGCTCGCCGAGCAGCGCGGCTTCCTCGGGGCGTCGATCCTGCTCCTGCTCTACGCGCTCGTCGTCTGGCGCGGGATCAAGATCATCGCCGTCGCGAACAGCCTCTTCGCCGCAACCGTCGCGGGCGGGATCGTGTCGCTCTTCGTCTTCCAGATCTTCCTCAGCATCGGGATGACCACGGGGATCGCGCCGATCACCGGGATCACGCTCCCGTTCATCAGCTACGGCGGCAGCTCGATGATTACGATGCTCGCGATGATCGGCGTGCTCCAAGCGATCCACGCCCGCGGGCGACTGGCGCCGGCTCGATGAGCCGGCTCCGGGCCGGCTTCGGCTGGGCCCTGTCGACCGTGCCCGCGATCGTGCGGGAGCTCAGGGAGGCGCCGGAGGAGGTCCTGGCGATTCTCGTCTCCGGCCCTTCGCCGCTCGCAGCCGAGCTCGCGGGTGCCCTGGGCGCGGGTGCGGAGCCAGGGCTCGTGCGGGTCGTCGATCCGTCAACGATCGTTGCGGGAGCGGGGTCAGCGCTCGTCCACGTCGTTCGTGGAGAGCCGACCGGGGACGACGAGGAGGTGTTCCGCCTCGCGGACAGGGCGCAAATCCCGATCATCTCGCTCATTGTCGGAGAGCGCCCGGCGAACGGCCGGATTCTCCCGTACGTCCGCGCGACAGATGTCGTGTACGCCTCGGGCGTGGACGAGCGAGGGGTCAACGCAGTCGTCGAGCGGATTGCGATACGGGCCGATGAGGCCGGGCCCGCGCTCGCACGCGATCTGCCGCTGCTGCGACCGCACGTGGCTCGATTGCTCGTCAGCCGCTACTCGAAGCGCAACGCGTTGATCAGCGCGGCGATCTTCGTTCCCGGTGCCGACATGCCGATCCTGACCCTCAACCAGGTCAGGATGGTGCGGCGGATGGCCGACGCGTACGGCGTCGAAGAGCGCCAGGGCCGGGCACTGATGGTCGCCGGCGTCGTCGGCGCTGGCCTCGGGTTCCGGGCGATCGCCCGCAGTGCGCTCGCCTTCATCCCGTTCGCCGGTATCCCGATCCGTGCCGCCGTTGCCTTCGGAGGCACGCGGGCTGTCGGCGAAGCGGCGATCAGGCGCCTCGAGGGCGTCCGTCGGACTGAGTCGGAGGAGGCCGCTGCTAGGCTTGAAGCGGCATCCGAGAGTACCGAGCCCGGATCGGGCGAGCGGGATCTCGGCACAAACACCTGACAGAAGGCGCCACCGTGACGAGAATCGAGCAACAGAGAGAAGATTTCATCGCCGTCACCGGTGGCGCGCGAGGAGGACTGCGTGCGCACGTGGTTTCGCCGCAAGGCGCAGACGGAAGCGGAGCAGGCGCCCGAAGAGGCAGCCGCCCCGGAAATCGAATATCAGCCCGAGCCGCCGGCAGCGGCCGAGGCAGGCGAGGCTGACGCAAAGCCAACACCCCGCCGTCGGGGGACTCGCGGCGGCAGGGGACGGAAGAAGCCGACGGACGGCGTTGCCGTAGCCGCCGAGAAGTCGACGGACGGCGAGAAGCCCGCAGAGACCAAGCCGGCGCGTCCGCGTCGCCGGACGCAGACCGTGAAGCGCTCGTCGCTTCCCAAGGTCAAGAAGGAGATGCTCGTCTCGATCGACGTAGGCGAGCAGCGAGTCGCCATCCTCGAGGACGGCAGCCCGGTCGAGGTGTACCTCGAGCGTCCCGGTCGGCGCTCGATCGCCGGGAACGTCTACAAGGGCGTCGTCGACAACATCCTTCCGGGCATGGAGGCGTCGTTCGTCGACATCGGCCTCGAGAAGAACGGCTTTCTCTACGTCGACGAGATCGTCGTGCCGGAGCTCGAGGGGAAGCGCCACGGCAAGAAGATCCAGGAGCTCATCAAGCGCGGCGAGGCTGTTCTCGTCCAGGCGGTCAAGGATCCGATGGGGACGAAAGGCGCGCGGCTGACGACCGAGATCTCGCTCCCAGGGAGGTTCGTCGTGTTCGTGCCCTACGGCGACGGGATCGGCGTCTCACGACGTCTCGACGACGACGAGCGCGACCGGCTGAAGGCGATCTGCAAGGGGCTCGACCTCGAAGATGGAGGAATCATCGTTCGCACGGCGGCCGAAGGTGCCTCCGAGGAGGAGCTGCTGGGCGATATCGCCTTCCTGCGGAAGCTCTGGGCCACGATCCAGGGGCGCGCCGAGCGTGCAAAGGCCCCCTCGCTCGTCTACAACGAGGCCGAGCTTCCGCTGAGAGTCGTCCGTGACCTCTTCCTGCGGGACTTCGAGCATCTCGCCGTCGACCACGAGCGGACGTACCGGCGCATCGTCTCCTACCTCAAGCGCACCTCGCCGGAGCTCGCGGGCAAGGTCGAGTGGTACCAGGCGCCCGAGCCGCTGATGGAGGCGCTCGGCGTCGAGGCGGCTGTCCGTTCGACACTCCATCGTCGGGTCGACCTGCCGTCGGGCGGGTACCTCGTCTTCGACTATGCAGAGGCGTTCACCGTCATCGACGTGAACACCGGCAGGTTCGTCGGCGCGCGCGGCAAGGCATCCGCAACGCGGCTCGAGGACACGATCACGAAGAACAACCTCGAGGCGGCGAAGGAGATCGTTCGCCAGCTCCGCCTTCGTGACATCGGCGGAATCATCGTCATCGACTTCATCGACATGGCGAACCCGAAGAATCGTGCCGACGTCGAGGAGGCGCTGAAGCGCGAGCTCGAACGGGACAGGACGAAGACCTACGTCGTCGAGATCTCACCGCTCGGGCTGGTCGAGATGACGCGACAGAACGTGACGGACGGGCCGCGCGAGATTCTCACGACGAGGTGCCCGATCTGCCACGGTGACGGGATCGTCGTGTCGGAGGAAACCCACGCAGTCGATGCCGAACGGCGTCTGCGGCTGCTTGCTGCCGACTCGAAGGCCGAGGCCTTCCTCGTCGAGCTTCCGGCGGACGTGGCCGGGATCCTGATCGGACCCGCCGGATCTCGACTGGCGGCGATCGAGGAGGAGACCGGCAAGGTCCTCGCCTTCGAGACGAAGGACGGCCTTCCATCCGACCATTTCGTGATTCTCGCCGAGGGAACCGCGGCGGAGATCGAGCCCAAGGCTCTGCCCGTCTCGCCGGGCGACGAGTTCGATCTGCGCCTGGAGGAAGTCCACCTGCGCCACGCCGCCGATGCCATCGGGCGGCTCGACGGCTACGTCGTCGCGGTCGCCGGAGCAGCTGACAAGGTCGGGCAGACGATCCGGGTGCGGATCGAACGAGCCACGAGAACCGTTGCCTACGCAACGCTCGCGGGAATCGAGGCTGACGAGGCGCCCGTCGAGGCCGGCGCAGTCGCGGAAGCCGACGAGGCCGCCTTCGACGAGGAGATCAAGAAGCGCACGCCTCGCGGAACCCGCGGCGGCAGAGGAACGAAGAAGGCCGTTGCAACGGTCGAGCCGGCCGTCGAAACGGACGCCGTCGCCGTTGCGGAGAGCGACGGCGATGCCGAAGCGGCGGACACCGAGGCACCGAAGAAGAAGACCCGCCGGGGGACCCGAGGTGGTCGGGGGCGCAAGAAGCCCGCCACGCTGGCCGCCGCTTCCGATGTGGCTGGGGAGGCTGGAGCAGCTGGGGAGGCTGGAGCCGTTGAATCGCTGGCCGATGGCGATGCCGAGCCGGAGCCGGCAGTCGAAGAGACCATCACAGGTGAGGAGCCGCCGAAGAAGCGCACCCGGCGAGGCACGCGCGGCGGTCGGGGCAGGACGAAGAGTGTGAGTGCACCAGGGACTGAGTCGACCTCCGAGACGGCCGAGCCAGAGGGAGCAGATGTAGAAGCCGAAGCCGCTGAGGCTCACGCCGACGAAGCCGAGCCGCCGAAGAAGCGGACCCGGCGCGGCACCCGAGGTGGGCGCGGAAGAAGCAGGCCCGCGAGCGCTTCGTCCGCAGAGTCGCCGGACGAGGCAGCTGAGCCGGCCCTCGCGCAAGCCGGGTCCGAACCGGAAGCGGTCGAAGGCGAGAGTGACGTGGGCGGGCAGGGCGAGGCAGTACCGCCGAAGAAGCGGACGCGGCGGGGCACCCGAGGAGGCCGCGGCCGCAAGAAGCCCATCGTGCCCGACGACCTCTCCGGAGATGGCACAGCTCCGGCCGCGGCCGATATCGAGCCTGCGACCGGTGGGGAGGACGTCGTGCCCGACGGCGACGGCGCCGCGACGAAGCCGAGGCGCCGCGCACCGCGCGCCACGGCCTCTAGGCCGAGATCGACCCCGCCGCCGGAGGCGGTCGAGGACGTGGGAACCGTCGGAGAACCGGTTGCCGCAGACGTAGACGCAAGCTAGAATGCCTGCCGAAGCGGGCTTCGTGCCCGCTTGTCCATGCCTGGAGACGATATGAGCTACGCCATCATCAGAGTTGGAGGAAAACAACACCGCGTGCGCGAGGGCGAGTACCTGCTCGTCGACCGCCTGCCGATCGACGAAGGTGCGGTGTTCCAGCCCGAAGTACTCCTGATCGGCGGCGACGGCGACACGCGGATCGGTGACGATCTCGGGGGAGCCCAGGTCAGCGCGCGCGTACGCGCCCATGTCAAGGGGAAGAAGGTCATCGTCGGTAAGCATCGCCGGCGTACGGGCTATCGCCGGCGCAACGGGTTCCGCGCGAGCCTCTCCGAGATCGTGATCGAATCGATCGGGGCGAAGAAGCCGGCGCGGGCATCCCGCAAGAAGGCCGAGGCCGTTGCGGCGCCGGCCGAGGCGAAGGGGGCGGAGGAGTAATGGCGCACAAGAAGGGACTCGGCTCGTCGCGGAACGGTCGCGACTCCCAGGCCAAGCGACTCGGCGTGAAGATCTTTGCGGGGCAGGACGTGGCCGCCGGCATGATCATCGTGCGTCAGCGCGGGACGCGGTTTCGCCCCGGTGCCGGCACGGCGCTCGGCCGTGACGACACCATCTTCGCGACGCGGGCCGGCAAGGTCGACTTCCGCGCGAGCGGCGAGCGCCGCTTCATCTCGGTCGTCTAGACCACTTCCGTGTTCTCTGACCACGCGACCTTCGTCGCGGAGGGTGGGCGCGGCGGCGACGGCGCGTTGAGCTTCCGTCGGGAGAAGTACGTGCCCAAGGGCGGACCGGACGGTGGTGACGGAGGACACGGCGGCGATGTTGTCCTTTGTGCGGACCCGAGCCTGCGCGACCTCTCGTTCTTTCGCGGGAAGGGCCACTTCAGGGCCGAGCGGGGCAGGCACGGCGAGGGGTCCAACAGGCGCGGTCGCGACGGAGCGGACACGGTGCTTCGCGTTCCGCTCGGAACCCAGATCTTCGACGGAGACAACCGGCTCATCGCAGACCTGGCCCACGGTGGAGCGCGCGCGGTCATCGCAACCGGCGGACGGGGAGGGGCGGGGAACCGACGCTTCGCGAGCCCGACGCGGCAGGCGCCGAGGGTCGCAGAGCCCGGCATTCCGGGTGAGGAGGCCACCATCGAGCTTCGACTCAAGCTGATGGCCGATGCCGCCCTCCTCGGCTTCCCGAACGCCGGCAAGTCTTCACTCCTTCGGCGCATCTCGAATGCGACGCCGAAGGTCGCCGACTACCCGTTCACGACGGTGGCCCCCGTCCTCGGTACCGTGCAAGCCCCCGACGGGCGCCAGCTCGTCGTCGCGGATGTCCCGGGTCTGCTCGAGGGTGCTAGCGAGGGCGTAGGCCTCGGCGACGAGTTCCTCGCGCACCTCGAGCGCGCCCGGCTGTTCCTCCACGTCATCGATGCTCACGAGGACGACCCGGTCGAGCGATTCCGCACGATCGACCGTGAGCTCAGCGCATACGGGGCGGGGCTCGCCGAGCGTCCGCAGATCCTCGTCCTCAACAAGGTGGATCTCCTCCCGGAGCCTCCGGCGCTCGAGGTCGATGACGAGCGGATCGTTGCCGTGGTCGCGACGTCGACGGTCACGGGCGCGGGGATCGAAGAGCTCGAACGCGTTCTGTTCCAGCTCATTCCGGAGGCACCTCCGCTTCCGTGGGCCGGAGACGGCGACGAAGAGCTGGCCGACTTCCTCGTCTACCGTCCGCGGCCTCCCTACCGCCGGTCTTTCCGCGTGCTCCGCACCGATCGCGGGTACGTCGTCACCGGCAAGGGCCTGGAGTCCGTGTCCCCGGCAGAGATCGAGCAGGCGCTTCGCGATGCAGGTGCGAAGGCGGGGGCCGAGGTGCGCCTCGGCGACGAGACATACGAGCTCGCGTGACCGTCGGGCTCCTCGGCGGGGCATTCGATCCGCCCCACAACGGTCATCTCGTGGTCGCAGCCGAAGCGATTCGTCACTTCGCGCTCGATCGCCTGCTCGTCGTCCCGACAGGCATCCCACCCCACAAGCCGGTCGAGACACCGGCCGCCGTCCGGTACCGGCTGGCGGAAGCCGCGTTCCTCGGAGTTCCGGGTATCGAGATGTCGCGGTACGAGCTCGACAGGGCAGAACCCTCGTACACGGTGGACACGGTCAGGTGGGCAGAGGCCCGATACGGCGATGCCATCTTCATCGTCGGCGCCGACGAGTTCGCGAGCTTTCTCGCCTGGCACGACCCGGGAGGCGTTCTCCGTCACGGTAGGCTCGGTGTCGCAACGCGCCCGGGCTACCGTCGCGACGATCTCGACGCCGTGCTCCGGCGTCTCGAGCAGCCCGATCGAGTCGAGCTCTTCGCCATCCCGAGCGTGGCGGTATCGTCGACCGACGTCCGACGGCGTGTGGCAGCAGGGGAGTCGATCGACGAGGTCGTTCCCCAGCGTGTGGCGGCCCTCATTCACGAGCTCGGTCTCTACCGCACCACGCTTGACCCACGTCCGCCGACGTCGCTACCCTGACCCCGGGGACCCCGAGGAGAGCACACTCCAACTGACACCGCTCGAAGAAGCCCGCCGCATCGCCCATCTCGCCGAGTCGAAGCTTGCGAGAGACATCGTGATTCTCGACATGCGGCCGGTCGTGTCCTACACCGACTATTTCGTGATCTGCACCGGCCAGAACCCGAGGCAGACGAAGGCCATCTACGACGAGATCCGCGATGCGCTCAAGCGCGACGACCGCCTGATCCCCCGCCATGTCTCCGGCGAGCGAGAGGCGACCTGGATCCTCGCGGACTATCTCGACGTGATCCTGCACGTCTTCACACCGGAAGCGCGCTCCTACTACCGTCTCGATGAGCTCTGGGGCGACGTCCCGTCGGTCGAGGTGGCGGCCGGAGCGTAGCGCCTACGGTCTCCCGCCCGAGGCGGAGGCTCTACACTTTCACCTCGCGGGGCCATAGCTCAGCTGGGAGAGCGTCTGGCTGGCAGCCAGAAGGTCGGGGGTTCGAATCCCCCTGGCTCCATCGTCATCAGCTCCGACCCGAGTCGACCGTTGCGTCACGATCGACGGCGTCGAGTCGAACGGTGTCCGCGCCGGCGCCCGAGCTGCCCGGCGCATCGAGCACGAAGCGGGCGAGCCGCGCGGCCTCCGCCTCGTCCAGAGACATCGCCGCCTCGACGAATCCCGCGTTGCTCCACACGCTGAACCGCACGTGCCGGTCGTCCTCGTCCGGCCCGAGATAGCGGGAGACGCGGAGCGCGCTCCCCGGATCGGTGCGTGGGTGCGAGGGGAAGAACTCGACGAGCTTGAGACGCTGCGGAGCGGCGCACCACGGACAGTATCGGTGCCGGTCCTCGACCTCTCCACCGCAACGGGTGCACTCGTGCATTTCGCCTCCTCGACGCAAGCGTACCGCTAAACGAAGCTGGCCTCCGTGCCGATGGATGAGGCGTGCGGACGACACCGTCGTTCCTTCGTGCGCTTCGACCCGGGCGGGTCTCCGTGCTCGTGCTGATCGCGGCGCTCGGCGTCACCGTCGCCTGCTTCTTCGTCGCCCGCCAGAACGTCCGCGGGAGCGAGGACAGAACCCTTCGCGAGCAGACGTCGCAGATCGCCGCCGTGATGAGCTCCTTCGGCAGGCAGATCGAGGCGATCCTCTACGCAGGGTCCGTGGTAGCGGACGTGTCGAACGGCGATCCCGAAGAGTTCCGCAACGAGCTCGAGAAGCGGATCAAGGGTACGGCGATCTCGAGCATCACGCTCTTCGATCTCCAGTCCGGGAGGCCGGTCGTTCGCGGTCACGCCGGGACGAGCGAGCCGCTGCTGGTCTCCGGATTCGGGCCGGCGGAGCAGCGCACGCTCGCTTCGATCGCCTCGTCGAGCCGGCTCGAGATCGTCAAGATCGCGGATGTCGACGGTAGCCACGTCGTGGGGTTCGCCTCGGGGGGCCGGGACGGGAGATACGCCGTCTACGCCGAGAGCGTCGTGCCCCAGCTGGAGAAGCTGTACTTCTTCAGGCTCCCGGAGGGGATCAAGTACGCACTCTTCATCGGGGACCGTCCGTCGGTCGCGACGCTGCTCACGAGCAGCTCGGATGAGCTGCCGATCTCTGGCACCACCACGAGCGAGCAGATACGGCTCGGCAGCGAGAGCGCAACCCTGATCGTGGGCTCGAGTGGGGGACTTGTCGGCGGCCTTTCAGGTGCGGCGCCATGGCTCGCGCTCCTGCTGGGCGGTCTCGTGTCGGTCGCCATCGTGCTGCTGCTCGAGATCACCCGACGCCGGAGTAAGGCCGAGGCGGAACGGCGCGCCCTGACCGAGCAGAACGAGCGCCTGCGTGAGCTCGACCGGCTGAAGGACGAGCTTGTCGCGGTCGTCTCGCACGAGCTCCGAACGCCGCTCACCTCGATTCTCGGCTACCTCGAGCTGATCCGGGACGACGCAACTGAGCTCTCCGACGAGCACCGATCGTTTCTCGACGTCGTCGACCGTAACGCCCGACGCCTCCTCGGCCTGGTCGGCGACCTACTGTTCGTGGCGCGGGTCGACGCGGGTGGCCTCGATCTCGAGGTCGAGGACGTCGATCTCCAGGCGATCGCGCGCGAGTGCGTCGAGGCCCAGGCACCACGGGCCGAGAGAGCGGAGGTCGAGCTCGAACTCGAAGCTGACGAGATGCCCTTGCTGCGCGGGGATCGGGCGCGGATCGGACAGCTCTTCGACAATCTCGTGTCGAACGCGATCAAGTTCACGCGGCCCGGTGGACGTGTCACGGTCTCGGTCGCGGAGAAAGACGGAATGGCGGCGGTCGAGATCTCGGACACGGGGATCGGAATCCCGGCTGCAGAGCAGGATCGGCTGTTCGAGCGGTTCTTCCGTTCATCGACGGCAACGGCCGAGGCGATCCAGGGAACCGGGCTCGGGCTGACGATAGCGAAGGCGATCGTCGACGGTCACGGCGGCACGATCTCTGCGACGAGCGAGGAGGGGGTTGGAACGACGTTCCGGGTCGAGCTTCCTCTTGGCCGCGTCTCGGCGGGCGTCCCAGCCGAGGCCGGCGTCCTCGTCTCGTGAACGTTAGTCGCGGCCGCTGATCCTGCGGGGTGTCTTCATGGCGTGGAAGTGGCGCGCACGCGGCCACGTGAAGCGCTTCGTTCCGTCCGGCAGCTGGTCCGGGAAGCCGTCGCGCACCGCCTCGGCGGCCTGCCGCCAGAGCCTGAGGATCTCGAGCCTGAGGATCTCGCCGGCCTCCTTGTAGCCCCTGCCGTTGGCCGGAATCCCCTCGAAGGTCATCGGCTCGCCGTAGACCACACAGCACGGTCGCTTGTTCTTCCGGCTCCAGCCGAACGACTCGATCCCGCAGGGGATGACAGGGAGGTTGTCCTTCATCGCGATGGTCAGCGCGCCCGTGTGAATCTCGCCCGGGTAGCCGAACCGCTGCCGTGTGCCCTCGACGAAGACGGCCACGATGTGCCCTTCTCTGATCAGCTCGCGCGCCTTCCGCAGGGCGTCCCGGTCCTGGCCGCCGCGCTTGATCGGGAACGCGCCGGTCCAGCTGAGGGCCTCGCCGACGATGGGCATGTCGAGGAGCTCTTGCTTCGTCATGTAGCAGAGCGCCCGGTTCGAGAACGAGCCGACAAGTGGCGGATCGATCGCCGAGAGGTGGTTGATCGCCAACACTGCTCCGCCCTCGAGGGGAATGCGATCGGTCCCGTAGGCCCACGACCCGGGCGCCATGATCATCGCCGTGATCGGCACGACGTTGAACCGCATGAAGATCCAGCCCTTCTCCATGTCCGCTCCCCACAGCCACGGCACGCCGAGCCTCGTCATGAGCGTGGGCGAGAGCATCGCCGCACTCTAGAGGCTCTGGACGCTGGCCCCGTCGCTACGATCCTTCTTCTGATGGAGCGCTACGACCCTCAGTCGATCGAGCGCAGGTGGCAAGCAACGTGGGAGCGCGAGCTTGCGTTCGTCGTCCCGAACCCGGAGGACGCCGAGGCAGCCGACGAACGGCCGCGTACCTATGTCCTCGAGATGCTGCCGTATCCGTCGGGCGAGCTCCACATGGGCCACGTCTTCAACTACACGCTCGGCGACGTCGTCAGCCACGTCAAGCGGCGGAGGGGTGTCACCGTCCTGCGGCCGATGGGGTACGACGCGTTCGGCCTTCCGGCAGAGAACGCGGCGATCAGGGAGGGCGGTCATCCGCGGGAGATCACGGAGCGGAACATCGCCGCGATCCGGCGGCAGATGAAGCGGATGGGCTGGTCGATCGACTGGACGCGCGAGGTCTCGACCTGCGATCCGTCCTACTACCGGTGGACGCAGTGGCTCTTCCTGCGCTTCTACGAGGCCGGGCTCGCCTATCGACGGGAAGCGTCGGTCAAGTGGTGTCCGAACGACCAGACCGTGCTCGCGAACGAGCAGGTGATCGACGGGCGCTGCGAGCGCTGCGGCGCCGAGGTCGTCGCGAAGAGCCTCGAACAGTGGTTCTTCCGCATCACCGAGTACGCCGACCGCCTGCTCGACGAGATGGCGCTCCTCGAATCCTGGCCCGAGCGGGTGCTGACCATGCAGCGCAACTGGATCGGCCGCTCCGAGGGGGCGGAGGTCGTGTTCAGAGTCGACGAGCCGGCCCTCGAGCTGCCGGTGTTCACGACCCGTCCGGACACACTGTTCGGAGCAACGTTCTTCGTCCTCGCCCCGGAGCACCCCCTCGTCGAACAGCTCGTGCGTGGCACCGAGCGTGAGCGCGAGGTGCTCGCCTACGTCGCCCATGCAGGGGCGACCTCGGCCGTCGAGCGCGCCGACGCCGAGCGAGAGAAGAGCGGAGTCTTCACCGGTCGCTTCGCGACGAACCCGGTCAACGGCGAGCGGCTTCCCGTCTGGATCTCAGACTATGTCCTCATGGAGTACGGGACGGGCGCGATCATGGGCGTGCCCGGCCACGACGAGCGCGACTTCGAGTTCGCGGAGCGATTCGGCCTGGAGATCAGACAGGTCGTCGAGCCCGCGGACGGGTCGGCCGTGGAGCTGCCATACGTCGACAAGACGGGTGACGCGCGCTCGATGAATTCAGCCCAGTTCTCAGGCATGAAGACGCCAGAGGCCGTCAAGGCGATCGTCGAGTGGCTCGAGGCCGAGTCGCTCGGCAAGGCGACCGTCGGCTACCGCCTGCGCGACTGGCTGCTCTCTCGGCAGCGTTACTGGGGGGCCCCGATACCCATCGTCTACTGCGACTCCTGTGGCCCCGTTCCCGTGCCGGACGCCGAGCTTCCGGTGCTCTTGCCCGAGGTCGACGACTACAAGCCGAAGGGGCGCTCGCCGCTAGCGGCCGCCGAAGACTGGCTCAACACCTCGTGTCCGCAGTGTGGGGGCGGCGCCCGGCGAGAGACGGACACCATGGACACGTTCGTCGACTCCTCCTGGTACTTCCTGCGCTACGCAGACCCGCACGACGACCGGTTGCCGTTCGAGAAGGCTCTCGCCGACTACTGGCTGCCGGTGGATCAGTACATCGGCGGAGTGGAGCACGCGATCCTGCACCTGCTCTATGCCCGTTTCTTCACGAAGGTGATGAACGACCTCGGTTTGCTCGGGTTCCGGGAGCCGTTCCTCCGGCTCTTCACGCAGGGGATGATCCACTACCAGGGCGCCAAGATGTCCAAGTCGAAGGGCAACGTCGTGTCGCCGGACGCGATGGTCGAGCGCTACGGGGCCGACGCGATGCGCCTGTACATCCTGTACATGGGGCCGGCGGAGGCAGACAAGGAGTGGCACGACACAGGCATCGAAGGCATCGCGCGCCTGCTCGACAGGTTGTGGCGCCTGGGTCTCGAGGTGGCCACGGCCGGGCACGTGGACGGCAAGCCAGAGGGCGAGCTCTTCCGAGCAGCACACCGGACGATCGCCAAGGTCTCGGACGACATCGAGCGCCGGTTCCAGTTCCACACTCCGATCGCGGCGCTCTTCGAGCTCGTCAACGAGATCTACCGGGTGAAGGCCGAGCCAGGGCAGGAGGCTGCTGTCCGCTTCGCGACCGAGACGGCGGTGAGTCTCATCCAGCCGTACGCCCCGCACGTCGCGGAGGAGCTCTGGCAGCGGCTTGGCCACCGACAACTCTGGCGAGAGCCCTGGCCGGAAGCCGATGCGGAAATGTTGGAGCAGGCGACCTTCGAGCTCGTCGTTCAGGTGAACGGCAAGGTCCGCGATCGGGTCACGGTCGACGTCGGCCTCTCCGACGACGCGCTCGTCGAGCACGCGAAGGCGCTCCCCAGAGTTGCGTCTCAGGTCGACGGGCAGGAGATCATGCGCGCGATCGTCGTTCCGGGAAAGCTCGTCAACCTGGTCGCAAGCCCGCGCAGCGGGCGCGCAGCGGGCGACGCAGTCGGCCGCGAAGGCCCATCGGGCCGGTAGGCCCGATACAAGCCCGCGCAGCGGGCGCGCAGCGGGCGACGTGGTCGGCCGCGAAGGCTCATCGGGCCGCGTAGGCCCGCGGGATACGCCGGCTTTGCCGGCTGGGCTTCGCGGTGGTGACCGGCGCCTTTCGGCGCCTCTGCTTCGCGGCCTGGCGCCCTCGGCGCGGCCGCTGCGCGCCCGCCGTTGGCGGGCTTGCTTCGCGGTGGTGACCGGCGCCTTCGGCGCCTCCACTTCGCGGCCGGCTTTCCCCGTCCGCTGCGCGCCCGCCGTTGGCGGGCTTACACGATCGAGTAGCCGCCGTCGACGACGAGCGCGGCGCCGATCGTCGATGCTGCGCGCGGTGAGCAGAGGTAGGCGATCGCGTCGGCCACCTCCTCGGGTGTGACAAGACGGCCGTGTGCCTGGGCCTCCTCGTAGCGTCGTCGCTCTGCCGCTGGGTCGGGGCTCCCGGCGAAATACGGCGCGAGGAGCGGTGTATCGGTGGGGCCCGGACACACGCAGTTCACCCGAATCCCCTCGGGCGCATGGTCGATCGCCATCGCCCGTGTCAGCTGGACAACGGCGCCTTTGGACGCGCAATACGCAGCTGCATTCGGGCGCGGCGACGAGGCCGAGCTGAGAGGCGATGTTCACGATCGACCCTCCTCCGCTCCGTCGGAGATGGGGAATCGCCGCCCGGCCGGTGAGGTAGACGCCCGTGACGTTCACGGCGATGATGCGTTCCCATTCGGCGGGTGGGGTACTGGCGACCGTGCCGCGGCCCGCAATTCCGGCGCAGGCAACGACCGCGTCCAGCCTGCCGAGCGCCGCGACCACCTCGTCGACGGCGGCGGTGATCTCGATCTGATCACTCGTGTCGGCGGCGGCGCTGGCATCGAGGGTGGCCAGACGAAGTCGCTCGATATCGCGATCGATTCCGGCAACACGCCAACCGTCCGTGCGGAGGCGTTCGACGGTGGCTCTGCCGATCCCGGAGGCAGCTCCGGTGACGAGGGCGCACGAACTCACGCTGCGGTGCTCTTGCACGGCGACGACGATAGCGAGGTCGTCGATCAGCGCGCGTTGGCGCCACGTGCCCGCTAGAGCCTCGACGGGAAATCACCGCACAACTGGACGGGGCTCTATGCGTCAGATCAAGGCATTGACGCTCCGAGGCGCCGGCGAGTCCCGGACGCATGCCCGTCTTCCGTCGAGCCTCTAGGATTGACGGCACGTGTCAAGCGTCCGCGAGGAGGTCCGAAATGGAGAGCGTGATCGTTGGCTACGACGGCTCGGATGAGGCGAAGCGTGCACTCGACCGGGCTGCGGAGTTTGCTCGTGCTGGCGCGAAGGTCACTGTCGTAGCATCGGTTGGCGTCGAGACCCACGCGTTCCGGAGCATGGGCCGGCGCGACCCGACCGAGTCGGCGGAGATCTCGTCGGCGCTCGATGATGCGCAGGCGCATCTGAAGGAGCAAGGGATAGCGTCCGAGTCGATCGAGGGAGAGGGGGACGCCGCGGACGTGCTTGTCGAGGCGGCCAAGGAAACCGGCGCTGATCTCCTGATCGTCGGCACCCGCGGTCTCGGAGCGACGAAGCGTGCGTTGCTGGGATCCGTCAGCTCGAGCGTCGTCCAGCACGCACCCTGCGACGTGCTCGTGGTTCGCTAAGGCGCGCTGTGGCCGAGACGGCTGAAGTCGTCGTCGTAGGAGCCGGCCTTTTCGGGACGAGCACTGCATTCCAGCTCGCCCGTCGCGGAGTCGGCTCCGTCATACTCATCGACCAGGGCCCCGTCTGTGGCGGGGACTCGGGCGTGTCCTTCTCGATGGTGAGGAGGCATTACTCGAATGAGGTCGTCGCCCGGCTCGCAATGCGTGGGGTCGACGTCATCCGTCGCTGGGACGATGAAGTCGGAACCGGCGACTCCGGGTACGTGCCCACCGGATACCTCCTCACCGCGACGCCGGATCGTGCCGACGCACTTCGCGACAACGTCCGTAGGCTTCGCTCATGGGGGCTCGAGACCACGGTCGTCGAGCCAGCCGAGATCGCCGGGCTCGAGCCGCTGCTGTCGCTCGACGGGATTGCGGTTGGAGCCTACGAGCCGGACGGCGGCTACGCCGATACGTACCGGATGACGCTCTCGTGGTTCGCAGCCGCCGTCGGCTCCGGAGTGCGAGCAGCCCTGGGAAGGACCGTCACGTCGATCCTCGTCGAAGGCGGTCGCGTCATCGGTGTCGATACGGATGACGGCCCGATTCACGCGGACACGGTCGTTCTCGCCGCGGGGAGCTGGGGAGCCGACCTTGCGAGAACCGCCGACGTCGAGATCCCTATCACCCTTCGCCGCCTCGAGGTCGCCTTCGTCCAGCAGCCGGCGGACGAGCCGCAGGTTCGCATCACCTTCTCGGACATGGCGTCGAATCTCGTCATGCGACCTGACCGCGCCGGCGTCGCATGGGTCGTCGCATACCAGCCCGAGATCCGCTACGACCATCGAGACGAGTGTCCTCGTGCAGTCGATCCCGCGTACGAAGAGGGCATCCGACGAGCGTTGGGCGAGCGGATGCCGGCATATGCGAACGCCGTGTGGCTCGGTGGCTTCGCCGGGGCGTATGACTACACACCAGACTGGAACCCCGTCGTCGGTTGGGCACCGGGCCTCGACGGGATGTACCTCGCGCTCGGCTCCTCGGGCCACGGCTTCAAGCTCGCCCCATCGGTCGGCGAGGTGGTTGCCGACGAGATCACCGGCCGCACGCCGACGATCGACGTATCGTCACTGGCTCTGGATCGCTTCGAGCGCGGCGCGCTGCTCAGGCTTGCGTACGGGCCGAGCGCCCGAGCGTAAACGGGAATCCAGGCCCGGCCTCACCCGCGTGTGCTGTCGCGACGCTGATCCGTCACGGACCCGACACGAAGCGAGTGTGATCCGCGTGTAGGTCGTTGCCACCATTGGCGACATGAGGATGCCCACGATCTCTCGACCCCGGGCGGTGCTGTACGTCGGGGTTGTGCTTGCATTGCTTGCGCTGGGCGGGAGGCTCTTCCTCGAACGCGATGGCGGAGCTCAGCCGGCAGGACAGACGCTCTCGGCGCTGGAGACCGACTCCGGACCCGCGGCTGAATCGGTCGGCAAGGCAGCGGTGACTGGAGTGCCGATCGAGACCGTTTCTGCCGAGATCGTCGTCCACGTGGTGGGTGCCGTGCACAAGCCGGGTCTCTACCGACTCGCCGCCGGAAGCCGCATCGACGATGCGATCCAGAAGGCGGGAGGTCCGACGGGCAAGGCGCAGCTCGCACTCATCAACCTTGCAGCCTCGCTGACGGACGGAGAGCAGATCATCGTGCCTACGAGGGGCGATCAGGTCTCGCCCTCTGGAGCCGGCGCCACTGGTGTCACTGAGGGTGAAGCGGCAGGGCTGGTGCACCTGAATACCGCGACTCTCGAGCAGCTCGACTCGCTTCCCGGGATTGGCCCGGTGACTGCGCAGAACATCCTCCAGTATCGCGAGGAGCACGGCTCCTTCACCTCGGTCGACGAGCTCGACGCCGTGCCGGGGATCGGGCCCGCGAGACTCGACCAGCTTCGTCAACTCGTCGCGCCGTGAGGCGTTCGGCGACAGTCCCGGGCCCGCACCTGCTTGCAGCTGCGTTGAGCGTCGGGCTCGCCGCGGCCGCCGGAGTTCGCCTCTCGACCCTGATCTTGCCCGCCGTATCGGCCACGATCGGGCTTGTCGCACTTGCGACGGGACGCCTGCGTCCGCTCATTCTCGCGCTCGCGCTTCTCGGCGTCGGCTGGTGGTGGGGGAGCGTGCGTCTCGATGCCATCGACCGCAGCGTCCTCGTCGGCGAGATCGGCACGGCAGCCCTTGCACGGATCGAGGTAACGGGCCCAGCTCGCGCCGGCGAGTTTTCGAGTCGTGTCCCGGTGCGGGTTCGTGAGTTCGACGATCGATCCCTCGACGAGCCCGCCCAGCTCGAGATAGCAGCCTCGGAACGCGCCCCTCCGTTGGGCTCGCTCATCGAGGCCGTCGTTCAGGTGCGCGTTCCCCGGAGTCGAGAACCAGGGAGTTCCTTCGACGAACAGGTCTACCTCAGGCGCCACGGGATGCACGTCGTCCTGCGTGCCGACCGGTACCGGGTCATCGGCCGGAGAAACGGGCTGCGAGGTCTCTGCGATCGGATCCGCGAAGCGTTGTCTCGCTCGATCGCTCCAGGGCTGGAGGGTGAGCGCGAAGCTCTCGTCCGGGGTATCGTGCTGGGTGAGGACGAAGGACTCAGCGCCGATCTTCGTGACAGTTTCCGGGCCTCCGGCCTGTACCACATCCTGGCTGTTTCCGGGCAGAACGTCGCCTTTCTCGTCGCGGGCGTACTCGTCGTCTTCTGGCTCGTTGGACTACCTCGCCTCGCCGCGCACATTGCAGGGCTGGCTGCGATCCTCGGCTACGTCGCGGCCGTCGGTTGGCAGCCGTCCGTGGTTCGTGCAGGAATCGCGGGTGGACTGACCTCCCTTGCCTGGCTTGCCGCTCGGCCCCGTGACCGGTGGTACTTCCTCCTCCTCGGCGCGGTCGTCCTACTCGCCTGGAGTCCCTACAACGTGTTCGATCCCGGGTTCCAGCTGTCATTCGCCGCGGTCGCGGCGATCTTCCTGGCCGTACCGAGAATCGAGCGGCTGCTGGAGGGCTATCCGATCCCTCGCGCGGTGGCGGCCGTTCTCGCAGTATCGACTGCGTGTGGCGTCGCGACGGCGCCGCTTCTCTGGCTCGAGTTCGGGTCGGTTCCGATCCTGTCGGTACCGGCGAATGCGCTCGCGGAGCCCGTCGTGGCGCCGATCCTCGGGCTGGGCCTCGCGGCCGCCGCTATCGGAGCCGTGCTCCCCGGGGGTGCGCTCGCTCTCGCCTGGGTCAACGGCTGGCTGGTCTCGTACCTGGCATGGTGCGCGCGACTCATCGGCGGCATTCCATTCGCACGAATCGAGTCTGGCGCAGTCCTCGCCGGGGTGGCGGTTCTTGCCGGGCTCATCATCCTCCTGGTACGGACTCCACGACATCTCCGTCGCCCCCTGGTTGCAGGCGCGGGCTGCGTCTCGGTCGTGGCTGTCGCCCTCGTACTCTGGCCGCGCGATCCGCCCCCACCGCCAATCGGTCTGCGGATCTCGTTCCTCGACGTAGGTCAGGGCGACTCCGCGTTGCTCCAGGTTCCGGGAGGAGCCGTGCTCGTCGACGAGGGCCCGCCCGAGGCAAGAGTCGCCGAGCTTCTCCAAGGCCTGGGCGTACACCAACTCGCGGCCATTGTCCTGACTCACCCCCAACGAGACCACATCGGGGGTGCAGCCGACGTCATCAAGTCGCTCGAGGTCGGTACGGTTCTCGACCCGCGCCTACCGGCAGAAAGCCCGTACGAGGACGCGGCGTTGCAAGCTGCTGACACCAGGGATGTCCCGGTGGTGACCGCCCGAGCCGGTCAGGTCTACAGGATTGGCGCGCTCCGTCTTCGTGTCGTCTGGCCCGATGGACCGGGTGCAGCAAGCCAGGATCCGAATGATCATGCGGTCGTCCTTCTGGCGACCTACGGGCATGTCGACGCGCTCCTGACCGCCGACGCAGAGTCGAATGTGACCGGGCGGCTCGCTCTACCCTCAGTCGAGATCCTCAAGGTCGCACATCACGGGAGCTCCGACGACGGGCTTCCCGATCTGTTGGACCGGCTACACCCCCGTGCCGCCGTGGTGTCCGTCGGAGCTCACAACGACTACGGCCACCCAACAGCCTCTACGCTCGGCGCCCTGCGACGCCCGGGGCTCCGCACCTATCGAACGGATCTCGATGGAACCGTGGTCATCGCCTCGAATGACGGCGAGCACATCACGGTGACGACCACGAAGTGACGAGGCAGGACGCGGCATTGGATCAGGGAGTCTGGACCGTAGACTTGGCCCCATGGCCACGCGCCCCCTCGAGCCGGTTTACCTGATCACCGGCAGCGATCTCCCCAAGGTCGCACTCGCGCTCCATCGCCTCCGGGTTCGGTTCGCCGAGAGTGCCGTCGAGCAGCTCTTCGCAGAGTCGGCGCCCGGAAGCGACGCGGTCGGGTCACTCAACGCTCTCGGCCTCTTCGGCGGTGAGAAGCTCGTGCTCGTCGAGGGCATCGAGCGGTGGAAGAAGGCGGACACGGAGGCGATCGTCGAGTATCTACAAGCCCCGACGCCCGGGGCGACGGTCGCGCTCGTGGGCGACGCGTCGAAACTTGCAGGGCTGGAGGACGCATGCGCGTTATCCGGCTCGGTTCTGCGCTTCGACGTGCCCCTCGGCCGGCGAAACCGACTCGACTATCCGGCATGGGTTCGAGCCCAGTTCGAACGGCTCTCCGTGCGGGCGGACCACGATACGGCAGATCGCCTCGTGGAGCTGGTCGGCGAGGATACGTTCGCACTCCAGAACGAGATCGAGAAGCTCGCAGCTTGGGCGGGTGGCGAGACCGTCGGAGTCCGAGACGTCGAGGGGCTGGCCGTACCCACGAGCGAGACGTCGAATTTCGCCCTCGTCGATGCGTGGGGGGCTCGGGATGTCGGGGCCGCGCTGGCTGCGTGCGAGAAGATCCGCCTGAGAGGCGACGAGCCATTCCTGATCGCTGCACGCCTCTCCGACTACGTCGGCAAGGTGCGGCGAGTCCATGGTCTCGTGGAGCAAGACATAGGGGTGCGTGAGATCGCGTCCCGGCTCGGAATGAAGGAGTATCCGGCCCGCAAGCAGGCGGGCCAGGCGTCGAACTTCAGCCGAGATGAGCTCGAAGATGCCGTGATGAGGCTCGCCGGTCTCGATCTCGCGCTCAAGGGTGGTAGCCGCCTCGATGCGGATCTCGAGCTCGAGCGCGCGATTGTCGATATCACGCGCCGCGGTGCCGACTGACCCAAGGCGCGAGTGCCGCACGCCGGATAGTGCGCCGGCTGGGCTTCGCGCCCTGGCGGCCTTCGGCCGCGGGCGCTGCGCGCCGCCTTTGGCGGCTTGCGTCGCGGGGGATACGCCGGCTTCGCCGGCTGGGCTTCGCGCCCTGGCGGCCTTCGGCCGCGGGCGCTGCGCGCCGCCTTTGGCGGCTTGCGTCGCGGGGATACGCCGGCTTCGCCGGCTGGGCTTCGCTGCCTGGCGCCTTCGGCGCGGCAGCTGCGCGGCGCTTACGCGCCTTGCGCTACGAGCCGGGCGGCCTGGGCCTTCTTGCGGGCAGCCTTGTTCGGGTGGATCGCCCGGCTTGCCGCGGCTCTGTCGAGCGTCTGGATCAGGGCCCGATGCTCGGCGGCAATGCGTGCATCGTCGCCGTCCTCGACTGCGACGGCCAGTCGCTTGAACTGCGTCTTCGCCGACGAGCGCCAGCGCAGATTCTCGAGGCGCTGCCGGCTGGCGGTGCGGACGCGCCGTTCCTGTTGCTTGATATTCGGCATAGGCGTGAAAGCGCCCCGGACGTCCGAGGCTCAGAGATGCTAGCAAGGAACGGCTACGACGGCTGCCGCCCGGTGCCCGGTCGCCCTCGTATACTCGCTCGCCGTGACGGCCGAGGTCGTGGAGGAGTCGGCTCACCGGCGTCGGCTCGCTCGCTCGACGGCGATCTTTGCAACCGCAACTGCCGGATCGCGGATCATCGGTCTCTTCCGCGAGATCGTCATCCGGCGGTACTTCGGCGTGGTCGGCGACATCAACGTGTTCACCGTCGCGTTCCTCGTGCCGAACCTCGTGCGTTCGCTCGTCGCCGACCAGGCGCTGTCGTCGGCGTTCGTTCCCGTCTTCAGCGGGCTCCTCGCGCATGGCGAGCGCCAGCGTGCGTGGCGTGTCGCCTCGAGCTGCTTCTACATCCTGTTTCTCGGCCTGAGCGCGCTGACGGCGCTCTTCGTCCTGCTCGCCCCCTGGCTGATGCGACCGTTCGGATACTCGGGGGCGCAGCAGGAGCTGCTCGTCGGCCTCTCGTGCCTGCTCTTCCCGATCGTCATCATCCTCGGGCTGTCGGGAGTCGTCGTAGGGATCCTCAACAGCTACGAGCGGTTCACCGTTCCGGCGCTGAGCCCCATCGCCTGGAACCTCGTGATCATCATCGGCGTGGTCGTCGGCGTTCCCAACGCCGCCACGGAGGAGAGCAAGCTCTACATCTACGCGGGCAGCATCGTGCTTGGGACCGTCATCCAGGTGCTGCTCCCGTTCCCGTGGCTCGCTGGGCTCGACGGCCAGCTGCGTGTTCTCATCGACTGGCGAGATCCGGCCGTCAAGCGCGTATTCGTGCTGATGATTCCGGTATCGCTCGGGCTCGGCCTGATCAACATCAACCTGATCATCGATACGTTCTTCGCCGCGCGATTCGTCAATCGCGAGCTGGCTCCGAGTGCGATCGACGCTGCGTTCCGGATCTACATGCTGCCGCAGGGGATCTTCTCCGTCGCCATCGCCACGGTTCTCTTCCCGACCCTTTCGCGACTTGCCGCTCGTGGGGACGAGAAAGGATTCCTGAGCACGGTCTCCCTCGGACTGCGACAGGTCGGCTTCACGCTGATTCCCGCGAGCGCAGTCGGAGCGGCGCTCGCGGTACCGATCACACGCCTTCTCTACCAGCGCGGAGCGTTCACACCCGACCAGACCACGGTCGTGGCGGAGGCGTTCGCCGCGTTCTCGCTGGGGCTGACCTTCAACGGCGCAATGCTGATGCTGAATCGAGCGTTCTTCAGCCTCCAGTCGCCATGGCTGCCAACGGCGGTGGCGCTCGGGAACCTCGGACTGAACACGGCACTCGACGCGGCGTTCTTCTCGCTTGGCGTGTGGGGCATTCCGCTCGCAACCTCGATCGTGAACATCGTCGGCACGATCGCGCTCGTGTGGGTGCTCCGGAGGAGGATCGGAAGCATCGACGGCCGTGCCGTGCTCTCGTCGTACGCGCTGATCGCGGCTGCCTCGGCTGTCACGGCGGGGGTTGCCTACGGCGTGTGGCGCGGGCTCGACGGGGTTCTCGGCCAGTCGCTCGGAGCGCAGCTCGTCTCGGTCGGCCTCGCGCTCGTCGTCGCGACGGGCGTGTACCTGTTTGTCGCACGTTTGCTGGGAATTCGCGAGCTCGGGGCGTTGCTATCGTTGGTCGGTCGCTCCGGTAAGCGTTCGGGCGGCCCTCGCCCACGATGAACCTTGCCCGCATCCGCAACTTCTCGATCATCGCGCATATCGACCATGGCAAGTCGACGCTGGCCGATCGCATCATCGAGATCACCGAAACCCTGAGTGGGCGGGAGATGCGCGATCAGGTGCTCGACTCGATGGAGCTCGAGCGCGAAAGAGGTATCACGATCAAGGCGCAGGCCGTGCGCGTCTCATGGAAGGGCTGCCAGCTCAACCTGATCGACACGCCTGGCCACGTCGACTTCACATATGAGGTATCGCGTGCTCTCCAGGCCTGTGAGGGCGCCGTACTGCTCGTCGATGCTGCTCAGGGGATCCAGGCCCAGACGCTTGCGAACGCCTACCTGGCGATCGAGAACGAGCTCGAGATCGTCCCGGTCGTCAACAAGATCGACCTTCCCCAGGCCGACCCCGATGGCGCCGCCGCCGAGCTCGCTGATCTCATCGGCTGCGATCCCGACGCCGTCCTGCGGATCTCGGCGAAGAGCGGCAGCGGTGTCGAAGCCGTTCTCGACGCGATCGTCGCACGCATCCCCTCTCCGGAAGGAGATCCTGGTGCATCCGGGCGGGCCCTGATCTTCGACTCGACGTACGACCAATACCGAGGAGTTGTGGCGTTCGTCCGGTCCGTCGACGGTTCCTTCTCGCCGGGGGAGCCGTTGAAGACGATGGCCACCGGAACGGTGTTCGAGGCCGAGGAGCTCGGGTTCTTCTCGCCCGAGCGCGAGGCGACGCGGTCGCTCTCGGCCGGCGAGGTCGGGTACGTGATCACCGGGCTGAAGGACGTGAGCCGCCTCCGTGTCGGCGATACGATCACGTCGCAGAAGCGGCCTGCGGCGGAGCCGGTGCCTGGGTACAAGGACGTCAAGCCGATGGTCTTCGCCGGCCTCTTCCCGTCGGATTCGGACGCCTATCCCGAGCTTCGGGACGCGCTCGCGAAGCTCAAGCTGAACGACGCCTCGCTGACCTACGAGCCGGAGACGTCGCAGGCGCTCGGGTTTGGCTTTCGCTGTGGCTTCCTCGGACTGCTCCACATGGACATCGTGCGCGAGCGCCTCGAGCGCGAGTTCGACCTCGACCTGATCGTGACGGCGCCGAACGTCGCCTACCAGGTGACGACCAAGGCGGGCCAAGCCGTCGAGGTGCACAACCCGTCAGAGATGCCGAGCGATCTCCTCGAGGTCGACGAGCCGTACATCCGGGCCTCGGTAATCGTTCCCAAGGAGTACGTCGGCGCAGTCATGGAGCTGAACCAGGAGCGTCGCGGCGACTTCCACCACATGGAGTACCTGAGTGAGGAACGTGTCCTGATCGTCTACGAGCTTCCGCTCGCCGAAGTGGTCTTCGACTTCTACGACCAGCTCAAGAGTCGGACACGCGGCTACGCGAGCTTCGACTACGACCTGATCGGATTCCGGCCCGGCGAGCTGGTCAAGCTCGACATCATGCTCGCGGGGGATCCCGTCGACGCGCTGAGCCTCGTCGTTCACCGTGAGAGGGCTTACGCACGCGGCAAGGCGCTAGTCGAGCGGCTTCGGGCCGAGATTCCGCGACAGATGTTCGACGTCCCGGTGCAGGCGACGATCGGTTCGCGGGTCATCGCACGGGAGACGATCAAGGCCAAGCGGAAGGACGTGCTCGCGAAATGCTACGGGGGCGACATCTCGCGCAAGAGAAAGCTCCTCGAGAAGCAGAAGGAAGGCAAGAAGCGGATGCGGCAGCTCGGCGCCGTCGAGGTGCCACAGGAGGCGTTCCTCGCCGTTCTGAACCTCGACGGCGAGAAGAAGCAGTGAGCCGCGAGGTTCGGCACCTCTACGTCCATCTTCCGTTCTGCCGCCACCGCTGCGGCTACTGCGACTTCGTCACCGTCGTCGGAAAAGACGACGTCCACGGTGCGTATGTCGAGGCGCTCCTCACCGAGCTCGACATCGAGGGAGGTCTTCTCGCGCCGCGCCTCGAGACGATATTCGTCGGCGGCGGAACCCCCACGTACACGATGCCGGAAGAGCTGACGCGCCTGCTGGCCGGGCTTCCCGAGGCGGACGAGGTGACGGTCGAAGCGAATCCCGAAACCGTGACCCCGGCGCTGGCCCGGCTCCTTCGCGACGGGGATGTGACCCGGGTCTCGCTCGGCGCGCAGAGCTTCCAACCCGAGCTGCTCGGAGTGCTCGACCGATACGCCGGGCCGGACGACGTCCGAAGCGCCTTTTACCATCTGCGTGATGCCGGATTTGACAACATCTCGCTCGATCTCATCTATGGCATCCCGGGTCAGAGTTCCTCGGACCTGGAGCGCGATCTCGAGGAGGTTGTGGGACTCGGCGCGGAGCATCTGTCGTGCTACGAGCTCGAGGCGAAGCCGGGGACGCGCTTCACGCACGCTCACGGTGAGGCGCTGGAGCACCAGGCAGTCGCGATGGAGGGCTACTTCGAGCTCGTCGTCGACGTACTGCTCGCGGCAGGCTATCGCTGGTACGAAACGGCGAACTTCTGTCGCGACAGCAACTCCGGCGCGGCTCCAATCGATCTCAGGGCGGCTCATAACCTCGCCTACTGGCGGGGGAGGGAATACCTCGGGCTCGGGGTCGGGGCGGTCTCCACCGTCGGTCACACGCGGTGGCGAACCATCCCCGCACTTCCTCGCTACATTGCTGCACTCGAACGCGGTCAGGCACCCGCTCGTGAAGTCGAGCCGCTCGACGATGCCGTGCTGGCGAGGGAGCGCCTGATGCTTGGCCTTCGGCTCGACGAACCGCTAGACGTGAGCCGCATCGAGCACGCGATCGACCGGGAGGCGCTCGAGCGACTCACGAGGCTCGGGTTGATCGAGGAACGTCACGACGGGAGGCTCGTTCTGACCCGCCGGGGCCGATTCCTCGGTGGAGCGGTTACGGCGGAGCTGATGGCTGAAATGCCTGCAAATCAGCTTGTATCAGCAGCGCCTTCGGGTAGTATCGGATGATGAGCGGCGAGAATCCCGACCTGACCGAGCGCCAGCGCGCGATCCTCGAGTACGTGGTCGAAGGCTACGTCGAGGCCGGCCAACCGGTTGGCTCGAAGACGCTCACGAGTCGTCGCGGAATGCACGTGTCGGCGTCGACGGTGCGCTACGAGCTCGCGGAGCTCGAAGGCCTCGGGCTGCTGACTCACCCCCATACCTCGGCGGGCCGGGTTCCGACGGACCAGGGCTACCGCTTCTACGTCGACCGGTTGCTCGAGAGCCAGGAGCAGAAGCCGCGCGAGCTGGAGCTCGACTTCTCGACAGTGCGGAACGAGATCGATGCGGCGCTTCAGGCGACGACGGATGCGCTCTCGCAGGTCACTCACCTGCTGGCGCTCGTGACGGCGCCGCCGCTCGAGACGACGGTCGTCCGTCACATCGAGGTGCTGCTGCTCCAGCCTCAGGTCGTGCTGGTCGTCCTGATCACGTCGACCGGCGGCGTCTCGAAGCGTCTGTTCGTCTTCGACGAGCCCGTGGATCCCCAGCTTGCAGGGTGGGCGGCCGAATATCTGAACGAGCAGGTCTCCGGGCTCACGCTCGGTGCGCGATCGCTCAGAAACCGCTTCGAGGACGCCAGTCTCTCTGTGCGGGAGCACAGCTTCCTGGAAACGCTGCGTCCGGCCTTCACCGAGCTCGTCGAGGGCGGGGGGGAACAGCGCGTGTACATCGGTGGAACAGCCGGTGTGATGGACGAGTTTCGTTCGGAGGACATCAGTGCGTTTCGTGCATTGCTCGAGACGCTCGAGCGCCGTGCGGCCATCCTCGACCTCGTTCGAGCGACGCTCGACTCGAAGCGCGCCTTCGTGCGGGTTGGCTCCGAGTTCGACGACCCGATGTTCGCGAAGGTCTCGCTGGTCGGGGCGCCCTACGGGCTGTCGCACCGCAACCTCGGTCTGGTCAGCCTGCTCGGCCCGACGCGGATGGACTACGGCAAGGCGATCGGGACGGTGCGGGCGGCGGCGAGCCAGCTGTCGCACTTCGTCGAGGAGCTGTACGAGGAATGACCGTCCCCTGCGGGAGGCGGCGCTGACGATGGCGTCGACGAAACGTGACTACTACGAGCTCCTCGGGGTGCCCAGGGATGCCGACGACAAGTCGATCAAGAAGGCGTTTCGGACGCTCGCCCGCGAGCTCCATCCCGATGTCTCGGACGATCCCGCGGCCGAGGAGCGATTCCGCGAGGTGGCCGAGGCCTACGAGGTGCTCTCGAAGCCCGAGGCGCGCCAGCTGTACGACCGGTACGGCCACGAGGGTCTCCGCTCGGGCGGGTTCCAGCCCACCGACTTCGACTTCGGAAACCTCTCCGACCTTTTCTCGACCTTCTTCGGCGAGGATGTGTTCGGAGGCCAGGGCCGCCGCCGGCGGGGTGGCGACGTGGCAGTCGAAGTCGACCTCGACCTCGAAGAGGCGGCGAGCGGCGTCGAGCGCGACATTGCGCTCTCCGTCGCCGCCACATGCGAGACGTGCCGCGGGAGCGGTGCCGAGCCGGGCTCCACGCCCGAGACGTGCCCGCAGTGCAACGGCGCCGGTCGGATGCAGCAGGTGTCGAACACCGTCTTCGGCCAGTTCGTGCGGGCCCAGACGTGTCCGCGTTGTGGCGGCGGCGGCAAGATCGTCACCGAACCGTGCTCAGCGTGCGACGGCGAAGGACGCGTGGTCGAGGAACGGTCCGTGCATGTCAGGATCCCTGCCGGGATCCATGACGGCCAGCAGATTCGACTCAGCGGCGACGGACACGCCGGGACACCGGGAGGACCGGCCGGGGATGCGTATGTCATCGTCCACGTGCGGCAGGACTCGCGCTTCGTCCGCGACGGTGACGATCTCCTGTCGACGGTCGATCTGACGATGATCGAGGCGGCGCTCGGGACGACGCGATCGATCGCTACGCTCGACGGGGACGCGGAGCTCGAGTTCAAGCCCGGAACGCAGCCGGGTGAGATTCGCGTGCTCCGCGGCAAAGGCATGCCGCCGCTCCGCGGTTTCGGCCGCGGCGATCTTCGTGTCCTCGTCAACGTCGTCGTTCCCCGGCGGCTGACGGACGAGCAGCGCCGGCTCCTCGAGGAGTTCGCGCACGGAACCGACGCCTCGGCATACGACGCCGATGAGGGGTTCTTCGACCGGCTGAAGGCCGTCTTCCGCTGACCGGAGCGATCGTTCGGCGCGTCTCGGTGCGGCTCCCTGCCGAGCGTGCTGAAGAGGGTAGAGCGAGTCTGCTCGAGCTCTGCCCGGAGGGATTCGAAGAGGAAACCACTGCCGGTGAGCTGGTGCTCGTCGCATACGTGAGCGCCGAGAGAGAGGGGCAGATCCGGGCCGAGTTCGGCGCCGCGGAGTCGGCTGAGATCGATGCCGGCTGGGAGACCGCGTGGCGCATGTTTCACCGACCCGCCCGGGTAGGACCGCTCTGGCTCGGCCCGCCGTGGGAGGCCGTCGACCCGGGCTCGGTGCCAGTCGTCATCGACCCGGGCCAGGCGTTCGGGACCGGATCTCACGCAACGACGCGGCTCTGCCTCGAGCTCCTGCTCGGTCAGAAGCCGACATCTGTCGTCGACGTCGGCTGCGGATCCGGAGTGCTCTCCATCGCAGCTGCGAAGCTTGGCTTCGGGCCGGTCGTCGCACTCGACCGCGAGCGGGAAGCGGTCGCCGCGGCGCGCGAGAACGCGGTCGCGAACGACGTCGCAATCGACGTTCGGCTCGGCGATGCGCTCGTCGACCCGATTCCGGCGTCCGGGCTCGTTCTCGCGAACCTCGAGCGAGGTCTCGTCGAGAGCGTCGCAAGCCGGATCCAGTCGCCGCTCCTTGTCGCGTCGGGGTACCTGGCTGCCGACCTGATCGCACTTTCCGGATGGTCATGCCTCGATCGGCGCGAGCTCGACGGCTGGGCGGCCGAGCTCTACGGACGGTAGCGAGCTACCATCACAAGATGGGCTGGCGGTGGTTCTTCGCATGGGCCCTCACCGGGGGCGCCATTTTCCTCGCCCTCCTGGCGGTCCTGTCGATCGGAATCTTCGTGGCTCCTGTCGCGATCGTTCTTCTCGTGGTGGTCGCGCGCCGGGCGCGTCCATGGCCCGAGGCTCTGGGCGCGCTCGCCGGCGTGGGGGCCGTGTGCGTTGCCGTTGCCGCCCTGAACTGGCGCGAGCAGCCGGGAGGAGGCGCTCTTGATCCCATTCCCTGGCTCGTCGCCGGAACCCTGATCGCCACCGGCGGTGTCGCCCTCTATGCGATCGCGCACCGGCGAGCAGTCCCTTCGCCGGGCGCTTCGAGTCGGCGATAAGGCCGACCCTCACGGTCGGATACGATCGGCCGCGTGGCGACGTTCTCTGCGGATTTCCTCGGCTGCAAGGTTTCCCACGCCGATGCACAAGCGGTTCGCGAGCGCCTCGCTGCTGCCGGGCATACCCCGGTGTCAGAGGGCGGTGACGTCTCGGTCATCAGCACGTGCTGCGTCACCCGCGAGGCGGTCTCGAAGTCGCGAAAGGCGGCGCGGCGCGCAGCGCGCCGCTCGGCCCGCGTGTACCTCGTCGGGTGCGGCGCGAACCTCGAGGGTGCCTTCACGGGTCTCCCCGAGAACGTGTCGGTCGTGTCGCTTCGCAGCGAGGACACCCCGGCATACGTCGCAGCGGACGTTGGTGAGGTCGGCTGCGTCCGCGATGATTTCGGCGTGGAGCGCGTCCGGGCGTTCGTGAAGATCCAGGACGGTTGCAGCTTCTCGTGCTCGTTCTGCGTGATCCCACAGGTCAGAGGCTCGAGCAGGAGCCGTCCCGCCGCCGCAGTCTTCGCGGAGATCCGTCGGAGGGTTACGCAGGGACACCGCGAGATCGTCCTGACAGGTATCAATCTCGGCTGCTACCGCGATCGTGAGGCCGGCTACACGCTTCCGCGCCTCATCCGCGAGGCAGGGCGGATCGAGGGGCTCGAGCGCCTGAGGCTCTCCTCTGTCGAGGTGAATCACGTGAGCGAGGGCCTCATCGGCGCGATGCGCGAGACCGCTGCGGTATCACCGCACCTGCACGTCCCGCTCCAGTCGGGCGACGACGGTGTCCTCGGTGCGATGGGTCGTCGGTACACGGCGTCCGGCTATCTGCGACGGGTCGAGCGCGCGGAGGGCTTCAACCTGACGACCGACGTGATCGTCGGCTTCCCCGGCGAGGACGAGGCAGCGTTCGAGCGGACAATCGCGGTCGTCGAGCGTGCCGGGATCACCAAGGTGCACGTCTTTCCCTACTCGCCGCGGCCCGGTACCCGAACTGCGGCTGTGGACCCCGTTCCGCCTGCGGCCAAGCGTGAGCGAGGCGCGCGACTTCGCGCAACGTCGCACGATGCCTGCCTGGCCCGCTGGCGCGGGAAGATCGGGCAGAACGACGTCGTCCTCGTCGACCGCCCGGGCCGGGGGTATGGCGACGACTATTCGCCGTGGCTCATCGACGGCCCGGTCGGCGAGCTTGTTCGCGTGCGAGGCGCGGCCGTCACGGACGAGGGGATCGTGGCAGCTTGACGGGCAGCGAGTCCTGCGTCTTCTGCCGGATCGCCCGAGGCGAGCTCCCGTCGACGGTCGTCAATCGCACCGAGGGCTTCCTCGCGATCGAGGATCGGGCGCCGAAGGCTCCCGTCCACCTGCTCGTTCTGCCCGAGCGCCACCTCGAGACGTTCCGCGAGATCGCCGGGTTCAGCGCGGACGAATCGAAGCGCATGCTCGAGTTCGTGGCCCAGACGGCGACAGTCGTGGGCCTGGACGACTACCGTGTGATCGTCAACGTCGGGCCGGAAGCGGGCCAGACCGTGTTTCATCTCCACTGGCACATCCTCGGCGGAAAGGCGCTGCCGTTTCCATGATCACGCGAATCGAGAGCGAGCTGAAGGACGCGATGCGGGCCCGCGACGAGGTGCGAGTCGCAACGCTACGCCTGACGCTGTCGTCGCTCCGCGCCGCGGAGAAGGATCTCCAGCGACCGTTGAAGGAGGACGAGGAGCTGCAGGTTCTCCAGCGAGAGCGCAAGCGCCGGGCCGAGGCCGAGACTGCGTTCAGAGACGCCGGTCGCGAGGAGCAGGCCGATCGTGAGGCGGCGGAGCTGGAGATCCTCGAGGTTCTGCTTCCGGAGCCTCTCACCGAGGAGGAGATCGAGGCCATCGTCGACGATGCCATCGCCGAGACCGGCGCAACGTCGCTGCGGGACCTCGGGCGGGTCATGGCGGATGTGATGCCGCAGGTGGCCGGGCGTGCCGACGGATCCGGCGTCAGCCAGATCGTCCGCGAGAAGCTCGCCTAGCATCGGCAGGTTGAGCGGCCTCTAGACTGGATTCGTTGCAGGAAGTTCTATCGGTACCCAATGAGGTTGCGGCCGAGCTCGGAAGCATCGACGACGGCATCCTCGGGGCGCTTCGTGATCGGTTCGGCTGCTCGATCCTGCTGCGCGGGAACCGCCTGACGCTCGAGGGTGACGCCGACGAGGTCGAGGGCGCGCGAACCGTGGTCGGTGAGCTCGTCGAGCTCGTCGAGGGCGGCCACGTGATCGGCCCGGGCACGGTCGACGCCGTCCTGGGCGCCCTCGAGGAGTCGACTGACGTCCGCGACGTCCTCGAGGACGTCGTGTGGCGGCACCGCGGGAAGAAGATCACTCCGAAGACGGTCAACCAGAAGCATTACGTCGACGCGATCCGTCGGTGCACGATCACCTTCGGCATCGGTCCGGCTGGCACGGGCAAGACCTACCTGGCGATGGCGCTTGCCGTGTCCGCGCTGGCCGATCGCGAGGTGGGGAGGATCATCCTGACACGGCCGGCCGTCGAAGCGGGGGAGAGGCTCGGGTTCCTGCCGGGCGACATGCTCGCGAAAGTCGATCCGTACCTGCGTCCGCTGTTCGACGCGCTCTACGACATGCTCGACGCTGACCGGCTCGCCTCGTACATCGAGAAGGGCATGATCGAGGTCGCGCCGCTCGCGTTCATGCGAGGGCGTACGCTCAACGACTCTTTCATCATCCTCGACGAGGCGCAGAACACCAGCCCGGAGCAGATGCAGATGTTCCTGACGCGCCTCGGCTTCGGCTCGAAGGTCGTCGTCACGGGCGATGTCACGCAGATCGACCTGCCGCGAGACCAGGCGTCCGGGCTCATCCAGGTGAGTGACATCCTGCGCGAGATCGAGGGGATCGCGTTCGTCGAGTTCGGAAACCAGGACGTCGTCCGGCACAAGCTCGTCCAGAGCATCGTCGAGGCGTACAAGCGTCACGCCGACGAGACGGGCACCCAGCGGCGCCGGTAGCTCCGGTGATCGAGATCGAGCTCGCCAACCGAAGCGGCTTGCCGGCGGACGAAGGCGCCATCGCGACTCTCGCACGTCGCACGCTCGCGGCCGAAGGGATCGAGTCCGGCGACCTCGGCATCGCGCTCGTCGGGACGGACGAGATCCGGGCTCTCAAGTGCGAGCACCTCGGAATCGACGAGGCGACGGACGTGCTCTCCTTCCCGATCGACGGCTGCGATCCGCTCGACGCTGGTGTGCCGCGCCAGCTCGGCGATGTGGTCATCTGTCCTCAGGTCGTCGGCGAGAGCTGGCAGCGGCCGCTCGTGCACGGGCTCCTCCATCTCCTCGGCTACGACCACGGCGCCGAGATGGAAGCGCGCGAGGCGTCGCTCTCCTGATGAGCGCGACCAAGCCTCCGGAGCGACGGTCTCCGTTCCGGCGGAGCCCGACTCCGCGGCCGGAGGTGCCGTCACTTCGGCGTGGCACCCCGTCGATCATCCAGAGCTTCAATTACGCCTTCGAGGGTGTCATCTGGGTGCTCCGCACGCAGCGGAACATGCGGATCCACTTCGCAATCGCGATCGTCGTGCTGATCCTCGCGTTCGCCTACGACGTGTCTCGGCTGGAGCTCGTCGCCCTGCTGCTCGCGATCGCGTTCGTCCTGATCACCGAGATGATCAACACCGCGATCGAGGCCGCGACCGACATCGCGACCACCTCGTTCGACCCGCTGGCGAAGCTCGCGAAGGACATCGCCGCGGGCGCCGTCCTGATCGCGGCCGTCAACGCGATCGTCGTCGGGTATCTCGTCCTCGCCGACCGCCTCGGCCGGCCCACGAACAGCCTGTTCATCCGTCTGCGCGACGCGCCTCTCTACCTGACGGTCATCGTGCTGCTCGTCGTCATCCTGTCGGTCATCACGGTCAAGGCGATCACCGGCCGGGGGACCCCGATGCGGGGTGGCTTCCCTTCCGGTCACGCCGCCCTCGCGTTCGCGGGCTGGATGGCGATCACCTTCGTGACCGAGGGGTACGCTCACCGCGTCCTTGTCTCAGCGATTGCCTTCGTCCTCGCGTTCCTCGTCGCGCAGACGCGGGTCGAGTCGGGCATCCACTCGACGCTCGAGGTCGCTGCCGGCTCGGTGCTCGGTGCCGGGATCACGCTGGCACTCTTCCAGGCGTTCGGCTAGCCGTGGATGACCGCGCGCTCCTCGATCGGGCCGTTGCTGCGTCGCAGCGGGCATACGCGCCGTATTCGAGCTTCGCCGTCGGCGCGGCGGTGCTTGCGCGTGACGGGCGTGTCGTTACGGCTGCGAACGTCGAGAACGCGTCGTACGGTCTTTCGCTCTGCGCCGAGCGGGCCGCGCTTGCCGCGGCGATCGCTGGTGGCATCGGGCCCGGGCAGGTGGAGGCGGTCGCCGTGACCGCCTCGCCGTGCGGCGCGTGCCGCCAATGGATGCTGGAATTCTGCGTCGAGCGAGTCGTCTTCCCGGCCGCCGCGGGCGCGCTCGCCGTGCGCCGTCCGGACGAGCTCCTCCCCGACGCGTTCGATCTACCGGCATGAGGAGCGGATTCGTGGCGGTCGCCGGCCGGCCGAACGTCGGCAAGTCGACGCTGGTGAACGCCCTTTGTGGGGGCAAAGTCGCCATCGTCTCGAACAAGCCGCAGACCACACGTCATCGCGTCCACGGGGTCGTCAACGGCGACGGGTATCAGCTCGTGCTGGTCGATCTTCCCGGCTTCCAACGACCGCGCGACGCGCTCACCGAGAGGATGCAGCGCCGGGTCGACCAGTCGCTCGGAGACGTCGACGCGATGCTGTTCGTGCTCGCCGCCGACGAGCAGATCGGGCCAGGCGACCGGTTCATCGCGAAACGGGTTCTCGGAGGCGCGGTGCCTGTCGTGATTGCACTGAACAAGGTCGACCGGCGTACGCCCGGGCAGATCGCCGAGCAGATCACCGTCGCCGCGGCGCTCGGGGAGTTCCACGCGCTCCATCCGGTCAGCGCCGTGACAGGCGCCGGGGTGCCGGAGCTGCGCGACGACCTTGCGGCACTGTTGCCCGAGGGTCCGCAGTACTTCCCGGACGGCGAGCTGACGGACACGCCGCTCGAGCTGCGCATCTCCGAGCTCGTTCGCGAGAAGGCTCTGTCGCTGACGCGAGAGGAGGTGCCGCACGCGATCATGGTGGAGGTGGAGGAGATCGCCGACAGGCGCGTCTCGGCGACGATTCTCGTGGAGACGCAGTCGCAGAAGCAGATCGTCGTGGGCAAAGGCGGCAGCATGGTCAGGGAGATCGGGACCCGCGCGCGCCCCGAGATCGAGCGGCTGCTGGGTGGTTCCGTCTACCTTGATCTCCGCGTGAAGGTGAAGCCGAAGTGGCGCCGCGATGACGCGCTGCTGGAACGGTTGGGGCTGTGAAAAAGCCGGCTGAAAAGGGAGGAACATTGACGGACGTACTGACGGCTGACGAGTTCGAGGCCGAGCTTGCGCGCTACCTCTACGAGCGCTCGGAGGAGGCCAGGGCCGTTCGGGTCGGCGAGAAGGAGACGAGCGAGCAGGCGGCGATCGTCGCCCGGTTCTCGGACCTCTTCACCCGAGCGCAGCATGCGGCTCTCGCGAACGCCGTCGAGCGCGGCGAGAACGGCGACCCGGAGCGCATCTTCCGTCTTCGCGAGGCGTGCGAGGGTGGGATCGTCTCAGCCGAGCTCGCGGAGCGCTCCGACGAGCTCGAGAACGCGATCCTCGCCTGCCGGGTCGACTTCGGAGGCGAACAACTCGCGCTTCGCGCGGCCCAGGCGAAGCTCGCCGTGGTCGAGCCCTATGCCGACCGCGAGGATCTCGGCCGCATCACGCTCGCCGCGTCCGCAGCCTTCAATGGAGACCGGCTCGAGCTGATGCGCGCGGGCGAGGCGATCGAGGCAGACCTCTCGGGGGAATCGGACCCGGTCGGCCGCAGCGCCGAGCTGAAGCAGATCGACCTCCATGGTCTCGATGCGACCCTGAGGGAGGCCTCGAGCTCGCTCGACAGCCCGTACGAGGCGCTCGGCGACGAGTGGCTCGACCGCATCCTCGGCGAGGGTCGGGAGGCGCAGCCGTCGTCTGCCCATGTCGCCTACGTCCGACGCATGTCGCCGCTCGCAGGCACGTACACGAAGGAGCGATCCGTCCCGGTCTGCGTGGCCTCGCTCGCCTCGCTCGGCTTCGACCTCGAGTCGGAGAAGGGCATCCGGCCCGATCTGGACGACAGGCCGCAGAAGAATCCGCGCGCCTGCGTCATCGCGTCGGATCCACCGAGAGTCGTCCACCTGATCACCCGGGCGCAGGGTGGACTCTCCGACTACATGGCGTTCCTCCACGAGGCCGGGCACGCGCTTCACTACGCCGGTTGCGACCCGACGCTCCCGTACACGTACCGGCGCCTCTCTCGCGATCATGCCCTGACGGAGATCTACTCGTTCCTCGTCGAGTCGCTGACGCACGAGCCGGGCTGGCATGCGGAGTACTTCGGGCTGGACGCCGACGCGGCGGCCGACCGCGCCGAGGCGACGAGGTTCCTCGACGCCTTCCTCTTTCGCCGCTACGCCGCGAAGCTTGCGTACGAGCTCGCGTTCTGGAGCGACTTCGAGCACGCCGAGGAGTACGCCGGCGAGTACGAGCGACTCGTGTCCGAAGCGAGCGGGTTCCGCTACCCGCGCGACGGGTATCTCGCGGACATGGACGGTGGGTTCTACTCGGCCGACTACCTGCGTGCGTGGATTCGGGCCGCGCAGGTACGGGCGGCACTCCGTCGGGACGTCGGCGACGACTGGTGGCGCCGGACGGAGACCGGAGACTTCCTGCGCGAGTTGTTTCGCCAGGGGACACGCCCGTCGAGCGAGGACGTCGCCACCCAGGTCGGCTTCGAGCCCTTCGACACCGCTCCTCTCGTCCACGAGCTCGCGACTCCTCACGAGTCGTGACCGCCGGATTCGCGTAGACTCCCCGGCGTCGCGATGCCACTTCGGCTCGAAGAGCTCGCCAAGACGATCGACCACACGCTGCTCAGGCCGACGGCGACGGTCGGCGACGTGGATCAGCTCTGTGAGGAGGCGCGTGCGCACCACGTCGCCTGTGCCTGCGTGCTGCCGTACTTCGTGCCGCATGCGGTGGCGGCTCTCCGTGGCTGCGACGTCAAGGTCGGGACGGTGATCAGCTTTCCCTTCGGAGCCGACTCGACCCGGGCGAAGATCGCATCAGCCGAGCAGTCGGTGGCGTTCGGCGCCGACGAGCTCGCGGTCGTCATCAACCTGCCGGCGCTGCTGTCCGGAGACTTCCGCTTCGTCCGCGACGAGCTCGTCGCCCTCGTCCGAGCCGTGCGGGTAAAGAGCGTCAACGCTGGCAAGGGAATCGTCCTGCTGAAGCTCGTGATCGAGTGCTCGGCGCTCGACGACAAGCTGAAGAAGCTCGTGTGCAAGATCGCAGAGGACGCAGGCGTGGACTTCGTCGAGACGTCGACCGGCCATACGGCGCATGGGGCCACGACCCACGACGTCGAGCTCCTGCGCGACTGCCTGCCGGAGAGCCTCGGTGTCAAGGCGTCGGGCGGGATCGAGACGGCACAGGACGCAGAGGACATGGTGAGCGCCGGCGCCGGCAGGATCGGTACGTCTCACGCGGTCGCCATCATGCGGGGATTCGCGGGGTTGCGACAGACCTGATGAGCGGTGAGGAGCGACGCTGGCCGGAGCGCCGGTTCAGTCAGGCGATCTCGGAGGGAGACGGCATCTCCGTCATCCCGCTGCTGCGTGGCGACCTTCCCACGCTCGCACGTGCAGCCGAGGACGCGGGTGCCGAGGCGCTCGCCGTCGAGTCTGTCAGGGAGGTCGACCACCTTCGCTCATTGACCGATCTTCCTCTCCTGGTACGAGAGGTCGTGGCCGACCTTGCGGCGCTGAGGGCAGTTCGGGCGTCGGGGGCAGACGCATGTGTGCTCCACTACGACGATCTGGCCGACGACGACGAGCTTCTGGAGGAGCTCGTGAACGAGGCGTGGGAGCTCGGGCTCGACTGCGCCTTCGACGTCCGTGACGAGGAGCAGCTCGAGGAGGTCCTCGAGCGGGTCGATCCCGAGATCCTTGTCATCTCTGAGCGCGACCCCGAGAAAGGCGAGACCGAGCTGGAGCGAACCCTCGACCTGCTGCCGGACGTTCCCGTCGGAAAGCTCGTCGTGTCGGAGAGCCGAGTGACCACGCGCGATCAGGTCCTCGAGCTCGAGCGAGCAGGGGTCGACGCCGTGCTGCTCGGCGACGATCTGGCGAGCGCGTTCCCACACGGCCTCGCCGAGCTGACCGGCCGGCTCTAGCCGCTAGTGCACCGTCCCGAAAGTCATCTCGCGTTCCGGCGGCTGCAAACCGTCGCCGTGCGGCGTCCTCGGTCGCACGCGTACTAGACCAGTACGCGTGCTCCCTGCGTCCTTGCCCGGCTCGGTTTTCGCACGCCGGAACATCAAGGGACTTCCGGGACGGAGCACTAGCCGAAGAACGCCTCTGCGGCGTCGTACCAGTAGCGCGGCACGGCTCGCCGCTCTGCGACCGCAGCGGTGAGCGGCACCGGCTCGATCACATCGCCGCGCAACGCCGTCATCAACCCGAAGCGGCCGCTGTCGACGAGATCCGCCGCGGCCAGGCCGAACCGCGTGCCGAGCACGCGGTCGCGGGCGGTCGGGGTACCACCGCGCTGGACGTGCCCGAGAACAGTCACTCGGGTCTGAAAGCCGGTGCGACGCTCGAGCTCACCGGCGAGCTCCGCGCCGACGCCACCGAAGCGGACGAAGCCGTTTGCGTCGACACCGCTCGCGATCACGCGCTGCTCGCCGGATTCGAAGACGAGCGGGCACCCTTCGGCGACGACGACGATCGAAAACGTGCGGCCCTCCCGATGGCGGCGGCGAATCCGCTCCGCGGCCACCTCGACGGTGAGAGGGTGCTCCGGGATCAGCACCAGATCGGCACCCGCGGCGATGCCGCTCTCCACGGCGATCCACCCGGTGTTCCGGCCCATCACCTCGATGACCATCACGCGGTTGTGCGACTCGGCGGTCGTGTGGATCCGGTCGATCGCCTCGGTCGCGACCGTGAGAGCCGTATCGAAGCCGACGGTCGCGTCCGTCATTGCGATGTCGTTGTCGATCGTCTTCGGAACGCCGACAACCGGGAGCCCGTGCTCGGCGTGGAGCCGGGCGGCCACGCCGAGTGTTCCCTCGCCGCCGATCGCGACGACACCCGTCAGCTCGCGCGCGTTCTCGAGCACCCGCTGCACACCGCCCTCGATCCGGCCCGGATCGACCCCAGTCGTGCCGAGGATCGTCCCTCCGCGCGACAGAATCCCCGAGACCTGTCGGGCGCTGAGCGGTTGGAACCGTCCTTCGACGAGGCCCTGCCAGCCCTCGCGGATCCCAACCACCTCGTAGCCACGCCCCAGCAGGCGCTTGCTGACCGCGCGTATCACCGCGTTGAGCCCCGGGCAGTCACCACCTCCGGTCAGCACGCCGACCGACTTTGTCATCGCTACTCCTGACCTCGAGCGGTTCTTGTCGTCTGCTCGTCATGAAGGGCCCACCACGGGGCTGCGAGCCCGATGCCGAAGGCGGGGATCGAACCCGCACGGGGCATAGCCCCACTGGATTTTGAGTCCAGCGCGTCTCCCAGTTCCGCCACTTCGGCCCGGCCAGGCATTGTAGCCCCGCAACCCCCCACTGCATCCGTGGTCGGATGCGCGTTCGCCGTAGACTCGAAGCGTGCCGAAGACCCTCACTGGCGAGGAGCTCGAGCTCGACGACGGGCCCGTCCGGGACGCCGAACTGTTCCTCGTCGACGGCAACAACCTCGCCTATCGCGCCTACTTCGCGCTCCCCGAGGAGCTCGCCACATCCGAGGGCTTCCCGACCAACGCGCTGCTCGGATTCGTCAACATGCTCTTCAAGCTCCTCGTCGACTACAAGCCGAGAGGGGTAGCGGTCGCGTGGGACACGCGGCCCGTTCACCGCCTGGAGGTTGCTGAGGAGTACAAGGCAGAACGTAGGCCGATGCCTGATCTCCTGCGCGAGCAGTTCCCCTACTTTCGCCCGATCGTCGAGGCGTTCGGCTACAGGAACCTCGAGTTCGAGGGCTGGGAGGCTGACGACGTCATCGCGACGCTCGCCACGCGCGCGGACGAGGCGGGCGTGAAGACCTGCGTCGTCTCGACAGATCGCGACGCCTTCCAGCTCTGCTCGGAGAACGTCTGCCTGATGATGACTCCCAGAGGCGTCGCGGACGTTCAGGTCTATACGCCGGAGCGCGTCGAGGCCCGCTACGGCGTCTCGCCCGAGCAGGTGCCGGACTTCATCGGACTCAAAGGGGACACCTCGGACAACATCCCGGGCGTTCCGGGGATCGGTGACAAGACGGCCGGACAGCTGATCGGGCAGTTCGGATCGCTCGAGGCCGTGATCGAGCACGCTGACGAGCTGACGCCGGCTCGCGCGAAGGCGATTCGCGAGCACGCCGAGCAGGCCCGCCAGTCGAAGCTGCTCGCGACGATGCGGCGCGACCTCGAGATCGACTTCGATCCCGCTGCGCTCGTGCTCGCCCCTCCGGACCGCTCGCAGCTGAAGGAGATGTTCCGCCGGTTCGAGTTCCGCAATCTCCTTCGCCGTGTCGACGAGCTCGATGCCGCGTTGCCGGCGGCTGATCTCCCTCGCTCCGAGGCAACTCCTGCGCCGTGGGTCGAAGGATTGATCGGGCGGGTGACCGGGCCGGCGGCGCTCGCCGTCAGCGGTGAACGAGCCGCGCTCGCCCGCGAGGGTGCGCCGATCCAGGTGGGGACGCTCGATCCCGAGAATCTCCGCGATGCCGAGGTGATCTGTCACGGGTTCGCCTCGCTGCCGCAGGAGCTCGTCCGCCGGGGGGTTCTGCCCGCCGACGACACCGAGATCGCCGCGTACCTCGTGGAGCCGGGTCGGTCGACCTACCTGCTCGCGGATCTCTCCGCGGAGTACGGAATCGAGGCGAGGCCCGACCCGCCCGCGGAGGAGGAGACGGAGGCGCTCGTTCGCGCGGCGGCTGCGACGCTCGCGCTGGCGGAGCCGCTTCGTGAGCGCCTCCGGGCGCTCGACCTCGTTCCGCTGTACCGGGAGATAGAGCTTCCGCTGGCCCTCGTGCTTCGCCTGATGGAGGACGCCGGGGTCAAGATCGACACGTACCGGATGGGCGAGATCACCGCGCGCCTCGCGGATCGCGTCGAGGAGCTCGAGTCGAAGGCCCAGGAGCTCGCCGGCGAGCCGTTCCTCGTCGGATCGACCCAGCAGGTCGCGCGGATCCTGTTCGAGACGCTGGGCCTCGCCCCGGGGCGGAAGGGGAAGACGGGCTACTCCACGGATACCCGCGTGCTGCGGGGCCTCCGGGACGCGCATGCGATCGTGCCTGTGATCGAGGAATGGCGCGAGTACTCGAAGCTCTTGAACACCTACCTCGGCCCGCTCCCCGAGCTCATCTCGCCGGACGACGGCCGGCTGCACACGCACTTCAATCAGACGGTGGCGGCGACCGGGCGTCTCTCGACGTCGAACCCGAACCTCCAGTCGATCCCGATCCGCACCGAGCTCGGCCGCACGATCCGCAGTGCCTTTGTCGCCGAGCCCGGCTGCAAGCTCCTCTCGGCGGACTACTCGCAGGTCGAGCTTCGCATCCTCGCGCACGTCTCGGGCGAGCCAAAGCTAAAGGAGGCGTTCCTCCGTGGCGACGACGTCCACGCGGCGACCGCGGCCGAGGTGCTCGGCAAGGAGCAGGCCACCCTCACCAAGGACGAGCGGAACCGCGCGAAGGCCGTGAACTTCGGAATCATCTACGGCATCAGCGCCTTCGGACTGTCCGATCAGCTGGACATCTCGAGGGAGGAGGCAGCGGTCTACATCGAGACCTATCTCGCGCGGTTCCCCCACGTCCAGGACTTCATCCAGCGGACGATCGAGCAGGCCGAGCGCGAGGGCTCAGTCCGGACGCTGCTCGGCCGCCGCCGGCCGATCCCCGAGCTACGGGTCCGGAACCGTCAGACACGCTCGCTCGGTGAGCGGCTCGCCGTCAACACGATCATGCAGGGCACTGCCGCGGACATCATCAAGGTCGCAATGGTCTCGATCCAGCGCCGTCTCCGGGCAGAGGGCCGCGCGGCGCGGCTCGTCCTGCAGGTGCACGACGAGCTGCTGCTCGAGGTTCCCGCGGCAGAGGTGTCCGCAGTGCGCGAGCTCGTCCGCGAAGAGATGTGCGGCGCCTACTCCCTCGACCCTCCGCTCGTCGTGGACGTCGGCGTCGGCGACGACTGGACCGAGGCGAAGAAGTAAGACCCGCGAGAGCGGGTCGCACAGCGCCCGCGGCCGAAGGCCGCCAGGGCGCGACGCTTCTCGCCTCCCGGCGGAGCCGGGAGGCGTACAAGCCCACCGAAAAGGAGCCCTGTATCGCCGGCCGACGCAACGGCGCCGAGGCGCCTGGCGGGCCGGACGGCGCGTCGCGGCCCGGCTTCGTCGCCCGCTGTCGCGCGTCCCGGCGGAGCCGGGCCGCTCCGCGGCCCTCCCCGGCACGGCCCTGGTCGCCTTCGGCCCGATGTGTCGAGCCCTGGCGGGCTCGACGGCGCGTCGCGGCCGGCTTCGCCGCCCGCTGTGCGGTCGCCTGGTGACCGGGCCGCTCCGCGGCCCTCCTGGCACGGCTGGCGCCTTCGGCGCCGTTGCGTGCCGACGCGCCTTACGGCTCGAATCTCCCGCCGAGATGCTCGGCGAGGAAGCGCTCGGCCGCGGCGTAGAAGCGCAGCCTGTTCTCGGGCTTCGCGAAGCCGTGCCCCTCGTCGGGGAACAGCATGTATTCGTGGGGGATGCCCTTGTCGCGGAGCGCCGCGACGATCTGCTCGCTCTCGGCCTGTTTCACCCGCGGGTCGTTCGCGCCCTGGGCGATCAGCAGGGGAATGCGGATGTCGCCGACCCGCGAGAGCGGGGAGCGCTCCCAGAGGAAGTCGGCTTCGGTCTCCGGGTTCCCGACGCGTGTGTGGAACTGGGCGATCATCGGCGCCCAGTAGGGCGGGATCGACTCGATCAGCGTCTTCAGGTTCGACGGACCGACGATGTCGACGGCGCAGCGGAAGACGTCCGGGGTGAAGGCAGCGCCGACGAGTGCCGCATAGCCGCCGTAGGAGCCGCCGTAGATCGCAATCCTCTCGGGATCCGCATAGCCCTCGGCGGTGACCCAGCCCACCGCGTCGAGCAGGTCGTCGTGCATCTTCGCACCCCACTCGCGATCGCCTGCGTTCACGAAGCGTTTCCCGAAGCCGGTCGAGCCGCGGAAGTTGACCTGAACCGAGAGGTAGCCGCGATTCGCGAGCCATTGCGTCTCGGGGTTGAAGCCCCACGTGTCACGTCCCCACGGCCCGCCGTGGACGTCGAGGACAGCAGGCAGGCCCTGCCGGTCGGCGCCCGGCGGGAATGTGAGATATCCGTGGATCGTCAGCCCGTCGCGAGACTCGAACGAGAACGGCTCCATCCGGGCGAGCTCGAAGTCAGAGAGGGCAGGCTGGTGCTCGAACAGGAATGTCGCCTCGTGCGACACGCGATCGTAGGCGTAGTAGCGGATCGGCCCGTTGTCAGCCGTGTACCCGACGAGCCACGTGCGGTCAGCGTCGTCGTTCCCAGCGAAGACGAGATCGCCCGGCTCGAGCTCCCGCAGCAGCTCGAGGTCGTCACGGATCGCTGGATCGAGCACGACGTAGTCCATCCGATCCTTCAGAATCAGTGCGATCTGTGGGTCGTTCGTATCCGGGTGGAGGCGGACGCCGGCGACGTCGTACTGTGGATCTTCGACGACGACCGACTCGGATCCGTCCGCGCACTCGAGCCAGATGAGCCTGCTCGTGTTCGAGCCGGCCGACGATTCGGCGAGGAGCCGGTTGCCGTTCTCGCTGAACGCCAGTGGCTGGGTTCCCAGCGCGTCTTCCTGGCCGACCCCGAGTATCTCCCGCCACGGCGCTTCCGTCGTGTCGCGCACGAGCAGCGACATTCCGCCGTCGGGCAGGGGCGCAACGGCCCCGCGAACGTCGAATCGGCGGTCGGTGACGAATCCGATGAATCCGGGATTCTCGACGACCTTCTCGAGGGCGCCGGTCTCGAGCACGAGCGAGTACACGTCATGGAGCTCCGGGTTGTCCCTGTTGAGCCCGACGAGGATGCGGTCCGGGAAGTTCTTGTCGACGTGCTCGATGCGAGCCTGCACGCCCTTGAACGGCGTGAGATCGCGAGCCTGACCCGTCGCGAGGTCGACGTCGTGAACGTGCCAATCCTCGTCGCCTCCCGTGTCCTGGAGGTAGACGATGCGACGGTTGTCGGGGCCCCAGAAGAACTGGCGGATTCCTCGATCGCGGTCGGTCGTGACCGCGCGATCGTCGTCGGCGCCGACGGTTCGGACCCAGACGTTCAGGACGCCGTCAGCGGGTGCTATCCAGGCGAGCCGGGTGCCGTCAGGGGAGATTCGAGGCGAGATCCGCTCGGGGTTCCCGAACAGGATCTCGCGGGGCACGAGCGGGGGGAGAGTGCTCACGGACGAAACCTAGCTGCCCTCGCGGAGCAGCGGTCATGCCGAAGGGACGTTGCTACACTAGGCGCTTCCTGATGGCCTACGAGACGACCGCTGAGACAGATACGACCGAAGACGGCTGGGTTCGAGCCGACGACGGAAGCCTGATTCCCGACTACGACGCGACGATCCCCGTCATCAACGAAGGGGAGGTCGTGCGCGGAACCGTGGTCCGGGTCGACAAGGACGAGGTTCTCGTCGACATCGGCTACAAGTCCGAGGGGGTCATCCCGGTCTCCGAGCTCTCGATTCGCCGGTCGGTCAACCCTGCGGACGAGGTGCAGCTCGGGGACGAGATCGACGCTCTCGTGATGACGAAGGAGGACGCCGAAGGGCGCCTGATCCTCTCGAAGAAGCGGGCGCGGTTCGAGATGGCGTGGAAGCGCATCGAGGGTGCCGCTGAGAGCGGTGAGCCGGTCGAGGGTACGGTCATCGAGGTCGTCAAGGGTGGCTTGATCCTGGACCTCGGAGTTCGTGGGTTCCTTCCCGCATCGCTCGTCGACATCAGGCGCGTGCAGAACCTCGACGAGTTCCTCGGGAAGCAGCTTCGCTCGAAGGTCATCGAGCTCAATCGCAGCCGCAACAACGTCGTCCTCTCGCGCCGCGCGGTGCTCGAGGACGAGCGCAAGGAGATGAGACAGGCGATCCTCGATCGTCTCTCGCCGGGCGATGTCGTCGAGGGGACGATCTCCAACATCGTCGACTTCGGCGCCTTCGTCGACCTCGAGGGCATCGACGGCCTCATTCACATCTCCGAGCTCTCGTGGAGCCACGTGAATCATCCGTCCGAAGTGCTCGAGATCGGCCAGACAGTCCGGGTGAAGGTGCTCGACATCGATCGCGACCGGCAACGGATCTCCCTTGGCCTCAAGCAGACTCAGTCAGACCCCTGGCAGCAGGTCATCGAGGCCTACCAGGAGAACGACGTGGTCGAGGGCCGGGTCACCAAGGTCGTGACCTTTGGATCGTTCGTCGAGATCCTTCCGGGCGTCGAAGGCCTGGTCCACATCTCGGAGCTCGCCCAGCATCACGTCGAGAACCCTCGCGAGATCGTCTCCCAGGGCGAGGTCGTGAAGGTGAAGATCATCGAGATGGACGCCGACCGGCGGCGGTTGTCGCTCTCGCTCAAGCGGGTGGAAGAGACGGACGACGTCCAGCCGTCCATCGGCGGGTTCGCTCCGATCGCCACTCCGCCCGAGCCGGAGGCTGAGCTCGATACCGAGGCGGAGGTCTCCGAGATGGCCTACGAGGTCGACCCGGGGGTTGACGAGGTCGACCTTGACGTCATCGAGGTCGCTGCCGAGGCAGAGCCCGTCGACGAGGTTACGGTGGAGGTCGTCGAGGTCGAGGCCGTCGAGGTCGAGGTCGAGGTCGTGGTCGATCCCGAGCCTGTACCCGTGCCTGAAGCCGTCGAGCCCGAAGCTGTCGTCGAGCTCGACGACGCCGAGCCCGAGCCGTCGGCCTAACCGGGCGGCGCCGGCCGTGCCGCCTGAGCGCAGGCGACCGGTCGCCGTGGCGATCACGGGAGGAATCGGTGCGGGCAAGAGCGCTGCGCTCGACGCGTTCGAGCGCCACGGGGCGGCGGTGATCTCGAGCGACGAGATCGTCCATCACCTGCTCAGGAACGATCCGGCTGTGAAGGACGCGATCACCGACCGGTTCGGCGCCAGAGTCCTCGGCGATGACGGCGAGATCGTCCGTGCCCGGGTCGGTGACGTCGTCTTCGCCGATCCGGGGGAGCTCGCGTGGCTCGAAGCGCTCCTGCATCCGCGGGTGGTGGCGACCTACATGAGCTGGCGCGAGGAGCTTGCGAAGTTGCCGGAGCCACCGGCTGTGTGCGCGACCGAGGTTCCGCTCCTCTACGAGACGGGCGGCGAGGCACGGTTCGACGCGGTCGTCGCGATCACCGCCGCGCGCGGAGTCCGGACTGCACGGACGATCGTCCCGGATCCCTCGCAGCGCGAGCGGCGGCTCATGCCCGACGAGGAGAAGCTCCGCCGGGCAGACTTCGCGTACGTCAACGACGGGAGCCTCGAGGACCTCGACAACTTCGTCGCCGGGGTGGTTGCAAGACTGTCGGGGTGACCTTCTCACGGTCGGCGAAGAAGGCAGTGATCGTGGCCCTGGGCCTCGTCGCCGTCGCGGCGGCGGTCGCCCTGTATGCCGAGACGGAGCAGCCGGGCTGGTACGTACGTCTGCGCTACCCGCTGAAGTACGAGCAGATCGTGACGGGCCACTCGGACAACTACGGGCTCGATCCTGCGCTCCTCGCGGCGGTCATCTATCGCGAGAGTAAGTTCGATCCGAAGGCGGTATCGAGCTCCGGAGCGATCGGGCTCATGCAGCTCTTGCCAGACACCGCCGAGGGGATCGCCCAGTACACGGGCGGGTCGAGGTTCCGGGTTGAAGATCTGTACGACCCCGAGATCAACGTCCGCTACGGGGCCTTCTACCTGAAACGCCTGCTCCGGAAGTACGACGGCGACGTACGGCTGGCGCTCGCCGCGTACAACGCCGGTCAGGCGAACGTCGACCGTTGGGTGGAGGAGGGGAAGGGCATCGCGTTCGAGGAGACTCGCGACTACGTCGATGCCGTGATCGACCTGCGAAAGGCGTACCGCCGCGGCTACGCGAACGAGCTCGGCCTCTAGAGCGGAGTGGCGTCTATCGGGAGGGGGCAGCTGGCGGGATGGTGGCCGTACCCACGATGAGCGGGCGGACGAACGGCGGTGCCTTCTTCAGCGTGCTGCGCTCGAGTTGTGTGACTTCGAAGCCCGCGGCCTGGATCGAGTCGAGTGTCGGGCGGTTGCACTCGCAGCGGGCGACGAAGCGGTTCAAGCCGTTCATGCGGTCCTGCAGGCGGGCAAGGCGGGCTTCGTCGGAACGTACATGCTCGATGAACATGAGCTGGCCGCCAGGGCGGAGTACGCGGCGTAGCTCGTGCAGTGCGCGCGACTGGTCGCTGACCCCACAGAGCACCAGAGTCGAGACAGCAGTGTCGAACGTATCGTCCTCGAATGGAAGATCCTCGGCGCGGGCTCGAAGCACCTTCGCCATCGACGCCCGCTCGCGTACGCGCTGCTCGAGCCGGTGCAACATCGGCGGTTCCGGCTCCGTGATCGTCAGCGATTCGACAGCCGGGCCGTAGAAGGGGAGGTTCGCCCCGGTTCCGCCGCCGATCTCGAGGACTCGTCCGCTCGCGCCGGATAGCAACCCCTGCCGGAGGGCGCGCAACCCAGCCTTCTCGACCCGGGCACCCATGCGGTCGTAGGTCAGTGCGAAGAACCTGCTGCCCAGACTCATCATTACCTCATTTCTCCGCGTTGGATTCGTGAACCCAATCTAGGGATGCTGCCGCCTGAACGCATGAGGCAATTGCCCCATTTCTGAGATGCGTCGGCCGCAGCGACGGGTGTCCAGTCGAGCTGAGGCTACGATCAGCTGATGCCCGACTTTCGCGTCTCTGCCGCGTACCGACCGACCGGTGATCAGCCGCGTGCCATCGCTTCGCTGGCGGAAGGAACGACTGCGAACGAGCGCTACCAGACGCTCCTGGGTGCGACCGGCACGGGGAAGACGGCGACGATGGCGTGGATCGTCGAGCAGGTGCAGAAGCCCACGCTCGTGATCGCCCACAACAAGACGCTCGCGGCCCAGCTTTGCAACGAATTCCGCGAGTTCTTCCCGGACAACGCCGTCGAGTACTTCGTCTCGTACTACGACTACTACCAGCCCGAGGCATACGTGCCGCAGGCCGACCTCTACATCGAGAAGGACGCGTCGATCAACGACGACATCGACAGGTTGCGGCATGCAGCGACGGCCGCGCTGCTCATGCGCCGCGACGTCCTGATCGTCGCGTCGGTGTCGTGCATCTACGGGCTCGGCTCACCGGCCGAGTACCAGCAGAAGACCGTCCTCCTGACCGTCGGCGAAGAGATCGACCGTGACGTGATGCTGCGCAAGCTCGTCGACATCCAGTACCAGCGCAACGACTCGTTCCTCGCCCGCGGCCGGTTCCGTGTCCGCGGGGACGTCGTCGAGGTGCAGCCCTCGGCGCTCGAGTCGGCCTACCGGATCTCGTTCTTCGGCGACGAGGTCGAGCAGATCTCGCACTTCGACCCGTTGACGGGAGAGGTGTACGGGCGGCTCGACCACCTGGCGCTCTTCCCGGCGACGCAGTACGTGACCGACAAGCCGACGATCGAGCGGGCCCTCGATGACATCCGGGCCGAGCTCGAGGAGCAGACCGCCCTGTTCGAGTCGCAGGGAAAGATGCTGGAGGCGCACCGGATCCGGCAGCGGACCGAGTACGACATGGAGATGATGGCCGAGCTCGGGTACTGCAACGGGATCGAGAACTACTCGCGGTTCCTCGAGGGGAGGCCGCGCGGCTCGCGTCCACATTGCCTGATCGACTTCTTCCCCGGCGACTTCCTGCTCTTCATCGACGAATCACACCAGACGGTTCCGCAGGTCGGGGGAATGTACGAGGGAGACCGGTCGCGAAAGGAGACGCTCGTCGATTACGGGTTCCGGCTGCCGTCGGCGATGGACAACCGGCCGCTTCGCTTCGACGAGTTCCTCGATCTCGTCCCTCAGATGGTGTTCGTGTCGGCAACGCCGGGGCCGTTCGAGTTGCGGCACTCGACGCGGGTGGCCGAGCAGATCATCCGGCCGACGGGCGTTGTCGACCCGGACGTGGAGCTCCGGCCGACGAAGAACCAGATCGACGACCTGCTGAACGAGATCCGCCGGCGCGAGGAAGCGGGTGAGCGGGTGCTGGTGACGACGCTGACGAAGAAGATGTCCGAGGACTTGACCGACTACCTGCTCGAGGCAAACGTGAAGGCTCGGTACCTCCATTCCGAGGTCGATACGCTCGAGCGGATCCAGATCGTGCGCGAGCTTCGTCTGGGCGAGTACGACGTGCTGGTCGGCGTGAATCTGCTGCGCGAGGGCCTCGACCTGCCGGAGGTGACGCTCGTCGCGATCCTCGACGCGGACAAGGAGGGCTTCCTTCGCGGCCAGACCGCACTGATTCAGACGATCGGGCGGGCGGCCCGCAACGTGAACGGCAAGGTCATCATGTACGCGGACAAGATGACGGAGGCGATCAAGGGGGCGATGGACGAGACGAATCGCCGCCGGGCGATCCAGCTCGCGTTCAACGAGGAGCATGGGATCACGCCGGAGTCGATCCAGAAGGGTGTCTCTGACATCGCGGAGCTGCTCGCGCTCGAGAGCCCGAACGTCCCGAGGGGCCGGCGCCGTGGCGGGCGGAAGGTCGAGGGGATGGAGCAGGGCGAGATCGAGAAGCTGATCGTGACACTCGAGGAGGAGATGTACGTTGCCGCGGAGGAGTTGCGGTTCGAGTACGCGGCGAAGCTCCGCGACGAGATCAAGGACCTCCGACGAGAATTGGCAAGCCACGGCGAGGCCGTGGCGCGCAGCGGACGGTGAAGCAGGCCGCGATTGCCGCGGCATTCAGCTGATCACGCCCGCGCGTCGTTACGGGTACAACGTCTCGCCCTGCGCCAGCATCTCGACGAACGTTTCGATGCGCCTGGCGCGGGTCTCCGGCCTTTTCGCGTTCTGGATCCGGTAGAGGACGGCATACCGGTTCGTGCTGTCGAGGGTGGCGAAGAACGCGGCCGCGTCAGGGTTTCTGTCGAGCTCACGCTGGAGATCGTCGGGCACGGTCGCGGTGCTCTGGGAGTCGTACGCGCGATCCCAGCGGCCGTCAGCTTTCGCCTTCTCGACAGCCGTGAACCCGGCCGGCTTCATTCGCCCGCTCTCGATGAGCGTGAGCGCCTTCGCCCGGTTGACCTTCGACCAGCCGCTCCTCGGGCCACGCCGTGTGAACTTCTGCAGCCAGTAGGTGTCGTCGAATGACGCCTTCTGGCCGTCTATCCAGCCGTAAGAGAGCGCGATGTCGAGAGCTTCCGCGTACGTCACCGTCTCGATGCCGCTTCCTTTCTTCGCGATCTTGAGCCAGAGACCCCCGGACGCCGCGTGGTGCCTGTCCAGCCACTCTTCCCACCCCTGTGCGGAGGCGAACGGGATGATCGGCAGACCCTGCTTCTCGCTCACGGCTCAGCTCGGCACCGCACGGGGAAACGCGCGCTCGGCAATTGCAACCAGTCCCCTCGACGTCCAGGAGTACGTCGTTGCGTGGAACGCGTCGTCAGTTGCCTCGAAGAGGTGGAAGCCGCGGGCCTCTGCGTCGCGCCCGGGGCGCGGATGCCCCAGGCCAGGAGCCACCGCGAGCACGAGGCCGCCGGGCTCCTCCGCGCGGAAGAGGAACTCTCGCTGCTCGACGAGCACGCTCTGGTGCGTATGTCCCGAGAGCACGAGCTCCACGCCGGCGTCGGCGAAGGCGGCGAGCACGTCGAGACGGCGCGGGATCGAGCGCTTTCCCGTCCGCCAGGGTGGGCCGGTGACGTGATGGTGGAGCGCCACGACGCGCAGCGCCCCGGCAGGCGCATCGTCGAACGCTTCGGCCACACGCTCGAGATGCCTGTGGCGCAGCGCGCCGCGCTGCCACTTCCATGGCTGCACGGAGTTGAGCGCGCAGACGACGAGGCCATCCGAGCGATAGACGCGCTCGTCGGTCTCCCACTCGCGTGCGAAATGGGCAAAGGGGCGGCTGATACGGGCCGGCGGCAGCATGGGGATGTCGTGGTTGCCCGGAATCGGCACGATCGGTGGCCCGAGAGAGCGGAGGAAGGCGGCCCCGCGCGCGTGCTGCGCCTGGCGGTTCCGGTGGGTCAGGTCTCCGGTCGCGACCACGATCTCGGGCTCCTCTGCGGCGACGAGCTCTCGGACCGCAGCCTCGATCTCCGTCCGACCTTCGTCGTGCCCTCCCACGTGGAGATCAGACACGTGCAGGAAGCGCGTCGCCATGCACGTAGCCTATGCCGGTGACCGCGTTCGTCGCCGTGCTCGCCGTCCTCGCCTCGTTCGTCGGCGGGTCGACTACGGGCAGCGATCTAACGGCTCGCGAGAAAGCAGCGCTGCTGGTCGTGTCGGGCTTGCCAGCACCGAAGGGGGCCGGAGGGGTCATCCTGTTCGCGGCTGACCGCCGCAAGCCCCGCCCCGCGGGCGCCCTCGTCTACACCGACCAGGAGGGAGGGGTGGTCAAGCGCTTTCCGGGCCTTCCGCCCTACCAGGCTGCCGCCGACTACACGACGGGCTCGCAGGCACGACTCGCAGGACGCAAGACCGGTGCCGCGCTCCGTCGGGTGGGTGTGGACGTCGATCTCGCTCCGGTGCTCGACTCCGCCGGAGGTCCGCTCGGTTCGCGCCACTTTGCGAGGCCCGCTTTCGGGGTCGAGTTCGCCCGCGGGCTCCTCGCCGCCGGCGTGGGCGCCTGCGCCAAGCACTTTCCCGGGCTTGGCTCGACGTCGATCACGACCGACAGCGGCGTGCCCGTTCACGGTGTCGTCCGAGCTTCCGAACTGGCTGGGTTCCGGATGGCGGTCCGCGCGGGCGTTCCCTGCGTGATGGTGAGCCACGCGATCTATCCACGCTTCGGTCGCCGTCCTGCCTCGCTCTCCGCGAGGGCGTACCGGTTGCTCCGAGACATCGGATTTCGCGGTGTCGCGATCACGGACGCGCTCGGGGTCCTGGGCGGCGACCCGGGCGCCGTCGCCAGACGCGCCGTGTCCGCCGGAGCGGATCTCGTCCTGTTCTCGAGCCCGGACGATGCCCGTCGAGCGATCAACGCCCTCGTCCCGCTCGCCAGACGAGGCGAGCTGGACGTGCACGTCTCGCGCGTCCTTCGCTTCCGTGCCGCCTACGGATCGTGATCGCAGCGTCAGATTCAGGCGCTACAGTGAGACCATGGTCGATGAGCCTGCAGAAGTCTTCGACGACATGTACCTCGGCCTCCGAGCCGGTGCCGCCGGGCGAAAGCGCCGGCGCGGCGAGATGCTCTCGCCGGAGGAGCGCGAGGCGCTCGGCCGCTGGCAGCGCCTTTCACCGTGGCGAAAGGGGTTCGCCGTCGGCGGATTCGTCGTCGGAACGTTCGGGCTCGGATTCGCGGCGGGCGGGCTCGTCTTCGGTCGCTGGCGTCGCGCCGACTCGTAGGCGTCCCCCGTAGGATCCCGCCGACCGACGCCGAATCTCGTTCGGTGTGAGGGATTATCTCGATCCCGGTGAGGAAGTTCGGCTCAATGCGCGCCCGCACGGGATGGCGCTCGTCAAGCCTCTTGTCGCCGCAGTGCTCGGAGCGCTGGCGGGAGCGACCTGCGTGCTGCTCGGCGCACCGGTGTCAGTCTGGCTCGCCCTCTTCGGCGCAATCGTCGTCGGTCTGGCGGCACTCCTCGCCTTCGCCACCGTCTGGCAGTGGGACCGGACGTCGGTCGTGCTGACATCCCGAAAGCTCTTCGTCGTCTACGGGATAGTCCGCCACCGCGTAGCCGGCGTTCGCCTCGAGGGCGTCTCAGTCGAGGTCGAGCAGAGCCTGGCCGGGCGCACATTCGGGTACGGCACGCTCGTTGCGGGGGATCTCGAGATCCCGCATGTGCCCCACCCGCGCGAGGTGTACCGGCTGCTTCCCGGCTCGTGACGCCGGCTGAGGTCGTTGCCGTCTACACGGCGGCCTGGCGGGAGGTCGAAGAGGCCCATCGACTGGCTCTTCTCGTCGAGTCGTGCGCTGACGACGTGGCGTACGTCGATCCTGACAGCGAGATCCTCGGGAGGGATCGGCTCTCGACGTTCATCGGCGAGTTCCTCTCCACCTACCCGGGTCACCGGCTCGAGCTTGCGAGTCGCGTCGACTCACACCACAGCGTGCTGCGATTCGCGTGGCGGGTCAACCGCCCGGATGGGACAGTGCTGGGTGAGGGCATCGACGCCTGCGAGCTCGCTGCCGACGGTCGGCTGGCCCGGATCACGGGCTTCTTCGGCGCCCTCTGATCGCCGCTGTCAGGTCAGGTAGGAGCGGAGGCCCTCCGGTGCGCGCCGCCCCGCGAACACGGCCGTGTCGCCGAGCTCCGCCTCGATCCTGAGGAGGCGGTTCCACTTCGCCGTTCTCTCGGAGCGCATCGTCGAGCCGACCTTGATCTGGCCTGACCTCCAGCCGACGGCGAGATCGGCAAGCCAGCTGTCCTCCGTATCGCCCGAGCGGGCAGAGATCACGGTGGCGTAGCCCGCAGACCGAGCGAGCTCGACAGCCGCGAGCGCCCCGGAGAGCGTCCCGATCTGATTCGGCTTCACGAGCACGGCGTTCGCGACATGCTCGTCCACGCCGCGCGTGAGTCGCGCCGGGTTCGTCACGAACAGGTCGTCGCCGAGAAGCTGAATCCGGTCGCCCAGGCGACGCGTGATCTCCTGCCATCCCTCCCAGTCATCCTCCCCGACCGGATCCTCGAGCGAGACGATCGGGAAGTCGCTGCACCACCCCTCGAGCTCGGCGGTCAGCTCGCCCGCGTCGAGCACTCGGCCTTCGGCTTCCAGCCTGTACCCGGCGGCGGTGAGCAACTGGGTCGCAGCGACGTCGACTGCGATCGCGACGTCGTCTCCCGGCCTGAGCTCTGCCCGCTCAATCCCTGCGAGGAGCAGCTCGAGCCCCGCCCGGTTCGATGCGAGCGCGAGCCCGAGCCCTCCCTCGTCCGCGACGAGGGAGGCGGCCAGGCCGCGTTCGCGGGCGAGCTCCTCGGTTCCCCGCCGGACCCGCCACGCCCATTCGACTGCCTCGGCGAACGTCGTCGCCCCGACCGGAACGACCAGAAAGTCCTGCACGTCGACTCCGGCTCCGCGCGCGTGCGCACCGCCCGATATGACGTTCACCATCGGCATCGGGAGGAGCGGGTCCGCGCCGGGCAGCGAGCGATACAGGGGAAGCCCCTGTGCCGCAGCCACGGCGACCGCGCTCGCGACGGATACAGCCAGGACGGCGTTTGCGCCGAGGCGTCCGAGATCCGGGGTTCCATCGAGCTCGCAGAGCGCATCGTCGAGGCGCTGCTGGTCCGTTGCGTCGATCCCGGAGACGCCCGGGCCGAGGGCGCGGTTCACGGATTCGACAGCCCGCCGCACGCCGCGTCCGCCGTAGCGATCGCCGCCGTCGCGCAGCTCTCGGGCCTCGTGCCTGCCGGTCGACGCGCCGGACGGGACGGTCGCGTGACCTGCCGCCCCACCGGCGAGCCGTACCTCGCAGGCCACGGTCGGCGTTCCCCTCGAGTCGAGCGCCTCCCAGGCGAAGACCGATGTGATCTCGGTGCCACTCACCGCGCGATCGCCTCACCGAGCTCGTTCCAGGCTCCGGCCAGCGATGAGGGCGGGTTCAGGAGGAGACGGCTCCCGAGCGATCGCGCGACGAGTCGCTCGGTCTCGCTCAGGTACTCGGCCGGAGACTTCCCGTCGACGCGGGCGACCATCAGGCACCCGGTGAGGCCGACGAGATACGGCGGCTCGAACGCGAGCGCGTCGCCTGCTTCCCCGAGGTACGTGTCGTAGAACACGAGCGAGAGCTGCCGGTAGCCATCGACGGCAGACGGGTTGTGGACGGCCTTCAGCATCAGGTGATTCGTCATGAAGGCGAGGTCGAAGACGGGCTCCCCCACATGGGCAACCTCGAAGTCGAGCACCCAGAGGCCATCGTCTCCGACGAGGACGTTCTTCGGCGAGAAGTCGCCGTGGACGAGGCACACTCGCGTACCCGTCACTTGATCGACGTACTGGCCGACCGACCGCTCGAGCTGCGGCCAGCGTGCCATCACCGTCCGGAGGTACGGATCGACTCGGAGCTGCTCGAAGGCCTCGTCGTCGCCGAACCGACGGGCGATCTCGGGATCGTCGGCCGTCTCCCGGTGCCAGGTGGCGAGCAGGGCGCCGAGCCGGGCGGCGATCGCCGCGTCGGTGTGCCCGCCGAGCAAGTCGTCCTTCCAGTTCCGCCATTCGGGGGGAGCCAGATCGATGACGATCGCGCAGCGCGCGGCGTCGACGGCGCGAACTCCGGGTACGGCACCCTCGCTCAGCTCGCCGGCAAGCTTCAACGCCTCGGCCTCGGTCAACACGCGCTCACGCTTTGCAAGCCATTCCTGGTCGACCCGAAGCCGCGGCAGCGACTGCTTCACCACCATCCCGTCCCGCTCGCTCGTCACCGCGAGGACGACGTTCGACACGCCTCCGCCGAGCTCGTGAGCCTCGACTGACCCGCTGGATTCGACGAGCCCGAGCGCGACGAGGTAGTCGCCGACCGTCTCTTCGGACAGAAGCTCGGTCACGCCATGTGGATCTCGACGTCGTCTGCGACGCCACCCATGATCGTGTAGTCGGTTCGAGCAGTCTGCAGGATGGAGCCCGGGACGAGCTCCGACACGGGGCCGTGCGCGACGAGGCGCGCGATGAAACGCTGCCACGAGACGCCGCCGCCGATGTCACCGTCGAGCCAGAAGCTGCGGTGCTTCGCGCCGAGGATCTCGCGCGGGCCGATCGTGTTGGCCCGGGGCGGGACCCATGACCAGTCGCCGCCGAACGAATGCAGGGCGTTCTGCATGATCGTCATCGGGTGGAGCTCCACGAGACGAGCGCCGGCCTGCTTGTACGCCTCCAGGTCGCCCTCGAACTCGAACCCGAGATGCGACTCCCAGAACGCGATGTGGCCGCACCAGCCGATGCCGCCGTAGCAGACGTCGGCGCCGCCGAGATCCTCGATCCTGGCGCTGTAGTCGCCGATCTGGTCGGTCGTCGGGAAGTGAATCTGCTCGGCGGGAGGCCGCAGCTCCGGGCGGACGAGGTCGAGGAAGCGCTCCCACATCGCGCGCTGGAACGATCCCGGCCACGAGAGCGGTGCGGTCTGCCCATCCTCGTTTGCGTATTCGTCCATGTTGAACGTGTGCACGTGCGAGAGCGAGAGGCTCTCGTCGTTGATCGTCTGCGCCGCGAGCTGGTACTGGGGCATCGGCCCGACGGGAAGGATCGCGACGAACTGGCGGCTCTCGTCGCGAGCCTGCCGGATGCGATCGACGAGGTCCGCCGCGAACGCGGCGTAGAACGCGTCACCGCTGTCGACGACCGAGATCTGGAAGTCCGGGTTGGCATGGCGGGTGATCTCCTCGCGCGGAATCGATCGGACTCGCTTACACGCCTCCGTGTCGCGAAAGCTGATGAAGCGGGCGAGGCCGTACTCGAACTCGGTGCTCACGGGACCCTCCTTCAGGGAAGCAGTCGACGCGTGGTGCCGCGAAGCCAGGTAAGACATTGACGAAACCCCTCTGCGTACTGCGCTCCACACTGCTGGCCTCGGTACCGCGCCGCCGTGCGCATCTCCTCGACGATGTCGACGCCGTCGTGGTCGCGGAGCCAGACGAGCTGACTCTGGTGTGCCTCGAGCATCGCCGCCTTCGTCTCGATCACGTCGGTGACGTCGACATACTCGGTCGGCACGAATCCGAGCCCGGCAATCGTGTCGAGGTAGTAGATGGGTGTGACGCGATCGTGCCGGGGCCGGCTTGTCTCGAGGTTTGCGAAGGTTGCGTAGAAGCTGCATTCGAAGACGAGCTTCGAGATCTCGTTGTGGTCTCCCATGTAGTCGTCAGGGGAGTGGGTGATGATCACGTCCGGTCTGGCGTCGCGGACGAGATCGACCACGAGCTGCTTCTGGGCGGGATCAGCGGCATTCACCTCGCCGTCCGCAAGACCGAGAGTGCGGTGCTCAGCGCCGATGACCCGCGCTGCACGGTGGGCCTCGTCGAGCCGGATCGTGGAGATCTCTTCCCGGCCATGGACGAAGCTGCCCATGTCACCGCTGGTTGCGTGACACATGACGGTCTCGTGACCTTCCTTGGCGAATCGTGCGAGCGTCCCGCCGCAGAGGATTTCGAGGTCATCGGGGTGCGCCCCGACGGCTAGCACGCGCACGCGGCAACCTTGATCATCGTCGGGGCGGATGGTATAGCCCAGTCTCCTCCCGTACCCTCGCGAAAGGGCAGCCGTGCAACAGGTCGACCGCTCGACGTTCGATCACATCGGAGTCGTCACGACGGTGAAACAGCCGAAGGAGAGCTGGGTCGAGGCGACGCGCGTGTGGGTGACGAGTCCCCGCGAGCATCCGTTCAACATCGAATTCCTCCGTTTCGAGCCGGACAGCCCGGTCACGGGGGCGCTTCGAACAGAGCCGCACGTCGCGTACCGGGTTCCTGACCTCGAGGCCGCGATCGAGGGCCACGACGTCGTCCTCGAGCCGTTCGACGCGTCGGGAACGGGCTTCTCGTGGGTTGCCTTCGTGAACGTCGACGGGGCGCTGGTCGAGTTCATGCAGTACGCGAACCCTGACGAGACCGGCTGGTTCTGATCGGCCGGCCCTAGGTGCGGCCGCGGAGGCCCTCCGTCCGCTTCCGCTTGGCCTTGATCTTCTTCCCGGGCCCGAGGTAGGTGACCTCGCTGTAGCGGAAGGGCCGGAAGAACGGCTCGTACAGGAATGCGTGCTCGAGCGTCTCCGGGGACAGGCCCCAGATCGGCGGCCAGGACACCGGGTCGTTCTGGGCCGGCCAGAGTCTCACCATCTCGCCCTCGGGCGGCTTCACCCGGGTTCCCTCGGGGCGGCGGTGGACGCCGAAGACCTTCGTCGCGAGGTGGCCCAGGACGAGCAGCACGTTGTAGGCCTCGACAGTCCGCCCGTCCGAATCGAGGGCGGTGTGCTGTCGCGCGGCGAGGACGCCCACATGTGCGTGCCGGTACCGGCCGATGCCGATGAAGACGTTCTCGTGCGGGCGCCCGTCGTTACGGATCGCCAGGCGATGAGCGCGCGGGGCGCCCGTGGTCTTTCGCTCGACGGCCAGGACGGCATAGGCAGCGCGGGCGGCCCATGTTGCCAGGACGCGCTGCTCCTCGAGGCTCAAACGCACCGCCTCGCCCTCGATCAAGCGGGTCAGGAGCGGGCGTGCCTCGACGTCGATGGCCCCGACGATCGCGGCGCACGCTGGGCACAGCGAAGTCCGTGTGTACTCGTCGACCGCAGAGCGCAGATCGCTCGTCGATCGCGTCGTCGATCGCGCGCTGAAGCCGCTCGACCGGCTGCGCGTCGGCGAGCTCCGGATGGGAGGGCAGCGAGTACGGCAGCTGGTCCGCCGGCTCGGCGATCTCCTCACGACGCGGCCGCGGCTCGGCCCTCGTCTCGAGGTGGTCGATCCGGGAGCCTTCGAGGCCGAGCAGTCCTGGTACCCAGGGCGGGATCCCGTACTCGAGCTCGCTGGCCTCGCTCACCGCAATAGAAGCACGCCTGCGCCATGGCGAAGGAGCCTACCCGGATCCGGGTTGAGGTTGGGCCGGGAGGGGGATAGGCTCGGCTCCCTCACACCGAGCAGACGGAGGCAGGATGGCCACTGGATGGATCTGTCACGAGCGCTACTTCTGGCACGACACCCGGTCCGCCGCGGGATTCATGCCCGCTGGAGGTGCGATCGAGCCGGAGACGCACGCCGAGAACCCTGCGACGAAGCGCCGGTTTCGAAATCTCGTCGAGATCAGCGGCGTGCTCGACCAGCTCGTCCAGATCGCACCACGTGAGGCGACGAGAGACGAGGTGCTTCGCTGCCACACCCCCGAGTACGTCGATCGGATCCAGGCACTCTCGGCGGACAACGGCGGCGATGCCGGTGAGCTGACCCCCTTCGGGCCGGGGAGCTACGAGATCGCTCTGCTCGCCGCCGGAGGCGTGATCACGGCAATCGACGCGGTGCTGGACGGGACGGTGGACAACGTCCACGCACTCACCAGGCCCCCGGGCCACCATGCCGAGCCGGACCTCGGGCGGGGGTTTTGCATCTTTGCGAACGCGGCGATCGGCGCCAAGCACGCCCGGGAAGCCCGCGGCCTCGAGCGTGTTGCCATCGTCGACTGGGACGTCCATCACGGCAACGGGACGCAGAAGATCTTCTGGACCGACCCGAGCGTGCTGACGATCTCGAGCCACCAGGACAACTACTACCCACCCGACTCGGGGCACCTGCACGAGCTCGGCGAGGGCGACGGCGAGGGGTACTGCCTGAACATCCCTCTTCCGCCGGGGTCGGGTGTGGGTGCCTACGTCGCCGCGTACGAGCGCGTCGTCGTGCCGGCGTTGCGTGAGTTTCGACCGGACCTGATCATCGTTGCCTCCGGCCTCGATGCGAACGCGATGGATCCGCTGGCGCGGATGATGATGCACAGCGCCGGCTACCGCCGTCTGACGCGCATGCTGATGGACGTCGCGGACGAGGTCTGCAGCGGGCGCCTCGTGGTCGAGCACGAAGGCGGCTACTCGAGCGGCTACGTGCCCTTCTGCGGCCTTGCGGTGGTCGAGGAGCTCTCGGGCATCAGCTCAGGGGTCGAGGATCCGTTCCTCCCGGTCTTCGAGGGCATAGGCGGCCAGGACCTCCAGCCCCACCAGGATGCGGCGATCGCCGCGGCGGAAGCGAACCTCACGAAACTCGTCGCCGGCTGACGATGTGGGCGGCGGTTTACCCTGGCTTTCGGATTCCACTGACACTTGACACAGCCGGTCGAGAAGTTAGGCTCTCGCGCCAGCGAGCCCTAACCGTATGGGACGACAGTCGTCGAACGGAGTAGGCGGGGCAACGGAGCGAAAGGAGCGGGACATGACGGAGGAGCCAGGCACCACGAGCGAACCACCCGAGGGCGGCGAGACACCTGACCACGACGAGGGAGGGCTCAGCCGCAGGAAGTTCATCGGGTCAGTGGCGGCCGCCGGAATCGGAGGCCTGACGCTCGCCGGCGTCCTGGCCGCGTGCGGCGGCAGCAGCACGGAGGAGACCACAGCCGCGACCACGGCGGCGGCGACCACCGAGGCAGCGACGACATCGGCCGCCGGGCAGACGACGGCGAACAACAGCAAGCCGTTCCTGATCGGCTCCCCCTACCCGATCAGCGGCACGGCCGCGGCGGACGGCGAGCAGATGAAGGGTGGCTCCGGCCTCGCGATCCAGCAGATCAACGACGCGCGGCGGGGTCGCCGGCCGGACGATCGAGCAGGAGATCGTCGACACCGACATCTTCACGCCGGAGGGCGTGACCACGGCGTTGAACAAGCTCGTGGGGATGGAGCCCGACGCAATCTGCATCGGGTACCTCATCGCCTGGCCGCCGGGGTACGACATCGTCCCGCCGTACGGCTGCCCGTACCTCAACGCATCGACGTCCGAGGCGCAGGTCGAGACCACGCGGAAGGATCCCGAGAAGTACTCGATGATGTTCCAGATCGATCCGCCCGAGATCTACTACGGGATCGGCATCGTCCCGTTCCTGAACAACCTCGAGGCGAGCGGGGCCTGGAAGCCGAGCGCGAAGTCGATCTTCATCCTCGAGGGCGACAGCGCCTACAGCCAGGCGATCTCGGGGGCGGCGAAGGACGCGATCGACAAGGACGGGACGTGGGAGCTGGTCGGGGTCGAGCCGGTGGTCACGGGAACGACCGACTGGGGCCCGCAGATCTCGAAGGTCGCGTCGGCGAACCCCGGTGTCGTCATGAACACGCACTGGGTGCCGGCCGAGCTCGCGGCATTCACGAAGCAGTGGGTGCAGAATCCGACGAACTCGCTCGTGTACCTCCAGTACGGCGCATCGGTGCCGCAGTACGCTCGAAATCGCGGGCGAGGCGGCGAACGGGATGATCTGGGCGACGGTCACCGGCGTCTACAACGACGCGCTCGGAAAGCAGTTTCAGCAGCAGTACCAGGACAAGTGGGGCAAGCCCGCCGGCTTCTCGAACTCCGGCTCCGGGTACGACGAGGTCTACCAGCTGGCAGCTGCGTGGGGTGCCGTCGGCGACTCGCGCGACTTCAAAGGCGTATCGACCTTCCTCAAGAACATGTGGCCGATGCGCGGCGTCAACGGGGGCTACTGGTACTCGTGGGACCCCGGGAACGTCGGTGCGATCTATCCGGACCTGTCGCCGGACCCGTCGCTCAGCCAGGCGCACCTGTTCTTCCAGTTCCAGGATCTGCAGAACAAGATCATCCAGCCGGCTCCGTACATCGAGACGACGTTCCAGCCCGCGCCCTGGATGAGCTAGAGCGTAAGGCCACCGAGGATCGTGTCCCTCTCTTGCACCGACATCCGGAAGACGTACGGCGGCTTCGTCGCCGTCGACGGCGTCGCGCTGTCGGTCGAGCCGGGGCACATCCTCGGCATCGCCGGACCGAACGGGGCTGGGAAGACCACCCTCTTCGATGTCCTTTCCGGGCACCAGAAGGCCGATGCCGGACACGTCGAGCTGAGCGGGCGCGACATCACGAAGATGGCCGCCCATCAGCGTGTCCGGCACGGCCTCGCCCGGACGTTTCAGTCACCGCTCGTTCCGACCGACCTCACGGTCGGGGAGACGCTCCAGGCGGCGCGCATCGCGTACCGGCCTCACGTCGACACCGAGGCGGTGCAGAAGGCCCGAGAGCTCGTGCGCTTCGACGTATCGGACAACCAGGTCGCGGGCCCACTCGATACGCTCAACCGGCGGAAGCTGCTACTCGCCGGTCTGCTGATGCGCCAGCCAACCGTGTTGATGCTCGACGAGCCCTGCAGCGGCCTTCTCCAGGACGAGATCGACGAGATGGACGAACTCATCCGCAAGGTGACGGTCGAGACCGGCATGGCGGTCATCGTGGTCGAGCATCGTCTCGAGCTGCTCTTCGCGGTCGCTGAGGCGGTCCTGGTGATGGATGCCGGGAAGCGGATTGCGCAGGGCCCACCCAAAGAGGTGTTCGAAGACCCTGCAGTCCGAGCCGCCTACTTCGAGCCGGCGCAAGCTGCATGACCCCAGCGCTGGAGGTCAGAAAGCTCTCGGCCGGCTACGGACCGCTGCGTGTGCTCCACTCGATCGATCTGAGCGTCGCTCCGGCGGAGCGGGTCGGCCTCGTCGGTCTGAACGGGCACGGAAAGACGACCTTGATGCGATCGGTCATGGGCCTCGTCGACTGGCGGACAGGCGAGATCTTCCTGAACGGCAAGCCGATCATTCACACGCCGACGTACAAGCTCACCCGCGCCGGGATCGTCATGATTCCGCAGGGCGACGCGCTCTTCGCGGGCCTGAGCGTCCGCGACAACCTCGACTCGGGCGCGTTCGCATCCGGCTGGCGGGACCGCAAGAAGCGCCGCGAACGAGTCCTGAAGATCTTCCCGCGGCTCGGTGAGCGCATGAAGCAGGCCGCAGGAACACTGTCCGGCGGCGAGCGGCGGATGCTCTCGGTCGGGCGGGGTCTGATGGGCGACGCCAAGGTGTACCTGATCGACGAGCCCTCCCTCGGGCTCGCTCCCGGTATCGGCACCGGGCTCGTTGCGAGCCTGATGGAGCTCGATCTCGAGGGTGGCGCTCTGGTGATCGCGGAGCAGAATCAGGCCCTGATCGAGGGGAAGCTCGACAGGATCGTTCGGATCCACGGCGGTGAGGTCGTCGAGCATCGAGCCTGGCGGGGCCGCCCCGGACGCCGTCGGTCGATGCTGCAGGGCCGGATGGGTCGAGGGAGGAGTAGGGCATGGACATTCTCATCACGACCATCAACCTCGCTGCGACGTACGGGCTGCTCGCCGTCGGCATCTCGCTCACCTGGGCGGGGCTCGGCTTCCTCAACCTTGCGCACGGGGTCACGTTCGCGGCCGCGGGCTACGCCGCCTGGTGGGCGGCCGAGCACATCTCCGACAACCCCGCCGTCGTGACGGTCGCAGGCGTCCTGATGGGGCTCGTCGCCGGCGCGATCATCTGCGTCGTCGTCTTCCTTCCCCTCGACGGGCGCATCAACTGGGACACGCGCTCGATGATCGCAACCCTCGCGCTCAGCATCATCGGTGTCAACGTCTTCCTTCAGGTCTTCGGGCCGCAGGACAAGAGCATCCCGTCCATCTTCGGCACGTCCCGGTTTTCGATCGGGGGTACGAACATCTCAGCCGACCGTAGCGGCGCGATCCTCACGTCGGCCGCCGTCATGGCGCTGGTCGTCGTCGCGATTCTCTCGACGAGGATGGGTCTCGGCGTGCGCGCGATGACGCAGAACAAGGAAGGCGCAGCGCTCGTCGGCATCGGTCGTATTCCGTCGGCGTTTGCGATCCTCATGGTCAGCGGCGGGCTGGCCGGGCTGGCCGCCGTGCTGCTCTCACAGGTCTTCTACCCGTCACCTGATGTCGGCTTCGCGCCCCTGGTGAAGGGTCTGATCGTCGCGCTGCTCGGTGGTCTCGGGAGTATCCCGGGCACGATCATCGCAGCGATCCTTGTCGGGCTGACCGAAGCGTTGACCGCACGGTACCTCGACCAGAGCTACGTCCTGCTGACGCTGTTCGGCCTCATCGCCATCGTGCTCCTCGTCAGGCCGAGGGGCGTCGGCGGGATCCTGGAGACGACCCGTGGCTGATCTGTTGAGCCGCAAGACGGTCGGCAACGCGGCCTTCTGGGGGATCGCGTTCGTCGTCGCGATCGTACTGCCGTTTGCCTTCAACACGAACTACTTCATCAGCGTCTGTGTGCTCGGCGCGCTGTACCTCTCGATGAACCTGATGTGGATGCTCGTGATCGGAACCGCGGGGATCTTCTCCTTCGCAACCCTGGCGATCGTCGGGGCCGCCGCGTATCTCGTCGCGGTTCTGGCCGGCGCCTCGAAGGCCGGCACCGACATCTCGGGCGCCAGGAGCATGAACATCGTGTTGATGCTGGTGATCGCCGCTGCCGCCGGCGCGGTCGTGGGCGCGCTCGTCGCAGCGCCGGCGATCCGGCTGCGAGGCGTCTACTTCGCCCTGTTCACGATCGGCCTCGTCGAGGTCGGGCGTGCGATCGTGCTCCAGCAGCTCGTGCTCGGGCAGAACCAGGGCCTCTACGGAGCGACGACGTTCACGAAGGTCGGCGAGGGCCAGACCCAGACGGGCCGCTACACCACCTACTTCATCGGGCTCGGCCTGTCGATCTTCTGCCTGCTCGTCTACCTCGTCGTGAACAACGGCAGGCTCGGGCTGCTGTTGCGCACGGCCCGTGAGAGCGAGCGCGTCGCGACGCGGTCTCGGGATCGGCGTCGTGCGGGCGCGCTTCGCGGTCTTCATCATCTCCTCGGCTGTCCTGGGCCTCATCGGCGGGTTCTACGTGGGCTTCTACGGCGGCGTCTCGCCGAACATCTTCAGCTTCGACACGCTGCTTCTCCTGCTGGCCATGATCGTCGTGGGAGGCCTCGGCTCGGCGAAGGGCGCGATGATCGGCACCGCCCTCCTGCTGTTCATCGACCAGCACTGTAGCGGCTCCGGAGCTCCACGTCTGATCGCGATCGGGATCATCATGCTCGGGATCACGCTCGGGACGACCCGCGGAATCGTCGGCCTGCCGGCGCAGATCCAGGGCTATCTCGCGCGCCGCCGTGGTCGCAGCGACGACGCGATACCACCGGAGCACGAGCTCGAGGTGCACCTGTAGCGAGCGCGCCGGGACGCGCGTCGAGGAGCGCGCCCGAGGAAGGAGAGGAGATGTCGCTGGACAGACACCTGTGCGACACCGTTGTCGCCGCAGTCGATCGGCTTGCGCCGGAGCTCGTCGACGCGCTCTCGAGCGCCGTTCGGATCGAGAGCGTGAACCCGAAGTACCCGGGCCAGGTCTACGACGAGGTCGTCGGAGGCGAGGGCGAGGTCTCCAAGTTCATGGCCGGAATCTACGGCGGTCTCGGAGCCGAGGTCGACCTCTTTGCCATCGAGCCCGGGCGGGAGAACGCGGTCGGCGTGGTCAAGGGATCGGGCGGCGGGCGCTCGCTGATCTACAACGGCCACGTCGACGTCGTTCCGCCTGGCGACTCCGCAAACTGGAAGAGCGGATCGCCCTTCTCCGGGAAGGTCGACGCGCGATCGCGTCTGGGGACGCGGCTCGACCGACATGAAGTCGGGGATCCTCGCGCAGGCCTTCGCCGCGCGGGCCCTGGCAGAAGCTGGTGTCCGCCTGCAGGGCGACCTGATTCTCGAGTCGGTCGTCGGCGAGGAGGTCATGGACCACGAGTGCGGCGTCACGGCGACGGTCAAGCGCGGCTACACCGCCGACGCCGGTGTCGTCTCCGAGCCGAGCTCGCCGCCCGTGCCGCTCGCGATCGTGCCGGTCAGCCCAGGGCTTCTGGTGGTTCTCGGTCACCGTTCCCGGCAAGGCCTCCCACGCGGCGATGCGCGCCCACACGTTCCGCGCCGGCGGCCTCGGCGCGGAGGTTGCCGTCAACGCCATCGACAAGGGCGTCGACATCTTCCTCGCAATCCGCAAGCTCGAGGACGAGTGGGGCCAGACCAAGCGTCATCCGCTCTTTCCGCCCGGCCATTTCACGATCCATCCGGGCGTGGTCACCGGCGGCCCGAAGGGCGTGCTCGTGCCGTTCTTCATCTCGGAGTTCATGACGATCGAGTACTGCTGCTGGTATCACCCGGACGACGATCCCGAGGACGTCAAGCGGGAGATCGAAGAGCACGTGGCCAGGGCGTCCCAGCTCGATCCGTGGCTTCGTGAGAACCCGCCGGTGATCGAGTGGAAGCTCGACTGGCCACCGTTCTCGGTCGATCCGGAGCACCCGATCTGCACGGCGATCGGAGACGCTCACGAGGTTGCAGCCGCCGGGAGCCGTTTTGCCGGCCGACCCGAGATCCACGGCTTCGCCGCCGTCGAGGACGTGTCGTTCCTCAATCTCGGCGGGGTGACGGCGGTGAGCTACGGTCCCGGCGATCTGCGGGTCGCGCACGCAGACGACGAGTACGTCCTCATCGACGAGCTCGTCACGGCGACGAAGACGTACGCGCTACTCGCGATGGAGTGGTGTGGCGTCGTCTGAAGTGAACGCCTCGACACTCGATCTTCTGTACGAGAGCGCCTCGGAGCAGGCGCGGCTCGTGCGCGAACGTCAGATCTCGCCCGTCGAGCTGGTCGACGCGCATCTCGCCCGGATCGAGCGACTCAACGGCGGGCTGAACGCGTTCGTTCTCCTCAGGGCCGAGGATGCCCGCGCGCAGGCTCGTGAGGCTGAGGCCGCGGTGCTGCGCGGCGACGACCTGGGGCTGCTCCACGGCGTTCCGTTCTCGTGCAAGGAGGCCATCGCAACGGCCGGCGACAGGATGACCGTGGGCTCGCGTCTCATCGACTTCGTGGCGGAGAACGATGCACCCGTCGTGCGCAGGTTCCGCGATGCCGGCGGCATACTGCTCGGAAAGACGAACGTCCCAGAGCTCCTGATGTGCTGGGAGACGGACAGCCACGTGTACGGTCGCGCGAACTCGGCGTGGGACCCCGATCGCACTCCCGGTGGGTCGAGCGGCGGAGAGGCGGCCGCGATATCGGCAGGTCTCTCCCCGATCGGCATCGGCACCGACGGTGGTGGGTCAATCCGGGTTCCGTCGCACCTCAGCGGGATCGTCGGCCTGAAGGGGACACCCGGACGGATCCCGCTGACCGGCCACGTTCCGGCTCCGGCGAACATCGTCTCGCACACGTGCAACATCGGACCCATGGCGCGTCGCGTCGAAGACCTGTCGCTCGCGCTCGGCATCCTCTCCGGGTACGACGCGGGCGATCCAGGCTCCATTCCCTTTGTCGCACCGCCCGAAGTCGCCGCCGAAGCGCTCGCCGGGACGCGGGTCGGACTCTTCACCGGTGACGGCGTGACACCCGTCGACCCGGCCATCGTCACCGCGGTCCGCGACGCGGGACGGCACCTGGAGGCAGCGGGGCTCGTCGTCGAGGAGGTGCAGCCGCCAGGCCTGGAACGCGCGCAGGAGGACTGGTACCTCGTCCTCGACAAGGTGATCGCCGTCGCGGTGGCGGAGCTTGCGGACGGCCGTCGTGACGAGCTTCACCAGTACACACGCGACTTCATCCGAAACGACTTCTCGGGGCTCGAGCTGATCGACTATGTCAACGCCTGGAGTGCACGAGATGCTGCCCGGACGGGGTTGATCGAGTTCATGGCGGAGTACCCGCTTCTCCTCGGCCCGGTGGCCTCGATAGCCGCGTGGCGTCATGGCGAGCGGGCGTGGGATCTCCCGGACGGCCGCGTCGAGTGGCTCGAGGCCTTCTCGGTCGCGGAGGCGTGGAACGTGTACGGCTTCCCGGCTGCGACGGTGCAGGTGTCGCAGACTGAGGACGGCCTGCCGATCGGCGTGCAGCTGGTCGCCCGCCCCTGGGAGGACAGCCTCACGCTGGCCGCCTGCCAGGTCGTCGAGGATGCCGTCGGCCCCTACCGGCGGCCACCGGAGGCGTAGAACCCGTTTCAGTCGAGCGGAGGTCGCAGGTCGGCCCACGGGGCTGCCTGCTCGTAGGCTGCTGCTGCTCGAAGGACGTCGGCGTCGGCGTGCCGGCGGCCGGCGATCTGGAGTCCGATCGGGAGTCCGTCTGAGGAGAAGCCGCACGGAATGCTGATCGCCGGCTGGCCCGTGAGGTTGAACGGATATGTGAGATGCCACCCGGCGAACGGCTCGATGGGTACCCCGTCGACCGACGAGGGCCCGGCTGCGCCGCCGAGGTGCGGGAACGGCACCACCGAGAGCGTTGGCGTGAGGAGCAGGTCGTACGTCTCGAAGAACGCGTGCATACGCCAGTAGAACTCGCCGCGGAAGAGCACGGCGGCCCGGTAGAAGTCGAAGGCCGAGATCTCCTTCCCCCGCTCGTGCAGCTCACGGAGGTGCACGTCGAGATCGTCCGGCGAGGCCAGGTTCGGCAGGAGGAGGTCATCCGCGAGCACGCCCTCGAACACTCGCCAGTAGGTGATCTCTGCCTCGCGCGGGTCGGGAAGATCGGGGTCGACCTCCTCGACGATCGCGCCAAGCTCGGATGCGAACGCTGCCGCGGCCCGATCGGTCACCCCGGCAACCTCGCGCTCGATCGGGTTGAAGCCGAGCGTTCGCGAGTACGCGACGCGAAGTCCGTCGACGGCCGGTTCACGCACCGCCTCCACGAAGTCGAACGCACGATCCTCGATCGAGAACACGTCACGGGAGTCCGGGCCGGCCATCACCTGGAGCATCAGCGCACAATCCGCCACGGTGCGGGTGATCGGACCGATGTGGATGAGCGACTCGAACGGGCTGAACCCTGGTGCGTACGGGACGCGGCCAAAGGACGGCTTCAGGCCGACGACGCCGCAGCAGCTCGCGGGTACTCGGATCGATCCGGCCGCGTCACCTCCATCGGCGATCGGCCCGAGGCCGGCGGCGACTGCGGCTGCGGCTCCTCCGCTCGAGCCGCCCGGCACGTGGGTCAGCTTCCACGGATTGTTCGTCTCTCCGAAGAGCGGGCTGTCGCAGAGCGCCTTGTTGCCGAGCTCGGGTGATGTCGTCTTCCCGATCAAGATGCCGCCCGCCGCCAGGAGCCGGTCGACGTAGATGGCGTTCTGGTCGGGAATGTTCTCGACCAGAGCCTTCGAGCCGAACGTCGTCCGGATGCCCTTGGTCAGCGTCAGATCCTTGAGCGTGAACGGGACACCGTGGAGCGGGCCGCCGGTCTTCCCCTCCGTGAGCAAGGCGTTGTCCGCCTCGCGTGCGGCGGCCAGCGCCTCGTCGGCGAGCACGAGGGCGAACGCGTTGAGGGATGGGTTGAGACGTTCGATGCGCTCCAGGACTGCCTCGGTCACCTCGACGGCCGAGAGCTCGCGCTGGCGGATCGCGGCCGAGAGCTCGACCGCCGGCAAGTAGCAGAGGTCGGTGCCGTTCATCGAGAGCTCCTTCCCGCTCGGCCCGATCGCCGCGCGCACGTTAGCGTGGTCAAACCGGTTTAGTCAAACTATTGACTCCCCGGTTGCACCGGCGTACGATCGCCGCGGTGTCGTCCGCGGTCGAACACGATCTGCGAAGCAGGATCAGCGGAAGGCGTGCTGTCGCCCGCGTGGAGGAGCTCGTGGCGGCAGGCGACCGCTTCGTGGGAGGGGCCGGCGACGCGGTCGCGGCGGATGGTGCCCGCGAGCGGTTTCGCGGCCTGGGGCTCGAGGTCGGCGATCGCGAGTTCACCACGCTCGGCTACCACGACGGCGAGGTCGAGCTTCAGCTGGTCGCCGACGGTCGGACGTTCGACGCGATTCCGCCGTACTTCTCGCCTCCGACGCCGCCCGGAGGGATTCGCGGCGAGCTCGTGTTTATCGGCGGAGGTGAGGAGTCCGACTACGCCGGGGTCGACGTCGGCGGGAAGATCGTCGTGCTGCAGGAGGTCGGATTCGGCTACTCCCGTTTCTGGCTCGGCACGTTCGCAGCGATCGCCGCACGGCACGGCGCGATCGGGATGGTGGTCGTCCACCCGCTCCCCTGGCCCTACCGGATGTCGATGGAGGCCGGAAACGGACACCTCGAGAAGCGTTTCTGCGCCGAGCAGATCCCTGCAGTCTGCGTCTCCGGTGTCGACGGCGGCCTGTTGCTCCACGCGATCGGCCGTGGCGCTGCGGAAGCGCGACTCGTCGTGGAGAGCGAGACCCCGACCGTCACGAGCTGGAACGTCAGTGGCGTTCTGCAAGGGGACGACCTTGGAGCGGAGCAGATCGTCATTCATGCGCACCGTGACCACGGCCTCCAGCCCGGTGCGAACGACAACGGCAGCGGCTACGGCACGATGCTCGAGATCGCTTCGGCCCTGTCGACCCTACGCCCACGGCGCTCCATCGAGTTTCTCTGCACGACCGCCGAGGAAGGGACGACGCCAGGCGTTGCCGCGTACATCGAGGCCAGACGGGCCGAGGGCACCCTCGGAGCGATTCGTGCGGCAATCGATCTCGACATGTTCGGGGTCGGCGGCAAGCTGCACCTGGTCGAGCTCGGTCTGTGGCCCGACACGGAGCCCATCCCGCACACCGAATGGCTCATGCGCCGTCTCGAGGCGGTCGCGGACGAGCTCGGCTACGACGTGGGACGCATGACGGCCACCTGGGGCGTCGCCGAGTCCGGGCGCTTCATCGAGGCCGGGGTGCCCGCCGTGTGGTTCTGGCGTCCGGACGACTTCTACTACCACTCCGCCCACGACACCGTCGACAAGCTCGACGGGAATGCCCTCAAGGCCGTCGCCGACATCACCGCGGTCACCGTCTGGCGGCTTGCGAACGCCGACGAGCTGCCGCACGAGAGCTGAGAAAGGAGCGCCAATGACGTTCGAGGAGGTCAACTACGAGCGCATGATCGAGCTCCGCCAGGAGGGCGCGATACGCGCGTGCAAGAAGATCGGCGCGGACGCGATCCTCGCGACGCAGCACGACAACGTGCAATACATCGCGGACGTCCGGCGGTTCTTCGTGTACGGCTGGGAGCCGAACTCACTCGCGCTGATCTCGCGCGAGGGCGGTGTGACCTCGGTCGACTGCGGCCTCCACGTCGCCCCGGGGCCCCACTGGGCGAACGAGGGTGCGCTGCTGAAGGAGCGGACGGGCTGGGATCACTACTCCGTCTTCAACGCGAGCCTCATCCACGATCGCTACACCGCCTGGACACGGGACGCGCTCCGCGGCCTCGGCGTCACCCGCGGTCGCGTGGGCGTCGACCGGGTCTCCTGGGTGATCCTCGATGCCCTGCGGGCGGCGATGCCCGAGATCGAGTTCGTGAACGCCGAGGAGGCGCTCCTCTTCGAGCGCATCGTGAAGAACGAGGAGGAGCGCAAGCTGATGCGCAAGGCGGCATGGGTCGCCAGCGAGGGTGTCCAGGCCGGCCTCGATGCGCTCGCTCCGGGCGTTACCGAATACGAGGTGTACGGCGCGTTCATGGGTCGGATGTTTGCGCTCGGCTCCGAGGGAGACGGCTTCTACCCCTTCCTCACGTCCGGCGCCGTGACCGAAGGCGCGCTCTATCCGACCAACCGGGCGCTCGAGGAGGGCGACCCGATCGTCATGGACATGGGGCCGATCGTCGAGGGGTACAACGGCGACTGCATGCGCACGGGCTTCGTCGGGGAGCCGACGCCCGAGTTCAAGGAGCTCTACCGGCTGAACTACGAGGCGATGTACGCGGGCATCGAGACGATCAAGCCGGGAATCAGGATCTCCGAGGTCGACGCGGCCGTGCGTCGCACCGCGATCGCGCACGGGTACATGGAGAACCGTTTCGACACCGGCCACGGCATCGGCCTCAACTGCTGCGAGCTTCCTGTCTGCATGAAAGCGGGGACAGCTCCCGACCATCTCGACGTGGTGCTCGAGCCCGGCATGTGCTTCACGCTCGAGCCGCGCTTCCACAAGATGCTCGACGACAGCACGTACATCCAGGCGGCGCTCGAGGAGACAGTCATGGTCTCCGAGGACGGGGTGGAGGTTCTCACCACGACGCCGTACCTCGAGGACTGCCTGGCTACGACCGTCTGACTGGGGAAGGAGGAGGACATGACACCCGACGCACGACAGCAGCAGTTCGTCGACGAGGAGGCACCGTTTCTCCTGCGGCCGCCCGGCGATGATCCCGAGGACGGGAGAAACTGGGTCGTGAAGGCGATCGAGCGCACCGGCCAGTCGGTCGACGAGGCACTGCATACGTGGATCTACGGGTTCACGCTCGAGCCGGAGCTGCTCTTCGCCGCGACCGCGGAGACGAAGGGCGACGAGGAGGCCCGCATCGTCTGCGCCGAGACCTGGGCGAACCTACCCGATGAGATCCGGGATGCCGCCGCGAGCCTGCTCACGGCCACCTCGGAGGTGCCACCGTACGGCCTCGAGCTCGGGATCGAGCTCCCCGACGTCCTCGAGCGCACGGGGCGCACGGCCGAAGAGGAGCTCGTCTTCTGGAACCGCGCGTTCACGGCACACGACCACCAGATGTGGCAGGTGCTCGAGCACCACTACGGGGCACGCGAGGGCCTGATCGTGTACTCCCGTGTCTGGGAGCAGATCGCGCTCACCTTTCTCGACGCGGTGAAGGCAACGATCGGTCTCACGGAGATCCGGACGACCGAGGACCTCGCGAAGATGAACCGAGCGTACTGGGAGGCGATCGGGAGCGAGGTCGAAGAGGTCGAGACGACCCCCGACCGCCACGTCGCGATCATCAAGACGTGCCCGTTCTGGGACAACATGATCGACATGTACGGGAAGGACGCCGCCAGCAGGATGCACCAGAAGACGATCGGAGCCACCTCGGCGAACTACTACCAGGCGATCATGAAGGCGATCGGGCTCTGGGACGAGTTCTACGCGACCCAGGACGAGTACCGGTGCCTCGGGGACGGCCAGTGCCGGATGGTCTACGTGCGGCGCTCGACGCTCCCCGGAGAAGGCACGACGGCGAGACCGTGACCTCCGCCGGGGACGCGGGGGTTGGCAAGGCCGGCGACTGGGCGGAGGTCGTGCTCGTCGTGCTCGCACCGGGCGATCGCGCATCGTCGCTTCCCGTCGACACGGCGAGGCTCCCGCTCGAGGCACGCGTGAAGGGGTACCTGCTCACCGACGCGCAGGTTGGAGGCGACGCCGCCGTCGAGACAGTCCTCGGGCGCACCGTCGAAGGACGGCTGCATGCCGTCCTGCCCGAAGTGCCACACTCGTTCGGGCGGCCCGTCCCCGAGCTCTTGCCTATCGGCCAGGAACTGCGGGCGATCCTGCAGTCGACGAAGCGCGATGCCTGACGATCTCTCCCACGAGGCGATCGTCGATCGCAGGGCGTCGATCGTCGAGCGTGCGGTTGGCATCGACTACGCCGCGTTCGAGCTCGGGCAGATGTCGTTCGACTACGAGGGTCTGATGGGATCCGTCGGGTACGACCTCGCCGAGATCCGGCGGATTCAGGCCTCGACGAAGGTCGGCGAGACGCCGCTCCTCGAGCTAGAGAACCTGACCCGCCTCGTCCGGGCAGTTGCGCCGCCGGGCAGGGGGGCGAGGATCCTCGTGAAGGACGAGGCGGCCAACCCCTCGGGGAGCTTCAAGGCGCGCCGGGCCTCGCTCGCCGTCTACGAGGCGAGGAGGCTCGGCTACGCGGGAGTGATCGCGGCCACCTCCGGGAACTACGGAGCCGCCGTCGCCTCGCAGGCGGCCATGCAGGGCGTCGACTGCATCATCCTCCAGGAGGTGTTCGACTCCGCCGGACGCGGGCAGCCGGAGATTCTCGAGAAGGGACGCGCGTGCGAGGCGTACGGCGCCGAGGTCTGGCAGCTGACCGTCGGCCCGGAGCTCTTCTCCACCATGCTCCAGCTCCTCGACGAGACCGGGTACTACAGCGCGTCGCTCTACACGCCACAGGCCGTCGCCGGAATCGAGACCCTCGGCTGGGAGATCGCGCGGGACGTGCGGGCACGGTACGGGCGCCCTCCGGATGCGGTCGTCGTCACCCACGCGGGCGGTGGGAACGTCGCGGGTACCGCCCGCGGGCTGAGGGCCGGAGGGTGCGAAGGGACGACCGTGATCGGGGCGAGCGTCGATCTCCGCGGCCTCCACATGGCCTCTGACGTGGACTTCAACCGCAAGTCGTTCACGACGGGTCACACGGGGTTCGGGATCCCCTTCCTCACGAACCCCGATCGGGTCGACGTGCCGCGCAGCGCGGCCCGGGCGCTCCGCTACCTCGATCGCTACGTCACGGTGTCCCAGGGCGAAGTCTTCTACGTCACCGAGGCGCTGGCCCAGCTCGAAGGCCTCGAGCGCGGCCCGGCCGGAAACACGTCACTCGCTGCCGCCTTCGTGGTCGCCCAGGAGCTCGACGAGGACGCGATTGTCGTCGTCCAGGAGACCGAGTACACGGGAGCCGGAAAGCATCCGACCGCGCAGCTCACCTTCGCCCGCGAACGCGGCATCGAGGTTCGGCGCGGGCATCCCAGCGAGAACGTCCCAGGCCACGTCATCGCGATCCCGTGGAGCCCCGATCAGCTCTCGATCGCGGAGTGGGATCTGGAGGAGATCAGGCGGTCGTACCTGAGACGAGCCGTGGCGGGGCGGCCGGTCGCGTTGCTAGGCGACGAGGATCTCGCGTTTCTCGCGGCCGAGGTTCGTCTGTCGATCGACCAGGTGCACGACCTGCTCGCCGCCGACGAGGCAGGCGTCGCCGGCTCGGTGGGCGGATAACGTGTCGATTGGCACACGGATCCGCGCCGTTCGGACCCTCCGTGGGCTCTCGAGCAGCGAGCTCGCAAACCAGGCGGGTGTCTCGCGCGGGCTCATCAGCCAGCTCGAGCTCGACCGCGCCAACCCGTCGATCGAGACGCTTCGCCGGATTGCCGCGGCCCTCGACTCGCCGATCGCGGCCTTCTTCGACGACGAGCCGGCGAACGGGATCGTCGTGCGAGAGAGCGAGCGCAAGACGCTCAAGGTTCCTCGCTCTGGGCTGACCTATCAGCTCCTCACGCCGGACCTCAACCGGCAGATCGAGTTCATCCTGATCGAGCTCGAGCCGGGACAGGGAGGCACGCGCGTCCCGCTCGGTCACCCGGGTGAGGAAGCGGCAATCGTGCTCGCAGGGCAGCTCGACGTCTGGATCGGAGACGAGCATCACGTCCTGGCGGCCGGCGACTCGATCTCCTTCAACTCCGGCGTTCCGCATCGCGTTGCCAACGTCGGGGACTCGAAGACGGTCGTCGTCTCGGCAATCACCCCGCCCCATTTCTGATCGGAGGAGTCGACGGTGAAGTGCTTCGTCCTGTTCAGGCTCAAGCCCGGCGTCACGCCCGCGGAATACGAGGAGTGGTTTCGCGCTCACAACGTCCCGGTCGTCGGGCGTCTGCGCTCGATCTCGAGCTATCGCGTCTGGAGGGTCTCAGGTGTCATGGAGGGTGAGCCCACGTTCGAGTTCCTCGAGGAGATGGAGCTTGCCGATCGCGGAGGCGTTCGAACGGGAGATCGAGGCCGTTCCGGAGATGACCGCCATGCTCGAGGCCTGGTCGGCACGAGTCGCCGACCAGGTCATCGTCTACGCGGAAGAGATCGAGGCTGGCAAGCCAGCCTAGGCTGGCGCGCAGCGGCCGCGCCGAAGGCGCCAGGCCGCGACGGGTCATCGACGGCGAAGCCGGCGATACAAGCCAGCCTACGGCGGTCTGGTATCGCCGCTGCCGCGGCGATGGACTTCGCGTCCTGGCGGCTTCGGCGCGGCCGCTGCGCGCCTGCCTTACGGCAGGCTTGCGGTCGGCAGGACGACATGGGACGGATGATCCCGGTCGTGGAGAACGACCTGTGTCGCCGTCCGCATGGCGCTCGCCGGCTCCTTGCCGATCGGGCCGCCGGTGTTCAGGTTGCGATCCCATTGCGGGAAATCCGAGCTACCGACCTGCAGGCGGAGCCGGTGGCCCGCCGGTACGCGGGTGCCGATGGGCCCGAGGTCGATCCGGTACTCGACGACCTCGTTCGGCGTGACCGGGGAGGGTTGGGAGAGCGACTCGCGGGAGCGAGCCCGGACGATCCCCTCGAGCAGGTTCGTCGAGAGCCCCGAGGGCTCGACGACGCAGAGCCGGGCCGTGAAATCGGTGTCTGGCGCGCTCGTCGCCGCGAAGAGGGTGACGTGAACGTCTCCGACGAGGGTTGTGTCTGCCTCGAGCGGCTGGCTGGTGTAGACGAGGACGAGCTTCGTGCGCTCGATCGGATCCTGATCCGCTGGCCCCATCGGCGCGAAGTCCTCGATGCAGCAGGAGTGGCCACCACCGCCGGTCGGAACGTAATCCGGCTGGTAGGTCCAGACATCCGGGGCCTCGTCTGACGGCGGTTCCTGCGACAGCGTCCCGGTTCCGAACTTCGACAGCGCGCGGCCGTCGGAGTGGAGATACCACTCGACAGGGAGGGCGCTCGACGGAGGCCAGGCATCGAGATCGCGCCAGCCCAGCCCCATCACGTACGCGGTGACCGGGTGGTCGAACACGCCGGTCTGCTCGCCGTCGAGCACCTCGCGCCAGTAGCGGAGCTGCCAGTCGTCGACGACGTGCGCCCCGACCTCGCCGGTCGCCCCGCCCAGAGGACGCCAGGGCATGTGATGCCATGGGCCGAGCACCAGCTTCTGCGGCGCGCGTCCTTCGGCGGCGAGCGTGACGTAGTCGTTCACCGTCCCACGCACGAAGATGTCCCACCAGCCCCCGACATGAAGGCCGGGCGTATCGACCTGGGTGAAGTCGACGTCGAATGCGGCCCAGTAGTCGTCGTGGGCGGGGTGGTCGAGCCAGTCGTGGAAGTACGGGGTGTCGCCGCCGGCAAGCGGCGGGTATGCCGTCAGGGGCAGGACCCAGTAGAGGCCCCATGAGCTTGCGAGTCCCTGTGCCAGCGCGGCGAGCGCGCCATCGTCCTCGCGCCGCGCCGCGCCGTCGAGCGCGAGGTAGTTCGACCAGGAGGCCGCGAACGCGAGCGAGAACGCACCGTTCACGTAGAACCAGTCCTGGTACGGCCGGCCTCCGGTGAACCCGGGGGAGATGGCGGTGAGCCCCGCAGGCTTTCGCTGCGCCGCGAGCAGCTGGCCGAGCCCGGGGTACGAGAAGCCGTACGTGGCGACCTTGCCGGTCGAGCCCGGGAGCCTGCCCGCCCACTCGATGGTGGTCGACACGTCATCGGCCTCGTGCCGGAACGGGTAGAAGTCTCCCTCCGAGCGAAACCGGCCCCTGGTGTCCTGAGCGACGACGATGTAGCCGTGGCGCGCGTACCAGGACGGGTGCGCGTAGCCGACGTTGCTCAGTGCAGGCCCCTTGTCGTACGGCTGGCTGATCAGCAGCACGTGGTGCGGGCCTTGCGACGACGGGCGGTACACGTCGGCATAGAGCCGAACGCCGTCGGCCATCGGCACGGCGACGTCACGCTCGACGGAGATATCGGGACTGCCCGCATGGAGCTCCGTGGTCACTCACTCCTCCTGGTAGGGGTCGGGGTGAATCTACCGTGGTTTGCTCGGAGGGGGTTGTAGGCTTCGCCGCGATGAGCCGGACGCCCGCTTTCCTCGAGCTCTTCGACAGCGACCGGCCGATCATCGCGATGGCGCACCTGCCGCCGCTTCCGGGAACGCCGCTCCACGACGAGACGCGAGGGATGGACGGCATTCTCGACGCGGTCCGGGCCGATCTCGAGATCCTGCTCTCGGTCGGGGTCGACGCGGTCATGTTCTGCAACGAGGGCGACCGTCCGTACGCCCTGCAGGCGGGCCCTGAGGGCGTTGCCGCGCTCACCCGGGTCGTGACCGAGCTCGCGCCGCGCGACCGGCCGTTCGGCGTCGACTTCCTGTGGGATGCGCAGGCGGCGCTGGCGGTCGCCGCTGCCACCGGGGCGTCGTTCATCCGGGAGGTGACGACCGGGGTGTACGAGTCCGACATGGGCCTCTGGAACACCGACGCGGCCGGCCTTCTCCGCGAGCGGCGGCGCATCGGGGCGGAGGGTGTGCGCATTCTCATGAACGTGACGCCCGAGCTCGCCTCGCCGCTCGGGCGTCGTACCATCGCGCAGGTGGCGCGCTCGGCCGTCGTGTCGAGTCTCGCCGATGCCGTCCTCGTCTCCGGCCCGATGCAAGGCGCGGAGCCGGAGATCGAAGCCGTCAGGGAGGCCAGAGACGCCGTGGACGGCGCAGTGCCGGTGCTTCTCAACACCGGCGCCAAGGCGACGAACATCCAGACCTTTCTCGCGGTCGCGGACGGCGTGATCGTCGGGAGCGACCTGAAGGTCGACGGATACACCTGGAATCCGGTCGATCGCGCCAGGACCGAGCGCTTCGTCGCTGCTGCTCGCTCGTGAGCCTGCTCCTCGGCCTCGACATCGGGACGAGCGCCACGAAGGGGGTTCTCCTCGACCCAGCCAGTGGAGTGCTCGCGCAGGCCGAGCGCCCGATGGAGCTTGCAACACCACACCCCACCTGGGCGGAGCAGGACACGGCGGCGTGGTGGGAGAACGTCTGCTCGCTGTGCCGCGAGCTCGGCGACCACGGGCGAGATCGGTGCGGTCGGAGTCAGCGGGATGGTGCCGGCCGCCGTCCTGCTCGATGCTGCCGGTTGCCCGCTGAGACCCTCGATCCAGCAGAACGACGCGCGCGCCGCCGTCGAGGTCGAGGAGCTCGCGAACAGAGCTTGCGGGCAATCGGATCCTCGAGCGCACCGGCTCCGCGGTCACGCAGCAGTCGGTCGGCCCGACCGCACGCTGGCTCGCGCGCCACGAGCCCGTGCTCTGGGGCCGGACGCGGACGATCCTCGGCTCCTACGACTACGTCACCTTCAGGCTCACCGGAGAGCGTGGGGTCGAGCGAAACTGGGCGCTCGAGAGCGGCCTCTACGACCTCGAGACCGATCGCTGGGCGCCCGACGTCTGCGCCGCGGCCGGAATCGAGCTGGACCTGCTCCTGCCGGTCCGCCGGGCCGACGAGGTGGTCGGTGGCGTCACATCGGCGGCCGCCGCGGCAACCGGTCTGCGCGCCGGGAACCCCTGTCGTCGCCGGATCGGCCGATCACGTCGCGTCGGCGTTCGCCGCCGGGCTCGTCCGGGATGGCGACCTGCTCGTCAAGCTCGGAAGTGCCGGCGACATCCTGCTCTCGAGTGACGAGCTGCTCGTGGACGAGCGGCTCTACCTCGACTTCCACCTCGTCCCGGGGAAGTACCTGCCGAACGGATGCATGGCATCGTCGGGGACGTTCATCCGCTGGTTCCAGCGCGAGCTTGCGAACGGCCTTCCGCTCGAGCAGCTCGATGCGGAGGCCCTGGATGCCGGGCCCGGAGCGGGAGGAATCGTCGCGCTGCCGTACCTCCTCGGAGAGAAGACTCCGATCAACGACCCGTCCGCGCGCGGGGCGTTCGTGGGTCTCCATCTCGGCCACGAGCGAGGCCACCTGTTCCGAGCGGTGCTCGAAGCGACGGCGTTCGGCTTCCGGCATCACCTCGACGTCTTCGCAGAGCTCGGGCGGGCTCCGCGGCGCGTGCGTGTCACGAACGGCGGCGCGCGATCGCGGCTCTGGAAGCAAGTCGTTGCCGATGTCCTGCAGCTCCGGCTCGACACCGTCGTCGGTGGAACAGGCTCCGAGCTCGGCGCGGCCTATGCGGCGGGGGTCGGGGCGGGCTTGATCGATTCGTGGGACGGCATTCGAGGAGTTCGTGTCTCTGGGCGAACCCGTCGAGCCTGACCCGGAACTCGCCCCGAGGTACGAGGACCTGTACGCCGCCTACCGGGAGCTGTACCCGTCGTTGTCTCCGATCGTGGCACGCACGTCGACTCACGACAGAGCTGTCTCCGACTTGACAGGTTCCGGCTGAGGAGGCAAGGATCGCGGCATGAGACTCACCGACCGGATCTGCCTCGTCGGATCGGGGGGCCTCGGGGTCAACCTCACCGACCCGTTCGACTGTCACATCTACCTCATCGACGGCGGGGACGAGTTAGCGATCGTCGACGTCGGCTCGGGCTTCGGGATCGACGCGATCCTCGAGAACGTGCGACGGGACGGCTACGACCCGGCTCGGATCTCACACGTGATCCTCACCCATGCCCACGGCGATCACGCCGGGGGCTCCGCGCGCATGCTGGCCGCTCTCGACGACCGGCCGATGGTGTACCTGTCGAGCGAGCGGGCCGAGGCGCTTCGCACCGGCGACGAGGTCGCCGTGTCGATCGACATCGGGAAGACGGTCGGGATCTACCCATCCGACTACACGCTCGAGCCGTGCCGAGTCGACGTCGAACTCGCCGACGGCTCGACGATCCAGGTGGGCGACCTCTCGATCGAGGTCTTCGAGACGCCGGGTCACGCCGATGGCCACGTGTCGCTCCTGTTCGAGGAGAATGGCAAGCGCCAGCTGTTCGCCGGCGACGTGGTCTTCTTCGGCGGCAAGATCCTGCTTCAGGCGATCCACGACTGCCGGCTCGACCGGCAGATCGCATCGCTGCGCAAGCTGCGCTCGCTCGAGGTCGACGGGCTGTTTCCCGGACACTTCACGTTTTCGCTCGCCGACGGCCAGCAGCACATCGAGCGAGCGAACCAGGTGTTGGACAAGCTGTTGATCCCCGAACAGGCGGTGGGAGCGTGGTGACATGAGCGAGACGCAACAGGAGTGGCGCGGCAAGGTCGGCGGCATGAGCAAGGAAGAGGTGGACGCCTTCCTCGGCCGAGGAATCTGCATGCGCCTGGCGGTGCTCGACGAGGACGGCTACCCGTACGTGGTGCCCTGCTGGCAGGAGTGGCGTGATGGCGTGTTCTGGGTCGTGCCGCGGCAGCGTTCGAAGTGGGCGAGGCTGATGGAGCGCGATCCGCGAGTCTCATTCACCGTCGACATTCCGGAGACGCTCGAGAAGGTCATCGGCAAGGGCACGGCGGAGAAGATCGAGGATGCGAACGTCGGCGGCGAGTGGGTGGAGGTCGCGACGCGCATGGCAGTCCGCTACCTCGGGCCCGACGGGCCGAAGTACCTCGAGCCGACCCTCAACCAGCCGCGCTGGCTGTTCAAGATCACGCCGACACACGTGGAGACCTGGCAAGGCGTCGGCTGGGCGAAGCGCTACTGGGTCGAGGACTCCGGCGGCCCGTCCTTCGAGCAGGCCCACGGGCTCTAGAGGCTTGATGTGAAAGGGCGCTCGGGGCCGCCGAGCGGTGACGACGATCGGCGATGACGGCCGCGCCCTAGTCCAGACGTGGGTCATTTCGCATCAAGCCTCTAGCTCGGGGCTCGCCCCGCGGTACGAACGAGGGGCTTAGGATGGCGCCGATGGCGAGCCTGGCCCGAATCGCGGTGATCGGCTGTGGGAGCCACGCCGTCCAGAACCTGTACCCGAGTTTTCGCCTTTCCGTACTCAATCCGCCGGACACTGGTGGTGCGATCGGCGACCTGGCCGAGGACGGGGAGATCGGCGAGCTCGCCGCATGCTGCGACCTCGACGAGCCCCGGGCGCGCCGGGCCGCCCGTGACTTCGGGATCGAGCGTGTGTACACGGATCACCGGCTCATGCTCGAGCGCGAGGACCTGGACGGGGTCGTCGTCGCGATGCATCCGCGGCTCCAGCCTGCCGTGGCAGCCGATTGCCTCGAGGCGGGTGCCCACGTCTTCCTCGAAAAGCCTCCGGCCGAGACGCTCGAGGACTGCCTTGCGATCCGTGAGGCCGCGGCGCGAGCCGCGCGTCAGGTGATGGTCGGGTTCATGAAGCGCTTTTCGGAGCCGTACCTGCGGGCGCGGGCCCTCGCCGCGTCACCTGAGTTCGGGCCGCTCTCCGCCTACGAGGCACGATTCACATTCGGCGTCTACCCGCCGCGGGGCGTATACGACTTCCTCAACGGCTTCGCGTGCCACCACCTCGATCTCGCGCGCTGGTTCGGCGGCGAGGTGTCCTGGGTGGCAGCCGCGCGCATCTCGCGCGCGGCGGGCGATCCCGGTTCGTGGAAGCCGAGCGAGCTCGATTTGCCGGTGGTGGGATCGGCGTGGCGCGACATGTGGAAGCTGGCGGAGGGACGGGAGGCGGCGCAGGAGGAGGGCTGGGCGTGCCTCCTCGGCTTCGCGAGCGGAGCGGTCGGCACGCTCCAGCTGAACTGCCTCGACCGGCTGAACGAGCGTGTCGTGCTCACGGGTCGGCAAGCGTCGGTCACGGTCGACGGCTGGCGCACGGTCGAGGCCCGCCTGGTCGGGCGTGAGCTGCCCGAGATCTGGGAGCCGAACGACCAGCTCCCCGGAGACGCGCTGGATCCGCGGCATCTCCACGGGTTCGCAGGGGAGATCAGGCACTTCGTCGAGTGCGTCCGTGACGGGCGGCGCCCGGACGTGACCATCGACGACGGCATCGAGGCGGTGCGTCTCGAGCTGGCAGTGAAACGAGCCGCGAACGAGCGGCGGCCGGTCGAGCTACAGGAGGTGTGATGGACAGGCGGAGCAGCGAGTTCTACGACCATGTCGAGCGCGTGCTCTACACGAGCGTTCTCGCGGACGTGATGGATGACATGGGGTACACGGAGCAGGTCATGCGCTACGAGATCGGGCCGCTCTACGAGGGTGCGGCGGTCGCGGGGCGGGCTGCGACGATGCTCGCCGGCGAGGTCGCCGAGGTTCCCGAGGAGCCCTTCAAGCTCGAGCTCGAGCTGCTCGACTCGATCGAGGCGGGAGAGGTGGTGGTCTGCACGACGCAGGGCTCGACCAGGGCCGCGATGTGGGGAGAGCTCCTGTCCACGCACACCCGGGCCCGCGGCGGCCGCGGCGCGATCATCGACGGACTGACGCGTGACGCGTGGGGGATCCAGGAGATGCGCTTCCCCGTCTTCGTGTCCGGCGCCACTCCTGCCGACTCGAAGGGGCGTCTCGACGTGACGGCGATCCGGGTGCCGATTCGCGTCGGCGGCGTCGTCGTCCACGACGGCGATCTCGTGGTCGGCGATGTCGACGGATGCCTCGCCGTGCCGCAGGCGATCGAGGCGGAGGTGATCGAGCGCGCGCTCGCCAAGGTCACAGGAGAGAACACCGTTCGCGACGTCCTCGCGGCCGGAGCGAGCATCCAGCGGGTCTTCAAGGAGCACGGGATCCTGTGAACGCACCGTGACGGTCGACCTGCACACCCACGCGCCGCTCGGCTGGTTGCTGGCCGACTACCACGAGGGGGTTCGTCCCGGCGCACCGGTGAAGCTGGATTTCACCTTTGACGATCACTGGCGGACGCTCTCGCCGATGGTCGATCGGATGGTCGTCCTCGACATCGCCCGCGGTGCGGAGAACCAGAACGACGCCATTGCGGCGTACGCGGCCGATCATCCCGGGCGGATCGTCGGCTTCATGTCAGTCGATCCGATGCATCCAGGCGCTGTCGAGGAGATCGAGCGTGCGTACGCGCTCGGGCTGCAGGGGTTGAAGCTCGGCCCGATCTACCAGAACTTCCATCCGCTCGACGGCCGCGCCTTCGCGGTCTACGGGAAGGCGGCCGAGCTCGGCCTCCCGATCCTGATCCATCAGGGCACGACGTTCCCGCGCCGCGCGCCGCTGAAGGTCGCCGACCCGCTCCTCCTCGAGGACGTCGCCTGGGCCTTCCCTGATCTCCCGATCGTGATCGCGCACATGGGGCATCCGTGGATGGCGGAGACGATCGTCCTCATCCGGAAGCACCCGAACCTCTACGCGGACATCTCGGCGCTTCACTACCGCCCCTGGCAGTTCTACAACGGGCTCGTGCTGGCGCTCGAGTACGGCGTCGAGGACAAGCTCCTGTTCGGCAGCGACTGGCCGTTCGCGACACCGGCCGAGACCGAGGCAGGGCTCAGGAGCATCAACCGATTCACCGACGGGACTGCGCTGCCGCGCGTCCCCGAGGACGTGATCGAGCGGATCATCGCCCGGGACAGCCTCGAGCTGCTCGGGCTCACCCGTCTACCTGGAAGCTGGAGGGCTCATGACATACGGCGTAGGGATCATCGGAGCAGGCTGGGTTGCAGGTGAGTACGTGAAGATCTTCGCCGACCACCCCCAGACCGAGCTGGTCGGCGTGTTCAACCGCACGCCCGGGAAGGCGACGGCGCTTCTCGAGTCGCTCGGAGTCGAGGCGCGCGAGTACGAGTCGCTCGACGACCTGTTCGACGACGACCGGATCCAGATCATCGCCTCCTGCACGCATCCGGACTCACGGCGCGAGCACTGCGTCCGCGCGGCCGAGACCGGGCGGCACATCGTCGTCGAGAAGCCGGTCGGGATGACCCTCGAGGACTCGCTCGCGATCAGCGACGCGGTGGCACGCGCCGGGGTCAAGACGGTCACGAGCTTCGTGCTCCGCTGGAACCCGCAGTTCGCCACCGTGAAGCAGCTCATCGCCGACGGCGTCCTCGGCGACCTCGTCTACGGCGAGGCCGACTACTGGCACCCGCTGAAGGACGTCTATCCCGGGCTACCGCTCGTTCGTCTCGAAGGCCCAGGGCGGTAGCGCGTTCGTCTGCGGCGGGTGCCACGCGGTCGACATCCTGCGCTTCGTCGGCGGCGAGATCGTCGAGGTTTCGGCGTTCTCGGCCGCCAAGCGCATGAACGACGACTTCGAGTTCGACCCGGTCGTCGCGGCCACGCTGCGCTTCGAGAATGGCGCGGTCGGCAAGCTCGCGACGATCCTCGAGGCCGACACGCCGTACATCTTCAACTGCAAGCTCTTCGGGACGGAGGGGACGATCATCGACAACCAGGTGTACTCGTCGAAGCACTACCCGGGCAGCCTCGACTACTGGTCGTTCCCGACGATCAAGCCCGACTCGGCCGAGGTCGAGCACCATCCGTTCAGGCAGGAGATCGACCATTTCCTCGAGTGCATCGAGACCGACACCGAGTCGCACGCGTCGATCCACGACAGCTGGAAGTCGATGTCGGTGTGCTTTGCAATCGACGAGTCGGCTGCGAAGGGCGGGCAGCCCGTCCGCGTGACGCTGGAGGCACCGTGAGCGACAGGCAGGTCGAGGTCTACCTCGACTGGGATGCGAAGCAGCGCGAGCGCATCAGGGCGCTGATCACCGACGAGCTCATCGCGGAGCACGCCGCCCGGCCGCTCGGGCAGCACTCGGACGCACTCGAACGGGTGCTCCAGTACTTCCGCCGCCAGCCGCAGGCCGGCAAGTACGTGATCGTGATGACCGAGCCCTGGACCGAGTTCAAGATCGGCGTCCTCTCGGGAGTGCGCGGCGAGCGTCGCGACGATCCTCGACGACGAGACGTTCGCGAGCGAGGACGAGGCCCTGCACGGGATCCTCGTGCGCCGCGTCCGCGAGCTGATGGAGGCCTGAAGTGGCCGAGCTACGACCGACCGCGATCCACGGCTACTGCGACCGTCTTTCCGTCGCCCCCGGCGAGCCGATCGAGTTCAAGGTCAGCTCGGAGGAGGGCGGAACGTTCCGAGCCGACATCGTCCGCCTGATCCACGGCGACACGAATCCCGCGGGACCAGGATTCATGGAGGAGGTGCTCGAGACCGAGGCGAACGGCGACTATCCGGCGCGGTTCCAGGCGACCGACTGCGGGTCGTGCGTGGTCGTCGACGACGGCGGTGCGCTCGCGCTCGACGGCCCGTTCACGCTCCACGCCTTCGTCATGCCGACGACGCCCGGGATCCCGGGGCAGGGCATCATGGGCCGCTACGCGACGGACTCGCGGTCCGGGTACGCCCTGCTCGTCGAGGACGGCGGGCTGGCGCTTCGGATCGACGGCGAGACCGTCGCGACGCGGGCGCCGTTCCACCCTTGGTGCTGGTACTCGGTGGCGGCGGTCTCCGACGGCGCCGGTTCCGTCACGCTCTACTCGCGAAGCGTCGTCAACTCGACGAACAGTCTCATCTCGCCGATCGTGCCGATCTCGGGCGAGGCGATCGTCGAGGGATCCGTGTCGGGCGGCCCGGCGGATGCGGGCACGTCGTTCACCCTCGCCGGGCTCGCGAAGGAACAGGGCTCGAGCTGGGTCGACGCCCACCTGAACGGGAAGATCGACAGCCCGAAGGTCTGGAGGCGGGCGCTCACCGTCGCCGAGCTCGATGCGATCACCAGCGGTGGCCCGGCGCCGGCGGACGGCCTCCTCGCGGCGTGGGACTTCGCCGACGGGATCGGGCCGAAGGGCATCCCGACCGACCGTGTCACGGACACGGGCCCGCACGCCCTTCACGGCGAGTGCGTGAACTTCCCCGCGCGCGGGATGACCGGGTGGAACTGGCGCGGCATCGACGAGGTCTTCATGCACGCGCCCGCGGAGTACGGGGCGATTCACTTCCACGACGACGATCTCGAGGACTGCCGCTGGGAGACGGACGTGTCGTGGCGCGTGCCTGACGACTTCCGTTCGGGCGTCTACGCGCTCCGGCTGCTCCAGGGAGACTCGGAGGACTGGATCCCGTTCTTCGTTCTGCCGCCACGCGGTACCGCGACGGCGAAGGCGCTCTTCCTCGTCCCCACGGCGAGCTACCTCGCCTATGCGAACGAGCACATCGTCCACGACGTCCCCGTCGCCCAGTCGATCATTGGTCACACGTCGGTGATCGCCGAGCAGGACTTCTGGCTCTACGGGCGCCGGGAGTTCGGGCTCTCGACCTACGACTCGCACATCGACGGCTCCGGTGTCCATGCGACATCGGCGCTCCGGCCGATCGTGAACATGCGGCCGAAGTTCCGGATGGCGACGGGCGGGCCGTGGCAGTTTCCCGCCGATCTCCACCTGGTCGCATGGATCGACGCGATGGGCCTCGAGGTGGACATCGCGACCGACCGTGAGCTCCACGACGAAGGCGCGGCGCTGCTCGAGCGCTACAACGTCGTCTTCACCGGCTCGCACCCCGAGTACTACTCGACCGAGATGCTCGACGCCTGGGAGCAGTACCTGGCCGGCGGCGGCAGGGGCATGTACCTGGGCTCGAACGGCTTCTACTGGGCGATCGCCTGGCACCCCGACCGGCCGGGGCTGATGGAGGTGCGGAAGCTCGAGTACGGTTCACGTGCCTGGCAAGCGCGGCCCGGCGAGCACTACCTCCAGCTGAGCGGCGAGCGATCGGGGATCTGGCGGGGCCGCGCCCGCGCGCCGCAGAAGAACTTCGCGACGGGGTTCACCGCGGAGGGCTTCGACCACTCCTCGTACTACGTCCAGATGCCGGACGCCCGCGATCCCGCCTGCGCCTTCATCATGGAAGGGATCGAGCCGGACGAGAAGATCGGCGATTTCGGCCTCGTCGGCGGCGGTGCCGCCGGGTACGAGCTCGACCGCTACGACCTCCTGCTCGGGACGCCACCCGAGACGCGGCTCCTCGCCTACTCGGAGGGCCACTCGGACAACTATCCGCACGTCGGGGAGGAGATCTTCTTCAACTTCCCGATGATGGGCGGAACGATGGACTTCCAGGTCCGCGCGGACATCACGTACTTCACGACGAAGAACGGCGGAGGCGTGTTCTCGACAAGCTCGATTGCGTGGTGCGGGAGCCTGCTCGAGAACGACTGCGACAACAACGTCTCGCGCATGACCGCGAACGTCCTGCGCCGATTCATGGAGGACGAGCCGCTGCCGGCGCTCGGGACGGGCTCCGGATGACGGGCGGGCGCTTCGCCGACCGGACGGTGGTGATCACCGGTGGCGGCTCCGGCATCGGACGCGTGATGGCCACGCGGTTCGCGGCCGAAGGCGGCCGGGTCGTCGTCGCAGATCTCGACGCGGCTGCTGCGACGTCCGCTGCCGGCGAGATCGAGGCCGCAGGCGGCCGTGCGGTCGCCGTGCATGCCGACGTCACGTCCTCGGCGGACGTGGACGCGACGATCGCCGAGGCCGGCCGGGTGTTCGGCCGGGTCGACGTGCTGGTCAACAACGCCTACTCCTGCAAGGGCGACAACGTCATGCTGATGGACGAGTCCACCTGGGACGCCGACCTGGCCGGGGTCGTCAGAACCGCGTTCCTCTGCTCGAAGCGGGTGCTCCCGGAGATGATCGAGCACGGGGCCGGGGTCATCGTCAACATCGCCTCCGTCAACGGCCTCTCGTACGTCGGCAACGAGGCCTACAGCGCCGGGAAGGCGGCGATGATCAACCTGACCCAGTCGATCGCGGTCCGGTACGGCCACCTCGGCATTCGCTGCAACGCGATTGCGCCGGGCTCCATCGCGACGCCTGCCTGGCAGGAGCGCGTCGAGAAGGAGCCGGATGTCTTCGAGCGGCTCGTCAAGTGGTACCCGCTGCGGCGAATCGGCACCCCGGACGACGTGGCGAACGCCGCGCTCTTCCTCGCCTCCGACGAGGCGTCGTGGATCACCGGGACGGTCCTCCGTGTCGACGGCGGCCTCCTGGCGGGAAACGAGATCTTCACGAACGAGCTGCTCGTCGAGTCCCGGGATCACGAAACGTAGGCAGATGCTCGACCTCGTCATCCGCAACGGGCGGGTCATCGACGGCACCGGGAACCCCTGGTTTCGGGCCGACGTCGGTGTCCGCGGCGACCGCGTCGTGGAGGTCGGCGACGTGGCCGAACGCGGGGCGAGGGAGATCGACGCGGCCGACCTGATCGTCTGTCCCGGCTTCACCGACATGCACACGCACTCGGACATCCAGCTGCTCGTCCACCCGGTGCACGAGATGAAGGTGCACCAGGGCGTCACCTGCGACGTGATCGGCCAGGACGGCCTCGCCTACGCACCGGTCACCGACGAGGTGCTCTCGCAGATGCGGCTCCAGCTCGCGGGCTGGAACGACGATCCACCGGAGCTCGACTGGGGCTGGCGGAGCGTCTCCGAGTACCTCGACCGGTTCGACCGCGGCGTCGGCATCAACGCGGCGATGCTCGTTCCCCACGCGACCGTTCGCATGATCGCGATGGGAGGTGATGACCGCGCGCCCACGGACGCCGAGCTCGCCGAGATGAAGCGGCTCGTGCGGCAGGGCATCCAGGACGGAGCAGTCGGCCTCTCCTCCGGGCTCACCTACGCGCCGGGCATGTACGCGAGCGACGACGAGCTCGTCGAGCTCCTGTCGGTACTCCGCGAGACGGGCGGCTACTACACGCCGCACCACCGCAACTACGGGATGACCGCCATCGCGGCCTACGGGGACTGCATCGACATCGCCCGGCGGGCAGGAGTTCCGCTCCACTACGCACATGCGCATCTCGGGTTCGACGTGAACAAGGGGCGGGCGCCGGAGCTCCTGGCAATGGTCGACGAGGCTCGCGCCGAGGGCATCGACGTGACGATGGACACGTACCCGTACCTCGCCGGTGCCACGTATCTCCACGCGTACCTCCCCGGCTGGGTTCACGCGGGGAGCGGCGAGGAGGCCATCGGGCGTCTTCGTGAGCCTGCGCTGCGAGAGCGCATCCGGGTCGAGCTCGAGGAGACGGGATCGGACGGGTTCCACGACGTGCCGATCGACTGGTCTCGCATCGTCGTGTCGGGCGTCCGGATCGAGGATCACCGACGGTTCGTCGGCCTGACCGTCGCGGACGCCGCTGCCATGGACGGCATGCGACCCGTCGACTTCTACTGCGAGCTCTGTGCCGACGAGGCTCTCGGCGCGTCGTCGATCGCGCACATCGGCAACGAGGAGAACGTCCGGACGATCATGCAGCACCCGGCCCACATGCCCGGGAGCGACGGGATCCTCGTCGGCGAGCGTCCCCATCCCCGCGGCTGGGGCACCTTTCCGCGCTACCTCGGGGTCTACGTCCGGGAGCTTGGGATCCTCACGTGGGAGAACGCGATACGGAAGATGACGTCCCTGCCGGCGCAGCGGCTCGGGTTCCCCGACCGTGGGCTCGTCCGGCCCGGGATGGCCGCCGATCTCGTCTGCTTCGACCCGGAGACCGTTCGCGACACCGCGACCTACGACGAGCCGAAGCAGCTCCCGGAGGGAATCCCGTACGTCGCGGTCAACGGCCGGCTCGCCGTCGACGAGGGCCGGCACACCGGCGTTCTGGCGGGCCGCTCGCTTCGCTCACGTCGTACAGTCGTGTAGCGCCTCGCGAATCCGGTCGAGCGCCGTGAGCGGCGCCAGGCCGTAGTGGTAGAAGTCGATCCGGTCGACGCCAACCGACGATGCGACGTCGAGCTTCGCCCGGAGGTTCTCGGCGGAATCGCAATCCGGGAGCATCGGGCGCATCGCCGCCGAGAGTGTTCCGCCCTCGGGCAAGAGCGCCGCGTAGGCCTCGAGGTCGAGCGAGACGCGATCGGGATCGGCCGCGTAGGCGATCGCCTCGAGCCCGTTGGTGGCCGCGGCCGTTCGTTCGAGATCGACGCCGAGCTGCCACGCGATCTCGGTGGCCGGCCCGCCTTCGGGTCGCCCTGTCGCGTACCCCTTCATTGCGCCCGACGCGTCCATGAACGCGAACCGCACTCCCTCGGCGGCTGTGGCGCTCGCGGCCTCCGCCGCGAGCGTCGCGACGACCCGCTCGCGCATCGCGAGGTAGCCGCGCAGCTCGCCGTCGCAGAGCCCGGCTACCTCGTCCCGGATGAGCTCGCCGTCGCTGTCTCCGCCTCCGTCGAAGACGCGCTGGACGGCGTTCTGCGCGTAGCGCCGCAGCGCGTCACCGTCGACCCCATCCGCGTGCGCTGCGGCGAGGCAGTGGTCGCAGAAGCAGAGGCCGAGCAGGAATCTCGTCGTCGGGCCGAGGTGCAGGAAGTACCGTTCGTGGTGGAAGCCGTGGTCGAGCGGGTGGTAGTGGAGCGACTCGGCCACGATCGTCTCGACGCCGCGCCTGGCGATGTCAGTCGACAGCGCGCCCACGTACCGTCTGACCGCGGGGTTCGCCGGACACAGCTCGGTGAGCATCGGGTCGCCGAAGGCGTTCCGCTCGACGACGTCGGGACGCGGATCCCGAACCCAGTCCACATGCAGGAAGACGGTCCAGCTGTGGGCTGCGATACCGCGCCGCCCTGCCGCGGCGACCAGCTCCGCGAGCACGTCTCGATCTCGCGCCAGCGTACTCGGACGCGGCTCGAGGCCCGCATCTCGATAGAGCGCTGGGTCGGGCCGGAAACACGCGACGCCTCCTTCCAGGAAGCGAACCCTGCCGCGGGGATTGTGCGGGAGGACATCGCGCGCCTCGTGGTACACGGTCGCGAGCGTGATTCCCGCAAGCCCGCCCCGACCCTCGACGTTGTCGAGCACGACCTCCACGCCCTCGTCGGCGAGATCTGCGGCGAATGCGAAGATCGAGGTCTCCACGGCGTTCGAGGGTAGTCGATCCTGAGCCGTACGTTCTTGACGCCCCTTCTCCGAGGGTGGTATGAAGGCCGCGCTGCCGCAGGGCCTACCCGAGGAGTCGTCGATGCCAACTCCGCTCGCCGGACACACGAACAGCTACCACACGTACAGCTTCGACGAGGCGCTCGCAGGGATCGCCGAGGCGGGTTACAAGGGGGTCGAGCTCTCGGCTGTCCCGGGCTGGACCGACCATGTCGACCTCGACGCTCCCACGGCCGGCGTTCGGTCGAAGCTCGACAGCTACGGGCTCACTGCGGTCTCGCTCTCGGGGCACTCCGATCTGACGACGAAGGACGGCCTCGCCCACGGGATCAAGGCGGTGAACTGGGCTGCCGACTACGGCCTGCCGATCGTCAACACGGCTATCGGCGGTCACTGGTCCGAGGACGAGAACCAGGGCGCCTTCATGGAGAACATCGGCGAGCTCGCCGACGCCGCGAAGGCGGCAGGCGTCGTCGTGGCACTCGAGATCCACGGCGACATCATGGCCTCCGGGGCGCTCACCGTCCCGCTCATGGAGGCGATCGGCCGCGACGAGATCAGGGTGAACTACGACACGGCCAACTGCGAGTTCTACGGCGATGTGGCCGCCGTCGACGACATCCCGGCGATCGCACCGTATCTCGCCCACGTCCACCTCAAGGACAAGGTCGGTGGGGCGCGAGTGTGGGACTTCCCGGCTCCCGGCGAGGGGCACATCGATTTCGATCGGGTTCTCGCGGTGCTCGCGGATGCCGGCTACGACGGCCCGTACTCGGTCGAGATCGAGTTCTCGGGCGAGCCCTGGCCGCCGCTCGACGAGGTAACCCGGGCGATGGGGAGCGCGTATCGCCATCTGAGCGGTCTCGGTCTCTCGTAGCGACGACGGAAGGAGGGCCACTGATGCCCCGCTCGATCTTCATGCCGGAGATGACGAATCTCGAGGTGCAGGAGTACCTGGACCGCGGAGGGCGCACGGTGATCGTGCCGGTCGGATCCACCGAGGATCACGGCGACCACGGCCCGCTCTGGACGGACGTCTACATCCCGACGGAGGTCGCGAAGCGCGCTGCCGTCGAGCTCGACGCACTCGTCGGGCCGCCGGTTCCGTTCGGCATCGCGCACGACCACCGCGGTGCCGCGGGCGTCGTCCACGTCCGCCTCGACACGTTCGTGAACGTTCTCCGCGATGTGTGCCGCTCGCTCGCCGACGTCGGGTTCACGCGCGTCGTGCTCCTGAACGGCCACTACTGCAACTCCCACGCGATGGAGTTCGCCGTCGCACAGTTCTTCGACGAGCTGCCGGAGGGAGTCCGTGTCTACCCGTTCCCGTACTGGGCGGGGATGAAGCCCGAGGAGGCCGAGCAGTACCTGTCGGGAAGCGTCGGCATCCACGCCAACGTCGGCGAGACGTCGGCCGTCCTCGCGATCAACCCGAACCTCTGCGACATGGGCAAGGTGCGGGACTACTTCCCGGAGCTTCCGGAGCTCCGCACCGGCTTTCTCGCGATTCTCGACCCGCTGTTTCTCTCGACGCCAGGCTCCTTCTGGTCGCTGCTCGAGGACGGGGGCGGCGTCTGGGGCAAGCCGAGTGAGTCGACCGCGGAGAAGGGCGAAGAGTTCCTGACCTGGAGCGCCACCGCCGTCGTAAACCTCGTGAAGGACATGGACGACGTGCACGACCGGCTCGAGCCTCGCTACAACCGATCCCGCCGATCGCGACGCGATGCCGTTCGCTGACGTCGAGGGCTACCGCGTCTACTTCGAGGAGCACGGTCAGGGCGACCCCGTCGTTCTCGTTGCCGGGCTCGGCGCCGACACGACGGCGTGGGCGCTTCAGACCGAGTACCTGAAGCAGTTCTACCGGGTCGTCGTCCTCGACAACCCCGGCGTGGGTCAGACAACAGGGCCGCCGGGCCCGTATACGACCGAGCTGTTCGCCGACGTCGCCACGGCCTGCGTACGCTCGCTCGGGATCGAGCGGACGCATGTGATCGGAGCGTCGATGGGAGGGACGATCGTCCAGCAGATCGCGCTGCGGCATCCCGAGCTCGTCCGCTCGCTGTCGATGCACTGCACCTGGGGCCAGGCGGACCGCTACCTGACGGCACTGATGCGAAGCTGGCAGACGATCGCCCGCGCCGTCCCGCGAATCGATCTGGCGCGTCAACTCTGGCTCTTCGTCTTCACCGTCTGGCACGTCAACGATCACCCGGAGGTCTTCGAGGAGCTCGAGCGCCAGGTGCTCGAGCACCCCCACCCGCAGAGCGTCGAGGCGTTCTGCGACCAGGCGGAAGCCTGCATCACGCACGACGTGCTCGATCGCCTCGGCGAGATCGAGGCGCCCACGTACATCACCGTCGGCGACCGTGATCTGCTGACACCTGCCCACCACGCATACCTGATCAAGGAGCGCATGCCGCTCGCCGTCCTGCGCGTCTGGCCCCGGATGGGACATGCGCCGTTCTGGGAGATCCCCGACGAGTTCAACGCGAGACAACACGACTTCCTGAAGGAGCATTGATGGTTACGGTTGCGATCCTGGGCGCCGGGTTCATGGGAGCGACCCACGCGAACGGCTACTCCGCGCTCGGCGAGCACGTGCGGGTCAAGACGGTGTGCTCGCGCACGAACGAGCGCGCGGCGAAGGTTGCCGAAACCCTCGGCGCCGCGTTCACCGACGACCTCGACGCGGTCCTCGCCGATCCCGAGATCGACGCCGTCGACATCTGCCTTCCGACACCGCTCCACCGCGAGACCGCCGAGAAGGCATTCGCGGCCGGAAAGCACGTCCTCCTGGAGAAGCCGATCGCGCTGACCGTGGAGGACGCCGAGGCGATCCTGCGGGCCGCCGGGGCGAGCGGCCGTACGTTCATGGTCGGACTCGTCGTGCGGTTCTTCGCCGAGTACGTCGAGATCGCGCGACGCGTCGTCGAAGGGGAGATCGGGGAGGTGCGGGAGGTCTCCGCGTACCGGCTGTCCTTCCCCGCCGACTGGGGCGACTGGATCCGCGATCCTGCGCAGTCCGGCGGAACGCCGATCGACCTGATGGTGCACGACTTCGACCAGCTCAACGTCCTCCTCGGTGAGCCGCGAACCGTCTTCGCGCGTGCCGCGCGGGGCGGGGAGGGCCATGTCGTCGCGATTGTCGAGCACGACCGTGGAACCGGGCTCGTCGAGGGAAGCATGATCATGCCGATCTCGTTCCCGTTCTCGGCCGGGATTCGCATCCTCGGCGAGGACGGCGTCCTCGAGCACGGCTTCCGTGCCGCGCCCGCCGAGGACGGAGGCAACATCGGAGCGGACGTCCAGAGCTTTCTTCGCAGCCATCCAACGAACGGGCCACCTGAGACGATCGCCGTCGAGGCCGTCGACCCGTGGGGTGCCGAGATCGCGTACTTCGTGGAGTGCGTCGAATCCGGCGCTCCGATCGAGCGAGGAACGGGCGAACAGGCGCTCGCGGCGCTGCGCGTCTCGCTGGCCGTGAACCGGTCGCTCGCGAGCGGCTCGCTGGAGCAGGTGGCATGAGCGACGCGCGCGAACGCGTCCTCGCACGTATCGACTCGCTCCAGGCCGATGCCGTCGCGCTTCTCGGCGAGCTCGTCCGTGTGAACTCGACGACGCCGAACCTGCCCGGTGTCGTGCGCGAGGACGTCATCGGCGGTGAGACCCGTGTGAACGAGATCCTGGCCGAGCGATACGGGCAGGCGGGCCTCGAGACGCACTGGGTCGCGAAGGATCCCGAACGCAGGAATCTGGTTGGCGTGCGAAAGGGGTCAGGTGCCGGCCGGTCGCTCGCCCTGAACGCGCACGTCGACACGGTCGCTCCCGTCGAGCCCGACGGCTGGCTGTGCGGCAGTCCCTGGAACCCGGAGATCCGCGACGGCCGGCTCTACGGCCTCGGCTCGACAGACATGAAGGCGTCGGGGGTGGCGATGTGGGCGGTTGCCCAGGCGCTCGACGACGAGGGGGTTCAGCTTGCGGGCGATCTCCAGCTCCACTCGGTGGTCGGCGAGGAGATGATGGAGCACGCGCTCGGGACGACCGCGGTGATCGAGGCGGGGTTCCGTACGGACGGCGCCGTCGTGACCGAGCCGTCTTCGTACCCGCAGGCCCTCACCGTCTCGCCGGTCGCCGCGGGAGTCTGGATCCTCCGCATCGTCGTCCACGGGCTCTCGACGCACGCGGGCAACCGCCCGCTCGTGATCCGTCCGGGTGGACCGGGTGAGTCGATCGGGGTCAACGCGCTCGAGAAGGCCGTCCTGATCGTCAACGGCCTGCGAGAGCTCGAAGCAGAGTGGGGGCTGACCAAGTCGCACCCACATTTCTCTCCCGGCTTCTTCACGATCGGCGCGAACGTCTTTCGTGCAGACCCGGGGATCCCGTTCCCCGCCTACCTGCCGAACCGGGCGTCCGTCGAGTACGTCATCTGGTACCCGCCCCAGGAGGCGGCAGCGGACATCGCGCAGCAGATCGAGGAGCACGTCCTCGCTCTCTGTGCGCTCGACCCGTGGCTGCGCGAGCATCCGCCGGAGTTCGAATGGCTGAACAACTGGCCGCCCATGGAGATCCCCTGGGAGCACGAGCTGACGCAGACCGTCGTCAGGGCGCACGAGGCCGCGTCGGGGCGGCAGGTGGTGGCGCCGTCTCCCGCCCGTCCGGTCAACTTCGCGGCCGCTAGCGACGGCTCGTTTTACGAGGCAGCGGGAATTCCGGCGGTCGTCTACGGTCCAGGTGACTTGAAGATCGCACACTGCAAGGACGAGTACGTCGTCCTCGAAGAGGTCGAGCTCGCCGCCAAGGCGCTTGCGCTCGCGGTCATGGACTGGTGCGGCGATGCCTGAGGCGCTGGATCGCGTGTGGGCCGCCGTCGATGCGCGCCGCGACGAGGCAGTCGAGCTGCTGCAGGAGCTCGTGCGTACGCGGTCGGTGAACCCGAACTACCCGGGTATCTCCCGGGAGGAGCACATCGGAGGCGAGACCCGGGTCAACGAGATCCTGCAGTCGTTGTACGCAGACGCAGGCCTCGAGACGCACTGGGTGGCCGAGGATCCCGAGCGACGGAACCTCGTCGGGATACGACGGGGCACCGGCGGCGGCCGGTCGCTTCTGCTCAACGGGCACATCGACACCGTGCCGCCGGCCGAGGCCGACCGCTGGCTCTGCGGGAGCCCGTGGACACCCGAGATCCGCGACGGGCCGCATGTACGGCCTCGGCTCGACCGACATGAAGGCCTCCGCTGTCTCCATGTGGCTTGCCGCCAGAGCGCTCGAGGATGCGGGAATGAGCCTGCGCGGCGACCTCCAGCTTCATTCGGTCGTGGGCGAGGAGACCGCCGAATACCACCTCGGGACCCTCGCATGCGTTCGGGCGGGATTCCGCGCTGATGCGGCAGTCGTGACCGAGCCGACGAATCCACCGCGACCGCTCACGATCACGACCGTCTCTGCCGGCTTCTGCTGGCTCAAGGTCCTCATCGAGGGGAAGTCGACCCACTGCGGCAACCGGCCCCTGTCGATCCGTCCGGGAGGCCCGGGAGACGCGATCGGCGTGAACGCGCTCGAGAAGGGCGTGAAGATCGTCCAGGCGCTGCAGGAGCTCGAGCGTCAGTGGGGCCACTCGAAGGCGCACCCGTACTTCCCGCCCGGCTGGTTCACGATCATGCCCGGGATCTTCCGCTCCGATGCCGGTGTCCCGTTCCCCGCGTTCTTCCCTGACCGAGCCGAGCTCCACTGGTTGCTCTGGTATCCACCGGACGAGGACGACGAGGACGTGATGCGCGAGATCGAGGACTACGTCAGCGCGGCCTGCGCCCTCGACTCATGGCTATCCGAGCACCCGCCACAGTTCGAGTGGCTCATGCGGTACCCGGGCATGTTCACGCCCTGGGAGCACGACCTCCCTCAGACGATGGCGCGGGTGTGGGAGCGGGTCACGGGAGAGGTGGTGCCACCGCCGAGCCCTGCCTACCCGGTCAATTTCGGGGCGGCGATGGAGGGTACCTGGCTCGAGCGTGAAGGGATCCCGTCGATCGTGTTCGGCCCCGGTGACCTCCGCGTCGCGCACAGCAGAGACGAGTCCGTTGCGGTCGAGGAGGTGTTCGCTGCGGCGAAGGGCCTCGTCGGCTGCGCGATCGAGTGGTGCGGAATCGGCGACGGTTAGATGATTGATCGGAAATTGACCGGAAACCATGGCACCGCCGGATGACGACTGAGACGCATCGCCTGAGCCGACGCTCGTTCTCGCCCATAGCGCTGCTATGGGCTCGCGACGATCACCGGCTCATGCTCGGTCTCAGCCGCCCTGGTGCGTCGGCCGGACAGGCCGACGCGGTTTCACCGCGATATCGGCCGGGCTTCGCCCGGCACCGATTCGCGGCACAGCACCACACTTTCCGATCAACCATCGAGGGGGACTGAATGGGCTGGACGCAGACCGGTTCGACGATCATCTTCAAGCCGTACTCGCTCGAAGAAGCGCTCCGCGGGCTCGCCGAGGCCGGCTTCGAGAACGTCGAGATCGGCGCGGTCAAGGGCTTCCTCGAGCATCTCGACCCGGACGCGATCACGGATGACGTCATCGCCGAGACGCGTAGGCTGCTCGATGAGAACGGCCTGCGGGTGGTCTCGATGAGCGGTCACGCGCAGCTTCACACCGACGAGGGAGCGACGCGGCTTCGGAACGTCCTTCGTGCCGGGAGCGAGCTCGGCATCGAGGTGTTGAACACGTTCACCGGCGACGCCGGCACCCCGGAGGAGGTTGCGGCGTTCGAGGCGAACGTCCGCGCGATCGCCGGCGAGGCAGAGGCGTGCGGGGTCCGGCTCTGCATCGAGACCGACTCGAACCTCCTTCCGACCGCAGAGGTCGGCATCGCGATCCTCGAGAGAATCGGGGCTCCCGGCGTGCGCTTCAACTACGACCCGGGGAACGTCATCTACTACACGGGAACCGACCCGGCCACGGACATCGCGTTCGCGCTGCCGCGGCTCGGGCACTTCCATCTGAAGGATCAGCGTGGAGGAAAGGGCGTCGCAGACTTCCCGGCGCTCGGAGAGGGAGACGTCGATATCCCCGCGATGCTGACCGACCTGCGCAGCATCGACTTCTCCGGGCCCGTCAGCATGGAGATCGAGTTCACGAACTACGAATGGCCCGCCTGGGACGAGTGCGTCGCGGCTGCGAGGCGAGGAAAGGCGTACTGGGATGGCCTCGGAATCTGACCGACCGGGGCTCGTCGAGCGCCTCGACCGTGGCGCGGTGATCTGTGCCGAGGGCTACGTCTTCGAGCTCGAGCGGCGTGGGTATTTGCAGGCGGGCGCATTCGTCCCCGAGGCCGTGCTCGAGCATCCGGAGGTCGTCGCGCAGCTCCATCGCGACTTCGTCCACGCCGGCTCGGAGATCGTCGAGGCGCTGACCTACTACGCGCACCGTGAGAAGCTGCGCGTCATCGGCCGGGAAGGCGAGCTCGAGGCGCTCAACCGGCAGGCGCTCGCCATCGCGAAGGAGGTGGCCGCGGAAACGGGCACGCTCCTGGCAGGGAACATCTCGAACACGAACGCCTTCATCCACGGCGACGCCGACTCGGCCAGGGCGGTGCGCGCGATGTTCGAGGAGCAGGTCGCGTGGGCCGTCGACGCGGGTGTCGACTTCGTCATCGCCGAGACCTACTCCTGGGGTCAGGAGGCTCTCATGGGGCTCGAGGTGATCAAGGCGACCGGGCTCCCGGCCGTGGTCACGATGGCCGTCCATCGCGATCCGCACACGTTCGAGGGTTGGAGCTACCCGGAGGTCTGCCGCCGGCTCGAGGCTGCCGGCGCCGACGTCGTCGGGCTGAACTGCATCCGCGGCCCGAAAACGATGATGCCCGTGCTTCGCGAGATCCGGGCGGCGGTCTCCTGCCACGTCGCGGGACTGCCTGTGCCCTACCGGACGACCGAGGCGGAGCCGGCCTTCTCAGGCTTGACGGATCCTGGCTGCGACTGCATCCCCGGGGGGCGAGCCTTCCCGATCGCGCTCGAGCCCTTCATGTGCAACCGCTTCGAGATTGCCGAGTGGGGGGCGGAGGCCTACGACCTCGGCATCCACTACCTCGGCGTGTGCTGCGGCGCCGGGCCGCACCACATCCGCGCCCTTGCCGAGGCGCTCGGCAGGACGCCGCCCGCGAGTCGGTACTCCGCCGACATGTCGAAGCACGCGTTCTTCGGAACCGACGCGAACGTCCAGGAGGAGTACCGGGAGGATCTCGTCCGGCGGCTCTAGGGTGCGCCGGCTTCGCCGGCTGGCCCTTCCGGCCTCGGCCCGGCAGGCGGCCTTGCGGTCAGTGTGCTAACTTGTGTGCGTGAGAATACACATTCATCTCGACGACGATCTGGTGGACGAGCTCGACCGACGGGTCGGGGCCCGTCGGCGCAGCCCTTTCATCGCGAACGCGCTGAGGGCCGCGCTGGATGACGAGCGGCGCTGGGAGCTGATCGAGTCGTCGATCGGGACGCTCGCCGACAGCAACCACGCGTGGGACGCCGACCCGGCTGCCTGGGTCCGCGATCAGCGTCGGAGCGATACGCGCCGTACCGGGTAGTGGGTGCCGTCCTCCTCGACACCACAGTGTTGATCGACGTCCTGCGCGGTCGGCAGGCCGCCGGCCGTCTCCTCGCGTTGCGGGATGTCGGCGACGCGCCCTACGTGTGCGCGGTCAACGTCGAAGAGGTCGTCCGAGGGCTCAGGCCGAGGGAGGAGTCAGCCGCGGGTCATCTCTTCTCCGGTCTCCGCGTCGTCCCGCTTCGTGAGATCGAGGGACAGCGAGCCGGTGAGTGGAGGCGAGCGTTCTCGGCGCGCGGAACGACGCTCGCGCAGGCCGACTGCCTCATCGCTGCCGCCGCGCTGGCGATCGGCGGCCGTCTCGCCACCGGGAATCCGAAGGACTTCCCGATGGAAGAGCTGACGGTCGAGCACTGGCCGGCTGGCGTCTGACGCTCAGTTCTCAATCCACGATTGGCAGACTGATCCGCGATGGCCGCGCCCGATCGTGGAGCACGGTCTGCGTCGCGACGATCGCCTTCTCGGGCCCCTCATACCCCAGCGGGCCGCCCGTATTCAGGTTGCGATCCCACTGCGGGAAGTCCGAGCTCGACACGTCGAGGCGGAGGCGATAGCCGGTCGCGATACGGATCGCGATCGGCCCCAGCGAGATGCGGTACTCGTAGACCCGACCGGGCTCGATCGGCAACGGTGCCGAGAGCGAGTTCCGGAAGCGCGCGCGGATGATGCCCTCCATGAGGTTCAGCGACTCGCCGTTCGGATCGACCCGGCAGAGGCGGGCTGTGAAATCCGTGTCGACCGCTGTCGAGGCGGCGTGCAGCACGACCACCACGTCGCCGACGAGCTCGAGGTCGTGATCGAGCGGGCCTGATGTGTAGACGAGCGTGTCGCCCCATCGCTCGCTCCCGTGCTGCGAACGGGGCCCCATCGGCGTGATGGCCTCGTCGCAGCAGGAGTGACCGCCGGCGCTCTGTACCGGCGCGAGCGGGTCGTACACGAAGACGTCCGGCGGCTCGTCGAGCGGCAGCTCCGGCGAGAGCGTCCCGTCGCCGTACTTCGAGTTCGCGTTCCCGGCAGAGTGGAGGAACCAGTCGACGGGGCGAGCCGACAAGGGAGGCCACGCGTCGAGGTCGCGCCATCCTTCTCCCATGACGTAGACGGTCGCGGGCGCGTCGAACACGCCGGTGGGCCGGCCCTTCACGACCTCGTCGAGGAAGCGAAGCTGCCAGTCGTTCACGGCCGCCGGCCCTGCGTCGTCCCCGGCCCCGAGCAGCGGGCTCCAGGGGCCGTGCTGCCACGGCCCGACAAGGAGCTTCTGGCGGCCGGCCGTCTGCTCGATCCCGGTGAAGTTCTTCACCGTGCCCTCCAGGAAGATGTCGTACCAGCCGCCGACGTGGAGCCCGGGAACCTGAACTCGCGAGTAGTCCTCGTCGATCGCGGTCGCGCGCCAGTAGTCGTCGTACGAGGAGTGCTCGAGCCAATCGAAGTAGTACGGGGCATCCTCGGCCGTGAACGCCGGGTGGTCGGCAAGAGGGAGGTGCGCGAACCAGTCGGACCTTCCCACAGGCGCTTCGAGCCGCGTGATTTCGGGCCCGTCGTGAGCGGACATCGCGGTATTGAGCGCCAGCCACGCGGCCCAGTTCGCCGCGAATCCGAGCGCGAACGCGCCACCGTTGTAGGTCCAGCCGTCGTAGTACTGCGAAGACGTCATGCCCGGACAGATCGCGGCGAGGCTCGGCGGTCGAAGGGTTGCGGCGAGCAACTGGGTCGCACCGGGGTATGAGAATCCGTACATCGCCACGCGCCCGTCGACGCCGTCCAAGCGTGCGGCCCACTCGACGGCGTCGTAGCCGTCGCGGGCCTCGTTGACGAAGGGTGCGAAATTGCCCTCGGAGCGGAACCGCCCACGGACGTCCTGGACGATGACGACCCAACCCTGCCTCGCCCACCACGACGGGTGCCGGTAGCCGGATCCGGTCTGGGCCGTGTTCTTGTCGTAGGGCTCGCGCATGAGAAGAGCCGGGTGTGGCCCGTCGCCTGCGGGCCGGAAGACGTCTGCGCGAAGCGTCGTGCCGTCCCGCATGCGGCAGGCGACGTCGCGCTCGATCGTCACCACCGGGACGCCGGGGAGCTGCTCGGACTTCATCGGGCGACCATACGCGTTTTCAGCGAGACGAAAGCGGGGTGTAAGCGACGATGAAGCAGTAGGCCGCATCGTTCGTTCCGCGCGAGCGGTGCATCATGGCGCCCGGTCACCAGGCCTGGCAGCCCTCGCCCGCGGAGGGATCGAGGTGCGTGTCAGGGTGACGACGACCTGAGCACGATCCAGGCCACTCACGACTCGCCGATCCAGGTTGTGGCGCCGGCGACGAGCGTTTCCAGCGGCTCGAAGGAATCGTCGAGAACGGCCAGATCGGCGACATAGCCCGGCGCGAGCCGCCCGCGGTCGTCGAGGCGAAGCACACGAGCTGGAACCAGGCTCGCCATCGTCGCAGCGGCGGCGAGCCCGAAGCGCGGTGCCATCCGGCATACGAGCGCCGCCCCGTAGCGCGATCCGCCGAGAAGCCTCCCGTCGGGCTTTTCCCCAGGCGGCGAGACGAGATCGCTCGTGAGCGCTATTCGTTCCGGGCCGGCCGCGCGGACGGTCAGCGCCTCGATCGCGGGATGCAGATGGCGCCCATCGGCGATGAGCCCTAGCGTCACGCGCGCATCCTCGAGCAGTGCTCCTACGACTCCGGGGGAGCGCGCCGTCATCCCGCTCATCGCATTCCAGATATGTGTCGCGAACGTCGCGCCCGCATCCACAGCAAGGCTTGCAGTTCGATGGTTCGTCGCCGTGTGGCCGATCGACGCAACCGCGCCCGCAGCTGCGATTCTGCCGATTGCGTCGAACCCCACGTCGATCTCCGGCGCAAGCGTGATCATTCGCACCGATCCGCTTGCGAGCCACCCATCGAGCTCGGCGAGGTCGACCGGCCGGATGTGCTCGGCTGCCTGGGCGCCCGCCGCTTTGACGTTCAGATACGGGCCCTCGACGTGAGCCCCGAGACAGGAGGGGTCGGTGGGCAAGTCATCGAGAAATCGCTCGACCACGCCGCGCGCAGATGTTCCGACAGTCGCCAGATACCCGGTAACGCCCTGCTCATGAGCACGGCTCCACTCATAGATCTGGAGGTCGATGAAGCCCGGGAAGATGGAGGGCCGCTCGGGGCCGCCGGTTGTCTCCTCGACCGCCTCGATCAGGCTCCCTCGAATCCGCACCACACCAGGGCGGACGCCGTCTATGGGGTCGATGAGGAGACCTCTGAGCTCTCGGGTCACCCGTCCATTCTGACCCGAGCGGCTTCCGGCCGTCGTGTGCCGTGAGCGGGGACGCGCAACGGGCGCCAGGTGGACGCATACGTGCAGCCAGCGAGGCTGTTCGGATCCGACGAGCACGGCCACAACGGCCTCCGGAAGGGGTCGCTCTTCGAAAGGGGGTCAGACCCCTTCGAAGAGGTGACGAAGTCGTCACGAAGTCGTCCGAGAATCGGTTCGCATCTGCGTGTTACGAGACTTATGTCGCCGGAATCGGGCGTGGCAGAGCCCCACCGCGTACGGCGACGTGCTCCTGCGGGGCTCCCGGTGGATAACGTCTGGAGTGGCGTTGACGGTTCCGTCACAGTGCGCGTCGCCTCGGTCGTGCGGGATACGCCCGCTTCGCGGGCTGGACTTCGCGGCCGGCTTCGCCGTCCGCTGCGCGTCGCTTCGCTCCTTGGGATACGCCCGCTTCGCGGGCTGGACCTTTCGCGGCCGGCTTCGCCGTCCGCTGCGCGTCGCTTCGCTCCTGGGGATACGCCCGCTTCGCGGGCTGGACTTCGCGGCCGGCCTCGCCGTCCGCTGCGCGTCGCTTCGCTCCTGGGGATACGCCCGCTTCGCGGGCTGGACTTCGCGGCCGGCCTCGCCGTCCGCTGCGCGTCGCTTCGCTCCTTGCGGACGAACAGGTGTTCGTCCGAGGCCACCGCTAGACTTGCCCCGATGGCCGCCGACGAGATCGTCGTTCTCGGCGCCCGCGAGCACAACCTCAAGGACATCACCGTCCGCCTGCCGCGGAACGCCCTGATCTGCATTACCGGGCTCTCCGGTTCCGGGAAGTCCTCGCTTGCCTTCGACACGATCTATGCGGAGGGTCAGCGCCGCTACGTGGAGTCGCTGTCGGCATACGCACGCCAGTTCTTGCAGATGATGGAGAAGCCCGACGTCGACTCGATCGACGGGCTCTCTCCCGCGATCTCGATCGACCAGAAGACGACGTCGCGCAACCCGCGCTCGACCGTCGGCACCGTCACGGAGATCTACGACTATCTTCGCCTCCTCTATGCACGTATCGGGAAGCCTCACTGCCCGGTCTGCGGCCGCCCGATCGCCGGTCAGTCGATCGAGGCGATCGTCGACCAGGTGCTGTCGCTCCCCGAAGGGACGAAGTTCACGGTGAACGCGCCCGTCGTCCGCGATAGGAAGGGCGAGTACCGAGACCTCCTCCAGAGCCTTCGCGACGAGGGCTTCACGCGCGTCAAGGTCGACGGCGAGCAGCGTCTCCTCGACGAGGAGATCACGCTCGACAAGAAGTTCAAACACACGATCGAGGTCGTCGTCGACCGCCTCGTGATGAAGCGGGATCTCCGCCACAGGGTCACCGACTCGATCGAGACCGCACTCGCGCTCGCCGACCGGCTCGTGACCGTCGACCTCGTCGAGGGGGAGGAGTTGACGTTCTCCGAGCGCTTCGCATGCCCGGAGCACGGGGTCGGGCTCCCCGAGCTCGAGCCGCGCGTGTTCTCCTTCAACTCGCCGCACGGCGCCTGCCCGCGTTGCACCGGCCTCGGGCATCAACAGGAGATCGACCCCGACCTGCTCGTGCCGGATAGGTCGCTCTCTCTCGCCGACGGCGCGCTCGTTCCGTGGTCGGTCGGAAGCTCGAACTTCTACGAGTCGGTGATCCAGGCGATCGCCGACCGGTACGAGATCGACATCGACACCTCCTGGGCCGATTTGACGGACGAGCAGCAGGATCTCTTCCTGAACGGGACGGGGGCGAGCGCGTCTACGTCCAGTACCGCAACCGGATGGGCCGCAAGCGCTCCTACATGCTCGCGTTCGAGGGCATCGTGAAGAACCTCGAGCGCCGCTATCGCGAGACGGACTCGGCTACGCAGCGGGAGCGAATCGAGGAGTACATGTCCGCGCGTCCCTGCTCCGCTTGCGGGGGAGCTCGCCTGAAGCCCGAGGTGCTCGCGGTGACGGTCGGCGGGCTCAACATCCACGAGTTGACGCAGAAGTCGGTGAAAGGCGCGATCCAGTTTGCCTCCGAGCTCGATCTCTCGGAGCGCGAGCTTCATATCGCCGCTCGGATCTTGAAGGAGATCCGCGAGCGCCTCGCGTTCCTGGACAACGTCGGTGTCGGCTACCTGCAGCTCGACCGCGCGGCCCTCACGCTCTCCGGGGGCGAGGCGCAACGACTGCGGCTCGCAACCCAGATCGGCTCGCAGCTCGTCGGTGTCCTCTACATCCTCGACGAGCCGTCGATCGGGCTTCACCAGCGCGACAACGACCGCCTGATTCGCACGCTCGAGCGCCTACGCGACATCGGGAACACCGTGCTCGTCGTCGAGCATGACGAGCAGATGATGCGGTCGGCCGACTTTCTCGTGGACATGGGCCCCGGCGCCGGCGAGCACGGCGGCCGAGTGGTCGCCGAAGGATCCGCGAGCGACGTCGAGCGGAACGGCTCGTCGGTCACAGGGCAGTTTCTCTCACGGACACGCCAGATCGCCGTCCCGGACAGGCGCACCGAGGACCGAGGCACCTTCGCCGTTCGCGGCGCCCGCATGCACAACCTGAAGAACGTCGACGTCGAGTTCCCGGTCGGCAAGTTCATCGCCGTCACCGGCGTCTCCGGCTCGGGGAAATCGACGCTCGTCAACGAGATCGTCTACAAGTCTCTCGCGAACCGCCTCAACCGGATCCGCGTGAAGCCGGGCGAGCACGACGCGGTCGAGGGGATCGACTGCTTCGACAAGGTCATCGACATCGACCAGTCGCCGATCGGGCGCACGCCTCGCTCGAACCCGGCGACCTACACGAAGCTCTTCGACCACATTCGCGAGCTCTACTCGCAGACGCCGGACGCGAAGGTGCGCGGGTACAAGCCAGGCCGGTTCTCGTTCAATGTCCGCGGCGGGCGCTGCGAGACGTGCAAGGGCGACGGCACGATCAAGATCGAGATGCATTTCCTGCCCGACGTGTACGTCTCGTGCGAGACCTGTCACGGCAGGCGCTACAACCGCGAGACGCTCGAGGTGCGGTTCAAGGGAAAGAACATCGCCGATGTCCTCGAGATGTCGGTCGAGGACGCCCTCGGCTTCTTCGCGAAGATCCCGAAGCTGCGCCGGCGCCTGCAGACGCTCCATGACGTGGGGCTCGACTACATCAAGCTCGGTCAGCCCGCGACGACGCTGTCCGGCGGTGAGGCGCAGCGTGTGAAGCTCTCGGCCGAGCTCTCGAAGATCGCCACCGGCCGGACGCTCTACATCCTGGACGAGCCGACGACCGGCCTGCACTTCGCCGACATCGAGAAGCTCCTCGAGGTGCTTCAGCGGCTCGTTGACGCCGGTAACACGGTGCTCGTCATCGAGCACAATCTCGACGTGATCAAGCAGGCTGACTGGATCGTCGATCTCGGCCCCGAGGGAGGAGACGACGGCGGTGAGATCATCGCCGTCGGGACGCCCGAGGACGTGTGCCGCGTCGAGGACAGCGTGACCGGCCAGTTCCTCCGGTCGATCCTGCCCGCCAGGGCCGCCGCCGCTGCTGCGTAGCTCTCCCGAGCGGGGGAACCTTCCCGAGCTGACGGAAGCCGAGGCGAGTCTCGGCGATCGTGCTCCTCATCCGTTCCGTTGCCCGGCGCGATCAGGCACCCACCCTGCCTTCGGCCCCGCATGGGGCGCTGATCTCGTTACCCTGGGCGTGTGAGCACCCAGGCGCCCGCGAGCACGGAGTCGCTCCGAAAGGAATGGTGGCTCCGCGTGCCGATGGTGCTCACGAGCCCGCGCTCGGTCTTCACGGCGATGCGGGACGACTCCGACCCCGCGGCGAGCGCACGCCAGGAACCGGTCCTCCTCCTCATCTTCCTCTCCGGGATCGCGGCAGTGCTCACCTTCTCGGTCTCCACGAACGAGTTCCTCGACGATCCGGCCGTCGACGGCATCCTGGTCGCCGTGCTCGCCTTTCTCGGAGGCGGGATCTACGGCTTCGCCGGCTACTGGCTCGGCGGGGGCGCCCTCTACTGGGGTGAGCGGGGAGCGAAGGGCGAGGGGAGCTACCGTCAGGCGCGGCACCTGCTGGCGTACGCCTTGACGCCGATGGCGCTCTCTCTGATTGTCGTCTGGCCGATCCGGCTGGCGATGTTCGGGGGTGACAACTTCCGCACCGGAGGCGCAGACGACGGGACGCCGAGGTGGGTCTTCACCGGAGTCACCTTCGGGTTCCTCCTGTGGTCGCTCGGCCTCGTCCTGGTCGGCGTCCGCGGGCTGAACGGCTGGACGGTGATCCGGTCAATCGGGGCGCTCCTGCTGACGGTCACGGCGCTCCTGATGGTCGCGATCGTCGCGCTGGTCATCGGCCGCGGGTAGACGCGATGGAGCCGGGTGCCGGCTCAGCCGGCCGTCGCCTGGCTGACGTAGGCGGCCACGTCCTGGATCTGCTGCGCGTCGAGGACGCCCTGGTCGCCGAAGGCAGGCATCGCACCCTGCCCGTGCGTGACCCGCTCCACCACGAGGTCGTATGACGGCTTCGCCTCGTCGAGGTTCGGACCGATGTTGCCGCTCGTTCCCGCGTCGGACAGCGTGTGACACGAACCGCAGCCAGCCGAGGCGAAGACTTCCTTGCCGGCGGCAGGATCGCCTTCACCGCCTCCGGACGCCGTCGTTGCAGGCTCCTCCGTCGTGGCCGTTGCCTCCGCAGTCGTCGCCGCAGTCGTCGCCGCAGTTGTCGCAGCGGCCGTCGTCGCAGCCTCGGTCGTCGCGGGCGCAGTCGTCGCGGCCGGCTGGGTCTCAGCGGCGTTCACAGTTCCGTGGTCGTAGTTCACGAGCCAGACCGTCACGCCGGCTACTGCAGCGACACCTGCGACCGTGAGCACGCTGAGAACGATCAGCGCCTCGACGGTCGAGTCACGGAGGCGTTTCCTCACGCCAAGAGCCTACGGATCCCGGGGGGCGTGCGTCAACGTCGTGCCGGAGGTACCAAGGTCGACTCGAACGCGGCCAACTCGTCGTCAGGCATGGCGTAGGTGTGCGCCTCCTCGGGGAACGTCCCGGCGCGAACCTCGATCGCGTAGGTCTCGAGTGCGATTCGGGCCTCTGCGGCGAGGTTCGCGTAGCGCTTCACGAAGCGGGGCGAGCGTCCTTCGTACAGGCCGAGCATGTCGTGAAAGACGAGCACCTGCCCGTCGCAGCGCGCCCCCGCGCCGATTCCGATCGTCGGGACGGTGAGCGCCTCCGTGATCCGCGCGGCGACCGGCTCGGGCACACACTCGAGAACGACCGCGAAGCATCCCGAACGCCCGAGTGACAGAGCATCCTCGACGAGCTCCTGGGCCCGAACGGCCGTCCTGCCCTGAGCCCGGAATCCCCCGAGGGCGGTGGCCGACTGGGGAGTCAGCCCGACGTGCCCCATCACCGGCACTCCAGCGCCGACGATCGCCTCGACGCGCGGGAGCATCGACCCGGCGCCTTCGAGCTTCACTGCGTCCACGCCGGCCTCCTTGACGAAGCGCACCGCGTTTCGGACTGCATCCTCGTTCGACACCTGGTACGAGCCGAACGGAAGATCCGCGACGACCAGCGGCCGCAGTGCTCCCCTCGCGGCCGCCCGCGCCAGAAGGAGCATGTCCTCCATCGTCGCGGGAACGGTCGAATCGTGGCCGAGGACGGTCATTGCCGCGGAGTCGCCGACGAGAACGACGTCGATCCCGGCGTCGTCGGCGAGGCGGCCGCTCGGGTAGTCGTACGCGGTCACCATGACGATCCGCTCGCCGCGCTTCTTCATCTCGGCGAGATCTGTCAGCGGCAGCTTTCCCGCTGTCGTCGGACGGGTGCTCATCAGGGCGCTCCTTCCAGCGTGACGTTGTCGATGAGTCGTGTGCCGCCGACGCGGACGGCGGCAGCGAGGACGAGGCGGCCGTTCAGCCGGCGTGCCTCCACGTAGTCGACCCCCAGGCCGTCGGTGCGCGGCGAGCAGTGCGCGTGCGATCGCGGCTGCGTCGTCTCCGCCGCGGTGGGCTGAGAGCCCGGCTTCGAGCGCTCGAGGCAACGCAATTGCGACTTCCCTCTCGTCCGCGGTGAGGAGGGCGTTTCTCGAGCTCAGCGCGAGCCCGTCCGGGTCACGCACGGTTGGGAGGACGCGAATCTCGAGCTCGAGATTCAGATCGCGAACCATCTGCTCGACCACGGCTGCCTGTTGGGCGTCCTTCTGACCGAAGTAGGCGCGATCCGGCCTGACGATGGTGAAGAGCTTGAGACAGACCGTTGCGACGCCACGGAAGTGCTCCGGCCGTGCATCGCCTTCGAGCCCGCGCCCCACCTCCTCGACGTGTACCCAGGTCTGGAATCCGGCCGGGTACATCTCCTCCGGGCTCGGGCTGAACACGATGTCGACGCGCTCCTTCTCGGCAAGCCCCAGATCTCGCTGCTCGTCCCTCGGGTAGCGCGCGAGATCATCGGCCTGCCCGAACTGGGTCGGGTTGACGAAAATGCTGACGACGACGACGTCCGTCTCTGCCCGCGCGGCCCGGATCAGTGACAGGTGGCCGTCGTGGAGGGCACCCATCGTCGGAACGAGCGAGACGGTGCGCCCCTGACGGACGGCCGCGAGCACAACTCGTACGGCGGGGATCGTCCCGGCTACCTTCATCGCACGGCGAGGCTCTCGGTCGCCTCCGCAAGCGCACCATAGAGCCGGTCGAGTTGGGGCCGGCGCCGTCGGATCGCCTCCCGGTGGAGGTCGACGGTCGTCTGGTCGCCGCGCGTGAACGGCCCCGTCGGTCGGAAGCCGTTCTCCATCGTGCGTCGCATCAGCGGCTCGAGCGCCTCGGGCGGCGCCTCCGCTGCTTCCATGAGATCTGCGGCTGCACGCTGGAGCGTGACGAGGAACGTCGCCGCCATCGTGGCCGCCGCGTGATAGGTGGGTCTGTTCGCGTCGGGAAGCTCGAACGGGACGAGCCCTAAGAGATCGGCCAGGCAGCGCCCCGCGGCGATCGCCTCGGCAGTCTCGCCGGTCACGGCACCGTACGCCCCGTCGAACTGATGGGGCCCGAGCCCCGCCTGGAACGTCTGCAGCGGGTGAAGGCCGAAGCGGCGTTCGTGTGGGGCGAGTGCCGTGACGCTCGTCGCGCCGCTCGTATGTGCGACCCAGGGGCCGGTCGGAACCCGCGCGGCGACCTCGGAGATCGAGCGGTCCGGAACGCAGAGCAACACCAGGTCCACTCCGTCGCACGCGAGCTCGCGGTCCGTGATCCGGGCCGGGATACGATCGTTCAGCCGGGCAACCGCGGCCGTTCCGACGCGCCCTGCGCCGACGACACACGCTGATCTGAACATTGCTCCAGTTCCTGTCGGATACCGGGCTCCAGGGGCAGTGTACCCATTCAGAGGGTTGACACCGGACGCGCCGTCTGGTCACGTGTCGCACGAGCAGCGAAGGAGCGAGACGTGGCACCGAGCCGAGTCGTCTCTGCGGCACTCGAGCCGGCCCGACGGGGCCGGCCGCCTCTGGTTGCCGACCCGCGCACACACGAAGCCGAGGAGGACACGAGATGCCGAAGCCGGCATTCGAGCTGAGAGACGAGGAGATCGCGAGGATCGTCGGCGCCACCCCGGCTGACGTGGCCGCGAACTGGCCCCTCGTCGAAGGAGCCCTCGAGTCGAGGGGGATGCGTGATCCAGCCGTGATGATCGCGGCCATCGCAACGATCGGCGTCGAGACCGACGGGACGTTCAGACCGATCGACGAGGTCGGGGACGTCGCCTACTTCACGCGGATGTACGAGGGGCGCTCCGACCTCGGCAACACGAAGAAGGGCGACGGTGCCCGCTACCACGGGCGGGGATACATCCAGCTGACAGGGCGGAGCAACTACGACGAGTACGGGGACAAGCTCGGCTTCCCCCTCGAGCAGAAGCCCGATCTCGCCAAGACACCCGAGGTGGCCGCGGCGGTTCTCGCCGACTACTTCAAGAGCCGGTCGGTCGACAGGAGTGCGACGGATCACGACTGGGAGATGGTGCGCCGCAAGGTCAATGGTGGGCTGAACGGCTGGGACCGGTTCCGCGACCTCGTCCGGAAGCTCGAGGCGGCCGGGGGCCAGAACGGGCAACCTGCTCCGGAGCCGGTGCCGACGCGGCGCATTTCGCGGGCGCTGCAGCTTGCATCCCCGTACATGGAGGGCCCCGATGTCGTGCGCGCCCAGCGGGCGCTCGGCGTTCCCGACGACGGGGAGTACGGCCCGGTGAGCGCGAGCGCCGCAGCTGAATGGAAGCGTCGAAGCGGCTATCCGGACGAGTCCGTCACGAACACGCTCGAGCCCGACGACCAGCGGTATCTCCTCGGCAAGAAGAAGCTCCCCGCCGAATACACGGCTCGTGCGCGGGAGCGGGCAACCCTGGGGAACGGCTCTGGTGACCTGCCGGCTCGAGCAGCGGCGCTCATGGAGAGCTGGGCGGACGCCGGTGTCAAGGAGCAGCCTGCCGGATCGAACAAGGTGCCGCCTTTGCAGCGGCTCGCACGCAGCCTCGGGCTTGCGGACTACTACGCTCAGATGGGCTTCCCGTGGTGTGCCTTCGCCGTGTTCCTCTCGGCGCTCAAGGAGGGCGGGCAAGCGGCTGAGCAGGGCCTTCGCGCCGGTGCGTTCAACGCGCTCTACTGCCCCGACATCCTCTCGCAGGCCGAGGCCGGCCACTTCGGGATGCGCGTGATCCCGCAGTCGAAGGTGCAGCGAGGGGACATCGTGCTCTTCGACTACCACCCGGACGGTCCGCGAGCCGAGCACATCGGTCGCGTCACGCGCGCGCCGCAGGACGGCGTCGTGCTGACGATCGAGGGAAACTCGAGCGACGCCGTGGCGCGGCGAGAGCGGCCCCTGGGCCAGATTCGCGCGTTCGTCAGGGACGTGTAGTAGGGCCCCCGTACGGGAACCCCTCCAGTCCGGAGCCCGCGCGTGAGAGCGCCTGGCTGCGTCCTCGGAGCGGGACGCCTCGATCCCCTAGTGGTCGCTCACGCAAGTACGTTCGATAGAAGTAGATCTCGATCTGATTGAGCCAGGAGGCATGTACGGGCACTGCACCAGGATGAGGTTCGGCCACGCGGTCTGGAGCCGCTGAACACTGGTCTTCCCGGCGTGGCTGGAGCCGTTGTCCACGATCCAGGACACGCGCTGGGCCGAGGCGTAGGGCTCGGTGGTCATGACCTGCTCAACGAGCCGGCCGAACGGCTCGATCCCGGTCTTCTCCTCACAGCGACCGAACAGTCCGCGCTTGGGGTCATGTCCGTCGAGCGCGGCGAGGTAGGCAAGGGCGCCATGGCGCTCATACTCGAACTCGTGCAGGCCACGGCGTCCCGGCCGGGCGCGACCGGGTCATGTCGACGAAGCAGGGCTTGGAGCTGGCTCTTCTCATCAGCGGAGATGACGTAGTCCCCGGGGTGCAGGCGCCTGCCCTGCCAGCAGCGCTCATTGAGGTCGAGAACCCGGCCGGCCTTCTCCGCGAAGTCGGGATCGCGCGGGAATATCGAGGAGCGCCACGCCCACGGCCGGATCGCGTCCTCAGACAGATAGCGCCAGACCGGGGTGCCCGAGACCGCGCAGACGACCCCGCGCTCGACAGCCTCTCGCGCGATCTCAGCGTGAGACCAGCGCGACAGCGGTCGACCCGACTCGGCCGGAAGCTCGCAGGCCAGCGCTTTGATCTCCGCGATCTGTGCGGGGGGAAAACGACCGGGGCCGGCCAGGCCTCGGCTTCTGCTCGGTCACATACTTGCTGGCCACTACCAACAAGATCCCCAAACGTTATGGAAAGTCCTTCAACCAGCCCGGAACATATTTCCGGCGTGACCACTAGTCAGCCCACCAGTCGCGCTGACCCTCCACGTCTTCGCGCGGATTCTCGCCGAGACAGGGCGCACCGAAGACGAGGATCTCGAGGCCCTCCGGCCCGCCCTCGTAGCCTCGCCACGTGCCGGGCGGGACGCGCACCACGTCCCACTCCTTGACCTCGACGACCTCGTCGTCGAGCTTCATCCGCCCGCTCCCGCGCACGACCACGTACACCTCCTCCTGCTCCTTATGCGTGTGGCCGTACGGGAAGCGATAGTCGGGCGGGATGCGCTGATAGCTCAGGCCGCACTGCTCGAGCTCGAGCGCCTTGCTCGCGTGGCGGAACTCAAGGTCCGGCGAGCCGGCGAAGTTGGACCCGAGATCCTCCAGATCCTCCCTGAGGTTCCTCAGCGTGAACGGCACGGCCGCGATCCTACTGTTCATCAGGCTGGCCCATGCTTGCCAAGCATCGCGCGCGTAGCCCCAGCGCGGCATCGACCAGTCGCCACAGACTCGTGCCCGACCGCGACCAACCAGCCCGGAACATATTTCCGCGCGTGACCTACTAGTCTGACCGCGACTCGACAAGGAGGATTCCATGGCGACGACAGAGATCGATCCGGCGAAGGTCGAGCAGTTCGCGGGCACGATGCTGGGGTATCTGAACGGTGGTGCGCTCTCGCTCCTGACGAGTGCCGGGTACCGCGCCGGGTTGTTCGAGGCGATGGCCGGGCTGCCGCCGTCGACGAGTGACGAGATCGCGCAGGCAGCCGGTCTCGACGAGCGCTACGTGCGCGAGTGGCTCGCCGGCATGGCCGTCGGCGGGATTGTCGAGCTCGATCCGGAGATCGGGACATACCATCTGCCGCCGGAGCACGCGGCGTGCCTGACGAAGGCCGCGGGCCCGGACGACATGGGCTTCTTCGCCCAGTTCATCGGTGAGTTCGCCGAGGTCGAGGACGACGTGGTCAGAGCCTTCACGGACGGCAAGGGCGTCCCGTACGCGCGGTACCCGCGTTTCCAGGAGTTGATGGCGGGGATGTCGGCGGCCGTGCTCGACGTGTCGCTCATCGACGCAGTCCTGCCGCTCGTGCCCGGTCTGGTGGAGCGCCTCGAAGCGGGCGCGGACGTGCTCGACATCGGGTGTGGACACGGTCACGCGATCAATCTGATCGCTCGCGCCTTCCCTGCCACGAGCGCAACGGGCTTCGACCTGTCAGACGAGGCGGTGGCGGTCGCCCGCAGTGAGGCATTGGGCCTCGGTCTCTCGAATGCGAGCTTCGCGGTCAGGGACGTTCGACGCCTCGAGGAGCCGGAGCAGTACGACCTCGTGACCGCCTTCGACGTGATTCACGACCTGCCCGAGCCTGCTCCTGTGCTGGCGTCGATCCACGAGGCACTGAAGCCGGGCGGCGTGTTCCTGATGGTCGACATCGCGGCGTCGAGCCACGTCCACGAAAACTTCGATCACCCGCTCGCGCCGATGCTCTACACGGCCTCGGTCTTCCACTGCATGAGCGTCTCGCTCGCGCAGGGCGGGGTTGGGCTCGGGACGATGTGGGGACGTCAGCTCGCCCTTTCGATGCTCGCCGACGCCGGGTTCGACGCCGTCGAGGTCAAGAACGTCGAGGGCGACATCTTCAACGGGTACTACATCGCCCGGAAGGCGTGACGCCCGCCGCCGTTATGCCGCCTCGTCCTCGGACGGGGCGGCGGGCGGTACTGCCCGCCTGGCACGGCGGAGCTCCTCGACGCGGCTCTCGAGGAGGATCGTGCCCGGAAGCACCGTGATCGCGAGGATTGCGAAAGCGACGACGCCAACGCCGAAGATGACTGCAAGAATGACCAGGCCGACGCCCGTGCTCACGGTGCCACTGTAGATGAGGTCAACTCCGACTTCCGACCAGATCGCCCCCGGCACGACGATGGGCGCCGTGCACCTGACGGTTGCAGAGCTCGGGCGCTCGCTCGACTACTACCGCACGGCGATCGGCCTCGACGTTCTGGCGGAAGGAGGTGCGCGCGCCTCTCTGGGCGCCGGCGAGGCCGAGCTGCTCGTCCTCGTCGAGGAGCCGGGTGCTCGACCGGCAGAGGGCTACACGGGCCTCTTCCATTTCGCGCTTCTCGTGCCAGACAGGCCGGCCCTCGCCCGCTGGCTCGCACACGCATCGCGCGACCGCGTGCAGCTCAGCGGGCTCTCCGACCACTCGGTCAGCGAGGCCATCTACCTGCGCGATCCGGACCACCACGGGATCGAGATCTATGCCGACCGTCCGCGGGAGCGCTGGAGTGACCGCATCGACAGCATGATGGGCACCGAGCCGCTCGACGTCGACAGCCTCCTCGGCGAGCTCGACGACCCGGCGACCGAGCCGTTCGACGGCCTTCCGCACGGCACGCGGATGGGACACGTTCACCTGTGTGCGTCAGCGATCCCGGAGGAGATCGAGTTCTACCGCGACGTCCTCGGGTTCGACTTGACCCTTACGCTCGGCGATCAGGCCGCCTTTCTCAGTGCGGGCGGCTACCACCATCACGTCGGGGCGAACGTCTGGCAAAGCCGGGGCGCGTCTCCGCCGCCACCGGGGACGGCCGCGCTTCGTCACGCGACGATCGTGCTGCCGACGTCCGGCGATCTCGACGCGGTGACAGCCCGCGTCGAAGCCGCCGGAAAGGAGCTCCAGGATCACCCGGATGGCATCGTGGTCCGCGATCCGTCGGGCAACCCGCTCGTGCTGACGACGCCGTAGCCGGCCCTGGTTGCGCCGCGTCCGCCGGCGTGCCTACACTGCGTCGGCGATGCCGATCTACGAGTTCGTCTGCATGAAGTGCGAGAGCCATTACGAGGAGCTGGTCCGGCTGAACGACCCGGATCCGGCATGCCCCGACTGCGGGGGCACCCGGGTGGCTCGTCAGCTCTCCGTGTTCGCGTCTCACGGCACCGCCGAACAGCCGAGCTTCGGCGGATCTCCCTCCGGCGGCGGCTGTTGTGGCGGTTCGTGTGGCTGCGGCCATTGACGAGCTGACACGTGCCCCGGAGCTCGCGGCCTTTGCCGCAGAGGTCTCCACGTGCACCAGCTGCCGGCTTGCCCAGGGGAGGACGCAGGTCGTATTCGGCGCTGGAGACGCCGCTGCCAACCTCATGTTCGTCGGCGAGGCTCCCGGATTCCACGAGGACAAGCAGGGATACCCGTTCGTCGGCCAGGCCGGGAAGCTGCTCGACAAGCTGCTGGGCGGCATCGGCCTGACGCGCGACCAGGTGTACATCGCGAACGTCCTGAAGTGCCGGCCTCCCGGCAATCGCGATCCGATGCCCGACGAGATCGAGGCCTGCGAGTCGCACCTCTTCCGACAGATCTCGCTGATCGAGCCACGGCTGATCGCGACGCTCGGGAACTTCGCCACCAAGCTGCTCTCCGGCCAGCAGCACGGCATTACGAAGGTGCACGGGCGAGCGCAGGAGACGGTTCTCGGAGGCAGGCGCGTGACCCTCTACCCGCTCTACCATCCGGCCGCGGCTCTCTACACGCCGGCGATGCTGAAGACGCTCGAGGAAGACTTTGCGCGCATTCCCGCGCTGATCGCCGACGAGCCGGTTCAGCCGGGCAGCGAGCCTACCGTCGTGCCCGTCGAGGCGGCGGTCGAGCCCGAGCCGCAGGCCGAGCAGCTCGGGCTCTTCTAGACCCCGTAGGGTTCCCGCCATGATCGAGTTCGAGTCGTCCTCGGCCGGGGAGACCGAGCGTCTCGCTGCCAGGCTCGGTGCAGTCCTCGTCGTCGGTGACGTCGTCACGGTCAGCGGCGAGCTCGGGAGCGGCAAGACGACCTTCGTCCGCGGCGCCTGCAGGGCGCTCGGCGTCTCCGGTCCCGTCACGAGCCCGACCTTCACGATCGGCCACCGGTACGCGGGTCGAGTTCCCGTCTCCCATCTCGACCTCTACCGGTTCGAGGCCGTCCCAGAGGAGGAGTGGGGAGACCTCGAGCCGTACTTCGAAGACGCAGTCGCCTTCGTCGAGTGGCCCGAGGCGGCGGGAGAGAGCCTGCCAGCGCCGAGAGCACGGGTCGTGCTCCGCCACCGCGGAGGGGACCGTAGACTGGTCAGCCTCGAGAGCCGGGACGGCTCGCTCGAGAACGAGGTCTCTCAGGGTGCTCGTACTCGCCTTTGATACGGCCACGGACGTGGCAACCGTGGCGCTCGTCCGTGACGGCGACGTGCTCGGAGAGCGCGTGTCCGTCGCGGCAAAGCTTCTGCGTGCGGTGGACGAGCTTCTCGCGGAGGTGAGCGCGACGCCGACCGACGTGGACGCGATCGCGGTCGGCCGCGGGCCGGGCCGGTACACGAGCCTGCGGATGGGCCTCGTCACGGCGAGGGCTCTCGCGTTCGCGCTGGACGCGCCGGTCGCGGGTGTCTCGACGCTCGACGCGCTCGCTGCGGGAGCAGAGGATGCCCTGCCCGTGATCGACGCACGCCGCCGCGAGGTCTTCACGCTCGGGCCCGGGCCCGTGTGCGTACGACCCGAGGAGCTGAACCTGGCACCTGGCCGCCGGTGCGTCGGGGACGGGGCGGTGCGGTACCGCGATGTGCTCGAGCTCGCCGGAGCGGCCGTGCCGCCCGACGACGATCCGCGGCACATCCCGTGGGCGCGACACCACGCCCGGCTCGCGACCGGCTTCGGTACCGCTGATGTCGAGCCGCTCTACCTGCGGACACCCGATGCGGACAGGGCGCTGAAGCCCCGGGAGGCGAACGCGCAGTGATCGACGTCCGCCGGCTGACGCTCTCCGACCTCGGCGGGATCGAGAAGATCGAGCGGCGGGCCTACCCGACGCCGTGGTCGCGGTCGATGTTCGCAGGCGAGCTCTCCAAGCCGTCCTCCTTCTGCGTCGGTGCGTTCGATACGAGTGGCAAGGCGCGGCTCGCCGGCTATCTGATCGTTTCGCGCTACGTCGACGCCTGGCACGTGATGAATCTCGCCGTCGACGAGCCGTACAGGCGTCGAGGGCTCGCCCGGCGACTGCTCGAGGAGCTGTTCGAGACGACCAGCGACGACGCGATGCGCGGCTATACGCTCGAGGTTCGGGTCTCGAACACGGGTGCGATCAGGCTCTACGAGGAGGCGGGGTTCCGGATCACTGGCGTCCGTCGGGGCTACTACACGGACAACCGGGAGGACGCGTACGTGATGTGGAAGGACCCGATCGCGGCGTCGGCCGTCGCACAGGCCTAGACCCGTGATCCTCGGGCTTGAAACCTCGTGCGACGAGACTGCTGCGGCGTGCGTCACCGAGGACGGCCGGATCGTGTCGAGCGTGGTCGCATCGCAGGCGCAGCTCCACGCCCGCTACGGCGGCGTCGTCCCCGAGGTTGCGTCCCGCAGGCATCTCGAGCTGACGGTGCCGGTCGTCCGGGAGGCGCTCGAGCAGGCGGGCTCAGGACTCGGCGACGTCAGCGCAATTGCCGTCACGCAGGGCCCAGGGCTCATCGGGGCGTTGCTCGTCGGGCTCTCTGCCGCCAAGGCGCTGGCATGGGCCCGCGGCCTACCGCTCGCTCTCGTCGATCATCTCCACGGCCACGTCGCGTCGCTGTATCTCGAGCCCGATCCACTCGAGCCGCCGTTCGTCTGCCTCCTCGCGAGCGGCGGGCACACGCTCCTCCTGGAGGTGCGAGATCGCACCGGCTATCGGGTGCTGGGGACGACGATCGACGACGCGGCCGGTGAGGCGTTCGACAAGGGCGCCCGGATGCTCGGTCTCGGCTATCCGGGTGGTGCAGCGATGGATCGTCTCGCGCGCGCGGGCGATCCCGAGGCATTCCGGTTCCCGGTGGCGCGGGTTCGAGGGCTCGATTTCTCCTTCTCAGGCCTCAAGACGGCGCTCCTCTACGCCGTCCGGGCGCTCGATGAGACCGAGCTGGACGAGCGGAGGGCAGACATCGCTGCGTCGTACCAGCGGGCGATCGTTCGAGCACTCGTCGAACGTGCCCGCGCCGCGACCGAACAGACCGGAATCGCGCGGCTCGCCGTTGTCGGGGGCGTCGCGGCGAACTCCGAGCTTCGTGCGGAGATGGGACGGCTCGACGCGGTCTCCGCCCCGCTCGAGCTCTGCACCGACAACGCGGCGATGATCGCATCGGCCGGTCGATTCGTGCAGGTGCTCCGACCTTCCGACTATCTTGAGACAGATGCGTTCGCCTCGTTCGCGTGATTTTCGCCTGCTCGGGACCGTCGTTTCGATCGCTGCTGTCGCTGTTGCGCTCGTGCTCGCCGGCCCGCTGAGCGGCGCAGCGGACTCGCGGACGGCCGCCGAGGCATGGCAGAGCGCGTTCGAGCGCCGGGCCGCGCTTCCGGCCGGTGGCCGCATGATCGTCGTGCTCGCAGGCCCGTCCCTCGCCGAGCGCGTAGCGCGGCAGGGGCAGCTGTCTCCGCGCGCGCAGCGCCGGTTCGTGAAGCGAGCTCAAGCGTTCCAGCGCCGTCTTCTTTCGGCGCTTCGGGTGCAGGGAGTCAAGATCAAGCCGCTGTTCGCGTACACGCGCACGTTCAACGGGTTCTCGGCAGTGCTCGACGGGCGCGATATCGCCGCCCTCGAAAGGGCGCCCGGGGTCGTCGGCATCTACCCGGTTCGCACGGTGTATCCGGCATCGGTCTCCGAGGTCGCGCTCGGAAGCTCGGATGCCAACGTCGGCTGGCGCAGCGGGCTCGGTGTTCCGGGATCGGACGGGAGCGGCGTGACGGTCGCCCTGCTCGACACGGGCGTCGACTCCTCCCATCCTGCGCTTGCAGGCAAGGTGGAGCCTGGCGTCGATCTCGTGGACGGCGACTCGCTGGCAGCGCCGCGTGAAAGCCCCGAGACCGGTCGCCTGGAGACGCACGGCACGAGAATGGCCGCCATCGTCGCGGGTGCGCCCGGGCCGGGTGGCGCGGCCGGCGTTGCGACCGGCGCATCGATCCTGCCGATTCGCGTTCTCGGCTGGCTGCGCGCCGAAAACGGGGCGTTCGCGATACTCGGGCGTTCCGACACCGTGCTTGCGGGACTCGAACGCGCGGTCGATCCGAACCGGAACGGCGACGTGACCGACGCGGCGCGCGTCGCGCTCGCCGCGATCGTCGAGCCGTACGCCTCGTTTGGGGACAGCCCCGAGGCGCGCGCGGTCGCAGGAGCACGATCGCTCGGGACGCTGGTCGTGGCGGCCGCCGGAAACGACGGTCCGGCGGGAACGGGCTTCGGGACGATCAGTGGCCCCGGAGGAGCGCCCGCTGCCCTGACCGTCGGTGCGGCCGACACCCGGCCTCAGGTTCCCTCAGCTCGCGTCGACGTGACGGTCGGCGGCACGGCGGTCTTCTCCGGCACGGTCAGATCGCTGGGGGAGGTGGTACCCGGAACGGGCGTCGACCTCCTGGGCGTCACGCCGACCGGGCCGACGCTCTCGGATCCCGCACGCGAGGCCGCGGTGACCGCCGGGCGGCAACGTGCGAGACGATTTCCTCGACCCCTCCGGAGCGAGCTTCGTCCGCGGTAAGGCCGTAATCGTGCCGGGTGATGGCTTGTCGCTTGCCACGAAGGTGCGAAACGCGGCGTCTGCCGGTGCTCTGGCGGTGCTCGTGTACGGCACCGGGCTTCCCGCCGGTGGCCTCGCCCTCGAGGAGAGTTCCTCGATTCCCGTCGTTGCTCTGCCGGCAAGCGTGGGCCGCCAGGTCGTCGCCGGCCGTGCGCAGGGTTGGGAGGTTCGCGTGTCGATCACCCCGGGCGACGAGGTCGCGAACGACGCACAAGGGCACGTCGCTCCTTTCTCGTCCGAGGGCCCCGCCTTCGAGGGCTCGGTCAAGCCCGATCTCGTCGCACCGGGCGTTGCGATCCCGACGGCGGACGCTGGAACGGCCGCCGACGGGACTCCGCGATACGCCACCGTGACCGGGTCGAGCGCCGCGGCCGCGGCGGTAGCCGGGGTCGCCGCCCTCGTTGCCGAGGCACGACCCGAGCTCGATGCCGCCGAGCTCGCAGGCGCGATTGCCGGGACGTCCGCGCCGTTGACTGTCGACGGTCTGCCGGAGCGCGTCACACGTCAGGGTGCTGGGCTCGTCGACGCGGATGCGGCGGCAGCGGCGGAGATCGTCGTAGACGCCGGACCGACTGTCCCGGGTGACGAGACGAGCGGTGTGTGGGCAAGCGAGCGCACGCTCCGTGTGACGAATGTGTCCGACCACCCGCTGTCGGTCGCCTTCGGGTTCGTCACCTCGGCGGATTCCCGGGTGACACCGGTGCTCACCGCCGACCCGGGAAGTCTCGAGCTCGAACCGGGAGCCTCCGGCAAGGTCGTTCTCACAGTGTCGTCGCGCGAGGCGCCCGAGAACGGGTTCGCGGGAACCATCGTCCTCAACGGCGCCGCGCGAACGACGCGCGTTCCCTGGGTCGTGACCATGGCTCGGACGAAGCGGGAACGCCTCGTCAGCGACATCGCGATCTCGAAGACGGCGTTCGCCCCGTCGCTCAGGCATCCGGCCGTGGTCACGTTCCGCGCCGGCCGTGTCGTCTGGGGCGCGAACGGCCTCGGCATCGAGCCGGTGGCCCTGCTCGAGCTCGAGCTCAGAACTGCCAAAGGGAAGCGGTTGGGCGTACTGACACGTCTACGTGACGTTCTCCCGGGGACGTACTCGATCGGACTGACCGGGCGAGGCTCCGATGGGCGGCTCCTGCCCGCTGGCCGGTACGTGCTGACGGTGCGCGCGCTCGGCGTATCGGCGCGAGAAGGCGCCCGGGGCGGTTCCTCAGCCTCGTCGGTGAGGTTCACCATCCGCCGCCACGCGGCTCGTTGACCGTCACCGTCCGCCTCGTCGGCGCCCGCGGCTGCCACCTCTGCGAGAGCGCGAGACGGGTGGTCGAGAACGTGCGGGCGGAGGTGCCGTTCACCCTCGAGGAGATCGACATCACCGGCGACGAGGCGCTCGAACGGGAGTTTCGTGAACGGATTCCAGTGGTCTTCGTGAACGGCGAGGAGGCGTTCACGTACTTCGTGCACCCAGATGCGTTGCGCCGAAGGGTCGCTGGATGACGCGCACGAAGTCGCCCTGCAGGCAGACCTGGATGGCCCGCGACGGCTCATTTCATGCGCCTGGAGTCGAGTCGGTATGCTGTCACAAACCATGGCGGTAGACGTGCGAACCGAGGGAGGCAGACGCGTGGGAGAGCGGTTGACCGTAGGCGTCGCGGCACGCCTGAGCCGGTATCTCCAGGTCCTCACCCAGGCCAAGAAGATGGGGAAGGAGAGGATCTCGTCCCAGGAGATCAGCGAGTGGACGAACATCAACGCAACCCAGATCAGGCGTGACCTGTCCGGGTTCGGCAAGTTCGGCAAGCGTGGGGTCGGCTATTCGATCGACACGCTGGTCGACGAGATTCGCAAGATTCTTCGCACGCAGGGGCAGCACAACATCGCGCTCTTCGGCGCCGGCCGGCTCGGCCAGGCGATCGCGAGCTCGACGGTCTTCGCCGATCACGGCTTCAACATCGCAGCGGTCTTCGACGTCGATTCAGCGAAGGTCGGGCAGGCGATCGGCAAGACGAGCGTGTCCGACTACGCGGACATGGCGAGTCTGGTGCGCGAGAAGAACATCATCGTCGGGGTGCTCGCCGTCCCCGTTGCGTCTGCGCAGAGCGTCACCGACGATCTCGTCGAGGCGGGCGTCAAGATCGTCTTCAACTACTCCGAGGCGCTTCTCACCGTACCGCCGGACGTCACGGTGCACACGACGAACCCCGCGGCCGAGCTCCTCTACGCACTCTACTTCTACCTCACCTAGCTAGAGCACGCGGCTAGCCAAGCCGTTTTCCAGGCTACCCGTATCTCATAGAAGCCCTAGGCGGCGTCGGGCCGGCCCGCTCAGCAGGCCAGGAGCGCGCCGACGACGTCATGGATCACGTCATCGGTATAGCGTCTCGGCGGCCAGGTGCTGTTCAACGAGTCGATCCATCTCTACGGGTTGCGTCTCTCGACCTCCGATTCTTCCGAGAGGTGCTCGACCAGCTCGCGCAAGCAGATTCCGTCGCTGCAAGCCCGCAGTCACCCTGAGCCAGATCCACTGTAGGGTGAGGGGCCCCAGGGCCATTCCGGTCCTCCCACTCTGAGGAGACGCACGATGCGGATGTTGTTGAAGGTCAGCATGCCTGTGGAGAAAGGGAACGAGGCGATCACGAGCGGAGCGCTCCAGCAGACGGTTCAATCGGCAATGGAGGCGCTCAAGCCGGAGGCGGCGTACTTCTTCCCTGATGAGGCTGGCAGGCGGTCGTTCATCATGGTCTTCGACATGGAGGGCTCGTGGCAGTTGCCGAAGACGGTGGAGCCGCTGTTCCAGAACCTCGGCGCATCCATTCACCTGACGCCGGCGATGAACGGCGAAGATCTTGAGCGGGGGCTCAAAGAGGCAGGCAGCTAAGCCTGGTTCATATCGCGGATTCCAGCGTACTGTGGCGGATAGCGCTCGTCTGAGCGCGTATCGACCTCATGTAGAGCCTTAGGGTTCCGGGTTCTTACCGGTAGCTCGGGTCGCGCATCAGCGCCTGTACGACCCAGGGCCAGCGCTTGTCGACGGACGTGCGGCGCCGGAGTCCCTGGGAGAACAGCGTGTTCCAGGTCGAGACGAGCATCGGCGTGCCCTTGACGACGGAGCAGCGGCAACCCTTGTGCGCGCGACCTGCGTTGGCGGCCGCCTGACTCGCAAAGATCTTGTTGGCCGCGTGCGCGTGGCAGGCGGCACAGGCGGCGCAGGGCGTCGCGGACGTGCCGACGTCGTCAGGGGAGCAGCCTTCGACGCCGGTGCGCGCGAACGGCTCGAGGATCCACGGGATCCGGTAATGGCACGGGTTGAGCGGTGGCTTCTTCGGTGGAAGCTGGCCCGGCCGTGCTGCGCTGGCAACCGCGGGAGCGACCATGACGGCGGCCGCGGCCACGGCCCCGATTCCGAGACCGAGGAAGGTGCGGCGGTCGGTGACCCTCGCCCCGCGACCTCCGGCGTCCCGGTCAAGGGAGCCTCGGAAGTGATGTACCACCGAGGTCGCGCGCGACTCCGGGGCGTGCCCCTCTCCAGGGAGATCCTCCACAGCGGGTTGCCCCGCTGCTTCGAACCCCCCCTTCGAGGGGCCGTTTCCCGGCGCCACACTCGACGGGGGCAGTACGCCCCCGAGGCTTCCTTGACCGGATTCGCCGCAGTCGTGCTCCTGTGCCACGGCGAGAGGATCGTCTGAAACGGGGGAGGGGACGTCCCCTCAAAGAGGGATCTCTCCCCGTTCCGAGTCAGGACGCGACGGCGAGCGGCCTCAGTTCCCGCTGAAGGCGATCCTCCGGCGTCTCCAGCTCGCGATTATCGGGCTCCCTTGTGCGTCTACGGTGCGGAAGGCACCACGAAGACCGCAACCGAGCCTTTCTGCCTGCCATCGAGCACCCGGTCGACCGTCGTGGCATCCGAGTCGGTGACCGTGATTCCATCCTGTGTCGTCGCCGCGGTGAGCCCGGCCTTTCGCAGTAGCGCAACGACCTCATCCGCTGGGCCCGAGACCTTCCGGACGAGGACGGGTGCCACGGTCGACTCGATGGCGGACGAGCTGTCCGCGGCCGCCGTCTCCGCAGCCGCTGTCGTTCCCGCGACGGACGCATCGGCAGACGGTGCCGTTGCCGCGCCCGCAGCGGTTGCCAGCGCAGCCTCCGGGTTGGCTTTCTGGGCCTTGTCGTCGTTACCGGTGACGACGACGACGGCAACCACCGCCGCTACCGCGACGGCGGCGATCGGCGCGAGGATTGCGGCCAACCGTCCCGGCGACCAGCGGCGAGGCCGTTCCGGGGCGGGCTCCTGTTCCCCCAGCTGGTCGCGAAGCGTCTGACGGGCCGAATCCGGTAGCTCGAGGACAGGAGAGGCACGAAGAGCGTCTCGCCCCCGACCGCTCTCGGCGATTGCCGCGGCACAGATCGGGCAGCCGTCCACGTGGAGCTGGATACGGGCGGCCGACGGCTCGTCGAGCTCGCCTTCCACGTACTCGAACAGCTCGAGATCGCTGGGATGCGTCGTGCTCATCGTAGGTTCGACTCCTCGTCCTCATACAGGGTTCCCAGCTGACGCGCGAGCTCCGCACGCCCTCTGAAGATCCTCGACTTCACCGTGCCTTCCGGGACGCCGAGCACGTCGGCGATCTCCGCGTACGAGCGGCCCAGCACGTCGTAGAGGATCACGGCGGTGCGGTAGCTCTCGTCGAGTGCTGCCAGCGCGTGCTGGAGTGCGCCCGAGAGCTCGTGCTCGGCCAGCGCATCTCGCGGGTCGCTCGGCTCTCCGATCTCCTCGAGTGGAGTTGCGGTGCGCCGCGCGGCTCGGGTGCGCTGATCGGAGATCGAGTTGAGGCAGATGCGGTACACCCACGTCGAGAAGCTCGACTCCCCCCGGAAGCGGGGAAGTGCCCTCCACGCCTTGACGAACGTCTCCTGGACCGCGTCCTCGGCGTCCGCCGACGAGCCGAGCTCACGGGCGGCCAGCGTGTACAGCCGGTTCCGGTGCGTCGCGATCAGCTGCTCGAAGGCGCGCTCGTCGCCTCGCTGCGACCTCCGCACGAGATGATCGTCAGGATGCCCGCCATGAAGATCCTTCTCTGGCACGGTTATCTCCTCGGCGGCACCGGCTCG